>NVVD01000026.1 GCA_002402105.1 Candidatus Cloacimonadota bacterium
TTAATTTATGGTGCTTGGTTCGGTCGATTCTTGGATCTGGTATAATGGAAAAAAAATCTATTATTGTTTGCTTGTCTTTAGATATCATGAATACTCCTATAGGATAAATATTCATGTATTTCGGTACTTTTTGTAAAAAAAAAGACAAACCCTTTATTTACTTAAAAAATTAGATGCGATTGCCCTGAGTAATCCTATTGGTAGAAATCAACTTTGCCCATGCAAAAGTGGTAAAAAATACAAAAAATGCTGCTACTTAAAAAAGTAACAGCATTTTTAATATAAATCAAAAAAATAAAATTATTTTTTCTTAGCCACCTTTTTAGGAGCTGCTTTCTTTTTTGTTGTTGCTTTAGCTTTAACCTCAGTTTCTTTTTTTTCAACTGGTTCTTTTTTCTTTCTTGGCTCAAATTCAAAACCATATTTACCATTTGCTTTAACAAATAACATAGCATTAAAAGGTCTATCTCTTTTTGAGATAAAATTTGTTAATAACTCAGTTTTACCTACCTGAAAAAATTGCAATGCTTCGTCTTCTGTAATTGGTCTTTTGCAAACAAGTAACGGAATACGTCCAACAAATGGCCCATCTCCAGCAGATTTTGGACGCTTACCCAAAACTTTAGGAAAATCTCCACCCTCAAAATAAAATGCTTCATTTGTTTTTTTGAACGTACCAGGCATTGAAAGATACTTACTCTCAACTTTCTTTTCAAACTCTACTTCTTCTTTTTCTTGAAGCTCTTTTGTAGATTTTGCTCTAATAGACTCATATTGACCATCATCAGTAAGCCTTAAAACTTCAACCAAAAACTCAGAGTTCATTTCAAGTTTACCCACAAATGTTTTACCATCTGGATAGATTAAAGTAGTATCATCAGTTTTTTTAGCTTCTAAAAAGCTTGATACAGCAGAAGAGTGGATTAGTTTTCCACAATAATCTTTATGTAACATAAAATCACATTCTGAATCTTTTTTAGTGTTTTTTTCACAGGCATAACCAAACATATTTTCAAATAAGCCTGATTGACATTTAGGACAGGTACCTATAGAACCTTCTTTTGCATATAAGTCTTCGTATTGAAAATCTTTTAGCTGGCCAATAACTTCTTTTACATAAGAAACTATAATTTTATCATAGTCTTTTTTTGTTAGTTCACCAGATTCTAACTTTTGTAAATCAGTTTCTAAGTTTGCTGTAAGCTCAACAGAAGAAAGTCTTTCAACATTTACTCTTTGTATTACATCTAATAGTCTAATGGCCTTAGAAGTAGCTCGTAGAGAATTTCCAACTCGACTTACATACCCAACATATATTAATTTTTCAATAATATCAGCACGAGTGGCTGGAGTTCCTATTCCTTTGCCATCCATTACTTCCATTAAGCTTTCGTCTTCTACTGTTTTGCCAGCATATTCCATCAAACTTAATAACCTTGCTTCACCAATTCGGGCTGGTGGTTTAGTCATCAATCTTTCGTCTTCAAACTCATCAATAGAAACTTTATCTGATTTTAAAGCATTTAAAGCATCTGTTTGAGAGTCGCTCACTCCAAATACTTCTCTCCAACCTAAAATTTTTAAATAGCGCCCTTTTGTTTGAAAAGTATAATCCCCAACTAGAGTTTTTCTATCTAAGTTTTCCCAAACAGCATCTGGGTAAAAAATAGCTATTGTACGTTTAACAACTAACTCATAAATACGCTTATCATCACCCTCTAAAGTCTTTTTAAGCCCTTCACCTGTTGGAATAATTGCAAAGTGATCTGAAACTTTTTTACTATCAAATACTTTTTTATTTTTTCCGTTAATTTTAGAAATAATTGAAGAAGCTTTTTGTCCAACTTCAAGACTAGATACTTTACTTAATGCATCTTTTAAAAAATCTACGTAATCTTCTGGCAAATGTTTAGAGTCTGTTCTTGGATATGTCAGCATTTTATGCTGCTCATATAACCTTTGTGCAGCTTTTAGGGTTCGAGACGCTGAAATACCAAATCTAGTATTTGCTTCTCTTTGTAGTGATGTTAAATCAAACAATGGATAAGCTGTTTGTTTAGAATCTTTTCTAGTTTCTATAGCTGTTGCTTGTCCTTTAAATGACTCTAAAAAAGATATAATTTTATCTTTTTCATCTTTACTTTGGATTCTGTCTTTATGATCTCCAGATATTGGTAAAACCAATTGCCCTTGGTATTTATGATCACTTGCACTAAAGTCACCTTTAATTCTAAAATATTCTTTTGGTACGTGAATCATAATTTCTAGTTCACGTTTAACTAACATACTCAATGTTGGAGTTTGTACTCTGCCTACTGTAAATACTGTTTTATTAAATCTTGATGACAGACGTTTAGTAATAGCTCTTGTACCATTAATACCAATTAGCCAATCTGACTCTGACCTTGATTTTGCAGCAGCAGCTAAACCTTCATATTTTTCACTATCTTCAAGGTTTTCAAAGCCATTAAGAATAGACTCTTTAGTCATTGAAGATAACCATAATCGTTTTTGAGGATGTTTTACTTTTTCTTTTTCAATAATTTCTCGAAAAATTAACTCTCCTTCACGTCCAGCATCACAACCATTAACAACTTCATCAATATCTTTTCTTTTTAATAAAGTCTTTATTATTTTATATTGTGACCTTGTACGATGAACCACTTTATATTTAAAAGTAGAAGGAATAATAGGAAGTTCGCTAAGTAGCCAAGGTTTATATTTTTTATCAATATCTTCTGGGTTTTGTAATTCTAACAAATGACCAATAGCCCAAGTAATAATATGAGTATCATTTTCAAAATACCCTTCATTTTTATCTTTTACTTTTAAAGCTTTTGAAATATCTGTTGCTACACTTGGTTTTTCAGTAATAACTAGTATTTTTCCCATAATCATCCTAGATAAGTTTTAATTTTAATACGACTTAGTTGAAGCAATTATATACTAACCGCTCATCGTCAAAAGTTTCTATTATTGTGCAGTTTGCATTATTTTTTGAGTGATTTCAAAATTTTTCGTCTAAGTGTATTATATTGTAACAACAAAAAACATAATAAGATTACACTTTTTGTAGTTAAATGATACACTTCATCTATATAAATATTTATCAAGGAATAAAAATGAAACTAAAAAAAATAACTTGTGTAAAATATGGTAACTACTTCATTAATGTAGATAATATCACTTTTATAAGCTGTGGAGAGACAAACCAAGAAACTGACGGCACAGAGTCTCACCAAATATATATCCATTTTTCGGGTGGAGTTGAATCTACGATGCTTTATGTGAGCAACATTGAAGAAAGCATGAAAGCATTAAATACTTAATTTTTACCATAAGGGCAATTTTTACAGGAGTTTTTACAACAATAGCCACGTTTCAATAAAAGCTCGCGAGATAATGGTTGATAATCTGTATTAGTCATAGATACCCTTCTTAGAGTCATGTCCCAAAAGACATGACTTTTATTAAAATTATTTTTTACTACTGCTTGCCATTACTTCTGAAACCAAAGCAGTAAATAAACCAGAACCAGCTAAATTCATTCCACCATCTACTTTTAATACAGTACCTGTAATATAACTAGCTAGTGGAGAGCATAAAAATGCAGCTGCTGCTCCAATATCATCTTTTGTTCCCATTCTGCCAGCAGGAATCATTTTACGAAGTTTTTTGCCAACTTCACCAGGAGCAAGACGAGCCATTCCTTCTGTTCCTTCAATTGGACCCGGAACAATACTATTAACTCGTATGCCATAAGAACCCCACTCAAGAGCTAGATTTTGCATTAAATTATCAATTCCAGCTTTTGCCGCACCAACATGACATTGAGCAAAATAAGGAATAAAAGCCTGACCAGCTGAAATATATATCATAGAACCTTTTGTCTCTTTTAATTGAGAAAAAGCTGCTCTACTAGCATTAAACGTACCCATTAAATCAATATCAATTACTGTTTTAAAGGCATTTTCACTCATTTTATTTGCAGGACATAAAAAGTTTCCTGCTGCCCCACAAACCAAAATATCTAATGCTCCTAGAGCTTCTTTCATATTTTTTAAAAACGAAGTCAAACCTTCAAAATCACGAACATCACAAGCCTGTATAAAAACTTCTGCTCCTAATTCTTCTAACTCTTTTTTTGCACCTTCAAGTTTTTCAAAAGTACGCCCACATAAAGCTAATTTTGCTCCTAATTTTGCAAAAACTTTAGCTACTCCAAGGTTTATTCCACTTCCACCACCAGTTATAAAAACCACTTTATCTTTATATAAGTCTTTTGATAATATACTTGTAATATCCATTTTCTACTTCCTTAATTTAAGTATTTTTTCACGTATTTCTTTTTTATTAATTTTACCAACACTTGTTTTTGGTATAGATTCAACAATTTCAATTGTTTCAGGTATAGCCCATTTATTAATAGTACCATCTTCTACAAATTGAGATAAATGATTTGCTACTTCTTGGGCTGTAATATTTAAACCATTTGTATGTAAAAGTGCATAAGGTCTCTCGCCCCACTTATCATCAGGTAAACCAACAACTGCTACTTCAATTACATCGTTCATTTTACTAATCATTGATTCAAGCTCTAGTGAAGAAATCCATTCTCCACCTGTTTTTATTACATCTTTTAAACGATCTGTAATATTTAAAAAACCATCTGAATCAAAATAGCCAATATCGCCAGTATGTAACCAACCGCCATCCCATAATATTTCACTAGCYTCTTCGTTCTTATAATAAGATTGAGTTAACCACGGGGTACGTACTACAATTTCACCTGTTTTTGTAGTTTCATTTGTAAAGTCTTCACCATTCCCACCTAAAATTTTAATTTCAACAAGACCAAGAGGTTTACCTGCTCTCATCCGAAATGGTAATTGCCCTTCTACGTCTAAATTTAATTGCTCATTAGTCATATTAGTCAGGGTTAATACTGGACAAGTTTCTGATAAACCATAACCAGTAAAAATATCAATCCCACGCTCTAAAGCTTTTTTTGCTAAACCATAAGGCAAAGCAGACCCGCCAATGACAACACTCCATCCACTTAAATCATAATCATTAGAGTCAGAGTGTTGCAAAAGCATATTCATGATAGCTGGTACACAATGAGAAAAAGTTATTTTATGTTTTTTTATCATTTCAAGAATAGATTTAGAGTCATATCTCCCAGGATAAACTTGTTTTGTACCTAAAAATGTCGTGATATAAGGTAATCCCCAAGCATGAACATGAAACATAGGCGTTAGTGGAATATAAACTGAATCTGATCGTAAACGATTTTGAGTTTGTATGCTCCCCATTGTAGCTATAATAGAAAATGTATGTAATACCAATTGACGATGAGTAAAGGTCACACCTTTGGGATCACCCGTTGTACCTGTTGTATAAAACAATGTAGCTATACTTCTTTCATCAAAGTCTAAAAAATCATATTGTGTAGACTCAGGTTTCATTAAAGATTCATAATTACCACAATAGTTTTTTAAGCTACTTGATGATTTATTAGAAATTGTAATTACCTTTTCAACAGTTTGAAAAGCATCTTGAATACCCTCAACAATAGGAAAAAAATCTTCTGATACAATAACTACTTTATCTTCAGCATGATTCATTGTAAATAAAATTTGTTGAGGAGATAAACGTACATTTACTGTATGTAAAATAGCACCAATCATTGGTACTGCAAAAAATGCCTCTAAATAGCGGTGAGTGTCCCAATCTAAAAAAGCAACTACGTCTCCAGCACCTACTCCTTGGTTTGTTAGCATATTAGCTAGCTTTGCTACTCGATCATAAAACTCTAAATAATTATAAGAGCCTCCATCATGATGGATTATTTTTTGATTTGGACTATTATATTTTGCATTATAGAGAATCTTTTTAATTAAAAGAGGATAATCATAACTTTGAGAAGATTTTATAGACAATTTTGTATTCATAGAGTTCCATATTTATTATATTAATTTTATTTATTATCAAAAAAAAATATTATATAATAATTATCTACTATTTTACTATTATCTATAGACTCTAAATTTTATTTATTCAGACCACACAGCAAATTCATTACCATTTGAGCCTGTAAAAAGAAAGTATCTTCCACCAGAAAAAGAAAATATTCTTTTGTCAGTTTTCTGCTATTTTTTAAAACTAGCCTTTTTTACAATTACTCATGAGTCAAAAATAAGAAGTCTAAATTTAAGTGAAAAAGTATCATTGTCTTTCATTTACAATAGATTGTAAACTTTCAGCCATTTCAGCCAATTGTTTTGAGGCAACATGTGTTTGATTAGCTCCCTTATTAGTATCTTCAGCAGCAATAGCCAATGTACTAATATTTTGGGCAATATCATTAGCTCCATTTGCCGCATCAGATGCATTTTTTGTAATATTCCCAGTAGTAATAGATTGTTCTTCAATTGCACTTGCTACAGATACTTGAGCATCATTTATCTCTTCAATAATATTTTGAATATTAGCTATTGCATCAACTACTAATTTTACATCTTCCTGAATAGAAGCAATTTTATTCGCAATATTTTCTGTTGCTTTTGATGTCTCATTTGAGAGTTCTTTTACTTCATTTGCTACAACTCCAAAACCTTTTCCTGCTTCACCAGCTCTTGCTGCTTCAATCGTTGCATTTAAGGCTAATAAATTAGTTTGATCAGCAATAGCTTGGATAGATTTTACAACATTTGAAATTTCTTTACTATTTTGGCCTAAACGAGTGACATCTTCATTTGTAGCCTGTGACATTTTAACTGCTTGTATCGCTATTTGAGTCACATTATTAGTAGAGTTAGCTATTTCTTGTATTGAAGCTGTCATTTCCTCAGAAGCAACAGCAACTGCTTGAACATTTTCAGAAACTAGACCCGCTGCTATTGCTGCTTCTTGGGCTTGTGCTGAAGTTTCTTCTGAGGTTGAAGACATTTGGATAGAAATATCAGTTAGTTCACCAGAACTTGTTTTCATATTTAAAGCATTATTAGCAACTCTAGTTAAAATACTTTTAATACTTTTAATATTTTCATCTTCACGTTTTTGCGCTTCAATCTTAGCTGTTATAACTTCCCATGTAATCATAAAAGCAATGTGGTTACCATTTTTATCATAAATTGCACTTGCTAAAATATCTAGGATTTCATTGCCAAGTGTAACCTCTGCTTGATGCGGTAAATTATTTAAATTTGATAGTATTGCTCTTTGATGGCTAGGGTTTTCATGAAAAATATCAAAAGAACTACCGATTATTTCTGATACTCCACACGGTAAAAACTGCTTTAATTTTTGAAACTGACTTTCAGAAGCTGGATTCATATAAATTACTTTTCCGTCCGTATCTGATGTAATGACATTCATTGGAGAGTTTTCTGTCATCGCAGCAGCACGAGCCATTTCAATTTCATTTCTTTGTTTTTCTTCTTCTTCTTTTATTTTTTGAGTAATAATATCCCATGTTACCATTGCACCAATATACTGCCCAACCATGTCATAAATTGCTGTAATACAAAGACTTACTTTTTCATCTCCAATATTAATTATCGAGTTAAATGGTAGTGCTTTTTCATTATTAATTATTTTTAAAATAGAATCTGTATTTTTATGAAAAACATCTATTGAAGAGTTTAAAACATCTTCAACTTTACATGGCAATGACTTTTTTAAATCATTTAGAACTAACAAACCTTTAGGGTTGATATACTGAATGATTCCAGATAAATCAACAAAAAATGAACAGGTACTTGAGTTTTCAAACATAGCAAGAGTTCTTGCCATATCTACCCATTCAATTTTATCTACTTTAAAAATCTTTGAGAAATTATCTCTCAAGTTTTCAATACCACGAGCTAGTTCACCTAGCTCATCAGGTCTTTTAAATAAATCTTGTTCTTCTTTTTTTGTTGATACAGTTTGAGATAATAATGTAAAATCACCTTTAATAACTTTTTTGATGCGTATCAATAGTTTTTCAATTGGCCTAACTAAACCAATAATTAAAAATAAACCAAAAATAATACAATAAATAACCCCAATAATTAGTGAGTATTGAATTAAATTATCCGTTTTTTGTACTTTTTCATCAACTCTAATGGCTGTTTTAACTATATCTCTATTAACCTTACCTGAATCAATAACAAGCTGATTCAATGATGTAGTAAAAGTTTTTTTTGCATTATTTTGTAACTGCATTAGTAATTCATTAACTTCTTGAGAAATTTTTGCTAGCTTCGTTAAAGCTTTAAAATCATCTAAAGATTGTGATTTTAATAAGGCTATAGATTGAGTCAGATATTGTTTATATTTTGTTTCTAATGTAATCACACCTATTTTTTTATTCTTATTAAAATAGTCTTTTAATAGTTTACTTGTTTCTAAAAAGTCCTCTTTAATAGATTCTACATCTTCTAAATTATCTTCGATATCTTCTTTATCAATATCAACTGCTTCTTGAAAAAAGTTTTGAGTTTCGACCAATATTTTTAGCAATTGATTTGTTTTTTCATAAATAGGAATAACAGTTTTTGCAATAGGGGCAATTTTATCAACAACCGTTTTATCTAGTTTTTTTATTTTTTTTGTAACAAGTTTAATATCTTTACCAATCTCTAGTAAGTTTTCATCTAGATGTTTCTCTAGCAAAAAGAAAAGTATAAAAGATACAGATAATATTAATAAAATTTTGTTTTTTAATTGCATAAATTTACCTTAAGTCTATTTAAATTTAAAATAACCTATATTCTAAATGGAAT
The DNA here is from genome assembly GCA_002402105.1 of Candidatus Cloacimonadota bacterium. GTDB lineage: Bacteria > Muiribacteriota > UBA6191 > UBA6191 > UBA6191. Next base: position 8,772 of record NVVD01000026.1, read on the forward strand.
TGTAAGACATTATTTCTGAAAATTACAGCTTTTTAATAACTCCTTAGATTTATTCTAAAAAATAATTACCCTACGCTAGTCTATTTTAATTTATTTACCTAAGGTTTATTACTATTTATAATATTTTTCAATTTATAAACATTTTAATATTTTGTTTAATATAAATATAATCATATACAAAGGTAACTTGCTTTGATAGAGTGTCCCCTCCCCATTTTTAGAACATCAATTTATAGGAAACAAAATGAATTTTGAACATTTAGATTTATCTGAACCATTATTAAAAGCCGTAAAAGATCACGGTTACGATACTGCTACCCCCATTCAAGAAAAAGCAATACCTTTAGTACTTGAAGGTGAAGATGTAATGGCTGCTGCCCAAACAGGAACTGGTAAAACGGCTGCATTTACCCTGCCTATTTTAGAGTATTTATCAACCCAAGGTAAAATAAAAGCTAACCATGCTCGTGTACTAATTTTAGCACCAACCAGAGAACTAGCTGCTCAAATTAACGAAAGTGTTAAAACTTATTCAAAATATTTAAAGATACACTCTACAGTAGTATTTGGCGGTGTTAAAATTAACCCTCAAATGATGGCACTTAGACGTGGTGTTGATGTATTAGTAGCTACTCCTGGTCGATTACTTGATTTATATAACCAAAATGCCGTTAAGTTTAGTCAAATTGAAATACTAGTCTTAGATGAAGCTGACAGAATGTTAGATATGGGCTTTATTCACGACATTCGTAAGTTAATTTCTTATCTACCAAAAGAGCGACAAACACTTATGTTTTCAGCTACCTTTTCAGAAGATATCAGAAATTTAGCAAAAGGTATGCTTAAACGTCCTATCGAAATCTCTGTAACCCCTCGTAATGCAACTGCAACAACTGTTGAGCAATTAGTATACTCAGTAGACAAAAAACAAAAGTCTGCTTTATTAGCACATCTTATAAAAGATGAAAACTGGAGACAAGTCTTAGTCTTTAGTAAAACAAAACACGGAGCCAATAGACTCGCTAAGTTTTTAGATGCTAAAAATATTCAAGCTGCTGCAATTCATGGAAATAAAAGTCAAGGAGCAAGAACAAGAGCCTTAGCTGATTTTAAAAATGGTTCAGTTAGAGTATTAGTAGCAACAGATATTGCCGCAAGAGGACTTGATATTGAGCAACTTCCACAAGTAGTCAATTTTGATTTACCCCATGTACCAGAAGATTATGTACACAGAATCGGAAGAACAGGACGAGCAGGATCTACTGGACATGCCATCTCTTTAGTTTGTGCAGATGAGTCAAAACTATTATTTGCTGTTGAAAGATTAATTAATCAAATTATTGAGCGCAAGTCTTTAGAGAGTTTTGCACCAATCAACGAATTACCTGAATCTAATATCAGCAGATACCCTACTCGTAAAAAGAAAGCCAAAAAGCCTAAAGAAAATACTTTTAAAAATGAAAAGGCCCCAGAAACTGCCACCAAAAATAACAAACGCTATTATCGTCCAAAGAGAAATAATTCTTCTAAATGATATTAAGATAACTTCTAGCCATATTTGAAAGTCCAAATGTTTATTATTTGGACTTTTTTTGCCTAATGTAAATTATTTTTGATCCATAAAACCTTTTAAAGATTTTTCATCTCTTGGATTTATAATCAGTATCTCATCTTTAATTTGACCATCTTTTTCAAAGTTGATGCCTATAAGATAGATGTTTTTATCTGTATTCATATATTTTTTAAAATATTTTCTATCTACTATTTGTTGCATTGCTTTTACAGACGAACTTTTATATTTATACTCGATAATATAAATATCATTTTTAGTTTCTAAATATTGATCTATTCTACCTTTTTTTGTTAAAACTTCTGATATCACTTTAAAACCAGTTAATTTTAAAAGAGCAAAGGTTAAAGAATGATATAAATTTTCAGACCCTGTTGTTTCATAGGTAAACTCATCAAAGTAATCATTTAAAACCTCTTGTAAAGAATCCCAATCTTTTGATAAAAAAACGTTTTTAATACTTTTAAGATGTCTTGAATAATTTATTTTTCTATCTGTAAAAAAACTTATAAAAAAACGATAAAAAGAATCGTGTACTTCTATATTAGGAAAAACAAGTTGTTTTTCTCCAAATTGATCCTTTTTTATAGTCAAATAACCTGCTTGAAATAAAATATTTTTAACAGTTAATTTACTTGCTTGTGAAGGGTCAAAAAGATCTTCACCATACTCAAGTTCTGTTTTATTTGATATATCAAACTCTCTATCTTTAATTAGCTCTAAAACAAAAGTTGGAGTTCCTGAGTTAAACCAATAATTATCAAATCTATTTTCATTAAATAATTGTAAAATAGAATAAGGATTATAAATTGATTTTTCACTCTCTGAAAAAGTATATCCATTATAATATTTTTTGATATTGATTAAAGTTTCATTATAGCTTGTATTTTCTTTTTGAGATAAAACTTCAATATATGGTTTAAATTGAGTTTCAAGTTCTTCTTGGGTATAACCAAACATAGAATCAAACTTTTCATTTCTTCCTAGGTCAATAATATGATTGCCCTCTGAAAACATATTTGCATTAGATAATTTTGTAATACCTGTAATAAATAAAAATTGAATATATTTATTACATATTTTTGTTGCTCCAAAAAAAGAACTTAATTCTTTTTGAATTTCTAAAACATTTTCTTGCGTAATATTATCTAAAACTGGTTTGTCATACTCATCTACTAAAATAACTATTTTTTTTTGTACATGATCGTAAAACTCTTCTAAAAACGAAGAATAACTTTTAATTTCTTTATCAAACCCATATAACTTTACTTGTTTCAATAAAAGTTTATGCATTAAATTCTTACATTCTTCTTTATTAGATATTTTTATAGATGATAAGTCTAATCTAATAACTGGAAACTCTTCAAAAAGATACATTTGTCCTTTTCTTGGAGTGGTAGAAATGGACAAGCCCTCAAATAAATTTTTTTTGCCTTTAAATATAGCCTCTAATGTAGAAATAACTAAAGATTTCCCGAAACGTCTAGGTCTTGCGATAAAACAAGCCTCGCTTGTTTTAATCAAATTATGTATATAATCTGTTTTATCAATATACAAAAGTTTTTTTTGACGGATTGTTTCAAAATCTGAGGCCCCTAAAGGAAAATCTTGTAAATATGTCTGTTTTGATATTTCTTTCATTCTTGTCATTTCTTATATCTAAATATGAACATTTTTTAGCCTATGAGCAGTATAACATTTTTCATAAAAGTATAGCCAAAATTCTATTTTCATTTGTTACATAAAAAAAGAACTAGTTTTCACTAGTTCTTTTTTATCTTTAATTTATTTAAATTTAAACTATTTTAGTTAAAACTCCATCTTTTAAAGATGTTTCAATTAAACAATCAAAGTTTTTAGCTAAATCACGCTTGTGAGTTATCATAAACACTTGAGATAAATTTGGATTAAATCCCATCATATGCTCTAAAAACTCTTTTGATCTTGTTGCATCAAATGAATACATTGGTTCGTCCATAAACAAAAACTGAGTGTAATCTTGATGAAACTTAGATTGAATCAGTGATGAAGCAAAAGCGAGCCTTAAACAAATCAATAATTGATCTGCTGTACCACCACTCAAAGCAGTAAAATCAACATATCCTTCTTTTTCAGGAGAATATACATCAATTTCTAAATCTTGAGATACTTTTACTCTTGAATATCTTTGATTAGTAATTTTAGGTAAAATATAACCAATAAATCTTGCTAAATTTGGGCTTAATCTAGCCTTTAAAGAGTCTATTGTACCTTTTAATAAATCTTGTAAAAGAGACTTTGATTTGTACTCTTCAGCACTAGTTGTTAATTTAGATTCGGCTTCTTTTAGCCCTTTTTCTAATTCCTCTTTTTTAGTTTCCATTTTATTAAAGTTAACTAGAGCATCTTCCATAAAAACAATTCGTTGTTTACTTATTTCTTTACCAACATCTTCTAATAAAAAGCCTTCTTTACTCTTTTGAAACTTTTCATACCAGCTAATTATCATTTGCTCAAAGTACTTTTTACGCTCATCTAAGCACGATAACTTTTTGTCTAATGCTTCAAGATCTAAATCAATTAGTTTTTCAGAGTCAAGCTCCCAAATCAGTCTTTTATCATCCCAAATATCTGGTAATAAACTAGTATTTTCTGAATACTTTTCAACAATTTTTATTAAACGTTCTTGATACTTTTCTTTTACTTTTAAAAAGGTCTCATTATCATTAGAGTAGTCGCCTTTTAATCTATCTAGTAAAGTTTTAATTAAAGCACCTTTTTTATTTAGATCTGTACCATATGTATCATCTTTAACATCAAAGTCTTCATTTAAAGATATAAAACTCAATTCATTTAATTCAGACACTAATATTTCATTTTCTTGCTCTAATTTAGATAAAGAGTCTCTATTTAATAATTTATTTCTTAGATCAAGTAACTCATCACTACGGCTTTTTTCATACTCAGTAATTTGAACCAATGACAAAGTAAATAGCTCTTTATTATCTTGATATTTCTCGATAATATTTGCTAGACTTGTACGCAATGGATCATATCTAAATCCAGATCGAATATTCCATAGTTGATCAAAAGTACGAATATTATCTAATGAAAAATCTCTTAATATTCTTAATTCATCTTGTTCTTCTCTTAGTTCTTTTTGTACCAAACTAAGGTTCATAGTAATTTTTTCAGCAACTACTTTACTTTCCTCAATATTTTGTTTTCCACTTAAAAGCTTAATAATAATTAAAGAGAAAATTCCTAAACAAGATAAAACAGCCCCTATTTGAAAAACCGTTTTCGCAGAAAGCATTAGAGGACCAATTTTAATAGAATCATCCGAATTTAATAGTTCTAAAAAACTATGTAGCTCTTGGTGGATACCAAATTGATTATTAAAAAATAATATTAAAAAAATCAATAATATTAATCCTATATAAAAAACAATGTTTTTCCACCATTTTTCGTGCTCTAAATTTTCTTTGTTTTCTGCTGCTTGATGCTCTATTAATATTTTTCGGTCTTCTAGGGTTTCTGGACTAAAATATGATTTAATATTTACACTACCAAATTGACTTTGAGAGTTTTTTTCAATTTGATTAACTCTCTCTTTCACTAGGTATTCTAAACCTTTTAAATCCTGAAAAATACCGTTAGATAAAGAAAATTGGGATTCTTTTTCATCAATTTCTTTATTTAAAATATCTAACTCTTGGTCTAACTTAGACCTTGTTTTTTGTAAATCAGAAAAAGTTGCTAAAAATTCACCTGATACTTTTGATAAACGTCTTTTATATTCAGAACTAATAAAAGTCTTCTGTAAAGTTATAAAGTCTTGGTTTAAATGTCCAAAGTCTCCCTTAAAAGACTCTTGAAGAGAAAGCTTTTCTGATATTTCTTTTTGATTATCAACAATTTCTTTTAATCGCTCATTTTGTCGATTTAAATCTTGTTCTAAACCTTCTTTTTCTTCTAGGCGCTCATCATAAGTTTCAATACGAATTTCGGCATTAGAGATTTCTTTTTCTAAGCTAATCATCTCACTTTGTAATTGAGGAACTTTGGATTTTACACTTTTATAAGCATCTTTTAACTTATCTAAACCTGTTAATTTATCTAATAAATCTCCTGAATCCCCAACTCTTTTTTCATAAAGATCAGTTAGCTCTTTCTGTCCTAAATAAAACGATTGGCGATAGACTTCAAATTGTAGAGGAAAAATTGCTTCAATTTTTGACTCTACTAAAGCAAGCCCTTCACATAAAAGCTCTTCAGTGTCATTTATTATCTTATGAATTGTTGCTATTTTACCACCAGCACGATCATAAGAACGATAAACTCTATAACAATCATCATTGATACTAAAGTTAACTCTTACTTCTACATTTGAAGCTTTCCAGTTAATTAGTTTTTGAAAACTTTGACTATCTACTTTCATTGTTCTACCAAAAATAGCAAATGAAACTGCTTCTAAAATAGAAGTTTTACCAGATTCGTTGTCTCCAACAATCCCAATAACTCCACTTTTTGGTAGTTTGTCTAAATTTAATTCTTCATATTTCATGAAGTTTTTTGCATATATAGAATGTATTATCATTTTTACCCCTTGAGTAACTCTTTACCTTCATCTAAGGCTTTAAAATATAAGTCCAAGTCTTCATCTTCAAATTTAGAAATAATCTGAACTCGTTTTTTTACGTAGTTTTCAAACTCTTCGGATGGGTTTTTTACAATTAATGTATCACAGCTGTCTAAACGGTCTTCCATACATATCTCCTATGCTAAGAAACTAAAGTGTTATTATCAAATATTTTGGCTTTCCCATATAAAATGAGGCTACAATTTAATTTCTAGTTTTTTTGCTAAAATATCAATAGCATTTTGATCTATTGATTTTATAGGATATGGCGTTGATTTTCCATAGTTTTTTTCAAAGTTTTTAATGATATTTTGTTTTATATCACTCTTGATTTCAATAGAGTTAGTCATTAACTCTTTAGTTAATAGACTTGAACAACGTTTTTGATAATCTTGTTGAGAAATAATTTGAGACTTATCAATCTTAAATATGGAACACATATCTATATCATTTGGAAAAAGATTAATCTCACCATGTTGTAAGATTCCATTTTTTGTTCTTTTTTGAGCTGAACCAACTATTTTTGCCCCACCTACACAAATCGTTTCTGTCTTATGTTCCATAAAACAAATAGGATTTTTTTTATCAATGAATAAATCATCTTCTGAAAACTCTAAATTTGAATCAAAAGCCTTTAAAGAATCAAAAATTGGTTGAGACAGACTTTTATAACTTTCATATAAATTTTCAGGCATCATTTTTTTGGGAATATGAATTGCATAAGTTAAACCATTAGAATGTACCAACGCTTTACCACCAGTAACTCTCTTACTCATATCTATATTTTTTGGAATTTGCTCCAACCATTCATGTGGTTTCATCGAAAAACCTAAAGTTATACTAGGTTTTGAAAATTCAAATACTCGTAAAATAACTTCATCTTGCATCTCTTGCAATAACCAAGCATCCAAAGCCATATTTTGACAAGCACTATAAGAAAAATTTTGATTAATAACTAACATGGATAAGAAACTCTTTTGGTATTTGTTATTAAGCTGAAAGCTTTTTTTGTTTTATCTACATAAACGTGATTATCTTCAATTATTTCGCTAAATGTTTGAATACCTATTAGTAGTTTTTTTAACTGCTCACTCATATTTTACCTTTCTACTGATAGTATAACATTTTATTAATAAATCTATACCAAAGAAAGTTAATGTTAGCCAAAGAGCAATAGCCTACTATGAAAATGAAAAAGGGGCATAGAGGTATCTGACACTTTATTTTCAACTAATGAGCATTTCATAAATAACATCTTTTATTTGAGAGATTGGTTTTTCTGAAATTGTTCCGAGCTTTTTAATTAATCTAGCCTTATCCACAGTACGTATTTGATCACACACAATCCATCCTTTTTTTCCTTTAAAAGTTAAAGGTACTCTAGTTGGATAAGCATGAGATTTACTTGTCATTGGAGCTACAATAATAGTATTTATATTTGCATTCATTTCATTAGGAGAAATAATTACACAAGGTCTTACTTTTTGTATTTCACTACCAATTGTTGGGTCTAAATTAACTAAATGTACAGCATATTGCCTAACTACCATTCAAAGTCCTCATCATCTAAAAAAGAATCTGGTATTAATAACGTATCTTCATTATTTTTACGCATTAATTTAAAAGCTATATTCCAGCCTTTTCTTGGTATTTGCTCTTCTTCTATTGCTTTAATAATTAGACTTGTACCATCAACAATTAATTCAACCTGATTAGATAAATCACATTGCTCAATAATTGACTTGGGTAATCTTAAACCTTTTGAGTTTCCTATTTGTATTATTTTTGCTTTCATATAATAAGTATACTGTAAATACAAAGTAATTACAAYATMYARARGATAATTWACTATTMTAAATCTAAATTWWWANNCWTMGMTYWACNNTWTASTTKRGKGATGNKKAGYTTATTCCCATAAGATACACTTACTTCTCTCTATCCTGATTTTATTGGACTAAAGAAGTCCAATCCCCTATTTTTATAATGAGGACTAAAAAGGCTAAACTTTTAACTGTGATCGGTATAATTATTGCTAATCTAAAAACAATAGTAAACCCAAAATCAGGTTGCATATGATGAGTGTATTTTGCGCTTTTTATTTTCGACTAGTAGTTAACCTACTTGAGAAAATAAAAAAAGAGCAAAAGACGCCATCAGATGCGACCGCATAAAAAGAAAAGCGACATCAAAGCATTAAAGGCAACTAAAGCAAATAAACTTACACACTACCAATAAACTTCCAAAATCTAAGTTATTCGCTTAGGAACTCTTGATACTGCTCATACGTCATAAGAGAATCTAAATCTGAAGCATTTTCGGGTTTAAACTCATACAACCAGCCATCTTCATAACAAGACTCATTAACTAAGCCAGATTCATCAACTAATGCTTCATTGATTGTACAAAGGACGCCTTTACACGGAGCATAAACGTCACTGGCAGCTTTTACAGACTCAATTGTTAAAGCCATTTCACCTTTATCAAGCTCAATTGTTGGTTCAGAAAAATCAACAAAAACAATATCACCTAGCTCTTCTTGAGCATGATCTGATATCCCTACTCTTACTACACCATCAACTACTGGGCTTATCCATTCATGATCTTTTGTAAATTTTAAATCTTTAGGATCCATTATAACCTCTTTATCTATCCCAAGGCATTGGGTAATTTCTTGTAAATTCTTTTATTTTTAATTTTATTGACTCTAGTATTTCATCATTTTTATAGTTGCAAACAACTTCGTTCATCCAGTCAGCAATTTGAATCATTTCAGGCTCTTTCATCAATCTTGATGTTACAGCAGCTGTACCAACTCGTACTCCAGAAGTAATAAAAGGTGAACGAGTTTCATTAGGAACTGTATTTTTATTTAAAGTAATACCAGCCTTTTCTAATGCTTTTTCAAACTTTTTACCAGATAGCTTTTTATTTGTTAAGTCAATCAATCCTAGGTGATTGTCTGTTCCGCCTGTTACTGGTCTAAAGTCATGCTCTATTAACCTTTTTAACAAAACGTCTGCATTTTTTATAACCTGTTTTTGATATTCTTTAAACTCGTCAGTTTGAGCCTCTAAAAATGCTGTAGCTTTTGCAGCTATTACATGCATTAATGGCCCACCTTGAATCCCTGGGAAAATTATTTTATTTACTTTTTTAATAATCTCTTCGTTGTTTGTTAAAACAAAACCACCTCGTGGACCTCTAAGAGTTTTATGAGTAGTACTTGTAATAACATCAGCAATACCTACTGGACTTGGATGAACACCAGCGGCTACTAAACCTGCAATATGTGCCATATCAACCATTAAATAAGCACCAACTTCATCACATATTTCTCTAAATTTTGACCAGTCAATGATTCTTGGATAAGCACTAGCTCCAGCTACAATCATTTTAGGTTTTACTTCTCTAGCCATCTTAAAAAGAGCATCAAAATCGATACGTTCTTCATCATTTAAACCATACGAATGAATTTTATAATGCATTCCTGAAAAGTTAACTGGAGAACCATGAGTCAAATGTCCACCTTGGGATAAATCCATTCCCATAACAACATCACCAATATTAAGTAATGCCTCATAGACTGCCATATTAGCACCAGACCCAGAGTGAGCTTGAACATTAGCGTACTCTGAACCAAATAATTCACAAACTCTTTTAATAGCTAAAGATTCAGCTCTATCAACAACTTCACATCCACCATAGTATCTCTTACCAGGATATCCTTCGGCATATTTATTTGTTAAAACAGAGCCTTGAGCAACCATTACACCAGCTGATGTAAAATTTTCTGATGCAATCAACTCTATAGTTGATCTTTGTCTATCTTCTTCATCTCTTAATACTTGTAAGATTTCTTCATCTATTAAATCCATATTATCCTCTTTTATGCTTTTTTATAAAACGGAGTTTTAATAATTTTTGCTAACTTTCTTTTTGATCTGATTTCAACCCAAACTTCTTTTCCAATTTTACCGCCTAAGCGATCCATTAAAATTAAAGCACAGGTTTTTTCTAAACTAGGACAATGACTACCTGATGTAACTATCCCTATTTGTTTACCGTCTGTTTTTGAATCAAAAACTAAATAACCTGTTCTTGGAATCCCTCTATCTAACATCTCTATACCAGATANTTTTTTATCTGGTTTCTCTTCGATTTGCNTTAGCAATACATTTTTACCAATAAAATCATCACCATCAATATCACAAAATCTCTTAAGACCTGTTTCTATTGGGGTTACTTGGTCGCTTAACTCGTTACCATATAAAGGTAGCTTTGCTTCGAATCTAAGGGTATCTCTAGCACCTAAACCAATAGGTTTTAATCCATCTATTTTTAATAAATCTTTGTATAGAATTTTAGCTGACTCATTATCAAGATAAACCTCAAAACCATCTTCGCCAGTATAACCAGTTCGTGAGATTATAATATCTACTTCATTAAATTTTGACTCAATAAATCTATAAGTTTTAAGATCAGATAAATCTACTTCAAAAAATTTAGACAGTATCTTTTGAGATTTTGGCCCTTGTATTGCCAGTAATGAAATCTTTGAACTATGATTTGTTAATGTACAATCTCCAATTAGTTTTGATTTCATCCAATCAAAATCTTTGTCAATATTAGAAGCATTAACAACAATCATATATTTTTGATTGTTAAATTTATACACTAATAAATCATCAACCATTGTGCCATTTTCATAACAAAGTGGGCTATATAAACACTGATTTTTTTCAAGACGTTTTACATTATTTGTTACTACTTTTTGCAAAGCAATTTCTGAATCTTTACCCTCTAAGTAAAATTCACCCATATGAGAAACATCAAATATTCCAGCTTGAGTTCTGACTTGCTCATGTTCTTTGATGATTCCTTCAAATTGTACTGGCATAATCCAACCATGAAAGTCAATTAACTTTGCGCCAATCTCTTGGTGTATATCATGTAAAGCAGTCTTCACACTTTCATTATTTGAACTCATAATTTCTCCTAGCTTGAAATAAATTATTAAAATTTAGGACAAAATACAAGCTAAAACAAAAGGTGTCAATATTAGTATTATATATCCTTTCATTTATCTCAAAGATGAAAATTTATTAGAATTATTTCTGCTAAAGAAATGACTCCAAAAGAAAAGAAAATATATGGAAAATAAAAAAAATATTCCTACCTTTAAAAGTGAAAATGAGGAAAGAGAATTTTGGGATGACAATTGTTCTTCTGAATTTGTTGATTGGGGTAAAGAGGTGTCTGACACTTTTCTACCTACACCTTTTCCCTCGGGGATAGTATTTTTCTTGTCCAAAAATAAATTTTTATTTACAATTCAGCTATAAATACCCTATTTATGATAAAATTATATTGATTCATTATTTACAGTAGGAAAGCCTTATGGAATCTAAATATATTAATACTTTTACTGACTTTGGGTTTAAAAGAATTTTTGGTACAGAGCTTAATAAAGACCTTTTGATTGATTTTCTTAATCAACTATTTCTTAAAGAAGAAAAAACTATCACTGATTTAACTTATCTCAAAAGTGAGCAACTTGGAGAAGGTTTTATTGAYAGRTCWGCTATYTTTGATCTTTATTGTGARCTTGAAGATGGTGAAAAAATCATTGTAGAAATGCAGATGGCTAAACAAGACTATTTTAAAGATCGYTCYATTTTTTATTCTACATTTCCTATTCGAGACCAAGCAAAAAAAGGAAAGTGGRACTTTAAATTAGCCAAAGTTTATACTATTGGCATTTTAGGATTTATCTTTGATGARCACAAAGACGATAAAGACTAYTTTCACCATGAAGTTAAACTAATGGATATTAAGAAAAAAGAAGTTTTTTATGACAAACTTTCTTATATTTATTTAGAGCTACCTAAGTTTACAAAAAAAGAAGAAGATTTAGAAACTAAGTTTGAAAAATGGCTTTATGTTCTAAGAAATTTACACAAATTTGAAAATCGACCCCAAAAACTACAAGAGCGTATCTTCAAAAAACTTTTTGAAGTTGCTAAAATAGCTGCTTTTTCTAAAAAAGAACAAGATGCCTACCAAGATAGTTTAAAAACCTTTAGAGATCTTCACAATGTTGTTGATTGTGCCAGAAACGAAGGAGAAGCTAAAGGTAGAACGGAAGGTAAAGCTGAAGGATTAGCTGAAGGTAAAGCTGAAGGTAAAGCTGAAGGATTAGCTGAAGGTGAAGTCAAAGGTAAAGCTGAAGGGCTAGCGGAAGGTGAGAAAAATAAATCTTATGATATCGCTAGAAAATGTTTAGCAAAAAAAATGGATATTGATGATATTATCGACTTAACTGGTTTATCTAAAAAAGAAATACTAAGTATTAATTAATTTTTATTAAAAAACACTAATGAAAACTTCAGCCTATTTTATTGTATCCACAATAATACTAACTATACCCACTAGTATTACTCTTAAGTTTTATCCGTTTCGGGGACAGGAGCTTTCTTGTCTAAAAGTAAACTAACACTTTCTAAATAACAAATAATAAAATTAGTCCCCCAAAAAAATATTTGAAAAACTTGATTAATTCTTCTTGCGTAGTCTTCTCTATACTTCCTAATGCCTTCTAAACCATTTGAAGCAGAGCTTGCTACTTTATTTTTGAGTGAATATATTTGTTTTTTGAATAAAAATTTCTATTTTTTCAAGTTTACAACTTACTAAAAATCTACCTATAGTATACTCATGGCCATTTAACAAAAGGGCTTCAGACATATAAAAATTTATACACCCATCTTATCCAGATTTTGTTTCATAGCATCTCTGTCTAAAGTGCTTGGTGCATCAGCAGGGCCAGAAGCTTTTTCGTATTTTCCGTCTGATGATTTAACATATTTAGAAAAACCAAGACGTGATAAATTTTTATCAGACATTTTATCTTTCATGCTCTCTGCATGTTTAGCTGGCATACTTACTATTCGTTGAATTGCATGATCACATTTTGGACATTTTGTATATGCCTCAGCTGAAATACCATGAAAAAACTCTTCGACTTCTTGGCAATCATTAGAAAAACCATCTGTATGTTTGTATTCGTAAATTGGCATTATAAAATATCTCCATATCTATCTTTTAAATCTAAACGGGTTTGATGAACACATCCCATTGGGCCACATTTAGTATCATCTTTTTTAGGAATCAAACCATGTAAGGCTTTTTTTACTCGAAACTTTTCATCTTTACAAACATTGTTTTGCTCTTTTACGGCTCTTTCAATCTCTGAGTCTGTGCCTTTCATTACATTATAATTACAGGCACTAATTTTTCTTGAGGCATAATTATTATCACAATCAATACAAGCTACGTTATCTCTATTATTAATAGAGGTCATCTTTTCAAATGACCTGTCACATTTATCGCAAAAATAATCGTAAATCGGCACTTTTTCTACTCTCCATAAATATCGTTTAAAGTGTTTACTAGAGCCTCTAGTTTTAAAGGAATTTTTTCAAGATCACATGGTACAGTCATAGAGCCACAAGCCGTTAAAAAGCCAGATGGATGAAAAAACCATCCATCTCCACCATGCTCAGAAATAAAATCCTTTAACTTTGTATCGTCTAATCTTAAATTATCATCAATACGTATCATGCCCATACCTATTTTTGGATCACGATATAAAAAAATAGAAGGTTTTGTCATATTTGCTGATTTTGCTAAAGCAATAGCTTCTTTTTGAGGAAAACCAAGAGCAGCAGCAGGAACATGACCTACACAAACCCCTACGGTTCCATCTACATAAATTTCACATTCATTTCTTACAATATCTCTTGCAAGCTCTGTATTTAATAAGTGATCAAATAATGGAGTCAATATTTGTTTTCCGTATTCATCGTTAATGACTTCATCACCCATTTCAAAAAATCTAGCTTTATAAGCTGCAAACATATTAGTTAAACCAACATTTTCAAGCAAATCATGTCTCTCACCTAAAATTGCTTTTGTAGCCGAACCAGTTGAATCATCTCCATCAACCCATAGAACCATTGATTCAATAGCATTTCTTTTTGAAGAGCCATCTTCAAAATAAGCATCAACTACACATCGAAAAACTGAAGAGTATGTACCATCTTCTGATTGATATCCTTTTACGGCTTCTGGGTGTATAACATCTAAGCCTATTTCATTTTTACTTGCATCAATTTTTAATTTATTATTAGGTTGAAATTCAAAATTACCCGAAACTTTAACAATATCACGTAAAAACCACTGAGCCGCTGCATCATCTAAATGAGAGTTTTTATGAAATACTATTTTTGTTGCTTCGTCAATTCGTTTTTTTAATTTAGGCAAGTCTGTTTTTTTCATATTATACCTGAACTACTTCTTCTATTTCTGGAACTACTTCTTTTAGTCTCATTTCAACGCCCATTTTTAAAGTAGCAGTTGAAGAAGGACAACCAGCACAAGCACCCAACATTTGTAAGTATACGATACCATCTTCATATGCTTTAAATATAATATCCCCACCATCCATAGCAACAGCAGGTCTGATTTCTTCTTCAATTACTTTGATAATCTTTTTTTCTACTTCTGTGTATTCTGTGCTTACAGCACCAGTATAGCCCTTTTTAACAGCATTTTTATTTTCTGATAAAAAGTCTTTGATACATGTAATAATTGTATCTTCATACTCTGCCCACTGATTGCCACCATTTTTAGCAACAGTAACAAAGTTTTTACCTAAATACACACCACTAACATCAGTAATAGCAAATAATTCAACTGCAAGTGGAGATTTCTCTTTAGCATCTTCAATTGTTGCAACATCTAATGGCTCATCAACAATTGTTTTGTCTATTACAAATTTTAAAGTACTTGGGTTAGGAGTTATTTCACTATATACGCTAATTGACATTTTTTCTTCCTTTGTTTCTTCTACTTTTTCTTCTATTGGCTCTTTATCATAATCTTCAAAAAGTATTATTTCATCACTACTTACGTGTTCATCAACAGTTTCAAAAACCATTTCTTTTCCAAAAGAACTAGACTCACCAAATAAACCTTTAACAGTTAGAGTCCCGTCCATAAACTCAACCTCTGATATTCCAGGGATCATAAATAGTTTTAATGCTAACGGAGAAGTTTCTCTTGCTCTATTTTTATCTTTTAATACAAAGTAAGTCATTCCAGATAACTTCTCTAATAAAAATGTTAATACTGTTAAGTCGTCTAATTTATTTTCAACCATTTTTAGAGCCATTATTTATCCTTTGAGTTTTATAATTTATATAAAATACATTTAGTTTTAACTATTTATAAAGATATATTCTATCTCAAATTGCTAAAGTTTCAAGACTCTATCTAAAACAGTACTAAGATAGTCCTATTTATAGAACATATTTTTATTCATACAAAAAATATAAGTTAATTTAAGTTTTTGACTACCATTTAAAGATAGATTTTTTTAGCAATTCATTCTTACTATAATATGTATTAGAAATACCGAACTTAAAAATAATAAACCAATATTTTTAGGAGGTTCATCATGAATAAAGTTTTATTAACATCGCTTTTTTGTACAACTTTAATTACTTCTTCCATTCAAGGGGCTAGTAATCGTTTTGAAGACAATAACAACTTTCCATCTTTTCAACAAAAAACCCCTTCAAGAAGTTTAAAACTTAGCCAGATTAAAGCAAAGTTAAATCGTCTAAAAAGAAATAAAGCCTCTAAATATAAAATTCAAAACAATGATAATTTTTCTCCACGTATTCAAAACTTTCAAAAAAAACAAAGTCCAAAACCAAGTAACCACTCGCAACAATCTTTTCAAGAAGAAAAACAAAGCCGCTTTTCATCGAAACACTCTCGAAGAAACTTTTCTAATAGACAGCAAAGCCAAAATCCAAAATATGATATTTCATTGGTTAAAAGCTGTGAAAGTGCTGGTAATGATCTAACTTTAAGAGGGCAACAAGGAGAAAAAGCACGAAAGTTTTATTCAAATCGTTGTGATCAATTTATATCAAATATTTCTGTTCAATATAAATTAGATAATTTATTAGATTTACAAGGAAAATTTTTGTCTCTTAAAGGCCATCATAAAGAAGCGAATAAATATATTACACTCGCTTACCAACAAGCACCAAACTCTTTAAACACCAATATTGCTTTGATCAAAAATCTAGCCAGTTTAGGACAAAGAAATATGGCAGAAGAAATGTTACTTTTTTATATTGATGATAAGGGAGTTCAAAACCTAAACCCAAGAGAGCACCAAAATCTAAAAAGACTGCATCAAAAAATTAGACAGATGCAATAGATACAAAAAAAGCCAGATAATTTAAGTTATCTGGCTTTTTTACTTTTAGTTTAATTATAGCTTTTCAGGAGCCTCTAAGTCTTTTAAAAGTTTTCCATCTTTTTCAACATCAACACTAATAACCATAATTGGCTCAGCAGGTCTATCACCCATTTCTGTTTCAACTTGGCCAATATTAATAAGGATTTCTTCACCCTCTATCATTTCACCAAATACAGTATGTCTACCATCTAACCATGGAGTAGGTACCAAAGTTACAAAAAATTGAGACCCACCAGTATTTGGTCCAGAGTTTGCCATAGATAAAATACCTGGACAGTCGTGCTTTAAATCTGAAACAAATTCATCAGCTATACGATAATCTGGCCCACCAGTACCAAGTCCATCAGGACATCCACCTTGAACCATAAAATCTTTGATTACTCTATGAAAGATAGTTCCATCATAAAAACCTGTACTTGCTAAATGTGTGAAGTTTTTAACAGTGTTTGGAGCTTTTTCTTCAAACAATCTTAATTTCAGGTCACCTACATTAGTTTTAATTGTTGCAGTAATTTCTGACATTTTTGTCTCCTTGATTTAATAAATCTTATTTGTATTTTAATTCTTTTTTTGTAAAACAAAATTTAAATAAATGTGTAATTGAATTATTCTATAAATTAAATGTAATAATCATCTAAAAGATTTCATATCGATTCACAATACGATATACTATAATAATTATATTCATTAATTATAGAGGCGTATTTATACCTAAAGCTATTTCATTTGTCTGTTTTAGGTTCATAATAAAACGCTTTATACCACGAATTTAACCGAATTGATTCAATTTCTAAACAAGACTAATTTAAAGATTCAACAGGGTAAAATGAAAAAGTCAATTATACATTCAATTCGTTTTCTTTTTTCATCTTACTATTTGTTATTTTCTTTGCTTGTATTTGGTATATTTTTCTTAGTAATTCAACAAGATTATTGGTATACAATGAGCCAAGCTTTCACTCAAAATGATCAAAAAATCAGAGAACTTGAAGCTCTTTATGATAAAAAGCTTACTGAAATTAAAAGTGAAATTAAAAATAAAACTCAATTGAAAACAGAAAGTGAAGCCCTTTATTTACGTGAAAACTATCCTCAAATCTCTGATTCTATTTTAAAAAAATACCTTACAATTGGGCAATATCATCAAGTAAAAAGAAATAAAATTTTTCCTCCAATTGTTATTCAAGCTTTTCAAATAAAAGACATTCAATTTGATAAAATAGATAAATCAATTCATTCATTATTTGCCCCCAAACAAGCTTTAATTAGTTCAAGTGAAGTAAAAATTGTTAACGATGACTTTCCTCTTAGTGAAGAAATCAAAAAATTAAATATCAAAATAACAACCAGAAAAGATATTCAAAATTTTGAGATTTCTAAAAACGATTTAAATAAATTACACGACCTTGGTAATCACAATCGCCCATCTTTCTTTGAAAATGAACAATTCTCTCAATTGTTATACGAAGACCTTATCCATACAAGTGGCGATGACTTTAAACTTCTTAAAACTTCTAAAAAAATGAAAAAATATTCTAACTTCACTAAATCATATTTTAGCCAATCTGCATTTGGACTATGGATTTATCAATACGTTCTACGCTTAGAGGGACGACTAGGAGCCAGACCCAACCCATTCATGGAGATGATTGATTTTGTTTTCCCTGACCCCTTACAAAAAAGATCCCTATTTATAAATGCAAGATCTATAAAAGCAAACCAAAGTATGTATTGGAATTGTTTTCCAAATGACTACGGAACGATCAAAGGAGATAAAAATAGAGAAAAATTTCTACTTTTTCCTCACACTATTATTACTTCTACTATCAATAAAGCTCAATTAATTCATTCTATTATTCCCAATATTATTTTAGATGAAAAAAATAAAATTGATTATGGTATACAACTAGAAATGAACAACAGTTCACTGTTACATATTTATAAATATCTCCCAAGTAACAAACATATCTCACATTTTCTAAAAAATGAAACTAAACCTTCTTTTTTTCAATATCACTTAAATAAATTTATACCCTTTAATAAAGCACCTCAATATTTTACTCAATGGTATCAAAATAAAAAAAGTAAAAAATCAAATCAACAAAGCTTTTTGTTTTCATTTACAAATGATAGAAATGAAGTTTTTTTAGCTAGCTCAGCTATTTCTAAAAAATTAAGTGGATCAAGAGTTACTGTTTATCAAAATAAATCAAACTTATTTTTTTATTTCTATTTACGCTGGATTTTCACTAGTCTAATTTATTTAATAACTATTCCCCTCTTTTTTACTTTAAAAAAGCGTTATAGTCATGAAATTTCAGAGGCCATTAGAGAAAGTTTATATTTTATTGTTCATGAAAAACAAGAAAAGTTTTATGATGAAAATCAAATTTTATTTCATGAAACCGAAAACCTAAAAAGTAAAATGAAAAACTTAATAACAAAAATAAATAAAGAAAGATTTTATCATCGACTTAATTTAGGCTTAAGGAGCATTTTAAATACTCCTCATAAACCATTTAAATATTATCTTGAGGAAATGTATTATTTTTCAAGAGATTTATCTACTGATTTTTGTTGGGAGCTAATAGAGAAACCAAAAAATATACACTCTTGTCTTGTTTTAAATTTTACAAAAGAGCATAGAGATTTTTTGAAAAAACTTAACTTACCCTCTACTTTATGTTTTCAATTCAAAAATACAATTGACAAAGAGTCCAGAGTTTTTAAAATATTTTCAACCTACTTTAAAGAATTAGTAGAAAAGTCTTATCTTGAGGGTAAATTTTTTCAAAAACAAAAATTAGACAGTGATTTAGAACTCGGTGGAAATGTTTTAAAGTCATTACTACCTAAACAACTTGAGGTTAAAACAGATAAATATCATATTTATAGTACCTATGTACAAGGTACTTATATAGCGGGAGATTTTTACACTTTTAAAGAAAGTGATAATCACTTACATTTTTATTTAGCTGATTTATCTCGTACAGGACTTGGTGCATCATTAATTGCTGCTTATTTAAAACCATTTTTAGATTCAATTATTGAAAAAAGCCCTGAACCTTCTAAGGTCTTACACCTATGTAACCAGTTTTTAACCAAGAAAAACTTTCCTGATTTATTTGTAACAGTTTTTTATGGAACAATTGACTTAAATACTAAAAAACTACAATATTCATGCGCTGGTCTTAGACCTATGTTCCTTATCTCAGATGAAATAACAGAATTATCAACAAATGGACTACCACTCGGAATCTCTCTTGATGCTAAATATAAAACTAAAGAAATTACCATTAAGTCTGGTGAGTATATTTATTGTTATACTAGAGAGCTTCTAAGTGCTTTTTGCTCTGATTTTACTTTAAAAGGGCTCGAACAATTAAAAAAGAAACTTAATGAAAAGAATAGTTTAGAGATTAATATAAAGTCTTTTCATTCTATGATAACAAGCGAACAAAACTCTTTACAAGATGACTTTATGCAACTTGGAATACAAATCCTATGAAAGCAAGTTTAGCTAAACATATTTTCAAAGGCTCTTTAATTAGTATTTCGATTCCATTAATCTTAATTTTTATTTTAGCAATTAAAGACTTTAGCCTCAGAAATCAACTTAAAATTGACAATAATTATTATAGTAATCTTGAATCTATAAAACTTAAAAGAATTAATTTTTTAAATGAACTCTCTAAAATCCAAACTATTTTTACCAATAGCTCTCAAATTAAAGATAAATCTCTTAAAAGAATTTTTAAACGCCTCAAAAAGTCTATTTTAAAAAGTTCTAAAAGCCTTAGATTAGGCTCTAAAAAACCCTATTTAAATTCTAAAACTCTTCAAAAAATGAATATAGAGCAACATAAAGAATATATTCAAAAAATTACCCAAATTTGGCAACAACCAAGTAACTTAACCAGAAGTTCTCTCATACAACTAACAAATCACCTACGTAAAAAGTTTCCCTTACTCACTGAAAATAACTTTATTTTACAATACTTTTCTTTTGAAATAACTTATCAATACTTTAGTATAAGTGATTATATTTTACTCGTAGATGCTATGCCTTGGGTTATTGAAGTTATCCCAACAAAAAAAGCTGGAAATGACTTTCTAAAAAATATTACTACTTCACAACTTCTTACTCAGTTTCCTCCTAAATATACTAAAATTCATGACTATTTAACTTCTATTAAACAATTAATTAATTTTTATCCTACAAAAACAATAGATAGTTTTTTTGAGTTTAATTTTTTCTCTCAATACTTTGAGTTTTATTATGAAAGCTTTAAACCAAGTCAAAAACGAATTGATTTTTTTGAAGATGAAAATGTTCAATTAAAAAACATAACACCTGCTAAACAACATGGTCTTGGTACTTTTGCTGTTTCACTTAGAACAGATAATCTGTTTACAAATTATTTACAAGCTTTTGAAAGTGATCAATACTTTTTCACCCAATCTCATGAAAACATATTAAATGACCTTCAAAATTTAAATTATTTTAAAAATTTAAGTTCTCTTGAAATAAGACAAGAGTACAATTACAAAAAAGCAAATTTAAACGATATTTCTAATACTCTAAAATCAAATGAGAGTATTCAATTACGTGTTAAAAATAACGGAAACACTTATATCATTAATATATTTAAAGATTTACATTTTAATACTCTATATCATATTTTTCATAGTAACCAAAATCATATTAGTCTTGAAAAAAAAGCTATTAATTCAACTTCTATTGCTTTAATGGGGGTCATTCTATTATTTTCAATCTTATTTTATTCATATGTTTTAGTTATTCCAAAGATTATTAAACCCATTCATAAGTTTAGAAAAGCCATTGACCAAACTACAGAAGATTTATCTCTATCTCATGTAGAATCTTTTTATTCTCCATTCATAGAGTTTCAAATTATGAAAAAAACTTTTTTAAGAAAAATATTTCGAATTAGATTACAGTTCAAAGCAGCTGAAGCACTTTGTGATCTACAAAACTTAAATTCTAATAATACAAACTTAGTAGACTTTGAAAAACAATGTGTATTAGTTTACTCACAATTTTTTCAAAAAAAGTATATTCGCTTTGATCAACTTACTAATTCTGTAGAACTAGAAAAAACTAAAAATTTTAAGGATAATATTTATGACCCAGAAAACCTAGTGCTTCATGACCATTCTAATTTTGATGCACAGGTTCGATTTTTCTATCAAAGACTTAAACTCCACGAAGAGTTTTTAAATACAATGCAAAGAGACAATGAACTAGAAACAGCTCAAGTTATTCAAAGAAACCTTTTACCATCTACTAATACACAAGTTTTAGGCATCAATCATACTTCTTTTTATAAACCTGCCAGATTTTTAGGAGGAGATTTTTACGATATATTGAGTGATGAAAGTCGTACCATTATATTAATTGCTGATGTATCAGGTAAAGGACTTGGCTCTGCTTTATTTGCTTCTTCTGTTAATTCTTATTTTGCTGGACAATTTTATCAACAAACCCCTCTTGAAGAAATGATGTTTAAAACAAATAATCATACCTGCTCTATTAATCCTGATTTTTTATTTTGTACCCTTTTTGCTATCGAACTTGATGGTAGTTCAAATAATATACAATAYWRYWMWGCTRGNMRKAATNANWTRSTTKYMWKYRRTAAYGMRYCKCNATTNWRYTCNTSYRCANWAYGRMCKWCMWSYWGGKTKRCKCNMRKWTYWMARRKWTYRKMRAAWATCATNKYRMGTTWAANTYYWSAYGWTTNNYWTTRMWWTYANTATWYAGAYKRTGTTNRMYGAANYCKWWMGYMMRYCWGNATGRGNYATTTKGSTWAAAASGRYTANAYTCANTKTTTANNMGWTAWTAWAWAASAYTNSWAYANWSTAAYATNNYWMWGWTSANKTRATWAWKCTWTWWTSTYWTYANRMWTCNSGYRCMGMAMRAYCWGAYGWSWTCANTYRYAWSGWRMKKWRSARAKRGYKAKYRWWTAWWKTKTMWMRKRWTMWATMRWTWWRCWKAYGANMKTWAAGGNNYYYSWYSWTWWGTTTANNNSMKTKWTWWWAGSTTNNTTTWWRWRMASTTTKMMWWTKTYTAYWTYKTMTTSMWSRCTWTKRRWMKKCWGNYKCKAYTTKWKYAAAMMKWKMTTGNMAKACKTNGGTKTNKSTRTTTTATTTAATTTAATATCCTGAATTTGATTATTTAACTCTTGGATAGAACCTTGATCCTCTAATATTTTTATTTGATCTTTAATAGTTTGAAGTACAGAATCGGAGTCTTCAATAGTCGTGAACGATTGATGTATTTTTTTATCTATATTTTTTTTTACTTTAGAGTTAAAAAATAACAATAGGTCTTGATCACTCACAATAAAATTAGATGGAACCAATATATTTAAGTTTTTTGCTGTTTTTGATTTGAAAAAAAAATAATAAATGAAAAAAGTAGCATACATTGCAAATTCAATGAACTCCATAGGGTCTATAGGTAAAGAATCATCTAACCCTTTAAAAATAAGAATCGCAATAGTTAATAAAAAAGAATAAAAGATAGATTGTAAATATTGTTTTTTATTTATTTGAAGGTCTTGCAAAATATATGAAAGTACATATTTACTTTTGTTTGTTGCATTCAACAAATCATATGACTTCTTTTTATTTGTTACACTTAGTAAAGTATATGATTGCTTTTGAAACTTTAACAACTCTTGCTTCCAATTACAATCAGTAATATCATTCAATAATTTTATTTTATTTGCTTGATCCATGTAAAAACTATATCATAATATCTTATATAATATACCCCTAAATTGAGTATCAATCACTGTTTTCTTGTAATCCAATAACTGCATTAATGATTTCTTTAGTATCTGAACTTTTAATAATCACTAAATCAGCACCAGCTTCTAGCGCTTCTTGTCTGGCTTCGTCATCTTCTGTTCCTGTAAATAAAATTAATTTTGTTGTATTTTTTTTATCTAATTTTATTTTACGACAAACCTCAATACCAGTCATTCCAGGTAAAAGATAATCAATTACTGCTACTGGCGGATTTTCTTTTAGAACTAGCTCAGCGCCTTTTATACCATCACTAGCAGAAATAGGTATTAAACCTTTCTTTTGAAATAGCCTCGTATATAATCTTACTACAATTGGATTATCATCAATAATCGCAACTTGTTTTGAGTGACTTGCTACTTTCTTTTCTTGTGGCACACCTAAAATTAATAAACTATCATTTTCTTTTATAATAGTAGTTTTAGCAGGAACCAAAGAGTCAACTTCATCTCGTCGTAAACCTACAATTTTACTTGATAAGATTTCTCTTCCTTCTAAGATAGTTTTACCTATTAATTTAGAGTTTTCATTGATTTGATACCACTGATGAGTTACTTCTTCAACCAACTTTTCAACTTTAACATCTTTACCACAAGCATTTAACAAAGCCCCTGCTATAAATTTTCCTGCTGATTTTGATGGCGTGATGACTTTATCTGCACCAGCCTTTAAAATTTTATGTTCAGCTCTATCATCTTCTGATCTTGAAAATATTTTAAGAGTTGGGTTTAACTCTCTTGCTGTTAAGACTAAAAATAAATTATCTGGATCTGAGTTTAATAATGCTAAAACTCCACTAGCTCTTTTAATACCAGCTTCAATTAATGACGAATCTTGAGTAGCATCACCATGAATGTATACATATTTTCCATTGATTAGCTCTTCTTTAGTTTCTGGATTTAAAAAACTATCAATCACAACAAAATCAACATTTTGAGACTCTAAATATTCTGCTGCTGCAATGCCCACACGTCCAAAACCACATAAAATATAATGGTTTGATAATTTTGAAATAATATTTTCCATTTTCTTTTTCCCCGAACGACCCTGTGAAACACCTTCAAAAATTGCCTCAATAAATGTACGCCCAAGCCAAGCCATACTAAAAAAGCCAAGCATAATTAATAATACAGTAAATAATCTACCATACTCTGATAAAGGCTTCACTTCACCAAAGCCAACCGTTGTAATAGTGATTACACACATATACAAGCCATCTAAAAAAGAGTAGCCTTCAATTACCATATAACCAGATGTTCCTAATATAAGAACAAATAATAATAATAAAAAAGAAAGTATGTTTTGATTTTTAAACGACATTAAAATTTAACCCACAATTTAAAGTAAAAAATGTTTTATTGATTGTACCACCAACAAAGCATTTTTAAGATATATTTTTTATATTTTAATGGATACCCTAGTGAGTAAGTATTTATGATATGTCTCAGAAAATTCACAAATTTATCAGTGGAATTTATTAAATATTCTATACCCAAATGCAAGTAGTTTTCCTGTTTTTGGTTCATAACCATTCAGATTAAAACGTAGTTTTAATGAAGCTTTCCAAGCTTCTTGGTTTTCCGTATAACGGTAAAACCAAATCTGGGTGGGTATATATTAATTATTAAAAAGAAGACTTCTCATATTATTTTGTATTTTTATATCTTCCATATTTTTTTCTTTAAACCATTTATTACTTAAATTTATTTGACAAATATTTTTAAAAAATAAATGCTGATAACTATTTAATATAGAAGTTTTAATACTTTCTTTATTTAAAAAATAATCACCTATCCACATTATTGGACTAACAGCTTCAATATATCCAACCTTAATAATTCTTCTGCCTGGATTTTCACTAGTATCAATAAATGTATAATCCAACATTTCATCATAACGGACTTTTAAATGTTTATAAGGTTTATTTTCTGTAGTATATTCTAATGGATCATTAGCATTTTGCCAAAACTCATATTCAGAGTTATTTAATCTTGCTGAAATTAAGGGTAAATTATTTATAAAAACTTGTACTTCTTCAATTGCTGTTTTAAAGTTTTTGGAAGTAAACTTAATTATAATTTGTGAAATTTTATGACTATCTAAAGGGTTTAAGCTAATAGTTAAGTTTTTGGATTCAATGGAAAAGTATTTAATGGTCTTTTTTTGTAAATAGTTATTTAAGTTTTTCAGTTTTACTTTTTTACCAAAATTATATACATAATCATCTAAATGAATATGGTTATTAAAAAAAGAAACTACCAAATTTGAAATAGATTGGGGAGATATTTTGTTTAAAGGACTAACTAATTCAAAATATATTTTCTCTAACATTTTATTTAAACTCCTTTATAAGAATATGTACATTATGATCTATAGCAAACTGAACCAAAGATTGTGCTGCTTTGCTACCTCCAGTTTGTACTCTTAAATCTAAAATCATTCTAGCAGGAATATTATTGACTAATAACAAAGGATTTATCCGCTTTTTTTACTATCGATAAGGGCAAATATGTTACCTTTATTTATTAGATAAGACTACAATCATCTTCGTTAAGCAGACATAACCAAAAATTCTATGTTAATTGTTATATTCTCTTCTTGCGTAAATAGCTCCATCTAAGTAATCTAATTTACCTATTGGTAAATTACTATATAAACACTCAACATTTGAATGTAAAATCTCATCACGAGTTGTGAGCGATGAAATTTCCATTTCTACAACTTCAATACTATCAAAATCATATTCAGTTGGCTCTCTGTCTAAATAATATCTTAATATTAAAGTTTTATTAACTAACTTTAATGCTACCATTCTTATATTTGGATAAATTTCTCCAAGTAAAGCTAAAGAAGCACATAATCTTAACCAATCTGGTAGTTTTTTTTTATTTTCTATCATTTTAGTAATGTTGGATTAGAGGGAACAATATATACCTCTTTTTTGGAACTATGAATTGTACCGTATGGTGTAGATACCCTAATTTGAAGCCTAATATTTAACTCCCGACTCTAACAAATAAACTTCATTTATTTCATCTGATAAATATAATTCTAATTTATTATCTGTAATATTCCAGCTTGTTATTAAATCTGTGTCTACTCTCCAAATTTCATCGAAAGAATCATATGAATAACACACTACACCTGTTTCATGTATAGATAAAACTTTATTAAGTTTTTCTATTGGAATAAAAGAGTAAAATACACTTTCAAACTCATCGTTAGAGCTAATTGATTGATTTTTTAAATTAATTTTATAACAATTATTGCCTATACTAATCATTAAATCATGCCCTAAACTCGAAAAAATTATAGATGGCTCACAACTATTAGTTTCCTGTAATATTTTGAATGAAATATTTATCTTATTGTCATAAGAATTAATTAAAACCTCATTTATAGTATCACTATCAATAAATTCATTTAATATCCCTAAGTCATAATAAGTTAATGGTGGTTTTAAATTAGTTGATAGAATATTATTTATTTTAATTAAATAGTACTTTGAATAAAGTTTAATCATTGTAGCTTCCCAAATAATGACAGATTACTCACTTTTGTTTAATTTTATCTTAAATATAAGATTGTAAAGTACTTGATTTATGTCTTGAAATTTCATATTTCCACTGTTTTTTTTCTTCTTCTTTTAATGGAAAAAAATGAGTTATTTCTCCTTTTTCATTTTGAATGAAAATATTAATTGCTTTAGTTTTCTTTTTCCAAAAGCGAATTAGTGACCATTCTTTTTCTTTTACCATATAAACACTGCAGTGAGCTTCTGAAAAAGACATTACACATCTTACTGTTAAACCCATAAAATCATCATCTATACCAAGTTTCTCAATATTATTTAATAAGTATCCAAATTTTTCTATTAATTGTTCTGCTGGGCATGCTCCTAAAAAAGCTCTTCTAGTAGGACTGACTATATAGGCTCCCCACCAAGTTTGAGTTTCTTCATGTGGGATAATCTCTAATTTATTTATCATTAAAAAGGTTCCTTTGTGATAATTCCATCCTTTAGTGTAGATCATTCCTTTTTGATATAACATAATTGGGTAATATTGCACAAATTAAGTATCTAGAGAAATGTCATACCAATCATCATTAGTAAACAACCACTCTAATGCCATTCGTCTCCCAATTACAATATACGGGGCAATTTTTTTAGGTATTAACATACCCTCATAACGCATCGCTGTAATACTCCAATGAGCACAATAATAATAATCTATAATTGGTAGTATTTTATTTGTTGAGCGTAATTCAGCCTGTTTTTTAAAATTGTTCGAACTAGCAAATACTTTTAAATCAGGAAGAATACTTACAAATGAATTAGTACATTTATTTTCAATTACTAACTTATTTGAAATTAATCCCAAACACCATGATAATGTCCACATACCCTCAATTTGAGTTTTAAAAATATCCACTTCGTTCATAGAACTATACAAAAAGTTGGTTTCATTCTCTAGTAAAAATGGCTTTAAATTCTCTTGTTCTAACCATGCTATTGCTTTATCTTTTGATAAACCATAAGAAGAAGAAACCACGGCATTAAGACATAACAAGCGGTTAATTATATCTTCTTCAGATCTCATTAATGTAGTTAAGTCAAATAGTGGTAAATTTAAATTAACTAATAAACCAATTTTTTCTAATTTTTTCCAAGACTTTTTTCTAATTTTTTTCATAATCATTGTCCATAATGAGTTGCAAAACCACCACTATTATCAGGATGTAATACATCCTGATAATAGAGAGTTTCTATGTTCACTTTTTCTTAAAAGTCTCATCACTCTTGAATCTTCAGTTGGATGATGCCATTCTGTGTTTTTAGGATTTAATAATTTAATGTTTTTCCATATACTTATATCTACTATTGCCTTACCAAAAAGTAAATTTGAATCTAGGTCTACTATCCAAGATTTAGATTTAAATTGATTAGAAATCGGAATAACAGCAGACAAGTTATCAGATTTATTTAATTTAGAAAAATATAGGACTTCACCAGTTACCAAGAATATATGTATTGAATATAATAAAAACACTATAACAAATAATAAAATAGATATATTTCTCATTTAGAGCTTTTTGATATTGTCATATCTAGTTTGTAATTTTTTATTCATATAGCCACTATGATTTTTCTGGATGTGGACAAATAACACTAATTGAAATATCACTAATATCTCTATGATTACCCGTAATTTCATAACAAACAGTATTATCTGATAGAGATATTTTTTTTGTTTCATTATAAGCACACAACGATGTAAATATTATTCTCTTACGACACCATCTATTACTAGCAATTTTTCCTATATATCCATCAATAAAATCTTTAAGTGTTAATAAACTTATTTCATCATTTAAACTTGATATTTCCCCATGGTCATAGCCCATCATAGCTTCTATAATATAGTGTGCAAATTGTTTATTAAGTAAAACATACCAAAAATTGTCATTTTCTTTAATTTGATAACAATATAAATTTGATAAATCTAAACTATCTAGTTGAAAGTTCTCAGTAATATCTAAAGATGTTTCAAGTTTAATACTAGCGTACATTTCAATAATAGATATTTCCTGTTTAATAACACTACCCAAAGCATCAAGTTTAGACATTTTAAGTAACTCTTCTAATGGCATAACATACTTTTTTGGCCCTTGTTTTATAAGAGGTTCTACAATCTGAAATGTACTTGCATTTAGTAAATATGATAAATTATCTGGCCCCATAGCTGATTGTATTGATTCAATACTAAAAATAATAATATCTTGAGTTTGTTTCATACTTTTTAAAATACTATTAATATAATTATCTGAAAGCGATTTGAAATCTCTTTCATCTAAATCATCCTTTAAAGCACCTAACATAAATTGACAATATTCTTTAACAGAAGGATTTAGACTTTCAATATAACTAAGCTTTTTTCCTCCATCTAAAAAATATTTTATTACCATCAAATAATCATCAAATTTATCAGTATGATAAGCTAAATGAGATTTAACTAAATACAAAATCAAGTCATCAGGTTTTTTAGCATGCATTCCATTGAAACAACCAGACATCATATTGAGTTGAATTTCTAAATAGTTAGAATTAGTATTCATCATTTCAACTGCAATTTTAGAAAATAACTCTGGCTCTGTTCCATCAATTATAAATTGTAAAAGCTGTTGTATTACAGAAGGTAAATCATCATATTTATCCTCAAGAGATAAAAGTCCGTTTGTCCTAGCTTCTAATGATAATGTAAGCAATCTATTTATATAAATTGACGTATGTTCAATATTCAGATTAAATTCTTTAATATCCATTTAGAAGTCTCCAGTTGTTAGACCAAAATATATAAGTAATACCGATCACAGTTAAAAGCTTAACTTTTTAGCCCTCATTATAAAAAATTGGGGATTGGACTTTAGTCCAATAAAGTCAGGATACAGAGAATCTGTGCATCTTATGGGAATAAATTCCCATCTCCAAAGTACATTCAAAATCTAAACTTTTTAATTGAAATTGGTATAAAGTCGGATCAAAATTTGAATATTATCAAGTGAATAAAGAAAAGCTTATCCTACAAATAAAAACAAGCCAAAAATCAGGTTGCAGATAATGAATGTATTTTTCTCTTTTTATTTAATGTCTAACTATATATTCTTTTATCCTAAAAGAAGTAAAGGCTAAAGCCTTTATTAAATCAAAAGATTTATATATATATTTAGCCATGACTCCAAAAGTCATAAATGACTTTATGTATATGCCTAGTAGTTCATACTCGAAAAAATAAGGAAGAGTAAAAGACATCATTAGATGCGACCGCATAAAAAGAAATATTCATCAAAGCAACCAGACAACAATTACAAATACTGTCCAAAACCTCGTAAAACTAACTAACTATCCAATTCCTTGACTTCAAAGCCTACTATGGCACTCGGCTCCTCAAAGTACTTAACACTTTGACCGTAAACTTTCCAAGGCCCTGGGCTTCCCCAAAAACTTGTTTTTCTACGAAGAAGCTCTACAGTTACTTTTACTTTTTTATAATAACCTTTTTCTCTCATAAAGATTTTTTTATAATGTGTAAACTCTGAGTGATAACCAAAGTGTAGTTTTTGATCCCAAATCCATGAAAACTTAGATTTTAATTTTAATGCACTAATAATCTTTTTGATTGGTTTTAAAAAATCTATATCTATATCAATTTTATGGTGAGAATTTTCAAAAAAGGTGTTTCTTCTAATAAGCTCATAGGTTTTTAAGTCTTCTCTGGCTAACTCTTTACCATAAGCGTACTCATAACTTGCTAAAGTAGTATATTTAGGAAACAATTGTTTTGCATTTTTAACTTTTAAAATGCTTGAGTTTTCTTGGTATAACACTTTTGTATTAAACCTAATTATAGTTTCTTTTGTCAAATCTTTAAGAGCTGCTCGTTGCATGTCATTTAAAGAATTATATAAAACCGCATAGTCGTGTAATTTATTTTCTGATAAAATATCTTGAGAAACTTGAGTTAATCTTTGAGAAAATTCATTTTCTTTTAATTTTTTATCTACTAAAGACATATTTTTCAAACTATATACATCTTGAATATCATAATAATCATTGATTAAATTATGAATGATTTGATCAAAGTCACGTCCTTCTACTTCAGTTATTTTATTATCATAGACAACTCGCTCTAAAGCATAACTATTTGCTATTAAAATATTCCAAAAAACTAAACTAATAAGTATTAAATTACGCAAAATGACCCTCTTTATATTAAAGATTTCCTTACTTCTCATCCATTTTATCTATAAATATATAAACGTCAAGGATTTACATAATAAATCAGCAATTCTCATTATAAAGAAATAAAAGCTAATGGAGATTGGAATTTATTCCAATAAGGAAGTATCAAACATAAATAAAGCTTTTTATGGGAATAAATTCCCCTCTCCGAATTAAATGAAAGACTTTATTTTCATCATTAGAATTACTGATAATAAATACTATTTTTCGTATTTTGACTATTAGCTCAATTTAATGTATAAACCATACTATAATGGTATTCATATTTATTTACATATTAATTGGTTTTTTAATCGCCTCTTTAATGATGTGGTCATTAGAAACTATCATAGAAAAAGATAAAACCTTTCAAGAAGAAAGTGCTATTAGCCACGAAGAGTTTCTTTCTCATCTATTAGTATCTATTTTGAATGGACTCTTTCCTAAAAAATCTATTACAGAAGACTATCATATTTATATACCATTATTTTTACTTTGTGGACTTATTTGGCCACTTATCATGTTATTAGTTACATTTTTATCAATTAAAATTGCATTCGGCTATTTTATTAAATAATACTTTGGAGAAAACTATGCTTCCTATTGGACTATCAGAAGACGGCGAAACAATTACTATTCACAAATTTCACGGTAAATTACATTTATCTGATGAAACCTTAACAGATACAAACATTAAAATTATTTCGTATTTAGATGTTGAAACTACTGGCCTAAGTGCAAATACAGAAGCTGTTACTGAGATTGGTATTTTACAATTTGAATATTGTTTAAATAATGATAAAATTGTAAAAGTAATTAACGAATATCAGTCTTTTCAAGACCCTAAAAAACCTATTCCAAAAATGATAACCGAACTTACTGGTATCACAGACGATATGGTAAAAGGGCAATCCATTGATAAAGATAAAGTAAATGAAATTTTGAAATCTTCTGATTTAATTTTATCTCATAATGCTACATTTGACAGAGCTTTTATTGACCCTTTATTTTTATCCTCACAGAGTGCTGTTTGGGGTTGCTCTGTAAGACAAATTGATTGGAGAAAAGCAGGRTGTAGCTCAAAAAGTCTTGGRCAYTTATGTCGTGACCATGGATTTTTCTTTGATAGTCATAGAGCTTTAAGTGACGTTTTAGCTGCTATACATTTATTGATCTTTAAAAACCAAACAACTAATAAAACTTATTTAAACGAGCTCTATCACTCTAGCCATGAGTCAGTTTGTTTGATTCAAGCATTTGGTGCTCCATTTGCAGTTAAAGATGATTTAAAAGCAAAACACTTTAGATGGAATCCTGGTGTAAAAGTTTGGGAAATACAAATTAAAGAAGCAGACGTTGAAGAGATTATAGCTTGGATGGATAAAGATATTTACTCAGGAAAGTGTAAAGCACAAGTACAAAAAGTCCCTTTAGAAAATCGTTTTAAATAAGAATTTAATCCTTTCAAAAAGATGACGAATTTATCCATTTTATGATATAATCCACAAAAATTCTTTAGTCAGTTTTTATAAAGAATATCAATACTTAATAATTTCAATAGTTTACTAGGAGAAATCATGTTTAAAGACCTTCCAATGCCAAGTCATGGTGAGAAAATTGCAATCAACAAAGATGGAAGCTTAATAGTTCCAAATGAGCCAATTATTCCTTTTATTGAAGGTGACGGAACAGGTCCAGATATCTGGAAGTCAACGCAAAACGTATTAGATTCAGCTGTTAAAAAAGCTTATAACGGTGAAAAAAAAATCGCTTGGTTTGAAGTATACGCTGGAGAAAAGGCTTTTAATAAGTTTAACTCATGGCTACCAGAAGACACTTTAAAAGCTATCAGAGAGTATACTATTGGTATCAAAGGCCCACTTACAACACCTGTTGGTGGAGGTATTCGGTCTATCAATGTTGCTTTGAGGCAAGAACTTGATTTATATACTTGTTTACGTCCAGTAAAATATTATGATGGTACACCAACTCCAATTAAAAACCCTGAAAATACAGACATGGTTATTTTTAGAGAAAACACAGAAGATATCTACTGTGGTATTGAGTATGAAGCAGGCTCTGATGAATGTAAAAAACTTATCAAATTTTTACAAGATGAATTTGGTGTAAATAAAATTCGTTTTCCTGAAACTTCTAGTATTGGTATTAAGCCAGTATCTAAAGATGGCACTGAAAGACTTGTTCGTGCAGCTATCAATTATGCAATCAAACATAACAAACCTTCTGTTACTTTAGTACATAAGGGTAATATCATGAAATTTACTGAAGGTTTCTTCAAAAAATGGGGATATGAATTAGCAGAAAGAGAATATGCTGATAAAACATTCACATGGACTGAGTACGATCGCATCAAAGATGCTAAAAGTGAAGCAGAAGCAAACAAAGCTCAAGATCAAGCAATTGCTGATGGTAAAATAATTGTTAAAGATTGTATCGCTGATGCATTTTTACAACAAATTTTAACTAGACCAAAAGAGTACTCTGTTGTTGCAACATTAAACTTAAACGGAGATTATATCTCTGATGCATTAGCGGCCCAAGTTGGTGGAATCGGAATAGCTCCTGGAGCAAATATCAACTACTTAACTGGTAAAGCTATCTTTGAAGCTACTCATGGTACTGCACCTAAGTATGCTGGTTTAGATAAAGTTAACCCAGGTTCTTTAATCTTATCTGGTGTTTTAATGCTAGAGCATCTTGGATGGCAAGAAGCTGCTGATTTAATCGTTAAAGGTTTAAAAGCATCTATTAAAGCCAAAAGAGTAACTTATGATTTTGAAAGAATGATGGATGACGCCACATTACTTAAGTGCTCTGAGTTTGGTGAAGAAATCATCAGCCATATGTAAACTAATTTAGTTTAAAACTTTAAACCCATAACAATTGTTTTGTTGTGGGTTTTTTTATACCATAAATATCAATTAATTTTATGAAAGTTATTATATGAAAATTTCAATTGCTTTACTTGGTGCAACTGGTACTGTTGGACAAAAGTTTATTTCACTTATTCATAATCATCCTGATTTTGACTTAGCTTATTTAGTAGCTTCTAAAAAAAATACTGGTAAATTATATAAAGACGCAGTTTCATGGAGAGATGATTCTCCCCTTCCTGATGAAATCGCTAATATGACTTTATGTGATTTAAATGAGTTAGACTGTAGTTATGCTATTTCATGTTTACCAGCAGATATCGCAAATGATTGGGAGCCAAAACTTGCACAAAAAGGTATTCATGTTATCTCTAATGCTTCTAGCTTTCGCATGGATGATAATGTTCCTTTAGTTATTCCTGAAATAAATTCAGATGACTTTGCATTAATTAAAAAACAATCTTATAAAGGTAAAATCATAACTAACCCCAATTGTGCTACAGTCTTTTTAGCATTAGCCTTATATCCATTATTAAAACTTTCAGATATYGAACATATTGATGTAGTCACTCTACAAGCGATTAGTGGAGCTGGTTATCCTGGTATATCTGCATTTGATATACTTTCTAATACCATACCAAATATTGATGGAGAAGAAGACAAACTAGAGCGTGAAGTTTTTAAAATTCTAGGTGATAAACTATTATCTACTACTATTCATTCACATGTTAATAGAGTTCCTGTTTTGCAAGGACATACAATTATTTTACACGTTTTATTCAAAGAAGAAGTACTAGCTAATGAAGTAGAAGAAGTCTTTAAAGATTGCGAAATATTTTATCAAAATTTATATAAAGTACATGATAACAAGTTTCACCCTCAGCCATTACGTGATTTAAGCCCAAAAGATCAAAGAGCTCACATTGGTAGAATAAAACAAGGTGGAAGCCCTAAACGTATAGGGCTTGTAAGTATGGGACATAATTTAGTTAGAGGGGCAGCAGGCGCAGCTTTGTTAAACTTAGAGGCTTTTCATAAGTATCTAAATAAGTAATTTAGGTTTTTTTAGCTATAATAAAAGCTTCTGAACCTAAATTTAATCTATCAATTTCTTTTTCTAATTTTTCGACTTCTGCCTTATCTAAATTATCATCCCACTTAGAAAAATCAGGAGCAACTTTTTTAAACAAATCTAAATCTTTTCTAAAATAATTATAACGACTTTGTTCAAGGTTTGATTTATATCTGTTTTTTTCAGTAGTAGAGGCCTCAATAATAGTATAGCCTTCATTTATTAAAAATCCCAAAACCTCTTCTAAAGAATAATAAAACCTATGAAAAGGTACATGTAAATCAGTAAAATAACCACGTTTTGTCCAAATATTATTTTTATTAGGAAAGTTAAGTACCAATGTATGCTTTTTACTACCTAAACTAGAGAATAAATCTAAAAAATCATCTGGATGATTAAAGTGCTCGATTACATGATTAGCAAAAATTACATCAAACTTTTGTTGATGCATTTTATAATCCATATAACATTCAATACCTGACTTTAAAGCAAAATCGCACATTTTATGATTAAGCTCAACTCCACCTAAAACTAAGTGCGGATTACTTTTTTTAATTAAATTTAAAAAATCCCCTTTTGCACAGCCTATTTCAATAGCTGTTTCAAATTCAGAGAAATCAATATTTACTAATTTATTTAAATATCTATTAGCAATAAAAGATTCATCTCTTATTGATAAGTTTTCATCATAAGATTCATAATTTATACAATCACCATCACTTTTAGGAGAAAACCAGATTCCACACTCTAAGCATTCAAATAAAGAGTACCTATGTCCCTTTACAGCAATCTGATTTTCTTTTATAGCAATAGTTTCAGAAGATTTACAAAAAGTACATATACTTTTATTGTGCAAATCTTCTAAATCTAAATGAAACATATCCATTATTTACTAATACCAATCTCAAATGAGATTTCATCTACTGTTATTGCATTACTATCAGCATTAGCTGGTATTGTTTCAACGATATCAAGTGCTGTACATAAAGTTTCAGCAGCTACCATATCTTTAAACATCTCTACTGCTTTTATCAATTCTTTTTTAGGAGACTTAATATAACCATGTATTCTGTCTGATAAGTTATAATTTGCGTCTTTTCTTAAGGTTTGCATATGTCTAATGACTTCTCTGGCATGGCCTTCTAAAATTAACTCCTCTGTTTGGGTTAAGTCTAAAGATACAATAACATCTTTTTCAGAAGCACAATCAAAACCC
The DNA here is from genome assembly GCA_002402105.1 of Candidatus Cloacimonadota bacterium. GTDB lineage: Bacteria > Muiribacteriota > UBA6191 > UBA6191 > UBA6191. The sequence continues at coordinate 45,095 of NVVD01000026.1, forward strand.
TCTTGAGCCCTAAAAGTTATTTCAAATTCATTTTTTGAAATTTGAACTCCACCAACTAAAGCACCATCATCATTTAAAGTATAATCACCAGATTTTGAAGCCATTAAAATAGTTTTAAAGTTTTTACCATATTTAGGCCCTAAAATTTTAGAGTTTACTACCATATGAGCAACACCAATTTGTGAAGCATCTGCTTCAAAACAAAGCTCTTTGATATTTAACTCTTCTGTAATAATTTCTTTATAGTTTTTTAGAATATCTTCTGAGATTTTACCGGCAACTTTAAGTTTTGAAAGTGGTTTTCTAACTTTAACTTTATTTTTGCCTCTAAGTGCATGACCTAAAGATACAATGGTACGAACAGCATCCATATCATCACTTAATTTTTGATCTATTAAATTTTCGTTTACAGTATCCCAATTCGTTAAATGCACTGACTCTTTGCCAGTTAAAGATTGATATATTTTTTCTGATAAAAAAGGTAATAGTGGAGCTGTAAGTTTTGAAAAACCAACTAATACATAATATAGAGTTTCATAGGCATCAAACTTATCTTGATCTTCTCCTTCTTTCCAGAACCTTCTTCTTGAGCGTCTGATGTACCAATTAGATAAAGTAACAATAAAGGCATTGATTGCTTTAGAAGCTGCACCAAGCTCATAGCCTTCTAGAGCATTTGTAACATCTCTTAATAAAATTTCATATTCAGATAAAATATATCTATCTAAGCTATTTTTAGAGTCAATTCTGCCACTAGGTTTGTAACCATCAATATTTGCATATGACACAAAAAATGAATAGACATTCCAGATAGGTAAAATAGTTGCTTTTACAATCTCTTTGATATCATCTTCTGCGACTTTTAACTCCATTCCTCTAACAACAGGTGAGCTTAATAAAAAGTACCTCATAGCATCTGAACCATATTTATCAAACATATCCATAGGGTCAGGGTAGTTTTTTAAACGCTTAGACATTTTACGACCATCAGAACCTAAAACAACCCCATGACAAATTACATTTAAGAAACTAGGTTTTTGAAATAATGCTGTTGAAATAACCATCATGTTATAAAACCAACACCTAGTTTGACCAATATATTCAACAATAAAGTCAGCTGGAAAGTTTGCCTCAAAAAACTCTTTATTTTCAAATGGATAATGTTGTTGAGCAACTGGCATAGAGCCTGATTCAAACCAACAATCTAAAACATCAGAAACACGAGACATTGTTCCGCCACAATCACAAGACCATTTTACTTCATCAATATATGGTCTATGTAAATCTGTAACTTCACAATTGCCACGTTTTGAAATTTCTTCAACTGAGCCCATTACTTCTAAGTTAGGACAATCACTACATTTCCAAACAGGAATAGGAGCTCCCCAATAACGGTTTCTAGTAATAGCCCAATCTCTTGCACCTTCGAGCCATTTTCCAAAACTACCATCTTTAATATGATTTGGAATCCAGTTAATTTGTTGATTGTTTTTCAACATGTCTTCTTTTATTTTTACAACATTAACAAACCAAGAAGAAATAGATTTATAAATTAATGGGCGATCATCTCTCCAACAATGTGGGTAAGAGTGATCAATTGTTTTATGTTGAACACACTTTCCATTATCTTTTAAATGTTTAATAATAGGTTTATTGGCATCATGAACAGTTAAACCCTCAAAGTCACTTACTTCTTTAGTAAATTTACCTGCTTGATCTATTGGGCAAACAAGCTTAATACCATTAGCTGTACAAACAGCATTATCTTCTTCACCAAAGGCAGGTGCTTGATGTACGATACCTGTACCATCTTCACAAGATACATAATCAGCTAATACAATTTTAAAAGCATTTTTGTGACCTTCAAAGTATGAAAATAAAGGTTTATACTCTATACCTGCTAAATCTTTACCTTTGAACTCTTTTAAAATCGTTGGATTTGGGAACTCTTTTTCAAATTTCTCAAGTAACGACTTAGCAATGTAATATTTATCTTTTTTTTCATCTTCAAATAAAATATAGTCTAAATCAGGCCCTACAGCTAATGCTAGATTTGATGGTAATGTCCAAGGAGTTGTCGTCCATGCAAGTAAATAAGTATCTTGCGTGCCTTTAACTAAAAATCTAGCTGTAATTGAAGGGTCTTGTCTATTTCGATAAGCATCATCAACTTTTGTTTCAAAGTTAGATAGTGGAGTCTCACACCTATAACAATAAGGAACTACTTTATTACCTTCATAAATATAACCCTTATCAAATAATGTTTTAAAAACCCACAAAATACTTTCTGTGTAGTCAGTATCCATTGTTTTATAAGAGTTTTCAAAATCAACCCAACGACCCATTCGAGTTATGTATCGCTTCCAGTCATCAGTACATTGTGAAACAACCTCTCTACATTCATTGTTAAATTTTTCTACTCCAAACTCTTCAATTTGAAGTTTTCCTGATATTTTTAATTTTTTTTCGACCTCATATTCAGCTGGTAGACCATGACAATCCCAACCAAAACGCCTTTCTACCCTTTTACCTCTCATAGTAAAAAAACGAGGCATAGTATCTTTTATATAAGAAGTTAAAATATGGCCATAATGAGGTAAACCAGTTGCAAACGGAGGCCCATCATAAAAAACATATGAGTTATCTACATCTCTTTGACTTACAGATTTTTCAAAAACTCCCTCAGATTTCCAAAATTCTAAAATTTCTTCTTCAAGTTTTGGAAAACTCTGTCTAGCTTGTACTTCTGGAAAAGGTAAAGATTTATCACTCATTGTAAGTCCTTCTAATATATTATTTTAAGTTTATTTTTATAAAGTACTAATAATATCAAATACTAAAGATGTTTCAATGATAATTTATATTTATTACATATTTATATTAAACTTTTACAAAACATTCATATCTATTTTTGATTACAATCTCAAATGATAATTACTTTATCGGAAGTAAATTTGCTACAAATGGTAAATTAAGGTAAAAGTTACAAAATTTCAACAAAGTCATTTCATAGGTCTAGTAACTCTAAAGTATATATAACTTTTCAATCCTTTAAAAATACCGCTTACTACAATATGGATCCGATATACAATTGGGCTTATAGATAAAAAAACAGTATGTAAATTTAGATTCCTTCATTTTTTTTCAACAAAAAGAAATAAATAAAATCGTGTATCCCTGTGTGTCGATCAAAAATATAAAAATAAATATTCTTTCTATTATATTTTATATTCTCCAATTTCGGAAAAAACAAACCCTTTTAACTTATGTTGTTCTATGACTTTTTTGAACTCTTCATTACAAAATATAGGAGCATTTAATTCTGGTATTCTAAAAATAAAAGTATTTCTAGCATCTTTATTAAAAATAAAACTTTTAATCGACATTATTCTATTTGAGTTAGAAAAGTACTTTAGACTTGATCCTACATGATCTAAAAATTGGTCTAATTGGTTAGTTATTTTAAAGCAATAATACTTTTCTTGATTATTAACTATAAACTCATAAAAAATACCTAATTTATTTAAATAGGGAAATAAAATATCTTTAGCTTTTGTACTGAATAAAGGAGCTGAAGCATAAAAGTTGGGGTAATCGCTCTTTTTACCTTTATATTTATCGTCAATAGATAAAAGATTTATAGAAGTCCAATTTTCTATAACTGGACTATTTGTTAGAAATAAGTCTTCACTATAACCTCGATTATAGCCATCTTTATAATTAGAGTTTTTATAAGATTCATGCGTCATCCCTTCGTATTTATCACAATCAGGATCAATTTCGAATATTTTCATTTATTTTATAACCCCTATTAGTAACTAAAAGTTCATCTCTAATGCTATCTAATATCTCTAAAACTTCATTTTTAGAATTTGCTTGTTGCAACTTTTTTTATACATTTTTATAGTATTTTCATCTTTACTGCCATGAGCGACAATATGTTGCGCAGCGACACCTTTAGGTCTTTCGAGACCTCATTTTTTAAAGTTTTTTACTAACTCATAAGAAGGGCGTGTACCATAAGCTCTTTTTGTAAAAGAAACTAAACTTAGCAATAAAGCTACAAGCTTAACAATGGAAAACCTTACTCTAGCCATTGCAATAGCTTTAGCAGTATCAGTTACTCCAACAGAACTTACTATTTTATACATATTTCTTAAATCATTAATTAAGGAGATTACTTCATAAAAAATCTCTAAATGATAAGTTATCATATCTAAAATGTGAACCAAATTATAATTGATGATTGCTATAAATACAAATCATGTTTTAGAACAAAAATATAACTATTTTTTTAGAAAAAGGTATCAGTATATAAATGAATTAATACTACTTGGATATCTGACATTTTAAGTACTTACATTTTATTAAGAAAGTCCTATCAACAATTCAAATTTTCAAAAAAAGTCAGGCATAATCCAGTTTCTCCTTGAAATTCTGTTCCCCGTAAAAATAAAAATGATTTTTCGGGAAGTACTAATTTTAATTGTTGTTTCCAATAATGTTGTAAAATATCGGCATATTTATTTTGTAACTCAATATTAAACCATTTTTCCTCTGGAAATACATATCCTTCTCCAACGTATACTGTATAAAAATCGCTTACACAAAAAAGATTAATTGATTTCTCTCTTTCTGTTTTATTATTTCCAAATTTATTTAAAAAACTAATATCATTATCCAAGTTTTTACAATTATTGCTCAATAAAACATGGTCATCAAGAATTGTAAACTCTGGAGAAAGCATTGCAGCAACTGAAATAAAGAATTCTGGAGGAACTAAATTAGCTACATATGAAAAATAACTTTCTAGCGGATACTCAGAAGGGTATTTTTTAATAAATTGTGGTTCTATTAAATTATTAGTTTTGATCATTCCTATTCTTTCCTTTAAAAGTTTAAAGCATCTAATATTTCTTGTAGAACATTGTTCTATATGTCTGTTTCTAGATTTAAATTATTAAATAAATCTAAGTCTGTAGAAAATATTAAGTTTGTTATAAAGAATAAGAGCAGCAATTTGATTTTCATTATAAAATTTGCCTTTGTTCGTTTGTTTAATTTTACTACGGATATATTTATAAAATGTTACAAAGAAAGTAATAGTTTTACAAAATATTTCTCGTATTTAATATCAGGATCTTATCTGAAAAAGAGGAACTAAACCAAGAATACATCCTATTTGATGAAATCAAAACTTTCACTTTAATTATTTCTAAAAGTTATGATATAATTTGTTCAATATATTTTATTACAGGGATAAATTATGCAAACTATTTGTGAAGGTTCTAAACTATTAAAATCTAATTTTCCACAGTTTCAATTTAAACATTGTACTCCTATAATTAATGACTCTATTGATACAAAGTGCTATTGTATCGATGATAAATATGTACTTTTAATATCAAGTAAACCTAGTGTCTTTGGACCCGTTTCAGCCGCAAAAACTATTCAAAATATAACTCCTTTCGTAAAGCAATTCATACCTAAAATATATGAAGTTTCTGATTCTGCTGTACTTATGGAGTATGTTAAAGGTGAAAGTTTAAATAGATTAATATGGAAAAAACTAAATTCTAAAGAAAAAGAGTCACTTTGTGATAATTTTATAGAAATTTTTGAAAATTTTAAAAAAATACCACTTAATAGTAGTTTTAATAATTATAGCCCCGATTATAAAACCTTTAAAACTAGGTATAAAAAAATTAAATCAAATATACTTTCAAAAGTTCCAATCCATGTTATGCAAGAATATGAACATTCTGTAGGTAAATTTATAAACAATCCCAGTAATTTTGAAATCAAACCTTCATTTGTACATAATGAATTAGTTGCTCCTCATATAATAATTAAAGATAATCGACTGAGTGGATTAATTGACTTTGGACATTCTGGAATTGGTGATCCAGCAGTTGATTTGAGTTTTTTACTAATGACCTACGGAAAAGATATCTTGAACAGAATGTCAAAAAAATCTACTCTTATTAAAGAATTAGAAGAACGAGCACAATTTTACCTAAGATGGAATCTTTTAAATTTTATTTTGATAGGTCAAGAGCACAATGAAGAAAGATGGTTCTATAATCATTTATCTTTTCCATTTGACATTTAAGTTTTATTTAACTCATTAATCAATTTGATATTAACTAACTCTTGTTTTATTTGAGAAAGACTACTTTTTACAGTTTATTTTCTTTATAAAAAAATAAAGCACTAATGAAATCATGGAGCACATAACTAAACCCAAGCCCGCTGTTGGAAAGGTTATAGGAAACCCGATTAAACAAAAAATAGAAATAATACCAATCTCAACTAAAGTATGAATATTAAATTAGTATAAAGTCGGAGATTGGAATTTATTCCAATAAACTAGGATTAATAGACAAATAAAGGCTT
>NVVD01000027.1 GCA_002402105.1 Candidatus Cloacimonadota bacterium
TATAACAAATAGTGGTCATACTTTAACGGCAGTTGCTAATGGAAATGATATATTTATTGTAAATATTACAGATTCAACAAATACTGGTGCTGGTACAGGCTATACTTTTGAACTATTAAAGCCAATTGATCATAAACCAGCTCTTGGATTAGACGGTAGTGGTAATTTAGACTTTATTTTTGATATAACAGCTAAAAATGATGATGACTCTACAATAGATAAAGATACTGATACTTTTATTGTAAAAATAGTTGATGACTCTCCATCTGCTCAAACTATTTCAACAAATGAAGAAACAGCTGTTTCAATGAACACTAATGCTGATGCTACTCAAGGTAACACTACAATTAGTACACAAGCAACTTATGGTATTGCTGTTGTAAATGTAGATGGTACAATAACTTATACCCCAACTAATGGTGAAGACTTTAGTGGAGAAGATACATTCATTTATCGAACGGCTGCTGATGATGGTAGTTTTGTAAATACTTTAGTGACAGTAAATATCGCTCCAATTGTAGATCAGCCAACATGGTTAGTTCATGCAGGAGTATCTGCAAATGAAGATATTGATACTGCTTTAGCTTTAGTAGCTCCCGTACAGTCTGATGGGATAGATAGAAACGATGTAACAATAAATGATGAACCAGAAAGGTTTGGTTTAATTGAAATTGATGGCATAGCAAATGGTGCTCTGATAAAAAAATCTGGGATAACAATTTTTACAGGAAATGGTGTGGCAAAGTTATTTGTTCATATTTCAGATGGAGATTTTCATCCAACAGATTTAGATACTACTGGTTCTGTTTCAATGACTCAAGCAGAGTATGAAGCATTAACGATAACCTCAAACCCACATGACCATACAAATATGACTTTAACTTTATCTGTTAAATCTTATGAAGTGAATGATGATGGAACAGATAAAGGGCTTGGTGCTTCAGCGGTAGCAAACTTAAATGTAGCTATAGATGTAACAGCAGTTACTGATGATATTAGAGCAAGTTTTATAACAGCTAATGGTGGGAGCGTAATAGGAGATGAAGATAGTTGGATGAGGGTTGATAATTTATTTACTTTCACTCCAACAGATACAGACGGAACAGAAACTTATAAGTTAACATTCGATGGGATTGATTTACCTGCTGGAACTATCTATAGAATTAATGGTGGGATAGCTTTAGATGCATCGAGTGGTTTTGAAGTTTTAACACCTGCTGGAGTAGTTCCAACTATTGAAATTAAAACAGGAACTGATAACAGTAATGATATTAGTAATTTATCAGTAACATTGAGCTTAAAAGATACGGATGGAGATTCGGCCCATACACCAGCAACGATAACAAAAACAATAGATATAGATATTTTAGTAAGTCCTGTAGCAAATGATAGTACGATTACAGCGGGTGGTACATCAGGTAATGAAGATACAAAAATTGATATGGGAATCGTATTTGCAAGTACAGACTCAGAAACAATGGATTCACTAACAATAACGGGCATACCAACAGGTGCAAAGATTTATAAAGCTGACGGTACAACTCTAGTTTGGACAAGTGATGGATCAGATTTTGTCATTGATATCGCAGGAGTAGACCCTGCAAGCGAAGATGCAACTTTAACAGAAGCAGAAGTTGAAGGTTTAAAGATTTTACCTCCACAAGATAGCAATACTGATATTGTGATTGGTTTAAATGCAATTACAAGAAATGTTGATGATGACGCTGTGCAAGCAGATGATACTGGTACAGTTACAGCAAGTAATAAAAAGATAACTGTTATTGGGGTTGTTGATACAGCTTTAGGAGATACAGATATTGCAGATGCTGGTCGCTTATACACAGAGATTGATAATACAGCAACTACAGGTGCAGAAATTAGCTTTGTAGGGACAGAAGATGTCATAACAAATTTAAACTTAAATTTTCAAAACTATGAAAATAAAACAAATGCAACAACAGATAACTCAGAAGTAGCTACTTTTATTATCAGAAATCAAACAGGAGATACTAATATCTTTACTATAACTGATGCTGGTGGCACAGAAATAGGTACTGAAAGTGATGCTGGTTGGGAGCTTACAGAGGCTCAACTGGCAGGTGCGCATATTAAAACAAAAGAAAACTTTGCAGGCACAATTAATTTAGAGCTAGAGACAACAGTTGAAGAAAGTGGAGATGATTCTACATTGGATAAAAATATTCAAGTAGATACTTTTGAAATAGTGGTATCTCCATCTGTTGATGAACCAAGTATACAAGTAAGAGATTTATTTGTAGCAGAAGACTCATCAGTTAAAATAGATGTTAGAGCTGTTTCTGGTGATATTGATGGTAGTGAAACTACTATTTCTGTATTAATTGCAGATATACCAGCGGGGTCTGTATTAAAACTGGATACAAATGGTGATGATGTACCAGATACAACACTTTTTGTTAATGATAGTGCAGGTAATGATAGTTATTTGTTAACCGTTGCTGGTTCAACAGATACTTTAAAAACATCAGCTGATGCCGGTGGTGATATAACCTTAGCAGATTTAGACAACTTATATATCACTTCACCACCTCATCTTGATGGAGACTTTATTTTACAGGTGACACCTACTATTGGAGAGGCAGGAGCTACAAATACAGCTGATGCTCCAATAGCTGTGACAATACATATTCAAGCTGTTGCTGATGCAGCAGTTATCAACTTAAGTGATAAAGTTGATGTTAATGCTGGTGTTAAAGTGAATGGTACAGGTTTAGCAGATGGAACTTCTCAAGCCTTTAGTGATGGTGAAACAATTGTGGTTTTTGGACAAGAGCGTACAACAGGTGCTGGTGCCAGAATCCCACTTTCTATTGCTGGTGTGACAGGTGAAACTACAAGTTTAACCGTTTCATCAAACCCTGTTCATAGTGCTGCAAAAGATGCTGGAGATACATCAGAAAACTTATCTTATGTATTAGATGCTCTACCAATTAGTATTGGTTTAACAAACGTTGCTGGTATTAGTGTTGGTACTTTAATATCTGTGAGCTCTGGAAAAGGAAAATGGGGTTTAACATCAACAGAAATTGATGCTGGGGTCTATTTTGAACCAGCAGAAGACTTTTCTGGTATTGTGAGTGGTTTATCTCTTGAAATAATTGTTACAGAGAATACTGGCGACTCAACTTCAAGAATAGTTAACTTTAGTTTAGAAATTGACTCTGTAGTAGAAACTACAGACCCGATTAAGGATAGTCAAGGTACAGTTGATGGGGTTTACGTTGGTGGAATTGAAGATGCGACAGTGGGTATAGCAGGTGCTAAAGGTGATTTAATAGATTTACGTTTTGAAACAGAAGACTCTAGTGGATCTGAGACTATTACTCGTGTTGAAATTTTAACTTCAACCTTTAAAGCATCGGGTACAGCGGAGCATTTAGAACTTTATGTTAAGGATGGTGCTTCTTGGGTTTTAGCATCAAGTGTTGGTGGATTGATTCAAGGAACAGGAGCCTCAGAATATTATAATTTAACTGCTTATAAAGATAATGTAGCAGTTGGTGTTAAAGCTGGCGGTGGATTGGTGCATATTAATAAAGCAGTTGACTCACTATATGTATCTGGTGTAACGGTTGATGTAACAGATTCAGATTCACAAACCCCAGATGTATTACAAACATTTACAGGTAATATCGCAGTTGAACTACTAGGAAGAGCTGATGCTGCTGTGATCGCTGCTTTTACTCCAACAAGTACAGCAGGAGAAGCTTCTGGTGACTTAATGGACTTTAACTTAGATGGCAACGTTACTTGGCCAGATAGTGATGGAAGTGAAACTCACTTTTATATTATAAAAGTACCAAATTCTAGCTTTGTTTTTAATCAAGGTAAAAATCAAGGTGATAACACTTGGTATATGACTGATGCTGATTTAGTTGGTTTAAAAATTCAAGGACCAAATGGCTTTAATAATGCTACAATTGAAGTAACGGCATATAGTGATGAAAATACAGTAGAGACTACAACTGCTAGTGTAACAATTACTGATAGTAGTCCAGGTACTACAATTACATTCCCTGGGCCAGGTATTGATACTTCTGAGCCTATAGGAGTTCCTGTATTAGAAGTGGTGGCAAAGTCAACAGGTGAAGATGTTTCTTTTGCTCTAAATGATGTAGTAAATATTGTTAATACTCACAGTAATGATCTAGGTGGAGCTGCAGATGAGGTATCTTTTATTATTAAAGATATTCCAGAAGGTTTTACCTTATCAGGTACTTTTATTAAATTTACTGATGCAAGTGGAGATACAGCCTACCGTATCTCAGTTGCAGCAGGCGTAGAAGCAGATGAAATTACTGCTGCTTTATCAGCTGTAACTATCACTCCAAAAGTAGATTTTTCGGGAGACTTTACATTTAGCCTCTATATGGTCGTAGCAGATACAGCATCTAACGCAGGAGACTCAGAAGTAGTTGGTAGCACCAATAATGTAACTATTAATGTTGACCCAGTAGCTGATTTAGCTTCACTTGATAAAAGTGCGATGACTACAAGTTTTGATGAAGATGTAAAAACACAAGTTAAATTTGATTTAAACTCATCAGATGGTTCAACAGATGCAAATGATTTAACAGAGGTTATTAGTGATGTAAATATTAGTATTGCTGAGGGATCATTTGTTGACTCTAGTGATGTTGTACTTAGTACGACAACTTTAGCAGTTACAATCGTTGGTGGGGTTATTAAATTTGGTGGAAATGATGTATATTATTTACCTCCAACTCATAAACATGGAGATTTTACAATTAGCATTGATTATGATGTGAGTGATGTTACAACTGGTAAAACAACAGATACAAAGTTAAATCAAACAGAGTCAATTACAGTTAATGTGAAAGCTATACCTGATGTTGATGTTTCAAATTTAACAGTACAAAATGAAACAACAAATGAAGATACAGCTGTTAAATTAAATTTAACATCTACTTTTCCAGATTCAGATGGTTCGGAGGCTCAGCATTTAACAATTTCTGGTATGCCAGATGGTGCTACTTTACAAACTTTAGCTGGTGCTTTGGTGGGTACTAATAGTGGTGGTGGAGTTTGGTTATTATCTAGTGGTGAGTTAGCTGATTTATATTTTGTACCAGCATTAAATCAATCTGGAGATATAACTTTAAGCTTTGCTCAAAATGCCTTAGAAAAGTCAGATACTACTTATACTACAGATAGTGCTAGTAAAGACTTTACAATTACTATTAATGCTGTTGCTGATGGTTTGATTATGACTCCATATCACATAAGTGGTAATGAAGATGATTTTATTAAAATATTTTTAGAGCCTTTGTTAACAGAACAGGGTGAATATAATACTTCTCCATTAAGAGATGGCGGAGGAGATGTTATAGTTTCTGATGAAGTTTATAAGATTGAATTTTCAAACTATAAAAACTCAATGCAGTTTTTCTATAAAAATGGTAGTGATTATATTGAGCTTGTTGATGAAGATTCATTAGCAAGTAAATTTGTTACTTCTAAATTAACACAGACTCAGCTAGATAATTTATATGTTATTGACCCAAATACTAAATTGGGCCTACATGAATTAAGTATTAAATTATATTCTCAAGAAGTTGATGGTAGTAATAATGTAATAAGTACATCAGGTGGAACAAGTACAACTATTGGTGTGACAATGAATGAAGTAACAGGAGCAGATACTATTAATGGTGATGGTACAAATAACTTCTTATTTGGGCATTCAGGTGATGATATTATTAATGGACTTGGTGGTGCTGACCATATTTATGGTGGGCGTAATAAAGATACTATTGATGGTGGTGCTGGTGATGATATTATTTATGGTGGAAAAGGTGGGGATACTATTGATGGTGGTGCAGGTAATGACACTATTTTTGGTGGAACTGCAAAAGATACTATTGATGGTGGAACAGGCAATGACACTATAGATGGTGGAAGTTTTGATGACACTATTCATGGGGATGCTGGTGATGATACGATTACTGGTGGAAGTGGTAATGACACCATTTTTGGTGATGGTGGGGATGATACAATCACTTTTGATGCTGATGATACAATAGATGGTGCTACTGTTGATGGTGGAGCAGACATAGATACTTTTATTTTAGAAAGTACTATTAACATTGATTTTGATGCGATTACTGTTGCTAGTATTAGTAATATGGAGCAATTTGATTTAACTCAAAATGGTGACCATACAATCAATAATTTAGGTATTAATGATGTTTTACAAATAACAGATGGTAACAATGAATTAAAAATATTTGCAGATGCAGGTGATGTTGTTAATCTAAAAAATGGAGATGGTGGAGACTGGGTTGCTAATGGTACAGTTACTGAAAACAGTGTTACATTTAATATATTTGATCAGCTTGGAGACTTTAATGTCTTAACTGTAAAACTAGAAGATACAATCACAGCAAGCATTGTATAAAAATTAACTTTAGGTTTTTCATTATAGTGTAATCGTATTTTAGTCTGAAATGAAAATCTAAAGCTAATTCTATCTTAAAGGTTGAAGCTAAAACAATTAATACTTGTATTTTTTGTCTAGCTTTATTCAATTAAAAAAGAAAATAAAGTATAAATTATAAATAAATTACTTCATCCTATCGAGGGGTGAGATAGGCCTATAAAAGGAATTTAATTCGAGGACATCATGAAAAAATTTATATTAGCTGGATTACTAGTTTTATCGCCAGCAAATGCAATAGATCTGCAAGATTCTTTACAAGAAATAGTCAAAACTCACCCAAGCATTATAGGGGCAGAAAAAGAGTACCAAGCAGTTAGACTTGAGTTAGAGCAAGCACGTCAAGGCTTTCGACCAACTTTAGATTTTGAAGCAGAAGCAGGCTATGAATACGATAAAAATTCAACAACTCGTTTTAAAGAAGATGAATTTGAAGTAAAAGGGGCTAAATTTATACTGAGGCAAGAGTTATTTAATAGTCATGGTACTCATTTTGATATAAAAAAAAGTACAGCAAAAGCAAAGTCTACTTTTGAAAATTATTTAGATAAAACAAACCAAATAACATTTGAATCGATAACTGCCTACTTAAATATTTTAAAAAAATACTCTCTATTAAACTTAGCTAAAGAAAACGTAGATATTCATAGGCGAATTTTAAAAAATGTCAAAATTAGATTAGAGCAAGGTATCGGTAAAAAATCAGAGCTTGAAAGAGTTGCTGGTAGGCTTGCTGCATCTCAAGGTAAGTATGTTGTAAAAAATAATGGTTATAAAGAGTCTATTTATATTTTTCATAAATATTTAGGTAGATATGTARATGGTGAAGATTTATCGATTCCATCTTTTAATGATGAGCTATTACCTGTAACTTTAGAAGATGCACTTAAAGCTTTAACTAGAAATCATCCTGTTTTAAAAATGGGGCAATATAATATTGATACTAAGTACTTTGAATACAAAAAATTTAAAATGCGTTTTACTCCAAAGATTGACTTAGAAGTTAGTGAAGGTTGGAGACAAGGTTTTAGCGGTGTTATTGGTGAAGAAAAAAACTTTCAAGCTGTCGTAAAGTTTCGTTACAACTTATATAATAAGGGTAACGATAGAGACGAGTCCTCTCGTATGATAAGCATGATTCATAAAGAAAATGAAGTAGTAAAACGATTAAAGAGAAGTTTACTTAATGATTTACAATTAACCTGGTCTGGGTATCGAATGTTGTTTTCACAGATGCAAGCTATCAGAAAAAACAGATTTTTCATGCAAAAAGTTTTAAAGTCTTATAAAGAAGAGTTTAAGCTAGGAAAAAGAAAGTTAATTAATATCTTAGATGCTGAAAATGAGTTTCAATCAGCAAAATCTTTACTTGAAAAAACGAAATACGATTTAATGATAGCAAAATTTAGAATTTTATTTACAGTAGGTACAATTCAAAGAGATTTAAACTTATCAACAAATCTTTTGAAAGTACGAGAGCGGACCCCAAATTTAACATCTTTAGCATCAAGCACTTTACCAATAGCGAAAGATTTTGATATTGATAAAATAGATGAAAAGCTTGATTTATGCGTAAACTCATTGGCAAAGGCTGATATTTATCCTAGTGGTTGTGATAAAGCAAAAACTTCTCAATATTTATTTGAACCTTTAGTAGCCCCTAAGAAAAAAACTGCCTCTAATAAAATTCATAATAAAGATGAACTACAAATTAAAAGATTAAAAGTAGGGGTTGCAACTCGAATGGAGTTTATTTCGTTTGAACCAAAACACATAGAATTATCTAAAAACTCAAAAGTTATTATGAGAGTTTTAGTGACTCAATTAAAAAAGTTAGCTTTAGAGGGTCTTGTTGAATTATTTGTTTATACAAATGAGTATAAATCAAAAGAAGATAACTACATTTTAGCTCTAAAAAGAGCTTACTCTTTAAAGCGTATGTTAATAAAAAATAATTTAGAAGGTGATGCAGTCAGGGTGTATCCTCTTTTGAATGTAAAAAGTGAAAATAAATTAGAAAACTTTATAGAGGTTAAAGTAGTTAAAGATATGGCAAATGCTCAAAAAGAGTATGAACTCATAAATACAAGTGGCATCAGTTTTGTTTCTAATTCTACAAATCTAACAAAGGGTGGAAAACTAGCAATAAAAAAAATGATTGCTAGTTTAAGAACAAAAGGAAAAGTAAATATTGATATTATTTCTTATAGCAATGATAAAAGACGAAATGATAAAAATATTCTTTTGTCTAAAGCAAGAGCTAGCACAATAAAAGCTTTACTTGAAGTTAAGAGTTTAAAGGTAGAGAAAATTGTGTCTGTTGGTTGGGGACCATGGGATGACAGTTTAGATATTTTTTCAGCTACTGAAAAAGCAAATAATAAATTAGAAATTATTGTAAGAGATTAAATGAAAAATCAAAACACAGTATTTGCCGCCCTCAGTTTATACTGTAGTTTGTATCAAACTTCAATCAATCAAGAAGTTTTAGAAGCAGGGCTTGCTCGTGCTTCTAATGCTTCTGCTCCTGATATTTTATCATCAGAAGGACAAATTAATAATTTACAAAAAGCAGCAAATAAAGTAGGTCTAATCACTAAGTTTGCAAGGCGACACTTGCCTCAATTGCCCCAAGCAGTTTATCCTTTAATAGCAATTTTAAAAGATAATACTGCTTGTGTTATTGATAGAGTTGAAAATAATGAAGTCTATTATTTAATTCCAAGCTCAGGTGATATTATCACTAAACGTACTATGGAAGAGTTTTATACTTTTTATGATGGTATTGTTTGTTTTGTTTCTGATAAAAACCTTTCAATAACAAATTTACGAAATACTTTGAAATCAGATGGTACACATTGGTTTTGGGGTACAATTAAGCTTTCTATTCCTATTTATTTAGACGTATTGTTGGCTTCTTTAATCATAAATATTTTTGTCATAGCTAGCCCATTATTTACTATGAATGTATACGATAGAGTAGTGCCCAATCAAGCTATTGATACTTTGTGGGTTTTAGCAATCGGAGCAGGGGTAATATTTTTACTAGATGCTCTTTTAAAGTTTTTGCGTACATGGATGCTTGAAGTTGCTGCAAAAAAAAGTGATGTATTGATTTCTAGTGCTATGTTTGCCCATGTTTTAGATTTAAACTTAGAAGATGGGCCAAAAAATATTGGCTCATTTACTACAAATTTTAGAGAGTTTGATGCGGTTAGAAATTTTTTAACTTCTACAGTAATGACAGCTTTAGTTGATTTACCTTTTGTTGGAATTTCTTTATATGTTATTTATATAATAGCTGGACCATTATATATTGTGCCTTTAGTTGTAATGGGATTAATTTTAATTTATGCGATATTGATTAAAACTCCACTTTATAATTCAATCGAAGATACTTTTGAGGCTGCAACTTTAAAAAGTAGGGTATTGATTGAAAGTTTGACAGGTTTAAAAGAAATTAAAATGCTTGGGACAGCAGGAGTTTTTCAATATAGATGGGAAAAACTGGTTGCAGAGCTTTCAAGAAAAAGTATGAAATCAAAGCTCTTAACAGCATCTGTTACTACTGTAACTGCGACTTTAATTCAATTAAATACTATTGCTTTAGTGGTTTATGGGGTATATCAAATTCAAGACTTGCAATTGAGTATGGGTGGTTTGATTGCCTCTGTAATTTTATCGTCACGAGTGATTGCCCCTATGGGACAAGTGGTATCTTTATTATCTAATTTTGATCAAACTCGCGTGGCTTATACGGCTGTAGCTAAAATTATGGAATGTGTAGGAGAAACAGCAAGTTCTAAATCATTTTTGGATAAAAATAATATAGAAGGTATCATTGAATTTCGTGATGTTAGTTTTACGTATCCTCAAGAAGAATTACCAGCAATTAAAGAGTTGAGCTTTTTTATCAAAAAAGGTGAGAGAGTAGCAATACTAGGTAAAACAGGATCAGGAAAATCAACCGTTGAAAAGTTGCTTCTTGGCTTTTATCAAGTTTCAGAGGGTTCGATTTTAATTGATGGAATAGCGTCAAAACAGATTCATCCTGTTGTTTTACGAGATAATATTGCTCATGTACCTCAAGATTCATACTTATTTTTTGGTACCTTAAAAGAAAATATTAGCTTTAAGTGTCCCAATGCTAATGATGCTGTTTTATGGAATGCTTTAGAAATTGCAGGAATTGGAGATATTGTTAGAGATCATCCAATGGGCATTGAAATGATGGTAGCAGAAGGTGGGTCTAATTTAGCTGGAGGAGTGAGACAGGCAGTTGTTATTGCAAGGGCTTTTGTTAAAAACTCTCCTTTGATTTTATTGGATGAACCAACAAACTCTATGGACACTCAAATGGAGTCAAAAGTTAGAGAAAACTTAAAAAAGGTAAGCCAAGATAAAACCTTTATTTTAATTACTCACAAAGTATCAATGCTTAGTACCGTGGATAGAGTGATTGTACTTGATAAGGGTAAATTAGTTTTTGATGGTGATAAGGATTTAATGTTAAAGAAGTTTTCATCAAATGTATAAAAGAAGCATTCAATGAGTTTAAAAGATTTACAATGTAATAGTGAAACAGCAAGAGTTATTTTAAATAGTAATCCAACAAAAAGTCGTTTGGTTGTTTATTTAGTCGCCATTAGTACACTATGGGTGATTGTTTGGGCATGTTATGCAGAGGTAGATGAGATTACTCGTGGTGAAGGTAAGATTATCCCAAGTTCAAAAATACAGGTGATTCAAAACCTTGAGGGTGGTTTAATTGATAAAATTTTAGTAAAACCTGGTGACTTTGTTATTCAAGGCCAGGTTTTAGTTAGAATAAAAAATAAACGTTTTGAAGGCGATTTTTCAGAAAATAGCTCTCGTATTCATGAGTTAAAATTAAAAACAACTCGTTTAAAAGCAGAGTCACAAAAAAGTAAATTTATAATTCCAAAAGAAATGAAAGCTAAAAACCTGTTAATGTATCAACTAGAGAAAAACCTATTTGATTCTCATAATGATTATTTAAGTAATCAAATAGCAATGGTTTATCAGCAAATAGATCAAAAAAATAAACGTATTTTAGAGGTAAAATCTACAATTAAATATGCAAAAAATAATTTAAGACTTCTTCAGGAGCAAATTTCTTTTACAGCCCCTTTAGTTGAAAAAGGTATAGAAAGTAAAATAGAGATGATTCGTCTAAAAAGGGATAAAGAGGGCTTACTTGAAAAAATAGAAACCTCTGAACATATTTTAGAGAGATTAAAATCAGAGCTAAAAGAAGCCGATCAAAAAATCAAAGATACATATTTAGGATTTAAAAATCGTTCTCAAAAAGAATTAAGCGAAGCTTTGTCTGAACTACAAAGATTAAAAGGTAGACAAGAAAACTTAAGAGATAGGGTAACTCGTACAGAAATTACATCTCCTGTAAAAGGTAGGATTAAACAATTGTTTATTCATACTCTTGGTGGAGTGATAAAACCAGGTGCAGATATTTTAGAAATTTTACCAACTGATGATGTTTTATTGATTGAAGCAAAAATAAAACCATCAGATGTTGCTTTTTTATATCCAGGTTTAGAAGCTTTAGTAAAAGTATCAGCATATGACTTTTCAATTTTTGGAGGATTAAAAGGTAGGGTAATTAGCATAGGTGCAGATACGATTGAAGATAGACGTGGCAATCCTTTTTATTTAGTTCAGGTAAGTACAGATAAAAATTATTTAGGCACAAATAAAGATCAAAAAAAGTTAATGGCTGGAATGGTAGTATCATTAGATATCATAACAGGTAAAAAACGAATCATAGATTACTTATTAAAGCCTCTTTTAAAAGCTAGGCAAAATGCTTTAACAGAGAGATAAGGCATTTAGTTTTAATTATAACCCGTTATTCCGACCGATGTGGAAGAACCTAAAAGCATAGTTATGTATGTTATTTAGCCTTTTAGTTGTAGAGATTGTATTTATTTTTTAAATTTTATTATGGGTAAATATGTTAGTATAATACTTTAGTTTTTCATTAAAATTTTAGGATTAACCCATGAAAAAACCATTCATACATTTACACACTCACTCTGAATTTTCTTTGTTAAAATCTTCGTCACGTATAGCTGATTTAATAAAAGAAACTAAAAATATGGGAATGCCCGGTTTAGCTATTACTGACCTTGGTAATATGTATGCTGCCATTGACTTTTTTAATCAATGTAAATCAGCAGAAATCAAACCAATCATAGCTATTGAAATGATTTTGGCAAATAAATCTCGTCATATAAAAAAGACACCAGATTTAGATGGTACTAGCTCTTTATTAATTTATGCAAAAAGTTATGAGGGTTATGAAACCATCATGAAATTAACGTCTATTGCATGGACTCAAGGTTATCATGATGGTTTTGCTCGCATTGACTTAGAGGTTTTGCAAAAACATAACAAAGACATAATTATAGTAATGACTCAAAAAAAAGGTAGAGTTTTACAATTCCTAAAAGAAAAAAAGAGAAATAAAGCTTTAGAATATATAAATGAACTAAAAAATTTAGTTGGGGCAGAAAACCTATACTTAGAGGTTGTAAATCATGGATTAGAGCAAGATTTAATAGATAATAAAGATTTTAGAGAGTTATCAAATGAAACTAAAATAGCCTTAGTTGCAAGTAATGATACTTATTATACATATAAAGAAGATTCAGATTCACATGAAGTTTTAATGTGTATAGCAGATAAAATTACTTTGGCTGACCCAAATCATCCAAAATTTGTAAATAGAGAGTTTTATTTTAAAACTCCAGAGCAAATGTATGAATTAATGCAGGGATATGAAGACGCCTGCGAAAATACTCTAAAAATATTTAATGATTGTAATTGTGAGTTAAAATTTGGAGCTCTTTATTTGCCTGAATTTGAGATTCCTGATGGATATAATGAAGACTCCTTTTTAAAACAAGAATGCCTAGATCAAATTCCAAATAGATATCCAGAAGCAATTATTTTAGAGTTATTAGATTGTTTAATAAAAAGTGACCAAAGCTTAAAAGAAATTAACTTTACTGATATGAGTCGAGAGCAAAAACTAGAGTTTACTAGTCAAAAAATTGATGAGAGACTTGAGTATGAGCTTAGTATTATTAAACAAATGGGGTTTCCTGCTTATTTTTTGATAGTGGCTGACTTTATTATGGCTTCTAAAAATATGGGGATACCTGTCGGCCCAGGAAGAGGGTCAGCAGCTGGTTCAATTGTTGCTTATTTGACTGGAATTACTGATTTATGTCCGATGAAATATGGTCTTTATTTTGAAAGGTTTTTAAATCCAAATCGTGTGTCAATGCCTGATGTTGATATTGACTTTTGCTTTAGAAGACGAGAAGAGTCGATTGAATATTGTAAAAAAAAGTACGGCATAGAAAAAGTCTGTCAAATTATTACCTACGGAAAATTAAAAAGTAAAGCTGTTATTAAAGACGTTGCAAGAGTTTTAGAAGTACCTTTTGATGTAGCTAATTTAATTTCAAAAGCTGTGCCAGATGATGCTAAAAACTTAGCTCAGGGTTTAGAGACATCGTTAGAACTTCAAAAATTTAGAGATCAATATGAAAATTTGTTTTCGGTAGCTTTACGACTTGAAGGATTAGCTAGACATACTGGTTTACACGCTGCTGGTTTAGTGATTTCTCCAAAAATTGTCAGTGATTTTGTGCCAGTTAGTGGATATGATAATGGTATTTGCTCTCAATATGATGGTTCTGTTTTAGAGTCTCAAGGTTTATTAAAGATGGATTTTTTAGGTCTGTCTACATTAACTGTGATTGCTGATGCTGTAAAACATATCAAAGAAAACAGAAATATTGAGCTTGATATTTTAAAAATACCTTTAGATGATAATAAAGTATTTGAAATGCTTTCAGCAACTTATACAGCAGGCATTTTTCAAGTAGACTCTAATTTATTTAAGGGGATTTTAAGAAAGTGTAGCTTAGTTGAGTTTGAAGATATCATTGCTTTGGTTGCTCTTGGACGACCAGGTCCACTTGGGTCTGGGATGGTTGATACTTATATTGATAATAAAAAAGACCCAGAAAATATTGAATATCCTTTGTATGAGTTGATGCAAAAAACAAAAAAACCCTCAGAGGTTTTAGTTGGTGTTGATATTGCGATGAAAAACTTGTTAAAAGAGACTTATGGGATTATTTTATATCAAGAGCAGGTAATGAACTCAGCGGTGCTTATGTCTGGTTATACTATGGCTATGGCTGATGAGCTTAGACGTGCTATGGGTAAAAAGAAAAAGTCGGAGATGGATAGGCATAGAGACTTGTTTGTACAGGGAGCTTTAAAAAATGATATTCCAGAAGATACTTCAAACCATATTTATGATTTAATTGCTAAGTTTGCTGAGTATGGCTTTAATAAATCTCACTCTGCTTGTTATGGTTTGATTACTTATCAAACAGCTTTTTTAAAAGTAAATTACCCCCAAGAATTTATGGCAGCTGCTATGACTGATAAATATCAATCACAAGAGAGTATTTCTTATTTAGCGGATGATTGCGAGAGAATGAAAATACCAATTTTGTCTCCTGATATAAATAACCCATCTTTTGCTTTTATGGTAGATGAGAAAGATATTATTTTTGGAATGGGTGCAATTAAAGATGTTGGTGAAAAAGCAATTGAAATGATAGAACTAGCTAATAGCGATGGACCCTTCATATCTATAAGAGACTTTTGTTGTAGAGTGGACTTATTTGCGGTTAATAAAAAAGTTGTTGAACATTTAATTAAGGTCGGGGCTTTTGATAAATTAGAAGGAACAAGAAACCAAAAACTAAAATTAGTCGCATCAGCAATAGCTGAGGGACAAGTTTACCAAAAAAACCAAAAAATCGGACAAAAATCATTGTTTGAAGCTAAGGGGAAAATAAGAAATATAAGAGATAAATTAGATGATGATTTATCTGTTTCTACAGTTGAGCAATTAGAGTGGGAAAAAGAGCTCACAGGTATATATTTTTCAGGACATCCATTAGATGAGTATCGTCCATTTTTACAAAAAACAATCAAAACAAGTATTCATCAGATATCTGATATGGTTGATGGTAGTAAAGTTGTTTTGGGCGGGCTGTTATCTGATTTTAAACGACGTGTTAGTAAAAAAGGTGAAGAGTGGATTTCTTTTACTTTGAGTGATTTTGGTTCTACTTTAGATTGTAAAGTTTTTTCAAGGCAGTTTAAAAAAGTAACATTTCGAGTGGATAACGACCAAGTAGTTTTGTTATCAGGGACAAAAAAAGTTGATGAATTTAGACAGCAGGTACAGTTTTTTGTAGAAGACATGGAGTTAGTTGATTATATTCATGAGAGTGCCAAATGGTCTATGGACTTATGTTTACATCTAAATAAAGATGATATTGATGATCATTTTTTTGAGTCTTTAAAATCTATTGTTACAAAACATAAGGGTAAAAAAGATTTAAATATACATTATAGGGTACAAGGATATGATGTGTTTTTAGATTTAAAACAAGATTATAAGGTTTCAGGCAACTTAAGTTGTATGCAAGAGCTCGACGCTTTACTGAGTGATGAAAAAGTAGAGATTAAATTAACTCCACCTGTAAGTAAATTTAGATAAAAAGCTCGCTTGTATTATTACCAATACTAAAATTATATGATATAGTCAATTTTGTCGTATATATATTATTTTAAATTTTTGTCAAGACTTAGGCATTGAATAATTTATAATAAATTTGATATACTGCTCTTTTAAAGAGAAATATACTAATTGGATAATTAATATGAGTACTGAATGGAAAACTAGATTGGGTTGGTTTACAAAAAGCAAAAAAGAAATCCCTGAGGGTGTACAAGTTAAATGTACTGATTGCCAAACCGCCATATTTAAACAAGAACTAGAAGAAAACTTACACATCTGTCCTAAATGTTCAAAGCATTTACGAATACCAAATGCCAATCGTTTAGAGGGTTTATGTGATGTAGATTCTTTTGAAGAAATTAATAAAAATATAACAGCAGTAGATACTTTAAACTTTACAGATAGTAAAAGTTATGAAGAACGAATAAAAATTGCCCAAGAAAAAACAGATAGCGAAGATGCAATCATCACAGGTATTGCATCTATTGAAGGACATAAAATTGTTCTTGGAATGTTTAATTTTTCATTTATGGGTGGTTCAATGGGTTCTGTAGTTGGTGAAAAAATAGCTAGAGCTGCTCAAAAATCTATCGACGAGAAAATACCTTTAATTATTTTTTCAGCATCAGGTGGTGCTCGTATGCATGAAGGTATTTTATCTTTAATGCAAATGGTGAAAACAGGTCAAGCAATAGCAAAACTATCGACTCATAGACTGCCTTTTATTTCTGTTTTATGTGATCCAACAACGGGTGGAGTAACAGCTTCATTTGCAATGCTTGGAGATATTATCATAGCAGAACCAAAAGCATTGATTGGTTTTGCAGGACCAAGAGTGATTGAACAAACAATTCATGAAAAACTACCAGAAGGTTTTCAAAGCTCAGAATTTTTACTTGATAAGGGCATGATTGATATGATTGTAGATAGAAGAGAAATGAGAGCTAGACTCTCTCAAATACTTTCTTTTTTCAAACAAGAAGATGGGAGCTATTATGCAGCAAATTGAACCCTTACATTTTGAAGAAAAAATACAAGATTTAGAAGAGAAAATCTTAGGTTTGAAAGATCTATCTGATGGTGATATTTTAGACTTAACTGATGAAATTGAAAAGCTTAATAAAAAATTAGAAGATTTGAAAAAAAATACTTATGCAAATATAAATGCATGGGAGATAACTCAAATTGCAAGGCATCCTCAAAGACCTTATACAATGGATTATATCGAAGCAATATTTGATGATTTTGTAGAGCTACATGGTGGCCGCCAATTTGAAGATGATCCTGCTATTGTTGGTGGTTTTGCTAAATTTAATGGCGAGCCTGTTGTTGTGATTGGTCATCAAAAAGGTAGAGACACCGAAGATAAAATCTTTAGAAACTTTGGTATGCCTCATCCAGCAGGATATCGTAAAGCTTTACGTATCATGCAATTTGCAAATAAATTTAATAGACCTTTGATTTTATTTATAGATACACCAGGCGCATATCCAGGTAAAAAAGCAGAAGAAAGTGGACAAGGAGAAGCAATCGCTCGAAATATTTTTGAGATGAGCTTTTTAAAATGTCCAATTGTTGTAACTGTCATTGGTGAGGGCGGAAGCGGGGGAGCAGTAGCTCTTGGAGTTGGTGACAAAGTTATGATGTTGCAAAACTCAATTTACTCTGTAATATCACCAGAAGGTTGTGCATCTATT
Organism: Candidatus Cloacimonadota bacterium; assembly: GCA_002402105.1. Classification (GTDB taxonomy): domain Bacteria; phylum Muiribacteriota; class UBA6191; order UBA6191; family UBA6191. The sequence goes on from NVVD01000027.1 coordinate 17,852, forward strand.
TTATGGAAAGATGCTTCAAAATCAGAAGCAGCAGCAAAAGCATTAAAATTAACTTCAAAAGATTTATTAGAATTAGGTGTAATTGATGAAGTAATCGATGAACCCCTTGGTGGAGCTCATAGAGGATATGAGCAAACTTTTAAAGCCGTAAAAGAAGCAATTACTAAATCTTTAAAAGAGTTAAAAAAAGAAGATGTAGACGAGTTAGTTGAAAAGCGTTTTGATAAATACTCAAAAATGGGAGTTTTTACTGAATAGTAACAATCATGTCAGATCGTAAATTTAATAAACTTCAATCCAAGAAGCGTGGCCATATTAAAGGTCCTTCCAAAGAGGTCTCTACTGAGGGTTTAGAAAACTCGGTTCAGACTTATCTTCATGATTTAAAGAGTGTTGAACTTTTAGACCGTGAAAAAGAAGTAGAGCTTGCAAAAAAAATTGCTATGGGTGATTTAGATGCCAAGCAAGAAATGGTTGAATCAAATTTACGTTTAGTTGTTAATATCGCTAAAAAATACGTCAATAGAGGTATTTTATTTTTAGATTTAATTCAAGAGGGAAACATGGGGCTTTTACGCTCTATTGAAAAGTTTGACTACTCTTTGGGTTACAAATTTTCAACATATGCAACTTGGTGGATTCGTCAAGCTATTATTAGAGCAATTGCTGAGCAGCCACGTATTGTTCGTATCCCTGTTCATGTGATGGAGACTTTAAATAAGTTAAAACGAATCAAACGAGAGCTTACTAATGAGCATGGTAGAGAACCAACATTAAAAGAGCTTTCTGTTGCAACAGAAATGAAAGAAAAGCAAATCACAACTTTGTTACAAATGGTTCAAGATACAGTTTCTATAGAAGCAAATATCAAAGAAGATTCAGGCTCAAGCATAGGTGATTTTTTAGAAGATAAAGATGAGTCAAAATCTCCAGAAGTTTCAATGCTTAAATCTGTTTTAAAAGACCAAATAGAAGGTGTTATGGGCTGTCTATCTGATAGAGAGTCTATGATTGTAACTCTACGCTTTGGCTTAGATGATGGAGTGCCTCGCTCATTATCATGGATAGGTAAAATGATGGGAATCTCTCGTGAGAGAGTTAGGCAGATTGAAAATCGAGCCATCAAAAAACTCCAAAGCCAAGAAAATATCAAAAAACTGAAAGACTTTAAGCATAGTAATTAAAGCAAAGGTGGCAAAATGGATTTGAACTTTAGTTTTGCTTTACCAGACCATATATCGATATATAACCTATTTTCTTTAGTTTATGAAAAACATTCAGAAGTTTTTTTAGTTCTTTTGTTTTTACATTTTTTTTTGTTCTTTTTTTCTAAAAAAAGAGTATCTGAGATATTAGCTTTATTAGTAAATATAGGATTGTTATATTTAGTTTTATCTTGTAGTCGGACTTTTTCTTTTGACTTATATTTATGTAGTTTTGTCATAAATATGTACTTTTTAACTTTTATATGTTCATATTTTTTGAGCAAAAAAGAATCGGTCAATGATATAAATACAGAAGTAATTAAATTTATACTTTTACCTGGTATGTCAACTTTATTACTTTGCCTTTTTTGTCCTTTGACAAAATTATCAACTACAACTGTTTATATGACTCCTCTAATATTATTTTTGTTTATTTATTTAACAGAGAGTATTTTTCATACAAAATATTTAATATGGAAATCTTTGAAGTATATCAAAGAAGATGATTTGGCTTCGTGGCAAATTTTTAATTTAAAGCAAATAAGAGAAGAAATTTTAGCTCCGCATCAAATTCAATTAAAACTACTTCCTGGAAACTCTTATAATGCTGTGGTATATACAAATCAAAAACTAATTGTGATGGATAAATGGTTAATAGATAAATTGACTCCTCAAGAATTTATGACGGTTGTTTTACATGAAGTAGGTCATGTTTTAGATGATAAAATGAAAAGTAGAGCTAGGCGTTCTCTTTTCTTTTTTATGATTTTTATATTTAATTTATATTTAATTTCATTTCAGCCCATAATTGCTACACTAGGGATTATATGGTCTATTTTTTGTATGTGGGGGCTATTTTATAATAAGATTGTATTAGAAACAGAAGCTAATGCAGATAAATATGTTCAACTATTTTCCTCTTACTTAGAGTTTGATTTTTTAATTGCCTTAGAAAAACTAAGAAAACATTCTAACTTAGACTTTGATTATTGTAAAAAAAGTAATATGGCTCATCTTGATATTGATGAGCGTGAAGCTTTGTTTTGTGGAAGCAGTATCAATGATATTATTTTAGCTCGAACTATGTATCAGGTTAAAAAAAATTCTGATAAATCAAATAAAGGTTCTTATTTCATAGCTAGAGCTTTACCATACATGATTGTGCTAATTTTTGTATTGTTTTCATATGGACTTATTACTAATAAAAAAGAAAAATCAACACTTAAGGCTCTTAAAAAAGAGTATTTAAATGACTTAAAAGAATACAAACAAAGCACAACAAAAGAAACTTTAGATAGGCTTATTAAAGAATACAAAAAAAGTGATGTTCATTGTAAAGAATCAAGAATACAGGTAGCTTTCACCCAATTTTATAATGAGTATGAAACAAATTATAAATATCAGAATGCTAAAAAACTTACGATTGAAGCTTTGAAAAAATGTAAAACATGGCCAAATTCATATATCCATAAACAACTAGCAGAGATGGCATTGAGTAGGTTTGATTTAGATGATGCTTTTGATTTGTATAAATCTGCGAGTGATTTAAATGAAAAGTATTATCGTTCAGATTTTTTAGTCTTAAAATTTATAAAAAGTAATATTGATGAAATTTCAACTGACATTTTGTTAGTAGACTTTTTAAAAGAAGATTATGAATATACGAGAGTAGAGCTTCGATATTTAGAGCTATTTAACAATGTTAAATATCATAAAGATAAAGTAAATGATAGTTTGAAATCAATTTTAAAGCACTTGAAAAGTGAAGAATATAAGTACTCAGAATCATTTAGTAGATATATAAATATGTTTGAAGATAATAGTATTGAGTCCTCAAGTTTATGGATTAAATTATTTGCTTCTATTTATTCAAGTACCCATTCAGATGAATTTGTTAATTGTTTGTTAAAGCTTAAAAAGTCTTCAGAAATAAATAAATTACTTCAAGCAAATTTTACTTTAAACTTGGGTTTGCAAAATGGAGATTTAAGTAATCATAAAATTAATAAAATAAGATATTCATTGATCTATCTTAATAGAAAAGAAATATTAAAAAACTTAGATGTCTTGCAAAAGGACTCTCATGTCTTATCTTGTTCTAATCATCAAACAAGGTCTTTATTATGGAGCAATTGGACAAGCTGGAATTTGAAATTACCTTTGAAAAATTCAGATAAATTAAATAAAAATTTTGAAGCAAATTATAAAAAAATGTATCAATTGAATATGATGAAAAAAATGTATATGGACTACAGCTATAAAAAGTAGGGAGACTCTTACTTTTAAGCTAGGGTGAGTTGTTAGAAATAAGCTTCTTTTTTAATACTGAAAGTGAGAAATAATATGAGATATTTATTAATCCTATTTATTTTAATTTCAACGACTCTAGCAACAGACAAAGAAAAATTTATCAGAGATCGTGAAGAACAGAGATTAGAAAAGTTAGAAAGAAAAAAAGAAAAAGAAGCTTATAATAAAAACCCTTATAGAAAGGTTGAAAAGGTAGCTCCTCATAAGTTACTAGATTTTATAAAAAAAGATTTAAAAGTTTTTTTAAGTGATTTTAATAATTACTTTGATAAGTCTCCTTGGTTTAAAATATCTCCTTTTAAAGAGTATGGATTACCTAAAAGGGTTGCAGATAAAAAAAAATGGCAAGAATATTTAAAAAGAAATAATGGACAAAGAATTACATATGCTGGAGAAAGTGATAGCGAAGCTGATACAAGGATTTATCAAATAAATGTATCTATTTATATTGGAAAAGACTTACAACTTTTATTATCTATTTCAAAAAAAATAGATACTTCTGATGTTTATACTTTATTAAATGAAATAAAAGATTACTCTTTTAAAAGGATGATAAAACTTTCAAAATTATATCGTGAAAAACATTTTGGAAGTCATGAAAAGTATTTAGATATATTATATTCTTTTAGCAGAAACAATGTACTATACTTCAATGATATAGGTGATTTATACATAAAAGCTTCAATGTATGATAAAAAATTTTTAGATATTTTAAAAAATACAAAAAAAACAAGAGGAGGAGGAGTTAGTGACCGTGATATGTTTTTAGCAACACTTTTAAATAAGTATGGTAGAATTAATGGTGACTTATTAAAAGAAGCCTTAAAATATGATGATTATAAAATTAAAAACTGGGCTGTTATTTATATTTGTAAAAATAAACTATTTCAATCTTATAAAGACTTGCTACCATTTTATAATAATTGGTTAAGACAAAATAAAAAATGGAACAAAAAGATCTTAAAAATGATTCCATTTAAAGTACCCAAAATAAAAGAAGGCTATCGACCAATTTTAAAAGAGTTGCCGCCACTAAAAGCAGGGTATTAATTTATATTATTCCAATAAGGAAGCATCAGTTACAAATAAAGCTTTTATGGAAATTGATTTCCATCTCCGAATTAAGTATCTTTCTTTTCATAATTAGAATTGCTGGTGCTGTAAAAGTGCTTTTGGTAATCCAAAATGTTAAAATTTTTTGATCTTGAATCAAGATAAGGTAAAAAACATGAGCAAAGATATTCGTTGGATTCAAAGATTTCAAAATTTTAAAAAATCTTTTGCACAATTAGAGCGATTTTTAGACCGTACAGAATTAAATGAACTTGAAGAACAAGGGCTTATACAATCATTTGAGTATAACCATGAGTTAGCTTGGAAAGTACAAAAAGATTTTTTAGAAGCTCAAGGTGTACTAGAATTATATGGTTCTAAAAATGTGGCAAGAGAAGCTTTTAAAGTAGGACTTATAAATAATGCTGATATTTGGTTAAAAATGATAGAAGCTCGTAACTTAAGCTCACATACTTATAACGAAGAAACAAAAAATAAAATTTTAAAAAGTATTATTGAAGATTTCTTTGAGGCTTTTTTGAGTATTAAAAATAAGTTTGAACTTCTTGAAAAAGACTACTTAAGTGAGTGAAAAAGAACTCTTAAAATATGGCCTAAAGTCAGAAATTATTGAAAATATTTGTAAGCTTTTTTCTCAATTTTTAGAGATAGATAAAGTCATATTATATGGCTCTCGTGCAAAAGGTAATTATAAAGTTGGTTCTGATATTGACTTAAGCTTTTATTGTAGTCCACACCCAAGAAACTCTTTAGATTTTATAATAAAACTATCTTTATCTCTTGATGATTTAAATTTAGCTTATAGCTTTGATTTGTCTTTATTTGAAAATATAGAAAATGAAGATTTAAAGGGTCATATAAATAGAGTGGGTAAGCTTTTTTATCAAAAAGCTTCTTTTTTATTAGAGCAAGAAAAGAAAGTAAAATTAAATCCTATTATAGATTTAGAGATACAAAATTTTTGGCAAGATAAGCAGAAAAAATCTTTTGAAAAGTTATGCAAAGAAGAGGGGTTAAATTCTCAGAAATTCAAACTTTTAATAGATGACTTTATTTTAACAAATCAATTGCCTTCTGATGAAAGTATAATTGATTCATTAATAGAGAAACCAAAACTACTTAAAAGAAAGCCAATAGTTTTAAGGGTGATTAAAAAGCTTCAAGACTTTATTGAAGATTGACAGCTAAGGTAAAATAAAAGTTACTACAAAGATGTACTAAAAATATTTCTATTTAGGGTTTAGATAAAATCAAACTATTGACCAATTTTAAAAGTAGGATGTTAACTTCTTAAAATAGAATAAATGTGTAAACCTTCGTAATTAAATTACTCTTTTAATTAAATAACCAATGTATACTAAATAGTAGTTTTAATTTTAAGTATATAGGTATAAAAATGAGATTGTTTATTCTTTTATTAATTTGTGTCGGGTCTTTTTTTGCAGATGGTCTATTGAATGGTCCTCTTATTTTATCAAATGTAAAAAAACAAATAAACTTTAATACTTTATACAAACAAATAAGCTCTACAAGCATCGGGCATGTAGATACTTTGGGTACTGCTGTAGATATTGTCTTATCACAAAATGGCAATTTGGCTTATATAGCAGATGGTGACTTTGGGTTACAAATTATTGATATTAGTATTTCTAATTCTCCAATAGTCATTGGTACTTTAAATACCCATGTTTATGCTTTAAGTATTGTTTTATCAAATGATGGAACAAAAATTTATCTTGCTTCTGCAAAAAATGGGATGATTGTTATTGATGTAGTAAACCCAATAAATCCTAAATTAATAGGCTTTATTGATACAGGTAGTTTTACCAGAGATATTATTTTATCTCCAAATGGTAAAAATATATTTGTTGCAGACTTACAACAAGGTTTACAAGTGGTTGATTTAGCAACAAATACTATTCTTGCAAGGTTAGATTTAGAAGCCCCTAATAAATTAGCAGTTTCAAAAAATGGTAAAACTTTATATATAGCAGATAAAAAAAATGGGTTTATAATTGTAAATGTTGAATCTGTTTCTAGTCCCTCTGTTATAAGTACTTTAGCTTATAATGAGATTTCTCATGGACTAGATGTTGTTGCTTTATCAAATGATGAAACAAAAGTTTTTGTAGCAAAACATAATGGAGATTTTAAAGTTGTAGATGTTAGTGATTCATTAAAACCAACTTTTTTGGGTACTATTGAGTCTTATGGTAGCGTAGGAATAATTGTATCAAATAACAATGAAAAAGCTTATATGATTAAGCGAGGTATAGATATACAAGTGATTAATATAAGTGACTCAAATAATCTAGTTAATATTTCAAATATTAAAATTATTGGGAATGCTTATGCACTAGCTTTTTCAAACAATGAAACATTGATGTATATAGCTAGTGATAAATTTGGTCTACAAATCATTGATATGAGTACCGTAAAAATCTTGAGCTCTTTAAATTTCATTAGAAACTAATTGACTAAAACCTTCCATTTAATGACTGTTAGTTGGTAGTATTATGAATCTTTAAATTTTACTTTTAGGATTGATATGTACAAATTATTAAAATTGACCTTTTTAAGCATTTTATTAAGCATAAGACTACTAGCATTTACATTTGAAAGTCCTGATAAAAATACTTTTGATATAGATTTTCACTCAACAATTATTAAACATATATTAGAAACTTGGACTGTTGAGGTTTTTGGTATTTCATTTGATGATAAGAGGCTAAAAAGCTATAGGGTTAGCCTTACTCAAGATAAAAGCTTATTAACTATAAACTTAAAAAATAGTAAGACTAAATGGAAAAAGAAGTTTAAAATAAATGTACATGAAGATTATTTATCTTTGGCTGTGTATAAAAATTTGTTAAAAGAGTTATATAGCCAAATGTTGTTAGAGTTTCATCGTTTAAACAGAAGGGGAGGAGGAGTTAGGGGTGAAGGAAGTGTATCTTTCTTTTTATTGTATCCAAGGTTAAACTTTGGAAAAGTAGATATGAATAAAAGCTCTAAGAGAGATCATTTTGGTTTTGCGATATATTTATTAAATTTAGCGTTTGTTTATGAGCAATCACCCTTTTACTCGGTTGAAAAATTAAAAGCAATGGCTGGTGCTGAATATGTTTTGGGGCAATGGTTTTTAAAACGAAAAAATACTACGGCTTCATTTATGTCTAAAGTGAATTATATTTCAGACTTCTTGTATAACTCAATTAAAGATGTAAGAAAGGTAGTATTAAAAGAGAAAGAGCTCCATAAATATGATCACTTTAATGAAACTATAAGGCTTTTAGTAACAGGAGATTTTACAAAAGCAAAAAATTGGTATAAAAACTTAGATGATAGTTTTACTGTAAATTTTTTGGTATTACATTTAATGTCTAAATCAGGAAGTAAAGACAAAAAACTGATAAAATACTTTACTCAAAATGATAAAATTACTTACTTTTATACATTAGCTCAATCATCAATGCTAAATGATAATACATATAACTATTATAGAGGACAAGCTCTTACTCGTGAAGTAAAGCGTTGGTATAAAGTAAATAATCAAATTAATTTGATGAATGATTTTAAATATTCTGAAAATAATTTGAGTAAATTAAAGTTATTTGAGCAAGACTTACTTAAAATATCAAAACATAAAGACATTTGGATAAAACCAGATAAAGATGGAAGTAGGGTTTATTATAAATTGTCTAAACCATTATTTTCAAAAATGACTTTATCTATGGTATATCAGTTTTTATTAAATAATTTATTAATAACTAAGGCTTTAGATTCTCAGCCAAAAATAACTGCTTTATTTCAAAAAAAATTATCAATCTTTTTTAAAAATAGTATTTTTAAGTTTAAATTTGTAAATGTATCGTCGTTAACAAAAGATGATCTTTCAATAATAAAACAAGAGTTAGAGGTGAATGCTTTTAATTATTCACCAAAGTTTTGGTTTGAAGCAGCTCAAGCTTTTCAAAAACACCCTGTATTTGTTGAAAGTGTTTTAAAGTACTTTAAAGATAACTCTAAGGGTAGAATGGATTTATCTTATTATACTTTATTATTAAAGCAAATCTTATTTTCAAATAATAAGCTAAAAAATAAAGAAGGTTTTTTAGCTACTTTAGTATCTGATGTCAGTTTTCTTGAAAAGCTACAGCCATATAATGTTGAAATACAAAATCTTAAATTAAATTTAGACCCTAAAAGTTATCCTTATAAAGAAGCATTGATAAAATATGATTATCATAATAATTTTAGAGCAATTTTAGAATATTATCAACAACAAGTTTTGGCAATAAAGCCCAAAAAAAGATATCAAGGTAAAGAGGCTGAATATATAGGTTTAGCTAGAAACTTTATGAAAAATGAAAACTATACTGAGTCTGCTAAATATTATAAAAAATATTTAGAGATAGTTGAAAAAAGTAATAAATCAGCAATTGTTAGAGCAGAATATGCAAGAGTTTTAATAAGGCAAAATAAGTTATATTTAGCAGAAGAGGAGCTTAGAAACTTATATTTAGATGATAACCCTTTTATTCATCTAGTTTATGCAGAGTTATTAGAAAAAAAAGGAAATAAAGTACTTCAAGAGTTAGTTTTATTAAGAATTGTTAAACTTACTGGTGAGTGGGCTTTATTAGAAAAATTTTACGATGACAATCAATTAAGTACACGAAAAATATTTGTACACAATTATTTATCAGGAAAAACTAAAAAGATAGAAAAAAAACCTTTAAATTGGATGAGTACTTTAAAAAGTATATATGATGGGGTAATTAAAACCCTGTATTCAGATTCAATCTTCATTCAGGGGATGAGAGTTAACACGGTAAATAAAAACTCTCTGGCAGAAAAAGGAGGACTACAAAGAGAGGATATAATAATAGAAATGAATAAAACTTTAATATCTGGTATAAGGGCTTTTAGACAATCGGCTAGTCGTTATAAAATAGATAAAGTACCATTTGAGCTGACTGTATGGAGAAAAGGAAAAAAAGAATACTTACAATTTGGACACACTAAACCATCCATGTTATTAGGTTATGACTATAGACCTATTAGTTTTAAGATATTAGGAGATAATGAGCAAATAAAAATTAAATCTTCTCCTCAAAATTACGACTCTTTGTATTTAAATTTTGTTGATCAAAATAGTTCCGCTACTCAATGTGGATTAAGAGAGCATGACCTTCTTTATGTTGCCAACAATTACTTTGTGAATGAGAAATATGCTCTCATCTTTTCTGATCAAGTAAAAAAAGATTTGAATTTTTTAATTAAAAGGGATAATAATTGGATGTCATTAGATTGCCCTAAGCATGCTTTTGAAAAAATGTTTGATAATTATGGCAAAGCAAATTTTAGCGTAAGCTTTGGTTTTGACCAAAGTTTTTTAAAGCCAAGTTGGCTACCTCCTTTTCCTAATCAAAGCATGACTGAGATAATTAAAAAACTTAGTAATGTAAAAGAAGATGGTAAATATGCTATTTTTTTTAAAGATAAGTCTTTGGCAAAACTTATAAACTTTAAGAATGGGCTAAAAGACGGATTATTTAAAAAATGGCATCCAGAGTTTAAATATTTACACCAAGAATTTCAATATAAACAAGGAAAAAAACATGGAATTCAAAAACAATGGCAAAATAAAAGCCATTTAGAATGGACAAGAGAATTTTATCAAGGAAAAGAACATGGCTTTACTCAATTTTTTTACTTAAATGGAGAGACTAGATATACTGCTTATTATAAAAATGGAAAACTAGATGGTTTAAATAAGTTTTATAATAGGAATGGTGACTTAACTACAGAGTATATTTATAAAAATAATAAGAGGATATCCTCAAAGTTTATTAGATATTCGTCAAAAACTAACAACATTGAAGAAATTAGAGAAGAAAATAGCAATGGAGTAGAAGTAAAAAGATTCGATAGTAAAGGAGGATTTTTAGTATTTCATGAAAAAATGAATAATAAAAAAACTGGTTTTGAAAAGTATTATAGAGCAAAGAAAATTTTATATTCAGCACAGTTTTATAAGAATGAAGTCAAGGTAAAAACAGAAAGATATAATTTAGATGGTAGTTTATATTTAAAAACTCTTTATCAGTTTAAAAGTAAAAAAAATTATATTATACAATATGATGGAGAAGGAAAATTATTTTCAGAACAAATAAATGGAATAAAAAGTGGAATTTTTGAAACATGGACACATTTTGAAGATCAGAAATTAACAAGAAAAAGTTATAAAAAAGGAAAATTTCATGGAGAGCAAAAAGAATGGTTTTCAAACGGGGTATTGAAATCAATAAAATACTTTAACAATGGGTTAGAAGAGGGTACTCATAAGTATTTCACAAAAGAAAATAGACTTGAGGGTACAGTTATATATAAAAAAGGTAAGAGACAAAGTGCAAAAGTTCAAGGCTATTCAAAAGAAGGAAAGATAAATTTTAGAAGGACTATTGATGAAACAGGAAAGGAAATTTCAGAGTCGTATTTTAAAGGTACTGAAATAATAAAAAGTTCAGTAATTTATGATAAAAAGAATAAAATTGAGATAACTAAGACTTTCTATAGAAATGGTTATTTAAAATCGACTAAAAAAGTCATCGATAATAAAATAGTTGAAGAAATAAACTTTGAAAAAAAAGAAAAATAATTTAAGGTTGAATATATAAAAAAAGTATTATTAAGGGTTGTAAATAATGCTTAAAGTTTTATGGTATAATTAAGCCATGAGCGATACTTTTTACAAATTAACAAATGATATTTTATTTAAAAGAACTTTTGGAAACCCAAAGCGTTCAAATCTTTTAATCTGCCTTATTAACGCTCTATTAAAACTAGAAGGTCAAGATAAAATCACTGAAGTAGAGATTTTAAACCCGTTCAATGATAAAGACTTTATTGGAGATAAACTCAGTATTCTTGATGTTAAAGCCCAAGATGAAAGGGGTGTTTTATATAATATTGAAATGCAGGTTCAATCAACTAAAGATTGGAAAAAACGTACTTTTTATTATGCATCAAAATTATATAGCTCTCAATTAAAAAATAGTGCTTCTTATGAGCAATTAAATAAAACAATAAGTATTTCTATTTTAGATAATATTTGCTTTCCAGATAACAAAGAGCTACACAACTTATATAAATTTCATAATAGCAAAACTTTAGAGCCCTTAGAAAACCTAATAGAAATGCACTTTATTGAAATTCCAAAATTTAATGAAGCTAGTCCAGGTGCTTTATCTAGCCCATTTGAAAAATGGTTATATACTTTTAAATTTGGAGATTTATATCAAAAGGAGTCAGATATGATACCAAAAGAACTACTTACAGAAAATGGTATAGAAGAGGCTATTCAATCTATGCAATATGCAAACTCAGATAGACACCTTAGAGAGCTTATAGAGTCCAGACAAAAGTTTATTCACGACCAAATTAGTGCAAAAGAATGGGCAGAAAAAGAAGGTAGAAAAGAAGGAAAAAAAGAAGCCATGAAAGATATAGCTATTAAGTTAATTGATAAAGGTATCATGACAAATCAAGATATATCTGATATAACAGGTTTAGAACCAAGTCAAATTCAAGATTTAAGAGGGTAAATAGATGGAAGATGGAAAAATTATCATGCCAGAAGGTTTTAAAAGAGCAAGCATAAAAATATCAAAAGAAACTCAATCTAAAATAGATAAATATTTAAGTGATAATAATCTCAATGAGTATGGAGATAAAAAAGATACCATGTATATGGGCGGGACACCTTTATATAATGAGTCAAACGGTTCTTCTACTAATAGATATGAGTATGTTCTTAAAAAGTTTCCACAATTAGCAAAATAAAAAGGTTTTGATTATGACTTTAAAAATAATATTAATTTTCTCTTTAATTTTTAGTAGCTTTGCTTCATCGCAAATATTTACTAGATCGTTTGTAAATCCAAATACTAAAGTTGAAAGTGATGGTTTAATTATTGACTTTACAGATGACTTTTCTAATGCAGATCTAGAAAAATTTGAGGCTTTATATCATATTGATGGTGATATTGTTAAGGGCTTTGAAAGTGAAAAAGTAGTTAAATTTCCAAAAATTAAGAAATTAAAACAATGGATAAATCGTTTAAAATCTTTTACTGGTATAGAGAGCATAGAGCCAAACTATATATTAAATGCTTATGATATGAAAAGTACTTACCCTCAACCAAATCCAGATAGTTATTCAGACCCTTTTTATAAATATCAATGGCATATGGAGATGATTGGTCAAAATAGGGCTTTTAAATATACGAAGGGTAAGGGTGCAATTGTAGCAGTGATTGATACTGGTGTAGCTTTTGAAAATTATAAAAACTACAAAAGAGCAAGAGATTTAAACCAAACTAAGTTTATTAAACCTTATAACTTTATTAATAATACTGTCCATGCAAATGATGACCAGGGGCATGGTACTCATGTTGCTGGTACAATTGCTCAATCAACAAATAATGGACTTGGAGTTGTAGGTGTAGCACCAGAGGCAACAATTATGCCTCTTAAGGTTTTAGACGGAAGTGGTCGTGGGTCTATTACAGCGATTGCAAGAGCAATTAGATATGCTGCTGATAATGGAGCTCATGTTATTAATATGAGTTTAGGTGGGCCGATGCCATCAATTATATTAAGAAAAGCTTGTCAATATGCTAAAAACAAAGGTGTTTTATTAGTTTGTGCTGCTGGAAACTCTTCTGGTTCTGTTGGTTATCCTGCTAAATACCCTGAATGTATGGCTGTATCTGCTGTACAAATTGATGAGCAAATTACTTTTTATTCAAGTCGTGGTAAAGAGCTAGAAATAGCAGCTCCTGGTGGAAACATTCGTGAAGATCTAAATAATGATGGTTATCCAGACGGTATTATGCAAAATACAATTCATGCAGATGATCCATCTAAAGATGATTATATGCTTTTTATGGGTACATCTATGGCAGCTCCTCATGTGGCTGGAGTTGCTGCTCTATTAGTAAGTAAGGGTATAACAGATGAGCCAAAATTAAGATCATTGTTAAAAAAGACAGTAATAAAAAAAGGTGATAAAAATTTATATGGAGCTGGTATTGTACAAGCTGATAAAGCACTAGAAGCTGCTGTTTACGAAACAGGTTGGTCAAGATTGACTATTGCAGCAGTATCCTCTGCTTTATTTGTTGGTGTTTCTTCTTTTAGTTTTCCTTATTTACTTGGTTTAATCCTTTTTTCTAGTGGTTTCTTTTTTATAGATTACTTTTCATCAATAAGTTTATACTCTAATTTATTTGTACTACCATTATCTGATTGGGATCAATATTTTTTTGGTTTTGGAGGAGCAAGTATCTTTTTTAGATCAAGTGCTTTAGTTTTACTTTTGTCTGGTTTGTTTTATCAAGTTGTATGGCTTAGAAATCTAACCAAAGGGGTTTGTTTTGGATTAGGGTCATATTTACTTTATTCTTTTATAAACCCATCAGTAAATATGCTTTATATGCCAGATGTATTTGCTATTGAATCTATATGGTATTTAATAAACGGTTTATTTTGCTTATTTTTAGGAGTATTACTTCAAAGGGCTAAATAAAGTTTACTTTAAGGTCATTAAAATTAAACTTTTAATGACTTTTTTTCTTTCCAGAGGGTTTCTATTTGACCTATAGTGTTGACGACTTCATCTATATCTATACAAGCTTTTTCATCTTCAAAGTCTTGGGGTTTACTTTTAAAAAATCGAGTAAGTATAAAACCTTCGGCACTTGGGTTTTCACATATACGGTGTACTAATCCCATTGTAAATAAACTATCAACATGAATTTCGTTTAAGCCTTTTAGATTAACAGTTAGTTGATGTGGATCAAACATATCGTTTAGCAATAAATTTATAAGTCCTTCAAGATAGGTAGTTTGAAAAACTTCAATAAGATCTTGTACTTGAGAGTTGTTTAATTGCAACAAGGTTTGATAGTCATTCATAGCAAAAATAAAAGAGTATTGTTCTTTTATTTCTTTGCTAAAATGAGAAAGTAGACTACTTGAATGTTCTGCCCAGAGGTTTTGTTTGATTAGTTTGTTATTTTGTAATTTCATAGAGTCGATTGTATATTATGTATACTCAAATGCAAATGCTTTTTTTGTTTTGAGTTTATACCTAAGTATAAGTGAATTTACTGCTTTGGGTAGATAAGAATTTTTAAAACTAAATATAGTGATGTTAACCAAAAATGAGTTAAAATGTCTGAAGAAATTGATCATAAACGAAGTATAAAATCAAATTATAATATCCATCATGTATTGGCCCGTATAGCAAACAAATTAATCTGTGCATTTACAATGACTGATTGTGAAATTATTGGAGAAGAAAACTTACAAAACTTACCTCGTCCCTATGTTTTAGTGGCAAATCATTGTTCTAATTGGGATCCTCTTGTTTTATCTGCTTACTTTCCTGATGTTCTTAATTTTATGATAAAAAAGGACTTGCATGATATTCGAAATTTTGGGGCTATGTCTACTCTATCAGGTAATATTGTGGTTTCTAAAGGAGGGATTGACTTAGAGGCAATTAAAGGTGCTACTTTTTTATTAAAAAATGGATATAATTTAGCTTTATTTCCAGAGGGAACTAGGTCTAAAACAGGAAGAATAGAAGGGTTTAAAGATGTTGGTGTTGGTATCGCTTCAAAATGTAAGGTTCCGATTGTTCCTGTTTATATAAAAAAGACTTACGATATTCTAAAAAAGGGTGATAGGCTTCCTAAGGGAGGAGTAGCACAAATTCATATTTTACCTGCTGTTATGACTACATGTGAAAGTGGTCAATTAGAGTGTTCTGAAATTAATGATATAAATCAAATGATTTATCAGAGTTTAAAGACCTACGAAAAAGAAATAAGCTTTAAAAGTTAGAGCCTGATTTTCTTCTGTATTTACGATATAAAAACTTATATTTAGAAAGTTCGGTTTCAAGTCCTTCAAATTTAGATTTACTGGCTTCAAGCTCTGCTTTAGCTTTACTTGTTTCTTGATTTGCTGTAGTAACTTGTCTTTCTAATAAGGTGATTTGCTCTTCTAATTTTGAAATAGCAGCATTGTATTCTTTTTTAACTTCTCTTGTTACATTTTCTTTTACTTTATTCAAAGAAACTAAGTCTTGTTGTTTTTTTTCAACTTTAAAGTTTTTTTCATTTTGTTGTTCTCGTAATGATTTTTCAAGTGAAATAATTTCAATATCGGCCTCTTTGGCCTCTTCTGATTTGGGAGCAAACATAGTGACTTTTTGATAATATTCAATACTGGTTTTAAGATCTCCTTTTAAGGCAAAAATAGAACCAAGCCACATGAGAGAATTTAAGTCTTTTGGATTGTTTTGTAAATACCTTTGAAAAAATTTGGTTGAGTTGTCTAAAATGCCTTCATTGTCTAGTCCTAAAACACCAGCATCTATGTTATAAGACTCTATAAAGGAGTTTAAAGCTGAAACATAGTCTCCCATAGCATTAAACTCTAATGCTTTTTTAAAGGGAGTTTGTGCCGCTTTTGAAATAATGCTAGCCTGAGTTGAATAGTTAGAAAAGATAAGGCTTATGAGGAAAAGTATTTTAAAAAGTTTCATGTTATTTCCTTGGTTAAACAAAAATACAATCGTTAATTGATACTTGAATGAATTGTGATTTAATAGTTTAATTATTTATACTTCTTAGTATATATAAAATATTCGGCTAAAATTGTAAATAGAAGTAGTTTAATTTTACATTCAAAATTTAGAATATCTTTACTTAGCTTAATTTTGTAATGTACAATTACAAAATGAGATCTTGAAGAATTTAAATTAACTATTATAAAAAAGAGTAAAATATGAAAATAGCAGATTTTGATTTTGAGCTAAACTTTGAACCATATTTATTAGCTGAAATTGGTTTAAATCATAACGGGAGTTTAGATTTAGCAAAAAAAATGATTGATGCAGCTAAAGAGTCTGGTGCTCATGGTGTAAAGTTTCAAAGCTTTTTTGCTAAAAATTTGGTGCTTGAGACAGAGCCTGCTTTTGAAATTTTTAATAAACTTTGTTTATCAATTGATGAGCATAAACTTTTATATGATCATTGTGAGCAACAACAGATTCATTTTTTATCGACACCTTTTTCATTGGATTGGGTGACTGTATTAAATGAAATAGGTGTACCAGCGTTTAAAGTCGCTTCTGGAGATATGGATTATTATGATCTAATAGAAAAAATAACAGAAACTAAAAAACCATTGATTATTTCATCTGGAATGGCAAGCGAATCTGAGATAGAACATTTAATGAAGCAAGGATTTTTAACTAATTATGAATGTATTTTGCTTCATTGTATTTCAAACTATCCTCCAAAACTAGAAGATTGCCATATAAGGTATATTCAAACTTTAGATAAAAAATATAAAAATATGATAGGTATTTCAGATCATTCAGCAGGTATTGCAGTTAGTCTAGGAGCGGTTGCTCTAGGGGCTAGGTTTATTGAAAAACATTTTACTTTAGATAAAAACTTAGAAGGACCAGATCAAAAAATGTCTATGGATCCAAAAGAATTTAAAGAGTTGGCCCAAGCAACTAAGGATTTGTCTAAAGCTTTAGGTTCTTTCCAAAAACCTCAAATAAAAGATGAGATTCCTATGAGAAAGATAGCAAGAAGAGGCCTATATTTATTGGATAATATTTCAAAAGGTTCAATCTTAGATAATTCAAACTCTAAATTTGTTAGACCATTTAATGGTATTAGTTCGTCACAAATTAGATTAAATCAAAAGTCTCATAAATGGATTGGGTCAGATAAAAAATTACTAAAATCAGAAGATATAATTGAGTTGAATTCTTGAAAATAATACATAAATATATATTTAAAAAACTTTGGAGTCCATTTTTATTTGGTTTGCTAGGAACAACTTTAATAATTTCATTAGACCCTATGCAAAAAGCGATAGACTATTCTGTAAAAAATAAAGTAGCACCTGAGATAGCCTTAGAATGGTTTTTATGCTCTATACCAAAAGATATGTTATTTATTTTCCCAACATCTTGTTTATTAGCAGGTTTATTAGTTTTTGCGCAAATGTCTAAAGACTCTGAATTAGTAGCTATGAAAGCAGGTACAATCAGCTTTCTGTCTACTTTAAAACCTGTACTACTTTTTTCTTTATTTATTTTTTTTGGAGTTTATTACATTCAAGATCAGATAATACCTCCAGCTCTAAAACGAAGAACAGAGCTGTTCAGAAAATATATTAGGCAATTTAAAACACCTAAATATCGTAAAAATGTTGTCATGAGAATAGCGGGTGATCGTTTGCTTTGCATTGGGAGAATTGATTTAAAAAATAATACTTTATTTCAATTAGTCATTCAGGAGCCAGATGGTCAAGTGATTACTTCCTCAAAAGCTACTATAAAATCAGGTGGAAATTGGACTTTAGAAAATGTTTGGAGATCAAAGGTTTTTTTAAAAGATTTAGAGCGTGAAGGAAATATGAATGAGCATCATAAAGCTTTAGTCTATGATTTAACTTTAAGTGCAGAAGACTTATTAAAGTATGAAATGAAAAAACCACAAGAGTTAAGYTATAAAGAGATYTTAGAGCAAATTCAATATCACGAACAAAAAGGTGTTATTCCTACCCGTCCTTTATGGGTTGACTTTTATTCTAAAACAGCTTTTCCTTTTGCAACGATTATATTTTGTTTTTTGGGAGCTTGTTTGGGGGTCAGTTCTCATCGAGGTGGTGGTTTTTTAGGATTCGGAATCAGTTTACTTTTGTCTTTTTTATATTTTGTAATTATGGGCTTTTCTATGCCACTTGGAAAGAGTGGAGTTTTGTCTCCATTTTTAGCAGGATGGATGCAAAACTTAGTTTTTTTAGCAGTTACAATAATAATAATTTTTAAGAAGCAATCAAGCTAAATATTATACAAATTTAACTATTGTTTAATAGTTTTAAACTTGGTATAATTCCCATTACGTTTAAGCTAAGGCATTAAGATGCCCTTTAAATAATATGCTAAAAGGTTAATGAAAATATAATGACAAACCAACAAAAAACGATTCTGAAAAATATAGCTATATTTATTTTTACAACTTTAGTTTGTGGCGTTGCAGGTTATGGTTATAATGATTTTATGGCTGAAGAACCTTACGAAGACATAGGAATTATGTTTTCATTAATGGCACTGTCGGCTGGTATGACCGCTGCTTCTTTGTCTTCGATTGTAGATATTTCAATGAGTAAAAGTGAAGTTCCAAAAGCTGGTGAACGAACAATAGAGCAAATTAAAGAAGATCTAGGAAGAAGAGCAAAAGAATGTTCAAAACTTCAAGGTCAAGTTGATGAAAGTAAAAATAGAGTCCTAGCTTTATCCTCGCTAATGGTCTCTTTGTCAAATATGGCTAAAGTTGTGGGCTCTACTCTTGACCCTTTAAAAGTAATAGAAATTACCATGGAAAACGTAATTAGAAACTTAAAGGCAACAAAAGCAGCAATTATTTTAGTTGACCCAGATACTAAAAAAATGACTTTAAGTAAAAATGTAGGTTGGGATGCAGCAGAGATTCAGGCTTTTTCTGAAAAAATTGGAGAGGGTATCATAGGTTATGTAGTTGAAAAAAATGAAGTAATTGATGCGGATGCTTTAAAAAATAATCCAGGTTTAGCCCAAATGACTAAATTTTCGGGTAAAAAAACTTATATTTGTGCTCCGTTAAGTACATCTGATTCAGTTGTTGGCGTTTTAAATATCGAAGCTGTTGAAAAAAAGACAGGTAAGATTTCTCCATCATCTGAGGAAATGAGGCTTGTAACTATCCTAGTCTCTTTGGCAGCAATGGCGATTTCAAATGCTAGCATGTTTAAAAAGACTCAAGAATGGGCAACAATTGATGCTCTAACAGGTTTAAATAATCGTCGTTCAATCTTAGATTTTTTTGAAAAAGAAATGGTTAAAGCAGAAAAAGAAGGGCATGACGTAGCATTTTTTATGAGTGATATTGATCATTTTAAAACCTTTAATGATACATATGGTCATGCTATTGGAGATTTAGTTCTTGCTAAAGTGGCCGGAGAATATTCAACTGTAACTCGTGATGGAGATTTAGCCGGACGTTATGGTGGAGAAGAGTTTGTTCAAATTTTGCCAGCCACAGATAAACCAGAAGCTAAAAAAGTTGCAGAACAATTACGAAAAAATGTAATGGCAGCAAGATACGAAACAGAGGCTGGTGTGTTAAGCGTAACTTTGTGTGTAGGAGTTTCTTCTTATCCTGAGGATGGAGATAATTTAAAAGAAGTTATGCAAGCAGCTGATGATATGCTTTATGTTTGTAAAGAATCTGGTCGTAATAAAGTTTGTGTGAGAGGTTTTGATAAAATTGATGAAATTGTAGCACTCAAAATTTTAACAGATAAACTAAAAAATATAGATGGCAACAAGGCAAAAGCAAGTCAAAAGAAATTAAATGCTATGCTTATAGAAAAAGGTCGTTGGGAAGAATGTAAACAAATAGAGGGTGAAGCAATAGTAGACTTTAAAGCTATTCAGGATGGTGGAGGAATGACTTTAGTTGAAGAGTCAGCTCCAGTGCAAGAGGCACCACCCCAACAAGTAGCTGCCGCTCCAGTTCAGGCTAGACCTGCAAGTGCAAGGCCTCCAGGAGCGAGACCACCAGGAGCGAGACCACCAGGAACGAGACCACCAGGAACGAGACCTCCAGGAGCGAGACCACCAGGAACGAGACCTCCAGCAGCAAGACCACCAGGAGCGAGACCACCAGGAGCGAGACCACCAGGTGCGAGACCACCGGGTGCGAGACCACCGGGTGCGAGACCACCAGGTGCGAGACCACCGGGTGTAAGACCTCCAGCTCCAAGGCCTCCTCAATAATGAAAAGCATGCTATGAAGCATGCTTTTTTGTTTATATTTAGATGGTATGTACTCTTTTTAGAATTAAAAACTCATTAAGTTAGATTGTAGTATATTTTACTCTAACTGAATGAAAGTTCAGGTACTCATTATTTTTTGGATTATTATGAAAAAAACACTCTTAGTATTAATTTTATTTTTAATGGCTTCTACTTATGCTTTTATAGAGTATAAATATACAAGAAAAGAAGTTTCAATTGTCATTCCATTTAGTCAATTGATAAAGCAAAATTCAAAGGTAAAAAAAACCTTATTAAAAGAAAATGTATATTTTACTTACTCTAATATAGACGAATATAATTACTATAAGTTAAAAAATATTCTTCCAAGCCAATTGGTCTACATGTATAGTGGCGGAGTTTTCCCAAAAGGTTTCTCAAAAGCTAGAGCGATATTTTCTAATAAATATATAAACAATAATATACAAGTAAATAAAGACTTTTTTGACTATTCTAAAAAATTTAGCACTGTATTTACAGCTGAGATTATTAAACATGCACCATTAAATCCTGTAGATACCTTTGGTATTAGATTAAGATGGATTCACTTTATAAAAGAGCAAGAGCATAAAAAATTATCAAAAAAAGCATTATCAAGCCGTTTAAAACGTGCTTTACTTGAAAGAAATATAAGAGCTATATTTTATAACTTTTCAGATAAATTGCCTTGGGCAGACTTTGAAAAATTGGTATTAAATAATTATAAGAAATCTTTGTCTCCAAGAAATGTGTTTTTTAATTGGGATAGAGTTAGGCTTTTATTTACATTTATATTTATTAGCCTATTATTTTTTGAATGTAAATGGATTGTTTTAAGTTTATTTCCATTGTATTTAGAGTATCCGATGGGTTTGCAACTTAGTGGATTTTTATTTTCTCAAATAAGTATTTTTCATTTATATACTCTGTTTAGTAAAGACTTAAAAAGATCAAAAGAAATTTTAGTTTTAACAAGATTATTTTCTATTTGGATAAAAGCTATCTTATTTGGGTTTACTTACTACTTTATGATGGACTATCAAGATTTTGATCAGCGTTTTTATCTTGCTAGGGGTGTGAAGGTTTCTTTGCTGTTGATGCCATCTATAATTTTAATTTATGAACTAGTAAAAAATTATAAATACTTTTTTTACTCAAAAAAAGAAAATAGATTAAAGTTTCTAATCATGTTTATGGTTATTTTTGCAATAACATATTTAATTATTATTCGATCTGGTAATAATCCGTATTTACTTCCAAGTCACTTAGAGCTTTTAACAAGAGACTATTTAGAAGAAATTTTTTTGGCAAGACCAAGGTTTAAAGAATTACTTGGTTTATTTTCATTAGTACTTTTATATCAAGGCTTAAAAAAAGAAAACCTTGCTTTTCAATTAATTTCTAAGGTTATGTTTGGTCTTTATTTAGCTACATTTTTTAACTCCTTTTCACATTTTCATACTAGTTTTTGGTTTATATATTTAAGAGAGCTTAATACATTAATATTAGGAGTTTTACCATTATTATTTTTAGTGTTTTTAGACTTATTTTTTTTAAGAAAAAGAGATGCAACTTTACATTTGGGGTATTTTGGCTTTGGAAATTTTGGTGATGAACTACTGAAGCTATGCTTGATTCAAAATGACGTAAGTGGAAATGATTGGTATATTGTTAAAAGTTATTCTACAAATTCTCATAGAAAAAAAGAGATAACTAGAAGCTCTTTAGAAAATATAATTATTTCATTAAGTAATAAAAAGTACTTTTCTTTGGGGCCAGGAGGCATTTTTCAAGATAGAACAAGCTCTTTTTCATTTTATTATTATATTCTATTTTGTTTTTTAGCCAAACTTTTTGGAGCGAAAATAGTTTGGAATTATCAGGGGTTTTCTCCATTAAATAGTTTTTTTAATAAAAAAATCCTTTTGGTAACGTCTTATTTGACAGAAAAAATTGTGGTAAGAGATGAAGACAGCTTTTCATATTTGGAGAAAATAGGAGTAAGCTCTTTAAAACTAACCCTAAAAAAGGACTTAGTTTATGAGTATAATATCTCGGTATCAAAAGAAGAAAAAGAAGATCATATTGCTATAGTTTTGAGATCTTGGAAAGGTGCTCCTTTAAAAGATTGGATAAAAGAAATATCAAAAACAGGTCTTAAAAGAGTTTATTTTATTTTTCAAAAAGATTCTTTTTTGAAAAAAACAATTGAAATGATAGATCCAAAAGCAATAATAAAAGAGTTTTCAAATGAACCTCAATCTTATTATCGAGAAATAAGTAAACATAGTAAAATCATCTCAATGAGATTTCATGGTTTAGTTTTAGGCGATATTTTTAACTTAGATATTCTAGCTTTAAACTATGATAAAAAATGCGAAACTTTTTCTAATGAAAGATCATTAAAATTTATATTAAATGAAAGAGACTTTATGAAAGAAAACCTTTTTAAAGATACTCTTAGGAAGCTTATTAATAAGTAATATAAAACTAATTGAAACTTTTTTACCCTAAGCTCCGTAGTATCATATAAGGAGTTACTAATGAAATCTATTATATTAAAACCATATGTCTTAATGCTATTGTTTGCTTTTTCTCAAACAGCGCTTGTTCCTAATCACCATGCAGGAATGTTAAGTAATGCTTGGGATTCAATTGTGGGTTTTTTTTCTGGCAAGAAAAAGGGCTTGGCTCCAGAAGAAGAAGCACAAATTAAGGTAATCTTAGAAAGTACTCAAAACTCTCAAGATGGGGTTATTCAGGCTATTAATGATGTTGATGCGATGCAGTCTCAACTAACTGATTTAAAAGATCTAGAAGTTAAAAAACAATTAGATGCAAAAATGGAAGCTGTAATTAAAGCGGTTGAAGCTAACAACCAAAGCTTTGAAAAAATGACACAAGCGCAGCAGTTTTTACAAGAAAAAAAAGTACTAGAAGCATATCAAAGTCAATTTGCTCCATTTTATAAAAAACAAGAAACAATCAGTAAAGTATTACAAAAAGTTCAAGATAAATATAGTGAGCTGAGTGCATTTACCCAAACTCCAACACAAGAGACACAAGAGGCTAATGTTGATACTACAGCATCTTGGGAGAACAAAGAAGTACAATCAATGATTGATGAGTACATAAAAGCAAATGATTTAAATGAGTGGGGCGGACCAAATGTAGCAGGCAGTATTGTTAGTCGTCCAAGACTTGCAAGAGGAATGGACAGGTATCAATATTTAATGTTTGCTCTTAAGGGCTTAAAAGAAAAAATTGAAGCTAAGGGTCTTTCAACTAAAGAAGTTCCTGTAACAGAAACTACTGTTTCACAGGTTTCAAGCCCTAGTGTTAATCGAGTTATTGTTGAAAACTTAGACGAAACTCAGACTACAGAGGTAAAAATAAGCGCTCCAGCAGCTTCAGAAAATAGTTTTACTAAACCAGTAGCAAGAGTTGGTATGGCTTTAACAAATCGTTATGATAAAATTGCTTTAAGAAATCAAAAAGATAAAATCTATAGAGAAATGATGGCTATGGTTAGTGAAGGAAAAATGGAGTCAGAAGAGTATAAAGAGTTATTACAAAAATACACAAAAGTATCTGATCAATTAAAAAAGTAAAATTTAAAAGTTTCCCGCTAATGTATATTAGTGGGATTTTTTTTTGTCCTTGTTAAATGTTTTGAAGGTATATATAATCATCAAAAGTTTCATATTAACAAAGAGAGTGATTTAATGGATAAACTGCAAGGTGAGTCATTTATATGGTTTCCTGGTTGGGGTGGTAATAGTTATGGATTATTACCTATTGTAGAGAAGCTTTCTTTTGGGCTGCACTATTTAGTTGACCCTAAATCGACAGATTTAGAAAGCTTAACAATTGAAACTTGGGTATCTGAAATTTTTAAGAAACTCCCAAGCAATAGAAAATGGAATGTAATGGGGATTTCAATGGGTGGTTTATTGGCTCAAGAGTTTACAAAACAATTTCCATCTCATGTAAAAAGCTTACATCTATTATGTACAAATACGGGTGGCAAAAATAACCCTTATGCTTTGAATCCAGAAACCTTAAAAAGATGGTTTTCTCAATCAGATGATATTTCAGATCCCTTAGATAGAATTTTGAGAGTTTGTTTTACACAAGACTCTATTGATAGTGAAGTATATCAAAATTATTTAAGTTATTTGAGAAAAGATCCTAGCCCAGTTGTTCCTAAAATATCAAGAGCGCAGCATAGAGCTGTCCTAGAATATTCTAGTCGAAGTTTTTTATCATCTATAGATGCTCCTACTTTTATTTATATTGGAGAAAAGGATGAAGTTGTTCCTTTAGATGCTAGTCTTGAATTGCTAAGTTCAATTAAAGGGTCTCATTTATTTAAAATTGATGGAGGACACTTTTTCTTTTTAGAAAAATCAGAAGTTTTTGAAAATCATTTGATAAAGTCATTTGAACTTTAGGTATCACTGTGTGTAATTTTCCAGTTGATAAACTATTAAATGATAAATTTATAAATGAGGACTATCCAAAGATAGTTATCTCTTCAACAGGAAGTGGAAAAAGCACTAGGATTCCTCAATTTTTTTTAAAAAATAAGAAACGATTTATTTTGGTTGAACCTCGAAGAGTTGTCGTAAAGTCGTTATATCACTATTTAAGATATAAATTAAATATATCTGATATTGGTTATCAAATTCGTTTTGAAAAAAAACTGTCTATTAAAGATTTGGGTATTATTGTTACTCCTGGAATTTTAATTTCTTACTTACTTTATGGCTTTCCAGATGGTTTTGATGATTGTACTTTTTTATTAGATGAATTTCATGAAAGACAAAAAGAAATTGACTTCATCTTGTCTATTATAAAAGAGAGAAAAATTTCTAAGTTTATTTTATTATCTGCAACTCTTGATGAAAAAAATTTAATGAAATATCTACCTTTCTCTATTTATAAACTGAATGAAAATAGATTTAAAGTAGAGACTATTTATCAAAAAGGTTTAGGTTTTCCTACCCATTTACAATTAGAAAAAAGAGTGCTTGAAGCTCTAAAGTCATGTAAATTTAATAAAGCTTTGATCTTTCTTCCCGGGAAAAAAGAGATTTTTGTAGTACATCAATTTTTGTCTAATAAGTTTTCTCAAAAAATTTATCCAATTTATGGGGGACAAGATCTATTAGAACAGGAGAAATATTTAAGGTCTAGTGAAGATAAAATATTATTGAGCACAAATATATTAGAAAGCTCTATAACAGTTGATGGAATTGATTTAGTAGTAGACTCTGGTTTGGCAAAAAGTATTCAGTATCGTTATGGTAGAGAGGTTTTGAGTTTAGAGGCTATATCACAACAATCAGCAAAGCAGAGATTGGGTAGAACAGGAAGAACTACTGACGGTAAATGTATTCGTTTATGGTCAGAGTCTTTTTTAATGGATGAAAAAAAATTGCCTGAAATCTTAAGAAGTGATTTATCTGATTTAGTATTAAAATCTAAGATATTAGGATATCAAGCAAGTGAATTAAGTTATTTGAATGAACCTAAAGAGTATCAGTGGATAGATGCCAAATGTAAAATTAGCTCTCTTGGTTTATTGGATGGAAACGATAATATAGAAATTCCAATTAGCTTTTCTGTTGAAACCTTTAAAATAGTTAATTATCTTAGTAAAGAGAAAAGTCTAAAATTTTTGTCTTATTATTTGTTTTTGTATGCTTTGTCTGAGCTTAATCTGAAGTCTTCTTTTTATGAAGGTTTAGAGAAAAAAAAATTAAAAATACCGATTGATTTGTATTTGTACTCTCTGGATTTATTAGAGTTAAAAGAGATTCTAAAAAGCGACTTTAATTCATTCAAAAACTTGCTAAAACAATATAAGCAAGATTTCAAGTGCAACTTCACAGATGCTGTGAGCAATGATGAGCGTAATTTATTTTTAGTTTTATTATGTAATATTCATAAAGAAGGAGTGTTTTTTCATGTAAAAAAATCAACCTTTAGAAATGCATATGGGATAGAATTAAATATAAACGATGAAATAAATGTTCAGAAATTTCCGATTTGTTATGTGATTGACTTTTTTGAACTAGAGGACGAAAAGAAAAAAAGAAAAATATTTGGAGGATGCTATTTAGTAATGTCTTTGTCAAAGATAGCAGAGTTTCCTGTGACCTCTAAAGAAAAGAATAGAACATTCATAAAAAAAGGTATGGCTTACGAAGAAATAAATTATTTTTGTGGACCTTATAAATTAGATTCTAAAATTAAAATATTAAAGGGTAGTGCTTTAATAGAACACTTTAGTGATCCCGTAAACTTAGATAAGGTTATTGATGGCATTGAAGATAATTGTTTTTATTATAGTTTGGTTCATTATGATATGGATATAAACTTATTTTTGAAAGATAAACTTATATTATTTGGGGTGGAAGAATTTGAAGATTTATCTTTAATTAGTAAAGAGGATATGTTTGAGGCTTCTTTTTTATTAGAAAAGGAAGATTTAAAAAAAGTATACCCTAGGGTTTTGAGCGAACCAGGAGGGAAATACCAGATGAACTATAATTTAAAAAAAAGGTTTGTGTATTTTTGTTTATTAAATGGAAAAAAAGCCCCCAGTAAATTATTATTAAAAAAGTTTTCAGGTTCCAAATGTTTTTGGAGATATAAAGGAAGAGAATTATCTTTGTAAATTATTTGAATGGTAAGTTATGAAACTAAAAATTTTGGGGCACTCAAGTGTTTTTATAGAGTTTTGTGGCAAAAATATATTAGTTGACCCTTGTTTAGAAGATGATTTCATAGGGATTTTCCGTCGTTTTCCTGATTTAGGTGAGCTTGACTTTCAATTACCAAATCCTGATATACTATTTATTACACATCATCATTGGGATGTTGTTTGTATAAGAAGTCTGTCTAAACTAGATAAAAAAGTAAGGGTATTAATACCCGAAAATCAACAATTAGTTAAAATTTTAGATCAATTGAAATTTGAAAATGTCCAAATTTTGTCTCCATGGCAAAAAATAGAAATAGAATCAGGTTATTTATTAGCGATTCCATCAGAAGTAAGCTTTGGAGAACTAGGTTTTTTATTGCATGACAAATACTCAACTTTTTTAAATCTAGCTGATAATCGTATAAATGAATCCATAATAAATAAAATAAATACTAGTTGTCCAAAAATTGATTTAACTTTTGCTCCTTATCAAAGCTATGATGAGATGGCAATATTAAAAAAAGAAAATTCTAAAATATCTTCAAACTTTATAAAAGAACAAGCCTTGTTAGTTTCAAAGTTAAATTCTAAGGTAATTCTTCCATTTAAAGATGGTTTATATTATCCAAATATAGACTATTTAAATAAAAAGGCTTTTTTATATTCACCTTACTATTTTATTGACTTACTAAAAGAGCAAAACTATAAAATTCAATCAGAAATATTAATCCCATTAGATGAAATAACGATTTCAAATGATGGTGTAGATATAAAAAGAGATGATTATTTTACTAAAAATGATTTATTGAATTTGTATGAGGTTTATCGTGTATTTGATTCCAGTGTTTCATTTGAAAAAGAAGAAAAAAAAAGAATTTATTCTAAGCTAGATTTATCAATGGTTGAAGATTATTTATTAGAGGACTTTTATCGTCATTTGTCTCCAAAAATAAAAAAGCAATGCAGACTTGAATGTGTCATTTTTACTATAGATATAATAGATTCAGATTTTGTTTATGAAATAGATTTTGTTACTAAAAAAGAATGTTTTATCTCGTCTAAAAAAATGAATAAAACATGTGTTTTTAGTATATGTTATTTAGATTTAATAGATTTAATTGAGAGAGAGCAATTATTGTCGATATTAATACAAACAGATAGGGTTCAGCTATTAGGGAGCAACGAACAAATGAAATATAGAGCCTTAGATATCATGTTTGATGGCGGATTTAATGATGCTATTAATTTATTTGCATATATTGAAAATATATTAAAAAAATCTATGATTTCTTATTTTACAGATGAGCAAAAGAGGCTTGAATGTTAAAAATCTATTTCTTCTTTTTTTTAAATACAATTTTTATATCTTTTTCAGAAAGCATTTTAAATGATGTAGATTTTTATTATGAATACGCCCAAAGTTTAAATGAAGCGAATCAAGAAAAACTAAATAATATTATTGATAAAGGTGTTATAGGTATTTGGAAAGACCCAAGATATAAAAAAATATTATTGTCAGCAGAAAAAAAAGGTTTATTAAAAGATTTTGTAAGGTTTAAATCAATACTATCTGTAGTGGTAAAACTTAATTTATTAAAGAAAACGAAAGAAAAACGCTATTTTTATATGAGAGAGTCTATCAGAAGGATAGGGCATTCAAGTATAAGTACAAGTGTTGAAAAAGCTGTAGAGGGCTTAGTTAACTCTGATTTAATTGCTGTATTAGTTGACTCACAATTTAGAGTTTTAGTAGCTCCATTGATAAAATCAGGATATTTAAAAAAATATTTTAAAGTTGTGGGTGATTTAGAGTATTTTAATAATAGTAAACTATACAAAGAAAAGTGGGATGAACTATTTAAGAAATATAGTAAGGTCAACTATAAAGCAGATGCAAAAATAATTTCTTTAATGGAAATTGTGAGTGATGAATCAGAAGAAGTAAAAAAACGAGCAAGAAATGTTCGTAATTCAAGGTATTATGATAAAGAAAACTCAGAAATAGAAAAAGAAGTTTTAAGCAGCCACTTATATAGTATTTACAACTCTTATATAAAGTCTCCAAAGTGGGTAGATTTTATTCAAGTATTAACTGAAAAAGATTTATTATTTGTGGCGATCGAAAGGGCAGAAAAGAAGGTAAGTAAATACTTCCAAAGAATTATAAGAAAAAATACTCAAACTAAAGACTCTAATTTGCAGGACTTTTTTAGGAGTAAAGTTTTTTTTGAATTTATGTCAGCAGACGGGTCTCCTAAGTATTTCTTTTTAAATGAAGAAAAGGTTTTATTAAAATTAGTACAAAATTTAGATGAAATTTCTTTTTTATTAAAACAAGCTAAAACTCCATTGTTTAAAGAGGCTTTAGTGTCATTGATATTACGTCAAAATCAAATTAAAGAAGATAGAAGTCTCATCAAAAAAAAGAAAAAAAACTTAGGTAACTGTTATGCAAACATGTCACTAATGATGAAGGCTAGAGAGTATTTCTCTCTTGAAACCAGAAAAGAAGTTAAACTTCGTTCAGAAAAAGATAGAAAATATTTTTTTGAAAAAAGTGGATTAAAAAAGAAAATTTGTCCAAGTGGAGGGAAATATCTTTCGTCAGAGTATGGTAGAATCCAATGTACATATCATGGTGATGCTCCGATTACTCTAAAGTAGATATTATATTTAAAGCTTATGAATGAACAAATTGCAAACATACTGACCTCTTGGAGAGGTGCAAATAAATCTAAAAAATTAGTTTTGATAAAAGAAATTATTAAAACAGGTCAAAGTGACGGGATTAAACTATTGTCACAAATAGTTGCAAGAGACCATGATATTGAAGTAAGACAGTCAGCAAGAAAAGCTTACAATGTTTTATATCGTTATTGTTATGGAGAAGAAGATACTGTCAAAACAGAGGAACAAAAAAAAGTAGATTTTTCATTAGAAGAAATCTATAATATGTTAGCTGATGGAGACCCCGATCAAGAGTTCTCTGTGATGACATATCTTCAAAGCCACCCAATTCCAGAAGCCTTAGATTATTTACGAGAGCATTACTTGGCTTATGAAAATGATAAAGTAAAGGCTACTTTAGTAAAAACAATTGGTATGCAAGGTAACTCAGCTGATGTTCCTATTATATATAAATTTTTAGAAGATGAAAGTCCAAGAGTTAGGGCAAATGCTATTGAAGCTTTAGAATATATAAATCATCCTAATACTTACTCTATATACGTACAATGGTTGAGCGATTCAGATAATAGAGTAAAAGCAAACTGTATTAAGGCTTTAAGGCGCTTAGGATCTTCTAATGTCAATAAGATTTTAGAAGGAATGTTAAACTCAGATTATGTTGCTTATAAAGAGTCTGCTTTGTATGTTATTTCTTTGACTCCTAGTGTTAGTGGCTTTTATTTAATACAAGACTTTTTATCTCACGAACAAGATGTATCGTTGATTGAAAATGCAATTCATGTTGTTCAAAATTTTGTAGAGCATAACGTTGATGGTGCAGAGAAGTATATAGATGAATATTATGGAGATTCCTCTTACTTAGAGTACGATGAAGTAGTTGATTCTGGTTTTGATGAAAAAGATTTAGAATCAAAAGACCCTGAAATTGTATTAAGGGCTTTATCAAGAATTTTAGAAAACCAATATGTTAGCTTTGGACCACAATTAATTTCAATCTTAGAAACTCATGCATCAAACTTCAAAATAACTTCTTATTTAATCAGAATACTTGGAGAGCTAAAATTAAAAGAATTTTTGCCACAAATTTTACCTTATTTAAACTCTGAAGATGACAGGGTAAGGGCAAACACTGTTGAAACAATTGGTTATTTTGGCAAGGCAGAAAACTTTTTAGAGAAATTTTTAAAGGATTCTAATAATAGAGTTAGGGCAAATGCAATTATTGCTTTGAGTAACACCAGAATAGACCCATTAAGTAGCTGTATTGAACTAGCATATCATTCAGATCCTATATATAAAAGAAGTGCTATATATGCAATGAAGCACTTGAAAAATAAAAAGCTATTAGATGTTTTATCATTTTTAGTAAGAGATAAAGATGAAATAGTTCAAAAGCAGGCTTTAGAAGTAATTCAATTTTATGAAATTTGTGGTATTGAAGAAGCTACATCTATTTTACAAAATTGTGGTGTATCATTGTATCAAGACGAGTATTGATATTTTAGTTAATAAAGGTGATTGGAATATATATGAGAAATAAAACAAGAGAAATTAAAATTGGAAATCTTGCAGTTGGGGGGAAAAACCCTATTATTGTCCAATCTATGACAACTACTGATACTAAAGATTTTGATGCAACTATGGCAGAAATTAGAGCTTTAGAAGAAGCACAATGCGAAATGGTTCGAGTCGCTTTTTTAAATAAAAAGTCTTATAACTCTTTAGTTGAAATAAAAAAACTGACAAAAATACCTTTGATTGTTGATATTCATTTTACTGCTGAATTAGCTTTATTGGCTATGGAGGCAGGGGCAGATAAAATAAGAATCAATCCTGGTAATCTGGGTGGTTTAGATAAACTAGATAAAATTTTAGAAATGGCAAAAAATAAGGGTGTTGCAATCAGAATCGGGGTAAACTCAGGTTCAGTTGAAAAAGACTTAATAGAAAAGTATGGCTATCCATCTCCTGATGCAATCGTTGAGTCAGCAATGAGGTGGGTAGAATATTGTGAAAAGAAAAAGTTTGAAAATCTCGTTTTATCTTTAAAATCATCGAGTGTACAGACTTCTATACAGTCTTATCAAAAGGTTTCAAAATTATGTGATTATCCACTTCATGTTGGTATTACAGAAGCAGGTATGGGTGAATATGCAAAAATTAAATCAGCTGTAGGAATCGGAAGCTTATTATTACAAGGGATTGGAGATACTATACGTTGTTCAATTGTTGGAGATCCTGTTGAAGAGGTAAAGACTTGTTATAATATTTTAAAATCTACTGGTATAAGAATGTTAGAACCAGAATTAATCGCTTGTCCTACATGTGGAAGGATTCAGATTGATCTTGAAAAGTTAGTCCTAGACGTTGAAGAAAAAATGAAAGATATTAAAGAGCCAATTAAAATATCTGTTTTAGGATGTCCAGTAAATGGTCCTGGAGAAGCAAGAGAAGCTGATTTAGGTATTGCAGGTGGAAATGGAAAAGGCTGGGTTTATAGAGATGGAAAAGTTATTCGTACAGTAAAAGAAGATGAACTATTAGACGCTTTAATGGAAGAAGTGGATATTTGGAAAATGGAGCAATTGAAAAATGGGTAAAATACTTGAAATATTAAAAGATAATGAAGCTAGCTTAAAAGAATATAGTGTTTTTGCAAAATTTGAAACTTCAGAAGATAAAAAGAGAGTTTTTAATTTAATAGAAGATATGAAAGTAACTTTAAAAGAGGCTGGAGGGGTTGGTTTAGCTGCTCCTCAAATTGGGGTAAATGAGAGAATCTTATTGATAGAAGTGGATAATAATCCAAGATATTCTAAGATGCCAAATTATAAGCTACAAGTTTTTGTGAATCCAATTATAGAAAAAGTTAGTAGAAAGCAAGGTTACTTTGTAGAAGGGTGTTTATCTGTTCCTAATGAGTGGATAGAATTAAAGCGGCCGAAATGGGTGAGAGTATCATGGAAAGATCAAACTGGAAGACCCTTTAAAAAGAAATTAACGGGTGTTGCTGCTAGAATATTTTTTCATGAATATGACCATTTAGAAGGAGTTTTAATCTCTGACTTTATGGAAGATGTAGAGTACTCTTAAAATAAAAAAATAAATATTTAAAATAGTTCTTGACTTTGTAAGAGGTCGAGCGTATTATAGCACTCCTCCCAACAAAGAGGGCGTCGCAGACAAGTGAAAGACAA
>NVVD01000054.1 GCA_002402105.1 Candidatus Cloacimonadota bacterium
CTAGTGTGAGGGATTTTTCTTTAGAGGATATGGGTTCATCATCAATAGAGTTAAGAGAGAGTAGTGTATTAGATTTACAGTCAGAGGTTTTAGATTTAGATTTTTTATCTTTAGAAGAAAACAATATGATGCCAAGTTTTGGTTTAAATTATATTGATGAYTCTATTTTAGAAGAAGAGGATGAAGACTTTATGTTTGAATACTGGATTGAAAATATAGCTATTTAAAGTAAAATATGAATAATGTTAGATGAGAAATTAAAAGAAATAGACTTTAAAGTTTTATTTAAATGTAGATTAGATTAAATCTATTAGTTGTAGAAAAAGGAAAAAAATGAAAAAATTATTGATGTCAGCATTTTTAGTAGTTATCTCACTATTTACACTTGGATGTGGAAGTGGTGGAGGCGGTAGAGTAGCAGCTGTTGACCCTGGTGTTGTCAGTACAATTAGTGGAATTGTAAGTGATGGACCTATTAAAAACTCTCGAGTATTTTTAGATTTAAATTATAATGGTACATATGATGTTGGTGAGCCAAATGACATTAGCAATGACAAAGGTGAATTTAAAATTCAATATATTTTAGATCCAGGGGTTGAATATATGTTGATTGCAGAGGGTAATAATACTCTATCAACAGTTGACCCAATTGATAACGCAGCTGCGGGCAATTTAAACTTTGTGATGTTTACTCCTATTAAAGCAGCTGGAAACATTCAATTAGGAGCATCAGTAGCTCAAAATTACTCTCAAAATTTAAATCCAAAAACTTTCCAAACATATTTAAAAAAATTAGATAAAGAGTTATTTAATGGATTATCAAATACAAGTGAAAAAATAGCAAAGTTGGTTACAGATACAACATCTACAACTCAAGATTTATTTAAAAGCTTAATTTTAGATACAAGTCCTGCGCCAAGTGCGACTTCAAATCCTTTAGTACAAAAGCTTAAAGAAATCGTTAAATTGACACAAGACAATAATAAAATTGAAGAATCTACAAAAAGTAAACAAGAAATTGGTTTAAGCATTGAAAATGAAATTAGTTTTTCAGAAAAATCAACTGATAGTTTAACAAGTGATCTGTCTTTTGTTAATAAAACAACTCCATCAAAAATAGGTAATTTAATTGTAGTAAAAAAACTTGTAAAAGTTGAGACTAAAACAACTCAATACAAAGTTTTTGTAACACCTTATAAAAACTTAATTGATATTCCTAATTACAATAAAATTAGAGATTTAAATTTTCAAGTTATTTTAGGTGCTGATATTATTTTAAAAGATTCAAAAGGTAAAAATGTAATGAGTGTTGTTGATGCAACGATTGTTAGTGATATTATTGAATCTTATAATTTTTTAAATATTAATCAATTAGGTTTAACATATTTGACTTATGATGGTAATAATTGGGTAAGTGTTGCAAGTAATGTAGATGTTACTGGTACAAAATCAAAAAACCTAAAGTCTCAATTAAAATTAGCTCCATTTGTTTTGGCTAAAGCTAATGGTATGCAAAGTGCAACTAATGTAACTATCAATGGGTATAATGTTTTAAAATCTCCAGTTGTTATAGCAAAAGGGCATTTCACAGGTACTATCGACTCTAGTAATGGTTCATCTATTTTTAAAGAAAATAGTAATTCTTTACAACAAACAATTGATGTAGCTTTATTATTAAATAATATTGTTAGTTTAAAAATACCTAATAATTTTGTATTAGATGAGGTAAGTGTCTTGAGTCAAGATTTATCAAAAGTAACAACTGCTGGTAAAGTTTCAGTCGATATTAAAATTAAAGAAGATGGAAAAGTTGAAGAAACAAATGACTCTGCAATTTTATTTATTGACGATACCACTTTAATATCAGACCTTTCTCAAGGTAATGGCCTTGAGGGTGTCGGTAATTTAAGGGTATTAATACAAACTAAAATTCCTTTTCAAACATTATCTGTTAGTTTTAAGGATACTCTTGATACTCAGCAAGCAAATTTAGCAAATAGCTTGATTAAGGTTAATAGTGCTAATTTTTTAGGTGGAACAGGAGTATTTGATGACTTAAATACAACAAGTTTATCATGGGAAAGAGCCCTTACTACTGGTGTTGAAAAATATACTTTTGATGTTAATAAAGTTACAAAATCTTTAACTTTAACAAAAAAGTATTTAGTAGCTGATGAGTTATATTCAACAAAAAATATAACTTGGTCTTTTTCTGGAATTAAAATAGTTAGAAGACGTACTTTATCATATATACGGGGTTCTAAAACTAATACTTCTTATAATTCTACTGTTACTTATACAAAAAATGATACAAATGTATTAAATGCTGTTTTTGATGATATTCGTGCTGAATATGATAAATCAGTTAGTACAGGTTTTACTAGCCAATTGAACGGGCGTTATAGAGGTACAGCTAATTTTAGTATTGATGCAGATTATAATATTGTAAGTTTGATAAGTACAAAGTTCAATCAAACTCATAAAAAAACAAATAGTTTAAATAAAACAAATAGTTTGAATGGTTTGGTTACTGTAGATAATGGTAAATTAACATTTGATGGTGATTTTAGTTTTACTTTAGAAAGCTATGGAGTCATTTCTGGTTTAGTTTTATTAAAAGAAGATAAACTAGCTAAAAGTGCTAAAGGTTTTAATACAGATTTTTATAACAATAACCTTATTGAAAATGGAGCTATTTTTATTGTAAAGTCTAAAGTTGAAAAATTAAGCTCAACAATTGATGCAAGTTTTATTGGTCAATGGACTGGTGCGTTAAAAGATAGTTGTGGTACTGATGGCACAATGATTGTAAATATTAGTTCTAAAAGTCAATCTTGGACTGGACAGTCAGCAGATAAAACAAGAAATTACGGAACAACTTTAAGGACGAATGCATCAAAGATCACTTTTTTAAATGATAATGCTATTTTTTCAAATGCTAAAATAAATGAAACTAACACCGAGATTTCAGGAAACTGGATCAGTGGTGAATGTAAGGGTTCATTTACTTTAACAAAATAAAATCTTTTATCTACATGGCAAATAATTTGTCATGTAGATTTTTTATATCAAATCAAATTCAAATACAAAAGGCTACTCCCCCAATGGCTAGAAAAACTACTCATAATATATTTCCAAGTTTCATAAGAAAAATGTTTAAAATGAGAGAAAGCAATAGCTTTTTATCAAAACGAGCAAAAAAACAAGATACATTTTTAATAGAAGGGCTTGAAGAGCGAACAATGTTATCAGCCGACCCTATTTTAGGGGCAGGTTATGCGGCACTTGTACAAGATTCAAATCATAGTACAAAAACAATTGATATTGTTCAAAAGATTCAAAAGAGTATAAAGATAGAAAGTCAAGCCACAAAAAATATTATTGATTTGACTTCTTTTTTGAATGATGCAGAAGTTTCTTTTTTAGAGTCTACTTCTACTTTAGAAAATAGGGGTTCGGTTCAATTAAAAAAAGCAGTATTTGCTCCAGATATTCAAAGAGTTATACATAATGCATTATTACCTAAAGTATTTAAAGCGGCTTTAAATTCAAATCAAAGTCAAGCTGGTGATATAACTATTGGTGACTCTATTACAATTACTGGTGATATATCAATGACTGCTGGTACTGGTGGTTCGGGTAACATTACTCTAGGGACAAGTAGTAGTCATACTTTAAATGGAGATGGAGCAGTAGGTAATGATACTTTAACTTTAAATGCTAATGCGGGTAACATTTTAATTAAAGGGGTGCTCGGAGGTAGTGATTCACTTGAAGCTTTTACTGTAATTGATGGTGATGGAACATCAGCAGGTGTAATTAATATTAGTTTTGATTCAGAAGTTACAATGAACGGTGATGTTAATATTACTGCTACTGGTACTGTAACATTTAATAAATCATTAAATATTACTGGAAATCTAACAATTTTAGGGGCAAATTTAATTATCTTTGAAGAAGGGGTAAGTGTTTCTGGAAACATCATCTTAGAAGGAGATGAAATCAATTTTAAAGGTGGAGAAGAATCTATAAAAATAAGTAATGGTGGTTCTGGTTCTATTACAATGAGATCATCAACTATAACTCAAGCAATGTCTATTGCTTCTCCTCCAAGTGAAGAATCATCAAATGTATTAAATATTACGTCTAGTGAGTTAACAGCTTTAGGCGATGGTTTTACAAAAATCATTTTTGGTCACTTTGATAGTGGAGACAATCATGCAGTTGCAACAGCAGGTGCAGTTGAAATAGGGATGAGGGTAGCAGATCAAATAACCTTTAGAGATGAAGTTATTGTTTATGGTGGTTCTATATCAATCGCTGATTATTCAGGTACAGATAAAGTTTTAAAAGCATCAGGTAATATTACTTTAGATGCTGTAAATAATATAGAAATAAAAAATGAGATAGAAGCAACATCAGCTAATATGATTTTTTATTCAGAGTCAGGTAAAATAAGTCAAATAAATGATACAAAAGATGGTTTATCATCAGAGTCATTAAGAGCAAATGATTTAACAGTAACAGCATCAACTGGTATTGATCTTGGTTTTACAGAAATTACTAATTTAACAGCTAGCAATACTGGTGATGGGCATATAATCATTAATGTAAAGGCTGTATCTGCTGATGTAAATATCTTGAGTATTACTCAAACAAATGCTGTATTTGCTGGTAATACAACAATAACTACAGAAAATGGAAATATCGTAGTGGCAACTGCTGGTACTGGTATTTCAACTGTTGGTACTGGCAATATTACACTTGATGCTAATGATACAGGTACAGATAAAACAATTACGGTTAATAAAGTTATTTCAGCTACAACAGGTACAATTTTATTAACTTCTGATGGGGATATTACTTCGACTCAACTAATTAGTAACTCAGGCAATGGTGCAATAACTTTAACGTCTGCTCAAGCTAGTATTAATCAACAAGCAAATATAAGCTCTGTTGGTGGTTTAATTAAACTCCAAGCACAGGGTACATCAGGTATTATTACTATGACTGACGGAGTCACTACTAGCTCAGTATCTGGTGCTCTTGGAGACGTAAGATACGAGTCATCTACAAATATTTTGTTATCTAAAATAACTGGTGCAGCTACTGTTACTTTAATTGCAACAGCTGGTTCTATTACAGACAATTTAAATGGAGAAACAGCAAATATTTTAGGTGGTACGACAGTTTTAAATACAACTTCAAAAAATGGAGTTGGTACATCTTCTGAGGATATAGATACTCAAGTAGCTAGCTTTAGTGCTAATAATAGTACATCTGGTGGGGTTTACATAGAAGAAATAGACTCTTTAGAAATTAATGCGACAAATATTTTAGCAGCTGGTACTGACGGTACTATTTCATTAAAAGCTTTAGATGGAGAGATTGTTGTTAGTGGTACAATATCAAGTACAGGAGATGTTGGAAATGTCATTTTGTACTCACTAGAAGCTAGTGGGGATGTTACAAATTCAAATATTACAATTAGTAAAAAAGTTTCTAGTACTAAAGGTGATATAAGTATTATTTCATCAGATAATATTACTCAAAATGCAGATGGTGATATACAGGTTGATGCTAGTTCAAAAACAATTGATGTTTCAGCATCTTTAGCGATTACTATGGTTGATGGGGCTACATCAATAACAAATAATAGTAATATTAGATATGAAGCAAGTTCATCAAATATTGCTTTAGCAAGTTTAAATGCAGGGGATGGTGATATTACTATTAAATCTGGTGGTAATATTTCTGATGCTGGTAATACTGATGTTGATTTAATTTCTGTTAACTTACGTCTTGAAGCAGGTGGAACCATAG
This sequence comes from Candidatus Cloacimonadota bacterium, assembly GCA_002402105.1. Taxonomy (GTDB): domain Bacteria; phylum Muiribacteriota; class UBA6191; order UBA6191; family UBA6191. Next base: position 5,824 of record NVVD01000054.1, read on the forward strand.
GGTCATCATCTGAATCTTTAGATACAACTGTTACAACTTTAGCGGCAAAGACAGCAGGTGGTGGCATATTTATTAATGAAACAGATGTATTAATTATAAATAAAGTAAATGCTATTTCTGTGAATCGTGTTGGTGGAGCAGCAGTAGTTGATAGTGCATCCATGGAAGATATAACAACTCTTTCAAATGGTTCAATTGTAATTTCTGCTACAGACCTTGAAATAAACGCAGGAACAGTTACAGCAGCTAGTGCAATCTCTTCTCATGGTGCGGGTAATATTTTGTTACAAGCAAGAAGCGTAGACATTGATTTAAATGCTTCTATTGATGGTGGTTCTGGTCATATTAGTCTAGTTTCTGCTACAAATATTAATTTAGTTGCAGCAGGTGATATGCAAACTACGGCAGGGTCAGTAGATATTGAAGCAACAGCAGGATTAATTTCAATGCTTGATGGAGCCTCTATTAATAGTGGTTCAGGTAATATTAGATTGCTAGCTTCTACAACTTTAACTCTTGGTACATTAATAACTAGTTCTCATGTGTCTTTGATTGCTGATTCTATTTCTGATTCAGGTACAACAGATATTGATGTATCTGCAAATAGGTTTAGGGTTAAAACTACTGATAGTGGATCATCTGGTTTTTTTGGAACTTCATCAAATCATATTGAAACTACTGTAGCTACTTTGAGTGCAAATGTAGGCAGTGGTGGTTTATTTATAACCGAGTCAGACAGTTTAATTTTAGACACAGTGAGTGACATTGTAGTAAATCGAGTAAAGTTGGATGGTAGTGTTACAGCATCAATAAAAACAGATGTGGCTCAGAGCAATGTAGTAACAACAGGTGCATTAGTA
>NVVD01000008.1 GCA_002402105.1 Candidatus Cloacimonadota bacterium
AAACAACAAAAAGGGATTTAATTGAAGTATGAGTTATAATTGGTCAGATGATGCCTGGGAAGATTATTTATATTGGCAATCAAAAGATAAAAAAATGGTAGAAAGAATCCATAGGATACTCAAAGAAATAAGAAGAAATCCAGCAGAAGGAATCGGGAAACCAGAAAAGCTTAGAAATAATTTATCTGGATATTGGTCAAGAAGATTAAACAAAGAACATAGAATTGTTTATAAAGTTATTGATAGTATAGTTGAAATCGTTATGTGTAGACATCATTATGAATAATATTAAAAAAGTGTGTTACCGCCCAAATTCTTATCGAAAACTTTCCCGAATTAAGACAACACTCCTTTTTCCCTAAAAACTCTATTTTCCTACGATACTGTCGTATTTTGTTCTATACCAAAAAAGTTTTAGGTTTTTATAACTAAAGTGTCAGACACCTCTATATCTCTTTTTGAAAAGTGATTGTTATAAAGCTTTTTCGTCTTGCCAAAATTATCATATCTGATAGGATGGTGTCAGCTAAGCCTAAAATGAAATTTATTTTTTAAATAAACTAGAAAGTGCTTTAAGTTTTTCGGGTGAAATATCTGTTTGTATAGCGGCTTTGTTTTCTTCTTGGATTGCGTCGTAGACTTCTTTTCTAAAAACTTTTACGTGTCTTGGGGCACTTATGCCAAGCTTTATTTGTTCGTTTTTTATGTCAACAATGGTGAGCTCTATGTCATCACCAATCATGATTTTTTGATTTTTCTTTCGGGTTAAAACTAACATGTTTATTGACCACCTTTAGTGGTATTTTCTTTGGTGTTTAGTTTTACCTCTGCTTTCGCTTTATTGTTTGCTTTTTTAGCTATCATTGCTTCCATTTCGTCTAAGATAAAATGTTTAAGCTTGTGTTTCCCACTAGTTGAAATAACCTGTTTAGCAACCATTTTTATGGCATTAATTACCAATGGTCCTTGTAAATTTGCTGTCATTTTTTGTGGGTTTTCTTTTGGGATAACTACAATAGAATAAATCATAGCTTCATCAGGGTTTTCTAGTTGAAGAGATGAGACATCATTATCAGACAAATCAAGAGCATATTCAGGACGAAATTTGATAGGGTCAATGATTACAAAAGCGAGTTCAGGTTTTTCAATAGATTGAAGCCATCTTAGAGGATCGGTTGCTGGGTCATTTAAAATAACATAGCGAAGAGAATCCGAAAATCCTAGGATTCCATTTGGAAAAGTTATGATATCTTGTTGAGGGATGTCTATTTCTCCAAAGCGAGTTGTATTAAATTTCATATTGATTGGGCTCCTTAATTTGCGAATTTTTTTTCATTTATGATTGCAATACCAGACTGTGTTGCAATGTAAATAATATTTTTGTCGAGTTTTTTAAACAAGTAGAGGTCCATGATTTTATCATCGATAAAGTCAGAATCAATATTTAAAGTAGACCACTTATTGTTTCTAAAAATAGTTAGTCCGTCTTCTGTTCCTATGTAGAGGGATTTTTTAGTTTGAAGAGCGTTTAAAATATAATTGCTTGGTAAGGGAGAGTTGCCTCTGACTTTTTTTTCGACGACTTCTCCATCAACAACCGTACTCTTACCATGATTACCTGTGTATGATATCCATGAGTTTGTATTTCTTGGGTTTTGGGGGTCGGTTAAAATACTGAGTCCAGTATTAGTAGAAATAAGTAAATGATTAAGGTTCTCTAAATATTTTAGGTCTTCAAAGTAGTTGCCAATTAAGGGGCTGTTTCCGCTTTTATTGATTACAGAGCTTGCTTGAACGATTTGGTAGTTAGCTAAATAAAGTTTGAAGCTAGATTCATTAATCATTTTATAGAGTCCAAAAGTTGTACCGAGCCAAAAATTACCTTCTTTGTCTTGAGTAATTTTAAGGATGTTGTTGGCATTTTTAGGAAATTCGCCTTGGCCTCTTACTTTTATTGTTTTAAAAGCTGAGTTTTGATAAATATCAACACCATGAGAGGTGGCACAATATACATCGTTAGTACCTCTTTTTATAACAAAATCTCTGATTCTAGTGGAGCCTGTAGAAAAAAAATCAAATTCATCAGGGGGAAGAGAATAAAGCCCTTTTTTAATCACTCGTGCAAATATGAAGTTACCCGATGAAACGGCTAGCTTTCCGATTTTTCTATTTTTTAAATAATGTTTTTGAAGTTCTAAGGTTTCAGAGTCAAAAGATAAAATTCCGTTATTTGTCCCAACCCATATCTTATTTTGGGCTCTAATAACACAGTTGGCTTTAATTTCACTTTGGGAGGGTAGCAATTTGAGTATTTCAAAGGAGAGTTCGTCTGTTTGTTTGTCTGGGCTTTTATTAGAAGGGTCTTTAGAGAGCTGAAGGCAACCAGAACATAGTGAAATGATAAGAGATATAAATAATATTTTAAACATTTGGGCATTGTATCATTTTTCAATAAGTTTGTGTATATCCAAATAAAAGGTCATAAATAGGTTCTAAGTACTTTTCTTGTTAAAATACATTTAGCTTAGATACAATTTAGATGAAATCCAGACAAAATGAAGAACATTAGGTATAATTATTGTTATAATCAAAGGCAAATGATTTCTTTTTGCTTAGAAATAATAAGATTAAAGAATGATTTTAATCAAAGTTGAATATATATAAAATAGGAAAAATGAATGAAATACGGAATCTTAAGTGATTGCCACTGTAATTATGAGGGTTTAAAGGCAGCTTCTGAAATGCTTTTAGAAAATGGTGCTTCAAAGCTCCTTTGTCTTGGAGATGTTGTTGGTTATGGAGCTTTAGCTAGAGATTGTATAGAGTATATAACATCTAATTTTGAGTTTTCTTTGGCTGGAAATCATGATTTTGCTCTTTTGGATATGAAGAAAAGTAAAAATTATAACAAATATGCCATTGAAGCTCTTAAAATGAATAAATTAAATTTAGATGAATCTCATTTATCTTGGTTGGAGTCTCTAGTCTTGAAAAAATCTTGGGATGAAGATGGTTTATTTTTACAATTTACTCATTCACACCCAAAAGATTATAAAAACTGGTGTTACTATCCAGAAGATTTATTTTATAGCATCAAAGATAAAGAAGATAAAGTATCCTTATCTTTTTATGGACATACTCATATACCAGGGATTTCTTTGTCTTCACAAACAGGGTTCTTTGAAGAACCTGACTTTGGTGTTCCTTATGACTTTTCTTTAAATGTGAGTGAGACAATTGTTATTAATGTAGGGTCTTGTGGGCAACCAAGAGATGGAGATTATCGGGTTTGTGGTGTTTTACTTGATACCATAGAAAAGAGCGTTACTTTTTTAAGAACTTCTTATGAATTGAAAAAAAATCAAAAGTCTATCAGAGATGCGGGATTATCAGAATACTTAGCTCAACGCTTAACCCTAGGTAAATAATAAAATAAAACTTGACAAAGTTAAAAGTGAAGAGTACTATTCAAATCTTGAAAAAGAAACGGTCATTAGCGCAGCCTGGCTAGCGTACCTGGTTTGGGACCAGGGGGTCGCAGGTTCGAATCCTGCATGACCGATTAGATAAGCGAGTATAGCATAGTGGCTCATGCTCCAGCCTTCCAAGCTGATTACCGGAGTTCGATCCTCCGTACTCGCTTTCTTTCTTTTTCAAAACTTTGCGAGTATAGCATAGTGGCTTATGCTCCAGCCTTCCAAGCTGATTACCGGAGTTCGATCCTCCGTACTCGCTTATTAAAACTTCATCATTTTGGTGGGGTTTTTTTTCTTTCTTTTGCTATTTAATTGATCAAATTAATAAATAATAATACTTTGTGTGCTTTTATGATTAGAACCACTAACTTAGTAAGTTGAAAAGAAAAGTATAGATACGTAGACTAAATAATTAGTTGAAGCTTTTTACATGGGTATAATATGCAACAAAAACAAATGAATAGATTGAGTGAACTTCTGTTGAAGTATAATCATAATCAAGAAAATGAGCCTTTGGCCAAGCATCTACAAGAAGATGATTTAAAAAAAATACTTGAAGTAGAAAAAATTGAGGGTAACCAAAACTGGGATGAAACTTTTGATTGGATTGAAAAATATTTAAGCCATTCACCAAATACTGCAAATTTAGATTTTAGTAATCGTATGTGGTCTAAAGCTACATTACCTTCTATTTTAGCGGAAATAGTTACAGCTACAAATCATTCTGATGCCTCCACGTACGAGTCAGCTCCAGTAGCGACTATCATGGAAAAATACATGATCGGTGAAATGTTGAGGCTTGTTGGATATTTAGATGGTGAAGGACAAATGACGACTGGCTCTTCAAACGCAAATATGCTTGCAATGATGTGTGCTAGAAATTTATTTTTAGAAGGAGTTAAAGCTTCTGGCTTATATGGCCAAAAAAAGTTAAAAGCTTTTGTTAATGAGGATGCTCATTATTCTTTAGATAAAGCTATGAATATTTTGGGTCTAGGCTTAGATAATTTGATTAAAATTCCAAGTGATAAAGACGGAAGAATGGATATCGCTTTATTAGAGAAATCAATTCAAGAAACGATTGAAAATGGAGATATTGTATTTTTTGTTACAGCAACTTCAGGTACAACAGTTCGAGGAGCTTTTGATTCGATTAAGCAAATATTAAATTTAAGAGATAAATATAATTTTTGGCTTCATGTGGATGGTGCTTGGGGTGGTCCAGCTTTTTTAAGTAAGAGCTTGCGATTAAAGTTTTTAGATCATCTTGAAGATACAGATTCATTTACCTTTGATTTTCACAAAATGCCTGGTATTGCTTTAATTTGCAATATGCTTCTTATAAATAAAAGGAGGGGAATATTTAAGTCAACTTGTTCAGCTGGGACGACTAATTATATATTTCATGGCGGTACAAAAGAAGTTTTACCAAAAAATTTAGGCGAGTTTTCTTTACAGTGTGGAAGAAGAATAGATAGTTTAAAGCTATTTTTAGATTGGAAATTTTTTGGTGCAAAAGGTATCTCAGATAAGATTGAAAATTATCTAGAACTGGCAAAATATGCAGAAAAAATTATTTTAGACTCCAGTAACTTAGAATTAGTTGTAAAAAGAGAGTCATTTAATTTATGTTTTAGGTTTATTACACCAGATACTATTGATTCAAATGAGTTCAATCAAAACTTAAGAAATAATCTTTTGAATAAGAGTATCTTTATGGTTGGTACTGGGGTAGTAGATAAACAATTAATTATAAGGTATGTCATAACTAATCCTGATACAACAAAAAAAGATATAGATTTATTCTTCAAAAAGTTTGAGTGTGAAGGACTAAAAATGCTTCAAAAATTATTATGAGTATAAAATTAGTTTTAGACTTTTGGTTTCAAGAGTTATCTCCTAAACAGTGGTTTTTAAAAAGTGACTCTTTAGATTTAGAGATTGAAAATCGTTTTTTTAAGATACATAATAGAGCTACCCAAGGGGAGTTGTTTTCTTGGAGAGATGATGCAGAGGGTTGTTTAGCTGAAATAATTGTCTTGGATCAATTTTCTAGAAATATCTATAGAAATAAAAAAGAGTCGTTTTTATATGACCCACTTGCATTAATACTTGCTCAACAAATGATTAAACTAGGGCTTGATAAAGAAATTCCTATAAGAAAAAGAAGTTTTATATATATGCCCTTTATGCATAGTGAATCAACTTTAATTCACAAAGAAGCATTGACTTTATTTTCACAAGAGGGTCTTGAAAGTAGTTATCAATTTGAAATGAGGCATAAAAAAATTATTGATCGTTTTGGTCGCTACCCTCACAGAAATGAAGTTTTACAAAGAAAATCAACGAAGCAAGAACAGCTTTTTTTAAGTCAGCCGGGGTCTAGTTTTTAATCTATTCATAGGGGCTGGTTTTCATTTAATCTTTATTGCGAAATTGGACCCTTTGATTTACAATGAATTAAAAATATTACATTGGTTTAGAGGGTTTTTATGCATGCAGATTGGTTAGAGTTTAAAGAGTATATAGAAAAAAATGAAATGGATTTACCAGGATATGTGGTAGATGGTTGGTATGAGTATTTTTCTCTATTGCTTGAGACTAATAAAACTATGAACCTTACTCGGATTGTAGAACATAAAGATGCTATTTTAAAGCATTTTCTAGACTCTTACTCCTTACATACTTTTTTAGAATCAAGAGATATTGTAGATAATTTAGAAACTTTTTTAGATTTTGGTACTGGTGGTGGCATTCCTGGTATTCCTTTAAAAATTTTATGGGGTGATCCTCATTTATTTTTAGTAGACGCTAGAAATAAAAAATTAAAATTTTTAGAGGATGTTTGTTATGAGTTGTCTATTTCTGGAGTTACCTATGTTCATGAAAACTGGGATAAATATAATTCTAAAATATGGTCTAAAAAAAATAAAATCAAACTTGACTTAGTGGTTTCTAGGGCGGTTGGTAATAGTGTAAAGTTAATAGAGATTTTATCTCCTATTACACAAAAGTATATTTTATTGCCAAGAGGGCCAGAGCTTTTACCAAACGAGTTTAATTTGTGTAGAAAGGCAGCTTCTAAAAAATCTTTTAATAAAGCTATTAATAAAAACTTTAAAATATCTTATGCTGACCAAGAAATCGAAAGAAATCTATTTTTCTTTGAAAAGAGATAGTTATTGCTCGTCTTAGAAATATTAATTTATTTAATATATAATGTCTAAGAGGGTATATTTGAGATATTTTTCGCTTAAAAGAGACTTTTCATGCACCCTTTAAAAACTTTAATATCAATATTGGATGAAAATATGGTTACAATTGAAAATATAAAAAAATGGGGGATTGTTGGTGCTGGTGGTGCTGGCTTTCCTTCTCATGTAAAGTTTGATGCTAAGGCTGAAATTGTCATCATGAATGGGGCAGAGTGTGAGCCTTTATTGCATAAAGATAAAGAGCTATTAAGATTGTACCCAAATGAATGTATCGAAGGTCTTAAAATTATCATGGACCTTGTTGGTGCTAAACGTGGCATTATTGGTATTAAGGGTAAGTATAAAGATGTTGTTGATATAACTCGTAAGCATTTGCTTGAAAATATGGAAATTTCTGAACTAGGTAATTATTATCCTGCTGGTGATGAGCTTAGTTTAGTATATGATACTACCAGTAGGGTTGTTGCTCCTGGTAATATACCTTTAACTGTAGGCTGTATTGTATCAAATGTTGAAACAATGTTAAATGTAGCTCGTAAAAAGCCAGTTACTACATCTTTTTTAAGTGTTGCTGGAGACGTTGTTAAACCTATTTCATTAGAAGTAGCAATTGGTTCGACTTTAGCAGATTGTATAAAGCTGGCTGGTGGATCAAAGTGTAATGATCCTGTTATGTTAGTTGGTGGTCCTATGATGGGTCGTTTTAGTGACGATTTTTCTGAGCTTGTAACTAAAACTACTGGTGGATTGATTGTTCTTGATCGCTCTCACTCTTTAATTCAAAAATATTTAAGACCAAAAGTTGAGTATGATAAAATTGCTAAAGCTAGTTGTGACCAGTGTAATTTTTGTACTGAGCTATGTCCAAGATATTTACTTGGTCACCCAATTGAACCTCATAAAAATATGCGTAATAAGGCATTTGAAGTTACAGTCGAAAGTTTAATCGCAGGGGCAGAGTTTTGTTGTGAGTGCAATTTATGTAGTTTTTATGCTTGCCCTGAAGACTTAGACCCAAAAAATGTTTCTACTGACTTAAAGAGAATGATCCAGAAAAAGTCAAAAGAAGAGCGCTTAAGTTTTAAGCCTGGGGATGTAGAGCATCATCCTATGCTTGATTATAGAAAAGCTCCTATTCCTAAATTAATGAGAAAAATTGAAATTGATCAATTTGAAAATAAGGCTCCGATGTTAGATTATATTCTTATGCCAGAGTTTGTTAAAATACCTTTATCACAGCATATTGGTGCTCCAGCTGATGCTATTGTGAGGGTTGGAGATAATGTCAAAGAAGGCCAAATTATTGGTCGTCCAAATCCATCAAAATTAGGTGCTTTTATTCATGCAAGTATAGGTGGCGAAGTTGTTAAAGTTGATGATTATATACATATTAAAGGGTAATTATGGCACATAATGCAATTGGTTTATTAGAGGTTTCTTCAATAGCTAGGGGTTATGAAGTTCAAGATGCTATGTTAAAAGCAGCAGATGTTGAACTAATGACAGCTCGAAGTATTTGTTCAGGTAAGTTTATGATTGTAATTGCTGGACAGGTTTCTGAGGTTCAAGCATCTGTAGCTCATGGTATCGATAAGGCTAAAGGTGTTTTGATTGAAGAATTGGTTATTCCAAATATTCATGGAGATGTTTTTAAAGCAATCGGTGGGTCTATCAATCTTGAAAAAGAAGATATGGGAGCATTAGGGGTTTTAGAAACTTTCTCTGTTGCAAGTATTGTAGAAGCTGCTGATGCTGCTGCAAAAACAAGTGATGGCAAGTTGTTTAGAGTCCATTTAGCGATGGCCGTAGGCGGAAAAGGCTTTATGATGATTACAGGTGATTTGTCTAGTGTAACGGCTAGTATTGATGTTGCTACAGAAGCTGCATCTAAACGTGGTATGGTAGTGGCTAAAGTTGTTATCGCTTCACCAAGAAAAGAGCTTTTTAAAGAGTATATTTAATAGGTAATTTTAAAATAAGAAATAAAAAAGCTCCAAATTAATTTGGAGCTTTTTTATTACATTTTTAACCTGACAGGGTTAAAATTTTAAAAATATTTGAAACCTTTTTAAGCACATCTCTCTTTTTGCTTTTTAGGAATTTTTCTAGATAAACTTGTTAAACAAGAAGTACAGTTTCTTAACTCTAAATCTTCTTCCATAAAGTGGAGTGTTGGTACAACTCCGATTTTTCTAGTGTTTGCTAAAAAGTCGTCTAAGGTTACAAATTCTAGTCCACACGAGCATACTTTATAAACATCGCTCATAAACGCTCCCCCCCCATACAATACAATAACTAAAATTCTTAAACTACTGTGTAATACATCGACAGGTTTGTATTCTTAAACCATTATCTTATTGGCCATTTGTGACAAAAGATGGGACATATTAAATCATTTTGTCTGCCTTTTTGTTTGTTAGGTATAATTTAGTATGTTTTCATAAAAAAAAGACCACTAAACTAAAAGTTTAGTGGTCAATTTATAATAGTGAATCAATAGGAGATTAAATCTCCTAAATTAGAAACGATTAGTTTCCTCTTTCTTCACTTTCAAGCTCAGCTTTTAATGCTGCTAATGCATCATTAACGTCTGGAGCTTCTTTTTCGACTTTTTGGTCATTTGCTTTGTTGTATTCAGCAACAGTAGATTTTTCTAAATCTCTTTCTGCTTGTTTAACAGATAAAAGAATTTTCATTTCTCTTGTGTTGAACTCTACCAACTTAGCAGGAGTTGTATCACCAACAGATAAATCTTTATTCATTTGTTTAGCAAGAACAAGTCCATCAACCTTATCATTTAGCTTTAAAACAGCAGAGCCGTCAGCTAAAATTTCTTTAACTTCAACTTCAACAATTGACTTTAAAGGGTTTGTTGAAAAATACTTTTCAACAGGATCATCAGAAAGTTGCTTTAGACCTAAAGAAATTTTTCTTTGAGTGCCATCAATAGCAAGAACAATTACTTTAATTTCATCTTCAACTTTAAACTTATCAGAAGGATGCTCAATTTTTTCAGTCCATGAGATATCACTTACGTGAAGTAATCCATCAATACCATCTTCAAGGCTTATGAAAGCTCCAAAGTTAGTGATATTATTGATTTTTCCACTAAATACTGTTCCAACAGGAAAGTTTTTAGTAGCTCTTGTCCATGGCTCTTCTGTTAGTTGCTTAATTCCTAAAGAGATTTTTCTTAAAGAAGGATCAATTTCAAGAATTTTACACGCAACTTCTGCATCAACAGTTAAAAAATCACTAGCATTATCATAATGCTTGTTCCATGCGAAGTCAGATATATGAATCATTCCTTCAACATTTTCTGCGATTTCTACAAATGCACCAAAGTTAGTTAATCCAGTAACTTTACCTTTAACAGTTGTTCCGATTGGAAAAGTACCAGCAACATCAGTCCATGGATCTTCAGAAACTTCTTTAATACTTAAAGAAATTTTTCGAGACTCTTTGTTCATAGAGATGATTTTACAAGTAACACTTTGATTTAAATCAATAACTTGTTTAGGGTGGTTGATTTTATTTGACCAGCTTAAATCAGAAATATGAACTAAACCTTGAATGCCGTTTTCGATTTCAACAAAAACACCAAAGTCAGTAATGTTTTTAACATCACCAGTTATTACTTGGCCTTCTTCATGTTTATCAAATACAGCTTCCCATGGATCTTCAGCACATTGCTTGATTCCAAGAGCGATTTTTCGAGTTTCTTTTTCGTAGCTTAAGATTTTTACTTCAACCTCATCACCAATTTTTAGAAGCTCTTCTGGGTGCTTGATTCTTTGAGTCCATGAAATATCACTAACATGTACTAAGCCCTCAACGCCTTCTGTTAATTCAACAAATACACCAAAATGTGTAATGTTCTTAACTTTTCCTTGATGTCTAGAATCAACTTCAAAGTTTTTCTCGATGTTGTTCCAAGGATCATCACTAAGTTGTTTAACACCAAGAGAAATTTTCTCTTTATCTCGGTCAATACTTAAGATTTTTACTTGAATTTTATCACCAAGACTTAAAACAGAGTTTACTGATCTAACGTGTGCCCAAGACATATCTGCTTTGTGCAATAGTCCGTCAATTTGTCCATCAACGATGGAAACAAAGGCACCGTAATCTGTGATATTCTTAACGATACCTTCACAGATATCTCCTTCTTTAAGAGTTTCAAAAATATGCTCGATATTTTTTCTTCTCTCTTCTTGAAGAAGCATTTTACGTGATAGAACCATGTTTCTTCTACGCTTGTTAAATTCAATGATTTGAAAATCAAATTCTTTTCCAACGTATTTTTCAAGATCATATTCAGGATGAAGGCTCATTAATGAACCAGGAATAAATGCTTTTAGACCATTACAATCTGCGTTTAATCCACCCTTAACCTTGTTATGTACTTTAGCACGAACAATTTTCTTAGTTTCGTATGCTTCAGCAGCGATTTTCCAAGCTCTAGCAGCTTCTGCTTTTGATTTAGAAAGAATAAGAGCATCCTCATCATTCTTCATAACCATAACTTCTACTTCTTGCCCTAAAGCAGGAGGTAAAGTATCCCTTGAAAACTCGACTAAGGGAGCAATTCCCTCGTTTTTAAAACTAATGTCTAAGTAAACATCCTTAGCATCAATTCTTACAATTTTTCCTACATACGTTCTTCCGACTGTTGCAGGTACAAAGCTCTCCGACCAGAGCTCTTCGAAGTCGTCCATAGACTCTTCGACGATAATTTCTTCTTCATTTAGATTTTCATCTGTCATGTTGAATCACCTCAAAATTAAAAATATTCATGGATTAACCCCCATGAATGGGCATATTAAAGAGGGTTGATAACTTTATTTAAGTGTTCAACAACCTCGTCTATATTCATGTTACTACTATCAATTAGTTGAGCATTTGTTGCTTGAATTAAGGGAGCAATGTCTCTACTTGAGTCAATATGGTCTCTTTTTTCAATATCTTGGCACAGTTGCTCAAAACTAATTTCTTCACCTGCTGACTTTAAATCACTAAATCTTCTTTTTGCTCTGACTTCTATAGATGCTGTTAAAAAGAATTTATGTTCAGCATTTGGAAAAACTACTGAACCAATGTCTCTTCCTTCAACAACAAAGCTATGAGATTTTGAAGTTTCTCGTAAATTGTTTACAACAGCGTCGCGAACACATTTATGAGTGGCTACAAAAGAAACTTGTGAAGAGATTTTATTTTCTCGAATTGACTCTCCAACTTCTACATTATTTAAGTAAAATTTTGCAGGTATTGTAGAGTAGTCAGCTCTTACATTAGACTCTTTAACAAGTTTAAGCATTTCTGTTTGAGACTTTGTATTTGTATTGCTTTGCATTGCTGCTAAAGTGTAACAACGATAAATGGCGCCAGAATCCATATGATGTATGTTTAACATCTTAGATAGTTTGTTTGCAATAGTGCTTTTACCAGCACCTGCAGGTCCATCAATAGCTACGATCATTGACAATTTTCTCTCCAACAGAAGTTTTTAAAATAAACAGGTGTGGTGAGTATAAGAGTTTTTTAAAAAGTGTCAACTTATTTCTTTTGAATCAAGGTAAGTGTCTCAAAATGGTTTGTCCACGGAAACATATCAAAGACTTTACATTTTAAGAGTTGGTAACCTTCTTTTTCAAATTGTTTTAAATCGCTTTCAAGAGTAGAAGGATTGCAAGACAAGTAAATAATCTTATCGGGTAGGTGAGAAATAGTTTCTTTTATCATTTTCTGACCAAGTCCTTTTCTGGGGGGATTTACAACGCATAAATCAAAGTGTGCTTGATTTCTTAGGGCGCTTTTTAGTCCTCTAGGTAGGTTGGCTGTTTGAAAACTTAAATTTTTGTAATTTTGTTGTGACTTTATTGATTTAGCAATCTTAATAGAACTAGAGTTTACTTCCAATCCTAAGCCAAAATCAATGTGGTTTTGCATGCAAAAAAGTGTTCCACCTACTCCTGTATATAAATCTAATATATTTTTTGATTTTGATTCAAGAACCCATTGAGAAATTTCTTGATAAATTAATGTCATTATTTCACGATTACTTTGAAAAAACATTTCAGGTGAATAAGGAACATTTATATCTAAGATAATTTCATATGGATTTTGAGGTTTAATTAGCCATGTTGGTTGACTTACTGCAAAATGACTAGAAGGGGAATGAAAGTAAAAAATTCCAGAAATAGAGTCTTTAATTTCAAGAGATATTTCTTGCAATAGACTTTGATTAGAAGGGTGCTTTTTAATGTCAAATCCTAAGATAGGTTTTTGATTGGGTAAGGACTTAAGTAATACTTTTTTAAGTCCTTGATCCTTTAATTGTGGATAGTTGATTAGTGTTTTTTGTAAAAGACTTAAAACTTGTTGAAGAGATTTTTCAAGAATCTCACATTTATTAATAATAATTTCTTCATTATTAATGCCTTGATAATAGAGCTGTAAATTATCTAATGAAAAATTAAAGACTGCTTTATTTCTAAACTCTGTTTTATTTTCTCCTATAATTATATTTTCGACCCTATCTTTTAGTACATAGCGAGATAAGTTTTTAAAAATTTTGAGTTTTATACTTTTGTATGAGTTTGATTTTACATTCTGAATTTGGCACCCACCACAATTATTAAAGTGTTCGCAAAAAGGGGTTTCTCTATGAGGACTTTTTATTATTAGTTCAGAAACTTGGGCCTTGGAATATCTTTTAAAGTCTTGGATATTTGTTATTTTTATCTGGTCTTCAGGGAGGGCTTTTGGAATGAAAATAGCTTTATTATCTAGTCTTGTGACTCCGTCTCCAAAGCCATTGATATCAGTAATTGTGAGTTTTTCCATAGAATACTTGTCTTTAATTAATAGTAGATTCACTATAGTGAAGCTGATTTGATTCAAAAATACCTTGCAGTATACAATAAATAGTGGGAAAATCTGACAAATTATTATATATCTTTTAGAGGTTTGTATGCTTTATTTAAAATTTTTGTTTGTTTTAACGATTTTACTTACACTAGTTGGTTGTGGTGGAAGTGGCGGTGGTGGAGATTTTTCTGTTCCTACACAAATTGTGCCTGTTTTAAGTAACTCATCGGTTGAAGGTAAGGATTATGACTTAATTTCTGTCCAATACTCTCCAGCAAGAAGTGCTATTTTAGATCTATTTGACCATTTTTCTATTCACTTTAATACAAACGAAGTGCGAAATAATCCCTCTATTTTTGAGCAAGATCAAAATATTAAATTAAAGGGTTATAACTTAAATAGCTTAAAGAATGGTTTAGGTACTATTACTTTGTCAACTTCAAATAGTGCTAATCAATTAACAGATTTAGCTGTAACTCCAGATGGGGCTGTAGGGGTATTTTCTTTAGATAATTTAAAAAATACAAGCCCAGTACTAGGGGTGTTTATTGAATCAACAAAAAAATCGGTTCTTTCTACTTCTTTATTTGTAGGAGATTGGGGTTTTATTAGTTTAAGTTCTGCTGGCAAAGGTGTCGTTGCTCAATTAAGTTTGTCTTATGATGTAGTGAAAGAATTTGGGGAGGTTTCAGAAGGTTATGGATTTTCGACCACCATATCGGGTAATGTTGCTGCGAGTGCTATAAAAGTTCAAACTTCTAATATTACTTTAAATAGTGATCGAGATAGATTGTTATTTTTAAATTCGAGCTGGCATGTAGGTGTTAATGAGAGTATTGCTATTTCACCAAGTGGTACGGGGGCCTTAAATGATAGACTCTCTATTTTAATGAAAACAAGTGAAAAAAGCACATTTAATGCGACTTATAATGTGTCTCAATGGACAGCTTTTAGCCCAACATCAAATAGATCAACTGTAAACAGAACAGGTTTGGTTTTATCTGAAATAATTCAACAGGGGAGTTTAACTTTTACGGGTAGTAGAGTGACTTTAAAAAATATTATAGATTTGGCAGATAGAGAAACTAATTTTACTCGAGTTGAAGGTGGTTTAGCTGGAGTTGGTGGTCATATGTTAAGGTTTGACCCAAACTTTGAAGGTAATAATATTGATTTTAAATTTAGGTTCTTTGTATCTAAAGACGAAGAGTTTTTAGTTGGCTTAGATTATGACAATGATGGTGATTCTCCTTTAGCAAAAGCTTCTCGTGCTACTTTTATTATTGGCATAAAACAGCATTAATTACTTTTTAATAAAGTTAACTGTCTTTTTTTCAATAAAAAAATATAAAAAATATGAGATAACATATATTGTTAGTAGCATTATTAAATTAGCAAGAAAGGGGTAGTGTTTTATGGATTGCCCAAAAAGAAGAGAACTATAGTTTTTGAAAAAAATAACTACAGCAAAATGACTCATATAAATTGAATATGAAATTTTCCCAAGAAATACAATTTGTTTTTTCTCTAAAAAAAGTCCTATGTAGGAAGATTCTTTTTTAGAAAAAATAATCAGTAGAAATCCAAATGATAAAAGACATAAAAATTTAATATGTATTGAATAGTAAAAAAAACTAATAGTACTTAAAGATAAAAGTATAGATATAGGTTCAAAATACTTATTATTTAGGCCGCTTTCTTTTAAATGATTTACTTTTATTCTATAGATAAAGACTCCTAAATAAAATCCAGCTATAGCTCTTAAATATCCAAATTGAAATGTATTGCTTAAATTTGGTGATAGATAAAATAGTAATAGAAGGTAGATAGAGCATGAAATAACAATAGGAATTAAAAGACTGTTTTTTTTATCTAGGTAATAGCTAGTATAGAAAAACATTATATAGATAATTAGTTCAGAGCTAATACTCCAGCTCGGTTTATTCCAGCTAAGGTAATCATGAATCCCAGTAGAATGAAGTAAAAGTAAATTTGAAATGAAGCTAGCTAGATGATTATTTTCAGGCAGAAAAAACTTTGAATAGAGTAAATAATTAAGTAGACTTAGAAATACCCAAAAAATTAGAAAAAATATGTGTAATGGGTATATTCTAATGAGGCGTTTTAGAATGTAAGTTTTAAACTTTAGGCCTGTGGATATTTTATTGTAATAACTGTGAGATATTATAAAGCCAGATAAAATGAAAAAGAAATCTACAAATAAATAACAATGATTAAAAAATTGAGAATAATTTTCAGAGAAGCGAAAAGGACTATGAAATAAAACAATCATAGATGCAGCTAAACCACGAAAAGATTCTAATTTAGAATATAAATATTTACTTTCCATTATTATATTTCTAACTAGGAATTGATTTATTGTTGTACAAAAATCATGAAGATTAGAAGAGCTTCCTAATTTTAGGAAGCTCTTTTGTTTAAATTATCGTTTTAAACCATTGGCGGTTTGTAACATGGAGTCGGCTGTTTGAATGCCCTTAGAATTTGATTCATAAGCTCTTTGAGCTGTAATTAAGTTTACCATTTCATCAACAACCGTAACATTAGATGTCTCTAAACTTCCCTGTGCAATAGTGCCAAACTCTCCTTGACCTGGTGTTCCTTGAAGTGGAGCTCCTGATGCTATTGTTTCTGTTGCAATATTTCTTCCTTGGTTTTTCATTCCACCTGGGTTTATAAATCTAACAGTTTGAATTTGTCCAACCTGAACAGCAGCTTGATTGTCACCCTGAATAACAGATACAACACCATTTGTACCAACAGTAACACTTTCTGCATCTTGAGGAACAGTAATTGGTGGGTCAAGTAATAAACCAGAAGCATTTACTAATTGGCCATTTGCATCTGGTCTAAAAGCACCATCTCTTGTATATCCGATGCTTCCGTTAGGTAGTTGGATTTGAAAGAAACCTTCTCCTTCGATAGCTAAATCAAAAGGATTATCAGTGATTTGAAAACCACCTTGGGTGTTTATTTTAGAAATGCCAGTCACTCTAACCCCATTACCTAGTTGGATACCAGTTGGAGCTGATATACCATCAGTTAATTCAGTACCAGGCTCTCTCAGAGTTTGATATAAAAGATCTTCAAAGTTAGTGACTCTTTTTTTGTAACCATTGGTATTAATGTTTGATAAATTTTGTGTAATTGTTGATATATTTTTATCTTGTGCCTGCATTCCAGTTGCTGAAATATAAAGTGCTCGCATCATAATATTACTCCTATCTTAAGGTTCCGATTTGATTAACTGCTTTACCGAGTAATTCGTCTATTCCTGTTAATATTTTAGAATTAGATTCATATGCACGAGAAATTTTAATCATATTTACCATTTCATTGACTATATTTATATTTGACTTTTCTAAGTATCCTTGTGAGATTTCGTCTTTTTTATTAACTAAAACTTCCCCACTGATTCTTTTATAGTTGTTGTGTCCAACTTTTTCTATTTGATTTGTATCTTTAAAACTAACGCTTAACAAACTTTGAGAAATTGTTTGATTGTCTTTGTACATTTGCCCATTAACATCAACAGTTAGTCCTAGAGGGGTAGAAATTTTAATTGGGTTTAACCAAGTGGCAGGTGTACCATCTTCACTAATCATAGGCGAAGTTGGTTTCACTCCCCTATAGCCAAGTACACGAAATCCTTGTTTGTTTGTTAGGTACCCATCAGAGTTTACATGAAACTGTCCGTCTTTAGTAAACTGGATGCCATCTGGTGTTTGTAGGGCAAAATATGATTTACCATGAATCATAAAGTCTGTTGCATTACCTGTTGAAGACATTGAGCCTTCTTGATGATCTGTGGTAACTCGATCTAAAATGACACCTGTTCCCATTCGTCCAACTCTTGGGGCCTTGTAAAACTTTTGCCCATCAGCAATTTTAGTGTCATTGATTCTTTGCTCTAAAATATTTGGAAACTCTTCAAAGGTAATTTTTTCTTTTTTATAACCAGTTGTATTTACATTAGCTAGGTTATTTGTCGTTATGGCTAAGGATGCTTCTTGCATAAGCATTCCCATTGCAGAGGTATATAATCCTTTAATCATTTTCTTCCTCACATTCTAAGAAATTAGCTTCACAATATGTGCCAAGGGGATTACTTTTTTCTCTTTTCATTTTCCAAAGAATCATCCCATGAATAAACTCTCCTACAAACCCTTTTTTATGAACTAGATAAAACCCATAATGTGAATGTAGGCACTTTAGATGGAAAGGATTTTGTACTCCTGCTACATTTAAGCGATTTTCTGCCTCTAAAGCTAGGTAGTACTTTTCATCTAAGGTATTTTTTAAAATTTGTGGAACTTCATTTGTAAATTGTTTCCACTTCTCTTGGTAGGGGCCTTGAACAAATGATTCTAGAATTTTAATCCACCCCTTGCTTTCGATTCTATGAACAGCACTTATTAAACGTGGGCATTGAATCCAGTAAGGAGTACGAGCAAACTTTTCAGATTCACTTCGGGTATGCTCTAAAATAACGGCTTGATTGTAGTTACATTCAAGTGCAATTCTATGAACAGGAAAGCGAAAATTGATTTGTTTGTCTTTATAAATAAATGGATATGATTTCATTATATTACTTATCGGCAAAATACCTTCAAATAATGAAAAAAAATTAAAAAACAAACAAAAAACAACAAAAACAAACAATAAGTGTGTATTTATTGAAGTAGTAAATAATGGAAAACCCTTTACTTAGGGCGGGTAATCTGGCTTATAATGCGAGGTTCAAATTTAATTTTGAAAAGATTGGTATCGTCTTTTTGATTTGGACACAATAATGTAATATATAGATACCCAAGCATATTAAATGTTTGACATGAAACTAAGCAAGTAAAGCTTAGGTTTAAAGTAAAAGGAAAAGGCAAAAATGTCTATCTCAAAAGAAAAGAAACAAGAAGTAATTAAAGAGTACGCAACAGCTGAGGGTGATACAGGTTCTCCAGAAGTTCAAGTTGCTATTTTGTCTCACAGAATCAAAGCTTTAACAGAGCATTTCAAAACTCATTACCATGATCATATCTCAAGAAGAGGATTAATGGTTCTTATCGGAAGAAGAAAAAGTCTTCTTAAATATCTACGTGGAAAAAGTGAAGCTAGATATAAAACATTGATCAAACGTCTTGAAATAAGAAAGTAATAGGGCAACATGTTTAATGAAACAAAAATTGTATGTGAAGAATTAGGTTTTAGCATTAGTACGGGTAAAATTGCTCGTCAAGCTGGTGGGTCTGTAGTCGTTGAGGCTGGAGAAACAGTAGTATTTGGTAGTGCTTGTGCAAAAACAACTGCAAGAGAAGGACAAGATTTCTTTCCTTTGACTGTTGATTACAGAGAAAAAACTTATGCTGCAGGTAAAATCCCAGGTGGATTTTTCAAAAGAGAAGCTAGACCAACGACTAAAGAAACATTGATTTCTAGATTGATTGATCGACCAATTCGTCCTCTTTTTCCTAACAAGTATAAAAATGAAACTCAGATTATTCTACAAGCTTTAGCTTATGATGGTCAAAATAGACCTGAAATTATGGCTATTAATGCTGCATCTGCTGCATTGTCAATTTCAGACTCTCCATTTAATGGACCAATCGGAGGAGTTCGAGTTGGTTTAGTAGATGGTAAATTAATTTGTAACCCAACTACAGATCAAATGGCTAAGAGTGATTTAGATTTAATGGTTGCAGGTACAAAAAAAGCGATTACTATGGTTGAATCTGAGGCAAATATCTTGTCTGAAGATCAATACTTAGAGGCTCTAAAGTTTGCTCATGAAAATATTAAAATCATTTGCTCATGTATCGAAGAGTTAGTTGCTAAAGTCGGAAAAGAAAAGCAAGTTTTTACTGCACCTGTTCGTAATGAAGAGTTGTATAGTGAGCTAGTAGCAGCATATTTTGAGCCATTTAAGGCTTCTTTTGAAATCTCTTCTAAATTAGAACGAGAAGGAAAAAGCGTTGAGATTAAAGCTGCTATTGATGCAAGTTTTGCTGAGCGATTTGAAGCTGACGCAAGTTTAAAAGGTTTAGTACATGAGTATTTACATGACATTGAGTATGATGTAATCAGAAAAATGATTGTTGTAGATAAAAAACGTATCGATAACCGAGAGGTTGATCAATTAAGGGCTTTAAATAGTGAAATTGATATTTTTGCTAGATTACATGGTAGTGCTTTATTTACTCGTGGTGAAACTCAATCACTTGGTGTTTTAACACTTGGTGGCGGAGACGATGCACAATTTGTAGACGGACTTGATGAAAGTTCAAGAGAGCCATTTTATCTACATTACAATTTTCCTCCTTTCTCTGTTGGAGAATGTGGAAGATTTGTAGGACCAGGTAGAAGAGAAATCGGTCATGGCGAGTTAGCTTCAAAAGCTATTCGAGCTATCTTACCTTCACAAGAAGAATTTCCTTATACTATTCGATTAGTTTCTGAGATTATGGAATCAAACGGTTCTTCTTCAATGGCTACTGTTTGTTCTGGTATCATGGCTATGATGGCTGGTGGAGTTCCTATTAAGGCTCCTGTAGCTGGAATCGCAATGGGCCTTTTCATGGATGAAGCTTCTGGTGAATTTACAGTTATTACTGATATTCAAGGTGCAGAAGATCATTACGGAGATATGGATTTTAAAGTTGCTGGTACTACTACAGGTATTACTGCACTTCAAATGGATATCAAAATTGAAGGTATAACAATTGAAATCATGGAAAAGGCTCTTGAGCAAGCTAAAAAAGCTAGACTTGAGATTTTAGAATCTATGACTGGTGCAATTGCAAAACCAAGAGAAGATATCGCATCATGTGCTCCACGTATCTTAATGATTGAAATTCCAAAAGAAAAAATTGGAGAAATCATAGGGCCTGGCGGAAAGATGATTCGTAAGATTTCTGAAATGTTTGATTGTAAAATTGAAATATCAGAAGACGAAGCAAATAACCGTGGAATTGTTAAAATTTTAGCAAGTGACGGTGAAAAAGGTGATGGAGCATACGGATTTATTAAGAGTATGACTACAGACCCTGAAGTTGGCGGAATCTACGAAAGTAAAGTAATCAGAATCACTGATTTTGGTGCTTTTTGTGAATTTCTACCAGGAAAAGAAGGCCTTTTACATATTTCTAAAATTTCTAAGAAAGGTAGATTAAATTCTGTAAGTGATGTCTTACAAGAGGGAGATCAAATTTCATTGAAATTAATTGAAAAAGATAGACAAGGAAGATTTTCGTTATCTGCTCAAGAAGTAGAAGAAAACGACTTCTAGAAATTAAATTATAAATTTGATTTAATATATAAAACACCCAAGGTAAGTATGGCTTATCTTGGGTGTTTTTTTATGTAGTTTGACCTTCTATAAATTCTCATGTACATTCGTTAAAAAAGAGAGTTAAATGGATAAAAGACCAGTAAGTAAATATATTGAAGCAGCTCTATTTGTTGCTATGGCATTTGTATTATCTCAGTTTACGATATTTCGTTTACCTGTTGGTGGCTCTGTTACTTTGGGCTCTGGGGTTCCGATTTGTATTTGCGCCTTGAGACTTGGCCCTAAAATAGGAATGATGGCAGGTTTAAACTTTGGTATCCTTTCCTTTTTAGCTGGCGGAGTAGCAATTGGGGTTTATCCTTTTGTTTGTGATTATATATTAGCTTTTATTTCTCTAGGGGCGTTTGGCTTTTTAAAAAAAATACCGCTTGTATCCATTTGTTTAGCTTATTTTTTAAGGTTTTGCTTTCATGTGCTTTCAGGAGTTTTATTTTTTAGTGATGGTATGCTTATGTCAAAGGCTATTACTTTTTCATTTTGGTATAACTTTACCTTTATGTTGCCAGAGTTGATTTTAGGGGTTTTTATTTTTTATAAATTGATAAAATCATCTAAGAAAGTTTTATTATATGCTTGAGAATAAAAATATTTATAACTTCACTGTGTAAAAAGCCTTAATTTTACGACTATTCTAAACCAGATTTAAATATAGTCGCGACTATTTTTAAGTTGATTGCAAAATAGTCGATAAATATTGTATAATAAATAAAAGGTACAATATGATTCAAAGAGCACAATTTAAAATAATTCAAAATGATTTAAAGAATAAAATGGTTTTTTTAGTGGGGCCACGACAGGTTGGTAAAACTTGTTTATCAAAAGAAATTATGAAAAGCTTTGAAAAAGTTCAATATTTAAATTATGACTATTATGAAGATAAAGAAATTATCGAAAAGCATGAATGGCCAAAAGATTTAGATTTAATTATTTTTGATGAAATTCATAAAATGAAAAATTGGAAAAATTTTTTAAAAGGAGTTTTTGATACATCTAAAATGAATATTTTAGTAACAGGGTCTGCTAGATTAGAGGTGTTTCGTCATGCTGGGGATTCACTTGCTGGCAGGTACTTTCTTCATCATTTATTACCCTTTAGTTTAAAAGAGTTAATAAATGAGTCATTTACACTAGATGATTTATTAGAGAAGGGTGGGTTTCCAGAACCATTACTATCCTCAAATTTTACAGCTAAAAGGTGGAAAAAACAATATATTGATACTGCAATAAGGCAAGATGCTTTAGATTTTAAAAATATTCTAGATTTTAAAAGTCTAATAAATGTATTTGAAATATTAAGGCGCAGGGTTGGTAGTGGAATATCTTACTCCAATATTGCAAAAGATATAGGAATTTCATCAAATACAGTTAAAAGTTATGTAGAAGTGTTAGAAAATTTATTTATAATTTTTTTGGTAAGACCTTACTCAAAAAAAATATCTCGTTCAATTTTAAAAGAACCAAAGGTTTACTTTTATGATATTTCTTTGGTTGAAGAAGGTGATGTAAAGGGAGCAAAGCTTGAAAATTTAGTAGCTCTTTCATTATATAAAAGTAGCTTAGCTCGTAATGACTCAGAGGGTGAAGACTTTTCTTTACATTACCTAAGAACAAAAGATAAAAAAGAGGTGGATTTTTTGGTTGCTAATAATCAAAAGATAGATTATTTAGCTGAGGTAAAAACTTCGGATAGAAACTTTTCTAAACCTTTATTATCTTTTTCAAGTCAATTAAATGTACAGGGGTTTCAATTGGTTAAAGGTTTAAGACAGCCAAAAGAACTGGATTTGGTGAAAGTAATAGACTTAGAAGAGTTTTTAAAGAATTTGATGTGGTAAGGTTTTAACTAGCCTTAATAATAGATAATAAAGTTAAGTGGTATATTTCAAAAGGGCAAAAAAAAAGAGCTATAAATTAGCTCTTCTTTTTTTAAAGCTTCAAATTATCCAATTAAACCACTAGTAGATCTTTTGGCTCTTTTATACTCTTTATTAGTAATTTTGAGACCAATAGTTTTACCAGCTTTAATCATTTTAGTACAAACTTTAACTTTTTTCTTGTTGTTTCCAACTACGATAGTTACAGTTTGAAGATTTGGTTTAAACTTATGATTTGTTCGAATATGTGAATGAGAAACTCTTTTTAGAGTAACAGCTTTTTTTCCACTCAAGAAACATTTTCTTGCCATTGTAATCTCCTTTAATCTTTGTATACAACATTTCCTTTGCAATACAAAGGTCAGATTGGATTTTGGATATTACTCTTGATAGTAAAAAAAATCAATGATTATTTTCTTTTTACTTGATTTTTTGACCAAAAATGTAGAAAATTGAACAATTATTCAAAAAATCTATATATTTCTGTTCAAAAAGAGAAAATTACTCGTGATTAAAACACAATTTATAACACTCATCTTTTTTTTATTAAGTAGTAGAGCTTGGGCTGTAAAGGCTAGCTTAATTTCTTGGCATAGTCTACAAGATGACAAATATTTAAAAATACATTTAAACTTTGATAAAAAAATAGACTACTCTTTTTTGAAAAAAGAAAAAGCAAATTCGCATGTTTATTATGTTCCTCATGCTATCAATTCAAAATTTGGTGAAAGACAAGATTTAAGCCATTTATTAGCAATTTCTTTTTGGATAAAAAAGTATAAGAGTGGTTTACGTTTTAAATTTTATCCTCGTGGAGTCAAAAATTTAAAAACACGACTCATTCATAATAGAAAAACTCTAGAGATATTATTTTTAAGTCCTTACCTATCAAGAACAGAAATAGACCCTTTGGGTGAAAACTTTGTTGTTTGTATTGATGCGGGGCATGGAGGGCAAGATCCTGGCGCTCATGGTTCATATAGTGATGAAAAAGATGTAGTTCTAAAAATAGCTAGGATATTAAAACAAGAAATAAATTCAAAGCCTAATTTAAAAGCATATCTAACTAGAGATTCAGATTATAAAATTCTTTTAGAAGATAGAGGTAAGGTTAATGATTATGCGGGAGCAGATGTTTTTATTTCGCTTCATATGAATGCTTCTGTAGCTAGTGCTCGTGGTTTTGAAATTTTTTATATATCAAAAAAAGGAGCTTTAGACTATAAAACAAAGAGCTTAAAAGTAGATGTCCCCGAAATTTTAGCAACAAAAAAAGAAAAGACTCAAAAAATTTTGAATGAAATTTTAGATGATTTAATACAAAATGAAACCATGAATGATAGCGCTTTGTTTGCTCAATCCTTAGCTTTTGAAATGAAAAAAATTAAAAGTAGGCGTAATAGAGGGGTGCGTAGAGAAGCTTTTGTTGTTTTAAAAAATATTGAAACCCCTTCTGTTTTAATTGAATTAGGCTTTATTACAAATAAAAGTGATGAAAAATACTTTAATAAAAAAAGTTCACAAAGAGAAATGTCTAAAAAGATTGCAACAGGAGTAGTAAACTTTTTGAAAAAATATAAAAGTCTACCAAAGGTAAGTGGTAATTCTTTTTATGAAAAGCTTAAAAGACCTATTATTAGTAGATACCCAAAGTTTATAATTGAATATAAAAACTATACTATAAAATCTGGAGATACTTTTTTAAAAATTGCTAAACGTTTCAAAATATCTTACTCTAAGTTAAAAAGAGCAAATCCTACAATAAAGCCAGATCGATTATATGTGGGTAAGATACTTAAAATACCAAACATTTTGAAGAATAAATAGAGGCTTTTACTTTTTAAAACTCACAAAAAATAGTAAAATTTGAAACCTTTTGTATATTTTTACTAAAAATTATATACTTACAAAAAAGATCTTCAAATGTTTAAGGTTTTTTTGTTTATACCTAAATGCAAGTAATTTTACTGTTTTGGGCATATATATATCCAACCAAAAAAGGTTTTCCAATGAAAATTTCAACTTTTATTTTAGTATTTTTAATGATGTCAAACTGTCTTTTTTCAGCTAAGAGAAATCAAGGTATGTCTAAAGAGAGATTAAGTCGAATTAGAGCTTTATTTGATCAACTAAAGGGAAGTACTCAAAAGAAAAGAGAGATGGAACAAAACTATGAAAATGATAATTACCAAGAAGCTAACAATAAAGAAGAATACGAAGATATTAATTATGAAGTTGAAACAGTAAACTTTGATTTGTTAGAGGATGTAACAGTTGAAGAGGCACAAGTCCAAATAAATAGAAATAAAATGAAAAAACAACAAAGCTTTGAAATAAAAAATGGGGAAATGTTTTATTATGTAAAACCTGGTGAGTCTTTATTGTTGATTGCTAGAAGAGTTTATAAAAAACCTGAGATGTATAAAAAAATTATGGAGTGGAACTCTTTGAAGAAGGCTATTATACATCCTAATCAAAAATTAATTTTGAAAAATATTAAATCTAATATAATTAACCAGATGAAACAGATTAAAATAGAAAGTGAAATATCTTTGTTCCCTATTAATAAGTATTCATATAAGGTGTATAAAGTAAAAAAAGGAGATTCTTTAAGTTCTATATCTAAAATGTTTCTAGGTAGAGCATCTTATTTTTATAATCTATCTAAGTTTAATAAACTAGATGCACAAAAATATGTTTATATTGGACAAAAATTAATTATTCCTGTAAAAAAATAAACTTTTCATACAAGCTCTAAGAAAAGTACTCGATATAATTTGAGTATAATTTATTACACATTTCTTCAACTTTAAAATGTTTTTTTTCATCTAAAAATGGTTGTTTTTTAAGAAAACCTCTATAAATTAGATGATTTTTTTCCATTAAAGATAGCATTTGTAAAAAGCTAGAGCTATCTCCTGCTTTAAAAAACAGTCCATGCTTTTCATGTTCAAAAACTTCTTTTAATCCTCCTGTTGATGAGGCAAGTACAGGAACCCCAAAATTAAGAGCTTCTAGAGCGACATAGCTTAAGGCTTCTTTATAGGATGGAATAATAATAAAAGAGGCTTGTTTGTAATATTGTTTTAAATCTCCGATGAGAGGTATCCAAGAAATATTATCGTTGTTAGAACTTTTAATAGCTTGTTTTAGTTGGTTTTGATATTTTTTTGGCCCTGTCCCGATGAAACAGATTTTAGAATCTTGTTTTTGATTTTTTAATGTATTTGTTACAAACTCTTGCCCTTTGTTTGGGTGAATTGTAGCGAAAATATATGCTTGTAAGTCTTTAGTTTGTTTATTGATAATGTTTTCTTTAGAAATTCCATTGTATATAATAGTTGATTTTTTTTTAGAAAAATTAAGTAAATAATTATGAATTGCTTGCGAAACAGAAATTAAATGGTGAGGAAATAAATAGTATAAATGTGAAGAAAATCCATGTACGGTGGATAAGATTTTTGTTGTAATAAAAGGTCTATAGGTTGATAGCATAAAGCTAGCATCATTTAAATGACAATGTACTCCACTAAAATTTTGAGTATTAAGATATGAAATTTGTTTTTTATGTTCTAATAAATCAGTAATAGATTTAAAATTCATATTCCATTCTAAATGTTTAGTTTTTAGTTTTGAGAATTTTTCTTTTAAAATAGGTGATGTTTGGGTGATAAGTGTAAATTGAATTTTTTTTTGAAGATGCTCGATAATATCATATACGTGCTTTTCTCCACCACCCCATTTACTTGAGCCTAATATAATTACTATTTTAAGTTGATTGTTTCCCACGTTTTTTTTAGAACCCCTTGGTATTTTTGTAAATGTTGATTGGCCTGTAAGCTTTTTTCAATAAATGGTTTGGGTTTATTTAAATATTGAGAAAAAAACTTTTGTATTTCAGAAGAGCTTTTAACTTGCCAAATGAATTGTAATTTTAGAAACTCTTGTGCATCATGATGATAGTTTCTAATAAATGGTCCAATTAATACAGGTTTTTTGTATAAAATAGGCTCTAAAAAATTATGGCCACCAATCTGATTGAAGGTTCCTCCTACAACACTAATTTGTGAATATTGATACAGGTGAGATAAAACTCCCATTTCATCAATTATTAGAATGTTTTCATTTATTTTTAATTGTTCTATTTTTGAGCTGAGAGAAAAGCTAAGTTTATTTTTTTTTAAAATTGTTATAAGTTTTGGAATAGTATTGAGGTTTCTGGGTACAATTACGAATAAGATTTTTTCATGAAACTTCTTAAAACTGTCGGTAAAATATTGATATTCATCAGGGTGAAAGCTTCCTAAAATACAGACCTGTCTAGAGTTACTTTTAAGACTTTGATATTTTCCATTAAGAACGCCTCTTTTTAAAAGGTCAAACTTTGCATTTCCGTGGACAAAAATTTTGTCTAGTTTAATTAACCCTGCTAATTTGTCTTTGTCACTAGGGTATTGAACAAATGCCATTTCTATTGCTAGTAAAGTTTCAATAGAGCTTTTTTGAATTTTTCTAAAATTAGAGGAGAGTGATTTACTGATTCTTCCATTGACGAGGTAACAGGGTATTTGAGAAGATTTACAAACTCGTAAAGTAGCAGGCCAAAAATCGGTTTCACAAATATAGAGACTTTTGGCTTTAATTTTTTTTATAAAACTTGAAATGATAGGATAAAAATCTAGGGGCAAAAAATAGTAGTAGATTTTATGTGTAGAAAGCAAGGTTTTAGACTCTTGTTGAAACCAAATCATTGCGTCTTCAATAGTAGTAGTGAAACAAATACTTTTCGGAACTTGATTTGATTGGATTCCTTGTTTTAAAAACTCTAAGGCTATTTTAGCCTCTCCAAAACTAACAGCATGAATCCAAAGAGTATTTTTATCAGGGAATGCTTGTTTGTTTTCTTCTTCAAATAGGCCAAACATATGTTTGATTCTTTTTCTTGTGTCTTTTCTAGAGAGTAAAAAAAGTAATATGATAGGGCTTAGTACTAAGTACAATAGTTGATAAATAGCAAAAACCATAATAGAACTTATTTTAAGAAAGAGATGTTATTAAAATTTCGGATTTTTCCGTATGGGTCTTTATGATTACCTACATATTTAAGAAGTTTTAATTCGTGGTCTTGTAATAATTCGGTATCTAAAGAAGAGTATTTTTTTAATGGAATTTTATCTAATGTTTTATGAATTTTACTGCTTTTAAGGGAGTGGTTATTACCAAGTAAAGCTTGCAGTCTTTTTTGAATTTGAGGGTTACTAAAATTATCTTTTTTAAGTAATTTTGAACGGTTTTTGTCTAACATTTTAATTAAATCAGAATTAAAACCAACTTTAAGTTCATCACTTTTTTGTTTTTTCTTAGAGTGACTTAAAGCTCTAGGAACTTGAAATTCAAACTCTTGTATTTTTTTAGTAGTAAGAGAGTTATTGTGATTTGTTTTGTATGTTTTAAAAAATGAAATTTTCATAATGTGTCCTTAAAATACTGTTTTGAACTAATTCGGACATAAATAAACAAGAATTAACAATTATCAATGATATTTTATTTTTTTTATAAAAAAATAATATTTCCTCTAAAAAAGTGAGTATCTGTCTTATTGATCATAAATTAGAAAAAAATGAGAATATTTATTGAAGTATTGTATGTAGAGGTCTATCATGACATAGTTTTAACTAAAGTTTCTATTTGCAAACAAATCTATAGGTTTTAATTGGAGCCTAAATGAATGAAAGGCGTAAATCAGAGAAGTTTTTTTTTAAGAACAAAGAGTATTTATTATCACCGGGCTTTTTAATTTTTCCATTAAAAGCAAAAACTATTTATTCGGTAGTAACAAACGGTATAGTGTTTACTTTATTTGATTTAAAAAAAAGACAAGGTGGAATGGGATATTTCAAATACTCTAGAAGAATTGAAGATAATACTTCTTGTTTATTTGCATATCCAAACATCTCAACTTTGGTGACTTTTTTTATTAAAAGTGGCTCAAGACGTGAAGATATAGTGGTTAACTTTTATGGTGGCGCAGTGCAAAAAAAATCTTCCTTTTCACAAAGAAAGCTAAGTATAGATAATATTGAGATAGCAAAAAATATTTTTAAATATTTAGATTTAAAAGTAGCGATATGTGAAATAGGTGGAGAAACAGGAAGAAAGATAGCTTTTGACTCTGGTTCTGGAAATCATGTCATGGCTTTAGTAGAAGATTTAAGAGAGTCTGATTGGTAACATATGGGCAAACTAACCTTAGGAATAGGTGAAGCTGGGACTATAAATAAACCTGGTGAAATTATAGAAACATTAGCTCTTGGTTCTTGTGTGGCTATTATTTTAATGGATCCCAAAACTCATTGTGTAGGAATGGTTCACTGTGCTTTACCAGATTCTAAATTAAATAGAGAAAAAGCTGAAAAATTACCAGGATATTTTGTTGATACTGGTATTCCATATGTTTTAAAACTAATGAAAAACCTAGTAGCCCCAAATACATTGGGTAAAATCATTGTAAAATTGGCAGGTGGAGCCTGTGTTGCAGATAAAAATAAAGTTTTTAACATAGGAAAAAGAAATATATTAACAACAAAGAAGCTATTGTGGAAATATAGATTAGGAGCAATTGCAGAAGATGTTGGTGGTAGTCATTCAAGAAGTGTTGTTGTAGAAGTAGACAGTGGACGTGTAATTTTGAAGTCTCCTGGCCTACAAGATAAAGAGTTATGATTGAAGGATTAAAGAGGTATTGTAATGCATAAAATATTAATCGTAGATGATGAAGAAGCCGCAAGAATTATGACTTGTAAAATGGTTGAAAGAATGGGATACATTGGTTTTAAGACTAGTGATGCACAAAGAGCATGGGAGATTTTAGAAGATAATTCAGATATTTCTTGTGTTATCACTGATAGAATGATGCCTGATATTACAGGCGATGAGCTTGCACAAAAATTAAGAGATTCTGAGAGGTTTTCAGAAATTCCAATTATCATGGTATCTGCTTATGTTACTGTTAAAGATACAGCTCAGTTATTAGAGTCTGGGATTTCTGCTATTATTCCTAAGCCTTTGTCAAAAGATGCCTTAGAAGAGCATCTAAATAGATATTTGAAAAAATAAAAGACTGTAAAGAGGTTGGATATATGCAAAATAGTATAAACCTGAAAATAAGTATGGATATTGAAGAAGAGTTAGATGAAATAATTCCTCCATCACAAAGTATTTTAAAATTATTAGAAGTTACATCTGATGAAGACTATACAATGAAATCAATTGTAAAGGTCATTGCAGAAGATGCTCATTTAACGGCTGAGATCTTAAAAATCATTAATTCAGCAGCTTACTCTTTAAGCAATCAAATAGACTCACTGCATACTGCAATTACTCTACTTGGAGAAAGAATAGTATTTAGTTTAGCTATGAAATTAGGTACAAATTTAGGAGAGAAGCTATCAGGTTATTTTTGTGAGCCTGATGGACTTTGGAAACACTCACTCAGAACAGCAATTGCTGCAAAGTTATTAGCTCCATACTCAAGACAAACTATTAATGTTGATGTTGCATATACTGGTGGACTATTACACGATTTAGGTAAAAGTGCAGTTTCTAAAAGTATTGAAGAAAAATATACTTTTGATGAAGTTTCAAAAAAATATGAAATTTATAAATCTGAAGGTAAAAATTGCTTTTTAAAATTTGAAGAAGACTTGGTAGGTTTTAATCATAGTGCTGTTGGGCATTATTTAGCAAATGAATGGAGTTTTCCTGATTCATTAATCCAAGTTATTTCGTATTACCATTATCCAGATTTGGCTGAAGAAGGATTTAGACATTTGGTTTTTTGTATTCATATGGCTGATTTTGTATCTTCTATGACCGGAAGCAGTACAGGTATTGATGCTATGAGTTATGAACTAAGTGAAAATTATAAAAAATACTTTGATTTAAAAGCAGCAGATTTAGAAAGAGTATCTTTTGAATTAGAGAGACAATTTGCTAAGGTCTACAAAGACTAAGGAAATCATGAAAAAAATTTTAATAGTAGATGACTCTAAAACAGCTAGGATGTTTATAAGAACCTGTTTTAATATGTGTGGTTATGATCAACATGAATTTGTTGAAGCTGTTAATGGTAAAGAAGCTTTAGATCTAATCAAAGGTGATTATGGAGTGCCAGATTTATTGGTGACTGATATTAATATGCCCATCATGAATGGCATTGATTTATTAAAAAAAATTAGAGTGAGTCCTCAAACAACTGGGATTCCTGTTTTGGTGATTACTAGTACAAGTAATAGACTTCGTGAAGAAGATTTAGAAAGACTAGGGAATACATCTGTATTAATGAAACCCATATCACCTGCAAGATTACTTGAAGCATTAAAACAAGTTGTAGAAGAGGGAGTTTAGATGTTTGATCATCCAAAATTTGCAGAGATTGTTTTATCTGTTTGTGAATTTACCTTTGAAGAAATGCTTTTTTATGAAGTAATGATGAGCGATGACCAAAACTATGTAAGTTCTAAAGAAGAGATTATCCTTTCAATAAATGTTGAGTCTCCAATAAACCATAGACTATGTTTAGTAATGCCTAAAACAATGATTTTTGAAATGGCTGATATGCTTTATGCAGGATCCATGGAAATATCAGATGATATCTTAATAGACTTTGTGGCCGAGCTTTTAAATACTTTTACTGGAAGAATAGTTAGTGAATTATTTCCAGATGAGAAAAATACCTTTTTAAGTATTCCAAAACATGAAGAAAAAATACCATTTGACATGTCTAAATGTCGATTATTAGCTTTAGAAGTAGAAGGCGAAAAACTTTATTTTATAGCGGAGTAGTCAAAAAAATGTAAATAATTTTTAGACTATTTGAGAAACTTGTTCTGCCTCGGCTTCAAAAAGAAGTCTATTTACATCTAATAAAATAAGAACGCTATTTTTCATTTTTCCCATGCCTTCAATATATCTACTAGAACCACCTTGGTTAATGCTTGGTGGGGGTTCAATGAGACTATTTGGAATATTAGCAACTTCTGCAACTTCATCGATGATGAGTCCAACAGATTTGTTATTTATATTTACTACAATGATACAGGTTCTATCGTGATAGTCTAGCTCACTTAGACCAAATTTAATACGTACATCAATAACAGGAATTATTTTGCCTCTTAAATTGATTACACCTTTAACACAACCTTCTAAGTCAGGAAGTGGGGTAATTTTTTGAATACCAATAATTTCAGTGATATATCGAATAGATATTCCATAATCTTCATTATTTATTTTGAAAGTTAAAAATTTACCTTCTTGAGTATCTTCTTCAAATTCTAAATTTTCGATTTCGTTTGTCATTTTCAAAGTCCTTATCTATTTTTGATAATCGTCTCGGATAATTTGGATTAAAGTACTGGTATCTAGTATTAAACTAATGCTTCCGTTTCCGAGTATTGTGCAACCTGAGACTCCACGAATGTTTCCAAGATAATCACTAATAGGTTTAATTACAGTTTGGTGTTGTCCATGTAATGAATCTACAAGTAATGCATAAACTTCTTTGTGTGATTCTACTATAACTAAAATACCGTCTTCAAGTTTGTCGTATTTGGATTCTATTTTATGTAAACGATGCAGTCGTATAATAGGTATTAAGCTATCTCTTAAGGATAAAACCTCTTGTCCATCAGGGTTAATATGAATAGACTCTTTTTTTGGTTTGAGAGACTCTTTAATAGAAAGAAGTGGTATAGTATAAAACCTTGATCCAACTTCAATTAACATTCCTTCGATAATAGCAAGAGTCAGAGGGATTTTTAAAATCATTTTGCAACCAATACCAGGGGTATTTTGAATTTCTATTTTTCCTTTAAGCTTTTCGATGTTTCTTTTTACTACATCCATGCCCACACCACGACCAGAAATATCAGAAACTTGATCAGCAGTAGAGAAGCCAGGTTCAAAAACTAACTGCCATACTTCATTGTCTGTAAGTTGGTTGTCACTTGTGATAATGTTTTTTTCAATAGCTTTTTTAACGATTTTCTCTCTATTTAGTCCTTGACCATCATCTTCAATGGTAATCCAAACTCCTCCTTCTTCGTGTTTTGCGGAAAGAGAAATGGTACCTGACTTTGATTTTCCACAGGCTTCTCTTTGTTCGGGAGACTGTATGCCATGATCAGCTGAGTTTCTAATAATATGCACTAAAGGGTCTGATATAGCTTCTATTAGAGTTTTATCAATTTCAGTTTCTTCACCAGAAAGTATGAGCTGTATTTTTTTACCCGATTTTTTTTCAAGATCATGG
This sequence comes from Candidatus Cloacimonadota bacterium, assembly GCA_002402105.1. GTDB lineage: Bacteria > Muiribacteriota > UBA6191 > UBA6191 > UBA6191. Next base: position 33,108 of record NVVD01000008.1, read on the forward strand.
ACGAGTCGAATCATTTTTCTAAAAGTTGATGATACGGGTACCATTCTGATAGATAGCGTTGTCTCTTGTAGATCACGAGAAATTTTAGTAAGGTGTCTAGCTGCTTTTTCAAAATTTTCTAAATCAAGACCCTTTAAATCTGGGTTATTAATAACCATTGCTTCTGCTATTATTAATTCACCTACCAAATCAATTAATTGATCTAACTTATTTAAATCAACTCTAATGTCCATTCGTTTGACTTCTGTTTTTTGCTCTTTGGTTCGAAGTTTTGTTTTATTTATGGTTTGAACTTTAGTTTCTATAGGAGGGGTTTTGACCTTAATAGCTATTGGAGAATTAGGCTCTACACCACTTACTTTATCTAATTGATCTAAAAGCTCTTGTAGATTGTCTATTTTGGATTCTTCATCATTAGATATTTTAATAATTTGAGTTTTTAAAGCATCTAATACTTTTAAAAAAACTTCGCAGATACTTTCATTCATGACTTTCTTTTTTTCAGCAATATCTTCTAGTAGGCTTTCTGCTTTGTGAGAAAGTTTTTCTATATCTTTATAGCCTAAAAATGCGGCATTTCCTTTCATGGAGTGGATGCCACGAAAAGCTTCTTGAATAGAATCTTCGCTATCTGGAAATTGATTTAAAATAAGAATGTCAGCTTCAAAAATTTTTAAAATATCGTCAGACTCTTGAATGAAGACTTCAATTACTTCAGGGGTTGTTTCAAGTTGAAATGTTGCTTCACTATCTTGTGTTTCTTGGAGAGCTAAAGAATCGATAGCTTTTGGGTTTGGACCACTTTTAGTAATTAAAATAGCTTGTTCTAATAATTTGATTTGGAGATTTGACTCATTTACATGGTTGCTTTCATTACCATGTGATTGAATCGAAGATAGCATTTGCCGAACTAAATCACAAACAGCACAGAGTAAATCAACTTGTTCCATAGGAGGGGCTTGCTTTAACTCTCTGTAGAAATCTAAAAGAGTTTCAGCATTGTGAGCAACATTAACTAAGTTATCAAAACCTAAAAAACCTGCTGATCCTTTTAAAGAGTGAAAAAGTCTAAAAACTGTGTTTAAAACTTGAAAATTTTGATCAGGGTTGTTTGATTCTTGAAGATTTTTAAATTGTAGTAGAGTTGGTTCTACTTCATCAAGGAGGTCTCTACTATCATTGATAAAGTCTTCTAGTAACTCATCATCAAAACTGAGTGTATCATTAGGCATAGTTCCTCGTTAATTTTTAGGTTTAGAACATTATAGCAAATATTTATAGATTTAGTAGTATACATGATTAGCAATTTACTTTTATTAAGTTTCTTATATAAAGATAAAGTTGTGTTATTTGGATACCTCTAAAGTTTGAGATTGTTGTTTTGTTTTAGTATAATAGAGTTTGTTTTTTGTGTGAATTTATCAAAAAAACGGATGAAAAAATGAGTTTAGCTAGTTGTAAAATTACAGACCAAGAGTTTTTAAAATTTAGAAAACTAGTCTATGAAGAATTTGGAATAAACTTAACAGAAAAAAAGAAACTCTTAGTTGTAAACAGATTACAAAAAGTTTTAAGAGATAAAAATTTGGGTTCTTTTACTCAATATTATGATTATATTAAAAGAGATAATACTAATAAGTCTTTATCAGAATTAATTAATAAAATATCAACAAATCATACTTTTTTTTATAGAGAAAATACTCATTTTGAGGTTTTACGAAAAGATCTTCTTCCAAAAATTACTTTAGATTTATCAAACAAGTTAAGTAAAGACTTAAGAATTTGGTGTGCTGGTTGTTCTAGTGGTGAAGAGTCTTCAACTCTTATGATGATTATTAAAGATGTTCTTGGTGTAGATTATAATTTGTGGAAAGCAGGACTTTTAGCTACAGACATTTGTGAAGAGGTTTTAGAATTTGCTAAAAATGGTCATTATGAAACTAAGAGAATAAAAGAACTACCAGTTGATTTACGTAATAAATATACAGAAATAACAACAAAAGTAATGAGTAAAATTAAAAATGATGTTTTAAGCGAAATCACTTATAGAAAATTTAATTTAATGCATGATTTTCCTTTTAAGAAAAAATTTCATGTAATTTTTTGTAGAAACGTAATGATTTATTTTGATCAAAAAACAAGAAAAAATCTTGTAAATAAGTTTTTGGATTATTTGATGGATGATGGATTATTATTTATTGGCCATTCAGAGTCATTATCTGATGTAGATGATTTAATTGCAATCAGCCCTTCAATGTATAAAAAGAGGGGAAAATGATAAGGGTACTAATAGTAGATGACTCGTTATTTGTTCGTACTATATTAAAACAAGCTCTATCTCAAGATAAAGAAATAGAAGTAGTAGGATTAGCGTCAGACGCCTATGATGCAAGCGAAAAAATTATTGCTCTAAAACCTGATGTGATGACTTTAGATATAGAAATGCCAAAAATGAATGGGGTTTCATTTTTGACTAAATTAATTCCTCAATATCCATTGCCAGTTATTATGGTGAGTTCATTGACAAGAAGAGGGGCAAAAATAACGTTTGATTGCTTAGAGAGGGGGGCTGTAGACTTTGTACCAAAACCAAACTCTCAAAGTATCGGTAAAATGATTGTTAGACTAATTCAATCCATTAAAGATGCGAGTAAAATTGATAAAGAGCTAATTAGAGCTAAAGCATTAAAAAAAAGAGTTCAAAAACAAAGTTTAGATCCAATTAAACAAAAGATGGACCATATTTTAATAGGGATTGGTTCTTCTACTGGTGGTACAGATGCTTTAGTAGAAGTGATTTCAAATTTACCATCAAATTGTCCTGGAATAGCAATAGTTCAACATATGCCAGCAGGCTATACAGAGGTTTTTGCAGATAGATTAAATTCAAGGTCTTCTATGGAGGTTAAAGAGGCTAAAGATGGGGATATCATAAAATCAGGGATAGTTTTAATTGCTCCTGGGGGGAAACATTTGGAGATTGAAAATGATGGAGGCATTTTTAAAGCAAAAGTCTTTGGGGGTGTCAAAGTTAATGGGCATGAACCTAGTGTAGATATTTTGTTTGGTAGTATAGCTAAAATGAATTTATCTCAATCTATTGGGGTTATTTTAACAGGAATGGGTAGTGATGGGGCAGAAGGGCTTTTAAAGATGAAACTAGCAGGGGCAAAAACTATAGGTCAAAGTGAAAAAAGTTGTGTTGTATATGGTATGCCACGTGTTGCTTATAATTTAGGTGCTGTTAACGATCAATTAGATATCAATGAAATTAGTCATAAAGTTGTTGAGTATGTTAGGTCTTTTGTCAGTCAATAGTTATTATTTTGGAAAATAAGTAACATTAAAGCCCTCAATATTTGAGTCTAAGCTTAATTCTAACTTCATCTCTAAGTTACCTGGTCCTAAAAAATCTTCCCAGACTTGGGTATTTGTATAGTTATATCCTTCATCTAAAAATCCCGAACTTTGTAAATTTGTAAAATTTATAAACTGTGAGTTATCTAATGGAAACTCTGTATATATATTTAAAGTAGGGTCTACTGTTGCTGGGTCTAAATCAACCCCAGAGTAACCGTCTATTAACATTATTTTAATTGTACTTGTAGTAAAGTTAACTCTGGTTACGTAGGCTTTATTCCCATTTCTTATGACTACTGATAACTCACCAATCATGATAGGGGATTGCTGGGGGTCAAAAACAAGGTTTGAAATTAAAAAAGTATCAGAAATTGAGATAGTTTTTCCGCTAGGAAATTTAGAAGAAAGTAGGCGACATTTTTTATTGGCATTTGATCCCGTACAATTACTAGGAGAAAATCCTAGTTGTGAGTTAAAACTAGAACTATGAGTATGAATAGCTTGAGAAAACTTTAATGTATTTAGGGGGATAACATGAGTAAACTTTCGTTTTGTGATTTCTTCAAATACCAAATTATCATAATTACCTCCAATTAAAGCTAATAAATCAAGTCGAGCTAAAGTGATTTGGTTTAGGTTATTTTGTGAAACTGTTTTTTTAATACCTTGTTCAATCATAGAAATAGGGCTTGAAGTATTGCTTTGTGAGTAATAGCTAAAGCTAGATGGGGTTAAGTTGTTTGTAATGCCATTTAAATCTATAGGAAACTGAAGTCTAGTTTCTTCGGTGTTATTATTTACTAAGTTTTGTAAAGTAGGCAATAATTGAAATTTGTGATCATAGTACAAAATAAGAGAGTTGTTGAAACCGATATCATTAAACTCTGCTATATCTACACCAGTAAATCCCAAAGAGCTAGCCTGATTTCCACTTGTTTGTTTGATAAAAAGTCTAGCAATTAAATGTTCTTGGTTTCCTGATCCATCAATAATTACAGGTTCAACCTCTGGTTGATAGTAGATAATAATTTCTTCTTTTGTTTGTGAAAATGGGTTTGGAAACAGACTTGCTGAATTAATGTTCATAGTTTCTTCAACACTGGTTGAAGCTGGAGGAATACCATCTTCTCCAAGAAACTCAAGTGGGGTATTACCACCATGAAAGATGATATAACTAGCTGCTGTTAAATTGTTAATTGGAGGTTTATATACAAAACGTATAGGTAAGCTTAACAAGGGAACCTCGACCTCGACTTCTTGTCCAGTTTCTGGATTACTAGTTAGGATAGTTTTACTTAAAAAAACTTCGGGAGGGAGCATACCGGCTCTAGGTTGTTTTGAAAGGTAGTATCTTAATTCATACTTTTGAGATGATGCATTGAATTGTACCCTAAGTCCTCCTTTTGTGAGTCCATTTTTTTTAGGGGGGCCTGCTTCGTCTTCAAATGATTTCATTAGGTCATCTTTATAATTTGACGCAAGATCAGAAATTTCTCTATAGTTTGGTACAAAACTAAGTTCATAACTTGAGGCTTCAATAATTTCACCAGTTGAATTTAAACCATCAAAAAAAATGTCATCTCCTCTCGAAATTTCTTTGATTAAGGAGGTGGTAAGGGTTTGTAAATCGGCCTGATCTTTGCCCTTTAAATAAATTTGTACAAATTGTTGAGTAAGTACAGATAAAACCAAAGCAAGAATAGTAAAAATACTAATGGTTACGAGTACCTCAACAAGATTAAATCCTCTTTTTGAATAGAATCTACTGTTTTGCATTTGTTTATACACTTTTAGTTAGATTAATAATAGGCATCAATAAAGCAAGAGCAATAAATAGTACTGTGCCGCCTAAAAATACAATTAAAATAGGCTCAATCATAGAGGTTAGGTTTTTAACAGCATAATCGACTTCTTGTTCAAAAAATCCAGCAACAGTTAAAAGCATTTCACTCAGTCGTCCAGATTGTTCTCCAATGGTGACCATTTGTACAACAATAGGAGGAAAAATCCCTGTTTTTTCAAAGCTTTCTCCAAGCCCTTTACCTTCGCTGATATCTTTTTTGATCGTTCTAAATTTAGAGGTTAGATACTCGTTATTAAAGATAGCTTCAAGGATATCTAAAGATTGAATAAGTGAGACTCCAGCGTCTTGTAGATTAACCAAAATATGGCAAAAACGTGACATAATTGCCATTAAAAGTAAATCTCCTAATATTGGAGATTTAATGACATACATATCAAAGTAATACCTAAGTTTACCAGCACGTAATGCTTGTTTAATAGAAGCCATTGCAAAAAAACTTGCGGGTATAACGACGTACCAGTAAGCAGAAAAGAAATCAGAAACTAAAAATAAGACTTCAGTAACAACTGGAAGTTGCATTTTTCTGGCTCGAAACATTATTTTAATTTTAGGCACTACTGTTAAAAATAAAATGGTAATAACTAAAAAAGCTATAGCTAAAACAATTAATGGATAGGTTAAGGCTCCCCCAATTTTTTGTCTCATTTCATTTTCTTTTTCAAGAGAGATGGTATATCTTTCAAGAACAACTTCTAAAAACCCTCCTAATTCTCCAGCCTGAAGAACTGAGATTAATAGGGGCTGAAAAACTCTAGTATGATTACCAAAAGCACTAGCTAGCCCCTCACCTTTTTTAAGTCGTGACCCGATGTCAGTTAATGTATCTTTAAAGACTTTATTTTGATGACTTTTACAAATGCTTTCAAGGATAATAGGTATAGGAATACCAGCTTTTAAAGTAGCGTTAAACTGTCTAAAAAAAAGAATAATATCTTTAGCTGGGACTTTAAAAATTTTAAATTTTAGGTCTAAAAATTTAACCTCAAAAAAGCTTAAAGGTCGGATAGATACAATTTCAAATTTAAGAGCCATTAAATTATCTCTTAAAGAATCTTTATTTTCTGCTAAAACAACTCCAGAAGTGATTTTTCCTTTGTGGTCTTTGACTTTGTATTTAAAATTTATCGCCATGTATTATTTCTTGCTCTTTTTGATGATGTCGTAGGCTTCGGTTATCATTTGCGCTACTTTAGTAGCTGAATCAAGTTTTTTAGGCTGTGTAGCAAAGCGATCAGGATGGTATTTTTTCATGGCTTTTTTATAGGCTTTTTCAACTTCATCTAATGAGTTGTCTTGTGTGACATTTAATCTAAGGTAGGCTTTATTGAGTTTAGAGACTTCTTTTTTAGGACGAGAAGGAGGATTTTGATAATGCTCATTTTTTAAATCATTTAAAATTCGATCAACCTCTTCTTTGCTGAGTTCTTCATTTTCATCTTTAGAGTATGACTTTTGAAAGTTAGAAACTTTTTTTTTGATTTCATCTACTAGTTCGCCTTGTTCATAGAGTTTGGAAATATCTTCCCACCCATCTTCAAGCTCTTCTTTAGTTGAATGATAATAAGATTTAGCAATGCCAGCGATTCTGTTTGTAATACTCATGAATAGTCCTAGGTCTATTTTATTAAATTAATGTTCTCTTTCATTATACTTTTTTTTATGAGTGATAAGCAAATAGAGTTGTGTATTTACGTAAAAGATTGTAAACAAGTTCGTATAGATTGAGCTAAATATTAGCAAAAGATAAAAAACACTTTTATTAATTGTCAAGTGAAAATATACTTTTAAAGTGTGAAATATTCGCCATGAATTGGTAATATGTCGATAATAAAATTAAAACTTCAGGTTTTGAGGTTATTATATTAAGAGGCTTAAGCTGATTATAGTCTTTTAATAATATAAATTAAATCTAATCTCTTAGGGTAAATAATTATGATAAGCGGAATTATAAAGCGTCTTTTTATAGGGGCATTTTTATTGAGTTTTGTATTAATATATGACAGTTATATTTATATACAAATAAACCTAATGACTCAGATTATTATAGATGAAGATGGAGAAGAACTAGAAGAAGAACTTTCTTTAATAGATGCCACTAAAAGTTTTATAAGAGATATTAATAAGCCAGTTGGAGATTTAGCTTTTATTTATAACGGCAAAATTCTTGAAACAGATTCGGTTTGGCAAGATGAAGATGGTAAAGAGTATGTTTTAGTAGATGAAGAAGGAAATGTAACTGAGGAAGAAGAAGGTACTGCTGTTTACGAAACAGGTAGTGCTTTGTGGCAAGAAATATTAAAAACTACAGTTATCAAAAAATATAAACTTTATTTTTTGATTGTAATTTTTATAGTACTTGGGGCTATTTGGGATATTATTAAAGCTAGCCGTGAAAAAGGTGCTCCAGAGCGAGCAAAAAAAGCATCACAAAAAGACGGAAAAAAACTAGTTGAGATTCTAAAAGTTTTTTCAGAAAAAGAGCAATGGAAAAAACTTTTAAAAATACTGGATGATCCGATTAAAAAAACAAAAATACCTGCTGGTGAACTAGACCAATTTGATAAGTTCCATGGTTTAGCATTATTTTATACAGGCGATCAAAAGAAAGCGATTCCAATTCTAAAAAAAGCAGCATTAAAAGAAAAAAATGATGAAGAAGTATTATCAATTTTGGGTAAATATTTATCAGAAAATACTCAACAAGCTAGAGTTCAAGATTTACCAAGTTTGGTTTCTTATATAAATAACAATGATATTGATGAAGACTTCGGTAAGTTTTTCTCTAGTTTTGTTATGAAATATAAAGTATCAGACAGAAGCACCTTAAGTGGGTTATGTAAAATCTGCGGTATGGCTTGGGCTGATAATACGATTAGAAAATACACTTTAGATTGTTTAGTGAAATTTGAATCTACAGATGATTTAGCTATTGAGTTTTACACAAATTGTAAAAAAGCAACTCCAGAAGACCCAAAGCCAGTAATGATGTTAGCAGAAGCCAATATGACTAATGGTAAATTTAATGAAGCTTTAGCAGAATTAGAAGTTTTATTAAGTCTTGATTATGAAAATGAACGTTTGCATGAAATGTTATTTAAGATTTATCAATTAAGAGAAGGATTAGCTGATTTGTTTTCTATTTATAATTCTATTTTAGAGCAATACCCAAATGAAGCAATCGCTGTTGCTCAGCAAAGAAAAATTATGAACGACCCTAGTATAAATGCTGATCAAGTTGATCAAAGGCAAAATCTATCCTTACAAGAGTTATTGGCAATGCGAAAAGAGGGTGATGCTTCAGCAGATGAAGACATCATGAAAAAATATGAAAAAAATCTTACTATCATGTTTACTGATATTAAGGGTTATACTAGCATGACAGAGAGCCAAAGTATTGTAGAAACAATGGGGATTTTACAAGAAAGTGATGAGATTGTTCCACCAATCATTGAAAAACATGAAGGTATTATTATCAAAAAAATTGGTGATGCTTATATGGCACGTTTTGAATCATCTGATGCTGCTGTTATTGCTGGTATTCAGATTCAGCAAGCGATCTGGAAAAACAATAAACAAAGAGAAGAAGCCGGCAAAATTCGTTGGGAAATAAGAATGGGTTTAAATACTGGAAACGTTATTTTAAAAGATGGTGATGTCTTTGGTGATGCTGTAAATGTAGCTGCTAGAGTTGAAAGTGCTGGTGAAGCTAATAAAGTGTATTGTACAGAAGAGACTAAAAGTGATGTTACTAATAAAAAATTAGAATTTGAAGAGAAAGACATAAGAAAAGTAAAAGGAAAAGCAGAGGGAATCCAATTATATAGTGTTATTTTTGATGTAGAAGCTTCATAATTTATGAAATATTATGCCTCTATTTCTTATGATGGCTCTTTTTTTAAAGGAATAGCAATTCAGCCAGATCAAAAAACAATTAAAGGAGTTTTTGATTTTGTTTTAAGTAAGTTTTTTCAGCAAGAAATTAAGATGTATTTAGTATCTAGAACAGATAAGGGTGTTCATGCAATGGATTCTCGGATTTGCTTTGAACTTGAAACAAAAATACCTGTAAATAAACTAGCAGAAGTTTTAAACCCAAAATTAGAAAATATTCAGATTAATTGGCTTCAAGAGGTTTCACCAGACTTTATTCTACAAAAACAAGAGTTTTCAAAACTATATAAATACCAAATTAAATTGGGCAAGACTTATCCATTTGAAAAAAATTATAATTGGTTATTAGATACAATTGAGTATTCTCATGATTTTTTACAAGAAATTTTAGATGCTTTTTTAGGAGAGCATGACTTTAGAAACTTTTGTAAAGTAGACCATACAAGAAATATTATAAATTATACAAGAAATATTCAAAAAATTTATTTTAAAAAAAATGAAAATCAGTTAATAATTTTTATTCAAGGAAATGGATTTTTATGGATGATGGTTCGATATATAGTTAATGTCATTATTTCTTGTATGAAATTAATGATAAATAAAAGTGATATAAAAAATCTTTTGACAGGAGCTACCCCTTCAAAAGAGTGTTTAAAGGTTTTACGGCCAGCTCCAGCAGAAGGTCTTTATTTATATAGTACCGTGGGAACAAATGAGCTTTCATTATAATGATTTAAATTCTTTTTTATCTCACTTGGCCATTGAGTTAAACTATTCATCAAAGACAATTGGAAGTTATCGAATTGATTTAAATCAATGGGAACAATTTATCTTAAACGAGTTTCCAAATAAAAACCCAAGAGTATTAGAGCTAAACGAGTTAAAATCTTGGTCTTATGACTTATTTCAAAAAAAATTAAAGCCATCTAGTATTCAAAGAAAGATCTCCTGTTTAAGATCGTTTTATAAATATCTTTTTAAAAGGGCTTATATTAAAAATAATTGGGCCAGTTATTTAATTAGCCCAAAGTCAGATAAAAAACTACCTAAATTCTTTTTTGAGAGTGATTTAGAGTTGATGTTAGACTCTCCTTTATCTGAAAGTTATATTGATTACAGAAACTTCTTATTAATTGATATTCTTTATTCTACGGGTTTAAGAGTTAGTGAGCTAGTATCTTTAAAGGTATCTCATTTGAAAAATAAAAAAGGTCAGTTTTTGATTAGAGGTAAAGGTAATAAAGAGCGTCTAGTATTTGTATCAAATTTAGCAAAAAAGAATTTGAACAAATACTTTTTATTTAGAAGGTTGCATTTAGATGGTAAAAAAGAAGTTGATAGCTTTTTTTTATCAAAGATAGGAAAAGCTCTAAGTATTAGGGGCGTTCAATATATACTTCAAAAGTATATCGATCAACTTGGTATGATGAAAAATATATCTCCACATATGTTAAGGCATTCATTTGCTACTCACTTGTTAAATGCTGGGGCTGATATTAGAGCAGTACAAGAGCTTTTGGGGCACTCTAGTTTAGCTACAACTCAAGTATATACTCACGTATCTAAATTAAAGTTAAGAGAACAATTAATAGCTCATCATCCTCGTGGTTAGTCTCTCCAAAAAGCAGGAGTAAAAAGAATAACAACTGTAAATAGCTCAAGGCGACCAAGTAGCATTAAAAATGATAAAACCCATTTGCCAAAGTCAGAAATATTAGCGAAATTATCGGTTGGGCCGACCATAGCAAGGCCTGGACCGATATTTCCAAGACAAGAGGCTGTTGCTGTTACAGCAGTTGTAAAATCAAGACCTGTTGCTGACATAATTAAAGTACCAAGAAAGAAAGAGAATACATACAGTACTAAAAATCCCATGATTCCTAAAATAACAGGAGTTTTGACAACTTGTTGATTCATTTTTAATTGTAAAATAGCTTTTGGATGTATCAGTTGATAAACTTGTTGATAGGCAAACTTCAAGAAAATAATTAGACGGATGATTTTAACTCCACCACCTGTAGAACCAGCACAACCACCAGTAAACATTAAGCAAAATATTAAAAATTGAGAAAATAGGGGCCAAGTTTCAAAATCAGCTGTAGCAAAGCCTGTTGTTGTCACCATTGAAGCCGTTGTAAAAAAGACATCCCTAAAACATAAAAATAAATCATTATATTGTCCACTTATCATAAGGTTTAAACATAATAAAAAGCAGACGCCAAAGATAACTCCAAGGTAAGCTTTTAGTTCAAAGTCTTTAAAAAGTGCATTAAAATTACGTCTAGAAAATTGATAATGATTAGCAAAGTTAACCCCAGCAAAAATCATAAAAATAGCAATTATAAAATGAATATAACTAGATTGATAATGAGCAATAGAGGTATTATTTGGAGAAAAACCTCCAGATGATAGGGTTGTTAAAGAATGACAAATGGCATCGTAAGGAGACATACCAGCAAAAAATAATAGTGTTGCTTGCAAAAAGGTTAAAAAAGTATAGGCCTCCCATAAAATTTTAGCTGTATCTTTAACTTTAGGGGTTAATTTATCGCTTGTAGGTCCAGGAACCTCCGCTTTAAATAACTGCATTCCACCAATTCCTAAGATTGGTAAGATAGCAAGACTTAGTACGATAATACCCATTCCTCCAATCCATTGAGTGATGCTTCTCCATAGCAAAATACCTTTTGTATGCCCTTCAATATTTTGCATAACACTTGAACCAGTAGTTGTAAAACCACTCATGGTTTCAAAAAAACTATCGGTAAAAGATAGGTGTGGAGTGCTCAACATATAGGGGATTCCACCAAAGATAGAAAATAAAACCCAGATCATTGCGACGATGGCAAATCCTTCTCGATTAGAAATTTCATTGTGGCCTTTAGTATAGATAGATAAACCAACACCTGTGGCTAAACAAAGTAAAGAGGGTATGATAAAGGCTAAAAAGTCGGTTTCTTGATAGTACCAAGTGACGATGAGAGGTAATAATAAAAATCCAGCAAGTACTACGAGCAGTTTGCCCATAATATTTAAAACAACTTTAAATTTCATTTGAAAAATACTTTTCGATAGAAACTATGTTTTCTGGCATGGTAAAAATGATTACATGGTCACCACTCATAATTTGAGTTGTCCCCGTTGGAATTTTGTAGGTTCCTCCACGGACTAATCCTCCAATTAAGACATTTTTTGGTAGTTCGAGTTCAGATATTGGAGACTCAGTAATTTTAGCATCTTTAGTAACAATAAATTCAATGGCTTCACAATTGTTACTTTTAAAAGAAACTACTTGTGCAACTTGACCTTTTCGTACAAATCTTGTGATTTCAGCAATTGCAGCAGATCTTGGATTGATAGTAGCATCTATGCCAAGTTTAGATACAAGTTTTGAGTATTGTTGCTTTTGGGTAAGGCAAAGTGCTTTTTCTGCTCCGAGACTTTTACCAACAAGACCAACTAAAATATTCCTTTCTTCATCATTTAATAAAGAAATAATAGCTTGACAATGCTCAATTTTTTCTTCTTTTAGTAGGCTTGTATCTGTACCACTACCATTTAAAACAACAGCTTTGGTTAATTTTTCAGCGAGTTCTTCACAACGTTTGCGATCAGGATCAATAATTTTTACGGGTAAGATAGTTTCAAGGGCTTTAGCTACATGAAACCCTAGACGATTTCCACCAACAATAATAATTTGTTTTCTCTCTTTTTTAGACTTTAGTGATGCAAAGTGACGTACCATAGGACGTGCACCTGTAACATATATAGTGTCTCCTTCAAAAATTTCTAAATCATTTGTTGCAATTAGGGTGTCGTTACCTCTGTCAATAGCCACGATCATTAGATGTGTGCCAATACCATCATTTTGGAGTTGTGAAAGTTTTTTACCAACGAAGGGGTGGTCACTTTCAATTAGGGTTGCGACAATTGCACCACGGTTATTTGCAATAAAACAATAATCAGAGGCAAGAGGAGCTTCAAATAGTCTAGTAATTTCATCAGCTGCAGCTTTTTCTGGAGAAATCATTAAATCAAATATACCCTTGGTTCTTAGTTGTAAGATATGATTTGGGTCGTAAAATTCTCTTTCACTAATTTTAGCGATTTTTACAGGGATATTATACTCTTTGGCAATGAGGCCAGTAATAATATTGACATGGTCATCGTTGGTTAGGGCAAGCAACATATCTGCTTTTTCAATACCTGCTTCTCTGAGAGTTTGAAGAGAGCTTGCACTACCTAGTATGGTTTGACAATCAATTAGATTTGAAACATATTCAACTTTTTGAGGGTCATTATCAATTAAAACGATATTGTGGTCTTCTTTAACAAATTTTTCTGCGGCGGCCAAAGCTAGGCTTCCGGCACCAGTAATTAAAATATGCATTAAATCCTACTGTTAAAAGAGCCACTTCTTTAAAAAGAAGTTTAATAGCTTTGAAGTTGTAAGGTGCTATTAAATTAAACTCTATATAAATTATAAAGAGGCAAATATAATTAACCTTTGATTGATATTCAAGAAATAATTTTTTTGATTCAAGTTAAACCATGATTAGTATTTTTTGGTTTTTTACAAAATATTAAATAATTAGGTGAAAATGTAAGTTTATGTGAAAACTTTTAGGGTACTCTACTGAAACATTTTAGTTAAAAACTCGTAGTAAAATTTAAGGTCAAAACTTTATATTATCAATAAGGTTTAATTTCGATCATTTTGAGGAAATCATGAAAAAGAATATTTTAATAAGTACTTTATTGTCAGGTGTTTTTTTAGCTTCAACTTTTGCTGTTGAGCCAGAGTTTACAGGGGTTGAGACTGAAAGTTCAAACTCTGGTTCGTCCAATGTAACAGCAACTAAAGACTCACGAACAAAAAAAGATTTTGAATATGTCAGAACAGGAATATCTGATAGAGCAATTAAAAAAAGTTTTATAAGATTTACTTCAAGTAGTAGAAATGCGGGCTTACCTTTAATATTTTTGAAAAAATTTGATAGACTTTCTTTAGAGAATCTAAAAAAATATTTATCTGATTCAAATGGCTTTTGGCAACGTCTTGAAGGGGTTGGTGCTGATAAAGAAACTCTAGATAAAAAAGTCCGCGAACTCATGGATGAACAGGGAATTACAAAAAAATATGATGCTTTATTAAAAAGATTACATGATATTGAAGATGGAATAAACTCAACTGGAGATAAATCAGAAACAACAGATGCAAGCCTAAAAAAAATAAAATCAATCTTAGAAAAAGAATTTACAGCTTTAATGTCTGATTTTAGATTAAGTTTAGATGATATTATTAAATCAATGAGCAATGATATTTTTGGTCGTGATAGTGATGATTGGGAGCAAATAGCAGACCAAGTCATATCAGATTTAGATAGAAAAGAGTTTCTATTAAAGAAATATTATCCAAAAAAATATCGTAGTTTACGAAAAATTACTTTTGTAAATGAAAACAATAAAAAACAACAATTAAATATTTATCAGGAGTTAAAAAATAGAATTAGGTTTTTACGTTCTTTTTCAAAAAGTGCTAAAAAGGATGCAAACCGTTATGTAGTCGCTTATTTACTGTCATGGCACATGACTAGAAAAAATGTAGATATAGCATTGCTTGGTGACTTAAGTGAAAAAAAGAAGGCTGTAGTTGTAACACCAGAAGTTGACACAACTCAAAAAGAAGACGAAACAAATCAAAAAGAAGATCAAGCTAAGATAACAAAAGAAGAAATAGTAACTTTAACAAGACACTACAAAGAAGTTGCAGAGTTATTTAATTCAACAGTTTCATTTAGTTTGAGCCCTGATTCAAATGAAAAAGTTGAGGCTCGTCTTCATTCATCTTTAACTAAAATAAATTCTTTATATAAACTGAAAGAAGTTGATAAAGCCCAAAAATCATTATCAAATATTCAAAAATCTTTGTTAAATAAAATAGAAGCAAATGCTTCATTAAAAGAGAGCACTGACTATGCAAAAATAAAATCTCAAATGGCTCGTCTTGATGCTGAAATGAAGCTATTGACCCGAAACCAAGAACTTAGAGAAACTAAAAGAAAGTCATTGAACGAGGCTTTAGTAAAAATTGGGATTACAAAAGATGTGGCAGATTTAAATTCAAAAAAAGAAATTGAAGCATTTATGCTTGCATTAACTAAAGTAAAAATAACTAAAGAAAAGAAAGCTATATTAGCAAAAGAGCTGACCATTTTTACTCAATTAAATATTGCTGTATTAGTGAGTTTAGAAAGAAGCTCAAAACAATACTTTGAGGCTAAAAAGCAACTAGGTGAATATCAAGAAGTAAAAGAAAAAGATAGTTTATCTATTGTTAAGTGGATTAAACTCTATGATAGAAACCACAAATCAAATACTGAATATAAATCTTATGGTGCTTTAATACAAAAACTTTTAGCAACAGTCCAAAAAAGCTATAAAGGTAGATTAGAAAGTTTAAATACTCCATTTTTAGGTGATGCTCAAAGAAGTTGTAGAAAGTACTTTCCAAAGACTTCTCTTGAAAAAATGCAGTTTTCAATGGATTCAACAATCTCACAAACAGCAAGTTTTGTACAAAGTGATGTCTTTAACTTAGACCAAAAACGAATCATTTGTTATGCTGATTATGAATTCTCTTTACGAAAAAACTGGAATGAGAGTAAAAATAATTTTCTTTTAGAGACTATCAGTAAAGAAAAACAAACTTTACACTTTAATGTTAAAAATATTGAGATTCAAGATTCATTCGATGATGTTAACTTAAGTTTTGAAAATGATGCTTCAAGTTCAATTTTTGAAGGGCTTTTGAAGGTTTTAGGAGATTCTAGAGAGATTTCTAATGTTAAACTGAACGAATACCTAAAAAGAATGGCAAATGAGGTCTTACCTAAGGGCTATCAATTGGTTCCAAGCTACATTGAAGCTAATATGGTAGAAAGAAAACTAAAACTAGGAAAACAAATCACTGATGATGATGAAGAAATGTCTTACTTTTTTCCAAAAGATGGAAGTAACTTTTATTCGGGGTTATGGCTAGGTATCACTATTGGGGCTAAAAACTTGCAAAGTCGTAGAAGAAATACAAATTCATTGAAAGGTCTGCCAGCTATAAATGAATTAGAGGAAGAGCTTTCAAGGTATATGGGTGATGCGTCTAAAGAGTTTTTACAAAGAAGAGCTTTAGAGAGATTAAAATCAAGTAAATACCCTCTTTTAAATGCAGGTAGACAGAAAGACTTTTTAGACTTATATGAAGTATCTAAGCTTTCTAAACTTTCTGGTATAGTTCCTAGTGTCTCTTTGGTAGAAAACCAAACACAAATTATTGGTTATGGTTATGGAAATGAAAGTGCTCCTGGGGTAACTCGTTATATGCATAGTCAATCTCCGTTTTTTACACTAAATAACTGGATAAAAGGAAACACTTATTGGGGTTCTGTACAGAATCTATCCTATAGCTTAAACTCTAATAAGGGTAGAATTTTTCAGCTTTTTATCCCTGTATCTAAACTAGAGCAAAAATCTGGCGGAGATGAGGATATTTATAGAGAAAAAAGTCAAAAAAGTTGGACAAAAGAAGAAATTACAAAGATTTTTTCAGAAACGATAAATAAGTCTTTAATAAAATTAGATATGAAAACAAGATATGTAGACTCTATTGAATTTTCAGATGTTTTATATTTAGATGGAAAACCAGTTTTAGATGCAACTGGTTTAGAATATAATGATAAAAAAGTACCTGGCGTTAAAATAAACAATTGATATATAAAAATACAAGAGATTAAAAACTGAGGAAATTATGAAAAATTTACTAATTAAATTTACAGTTATACAGGTATTAAGCTTGTGTTTTTCTGCAAGTGTTATTGCAGATAGTGTTATTGATGAAACTAGTCCAAGTGTTACTACAATTATACAAAGTGATCAAGGTAATAGTGCTCTTAGTGATACTTTAGATGTAAGTAAATTAACAGCTGAGACAGTATCAACAACTGACTTTAATTATCGTGTTTTAATAGATGATGAAGATGCTGCAACTACTGCTTTTGAAGAGTTTTTAAATAATTCGGCAAATAGTGGCTTGAGCATTGACTTTTTAAAACAATTTGATAAGAGAAGTTTAAAGATTCTTAAAGAAGACTTTTTTGATTTAGAGTCATCAAAAGGTTTATGGAAAAAACTTGAAGATAAGGGTGTTTCTGTAAAAAAACTAGATGAAGTTAGATTAGATATGCTGAGTAAAAGCGTAAGAGATGAGTATCTTCGCTTGAAAAAAGAGGCAGAAGCACTTCAAGAGTTAATATCAAACTCAGACTCAAATAATGAGTCAGTACAAGAAGAACTTAACTCTTTGAAAACAGAGTTATTAGCAAAACAACAAAAAAGAGATGGATACTTTCAATCAGAGTTAGATAAGTTAAAACTAAACCTTTCTATGATTGATAAATCAATGGGTATCAACTGGTTTGGTAACAAATATGATGATTGGGCTCATTTATTATCTCAAGTAGATACTATTTTAGATGATTTAAAAGAAATTTCTGTAGAAAAAGGTGCTAAAACTATTGATGTAAAAAATGAAAAAGGTGAAACGAAAAAAGTTTCTTTATTTCAAGAGTTACAAAACCGTTTGTCATATATTCAAAGGTTTGCTAGTAAAACAGACTCTGATACTTTTAAAATTGGGTCTAAGACTTATAATAAAAAAGGTGTTAGAGCTGGAGTAACTTTGGTTATATCTTGGTACTTTACAAAAGAAAATGTAAATAAGTTATTAATTCAAAAAGCACAAGAACCAAAAGATGACGGAGTAAGTACCACTGGTTGGACAGAAGAGTCAAAAGCTTTATATATCTATATGGCTGATAAATTAAATAAAAGAGAAGACTTTACTTTATCTGTAAAAACAACTGTAACTCAAACCTTAGTTGGTATGGTAACTAAATATAATACAATGGTTAAAAAGGTGAATGTACCAGAGCTAGAAACTCTTTTAACAGGTAGCTTAAGTAAAAATATTGAAAGATTTTTAAAAGATAAAAAGCTAACACCAGATTCATATAAAGAAATAAGTAATTGGCAAAGAGAATATAAGATTTATTTAGAGCAAATGAAAGTTGCAAAAAATGCAAAAGAATCTGATTTGGCTAAATTAAAGGTGTTTTTAAAAGAAAATAATATTGATGAAAACTATATTGAAAAATGGGTTAATGTAAAATCAGCTCATTCAATTATAGAAAAGTTAGCTAAAAGTGGTATATCAAAAACAAAAATAGATTATTTTATAAGAGATTTAAAATCCTATACTCAAAACGGTATAACAGAAGCAATGTCTGCTGCACGTGCTTGGGATACTTACACAAAAATTAAATCAAAATATCTAGAAACTGTTGGAGAAGCTAATAAAAGAGCTCAAGAGTTAATTGATTGGGTTATTAAGTTTGATAAAAAAAGAGAAAATGTTGAAGATAAAAGCCTATACGGAAAACTTTTATCAGAGATGTTTGTTTTTATTAGAGATGAAAAAGGCGACAAAGTTGAAATGATAAATACAGCTTTTGCAAAGGGTTACTCTGAGTGTTTAGATCTTTTTACTTTATACTCTTTGGATCAACTAAAAATGACTACAGGGTCATATCCAAAACCATTAGCAGATTCAAGAGTTATAAGAAAAATAGATACAATTAACAAAACTCGACAAGTTTGTTTTGCTGCTTATGAGTGGAGACTTAAAGAAAGACTAGCTAAAGGTGAAAATGATTATATATTTTCACAAACTTCAGCACCAATACAAAATGCTTATGGTTACAGTATAGCTACTATCATTAAATCTATGGGAAAAAGTGCTGAATCTATTAAAGTTGCTTCAAATACAGACCATAGTATTTATGAAGGCTTTACTGACTTGATGGAGTTTATCAAAAATATTAGATATTGGGTTGTTAGAATTCTAATCAAAGAATTTAAAGATAAGGGTATTGTTGTTGATGGTGGTCTAAGTGAAGATCAAAGTGATAATATTAACTTTACAATTCCAAATGGTTCAATTTTATTTGCTCAAGGCTCACATAAACTATCAGCAATAGGTAAAGAAACATTAGATAAGTATGTGCCGCAGTTATTAGAGGTTTTAGGAGACTACGGTAGTATTTTATCAAACGTTGATATTGAAGGACATACTAACTCTGACGGAGGAGCAAAGTATGATAATATTGGCTTATCTAGAAGAAGAGCAATTACAGTACAAAAATATTGTAATGTAGCAATCAAAGCTTTTAAAGCAAAAGCTCAAGGTGTTAAAGTAGAAGCTATTGCAAAAGGTCCTTTAGAGTTAATTTTTAAGGATGTAAGTGGTAAAAAAGTTGAAGATAAAGTTGCGAGTCGAAGAGTAGTTATTAAATTTGCTTTAGATAAAGCAAAAATAGCTAATATTAAATCAAATGACTCAGAGTTATTAAAGTTAAGAGATAAGATAAAGCTACATTTTCCAAACTTTGAAACTTTAGGGGCTAAATAGACCATTTCATGAAATACTTAATTTTACTTATAGTATTTACTCAAATAATATTTTGTGAACATGTTTTATATCAAGTAAAAAGACATGGAGAGTTGATTTATTTCAACTCTTCAAATGGCAATAAAGAGTCTATTGCTTTGAAGGTAAATAAATTTAAGATAGCTTACCCTTGGATTGCATATACAAATTTGAATAAAAATTTGTATGCAAAAAACTTACGGGATAAAAAAGTGATTGACCTAGGAAAGTCAAAGTTATTTAAGCTAGGTTCTGAATTACTTGCTTTTACTAATACTAAAGGTAAATTGTACTCACTAAACTTAAGTTTACAAAAAAAGCGTTTTCATGAGTTAGGTATTAGAAGTTTTAAAACAAGTAGAAACGCTTTAATTTGGACAAATAAAAAAAGAACATTAAAATATTATAATGCAATAAGCACTAAAACAAAGGTTTTACAAAAGTATTGTGAGTTTTTTCAAGTATCTTGGCCGATGTTGAGTCATGTTGATATGGGTCATCAGCTTTATGGTACAAATTTAAAGAGCGAAGAGAGTCGAGTTTTGCTGTCTTCTTTTTATATCTTTCAAGCAGCAAGTGCGGGTATTTTAACTTTAGATAGATCTTATAAATTAAGATATTACAATACTAGTTTAAAAAGAGTGGGCATCAATAAAGATATTGAGAGAGTTAAAGATTTTAAATTTGTAGACCATTTTATTTTATATCGTCAGTATGATACAAAAAATCTAATGTTTAGAAATTTAAGAGCTCCAGAAACTATTTTACGTTCCAAAAAACCAAAAACCTATCAATTAGCACCTCATACTTTGACCATCATTAATAATAAGGGTGGATTAGAAATTGAAAATAGTGATTATAAAATGTTTAGTTTACCAGCCATTTATCGAGCAAAGTCAAAATATAAGCGTTTATTGACTGGTAATTCAATTTTATCTTATACAATCAGAAATCAAGTATTTTTATATAACGCAAAGATTGGAAAAGAATATAAAATAGCTAAATCAGTTTATTGGATGGAGCTAGAAGGTATGAACCAAAGAAGGCCTTTAAAAAGTTTAAAAAAGTTAAACTTTTCACAAATACATCAAGATAAATATTCACAAGTTCAATAAATCATACATTTGACAATTCCATAGTATTCTAAGAGAATATAGAGCGTGATATAAGATGAATACCCTTTCTAAATTATGATTCAAAATAAAAATAAATTTCCTTATGAAGCTAAAGGATTAAAATTAAATAACTTTGCTTATACAATACTTGAGATTATGTTTGTTGTTTCAATCATAACTGTTTTGCTAGCTACTTTTTTCTTAATTTCGATGCGTCGAGCAGGTAGCATGAGAGACAAAATCAAAAGTGCGAATGCTTTGAGATTACAAGAAAAAGTAAAATTAGATAAAGAAATTGAAATGGATGATGAACTTCATAAATTTAGAGATGCTATGGAGGCCCAAAAAGCTCAAAAGAGAATGAAAGAAGACTCAGTAACCCCAGCTATTTTCAGAATTTCAAAGGGAATCAATTATTCAGGAAATACAGACAGTAAAAGTTCTTTATTAGCTAAAAAACTATTAAGTGCTGCTACATTAAAAATTAAATTAAACCAAATGAAAGAGGCTCTGCAACTTTTAAAAGAAGCTAGTAACTTGGGAGCCTTTGAACCAAAAACCTCTTTGGAGGTAGCTAAATTATTTTGGCAGGCAGGTGATTTTAAATATGCTCAAGAAAGTTTAGATAATGCACTTATGTTAGACCCAGAATATGCAGATGCGCATTTATTAAAGGCTAGATTATTTATTAAAAATAATCGTTTAGACTTGGCTGAAAAAAGTATTATAGCAACTGAAAACCTAAGCCATAAAAACGCTGATGTTTTACTTGTTTGGTCTGAGTTTTATCTTAAAAAAGGTAATAAAGCAAGGTCAAGGCTTCTTTTAGAAGAATATAAAATGATAATAAGCAGGAATCCAAATTGATTGGTGAAATTGTTTTAATTGTTGCTTTGTTGATGGTTTCAGCTTTATTCTCAGGTTCTGAAGTATCAATTTTTTCATTGAAAGACTCTTACCTAGAAGGACTCAAAGAGAAAAAGGGTTTTTTAGTAAAGTGTTTATTATCATTAATTGAAAATAAAAATGCTTGTTTAATTGTTATTTTGGTTGGAAACTTACTTGTAAATATTTTTTTATCTTCTTTAGTTTCTGAAACAGCAATGACTATGTTTGGTGAAGCTGGTCTAGCATGGGCTGTTTTGATAATGACCCTGTTAATTTTGGTTTTTGGAGAAATCATCCCAAAGACAATTGCTTTAAAAAATGCAACAACCTTTGCTTTTTTGTCCTCTCCTATTTTGGTTTTACTAAAAAAAATTGTATTTCCTTTAGTTAGTATATTAGAAAACTTATCTAATTTTTTTGTAAACTTAATTTTTGGAGCTCCAGATAATGAAGAAGGGCATTTGAGTGTAGATGAATTACAAACAATGACTACTTTAGGTGAAAAAGAGGGGGCTTTAAAGGGTTGGGAAAGAAAGTTAATAGAGAAGGTTTTTGAATTTCATGAAGTTTTTGCTGTTGAAAGAATGACACCAAGGCCAGATATTTTAGCTCTTGATATTCATGCAAAAAAAGATGAGATAGACTTATTAATGGAAGGTATTAAGCACAGTAAAATTTTAGTATATAAAGATGAGATCGATTATGTAGTAGGATATTTTCAAGTAAAAGACTATCTACTAGAAGAAAACTGCTCTTTAGAAGATATTATTAAACCTGTTTATATTGTGCCTGAGTTTAAAGCTATACATACTCTTTTAAAAGAAATGCAAATTAAAAATATTAAAATGGCTGTTTTAATGGATGAGTATGCAAATGTGCAGGGTATTATAACGATAGAAGACTTACTACAAACCATTTTTGGAGAAATGAATGATCCAAGTAAGCTACAAAGTACTTCAATAGCTAATTTGTCAAAAAATAAATATTTGATCTATGGAAGTGTGTCATGTCGAGAGGTAGATACATATTTAGAAGAAAACTTTTTTGAAGAAGAATTTGAGAATATTGGTTCAGTGGCAGCTGCTTTTTTAACTAAGTTAAATAAATTACCTGAAGTTGGAGATGTTTATACCACAAAAAGCTTTGAGTTAAGTGTAAAAAAAGTGATAAAAAGAAGAATAACAGAAATTGGGCTATTTGTTTTTGAGTCTGATGAGGTGAAAACATGAGTATAATATTATTTTCAATATTTATTTGTTTAGTTTTTTCAGCTTTTTTTTCAGCTTCAGAAATTGTTTTACTGAGTGTAAATAAAATTAAGCTACGTCACTATTGGGAAGAAGAAGGCTCAAAGTCAGCACAAGAAATTTATGAATTTATCAAAGATCCTCAGCGTATAATATCTGCAATTTTAGTGGGTAATAATGTAACAAATATTTCAGCAACAGCATTAGCAACTTTATATTTTACAAGATTATTGCAAGGTAAGCATTTATATGGTGATTATATTCCTTTAATAACATCATTAGTGCTTACTCCTATTATATTGATTTTATCCGAAATTATTCCAAAAAGTATAGGGCGTCGCTTTTCAAATGAAATTATATTTTTTATTTATAAACCACTAAGAGCACTAACTTTAATATTGAATCCTATGATTTCTTTATTAGATTCATTAAACCAATTTTTGCTGAGAAGATTTTCTAGTGAAGAAGCTGTTAAAGATGGAGATTTTTCAAGAGAAGAGTTTTCACATTGGATGAAAAAGTCTGTATCTATTGGAGCAATGAACAGTGAAACAGAAAAAATGGTTCGCTCAACATTTGAATTTAGAGAGACTCTATGTAAAGAGGTAATGGTGCCTTTAATGGATATGGCAGCTCTATCAATTCAAGGAATGCCTATAGAATCTTTTTTAGACTTTGCTAGAAAACATCGTTATACACGTTACCCTATTTATACGAATCGTATTGATCATATCATTGGATATATTAATTTATATGAAGTTTTAGCTTCTTATAAAACTTGTGATAAAAATCTATCAGGATATATAAAATCTGTTCATTATATTCCAAGTGCTTTACCTATAGATAAACTTTTTTTACATATGCAAAATTCAGAAAAAAGACTAGTTATACTTGTTGATGAATATGGTGGTTGTGATGGTATGTTAACCATGGAAGATATCATGGAAGAAATGGTTGGGGAAATTGCAGAGGAACATGAAGAATTTGTTCCTGAAATTATTGAAGTTAGATCGGGAGTATTTGAAATAGATGCTTCTATTGACTTAGATGATTTGAATGAAGAATTATCTTTAAATCTTCCTAAAAATGGCTATGAAACTTTGGCTGGTTATTTAATGATTCAATTAGAAAAAATACCAAATAAAGGAGACAATACTTTTATTGATGATTTACATTTTGAAGTATTATCTATGGATGGTTTAACCATTGAAAAAATAAGATTAACTAGGCTATAAAGTTAAAGAATTAGGGATTCTTGAAATCGTGTAAGAGACTAAATCCTCTAAAATATTTTTACCTAAATTATCATTAAAACACTCTAGATTTTGAAAACACTTATTTTTTAATTGATGGATAGATGAAATAGTTGTTTCTATAGCATTTGTTGCAAAAACATTTGTTTTTAAATCGCTTTTTAAAAAGTTATAATTTTTTTGGTTGAAGGCATTTAAAATAGAGCTTTCTTGACCATTTTTTTCTTGATATTTGATAGCATTCATTACTGGTAAAGTAATTAAGCCATTTATAACATCATATCCCGTTGTTTTACCATAATAATTAGAGTCTCCATCAAAATCTATGAGGTCATCTACAATTTGAAATAACGTTCCAAAATCACTAGCATATTGATTGAGAGATTTGATTTGCTTTGGAGTAAAGCTATCATGGCAAACAATAGCTAGATTGCAGGCCGCTCTAAAAATAGATCCTGTTTTTAAATCTATCATTTTAAGATATTGGCTCTCAATATAGCTTAGTGTTTGTGCGCTTTGTTGATTATATTCAATTTCAAGATATTGTCCTTCAACTAGCTCACAAGTAAGTTGTGACATAATTGTATTACAGCTATTAGGGTTATTATGGGTAATGATATGAAATGACTTTGAAAGCAGCCAGTCTCCAAGTAGTGTTGCTTCTGCTAGCCCCCATTTTTTATGAACAGTTTCAATGCCTCGTCGTAATTCTCCATTGTCAATAATGTCATCATGAATTAATGAAGCTGTATGGAGTATTTCTAATCCTGCTGCAATTTTATGAAATGAAGATTTATCTTTGGTTTCTATTAAATGACAACAAGCTAAATGAAGAATAGGTCTAAGGAGTTTGCCTTTGACATGAAAGGTGTGATCTAAAATTTCTTGTAATAATTTAGAGTGACATTGAGAAGTTTCGTGGTTGATTATTTTTTGAACTTCAATTAAATCAGAACTTAGAGATTTAATTACTTTTTGTATCATTTTATTGCCTTGAATCAAAATATGTATAGGCATAGATATAACATGTTAAAAATATAGAAGCAATGAACAATTATCTATGAAGAGTCAGTTTTTGACTGTTTATATTTTGAAAAGGAATAAGCTGATTGTTTTTTAATAAATGCCAAGCACCTTTATAGCTAAAAGTATTATTTGTATTACTTAGGTGTTCTAGCATGTTTTCATCTTCATCAAATAGAGCAAATGAGATTTGATTAAAACTAAAGGAGATTAGATACTTAAAACTGATTTCATTTTTATTTCTAACATAGCTAATATTTTTTAATTTTTTAGAAGAATTAAAAACTTGTACATCATATTTGTCGTCGACTTTAAAAAAAAGTTGGTGCTCGTTATTTTTGACACCTATTATAAGTGAGGGTATGAGTACGTTACTAGTTTTTTGTTGAATTTCTTTTTCAAAAAAACTGTTATTATTGGTAGATTGATGGTAGTAATCTTGAGGGTTTTCTAAGTGGCTCATTACTCTATTATATTGTTTTTTATGATAAAGGCTGTATGCCTCTTGGTAGGTTCTAGGCCTTTCATCATCCATAGAAGCCATCATAGAAATTAGCATAGATTCGGCAGCGTTTAAATAAGGTTTTTCTTTTCGAGCAATTTGTAGTTTAGATGCTTCGATTTGTGAGTCAATAGAATCATAAATTTGCTTTTCTACGATAAATGTTTGCTTTAAAGAAATGGTAAACTTAACTTTCTTTTTTGTACGAGTGGATTTATGAATAGTGAGTGAATTGAGTTTACTTTTATGATTAGCACTCTTAAAACTAAAAATTAGATTGTTTTGGGTAAAGAAGACAGTAGTATTAAATAAAAATAAAAAAAGAAGTTTGTTCATTGTTTAAACATTATACAAAATGCTCTTTATTTTGTCATCATGAAAAATAGAAACTCCATCAACATGAAGTTTTATTTGTTTAAAAACCCCTTTGTTTGAAGATGTGCTGATTGTGCACCTCCTGAAAAATTATGAAAGGAATAAAATATTTAAAATAAAAGTGATTTAGGTATTGACGTTTAAAAACTTTAACTTATACTGATCTTAACTTTCACAGTGCCGCGAGCATAAAAGCTTTATTTTACTGTTTATAAGTAAGATAAATATAACGAATCCGTATTTAAAGTATAGAGTACGGTTTAAAGGGAGATTTCATGCTTAAGTTCTCAAAACTTATCAAATTCGCGCTAACAACAGTAGTTGTTATGAACCTAAATTACGCAAATGATATCGCAGAAGATGTATCTAATGTTATGGCCCAATCATGGACTGTAAGGGATTTATCTACTAAAGCAGGAGTATCAAAAGAAACTAGAACTCAATACATGGGTGCAATGAACACTTTTGTTAAAAAGTCGAGAGCTTTAGCTAAAGACTTGATTAAAGATAATGATGTTGAAAGCTTTTCAACTTATTATAAAACTCTTGATATTGCTGGTAAAGAAAGTCTAGAATTTGTTGTAGAAGCAATTATCGAAGAAAGTTTTCATGCAGAAAATAGAATAGAAATAAATGCTCAAGATTATTTTCCTGGTTATGGATATGGAAAACCAGGATATGTATATAGAAAAGGTGAAGAATTAAAAAGAAAATTTTTATATGCTTACTGGAAAGACGAAGAAGTTGAAGAGATTACAAACTTTGAAAAAGAGTTAATGATTGAAATCAAACTTTTAGCAAAATTAAAAGCAGCTATCCCTGAACTAATCGAAGGGGTTAAGCTTGATATTGATATTGATGGTTCTATTCATGAAGTTGTGAAAATTAAATTCACTAAAAAAGTAACAATCAAAACAAAGCAAAAAAGAAAATTTGGTGTTGAGAAAGTTTGGTTTAAACTTTTTGAAGCTAAGAAAAAGTTTTGGGGAGATTTATCTTGGAAATATGTTGGTAAAACTTTTCAAAATGATACAATGCCAACAGGTGAAGCTGTAATCACAGAAGCAACTGTAAAATAAATAAAATGATAAGCTCTAAACGGAGTTTTAAATAGATCTAAAAAAAGCTGGGATTTTCCTAGCTTTTTTTGATTTCTTTGGAGAAAATTTGATGAAAAATTTTTTAGGTATCTGTTTGATTTATAAAAATGAAGAAAAGCACCTAAATGACTTTTTGGATTGTTTTAAAGAAATAGCAGATGAAATGATTTTACTTGATACTGGTAGTACAGACTCTAGTAATCAAATTATAAAAAAGCATGGTTTTGAACCTTTTCATTTTGATTGGTGTAATGATTTTTCAAAGGCTAAAAACTATGCTATGAGTTTATGTAAATCTAAATGGCTGTTTATATTAGATGCTGATGAGCGAATGGATTATCAAGACTTATTACAATTAAAAAATAATCTTAAAGACTCTGTTTATGAAGGTTATTATTTACCTGTTATAAATTTAAAATCAATTTTATGGAAAGAAAATAAAGATAGTTATTCATCAAAACAATATAGAATGAATTTAGTGAAAAATTTTAAAAATTATCATTACGTATATCCCATTCATGAAAGATTAGATTTATCTTTAGAAAAATCTAAAGCTTTAATAGCTAGTATGGATTTACCCATTTATCATTTAGGTTATGTCGATGAAATTTTAGAAGAAAAAACAAAAAGAAATATAGACTTAATTAATGAGCTATATTTATCAGATAAAGAGAACCCTCACTTAATTTTATACTATTGTCTAGCAAATTGGTGTAGTGATTTAGCTATTTATCATAAATTATGTGAAGCAATATCTTTATCTAAATTTAATAAAGATAAAGAACAGCTTTATAGAGCTTTGGTTTTAAAGGTTAAATGGTTAGAAGAGTTTCAATCAAAAAGTCCAAAAATACCAACAAGTTTGGATGATTTATTACTTTTAGACTCTCGTTCGGGTTTTTATCATTATAGGTATGGGCTTGAATCTATGAAGTCTGGTAATATTGATGATGCCTTTAAGTCTTTTGTAATTGCCAAAGAAGGCTTATTAACTGACTTATCTGGAGATGAGCAAGCTCATTATGAAATAATAGACAATTTAGGCGTTTTATACGCAATTCAAGGAAACTTTGTAGAAGCTGAAAAAAGTTTTATTAGTTTAGAAAAAAGTTTTCAAAGAAATTCAAACACATGGTATCAATTAATAAAGCTCTATTATATACAAAAAAAGTATCAACAATTTTTAGAAACTTTATCTCATCCAAAAATAGATAAAATAAGTTTAATTGATACAAAAAAAGATGAAATTATAAAAATGGCATCTTCACTTGATTACTCTAATAAAGATAAAATGTTAAGCTTTCTTCATCAAATAATAAAAGAGAGAAAATAATGAATATATGCGTGATTGGTGCAGGTTATTGGGGTCCAAATTTAATTCGTAATTTTTTGAAAAATAAGCAAGTTGATACTGTATATTGTTTTGACAATGACTTAAAAAAACAAAAAGAGATTCAATCAAAGTTTTCTAACGTAGTGATTATACAATCATTAGATGATGTATTAAAAAATGATAAAATTGATGCGGTAGCAATAGCAACACCTGTTAGCTCTCATTATGACTTAGCTAAGCAAAGTTTATTGGCTAAAAAACATGTTTTATTAGAAAAGCCAATGACTGCTGATTATAAACAAGCTATAGAGTTAGTTGATTTAGCGAAATCATTAGATTTGATTTTATTGGTAGACCATGTATTTATTTATACTAGTGCAGTACAAAAAATGAAGTCATTAGTTGACCAAGGTGAGTTAGGTCAAATAACTTATTTTGACTCTACACGTATTAATTTAGGTTTATTTCAGCATGATGTAAATGTTATATGGGATTTAGCACCTCATGATATTAGTATCATGCTACATTTAATGGGTGAAGAGCCTATTGCTGTATTTGCCACAGGAGTAGATCATTTAGATAATGGTTTAGAAGATATAGCCTATTTAACATTATATTTCGAGAATAAAACTATCGCTCACTTTCATCTAAGTTGGATTTCTCCAGTAAAAGTAAGAAAAATGATTGTTGGTGGAACAAAAAAAATGATTGTATATGATGATATGGAATCAGATGAAAAAATAAAAATTTATGATAAAGGTTTTGATATTAGAGATGAAGATTCAAAAAATGAGAGCTTGGTTCAATATAGAATAGGTGATATTTATGTGCCAACTCTATTAAACTCTGAGGCTTTATCCTTAGAAATAGATCATTTTGTAGATTGCTGTTTAAATCATTTAGAGCCGATTACATCAGGTAAACAAGGGGCTCAAGTAGTAAGAATCTTAGAAGCAGCTCAGGCTTCGATTAAGCAAAATAAAAAGGTTTATTTGTGAAAAAGTTAATGGATGTTACCTTGGGTGAAAATGTATTAATTTATGATTTTACAAATTTGTATGGGTGTGATATCGGTGATAATACAAAAGTGGGGGCATTTGTAGAAATTCAAAAAGGCTCTAGAGTCGGTAAAAACTGTAAAATTTCTAGTCATAGTTTTATTTGTGAAGGCGTTTTTATTGAAGATGGTGTCTTTATTGGTCATGGGGTAATGTTTACCAATGATAAATATCCAAAATCTTGTACTAATGATGGTCAATTAGCAAAACAATCTGATTGGACTTTATTAAAAACCTATATAAAAAAAGGTGCTAGTATTGGTAGTGGTTCGACTATATTACCTGGTATAACTATTGGAGAAAATGCTGTTGTTGGAGCTGGCTCTGTAGTAACAAAAAGTGTAGAAGCCAATACTACTGTATATGGTAATCCAGCTACTTAATATCAAGCACAATATTTAGATGTTGTGCAATTAGTTTTAACTCTTGTAGTTTATTACTTTCTAAATAAGAAATTCTAGAAGGCAATTTTTTTAATAATAGAGTAACTTTCTCAAATTGATTACAAGCTGTTAAAAGTTTAACTTTTAAATGAAAAAAATCTATAATTTGTAAATATTCATCAAAAGAATCAGCATAAAAAAGAGCTTTAGATAGTTGATTGTTAGCTGCTAATAAAAAAATAACTCTGTAGTGAATTTCATACTTATATCTTGAGGATAGCTCACTTATTTTTTCTAAAATACTTTGATATAGAGATAGTGCAATATTAACTTGATGACAATCAAAAGCTTCACGTGCTTGAAATAAAATTAATACTTTAGAGCTTTTTTTGATCGAGTGTAGCTCATTTAGATAACTAGCCAACTCGTGTTTGTTATCTTTTTGATAGTCATAAATCCAATAACAAAGACTTTCTAATAGAGTGTATTTTCTATTAAGTTTAGAGTTTTTTAGTGCTTCTTTTAAGTTTATATAAATTGTATTTGATTTCCCCCAATGTAGATTACAATAATGATAGATAATGTGGGGTTCTTTTACCCCATTATCATATAAATCTTCGATAATTTTTTTATTTCTTTGAGTTTTTTTAGAGAGTAGTTCTTCGGCATAGCCTAAATGATAAATTGGTGTGTGATGATGAGCTAATTGATAGTTATTTTCTTCTATAGATATCATCGGGTTTTCATGAATAGCTCCCCTATAATCAATACCAAGATGATTTTTAAAAAATACCATTCGATCATGTGTACTTAAAATATTATGAGGTAGGTTTTTCCAATCAAAATTATTTAGATTTACATAAGGAGAAATAACCCCATGACTAGAGCAAGACTGTAGATAGTTTTTCATTTCAAGAGCATTTTTTTTACTGATTCGATCATCAACATCAGCTACACAAATCCAAGTTCCATTTGCTAAACTTAGGCTATGAGTTCTAGCTTTACCAAAATCATTAATCCACTTAAAATAATATGGTTTAATGCCAAAGGATTTAATAATATCAATGCTTTTGTCTGTGCTACCAGTATCTACTAGTATAAACTCATCCGCTATGTGAAGATATGACTCTATGAACTCTTTCATAAAAAATTCTTCGTTTTTAAAGATAGTGCAAACAGATATAAATGGTTTCATAGTAAGTCCAAAAATAAATTAAAATTAACTTATATTTTTAAAGTAGTAAAAACTTTTGCAAACGTAGATAGTTGTACAACATATTTATTTTCGGTATATTTAACAAAACAATTTATTAATGAAAAGGTCAAAAAGAAATGAAAATACCCTTTGTTGATTTGAAATGTGATTTAAAAGAGATAAAATTAAAATATCTTCAAAGAGTAGAAGAGATTTTAGATAATACTTCTTTTGTAGAAGGTAAGTATAATAAAAAGTTTGAAGATAGATTTTCAAAACTACATGACTGTACAAATTGTATTACTTTATCTTCTGGTACAGCCGGAAATCATTTAGCTTTACAGAGCTTAGGTGTTGGTATTGGTGATGAAGTGATTTTACCTGTGAATACTTTTATTGCTAGTGCTTGGGGGATAACCTTATGTGGTGCAACTCCTATATTTATTGATGTTAAGCCAGATACATTTAATATAAACCCTAATTTAATAGAAGAGAAAATAACTTCAAAAACAAAAGCAATAGTAGTCGTACATTTGTTTGGTTTACCAGCAGAGATGGATAAAATAAAAAAAATAGCAAATAAATATGATATAGCAATTGTAGAAGATGCGGCTCAGGCTCATTTAGCCGAGTTTAAAGGCAAGAAAGTGGGCTCATTTGGAGATGTGTCTTCTTTTAGTTTTTATCCATCAAAAAATCTGGGAGCTTTTGGGGAGGGTGGGGCGATTACTTCAAATAATTCTAATTTGAGTAATAAAATAAGAAGAATTAAAAATCAAGGGAGCGAAAGTAAATATATCCATAGCGAATTTGGAAATAATTACCGCATGTCACATTTGATAGCAGCATCTTTAGATTTGAGACTGGATTATTTAGAGAAATGGACAAATAGCAGAATAAACTTAGCTAAACTTTACTCAGATCGCTTAATAAATCTTAAAGGTTTAGAGATACAAAAATACTCTTCTGATTTTAAGCATGTATATCATTTGTTTGTAATCCAAATAGAAAAAAGAGATTTGTTACAAGACTTTTTGAATAAAAAAGGAATATCAACAGGAATACATTATCCAATTCCTTTACATTTACAGGTACCTTTTAAAAATCACCTTTTTTTATCAAAACATTTTAGTGTAGCTAATAAACTAGCAAATAGAACATTGTCTTTACCTATGTACCCAAACTTAAAAGTTGAAGAAGTCACTTATATTTGTGATTGTATCGAAGAATTTTTGACTAAAAATTTATAAGGAAATATATGAAACGTTTAAATCAATTTTTATACTATGCTGATGAACTACTGACAAACGAATCCTCTGAAAAAGAGTTTGATTATTTATGGAAGATATTAAATGTGTTGATATCTAAAGAGTGGAGAGAGATTGATTGGACAGTAGAGCAAATTACAGTTTTTATTGAAGTCATAATTAAAGTTTTAAAAAGAGTTCCTCCAAGAATATACGGGCTTAGATTGCCTGTTATAAAAAAAATATTATGGTTTTGTGATGATATTTTATCTAGTAATTTACTAGCTAGGTCTTCAAGTCACAAAATAAGTGAATTACATGATTTTGTTTTAGAATTTCGAGCAGATAATGCCTCTTGTTTTACAAAACATAAAAGGAGTATATTGCTTGATTTTGAACCAGAAATTATTAAAGAAATGGATAAACATTTTACTACAGATGCTACAGATAATGCTATTGAACAAACTTGGATACTAGCTAAAGAAAATGAGCTTGGGGGAATGATTGGTAAATATGTTAATTCTTGTAACGAAGAAAAAGACTTTGAAGATTTATCTAAAATTTTATTTAAGACATTTTATGGAATATTCAACGAAAGAAATGGCTTTAAAGAGGGGCATGAAGCTTTTATTTCAGCTTTTAGAAAAACAAACTTTCAAACTAGAAAGCATAACTTAATGTTTGATTTGTTGGATTATATGCCTCTTGCTATTGAAAGCGCTTACTCTTATCCATTTAATTTTGAAAAGCAAAATTATATTGAAAAACTGAGTAAAGAGCTGGTTTCAATTTTTAGACAAATAGCACTGCATAATGATCATAGTGATCGTTTGAATTTATTATTAAACCAATATTATAGATTCTTTTTTTATTATTTAAAAGAAGAAAAGCTAGAAGCATTTGAGGCAATTATAAAACTATTTATACCAATTATGGAACTACGAAGCAGTTTATATAGTAACTCTGGTTTTGATGGAGAAATGTCTGAAGTATATTTTTCTTTGACTTCAAAAAATAAAATTGAATTTAAAAGGGTACTGAAAAAATATTTAGTGGAATCTTTGGCTCATAGTAAATGTTTTGTAGCTTTATTTCCACAGCTTTCTATTTTATCAAACGAAGAGTTAAATCAAGAAAGTGTTTTAAGTGAAACTTTAAAAGAGGTTTTAAAAGACGGTATAATTGATGAAAATGAGAGACTAATTTTATTACAGGTGTTTTCTTTGTTAAAAATAGATAAATCTATAATTAAAGAAAAAATAGAAACGGTAAAACAAGAGATGAAAGAGCAAGGTTTTAGTAAAGAAGCTCTTAGTTCAAAGAGTCTTATGCTGAAAATTTTACAGGTAGCTTTTTTGGATGGAAAACTAAGCAAAGAAGAAAGACAGCTCATTCAACAAATGGGTAGCATTCTTGGTTTAGAAAGAAGTTTAATGAAGCAACTTATCTATGAAGTACAAAATATTGGGCAGGGTAGCGATGAGCCCGCTATACTATCTGTATTTACTATTAACGCAGAGTTTGAAAGGGGAATTTCTTCTTTTAAAGAAGAAAGCTTACAACTAGAAGAAAGTTCCAGAAAGTTGGGAGACTTACTAAATAATAATGATCTATCTTTAGAGGGAGATGTCGTTGATTTTGGAGAAATAAAAGCTATCTCAATGGAAGTAGAAATTCAAAAAATAGAAGAAGACCTGGGGTTGTTTTTCTTTGTGTCAAAAAAAGATGTGAGCTACTTAAAAGAGTTATTAAAGTATTTAGAATTTATTATTGTTGAGGAGGGAAAATCATCTTCAAAAATTATTTTAAACTTGTTAAGCGATCAAAGGATAGTAATTACTCAAAATGAAGGAATAGAAATTACTGGAGACTTTCAAAATATTTTAAATAAAAACTTTGGAAAGATTAAAATTTTAATTATTAATAAAGATGATAACTCTTTAATGAGTGTTTTTAAAAACTCTTACTCTATAGTTACTCAAGAAAGATATAATCAAATACTTGAAGTTTTAAATGAAGAAAGTACTATTAGATTTCAAATGTTTCATAAAAAAATGAAAAGAGATTTTTTAGGAGATAGATTTTGGAGAACCTGTTTTTTTGAATATGTTTTAAACTATGATCTGGTTTTAGATAAACTTAGAGACCTAGAGCAAGAGTACGAATATGTTTGTGAAAACGACTTAGAAGATTTTAAAACTCATTATTTAATGGCAAAAGTTTTTGAAAAAACAGGAAGAATAGAAGATTCGTTGAGATGTTATAAACGAAGTATAGTAGAAAATCCATCCTATTTAGAAGCAATTTTATCTGTTTGTAAGTTGCTATTAAAGAGAAAAAATGAAAAAGAGCTCTTATTTTACTTTAAATACTTAGAAGTATATTATTGGGATCATGAAGAAGTTAAAGCTTTGATATTCTCAATCGATGATGAACGATGGATGTATTTATATAGAAACTTAATTAAAACTCCATTTAATTTATTATTTAATGCGAAAAAATGAGGGACTTACTCAAATACTATGAAAAAAAATGGAAACTTACAAAAATTAATAAAATATTAACTACAAGTACAGGGTTAATTTATCAGGTAACTTCAAATTATGGATTATCTGTTTTAAAAATATTTACTGAGCTAGGAATAAAGGATGAATTGCATGGGGCAACTGCTTTTTTTAAAAATTGCTCTGGAAATGGTACTGCTTTTTTATTTGAAAATGATGAAAGAGCTCAATTAATTGAATTTTTATCTCCTCCGAATTTATATTTTTTTTCTAAAAATAACCTAGAGCAGAAAGCTAGTAAAGTTTTCATTAAAATTATTAAAGAAATTCATAGTATAAAAACTATTGAAAATAAGAAGAGCCTAACTAATCTTGAGGACTTATTTGAAGTTTTAAATAGTGCGAATTTTCCGAAAAAATTAGATAAAAATTTAGTTATTGCTAGAGAACTTTCAAACCACCTGCTAAGAAGCCAAAAAAAAGAAGTGTTATTACATGGTGATCTTCATCATGAAAACGTATTGAAAAGAATAAATGGAGAGTATGTTTGTTTTGATCCTAAGGGATTATTTGGTGATCCTTCATATGAAATAGCTACGATACTAAAAAATCCCTGGGCTTTTTCAGATGTTTCACAAGATATTGGTTCTTTTAAACAGAGAGTCGAGATTTTCTCAAAAAGTTTAGACCTTCCAAAAGCTAGAATTATCCAATTTACTTTTGTTCATCTTTGTTTAAGTATCATATGGGCAATTGAAGATGGTAACGACTACTCGCATCAAGAAAACTTAATCAAAAAAATTAGACATTTAATATGAAGATAAAAAATAAAGTATTAGCTTATATATTTAGAGATAATAATGGAGTAAAAGAACTTTTAGTTTTTGATCACCAAGATTATCCAGAAGTGAACTCTCAAGTAATTGCAGGTACAGTTGAAGAGGGAGAAAATTTTGAGCTTGCGATTTCACGAGAAATTTATGAAGAGTCAGGATTAATGCTTGATAAACTTTCGTACTATTTAGGACAATATACTTACTATAAAAAAGATGCAGATGAAGTACAGAAAAGGTATGTATATGTATTTAATACATCCGACTTATTAGATAAATGGATTCACACAGTTTCTGTGGGTCAAGAAGATAAAGGTTTAGTTTTTGAGTATTATTGGTTAGCTGTAAACGAAGCTCAAAAAGTATTAGTTAGTGAAATGGGTAATTATTTACCCGAATATTTTTTTGAAAGCTTAAATGAAAATAATTTGATGCATCTTAAGAAGTGGTTATGTAATCCTCATGTCAAAGAGTTTTGGGATGATAGAAAAGCTTGGGAACAATTACAAATTGAATATATTTCAAAAATAAGTTCAAAAGTTGTAAGACCATTTATAATCTATTTTCAAGATATTGCAATTGGCTATATTCAATTTTATTGGGCAAGCAAAGTTGGGAATGGATGGTGGGAAAACTACCCAGATGATATTGTAGGTATAGATATTTATATTGGAGAAAAAAAGTTAATAAATAAAGGGCATGGAACAAAAATAATAAAAGAGTTTATGTCTTATCTTCAAAATAATTTTCAGATATCTAAAATTGTAATAGCCCCGAGTGTTAATAACTTTAGGGCAATTTCTTGTTATGAAAAATGTGGGTTTGTAGTTAATAAAGAGATCATAACTCCAGATGGAAAAGAATTATTAATGGAATATTTATGTCAAATTTGAATAGCTTATTAGTAGTTTTTGTATAAAATTAATTTATAGAGTAAACTCTAATTTTTACGAATAGAAAATAGTTCAATAAGGAAATATAAATGCAAGCAAAAGAGTGTTTGATTGAGTTAGAAAGTAATGACTTTACTAATAAAGCTCAAGTAAAACTAATTCATACTAAAAATAATATTGATTTACGACTTGCTCATTGGGATCGTTCAGAAGAAACAGAGTCCAAAGGGACAGTTTTAATTGTTCAAGGCTATAGTGAGTTTATAGAAAAATATGAAGAAGTTATCACAGAACTTCGTGGTAGAGGATATGCAGTAGTTGCGTATGATAGTCGAGGTCAGGGTTTGTCTTCTCGATTTTTAAAAGACTTTCATAAAGGTTATGTTGATAGCTATGGTGCGATGGTTGATGATTTACAACAAGTACATGATGAAGTTGTGAGTAATTTACCAAAACCTCACATATTATTAGCTCATTCAATGGGTGGAAATGTATCAATGAGGTTTTTACAAGAGAAAAAACAAGTATTTGATCAAGCTTTTTTATCTGCTCCTATGCTTGGGTGGAATGAACCAGTTAAAGCAGTTTCAATATTATCGTCTATTATTGTTTTTTTTGGGCAAGGTAAAAAATATGCTATTGGAGCGAGCCCCCCAAGTGATGATATTAAAAAAGGTATTTCTGAGCGACTATCGTCTGATGAAAATAGAGTACAAAAAGTAGCAAGTCATTGCCAAAAAGAGCCTAGACTTTGGATGGGTGGACCAACATGGCAATGGGTAAAAGAGGGGTCTTTAAGTATAATTAAGGCAACTAAAAAAGAAAATTGTCAAAAGGTTACCACACCAACTATAATTTTGAGCCCTACTAATGATGTAGTTATATCTGGCTCAAATCATAAATTATTGGCTAGTTATAATGATAAAATTTCAGTTGTAGAGTTTGAAGGTTCTAAACATGAAATCTTAATAGAGAAAGATAAATATAGAGATCAATTCTGGAAACTATTTGATAAAACTTGTGAATAAAAAATATAAAATTAGGGCTTGTCAAAATCTAAAAACTTCTTAGACTGACAAGGCTAATATATTCATCTTTAACTATTTATATGTAGATAGTTAATTGATTTACCTTTGGAAGGCAAAAAATGAAAATTCTATTATTTGGTGTGATGGCAGCATCAACTTATGCGAGCTCATATAAAGTACGTTTAGAAAACTTTAGAAATACTTATAAATTTGACAAAATAAGACAAGAAATACCCCAAAGATATAAAAACTTAAAGGGTATTAAAGGTCTAGAGTTATTAAAAAAACTACATGACATCACTGGAGAAGGCTATAAGCAATATGATTATAGATCTTCAAAAAAGTATATGTATGATGTTGTAGATAACAGAGACCATAAGGTTTTCACTTTATACTCGGGACAATGGGCAAAGGGTGCTAACGGTAGATATAGTGAGTCTGGAGATGCAAATGGTGACGGAACTCGTCGAGATTCAGTAAATTGTGAACATACTTGGCCACAGAGTGGATTTCGTAAGGCATTACCAATGCGAAGTGATTTACATCATTTGTATGCAACATTTATGAGACCAAATAGTATGAGAGGACATATGCCTTTTGGTTATGTCGGAAATGCTAATCGCTATAAAAATAACTTTGGCTCTAAAGCTTCTAAAGTGATGTTTGAACCAGCAGATGATGCAAAAGGTAACGTAGCTAGAGCTCAATTTTATTTTTATTCAAGATATTATAACAAGAGTATTTTTCAAAATAATGATAGAGATGAATACTGGAGAAATCAAATTGGTACTTTGTTAAAATGGAACCGAGAAGATCCACCAGATGAATGGGAAAAATCAAGAAATGAAAGAATTGAAAAATGGCAGGGAAATAGAAATCCATTTATTGATTTTTATCAATTTGCAGATTTAGTTGGTAGCGAAGCATTTGTAAAAAATGATGAAGACTCTGGTAATGGTAACGATACTCAAAATCCAGAAAACCCTCCTAGCGATGGTAACACTCCTCCAATTGGTGATATTGATGCTCGATATGAAGCAGTTAAAAACTTAAAAGGGTCTGATTTATTTAGTGCTTTACATAGATTAACAGGTGAAAACTATAAGGGCTCTGGATATAGTCATTCAAAAGGATTTATGTACTCAGACATTGATAATTATGATGGAAAAGTAAGAACACTTTATTCTTCTATGTATTTTTCAAAAGCCTCTAATGGTAGATATTTAGAGATAAAAGATGAAAATAAAGATGGAATGAGCGGAGATTTTGTAAACTGTGAGCACACTTGGCCACAAAGTATGTTTAACAAAGCAAGACCAATGGTAAGTGATATTCATCATTTATATCCAACACTGTCTAAGCCTAATGGTATGAGAGGCCGAAACCCTTTTGGGGTTGTTAGTAGCTTTAAATACTCAACTTCTGTTGGTAGTAAGTCAAACGGTAAAAGATTTGAGCCTACTGATGAAGCAAAGGGTAATGTAGCTAGGGCTCAATTTTATTTTTATACTAGATATCATAATAAACGTATCTTTAGTTCAGGCTTTAGTAAATCTCAGTACTGGACTAAAAACCTTCCGATGTTTTTGAAATGGCATAAAGCTGACCCTGTTGATGAATGGGAACGAAAAAGAAATAACGCAATTGAAAAGTTTCAAGGGAATAGAAACCCATTTATTGATGTTCCTGAATTTGCTGAGCGAATCGGAATCAATGGATTTAAAAACTAATTATTTAAATTATATTTAATTAAAAAACCGTACTTTATGAATATAGAGTGCGGTTTTTTCAGTATTTTAAAGAAGGTAAGATTATGAAAAGTAAAAATCCGATTGGAATTAAATATTTAACTCCAAGCTTATTAGAGAAGTATAAAGACTTTGTTAGTCCATATGGTGATACTTTAGAGAGTATAAATAAAGAGGGGTTTACTCATAAAGATAGTCATATTGGATTAAATATAGGTGATGCAAAATCATATGAATATTTTGAAGATTATTTTGAAGCGGTTTTAAGTGAGTTACATCCAAAAATAAATAACTTTGAAGGGGATAATTTTGATAATACACTTTTGCTGGGTAAGACAAATTCTTATCGTGTTCGACTAGCTAGAAATATTCAAGGGTTTCCTCTTCCTAGTGCTATGAATCGTCAACAAAGGGTAGACTTATTGAAGCTTGTAAAAAAATCTATTGATGATTTAAATATTGAGTTTTTATATAAATCTTATGAAAGTGATGAAAATAGCTTTCAAGATTTACCTTCTTGGTATTTTTTTACTAAGGGCGACTCCTTTTATGATACATCTGGTTTAAATAATGATTGGCCTCTTGGTCGAGCAGTATTTTACTTTAAAGAGTTATCATGCGTGATTTGGGTAGGAGAAGAAGACCACTTAAGAATTTTC
This sequence comes from Candidatus Cloacimonadota bacterium, assembly GCA_002402105.1. GTDB lineage: Bacteria > Muiribacteriota > UBA6191 > UBA6191 > UBA6191. The sequence continues at coordinate 73,147 of NVVD01000008.1, forward strand.
TGTCATCAAGATGAAGGAGATTTTTTACAAACATATAAAAATGCAATATTTTTGGCAGAAAGCTTAGAAAAAAAATTAGGCTTCTATCATTCAAATAATTTAGCTTATTTAACAACTTGCCCAACTAATTTAGGCACAGGAATGAGAATAAGCATTCATTACAAATTGCCCGAATCTACCTCTATTGAAGAAGTAAAAAAAATGGCATCTAATTATGATTTATCTATTCGTGGCACTCATGGAGAAAGAAGTGATACTTTGGGTGGAATTATAGATATTTCAAACTCTTATCGACATGGTCGTGATCCCTTAGCCCTTTTTACTTTAACATGGCAATCTATTTGTGAGCTGATAAAAAAAATAGAAAGCTAGAACTTGTTTACTTATGAAGCAAAACAGACAAAATAATTTTGTTTGGGTATACTGCCGTGCTATTCTTTTTTAACAAAAATTAGTCAATTTTATGAGCCAAGATATAATCAAAATAAATGAAATTTTTTATTCAATTCAAGGGGAGTCTACACATGCTGGTCGTCCTTGTATTTTTATAAGAACATCTGGTTGTAAATTACGTTGTTCTTGGTGCGATACAAAGTATTCATACGATGAAGGTGAAAATTATACCTTTGAAAAGCTATTAAAAGAGATAAAAAAGTTTGATTGTAATTTAGTTGAACTCACTGGTGGAGAGCCCTTAGAGCAAAACTCATCGTTTTTATTTTTACAAATACTTTTAGATAGAGGTTATGAAGTCCTTTTAGAAACTGGTGGTCATTGCTCTTTAGAAAAAGTACCAAGTAAGATACAAAAAATAGTTGATATTAAGTGTCCTGCATCATTAATGCACAAAACAGTTGACTGGGATAATTTAGCTTTTTTAAATTCAAAAGATGAATTAAAATTTGTTATACAAGATAGAAATGATTTTGACTGGGCAATAGATATCATAAAAAAATACTCATTGAAAGGAAAATGTAATTTATTATTTTCTCCTGTATTTGAAGTATTAAAAAATGAAGAACTAGCAAAATGGATATGCGATGAAGCTCCATTTGCTAGGTTTCAAATGCAATTTCATAAAATTATATGGGATTCTGAAATACGAGGGGTATAAAATGTTTAAAAAATATGAATTTAGTTTTGATGCTGCTAGAAAATGTGAAATTAATGGTAGAGAAGTACACCACGGGAAAAGTTTTGTTTGGGGTATTCAATGCAACTCAAATTATGATGAATTTCAAAAAAAATGTATTTCAATTAATAATTTATTACACAACTCTTATTTAAATAGTATGTATTTAGAGTGTGATGATCAATCTTTGTTAAATACTATTTATCAAGAGTTAAAAAATATTGGGGAGCATACCTTAAAACTTAAAACTTCTTATGGTTTTTTATTATTTGATGGTACTTATTGGAAAGTGCAAGTTGATAAAGTAATTAGTTGTGCCCATTTTTTACCAAATGTAGAAAAAGGTCATAAATGTGGAAGCTTACATGGTCATGACTTTGCTATTTCTGTGCTATTATTATTAGCTCCTAAAGGTAGTTTAGATGATCTTGTAACTACTGTTTTAGAAAAACTATCTCCATTAGAAAATACTTTATTAAATGATATAAAAGGTTTAGAAAATCCTACTTCAGAAATTTTTTCAAAATGGATATACTATAAACATAAAAGTAAAATTATAAATATTTTAGAGGTTACTATTTTAGAAACTAAAACAGCTGGTTCTACATTTGATGGATCAAAACAATGGAAATCACATAAAAACTTTGATATGGAGTGTGCTATACCTTTTAATGGTGGTTATAGTGGGCATAGTTATCAAGTAACTCTCGGTATAGCTGGAGATATTAACTTAGATGCTGGATGGTCTATTGACTTTAGTGTTATCAAAGCATTATTTAAAGAAGATTATAAAATAATAGATCATCATGAACTTGGTGAGTTATTAGATTGTAAAGAAATGGATTGCTTTAAATTAGCTAAATTTGTTTTTGATAAAATGAAACCAAAAATAAATATTTTAACCTATGTAGAAGTCAAAGGCTTAAATAATGAAACCTGGAACTATAAACCATGGTAGAGTCTTCAGCGCTTGTTGTTTTTTCTGGAGGGCAGGATTCTACAACCTGTTTATATTGGGCTTTAAAAAACTTTTCTAAAGTGATTGCTATTAGTTTTGATTATGGGCAAAAACATAAAATAGAGCTTGAAAGTGCAAAAAAAATTACAAAACTAGCTAATGTCGAGCATGAGATTTTAGAGTTTGATTTATTTTCAAAATTAGGTGGAAACTCTTTAACTGATGACATAGATATTGAAGATGCTAAAGATAAAAAAGGTCTACCAAATAGTTTTGTTCCTGGTCGTAATATTTTATTTTTGAGTTATGTGGCTTGTATTGCTTATAGTAAAAAAATTAAAAATATTGTAACTGGTGTTTGTGAAACTGACTTTTCAGGTTATCCAGATTGCCGAGATGATACTATAAAATCTCTACAAGTAACTTTAAACCTTGCTATGGAAACAAAATTTGTCATACATACACCCTTGATGTGGTTAAGTAAAGCAAAAAGCATAGATTTAGCTCTTGAGGTAGGAGCTATGGATGCTTTGGCTTATTCGCATACTTGTTACAATGGAGTATATCCTCCCTGTATGAAATGCCCAGCATGTATACTTAGAGAAAAAGGCTTTAAAGAGGCAAATCAGGTAGATCCGATTTTTTCAAGAAATTAATTTTCTTCTTCTTCTTGACTTACTTCTCTATATTGAATATTAATTTGACTCATGGTATCACAGCCATTATTACATTTAGGTAAGTAGGTGCTTTTACCTTGTTCATTTACAAGGTTAATGTTACCACCTTGGCCCATACAAAATTTATTTTTTTGTTGGTAGCTTACTTTAAAGTATTCGTTATGACAACTGACTGTGACTCTATTTGCTTGGCAGTTTGTGTACTCACAGGGCTCTAAAATTTCATTTCTGATTTGTCTTTCTTTTTCAATTAGGTAATTACGACCAAATAAATTTAAAATTGTATTCACGATAGTTTCATCAAATATTGGCTTTGGGCAAGTATCATTAGTTGTAGGGTTTGATTTAATCATTAATGTTTCGCAAGCTTTATCAAGGTTTAATGCGCTACACATTTCAATTTTATCATTGATACAAATAAAACCTGCTCGAGTATAAGCATCAAGGGCATTTACAGTTTGTAAAATTTTAGCTGCAATTCCTCCCTTTTTTTCTGTGCTAACTAGCAATTTGTGATGAGATTTTATTAACGCTAAAGAAGGTTTAGGTATATTGAAGTCGCTTAGTTTTTCTAAGACGTCTTCTGTGAGTGATTGCCCTCTGCTAATTGCTTTTTCACCGCTGCATTCTTTTTTTGGTTTTTGTCCAAGTTCATGAAAAAAAGCAGCTTCAAAAAGAGTAGGTATCCAATCAGCATCAGGATTTAAAATTTGAGCGATATAAACACTATAAAAAGCTACCATTGCATTATGAAAAGTATCTAGTAAATCACAATCTTCAATAGAGAAAAGATAGAAAGTGGAGGTTTGACTTTTCATGAGTTTTGTAAAAGTGGATTTGACTTTTGAATATTGAGATAAATAATTAGGATGAATACTTGAAGATAAATCAGATGAGTCAATAAATTTCAAAACTTTATCTAACATAGGCTGTGCTGACTCATTAAAAAAAGGAATTGTTTCTTGGTTGATAAGAATGTCAATCTTTTCTAGTTGTTCACCAGATTTATTGGCTAAAAAGGGAAGGTCTTTATTATTTGATTTTAAGGAGTTTTCAAGAAATTTAGAAAGAGGCTTTTGTCTTTTTTTTAAATCGACTCCTTTTTTGATTAAAATTTGAGGGGATTTTTTAGGGTCATTTGAACCTTGATAGATATCTATACCACAGGGAAGGGGGTGGACCCCTGTATTTTTAACAATACCATTCAAAGAGATAGAAAATTTTCCAGCACATAATTCTTGTAATTTTTTTAATGACTTTGCTTGCAATTTAGTTCCTGAGTTTATTGAGATAAAGTTAGTTTAAAGTCTATTTGTGAATATACAACTAATAAAACTATTTAGTCTATGGAATTTTTCTAAGTATTCTCTAATAGAACTTATTGCAAGTTGTTTTGTTCCAATTAGCTTCGCTGGTGATGATTTTTATTAAAAAAACTATAATATTTTATGACTTTGATTTAATTGGAGATTCAATGAAAGAAGATTTATCGTTTTATAAAAAAAAATTATCGACTTATTTAGAGGATAATGAAATTGTATTTAGTACTAAAGATATTCCTTATGGATGTAAATTTGATTTATTATCTGAATCTTGTAATTTAACCATGTATTATGGAAAAAAGGGTTTTTCATTTCGTATGCAGGGCAAAAATAAAATAGTATTAATAGAACTAGAAGATGAGTTTTCTTTATTATTTGCAAAGACTCAAAAGAGTTCAGATACAAAAGATAATTTATCTGCTTCTTATACTTTTTCTTATATGGGTTCTGATGAAACAGGAAAGGGTGATTATTTTGGTCCTCTTGTAGCAGTTGGAGTTTGTTTAGCTCAAGGTGATGAAGATTTAGTCATTCAAGCTGGTGCAAAAGATTCCAAGCAATTAAACGATACAAAAATTATAAAAATAGCAAAAAAATTGTATAAACTTGGTTTTGATAAAGTTAAAATAGTATCTTTAGTTCCAAGTAAATATAATGAATTATATAAAAAATTTAGCGCACAAGGAAAAACTCTAAATGATCTTATGGGTTGGCTTCATGCAACAATTATTAAAGACCTATATAAAAAAAATCCTAAAGCAGAACTAGCTATAGTTGATAAATTTGGTAAGGAGTCTTACGTTTTGTCTAATTTAGGCAAAGATGAAAGTAATCTAAAGATTCTTCAAGTGCCAAAGGCTGAAAAAAATTTAGCAGTTGCAGCAGCTTCTATTATAGCTAGGTACGAGCTATTAAAATGGCACGATAAAATCAGAACAGAATATGAGGTAGATTTAGCTTTAGGAGCAGGTCAATTACAAGTTTCTCAAGCAAAGCGATTTGTATCTAAATATGGTAGAGATAAATTACAAGAAATTGCAAAATTACACTTTAAATCAACAAAAGAAGTCGATAGTTATTAATACTCATAGACACTTTGATATTTATTATCTAAATAGTTTAAATAGCTATTTACATCTATAGAAGAGTTTGTAAGCTCTTGGATTAGTTCTTTAGCAGACTTTAATTGACCTTTTAGATGTACCTTTTGATTTAGCCAAGTTTTAATTTCAGAAAAGTCTCCATTTTTAAAGTTTGCTTCAAGCTTTGGGTTTTCTTTTAAACATATATCATACATTTGTGAACCGGCCATAGCGCCAAGAGTATATACAGGAAAATAGCCAAAACAGCCGTCTCCCCAATGAGCGTCTTGTAAAACACCACTAGACTCAGATTTTGGAGTAAATCCTAAAAGTAATCTTGATTTTTCGTTCCATGCTTCGTTTAAATCTTCTACTTTGATGACATGATTAAAGAGTTCTTTTTCGAGTTCGTATCTAAGTATAATATGGAGAGGATAGGTAATTTCATCAGAGTCAACTCGTAGTTCAGAGGGACCGACTTTATTAATAGCTAGGTAATAATCATGATTTGTCCATCCTTCAAATTGCTCTGGAAAGTATTTTTTAATAACAGGAAAACAATAATTGATAAATTGTTCACCTTGTCCGACTCGTCTTTCAAGCAATAAGGATTGAGATTCATGAATAACCATTCCAAGAGCCATTGAAACAGGCGTGTCTTGATATTGATCTGTCATTCGACCTTGTTCGTAGATGGCATGACCAGTTTCATGAATTATAGATAGTAATGCGCTGCTTAAATCATTTTCATCATAGCGTGTTGTCATTCTAACGTCAGTATTGTGTCCTCCACCTGTAAATGGGTGAGAAGATGTATCAATACGACCAATATTTTTATCAAAGCCAAGTGTAGTAGCTATTTCATCAATTAATTGTATTTGTTTAGAAATATCAAACTTACCTTTTGGTAGAGTTTTAATACTTTTTTGACTAGATTGTATTTTCGAGTAAATTTTACTAAGTCCTGATTTTAGTTCAAGAAATATTAAATCAATATCTTTTGATGAGAAACCTTTTTCAAATGAGTCTAAACAAACATCGTAGGGATGTTTTTCGGGGTCTAGATGGTGTGAACACTCTCTTGAAATATCAATATACTGTTGTAAAAGTGGAGCAAAAATTTTGTAACTGTTGTTTTCTTTGGCTTCTAGCCACTTTTGAAAACCTAAACCAGATATTTGTGCTCTTCTTTTGATGAGCTCGCTAGGTATTTTAATAGAGTCTTCAAAATTTTGTTTGGCTAAAAGAATGTTCCTCCATTGATACTGATTAAATTGAGATTGCCCTTCATCAAAAAGCTCATAAATTAGTTGACCAAGCTCTTCATCAGTAGATTGCTCGTGCAATATGCAAGTTAAGTTAGTCATTTGATTTTGACGAGATGAAAAAGCACCTTTTGGAAGCATGGATTGCATATCCCATCCGAGATGTCCTAAGATTCCAGCTAATGAGTTTAATCGTTTGAGTTCTGAACTTAGTTTTTGATATTTAGTTTCCATTTTAAATCCTTAAATACTTGCTTTATTTTTTTATGATTTTTCAAGGTATATTACCATAAACTTTGAATTAAGTAGTGAATTAAAAATTAATTTTTTGGTGAATTATGTATTGGCTTTCAGATTGTGAAAGATAATGAGTTCTAATGATTAACTCTAAAATAAGAGCAAATAAAAGTGGATAAATTATAAATTGAAAAGAGAAAATAGCCAGTATTAAATGAAAATTATCAGCCGTGTATAGAAAAAGAAAAAAGAAATAAAAACTTATGAATGAGAAAAAATAACTAAATTTTGAAGATGATTTTGAATAGAACTCACAAGAGGAAGAATATTTTCTTCCTCATTGTAAATAGGTATTAAAATGGATAGATTTATCTTGTTATCTATGGCCTAAACTCTCTTATATTATTAGCGAGATAATCACTGATATAAAGAACATCTTTACCATCTATATTTTTATATTGCATATAGTAGGGAGTTAAAAATCTTGATCTTGTTCCTGCTCCATTAATAATACCTGTTTGAAAAGGATTACCTGCAATTGTATTGACTTCAAGAGGGAGCCCTAGAGTAAAGTTTTCAAGATTAATATATCTTATACTTGAACCATCAATAAAAAATAAACTATCTTCATTATCATTTAAAACTAAAGCTCTTGGTCTTGATAATAAAGCAAGCTCAGTAGAGCCATCAAAGTGACCAGAAATTTGATCAAACCCTGCTATGGTAGTAATGGTTAAATTAGATAAAGAACCAGTATTGATATCTCTAACTAGATCAATCGTTTTAATCGTATTGCTTTGATATTCAGATATAAATATTTTTTGACCATCTTTTGAAAGGGTCATACCAGATAAGCCCTGTAAATTATAAGAATTTAAATAGCTTAATTTATGGATAGTAAATGGAGACTGTGAAGTATCTACTTCATAAATGTTTCCGTTACTTGGATTTATTAAATCAGAGTTTTCTGCAATATATAAATATTGTTGGTAGCGCATTAGTTGAAACCAATTTGATGGAGTTATTGATGTTTCTTTGTCGTTTAAAGTAATAAAAGAAAAACTAGGGTCAGGATCATCACTTGGTCTAATTAGACCAAGGCTAGTATTTAATGTAGCATTAGGAAAAAGAGTAAAATAATTAAAAGTATTATATTCTTGGGTAATATCAATGACACCAGTAAGATAAGTAAAGTTATCTTGGCTTCCGATGACTAGTGTTCTAGTTACATTACTTTCAAGGTCTATGATTCTTATTAGGTTACTCTGTGAGTCAGCTACTAATAATGTATTTTTTGTTGGGTCTAATATTAAACCAGCAGGGTGATTGAATGAAAAGTTTTCTCCAAACTCTGTTATTATATTAGTAGCAACAGGAGACTTTTTAGTCCCAGATATAAGCTCTTGGCTAGTAGGTAACAATCTTTGTAGAGTTTTAGATTTTCCTGAATGAATATAATATAGCTCTTTTATAGATGAGCCAGGCTTTTTAGTAGTAGCCATCGCTTCAATAACTCCACCAAGTTGGTCTTTTCTTAAGTTAAAAAAAGATGTATCACTAATAGTTACAGCAGTTTGTGGAGCTGCAGATAAAAGAGAGGATAAGTCCCAGCGATGTATGCTAGCTGTTGTAAAATAGCTTCCATTAGTTGATACAAAAGGGTTAGATAAACTAGGAGACAGTTCAGTTGAGCCAAAATAAAGCTCGTTATTCATGAAGGCTAAACTTTTGATAACAGTTAAAGCATTTGTTTGTTTTAGTGATTGAAATGAAAGTGAACCATCTAAGTTTACACTATAGCTAGAAATACCACTATGATATTGTGAAGATGACTTATCTCCTGTATTGATAAATGAGCTAATACCATATGTTTTTCCGATTAAAAAATTATTAAAGGTAGTGAGAGAACTAAGCTTTTGGCTACCAACATTTCCGTATAAAAAATCTTGAGATTTTTCTTCGTTAGGGTCAATTAATAAGCCCGTATCTAAATTTTTAATAGAATGATTGGATGGAAAATAATCTGAAATTGCGTAAATATATGGTGTGCTAAATTGTCCTTTTCCATTATTTTTATATACATATATATCATTAGAGTCACGATTAATAACAACAATATCAGTATTTTTTGGTGTTTGGCCAATAGATACATCTAAATCAACAGCATATATTTGTTTAGGTGCTAACCCAGCAGGTAACAAAATAGACTTAAATGTTATTGGGTTTGTTCCTTGGTTAAATAAAATAGTTATGTTTCCGCCAACATAATTGCTAACTGCAATATCTTGATAACCATTGTTATCAAAATCAGCCATAGTTACACCAGTTGGACCATTTCCAACAGAAATTGTAGTAGGAGGGTAGCTACTATGACTAAAGGTATAATCTGGATTAACTGCTGAGTTGGAACTTTGTCCACCATTATGGTAGATGGTAATAGTATCTTTTGAAAAGTTTGATACAATAATATCGTTGTGGGCTTTAAATGAAATATCATCTTTAATGTCTTCATTGATATCTCCAAAAGCCATGCCGCCTATTAAACCTTCTGTATTATAAGACTTTGCATTCGGATCGTATAAAATAGCATCCACACTGGGTTCACTTAAAAAGACTGTAAATAAATGGTTATAAGGGTCCATAACTACAATATCATTCTGATTGTCTTTATTGATTTGAGTGTTAAAAAAATCAAGACTTTCTGTGCTAACAAAATAACTTCTGGTTGATTTAAAAATCCACTCCTTTACTAATGTCATAGCACCAATATTTGCTTGGCTTTGGGTTGGAATACTTTGGGTAAAGACTATACCTGCTGTGGCAATAATACTTTCTTTAACTCCTTCAATATAAAAGGGGTCATTAGTATTTGGAACTCCAAAGTAAAAGCCATTCCAAATATTAATGCCTTGAGTTGTTTGATCAGCTACATTAAGACTAAAGTCTGTAGGAATGAGTGTTGATGTATCAACTAGATTATGGATTTTGTTAGTTCTATTTATAGTTTTAATACTTTTTAGGTTACTTAGTCCCATATTAAAGTGTACAGGAAGTTTGAAGAACTCTCCATCAATCTTTGATGTTGTAAATACAGATATTGACTGGGATTCTTCATAAGAGATCACGAACTCTACATTAGAAAATGAATCTTGACTTAATCTTGTAGTATCTAATATATCAATAGAATGTGGTTTATCTAAGGTTGGTAATACCTGAACATCTGTACCAATGTCATCGCAAGTCAGAGCTCCTGTAAAAAATTGTGCTTCCGAGCGGTTTCCAGTCCCTCTGTGAATGCTTACTTGGTTTGTATCTATATGGAGGGCAATAAGATCTGAAATTTGGTCTCCATCTATATCTATAATTCTAAAGTCTGATACTTTTCCACATTTACTTAAATCAGTAACTAGGGAATATACATTTTGGACTACTTGTGTAGCTTGAAAATTTGAATCTTGTATTATTTTATAAACTAATTTAGCATTTTTATCAAAAAAGATAACTCCATCTTGTCTAGCTCTTTGATTTTGAGAAAAACTTTGTGAACCAAAAGCAATACCACCAGAGTTACTATTCCAAGTCATGGCTACAACTGAATGAGTAGGTGCAGAATCGATCATTCCTGAGTACACTTTAGAGAATGCTTTATCATTTCCGAGGCTTATAGTGTACTCGGATTCGGCATCAAGGCCTATAAAAGTGATTACTGAATCATTTGTTTGTGTTGAGGGGGTATCGATTACTGCAAGTTGCTCAAGGTTAAGAAGATCAACTGAAAATGATGTGAATCCTGAATCTCGATCTATGGTCCATCCATAACTAATATTATCAGGTGTATCGCCGAGTATACCGTCGGGAGCATTACATTGTGTGTCATTGCTACAATGCTCATCTATTAAACAAGTAGAGCTGTAACAAGTCTGTGATAGGTATTTACTGGTATAGTGACCAGCAACTACTCTATAGGGGCTATTTTCCATAGTAAAAACTGCGCCAGAATATGGAGAGTCTGTAGCAAAAAAGGTTACAGGTGTGCCAGGAGATGCAGATGGTTGTGTCCAGTAAGTAGAGCTAGGGTTAGCGCTATCAAAAAAGACATTAAATGGAGTGGTGGCATTCCAGTCAGCATGTGCTTTTTGGTTAATATGAAAATTAAAATCAGCCATACCAGTGATTGGTTCGGAGTTATGGGTACTAAGCCCTCCTGTTCCAACACTAATTTGATTAACACTAAAGCCATAACTATCAACTATATAAATAGTACTTTTTACAGAGTTGACGAAAATTAAATCGTCTCCTCTTAAGGTTCCTCTGGTAGACTCTAAAGAACCTACCTTTGGGAGGTTATGTCCTAAAAACCTAGCTGTATTGATATGTCGAACCCCAACCATACATTCTTGATCTGCACAACTAGGCCCCATTGATATACTATTAATATACCAGTATTTGCTAAAATCAAAGGTTAATGGAGGAAGAGAAGGTAGAGTATTTGCAATTCCTTTAAAAATATAGACAATACCATCTAAAGGAACAGGAAGGAATAAGTCAGGTACCTGATCTTGAGTAGTATCATAATAAAATGGGTCACCAAGTTTTTTATTTGTAAGAAAAGAAGGTAATTCTGATTTTTCTAAGAAAGTTAGAGCATATGTATTTCGAACATCATGTTTAGGTGAAATGATAAGTTCTCTTGTTTTAGGGCGTAGTAATATAGAAGCTTTAGCTTGTGCACTACCTTTTATTGCACCAGATTTAGCGATTGAGCTTTTAAAATGTAGCTCTTGAGTTTGATAGGACATGTTATTATTAGATGTTAAGGCTGTATTAGGGGTGGTTGGAGTATGATAATTATTAAATTCAATCATTTCTTTGTTCCATAGTTCATATGGATTATTATAGAGCCCTTTTTCATTGACAATCAAATAAGAGACCTGATTAGTAATTTTAGGGTTATTAATATTTGGATCAAAAGTAGAGACAATATCTTCTGATCTTACAGAGTATGTTAAACCCTCCGTTGTGATTTGTGTCTTAACATTGGAGTTTGATAGAGTAATAAGATTTTGTTGGTTACCTTCGATTAAGCTTTCTTCTGCTAAATTGCTTAAGGATATATTTTTATTATAAAAAATATTTGTCTCTACGTAACTTTGACCAGTACCTGAAAAATCATTTTTATCAATCCATTTACCTGTATAAAGGTGAAAGGATGAGTTTAGTGAATAGCTATGATTGGTATAACTTGATACCCAAAGAGTGCTTTGATCATCATTAAAAGCAAGATCAATAGGGTGAAATAAATTTCCAAAGGTATCAACTCTAGCATAACCAGTACCTGTACTTGTCGAGGTGTTTTGACTTCCTACCTGATTATCAATACCAGTTTCTCTTTGAAAGTTTTCTAAGACTTTAAAATCTCTTGAACCAACATTTAATAATTCAACTGTATTATTAAAAGTATTTGCTATAAAAATATTAGTAGAATTAGGAGATTTTTGAATTGCTTTATAGGGTCTATTTAAGTGGGTTGATTGGGCAATTGTGTAATGATTAAAAGAGTAATTAGTTTCTTTTTTACTTGACCAAAGGTCTGATAAGTCAATAGCTTTTATTTTATTGTTATTTGTATCAGCTACTAATAAATAAGTAGTTGTTTTGTTATAAGCTATAGATAAACCAGTTGGGAAATTAAGTAAATTAGGTAATAAATTACTATCTCCAGATTTACCAAGTTGCCCAGATATTTGTAAGGAAGGTTGAAACTGTTGATTGATATAAAAGTCTTTTTTATTACCTGTATTATCAAATTTATAAAGATTTATTGTATGGTATTCAGCGTTACTTACAAAAGCATATAGTTGACTATCAACCCATGTAACAGCTAATCCAGCACTAGCAGAAAAGTTTGCTTCATCAGTTTCTGTTGTTCCTGCAATAACAGAGCTCTCACCTTTTAGAACTGTAAAAGGTACAGAAGATGAAAAAACAGAAAAGCCTATACTAATAAAACCAGATTCAGCTCCTTTTGGTACTATAAATTGACCAAAACCTTCAGTAACTCCCAAGTTAGTAACTGTAGTTGTTGCGATTACTACTTTTTGTGAATTTTGAAACTTAACAGTTAAGGGTAGTGAGCCTTGATTAAGAACTCCTTCGCCGGTTACAAAAACTAAACCTTCTTCAAATTGTGCTTCTGGCATCAAAGCATTTATTGTAGGGGCTAATTGAAGTAAAAAAGTTGGTGTTATGTTTTCATTTTTGATGCTTTTATTTTCACTTAACTCTAATGGTAGGGAGGGCCTTTGACTAAATAGAAAATGCCTATTGAGTGGATAATATTCAAAGATAATTTTAGATAGTTTGCCTCTCTCAGGATGTGGATCATTAGCCAAAATAATAGGTAAGCCTTTGACACAATACTGGCTATCTGGTAGAGAGACTATTTCTTCTTTGGTGTAAAAAATATCATCTTCACCAATTAACCTTACTCTAACTTTAGATTGATCTTGGGCAGAATAAGGAATAAGTACTTTTGGGGCAAACCCAGGGTACCATGCACTAGACTCAAAGTTAGGCTCAGCATCTTTAGTAAACTTTTCTTTATCTAAACAAAACCAGGTTGTTTCTTTATCTTCATCTCTAGCAAAAAAAGTTCTTTTGTAAGGGCTTCCCATAAAGGCTGTTTCTGAAACTACTAAGTTTTCATCTTGAAAAAAGGCAGGAGAATTATTTGTATTAGATACATTAAAAGTTACAGTTAAAACATTAGATCTATCAATACCATCAGTAGCATAAATATGAAAACTATTTTCACCCTCAGCAGCTGCATTATCAGGGTTCCAGTTGAGTGAGACTAATAGTTCAACCTGATTATTTTGGACTACTTTAGTTGTTACGCCTAAAGAAGCAACGGCTGTAGAACTAGAATTTGATACGGCTTGTTTGGTTCCACTATTAGCAGTACAAGCTTCAAGGACTCCAATATCAAAACAAGCATGTACTCTACTAAAGTCTTCTGTATTAATATCTGTGATTTTTAAAATAGTATTTATAAAGGGGTTAGCTTCTACAGCAGCAAAATTGATTTTTTCTTCGCCAGTGACTTCATTTGTAAGATAATTTGCTACAGGTGCATCATTAGCAGCACTAATTTCTAAATTAAACTTTTGTGGTTTGGACTTAATAATTTCACCATTAATATTTTGTTTTGCTCGAATCACGACAAGGTGTGTTCCTGCTTGATTGATTCCTTGTTGAGGGTTAAATTGCGGAACCCAATATAAAGTATTAGAATCGACTGTCATGCCTTGTGGTAAAACAACTGCTTCAATTTCGGTTCCTGATGCTGGGTCTGTAATGGCTTCGTATTGATATTCAGTCAAAATTTTACCAGTTTTTGGTGGAGATGAAATAATTCTTGGGGGTACAGAGTCTGTATAAATAACAGTTACAGCTTGAGTTGAAGCAGCATATTGACCTGTTGAATCTTTTGCTTTTATAGCAAATGTAAAACTTAAAGGATTGTTATTGTAATTTATATTTAACAAACCTGAGCTTGCTTCTAGTTGAACTTCTGGGGCTCTTTGGCTGTTTAACTCTTCTGTTTCAAAGGTTATTGCATCACCTTCTGGGTCAAAAGCATCTAATTCATGAATATAAGTTTTTGTTTTTTCTACATATAGTTCAGGTATTCCAAAAAGAGTTGGGATATTATTTGTATTTAAAATTTCTAAAGAAAAAGTATTTGTGTCAGTTAAGTTACCACTGTCGTTGACAGAGACAGTTACAGTATAGTTACCCTTGCTATTTTCATTCGTTACAATGGTTAATAGACCATCAAGGCTAATGCTAGCAATAATGGTTGGAGGTTCAACAAAAGCACTAAAAGTTAATGTTTCTGATGGGTCTTGATCGCTAACTACAAATTGGTGAGTATATGTATCAGACTCATTAATAATCTGTGGTTTTGATATTGGGTCAATAATACTAGGTGGATCATTTTTGTTGATAACTGTCAAAGTAAAAAAAGCAGTTGTGTTTGTACCTGATTGAGTATCTTGGGCAACTACCTGTAATTGATTTGGGCCAACTTCAGCATTTGTAGGAACCCAATTAATCTTACCAAGAGCAGAAAAAGAAAAGTTAGGATTAAATGCTTGTCCGTTTAGTTTAGATAATGATGGAATAAAAGAAAAACTATCACCTTCTTCATCAAAGGCAAATACTTTAGCTTCAAATGATTGTGTTTCAGTTGCTGTTGGTGAGGTTTCTATTGAGGTATCAAAAATTTTTCTTAATATAGGTGAAATAGTAGGAGGGTTATTTACTTTTTTAACTTCAACAAAAAAGGTAGTTGTAACTTGAATAGATTTTGTTGAAAATGGGCTGTCTTCTACGCTTACTTGAATAAGGTGTAAACCTAAATGACTAGTATTTGGAATCCAAGAAATTAAACCAGAATCTGTATTAATAGTCATGTTTGAAACGCCTTTTAACAATCTATAAGTTAAAGGGTCTCCATCGGGGTCATTAGTGATGCTACTAAAATTATATAAAAATGTTTGTCCTTCTAAAAGGGTTTCTTTTAATAGTGGAAAACCATTATTGATGAGAGGGGCATTATTAACATTTGCAATGTCTATTGTATAAGTGAAGGTAACTAGCTTAGCTGGTTTTAAAGACTCATAGCCATGGATAATTAAGTTTCTAGCAGGAGCTTCATCTGCTGGTATATTAGTCCATATTACTGTTTGTATGTATGAGTTTCCATTTGATAAAATAGGGTTACTCAAAGAAAGACCATTTGGAAAAACTTCTGGCTCTATGATTTCAAGTTTTAAATTTGCTATATCTGACAAACTGGTACTTTCTTCATCAAAAAGACAGATTTCTAGGCTTTCTGGTGGCATACACCCACTTGAATTTAAAACTTTTCTAAAAGTTAATCCGATATAGTCTGTACCTTCAGTACCTGTAACTTTAGCACTAGGTGGTATTGTTGGAGAAAAAACAGGATTATCATTAACATAGATTAGACGATAATTATATCGAACAGTAATACAATCGCTACTAAAACTTGAAACTCGAGGAGATCCACAAATTGAAAATGTAACGGGAACTAATTTATCGTTACTTATAATGGCGGTTGTTGCAAGAAATTGTACAGCTCCATCATTATTTAGGTTTAATGAATAAGAGTTATTAAACTCAGGGTGAGAGCTTTGAATAATACTAGTTGGATGGGGAATACTAGCTTCACTAGTTACAATACTATAAGTTACTAGACTGAAGCTATCAGAGTCAATTGAAAAAAGTTGAACCTGTGTATTTAATATATCTTCTGTGGCAAAAAATTTATCACTAGCTAAAATTGCAGTTTGAATGACTGGTTTATCTGGTTCATCAGATACATCTGCTATAAAAGTAAAATCTTGAAAAGCTCCCTTACTATCTTTTAATCTAAGAACAAAGGTTTGTTGGGTATTAGCTACAGAAGGGTCAGCTAACCAAGTTAACTCTACAGTGGTGACTCCGCTAGCATTTAAACTTGGGGTTGGGTTAACAATAGAGACCCCAGTTGGAATACTTTCAGCAGAAACTAATAAGGGGCCGTCTAATTCTTCATCAAAAATTGTGAGTTGTAATCTATTAACAAAACCTTCTTTTTGGTATAGTTTTACGAGACGACCAGTTGGATTTGTGTAAACGCCTGGTTGATTATTACTATCTCTTAATAGGTCTAAGGTTGTTTGAGTTGTTCTTTGAGAGGATAATACAGATGATGGGTTGGTAAGTATTTTAAGACCAATCACAGAAGGAGTATTGTTTTTTCTGGTCATTGTTAAATCAAATGTTTGGGTAACTAGGGGGTTTGCACCATCTGATAAAGTTAAACAAATATGAAATTTAGGAAAATAATTGATTCCACCTGATATTACAGGGGCAGTTGTAGGAACTTCATTGCTATCACCAAAGCTATTTTCGATAGTTTCTAAGCCACCTAAAGTTGTAAAACCAGTTAATTCTAAGGAATTTGCTTCGAGTTCCATAAAACCTGGTAGGGTACATGGAAAAGTTGAATCAAAACTTAGAAAGATAGTCTCATTATCTTCATCAGCTACTTGAGGAGTATACTTGAAAAACTCATTTTCAACTATATTTGATGGAGCTGGGCTTAAAAACCTTGGTTTATCATTTACACTACTAACTTGAATATTATAATTATACTCTAAAGTTTCTTTGATTAAGCCTGTACTTTTTACAATAGATGTAATTCCAATTTTTACTGCAAATTGACCAGGTAGATTTGGGGTCCAAGTTATGATACCAACTAAATCTGTATTTCCAATATCATCATGTTCTGTAGGGCTTGTAGTAATTTGCATTCCTGTTGGAGCAGAGATTAGGCTGTACTCTAATCGATCACCAGGGTCGATATCAGTATAACGAATATAGCTTTTATAAGCGGCATCTTCTACAGCAGTTATTGCAGGAATATAAGTTGTATCTTGTTGAGAGCTATCATCTTTGTCTTTTAATTGAATAGTAATTGTATAGGTCTTAGAGTGAAGAGCAGTTGTACTTTGTAGTCTAGGATCACTAATTGTAGTAGGGGTTATTTTACCAGTATCTGATGCGATTAGAGAAATATTATATGAATTAAGTATTGTGTGATTATTGTCTGGTGTCCATTGAATTTGTTTTCCAACAATTTCAAGCCCACTGGGTTGGGTGGTATTAGCAGCAAAATGTAAACTAAGATTATTTGCTTCTTCTTCATCGTTAAGAGTAAATAATATGATACCAGCTTCATCTTCGTTAAAGTCATACTCTAGCTTTTCTGAAGTTAAAGTTGGGGTGTCATTTCGAGGCCAAACTAAAATGGGAATACTTGTTGTGAGAGAAGTTTTTTTACTTATATCAATAGATTTTGATGCAAAGCTATCTACAAAAAATGTCATTGGTATGGTTTCAGATTTTGAAGCATCTAATCTTAGATCAAAAGTATAGTTGACATCAGGAACCCAACTAACACTAACAAGGTTTGATGTAGAGGTCTTTGCAAGTTGTGATTGAACTGAATACTCATAAAGAGTTACATCTGTAGCAAGAGTAAAGCTATCAGTTGAGCCTTTAAAAATACTTAGACCAAAAAATGTTTCGATATTGTTGGTAATAAGTTGGTATCTAAAAAACTCTTCTGGCATTAGTAGTTGCTCTAGATTATTAATGGCAGTTGTAGATGTAACTCCATAGGCTGACTGAATTGATAGCTTACTTTTTGTACTAAAATGCTTTGGTATATGTAAATCCAAATCATCAATAGAAATGATTAAGTGGTTCACTTGATCTTCGTATAATACTATTGGAGAGATTGAGGTAGAACTAATATTAATGGCAGTTTTTACTTTAGTATTTAGGTTTGAATAGTTTAGATGGGTTAAAAACGGTTGATCAGAGACATTTGCAATTAATAGATTTATTTCAGCAGTTTTCTTTTGTACTTTATTAATTGAAATTGGGTTTGGAGATTCAGTATCTGCTAGTTCTAAAATAAAGTTTTGATGACCAACATTTATATTTGTAGGTGTAAAGCTCATTTTTAAAGAGTTAGAACTTGTTGCTTGAAATATGTTTACACTTATATTAGTCAAGTTGGTGAGAGTTGAAGTACTAGAAGTACTTAAATTGGTTTGTACAAAAGAAAAACTAATGGCTTCAGACTCTTGGTCAAAAGCTGTAAGTGAAAAAGTAAATGGTATAGAGTCTTCTTTTATGATATATGGGAGTAGAGGAGTGGCATCAGTAGGGATAACTACACTTGTATTTTCTAAAGAAACTGCATTATTAAACTTTACGGGGAAACTACTTGATAAAGGGTTGATAGCTTGTTGTGATAAAAACCTGACTTCTGGTTGATTATCTATTGGTTTAATAAATATATGAACAGTTTGTCTAGCTATAGACCTTTCAGACCTGAAATGATCCATAGCAAGAAAATGTAAATAATAATCAAAACTAGCAAAGGGATCGTTGATTTGACTATCACTAGTTGTTACTTGCAAAGCAGTAAATGAAAAGTTTAAAAGAGCTGTTTCATCAATAATACTTGGTATTGGGGATAAGGGTTGTCTTGGTATGTTAGTTCCAAAGAAAATGATGTTTCCGCTAGTTACATGGTTGGTACCAGTGGAGCTTAGAGTAGGTGTAGCATAGTTAGTATCAGTTAATGATAGCATTGAGTTTGTTGAATAAAATAGCTTAGTAGAGGAATCTGTATAGCTAGTAGATAAAGAGCCAATTACTTGATAAGTTACTCTTTCTCCTAGTGGAGCATTTATAAATGGTGTTGAACGTAAATCCCTATCAATTATTTTAATGGTAGTAGTCCAAGTTTCTCTTTCAGATAATATTTTAATAGTATTAAAAATACTTTCATTACTAAAGTTTAAAGGATCATTTGAGTCAGTTACAACAAAAGAAATACTTTGACTATCATTATTTTGTGTGTTTGTAGTTTCATTAACAGATAAGGTTAAAGTGTGTGGACCTACTTCATTAAAACCTGGAGATATACTTAGGGTTAAATATTGAGAGTTACCAGAACTTTCTATTTGATTAGATAAAAATGTATCAGGTGTATTTATATTATAGGTTAAGTTATCTCCCTCTTCATTATAAACAAGCTGGGCTAAATCTTGGACTCTTTTACCTGCTAAGTCTTTTTGGCCGATTTCTTGTGCAAATTTTTGATTGGTGATTTTTGGGCTATCATTTGTAGAAATAAGTTTCAAATACATTGAAACCTCTTTAGTTTTTCCATTTGAAATTGCTTGTAATCTAATGACATATGTAGTAATGCTTAAAGATTGTGGAGAGGTGCTAATATCATCCCAGTCAATACTTTTCCAAAAAACTTCTTGTAAAATACTAAGGCTAAGAGGATTACTAACAGGGGTAGAATTAGGGAGAAAAAGTTCTTCTCCATCTAATAACTGGGTTAAAGGCTTTATGTTAGAAACTGAGATTGAGGTTAATGAGCTACTTCTAGTAAAGTTTGTATTAGAATTTTTTGCTAAAGAGTAACCATTGGCTGTATAGGTATCACCTTGGTAAAGTAAGTCTACTTTTAGACTAGTAACATCTTCTCCATCTACATCAATAGCTAAGAAACGATTTATAAAGTCAGAGTCTTCTGAAATAGTGAATGGATTATTTACAGAAAAAGTATTGCTTGTAAGTAAAGTACCGCCTGTTCCGTCACTATTAACATTAAAATAGATATCTGCTAAGTCATCTACAGGGCTTACTTGAACTCTAAAATTTTGAATTGTACATGTTTTACTTGTTGGTGCTTCTAGACTTTGGCTTATACAACTTTGGATAGCGATATCATGTGTTTTACTATTAACTCCATCTACATCATTTTGAGTGGGAGTCCACTTTATAATTGCGGTTACTCCGGGTTGAGCGCTAGCAGAGCCCAGGATTGGAGCATTTGCAATTGCACTGGAACTTAAACTAACTCCAGCAGGAGCAGAAAATAATTTGAAAGAAAAATTATTTTTAAATTTAGGGTTTTTTTCATTGTCGTTAGTAGTGCGAATTAAAAAACTTCCGAAAACTCCTTCAGTCATGTTAATAGTAGTTGGTTGGTCAGTGAAAATAATACCTGTATTTGTATTTATAAAACTAGGAGCATCAGCTGTATCACTTAATCTAAAACTAAGAGACTCACTTCTGGTTGTTGTGAGTCCACTAGCTAAAATAGAGTTAACTACTGTATATTCTAAATTTAATACTTGGGGTAAGCCATTAATGTAATCAGGGATGTCATTGTTGCTTAGAGTTGAACTAAGGGTAAAAAAAGAGGGTTTAGAGCCATTGTTATTAGGAAAAAAGGAAAGATTAAAACTTAATTGAGGGTTCGGGTTACTTAAAACAACATCACTAATTAAATGAAGCTCTTCATCAATTAAAAATTGTTTAAAAGCAAAAGCTTGGCCTTGGTAAATTGTAAATATGTTATTTGGTTTTAAGCTACCAGAATCTATATCAACACCATTATTTAAAGTAATATTTGTAAAAAATGGAGCTTCATCAACAGGAGTAACATTAACTTTTAGATGAACGATTGTTTCAGTTTGTTTGCATTGTAAAGTGTTGCCACTAATAACTTTTAAGATAAATAAATTTTCAGTAATAGTTGAGTTTCCTTGAATTTCTTTGGTATCAATAGTTGTTGGAGAAAACTTTAGGTGCTGAGTCCAAATTTGATTATTAACAGACTGGCCTAAATTATTAAGCCTAGTTTGGGTTTCATTATAATTTGTATTGTCTTGGAAGTTAAAACTTGTTGAGTAGCAAATACCAGTTGTAATACCATCAGCATTTTTAGAGGGGTCATTATCTTGAGCATGGATATATAAATCAATAGTAGTGTCTTCTAGAACTGCTAGTGGATAAACTAAGGTAACTATTTGGCTAGCTTGATTTGACATTACAAGAATTGATGCTTGAGTTAGATCATTATTTAAAGAGGAGATAATAGGAGGGTCATTTTGATCAATAATCTCAAAAGGAATGGTATAAGTTGTAGGTAGAGCAATACTATCTGCAGTTTCAATAATAATATATTGAGTAACAATCAAAGCTTCACTATTGGATGATTTGCCGGCTAAATTTAAAATACTCACATCTAAATTACCGTTGTTAGGTTGTTGTAACCAGTTAGCAACATTAACACCAAAACCAGAAGAATTTAATAGATTTAGATAAGGGACAGTGCCATTGATTAGTTGTCTTTCATCATCAGTAGAGTGAAAACTTAATTGTATGGAGTTTCCTTGTTTTACTTTAAATAGGGGGGTTTTATTTAGGCCATTAAGATAATTTTCTAAAAGAGATTGATCAATGCTTAATGGTAGGGTTAAAATATCACCACTGCTAGCTGAGAGGTTCCCGTTTAATCTAGTTAATAGTGGTGCATCTTCAACTGTAGATACAGATAAAGTTAATTGAATAGATTGTAAAGCCCCGACACCATCACTATAAGTAAAGTTAAGTTTGTTTGTGCCTCCATACTGTAGCGGGTCTGGCTTCCAATCAAAAATTGAAATTGAACTTAAGGTAGGAATGATTGCTGGTAAAACAGAATTACTATCAGGATAATAACGAAAGCTCACATTTTTAGGGGCATGAAATGGGTATATATCTGTATTTTTAATTTCTTTTGGGCTTGTATCTCCTTGTGTTTTTTGTATTGAAATAAAGTTTAATGAAACTTCATTTTCAAAATCAAGGTCAGAAGAACAAAAAACAAAAGTTGAAGTTGTATTTTCAGCAACTTGAAACGAATCAGAACAGTAACAAGGACTTTGGGTAGAGGAGGCTGTGTAATTTGCATCACAGCCAGTAGGGGCAGTATCACTTACTTTTGTACAAATCTCTGTTAGAGCTGTGAGATCATTAGTTAAAAAACCGTTTGTATTTTTAAGATGTCCCTGACTCCAGCAAATTTTGGAGCTACTAGATGGAATTGTATTGTCTTTGTTTGGAGTAAGAGTAATTATTTTAGATTCAGCCAAATTATTATTAGAATCTTTAGCAGTAAGTTCAAATGGTCTTGGGCCTCCAAGTTCAAGCGAGAAATTATGCCCAGGAGTAACTGTAATAAGTGGGTTCATAGTAGCATTAGTAGAACTAGGATATATGCCTTTTATTTCTAAACGAGTATTATCAAGGTTTCTAATAGCTTGTATGTTGCTAGAGGTTTTACTGGCTACTTCTGATTCAGTACATTCTATTTGTTGAGAGTTTTGAGGGATACATTGTTTAGCTTGAATGCTCAAATTGATTGAAAGAGGGATTTTCAGCCCAGAGAAGCTACGCATAGAAATAGAGATAGGAGGGATGTCTTCAACTGTGAAGCTAATGCTAGTAGTTATACCATCTGCTGCTTCTGAGATGATAAATTGTGTCGGGGCTATAATTCGTGGCTCTCTGTTAATTTTGAAAGTTAAAACAGCTATTGCCTTGTTGCCTGCAAAATCTTCAATAGAAGCTTTGAGGGTATGGGATAAACCATTCGGAAAGGAAGTTACAGGACGAGTAAACGTATATTTTGCTGTTCCACCATCTATAGTAGTATCTCTTTGAAAAAGGTCTGAAAAGTTTACTGCTTTTTTGATTGTTTTATTTAACGGGGGAGGAAAGGCAATTTCTTCATCTGCTGAAAATATTTTTAATGTTGAGAGGTTATAAGCAAGGTTATCACTAAAGTTTACAATTAAATTTAAGCTATCTTGAACAATATTATTATTTGGGAGAGGTTGAAAAAATATATGAGGTAGCTCTTGATCTTGTTGTTGAACTGTTTCTTGGCTTGATGGGGTAGATGTTCCATCAATATCAACAAACGAAGCAATTTTTGTGTTGTCACTTGTGTTATTGCCTAAGGCACTTGGAGCTACCAAGTCATTGCCCTCTGCAAACTGTCCATTAGCATCCGCATCAACTTCGTAGATTGTAATAACTGAGGCTTTGTTAGTTGTGGTATCAAGTTGAATTTTTGGCTCAATGTTGATGCCGTTGGTAGTGATTACTTCTGGCTTAGAAATTACAACTAATGGTTCAGTTTCATTTTGTAAGCCATCTCCATTAGTGTCTACATTTTGTTGAACAATGAGTCTTTCTTTCATTAAATTTGGATTGCTTGCAAGTTTAGAATAAAGATCAAATTTAGATTGCTCATCACTAGTAAGTACTTGTTGGTTTTGTACTTTAGTTTTTATTGGTTCAAGAAGAGAATCAATATTTTCTTTCCAAGAAATGATTTTACCATTATTGGTATAGGAATATTCATTAGGGTTAGATAGCTCTAAACGAATAGCTTGATTAGAAGAAAAATCAATTTGCACATTAACGGATAATCTATTTTTAGAACTCGTTTTGGCGTCACCTAGTACTTTACCATTATAAGATGGTTGAAATGAGACTTTAGTATTTATAGATTGAGTACCATTGATAGAAGGCCTACTTAGAACAATTTGCATTTTATAAGCACTAGACGTGTAAAGACTGTCAATATCATTGTTTAGTGGCGGAAAATCTTTATCAAAACTTTCTAGGTCAACTAAAATGCTTTGTTCTAATGTAGTGGCTTGATTATTTTGAATTACCTTCAATCTTGGCTGTAACTCTGTCCATGGGGATAAAGTTAATAAATTAATGGTTTGACTAGAGTTAACTAGGCCATGTAGAGCCGTAACCATTTGATTAATCAAAGTTGTAACATCGTCTACACTACTTTGATTGCCTAAATTAAGAGCGCTACCTTTCCAAGCATTAGATGCAGAAGTAATTTTGTCTTTTTTCAAAGTTGCTAACTGTAATTTGAGAGAGTCAAAAGAACTTTTTAAAAAAGAAACCTGATAGTTTCCGTTGCTGTTTGTAGAAGCATTCCCTATTTTAAAATAGGGCTGAATACCTGTGCCATCTTTTTTATCTACAGTAACAAAAAAGTCGACGTTTACATTAGCTAAAGCAAGATTATTTGTTTCAGTTAGGCGTATTGATGATAGGGCAAAGTGTATTTTAGATAGGGCTTTGCTTAATTTAGAATTAGAGTTTTGTTGGGAAGGAAAAGTAACAGTGCCTGAGAAGTCTCCAATTGCAAGGTCGTTATTAATTGGTGGAGTAGGATTGTTTGGGGTTTGATTAATAGGGGGGTTTGTTACAGAGTTATTACCGTCTTCTCCTCCTCCGCCTCCACCGCAGCCAAAGAGTAGTAAAGCAATCATTAGTGTTGTGATTAAAAAAAGTATTTTACTGCGATTTTTCATTGAAATCCCTATTAATATATTATGCAAAGCAGTAAAGAAAAAAGGATACTGCTTGTCATTAGTAATAAACTCAAGCACATAGTTTGTGTTTATTTTAATAAATTAGTGTATAAAACTTGAAAGTATACAAAAAGTTGACAAAAATATCCATTTTTGTTTGTTTTTGTTTGAAAAATATTTACTTAATACCAACAAATTGCGTGGTTATTCCAAATTGATTGAGACTATAGCTAGATTTTGAAAATTTAGCTTGAGAAAAAAGGTTTAGGACTTCTTTTTGGTTGGGAAAGGCTTGAATAGAGCGGGCTAAATAGTCATATGCTTCTTGATTTTTTCCAAAAAAGCTTGATATAAATGGTAAAACACTTTTTAAGTAGATTGTATTGCCGATTCGTAAAAGAGGATTTTGTGGTTGGGTTAGCTCTAAGATAGTCAGCTTTCCATTGGGCCTGAGTATTCTTTTTGCTTCAATTAAAAAATCAAGGTAATTAGGCATATTTCTGAAACCAAAGGCGATAGTGATAGCATCAAAGCAATCATCAGAAAAAGGAGTATGTATTCCGTTTCCTCTAATTAGATTTAACTTTTTATCTCGTAATTTTCCTTGGTTTAGCATTCCAAAAGATAAATCTAATCCAAATATTTCAAGACCGCTTTGTTTGGATAAAAATAGTCTTAAGATATCACAAGTCCCACAGGCTATATCTAGAACTTTTATTGGATGATTTTTTAAAGTTTCTTTTAGAAGTCTTTGCCTCCATATTTTATCAAGGTTGAGACTTAGTAAAGAGTTCATTAGCTCATAATTAGGAGCTATTTCATCAAAGTAGTTTTCAAGTATTTTAGATTCTTCAAGTGCCATAATAGATTTAAACAAGTTTTTGGGTGTGTTAATAAAGCAAGATTTTACACTAGTGTGGCTTTTTTTCAAAAACAAGTTAAATTTAGTTCATTTTACCTTAGTAGGGAGAAGTTATTAGGGAGCGTTTTTGATAAATTATTAATTTGTGTGGATGTTGCTCTAAGTATTTTAAGCTGTGTTTCTTTTAATTGAAGAATGGCTGACTCACTTGTAACTTTAGATATTTCTCCAATAATTGTTGGGCTGAAGTTTTTAAAGGTTGAGCAAATCTCTTCTTTTTTTTGTATGTTTTTATTATTGGACAGATTGTAGGATGTTACAGCTAGAGGCTGATTGATTTTGATTAGAAAATTTAATGCAGTTTCATGATTTGGAATTCGTACTCCAAGAAAAGAAGTATCTTGGTGGCAATAAAAGTATTTGTTTGATTTTGCTTTTGCAACTAAAGTTAAGTCTCCAGGCCAAAAGTTATTGAGCCAGTTTTCTAAACTACTTGGTATTTCAATTAGTTTTTTTGCCTCTGCCAAAGAGAAAGTAAATAAAATAAGGGGCTTTTTAAAATTTCTTCCTTTTAATTTATATATTTTTTGGACCAACTCTTTGTCGTTAGCATTGCATGCAAGACCCCATGACGTATCTGTGGCTAAAGCAAATACTTCATTCATTCGTTTTTTCTAAAAGTAAAATGCGAGGGATGTTTTGAAAATCATTAATAATATTAATTAATTTAAATCTTTTATTTAAGATAAATTTTTGTATGTCTTTTAATTGATGGATGCCTATTTCAATATAGATTTTTCCACTTTCTTTTAAAATGATTGTAGCTGATTGAATAATTTTGAAAATATGTGTTAAGCCTTTATTTTCTGAAAAAAGAGCTAAATGAGGTTCATAGTTTAAAACATCTTTTGTCATTATTTTTTTATGTTCTTTGGTTACATAAGGAGGGTTACAAAGAATCAAATCAAAAGAGTTATTTTTAAATGCATTTAAAAGATTTGTCTGAATAAGTGAAGTATGGGTTTTAAATTTTTTTGAATTAATTTGACTGACTTCAAGAGCTTTATATGAAATATCAGATAATATGGTCAGTTTGTTTTTAAAATACATGGAAGAAGTGATGCCTAAGACTCCAGAGCCACAGCATAAATCTAATACTTTTTGTGGTTTTGATATGTTTTTGAAGAGGTGTTCAATTAAAAATTCGCTTTCTGGTCTAGGAATTAAAACCCTTTTATCGACGTAAAACTTTTGTTCCCAAAAAAATTCTTGATTTAAAATATAAGCTAAGGGTTCATGTAGGCTTCTACGAGAAAGATAAGAAAAAAATAATTTAATCTGAGACTCATTTAAGTTAATCTTGTTTGAACAAAGTCTAAGTTGATCTCTTGATATTTTTAAAATATGGGAAAGAAAATCACAGCTTTCTTGATGGGGGTTTTCGCTATGTTCTTTTAATAATTTTGAACCTTCGTTAATTAGAAGGGATGCAATCACTCTCTTCTCATTTCCTCTAGTTTTCTTTTTTGATCGTCAGCAATAAGGCCTTCCACCATATTTCCGATATTTCCTTCGATAAAATCTGGTAAATTATGCATCGTCATGTTGATTCGGTGATCAGATACTCTACCTTGTGGGTAGTTATATGTTCTTATTTTTTCAGATCTGTCTCCTGTGCCAATTTGTGAAGATCTTTGAGAGGCATACTCAGCTGCTCTTTCTAATCGATCAATTTCAGCAAGGCGGGCTCTTAAAACTTTAAAAGCTTTGGCTTTATTTTTAATTTGGGACTTTTCATCTTGGCAAGAAACTACAGTATTAGTTGGAATGTGTGTTAAACGAACAGCAGAATAGGTTGTATTTACAGATTGTCCACCAGGGCCAGAAGCGCAAAATGTATCTGTACGTACATCTTTTTCATCAATACTAAATTCTTTTTCTTCAATTTCGGGTAAAATAGCAACTGTAATTGTAGATGTGTGGATTCTACCAGCAGACTCTGTAGATGGAACTCTTTGGACTCTATGAACACCAGACTCAAACTTTAGTTTAGAGTAAACGAGTTCTCCAACAACAGACATTGATAGTTCTTTGTAACCACCTTGTCCAGTATCACTGGCAGTTAAGATCTCTGTTTTCCAACCTTGCTTTTCAGAAAACCTTGAATACATTCTAAATAAATCTGCAACAAATAGAGCAGCTTCATCTCCACCAGCTCCAGCTCTGAGTTCAATGATAATATTTTTATCATCAAGAGGGTCTTTAGGTAAAAGAAGGGTTTTCATTTCTTGCTTTAATACAAGAAGAGATTCTTCTCCTTCTTTTTTTTCTAAAGTAGCCATTTCAGACATTTCTTCGTCACATTCAGGGTCTTGAAGCATTTCAGTCGCTGCTTCAATATTACCTATAACAGATTGCATTTCTTTATTTTTAGCAATAACTGGCTCATGCTGCTTAAGCTCTTTAGCGACTATCATATATTTTTCAGGATCCATGACAATTTCTTGACTGATGCTTTTTTCTTTTAAGTGGGCATAATGTTTTAAAATTTCAGCGAGTTTATTTTCCATTTGTTCCATGAGAATAATCCTAGTTTAATTTGAGTGAATTAGTAAGTTGTACGAAGATTTAGGAATTTTATATCTCTTTGATGTATTGTTTTACTAATTTAACAACCTTTGGAGTGGCTAAATTTGCGGCTTCAACTACTGCATTATGACATTCTTCGTGAGTATCGTGACCAGTAGCCATATTTGTAATTACAGAAAGGCCCAGAACATTTTTAATGCCGTTGTGTTTGGCAGCGATAACTTCGGGGACAGTACTCATTCCAACTGCATCTCCAATTTGAGCAAAGAATCTAAGCTCTGCTCTAGTTTCGTAACTAGGGCCAGTAACCGCAATATAAGTACCTTTTTGAATTTTGATTCCTTGGTCTAAACAGATTTTTTCGACCTTTGAAATTTGATTTTTGGAGTAGGGTTGGGACATATCTGGAAAACGTGGTCCGAGTTCTTCGTGGTTTTTGCCAACTAATGGATTTTGAAACATAAAGTTGATGTGGTCTTCAATTAACATAATATCACCGACTGAGAAGTTATGATTTAATCCACCAGCTGCATTGGTTACAATTAAAGATTGTACGCCAAGTGCTGCTAACACTCTAACAGGAAATGTCACTTTTTCTATGGAGTAGCCTTCATAGAAGTGAAATCTGCCTTGAAATGCTGCAACGGTTTTATTTCCGAGCTTGCCAATAACCAAACGATTTTTATGTCCTTTCACATTTCCTGATTGAAAATGAGGGATATTACTGTAGGGGATGCTAACAGGGTTAGTAATTTCATCAGCTATTGGTCCAAGGCCTGTACCACAAATAATACCAAGATCTATTTTTGAGGGGCTTTTAGATTGAATATAAGCTACGGCTTCTTTTATTGCGTTTAATATTGTCATGTTTTTCCTGTTATAATTTAGAGGACTAAATACTGTTGTGATCGTTACAGATTCCGTATAACTCTAGTTTGTGGTCAATTATTTTAAAATTATTTTCTTCAGCAATTTTTTCTTGAAGATTTTCAATTTCAATGCTTTCAAACTCGATAATCTTTCCGCATTCTGTGCAAATTAAATGATCGTGGTGATTTGTTTCAAAGCTATTTTCATACCGAGTATAACGGTCTCCAAATTGATGTTCTCTTGCAAGCCCACAATCATTTAGTAGTTTTAAGGTTCTGTAGACAGTAGAAAAACCAATTTTGCTATTTGTTTTTTTGAAACTTAAATGAAGGTCTTCAGCACTAATATGTTTTTTTGAATTTAAAAATTGAGTCAAGATTTCTTGTCTTTGTTTTGTCAATTTAAGAGATTGTTTTTTTAAGTATGATTCAAATAATGTGAATGCTCTTTGAATTTGATTATCTGTAGATTTCATAAATTTAATATTTGATAGGTCGTTTAAATGAAAAAAAAGTATAGCATAGTGGATGACTAGTGAAAATGGTATTTTATAGATATTTTGACTT
Organism: Candidatus Cloacimonadota bacterium; assembly: GCA_002402105.1. Taxonomy (GTDB): domain Bacteria; phylum Muiribacteriota; class UBA6191; order UBA6191; family UBA6191. The sequence goes on from NVVD01000008.1 coordinate 102,550, forward strand.
TAAAGTGGTGCAAAAAGGAAAAAGGAATACAAAAAATAGCCTAATTTTCTTTTTTTTGTTAACTTAACTCTAGCTTTTTACCGAAGTACACAAGATAAAAATTTGGTAATAAAGGCAAAAACATGTTAAAACTTTTTCAGAGCAATACATATTTAATCTGGGTTTCGATGCTGGTCTTAGTGGCAGTATTACAAGGAATTGCAATTTCTAAAGATAAGGTAAGCCCAGAGTTTATTGCGAGCTTAAGCATCTCAGAAAGCTTTTCTTTAGAAAATAGCCCGAATGCTTCTAAGAAAATAGAAAAAAATACTTTTAATAAAATGTATACCGTTAGTATGGCAAGACCAGTTTCTAAACCTCCAATTAAGCAAAATTTTGTTGAGATTGATTCGTTAAAAGATATTCCAGATAGCCCTTTGACATACGAAGAAGTAAAAAAAGTACCATCTCTAATTTTAAAGTTTGATGAAATTCATCAGGTAAAAATTGAGGCCAGTAATAAGGTAGTTAAAACCCCAAAAATTTCACCTCAATATATTTTTCATAAAGTGAGAAAAGGGGAGACATTGGGTCAAATTGCAAAAATGTATGAACTAAAAGTTAATCAATTGATATTATATAATGATATTAATGACCCAGATCAAATTTACCCTGGTTTTGAACTGAAGGTACATTTTAATCCAAACTTTAAGCATATAGTCAGAAATGGAGATACTTTGTGGTCTATTTCTAGAATGTATGGAGTTTTAGCAAAAGAGATTAGAGAGTGGAATCATATGGGAGCAAGTTCAGTACGAACGGGTTGGTCATTAACAATTAGAATTAAAGATATTTCACAATCAAATATTCAAAGAATTTTAAAAGCAAGAAAAAGAAAATCACGTTTTATATGGCCTTATAGAGGTAGAATGGGTGATAAAATGGGATGGAGAACCCATCCTGTAACAAAAAAAAGAAATCACCATAATGGTGTTGATATAGCGGGCCCTATAGGTGCAAAAATATTTGCCGTTGATTCTGGAGTAGTAATTCATGCAAGGTTTTCTAATATTTCTGGGAACCTAATCATTATTAAGCACTCTAATGGATATAATAGTAGATATGCTCATTGTTCTAAAATGATGGTAAGGGTTGGTCAAAAAATAAAGCAAGGTCAAAAAATTGCAGAAATAGGAAATACTGGTAGGGTTACTGGAGCTCACTTACATTTTGAATTAAGAAAAGGTAAAAAAGTTTTAGATCCTTTAAAGTACCTTTAAATAATTGATATTTAGTTTTTATAAGGTGGTAAAAGTAAAAAAAAAGGGTGTAATAGACTTATTGCTATTGCCTACTTTTCCCTTGTAATTCTAATTTAGATTTCGTACACTAGACTAAATAATATCGTGGTTAAATTTAGATAAAAGATTTAGCAAAATTTCATAAAACAGAAACTGGAGAATTAAGAGATGAAAAAAGTTATAGCAGGTTTATTTATTTTTATAGGATTTATTGGATCATTTCAAGCAGCAGGGTTAAAGGTTGGAATTGTCGATATGGGGAAAGTTCTTTTTTACTTTGATGAGGTAAAAGTGCTTAGAATCACTATGGCAAATCGAGAAAGCCGTTATCAAGCAGAGTTAAATCAACAAGAAATGGAAATCAAACAAATTCAAAAAAAGATAGCAGATCCAAGTACCAAAGAAATAGAAAAAGAAAGGCTAGAAAAACAAGTATCTAGAGAGATATTAGCTCTTCAAAGAAAGTTTGATTCCTATAAAAAAAAGCTAGATGGTGACAAAGAATCTGAATTAGACCGTTTAAAAAAAGATATTTATAAAGAAATTAAGACTTTAGCTAAACGAAAAAAGTTTGACTTTGTATTTGATAAACAGTCTGTTCATTACGGAAATACAATAGATTTAACAGATTCTTTAATTGACAGATTGAATAATTCATCAGGAAAATTTAAGTCAAAATCAAAGAGAAGATGAAAAAAGTTTTATTTAAAGAAATAAAAAATACCATTCAAGGAGAGTGGAGTGGTTCATTAGAAGGCTCTGTAAATTCAGTAGCAGAAATTGAACAAGCTCAAGAAAGCGATTTAGTTTATGCAACGAATGAAAATTATGTTGCAAAAATCAATGAAAGTTCTTGTGGCTTTGCTATTATTCCTTTTGGAAAATGGGATTTAAACTGTCCATATATTATGGTTAAAAATCCCTACTTTTCCTTTGCTAAAATTCTTGAACTATTTCAAGAAAAAGCTTCTTCACAAATTGGTGTATCTTCTTTAGCAAATATTCACCCCAGTGTAAAAATGGGTAAAAATGTAAGTATTTATCCAGGGGTTTTTATTGGTGAATCTGTTTCTATTGGTGATAATACTATTATAATGGCTAATACATCAGTGGCTAAATCAAGTACTATTGGTAAAGATTGCTTGGTTTATTCAAATGTTTCTATTCGTGAAAACACTGAAATTAAAAATAGAGTAATTATTCAATGCAATGCTGTAATTGCTAGTGATGGTTACGGGTTTGTTTTTCATGAGGGAGAGCATTATAAGATTCCTCAAATTGGGAAAGTTATTTTAGAAGACGATGTTGAGATTGGTGCAAATGCTTGTGTTGATCGAGCTACTTTTGGTGTTACTCGTATTGGAGCTGGTACAAAAATAGATAACTTGGTTCAAATAGGGCATAATGTTGAAATGGGTAGAGGCTGTTTAATGGCTTCTCAGTCAGGTATTTCTGGCTCAACAAAAGTAGGAAATTTCGTGACTTTTGGGGGTCAATCAGGAAGCGTTGGGCATATTAACATTGGCTCAAAGTCGATAATTTATGCTAGAGGTGTTGCGACCCAAGAAATAAAAGAGAGTTCAAAAATCTCAGGCTTTCCAGGAAGATCACACCGAGAAGAACTAAGAGCTTTAGCTAGTGCAAGAAAAATTCCAAGCTTGATTAAAAATGTAAAAAAAATGATGAAACATCTAGATTTGGATTAGGTAAGAAATGAATCAAAAAACCTTAAAAAAAGCGGTAAGCTTTAAAGATATTGGTCTTCATACAGGTAAAGCAGTTACAATGACTGTAAAGCCTGCTCCTCCAGAAACAGGTATTGTTTTTGTAAAAACTCATAAAAACAATATAAAACTAAAAGTAAACTTAGATCATGTTGAAGGTGTTTCAAGAGGAACAAACTTAACTTATGGTGAAGAGACTATCTATACTTTTGAACATTTGATGGCAGCGATTGCCGCTTGTAATTTAACAAACCTTGAGATTGAATTAGATGCAGATGAACCACCAATTTTAGATGGTAGCTCTATTATTTTTTATGATGAGTTTAAAAAAGTAGGGATTGAAGAACAAGATAAGATAAGAATGGTGTTTAAAGTTGTAAAACCAAGCATTATTGAAGATAATGGGGCAATGCTCATGGCATACCCAGATAACTCTTTTAGTATTGATTATGTTTTATCCTATCCAAATACATATATTGGGACTCAACACATAAATGTTAATTTGAGTGAAATAGATTTTGGAGAAAAACTTCTTAAAGCTAGGACTTTTTGTTTATTGCAAGAGGTTGAGTTACAAAGAAAAATTGGTCAAGCTCTTGGGGGCTCTTTAGAAAATGCTCTTGTTGTTGATGGAGATCAATTAGTCAATAAAGAAGGGCTTCGTTTTGAAAATGAATTTGCTTGGCATAAAATATTAGATTTTTTTGGAGATATGAATATTTTAGGTGCAGAGATTAAGGGCAGATTTGTTGGAATTAAATCGGGTCATCGATTAAACTCAGGTCTTTTAAAAAAGATGCTTTTAGATGGCTCTTTGATTATGGAAAACCCATGGTTAAATAAAGATGTTCTTGAATTACAAGATATTAAAACTATACTGCCTCATAGATATCCTTTTTTGCTTGTAGACAGAATCATCAAAATGGATAGTGGTGTATGTGCTACTGGTATAAAAGCTGTAACTGGCAACGAAGAGTTTTTTAATGGTCATTTTCCAGATACTCCTATCATGCCTGGTGTATTAATAGTTGAAGCTTTAGCCCAAGTTGGTGGAGTTTGTTTGTTATCTATGTCTCAACATATTGGTAGAACTCCATATTTTATGGGGCTGGAGCAAGTAAAATTTCGCCGACCTGTTCGTCCTGGAGATTTACTAGAACTAGAAATTGAGGTATTGAAAGTTCGGGGGTCAACGGGTAAAATATCTGGTAAAGCTAAAGTAAATGGTAAGGTACATGTTGAAGCTAAATTGAGTTTTATGCTCAAGTAGTCTTTAAAAGAAAGAAGATAAAATGGTTGATATTCATCCAACAGCCCATGTATCTGAGGGTGTAGAACTCGGAGAAAATGTTGTAATAGGTCCTTATAGTATTGTTGAAAAAAACGCTGTTATTGGTGATGGTAGTATTATTAAAAGTCATGTATTCATTGGTGAAGATACGACTATAGGTAAAGAGAATACTATCTATCAGGGCGCTATTGTAGGCTCTTTAACACAAGATTTAAAATATCAGGGCGGCAGAACATTTTTAGATATTGGTGATAACAATATTATTAGAGAGTATGTAACTATTAATCGTGGTACAGGAGATGGAGAACGAACTATCGTTGGAAATCAAAACACTTTTTTAGCATATACTCATATAGCGCATGATTGTATTTTGGGTAACAAAATTATTATGTCTAACTTATCTACAATTGCAGGGCACTCTCAAGTGGCAGATAGTGTGGTTATATCTGGGTATGTTGGTGTCCATCAATTTTGTAAAATAGGGACAATGGCAATGATTGGTGGAATGTCTAAAGTAACTAAAGATGTTCCTCCATATGTAAAAGTTCAAGGTAATCCAGCCTATGTGTTTGGTTTAAACTCTGTTGGTCTGGAGAGAAATGGAGTTAATAAAGAGGATAGAAGGGTTTTAAGAAGAGCTTACCATTATTTATATCGTTCAGGTTATAATGTTTCTCAGGCAATTGAGGAAATAAAAAAAGAGTTAGAAATGATTGATGTTCTTTTGGTATTTTTAGACTTCTTAGAAACAAGTGAAAGAGGGATTGTAAAAAGTAAATAATTGTATGAAATATAAGATATTTAATTTTTTAAAAGCTTTGTTTTATCCTAAAGCTTGTCTTGTCTGTAATATATCGGGTGAGACTTTTTTTTGCCAAAAATGTTTTGAAAAACTATTCTTGCTTACAAAATGTTTGAGATGTGGACAAGTTCTGGAGGATTTTAATTGTAAGTTTTGCTCAAATTTGTTTGAATGTGATAGTTTTTGTATAATGAGTGAATATTCTAAGCTTCAAAACTTCGTTTATAAAAATAAATTAGAGCCTTTATATAGTAACTCAACAAATTTTTCATTGAGTAAGTTTATCAAAAAAATTGATAGAAACTTTAATGATATTTGTTTTGTTCCTACAAGAAGCGGCTCTCATTGGATGTATTTATATTTAAATGAAGTAGATAAGAGGAAGGTTTTTGCACCTTTGCTTAAAAATCCACTAAAATTGTCACAAAAGCTATTAAATCGTGATGATAGAATAATAAACTCTATGAATCTCTTTATTAGAAGTGACGATTTAAGAGAAAACTTAGATTCAATTCTTTTAATTGATGATGTATTGAGTACTGGAAACAGTCTTAAATCAGCAATTAATGAATTGAAAATGATTGGTTATAAAAATATTTTTGTTTTGATATTTTCTTATCAAAAAATAAAAAAAGTAATAGGAGAAAGTGATGAAAAGTGATCAAGATATTGAAAGACTATTAAGAGGTGAAACTCCTGGAGCTGTAGAGCTAGAAAATTTTCAAAAAATTCGAGACTTCTTAAGAAGTAATCCTGGTAGCGCAGTTGATGAAATTGCTTTAGGAACAGGAGTTGATGAAAGAATTATTTTGAGGCTTATTAATAGTGGAAAACTATTAAAAAGGTAGAAATATCAAACTGTAGTAAAAAGAGAAGAAAATAAGAGTAGTTGAGAGTTATTACTAGTTATATCCAATATTCGGCTAAATATAGAGTTAAATAACTGGTACTTTTAAGACGATACATTAGTATCAGTCATTTAAAAAAGAAAGGTGAAGACCATGAAAATTAATGGTTCAAAACCCTACTTACCAATTGAGAATAAAAAATCAAATAATAGGGTTGGTAAGCAAAGCTTTGATAAAAGCTTAGAAAAAGCATCAAAACCAGAGATAAAAGACTCTGTTAAGTTGGGTTCAAACCCTGCTCCAGTTAGTAATAGTTATAGTAATTTATCATTAACAGGAGTCGGTAAACCAGTGGCTTCTAGTAATGTTGAAGCGGTAACTAAAAGAGTCTTAAACTCTAGCGAAGAAGTAAACGCTAAAGTTCAAGAAATTAAAAATTTAATAGATAAAGATGGCGCTCAAGCATACTTTGATACTGTTGATACAGAAAAAGTAGCACAAAAGCTATTGAAATCAGGAAGTTTTGACGACTTAATATAAGATGAAAATTATAAGAGAAGTACATAGTAATCTTGAAGAGCAATTAGGAGCTTATGAAAAGCTCTTATCTTTTGCTCAAGAAAAAAATGTTCTTCTTTCCGACTCTTCTGATCGTGATAAGGCAAAAAAGCTTGAGACATTGGTTAAAAGAGAGGTAGAGGTTATACAGGTTTTACAAGAGCTTGAAAAAAACAGAGTTCAGGCCTGTGATGATGAAAAGTACGTTGAAGCTATTAAACAAGTTGATAAAGTTGAAGAAATTCTTTCTCCAATTAAAAAAAGTTTAAAGTCAGTTGTTTTAGAATTAAAAAATCTTAATGACAGAAATAGCCTTTTAATTGGTGTTTCTTTGAAGATAGTGAATAAAATTTTTAGTGTCCTTCGTGATATTAAGTGTGGAAATAAAAGCACTTACTCTCGGATTAACAAAAAAAATATCGCCACTTCTTATCGATCAGTAAACTTTACTGTATAAAATATTTTGCATGGATTAGCAATTTTTGGCTAAGGAAAGCCTAACATTTTTCAAATTTTTGAAATGTGTTAGGCTTTTTTTTGTCCAAAAAGTTTGGGGGCCTATTATGGCATTAGGTGCATTTCTAGGATTAGACATAGGTAGAAAAGGTATATTTGCTGCACAAAAGGCTTTAAATGTTGTGGGTAATAATATTTCAAATGCTCAAACAGAAGGTTATACAAGACAAAGAGTTGTTTTAAAGGCTAGTAAATCATTAAATGATACAAATGGCGGACAGATTGGTACTGGTGTTCAAGTTGAAGAGATTGAAAGAATTAGAGATAGTTTCTTAGATGTACAAATTAGAGATCAGCTTTCATTTAAGGGGGAAATTGAGGCTTTATCTCAAGGTTTAACTCAATTGCAAGCTGTATTAAATGAGCCTAGTGATACAAATATTAGAAACTCAATAGATGTCTTTTTTGCGTCATTAGAAGATGTAAATAACCAACCAGAGAATAGTTCTATTCGAGTAACTACAATAGAACGTGCAAAATCATTATCTACTTTAATTAATGTTACGGCAAAACGATTATCAACAGAACTAGAGTCAACCAATCAAGCAATAACAAGAAATGTAGAAAAAGTAAACTCTATTGGAAAATCCTTATCAACGATGAATTTGGATATAGCTAAGATTCAAAATGTTGGTCAAAATCCAAATGATATATTAGATCAAAGAGATTTATTGTTAGATCAGCTTTCTGAATTAGTAAATGTAGATATAACAAAAGATAAAAATGGAGTCTTAACAGCTAGGGTGGGGTCTCACTTACTAGTTCAAGGAGCAAAATTTAATAGTTTAAAGCTAATAGCTGACCCAAGAAATGCGGGTAAACTGACAATATCAAGCACATCTAGTATTCGTCCAAACTCATCAAGTTTGAAAGTGGCAAGTGCTGAAGTTGGAGCTCATGCCAGAAACCAACAATTTACCCTAACTGTTTTTGAAACTGCAACTGATCATAGACTTCAATCAGAGGCTTTTTTAGATATAAAACAAACAATGACTGATACAAGTACATTGGCATCTATTGGAGTGACTACAGGTAGTGTATTTTTGAATGGAAGCCAGATTTTTTTTAACAATGATATTACAGTAAATGATTTAGTTGAAAAAATCAATTCAGCTGGTACTGGGACACAAGCTTTCTTTGAAAGAGGAAGATTACAATTAAAAGCTGTAAAATCAGGAACAGCAAATCAAATGGTATTATCTGAGGGTACATCAAATTTATTAAATGTTTTTCGTTTTAGTGATAAAAAAGAAATTGATGGATTAGGGCAAGTAGTTTTTGATGGAGAGGTAAGAGATGCTAAATATGCTTATAATAAACAAACCTTTAATTCTTCTTCAAATTATATAGAGGATATAGTAGAGGGGATAGATGTTACTCTTAAAGGAGTTGGATCAACAACAATTTTAGCTAATTCTAATATCCGAAGTGGAAAAATTCAGGGATTGATGGTTTATCAAGATCAGTTTGTTCAGGGTGAATTAGATTCTTTAGATAAGATGTCCTATGCTTTAATTAAAGAGTTTAATAAAATTCATTATGATGGTTTTGGTAGTGATGGACAAAGTCAAAGACTTTTCTTTCAAGATTTTAACTCGTCTCATTTAACAAGAGTAGAAATTGGTGCATCACGAAATATAGCTGTTAGTGACACAGTTGCAAATAATGTTAAAGCAATTGCTGCTGCTTCTGGAATTTTTGAAAAAAATGGAGATAGGATACCTATTTCTAGTGGTATTGGTGATGGTACAAATGCTTTGAGATTAGCACAATTAAAGTTTGCTAAAATTGTAGAAAATACTGAATATGGCTTATCTACTAGACTTTCAGTTTTAAATGCTGGAAATGGGGTTGACCTTGGTCGGGAAGAATCTTACTTTGGTATTTCTGATGGAGAAAAAACTGCTATTGTGAGTTTACAATACTTTGATGAGGATGCCACAATTTTTGATTTACAAAATCAAATGAACGATGCTTTAGAAAAAAATGGAATTGATACAAGAGTTATTTTGAACGCTCAAGCAGATGGTGGGCTAAAAATAACTTCTACAAATAAAGCTATAACATTTCAAGAAGGGGCAGGAACATTAGGAGATGACTTAAGAGTGATCTCTTCTGCAGGAGCTTCTGGTAACGGAACTAGAGTTATAGAAACAGTTGGATTAAATTCAAAGTTTAGGGGAGACCCTAAAAGTTTGAGTGATTTTTTTGCATCAACTGTAGCAAATATTGGTGTAAAAGCAGAAGAAACGATTCGATTGAGAAACAATACAGAAGTAGTATTTACTCAACTTGAAACAGAGAGGCAATCTGTAATGGGTGTTTCTATTGATGAAGAATTAACAAATATGATTCAGTTTCAACAAGGCTTTAATGCATCTGCTAGAATTATAAGCATGGTAAATGAAATGTTGACCCAAATTGTAAATATAGGGAATTAAATTATGAGAGTTACTAGTCAAGCATTAGTGAATCAATTTCTTAGTACATTGAACACTACAAATTCAAAACTATCTGATATAAATAATAAAATTTCTTCAGGGAAAAGAGTTGATCGTCCCGAAGATGATCCTGTTGCAGCAGCTGGAATTACAAGAGTAAACTCAAGAATAACAGAAAATAAACAATTTGATGAAAACATTAAACAGTCTTTGTCGGAGCTAAATACAGTTGATAGTACTCTTGGAGATATTAGCTCCATTTTAATAAGATCAAGAGAGTTAGCTGTACAAGCAGCAAACCAGACATTGTCTTTGACTGAAAGAGATGCTATTGCTGTTGAAGTAAATCAATTACTTGAGTCTATGGTTCAAATAGGAAACTCTACAATTGGTGGAGCTTCATTATTTGGAGGGCATGAAACAGAAGGTAAACCATTTGAGGTTATCCGTGGCTCTGGCCTTGGTGAGGTAAATGATATTGTAACTATTGATGGAGATTTAAGAAGTAATATCAATGTTAATAATATTACTAGAGTGGTTTATAAAGGCGACTCTGAACGAACTAAAATTGAAGTTGATCAAGGTTTGGCTGTAAATGATAATATTACTGGTAAAGAGCTTTTTTACTATGGTGATAATGTGCAATCCTCAGGGCCTTTAATGTCAACAAAATCAATTCCTGTAAATGGTGAAATAGATTTAAAAAATATTATAAATGCAAAAAATATACAAGGAATCTCTCAGGGTTATATTTATGTAAAAAATAGTTCTGCTCTTCAATTAAACTCAGATAGTAATCCAGGTGCTATTGATAATAGTACAAGCCTTGCTCAATTAAATAATAGAAGAGGTGTTGGTAGAGATAAACAAGGAAATATCGTTGGGTTTGGACATGTACGAATAACAGATTCAGCAGGGTCAACTGCGGTTTTTGATTCAAGTGTTGCTGCAGCAAATGGAGTGGCTAGCCCGAATGCTGCTGGTTCAAGTATAATGGATGCAGTAGACTTTTTAAATGGTCAGACTTTTGATGCTCTTTTAAATCCCGCAGGCCCAAGGGTTAGATTTACTCTTGAGGGTGATCGAATAAAGATGACAGATAATGCTAATGGTTCTGGTATACCTTTGGTACAAGATGAATCGGGCTCTGGAGCAATTGGTGCAAACTTATCGACTTTTGCTCAAGATTTAGGAGTAGCAAGTCAAGTGCAACCTAAAGTTGTAAATGCTGCTAATTATAATAATATTCCAGTGGGTCTTTTAAATGACTTTGGTGGAGTTAATTTTAATGGGCAATTTACAATTAGTTTTCAGGGGGGCGTTCCTGCAAATGCTATTGTAGATATGTCTGTTGCTGGTTTAAATAACTCTTCTACTATGTTCGATGTAGAGACTGCTATAAACAATCAAATTAATGCTGCAGGTATAGCTGGGGGTCCATTTTTTAGTATAAATGCACAGGGTAAATTTGCTAGAAATGACGCTGCTTTTCCAGCAGGAATTGTTGATATTATTGATCAAGTTGGATCAAGTGTAGCAACTCAAATGGGTATAGATAGCCCAACCATTAACCCAGGTTTCCCTAATTTATCACAAAAAAATGAGCTTTTCCCTGGTTTGACATTTGATGCTCGAACAACTCTTGGAGAGTGGAGCGGAGAGCAAAATATTACAAACCCTCCAATTCCAGTTACAGGTAGAATTCGCCTACAAAACTCAAGAGGACAAGAAGACTTTGTAGATTTATTTGCAGCAGGATTAACAGAAAGTTCTACAGTTCAGGATTTGATGAATGCTATCAATGGTTCAAATTCAACAGTAGTAGCAGAACTTTCAACAGACGGATTTGGATTAAAATTTAAAGATACAGCTAACGGAACTGGAAACTTTTACATAGAAGACTTTGGTGGATCTAATTTAGTTGAAACTTTATCTTTTGGTACTCCAAATGTAGGAGCAAAGGATAATTGGAATCCAGCAGGGGGGGTTTTAGTTGATTTAAGAGATATTGGTGACACTATAAATAGCGTTAATGATCTTTTAGAGACAATCAATGAAGCAACTAAAGATATTGGGGTAAAAGCTAGTATAGATCCAAATAGTGGGGAAATTGTTTTTATGGATGAGCGTTTTCCTAACTTAAGGGGTCGTCATGGTGTATCGGTTGAAAACTCAATCGGGCAACTAACTCGTTTAGAGCAGCTAAATGACGGTGGAGGAATCAATAATTATAAAATAAGGATTACTGACTCATCAGCAAATACTCAAATTATTGACTTTCAACAAGCAGAAACTATAGAAGATGTTTTAAATGCTATTAATCTTTCTTATGAGCCTATTGATGAAAAAACAAAATTAAAAGAAGTAGACGCTCTATCGTTTCCATTGAATACGATTAATGTGTCATCTTCTATTGGAAATGTAAATATCAATTTAGGAGTTTTAAACGAAGCTTCAACTATGCAAGACTTATTAACAACAATGAGAAATGCAGTTGCCTCTATACAAATGGAAGTAGATTTAGTTGTTAATCCAGAGGATAAAACGATCTCTTTTAAATTTACTGATAGAGCAGGCGGAGAAAAAAATGGAAGTATTTCTGTTAGAGATGTAGCCCCAGGTTTAACAGGTAAGGATTTAAAAATAAATGCACTTGCTCAAGGCTCTCCATATGAAGGAAGTCAACTGGTTCATAAAAGAGTAAATGTTACAGCAAAATTAACAGATGATAGAACTGGTATTAAAATTATAGATAATGCTGGTRKWAKTYYTTSWKWTACAKWKKNTAKAARSWASAWGNTAMTRMWYNTKATYWKGRTKNTRATTNGWWMAKGGMGTWKARNAWTKCTRCTTSKAAKAAWRRSANTTATWATWSSWNTCANAAKGNNTWYAAKWTTTTCMWWNNATWRYTKATRANTTWKRWRWWRRWWMAKAYNACGSNNTSSYMWAWTMGYMMAATYTSMAKMTAYTNAWTNATYNTTASWAKATKTNTGNGTWSGRTTWNTRMWAAWSMWGTWRGMTNTWRSMYSWKTMRRCTNTMWWKMCAKTTKNAATTANACNNRWMTMTKSWYRKWWMMKTMWAKMWGRRTWMAWAWCNTRASTTAYAAAANAGWRTTKKMWWTSYTAAMYMWTKYTSWARTTWWTTYAGMMTATMWARKNAWCMMNAMYYKARWATSTKGATYTANNAKGCRKTWKNTTGRTTSAWNAASTNNTAANTNAATYTYRRKNNATWMTCMAGYKMCWTANCKANAWCTAYNCSWWRWAGWTKYYMAMNNGAWWKMYCWGRTRRKMNAWCTNTMYRATRAMTYAKRMMNNCWARTYCAASNATAGAAWWTMANTCTKWNTMTMKTWTKMKMKYWWAWRWARAWTTRCWKKTKWMKYWWNGNAWGKKRRGMTAARGYTKTWAWSKGRTNTTYSARKMASAAWTKMYWMAGWTKCWNNAGNTSKTRRYKSWRMAWCTMCWTYNAANRWTMYWWTTSMYATAWCANNNACKRGRRCAACAKAYYWMKYARWKATTTTAAAGTCAAACTTTTTAGGCCTAGAAAATAAAACAACAAGAGGAATTGATCAAAATAACTTTTTTATTGATGACTTTTCAGGCAACGGAAATTTAGAAATTGATTTAGAAGAGATTGCATGGAACTCTTTAGATAGAAAAGAAGAGTTATCTATGGAAGATATAAGGTCTTTTATTGATCGTAATGCAAGAAAACCTGCTGAAATAACCTCTACAACTTCGATGAGGGATTTACGTGTAAATGTAAATCTAGCTCCAGGAGTATTTAATGATACTACTGTTTCTGATTATGACTTTGCAGAATTTAAACTAAGGTTTGATGCTTTGTTTGCTGTTGATAATGTAGCTATTGAAATTGCCGATGGTGTCACAAATTCATCAGCCTTAGAAAAAGGTAAAAAATTAATCTTGGTGGATACTTCGGCTGGTGCTAGACCAAATATTGCAATTACTTCTTTAACTCCAAAAATGATTGATTTATTTGATCGTTTGGGTATTCAGGCTGGGGGTGATACTAAAGCTCTTGTTGGTGGTGGAGAAGTTATTACAGGGCGGCAAATTACTGGGGTAGGGTATGATATTAAGTTTTCAATTAGTGATCTTGGCAAAATACAAATGTCAGGAGAAGGTACAAAAGATGCATCAGGAAATAGAACCCCAGGAACAGGTAAATTGAAAATTACTGAAGGGCGAGGTAGTACAGGGTCTGACTTTAGTTTAATTGATGGAACAGGAGTCTTAGGAAATGGAACCTCTCAAATTGAATCAGGTGACTTAAATCCTGGTGTAAATAAAGAAACATTATTATCAGAATTAGATCCAAATAACGATGGTGTAGGTACAAAATTTATGACATCGTTAAAAGATATTTATATTGAAAATGGAAATGAAGAAGGGTTTATTAAACTAAGTGAGCCACCAGTGGATATGAATACACCTTTTAAGGCTTTTAATAATGGAAAATATAACTCAATAACGGGAGTTTATGAGGGTGGAGTAGATGTAGGACGCCCATTTTCTGGTTTTGTTATTACAGACCAGCAAGGAAATGAAGCTATTGTTGATTTATCTAATAACTTATCAACTTTCACAGAAAATGTAGTGGCTAATGTAGGTGCTTCTGATCCAACAGCAACAGGTTCTCCAACAAGGTTTACAACTCCTGCTGGACCCAATGACTTTACAAATGTAAAAGTAGGAGAATATATTGAGATTACTCAAGATACTGCAAATAATCAATCTCAAGTAAAAAAATATAAGATTATATCAAAAGATCCAGCTGGTACTTTTGTTGAAGTAGCAGAAGACTTTAATAATGAAGGCTTTTCAGGAGCTGCTGGAAACTATGAATTATCAATTCCATCAGGAACAGAAAGTCAAATGTCTAAAATGGAGAAAGAGTATTCACATAAGCCATTTTACTCGGATAAATCGACTTTAGAAGATTTGCAAATAGCGATTAATATAGCTATTGATAAGGCTAAGAGAACCTCTGGCTTTGGAATTAATAAAATTGATTTAAGTTTAGATAAAGACGGAGGAGGATTTCGATTAAACGTATTTGGAGATAATGGGCCGACAGTTACTATTACTGAAAGGGATATTAATGGTGATGGTAAGGTAGATTCAAATACGGCAAAATCTTTAGGATTACTACGTGAAAATGGTGCAAAAGGAAATGGCTCACCAAGGGTTACTTCTGGACCAATTAAAGTTGCTCCTACAATTTCGTATTTAATGAATGCTGTAAATACAGACTCTCAAGCGGGTATAACTTTAAATATTGGAAACAATGGAAAAGGGCCCACTCTTGATATTACCTCTAATAAAAATTCTAGCTATATAAAAATTAGAGATGGTTTTGATGGTAATACATCATCACAAATAGGGATGAGTTCTACTAGATCAGTTTTTCAGACTATGATTGATTTTAGAGACTCTTTATTTAGAGATGATACAAGAACAATCAGTGATTTAGTATTAAGAAGATTGGGGGAAGATGAGGAGAAGGTTCTTCAAATTCGAGCTCAAGTTGGTTCTGTGGTCAATAGATTTGAAACAAATGTAGATCGTTTAGCAGATACAAGAATACAATTAATAAGTCGCCTATCTGACTTCCAAGACTTAAATATAACAGATGCTATCATTGAATTAAGACAGCTCGAAACTTCACAAAGAGCAGCTTTAAGTGTTGGTTCAAGAATTTTACAGCAAAGCCTGTTAGATTTTATTTAAATTACATTTAAAGTTTTAAGGTAGTGATTTTGTTATTTTTTTGTAAAAATTTTAGAGTTTTTTAAAAATAGTTTGTAATTGCCCCTTTTTGATTCCTTTTGTTTGATTTATACTAATATTGTATAAATTTAAAAAAGGTAATTTTGTGTTGACTCAAGGCATATCAGCAAAAGTAGTGTTAGGTGAATTGAGGGTAAGACCTCATCAACATTCACTAACTATAAATGCAGCGACTCCTTTTGAAGCCTCTAGCATTAGTCAGACCCGATCTCAATTTAGTTTTCAAAAGTCTTCTGTGTCTCTTAGTATAAACTTGGATGCTATTAACGAAGAGTTAGACTTTAAAAGACCTAATGGTTTAAAGTCTAAATTTGTAGCAAAGTCTAGATCTGACGCTAGTGGGGCAGTATCACGTGCTGTATCTCAAGGTTATGCAGACTTAGATAATCCAAGAGGGGCAACTATTTCAAAGGCAAAAGGTGCTGCTATATACAATGCAAGTACTGTAATAGCTGTTGTGCCTTCAAGTAGACCTAGTATTCAATTTACAAAACCTCAGCCATTGCAAGTAAATTTTCAAAAGGGGCAAGTTAATGTTAGTGCAAGCTCTGGCGCCAATATAAACTTTACTTATACTGCTGGTGGAGCATCTTTAAGTGCTAATCCAAGAGCTGATGTTAGATTGGTTAGTTTAGACGTATTTGCTTAATCTTTTTTTTGGATAAAAAAAACCTCTAAAAAATATTAGAGGTTGAATTATAAAGAATAGTAGAAAATGATTATCCGTCATCTCCAATTGCTTCAACTGGGCAGTTTTCTAAGGCTTCTTGACAAAGCTCTTCTTCTTCTTCGTTTTCTGGTTGCTTATACACAAAAGAAAACCCTAAGTCTTCATCTGTTTTGTAGTTATCAGGAGCAGTTGATCGACATAAATCACAATCGATACATTGATCATCTACAAAGTACTTACCATCTATAGAACCTTCTACTTTATTTTCGATATCAGCCATTATTATATCCTTAAGTTAGCTATTTGTTTGTCTTTTTTTGAGTATACTTTGATTCATTTTTACTGTCAATATTGATTTTTATTTGTTCAGCAAGAAGCAAGGAGTGTTATCCCAAAATAAGAAAAGCACTTGCATTTGGGTATAAGTGTTTTGTATAGTGCGAACATTACTTCATATATCAATAGGAGATTCACATGATTAATAATAATATCAGTATTCAACTTAATAAAACAAATTTAGAGAACTTAAAATCAGAAGGCATTGTTGTCGGGGTTTTTGAGGGAGAAAAATTAGAGCATCCAGATCTTATTGTATTGGATAAATTATTTGATTGTAGTTTAAGCACTTTAATTGAAAGAAATGAAGTAAAAGGACAGGCTAAAGAATTTCATATTTTACATAATCTAAAAGGCTCTATTTGTAAGATGATTGTGTTAGGCCTTGGAAAACGAAAAAACTTCACTAAAGACTCTATTCGTAATTTTGTAGCAAAAGGTGCAAGAACAGCCAGAAAAATATCTCAAAAAGAAGTAACTATATTGTTGTCTACTTTTGAAGAAGAGGCTGAAACTTTAGGAGTTATTGCAGCTGAATCTTTAGTTATGGGACTTGATCGTTTTGAAGTATTTAAGAGTAAGAAAAAATCAGATAGAGATATTTTAGAAACAGTCACTTTTTTATCTGACTTAGATCAAGATAAGCTTAAGTATGGGATAAATAAAGGGACTATTCTTGGAGAAGGTAATATTTTAGCAAGAGACATTGCAAATTATCCAGGCAATTATATGACACCTACAATTTTAGCACAGCGAGCAAAAGAAGTAGCAGAGCATGTAGGTATGGACTGTTTAATCATGGACGAACCAGAATTAATAGAAAAAGGATTTGCGGGTATCACTGCTGTATCTCAGGGTAGTGATGAAAATTGTAAAATGGTCAAACTGTCTTACCGAGGGAACCCTGATTCGGATGTGATTGATCTTGGAATCGTTGGCAAAGGTTTAACATTTGATGCTGGCGGAATTTCGATAAAACCTGCTGCGAGTATGCATTTAATGAAGTTTGATATGTGTGGAGGAGCTGGTGTTATAGGTAGTGCTTATATTATTGGAAAACTAAAACCAAAAGTAAATGTAAATATTTATATCCCAACTTCTGAAAACTTACTAGGAGCAAAAGCATATAAACCAGGTGATGTTTTAAAAATGTATAATGGTGTGACAGTTGAAATTTTAAACACAGATGCAGAAGGCCGTTTAATATTGGCTGATGCTATATGTTTAGCAGTTGAAGATGGTGTTAAAAAAATTGTAAATACAGCAACTTTAACAGGTGCTGTACTTGGAGCTCTTGGTCATGTAAGAACAGGTCTTTTTTGTAAAAATGATGAACTGACTGATTTAGTTAAAGAAGCATCTGATGAGTGTGATGAAAAAGTTTGGCAATTACCTCTTGATGATGAATATAAAGTGATTTTAGGAAGTACTTGTGCTGACATTTCTAATTCAGGTACCCGAATGGCTGGAGCATCTACAGCAGCTATTTTTTTACATGAGTTTTGTGGAGATGTACCTTTTTGTCATTTAGATATCGCAGGAACAGCTTGGGTTGAAAACTTACCAACGCAATATAGTTTCAAGCCATACTTACCAAAAGATGGTGCCTCTGGAACAGTAGCTAGAACTCTAGGTTTAGTAGCAGAAAAACTGGCACATAAATAATTAAAAGAAAAGTTCGTAAACAAGTTTTAATGGGGTGGTTAAGCTTTGACTTTGTTGAATCAACATATTTTGAGTGTTTGCGAACAATTTACTCTTTTCCCTGAGCCATATTTATTTGCCTCTATAAATAAGATGAGTAACTTAGGGATTAGAGTTTTAGATTTAGATTCTTCTTTAAGCCTTTGGTTAGAGCAAAACCAAAAATATTTTGAGAGAAACTTAATAATATGGCATGGTTTAAATTCAAAAAAAGACTTACAAGGGTGCTTTTGTATAAAGCAAAGTTTCTTAGAACAAAGTGTAGAAAAATCTTCTATTGACTTTCAAGTATTAAACTTTTTTCAAAATCAAGATAGGATAAAAGAGATTTTTCAAAAATCAGCTTATTGTAGTAGAGATAGAGGTCGGCTTTTATATAGAGAAATTATCTTTGATAATATTTTAGATTTACAAAAAAAAAATAGATCAAATGAAGAGTTAAAAAGCCTAATTATTGAGTCTGGCTACTCAGATTGTTCTATTTCTTTAAAAGAATACCCTTTGCAAATAAATAACTTATCTGATTATAAAGTTTGGTTGATAAAATTATTAGAGCTTTTAGGGATAAATGACTTTAAAGAAAACCTACAGTTAGAAAAAGACTTTATTTTTCCAAAAATAAAAATTAGAGAAGCTTTTGCAATAAAATAGAAATAAAAAGAGGGTATTATGAATAAAGTAATTGTGAGTGGCATTCAACCAACGGGTAGTCTTAATATTGGTACATATATTGGAGCTATGAAAAATTGGAAAGAACTGCAAAATGACTACGATTGCATGTATATGGTTGTTGATATGCATTCTATTACTGTTCGTCCAGATCCAAAAGAGCTTAGAAATAGGTGTTTATCGTTTGTAGCTCAATATATAGCTTGTGGTATTGACCCTGATAAAAATACATTATTTATACAATCTCATGTGAGACAACATGCAGAACTCGCATGGATATTAAATTGTTATACTAGTATGGGTGAGTTAAATAGAATGACTCAATTTAAAGAAAAATCTCAAAAATCAGAAGCTAATATAAATTCGGCCTTATTTACCTATCCTGTATTAATGGCAGCAGATATTTTATTATATCAGGCTGACTTAGTACCCGTAGGTCAAGATCAAAAACAACATTTAGAGCTAACAAGAGATGTTGCTCATAGGTTTAATAGCCATCATAATATTGATGTTTTTAAAGTTCCAGAGCCTTTTATCCCAAAGCAAGGGGCTAAAATAATGTCATTACAAGACCCTACTTCAAAAATGTCAAAATCTGATAATAATTTAAAAGCAACTGTAGCTTTATTAGACGATTCAAAACTGGTTTTAAAGAAGTTAAAATCAGCAGTAACAGATTCAGAAGATAAAATTATTTTTGATGAAGAGAATAAACCGGGTATTTCAAATTTGATAACAATTTATAGTGCTATTACTGGTATGAGCTATAAACAAGTTGAACAACATTTTAAAGACAAGCGCTACGGGCATTTGAAAATTGAAACGGCCGAGTGCTTAAATGAGTTTTTGTCTCCTATAAGAAATACATATAGTGAGTTAATGGATGATGAGGCTTATTTGTTATCTATTTTGAAAAAGGGTGCAGAAAAAGCTTCAGAAAAGGCTGAGAAAACTTTAGAAAAAGTTAAAGCGGTGATAGGTTTTCTTCCGATTTAAAGCTATTTATTTTAGGAAAAATCTTTAAAAACTGTGGATTTTTAATAACATCTGCATCTATTGGAAGTATAACACAATTAATTTCTGCTTCTTTTAATCGGTGTAGATCTTCTATAGTGGGGTTAATAACTCTACTAATAATGAGTTTTTCTTGAGGGACCTTTTGTGCAAGATCGATAATTTGGTCAAGGTTTAAACCTTGATTTATCAAGCTTGATTCATCTATCTCTATAAGTTTAACAGGGGTTTCAATCGTTTTGTCTATCTCAGCTTCATTGTGAACTTTTAAGATTGTTCTCATGTTTTGTTCGCGGCTAAGAAGTATAAAACTAAGTAAATCAGAAGATGAAATGTCATTTAGGTGAAGAGCTATATGATCCATCAATTGAAAGCGACTTTCATAAATTTGATATGGGTCGATAATTAGGTCGTTTTGTATGATTGGCAAATTAGGGTAAATCTCTTTTAAATCAAGTAAGTGTTGGCGAGTATGTAAAACTTCAAGATTTGAAGTATCTATACTTAAACCGATACAAGAAGGAATAATATCTTTTAAGCTTTGTTCATTAATATGGTTTGTAGAGACTTCAATAATTAAATGAAAGGGCATGCCTTTGTTATGACTATTGAAAATATGGTTTTTTGACTGATGGATGCGATGAAAAAATTTTTCGAGCGGAGTGTGCTTTTTTCTTTTAGCTAATGTTTCACGTTTTGAATTGATGATGTCATCCATTGAGAAAAGTCCTTAATTGGAGTAAAAACAGTTAAAGCCATCTTACAATTAGAATAGAGTATATTTCAAATAAGAATTTGGAAATCATCTACATTTATTGGAGATATCTCTTTAATTTGTACTTCATTAACTACTGCAAATCTAGGTCCTTTTTGTAAATACTGAATCATTTTTTTTATTTGCTCTGTATTTCCTTGGATTATTCCAGAAACAGAGCTATTTGCTTCATTTTTAATATTTCCAGTAATGTTTAACTTTTGAGCTACTAACATTGTAGAGTGTCTAAAAGCTACTCTTTGAACCTTTCCAGTAACTATAAACTGTAAAGATTGAAGTTCTTTTTTGTTTTCCATTTTTATTTTCCTTAAGATGTAGTAATAATATATGTAATGGGTTGTTTTATTTTAAGACTAAATTTCAAATAAGTTATCAATCGTTTAAAGTGTAAAAACTTTTGATACTTTAATTGTTTTAAGATTAAAAATGATGACGATGTATTTAATTGTAATGTATAAATTAAGTTTTTGAGGAGAAAATTATGAAAAATGTGTTTATGATACTGGTTGTATCTTTTTTAGTGAGCTTGTCTCAAAGTGTGTATGCTTCTGGTAGTATGGTTATAACAAAAAAGGCTCCAGCTAATATTGAGCGTTTAGAAAATGTTAGAAAAGAGATAGCAAGAAGTCTTGGAGTTAAGTATACTCCATCAAGAACTTACTCAAGATATCAAAAAAAATCATGTGTAAATTGTATTAAGGGAAAAAGCTGTAAATCTAAGGTAAAAGCTGCTGGTACAAAATGTAACAAATGTTCAGTAAAAAAGTCATCTTGTAAAAAAAGTGTAAAAAAAGCGTGTTGCAAGAAAAAGGCAGTGCCTGCATGTTGTGCGAAGGCAAAAGCAGCAGGAGTAAAATGTGCTAAGTGTGCAGTAAAAAAGTCAGCTTGTAAAAAAAGCGTTAAAAAAGCATGTTGCAAGAAAAAGGCAGTCCCTTCATGTTGTGTAAAGGCAAAAGCAGCTGGTGTAAAATGTGCTAAGTGTGCAGTAAAAAAGTCAGCCTGTCATAAAAATGTTAAGAAAGTATGTCATAAGAGTAAAGCAGTACCAGCATGTTGCGTAAAAGCAAAAGCTGCAGGAGTAAAATGTACCAAGTGTGCAGTAAAAAAATCAGCCTGTAAAAAAAGCATTAAAAAAGCGTGTTGCAAGAAAAAAGCAATACCTACTTGTTGTGCAAAAGCAAAAGCTGCAGGAGTAAAATGTGCTAAGTGTTCAGCAAAAAAAGCTATGAAACATGCGTGTTGTGTAAAAGCTAAAGCAGCTGGAACAAAATGTAAAAAGTGTTCAGTTAAGAAAAAAATTGGTTTGAAATACTAACTTTTTATTGTGATGATTTGTAATCACAATAATTGATAGCCATTTTTTTGGTAAAAAGCTCCTATATATTTATGGGAGCTTTTTGTTTTAAAAGAAAGATTTAATCTGACTTTTGTATTTCATGAAAGTATTTTGAAGTCGAAAGCTTGATTGGGTATGTGTAAATCAAGAGCTTTAAAAAGAGGGCAAGTGAGAAAAGTATTACTTTATGGCTTAGGAAAATCGAACCTAGCTTTATATCGTTTAATGTTGCTAGATGATAACTTGAAGATTTTAGTGACAGGAGATAATATAATTTTTCCTGATGAAATTTTAAAAGAGCATAGAAGTTTATTAAAAGATATAGAAATTGATCAATTTGATGATGTCTATGTTACTCCTGGAATTTCAGAAAAACATTCTTTATTTTTGAAGTGTGAACCAAAAAATGAGATTGATTATGCTTATAATTTTATAGAAGCAAAATTTATTGGAATAACTGGTAGCAATGGAAAATCAACGACTTGTAAACTTTTAGCCGATGCCCTAGAGTTTTTAGGGAAAAAAGTAAAAATAGCAGGAAACTACGGAACTCCTCTATCTCAAGTAGTTTTAGAGTCACAATTTTTAGATTATGTAGTTATAGAATTATCAAGTTTTCAATTAAGAGTTTTGCGAGATATTCAATTTGAATCTGTAGTTATTACAAATATTGAGCCAAATCATTTGGATTGGCATATTGATATGGACTCTTACAAAAACAGTAAACTATCTATCTTACAAATGTTGAATGAAAATGGGCAAGCTACTTTAGAGTCTGATAAAATTTGTGGTTCACCTAGGATTCCTCATATATTTTCTATAGATACTAAATTAGACTTTGTTCCAATGAATCAAGATAAGCTAAGTCAATGGAGAAGTATTTTTCCTACTTTAAAACAACTATCTTGTGACACAAAACAGCTAAGTACCTTTAATTTTGTCTCTTTAGAGCATCGAATGCAACATTTATTGTCAAAATCTGGTATTATTTGTATTAATGATTCAAAGTCAACGACTCCAGGTTCAACATTGTTTGCTCTAGATTGTATAGCAGAAAATAATATACTTTTAATTTTGGGCGGAAAAAGTAAAGGACTTGATTTAACTGAATTTTTAACTAGTTTGTCTTTATATAAAAATAAGATAGATAAGTTATATATTTACGGAGATTTACAAAAAAATATAAATCAAATAAAAAATACTGGTATTGAGTTTAGTTCTGTTTGTTTGTTTAGTGATCTTTTGATTTTAATAAAAAAAGAAATTGTTAAATCTCAAATACTTGTATTGAGTCCGGCTTTTTCAAGCTTAGATCAATTTCAATCATTTGAGGAGCGAGGACAAGTATTTCAATCCTTTATAGAAGAAATATAGTATGAATATAAAATATAAAAGAAAAGAATCAAATACTGTAGGAAATTATCCAGATCAAATTTTGTTGTTGTTGGTTCTTTTGTTGGTCTCTCTTGGTTTGATTATGGTGTATTCATCATCATCAATTTCTTCTTTAGATCGCTTTCACGACTCTATGTTTTATGTGAAAAGGCAGGCATCTAGGTTAAGTATTGCTTTGGTTTTAATGTTCTTTTTCACTTTTTTTGATTATCGTAAATTAAAGCCTTTAAACTGGTTTGTTTTGGGCTTGGGTTATTTGTTACTGTGTTTGATTTTTATTCCAGGAATAGGAGTCAGGGCTGGTGGTGCAAGTAGGTGGATTGATATTGGGATACGGTTACAGCCTTCAGAGTTCTTTAAGCTTTCTTTACTTGTTTTTGCAGCAAGTAAGCTCTCTCAAATTGATGAAGTACAAAAGAAATTCCAAACTTGTGTTCTACCTGTAATTATTGCTACAAGTCTCGGCTTTCTTTTGATTCAGGGTTCTGATTTATCAACATCTTTAATAATTATTATTTTGGGGTTTTCATTAATTTTTTCGGTCTATTTAAACTGGTGGCTTCTTTCAAGTATTTTTCTTTCTAGTGGAGCATTGATTTCATATATTATTTTAGTCACTCCCTTTAGATTAAAAAGAGTTGTGGCTTTTTTGAACCCCTGGGAAAACCAATTAGAATCTGCATATCAAATTATACAATCATTAGTATCTTTAGGTAGTGGTGGTTTATTTGGTTTGGGGCTGGGTCAGTCTAGGCAAAAGTTTTTGTTTTTACCAGAAGAACATACAGACTTTATTTTTGCAATTTTAGGAGAAGAATTTGGTTTTGTTGGGTGTATTTTTATTTTATTAGTTTTTTTTGCTTTTTGTTGGAGAGGACTAAAAATTGTACAAAATTCAAAAGATCTTTTCGGAAAACTATTGGCACTAGGTATCGTTGTTTACTTGGGAATGCAAACTGTAATAAATATATGTGTAGTAACGGGTTTATTGCCTCCAACGGGTATGCCTTTACCATTTTTGTCTTATGGTGGCTCTTCGATGATAGCTAATCTTATTGCTATCGGAATTTTATTGAATATTTCAAGAGGTCTTGATGCCTAAGATTGCACAAAAAATGAAAGTTTGTTTTTGTGGAAGTGGTTCTGGTGGGCATTTAAAACCTTTAGTTGCATTACATTTAAAAATGAAAGATAAATGTGAAGGCTCTTTTTTTTTATCTACACCTCATCCTTTTGATAGTTCATTTTTAAGAGAATGGAATATAAATGCTATTTTTTTAAAATATACTCGGATTTCTCAAGGAAATTTGATTTATATTTTGTGGAAAGTTTTTTATTCACTGATTGAAACCTGTTTCATTTTAAAAAAAGAAAAACCTACTATTTTAATTGGTACAGGTGGGTATGGCTGTTTTCCTGCTTATTTAGCTTGCGTTTTATTTTCTATAGACTTTTATATTATTGAGCCAAATAGTATTTGTGGTAAAGTAAATAAATGGTTTCAATCTTATGCTAAAACTATTTTTACTCACTTTCCTAGTGTTTTGGGACTTAAGAATACTTCGAATATTAAAAGAAGTGGCGTTCCGCTAGTTTATGCTTCTGTAATCCCTCAAAAAAAAGACTTAATAGTAATTTTTGGAGCAAGCTTAGGAGCGAGAGCAATCAATCAATTTATGAAAAAATATTTTGAAGCTTACGGTGGAGATGTTGAAAATCATTATATATGGATTACTGGTAAAAATGATTACGAAGAATTTAGTTATTTTAACCAACATAAAAATATAGAAGTTTATTCATTTGTGAAGGACATGCAAATATATCTTCAACGAGCAAAACTGATTATTGCAAGAAGTGGGGCAGGCTGTATTGCTGATGTAGAATACTTTAAAGTTCCGGCTATTTTTATACCCTATCCATATCATTCAGATCGCCAACAATATTTAAATACAGAATATTTATCAAAAATAGGCTCTTGTATCGTTTGGGATGAAAGCAGTTTAGATAGTAGAGAGAAAAATAGATGTAATGAGTTAAAGCAATTGATTCGATCAGAAGGTTTAGATGATATGAAAGATTGTTTTGAATCTTTAGATAGCATTAATGCTAGTGATTTTATTTTAAATACTTTAAAAGAGTGCTAAAAAGGAAGTAAAACTCTGGGCATAAAAAAAATCTTTCTCAACTATTGCTGTAAGTGGTAGAATATGAGTAAGAACGTATCTTTTAGGTTGGAAGAACTTACAAAATATGTTAATTATATCAATTTTTGTATGATTTTGGTCGATTCAGATTTAATATTTTGAAAAAAACTGACTTTTTATTTGCAAAAAAAGAAATAGGAGCCGTATATGGGCATAGATAATAGTAAAAAAATTCATTTCATTGGAATTGGTGGCACAGGTATGAGTGGTCTAGCACATATGTGCTTAAAAGATGGATTTTGTGTTTCTGGATCCGATTTACGAAGTTCAAAAGCTACGAATCGTTTAAGTGATAGTGGTGCTATTATTAATTTCCCTCATAATAAAGGAAATATTTCGGATGAGCCTGTAATCGTTATTTCATCCGCTATTCCAGAAAGTAATGAAGAACTCAAATTTGCAAAATCACTGGGTTTGACAATAAAAAAACGTGCTGAAATGTTAGCATGGTTTATGAAAGATAAGTCTGGTATTTCTATTGCTGGTTGTCACGGTAAAACTACAACTACAACTATGGTTTCTTCTATTTTAACTCAAGCTGGGGTTGATCCTTCAACAATAGTGGGTGGTGAAGCTAATCATGTGGGTGGCAATGCAAAATATGGTAAGGGTGAATATATTGTTGCAGAAGCAGATGAAAGCGATGGTAGCTTTTTATTATTACCATCAAAATATTCAATAGTTACAAATGTTGATAACGATCATCTTGATTACTACAAAAACTTTGAAGGTGTTTGTAGGGCTTTTTTTCAATTTATTCAAAATACAAGAGACTTTTCTATCGTTTGTGGAGAGAGTGAAGCTTTATATGAGATGGTACAAAATCAAGAGCATGTAAAAACTTATGGTTTATCAGATAAATTTGATTATTGGGCTGAAGATATAAAGTTAAAAGGTTTTTCATCAGAATTTACCGTTAAAAGTAAAACAGGTAAAATAATCAAATTATTGTTAAATACTCCTGGTCTACATAATCTTTTAAATGGTGTGGCAGCTGTTGCTATGTGTGATAATTTAGGTATAGCTCAAAAAGACATTGAACTTGGTTTAGCCAAATTTTGTGGGGTTCAAAGAAGGTTTGAAAAAGTACAAGATGCAAATGAAATACTAGTTGTAGATGATTATGCTCACCATCCAACAGAAATTAAAGCAACTATGAAAAGTGCTTCAAGTTTAGCAAAGTCTAGAAATGGTAAATTAATTGTTGTTTTTCAACCTCATAGATATTCAAGAGTTGCCGAGGTCTTAGAGGATTATAAGGGCTGTTTTGAGGGTGCTGACTTTTTATATATGGCTCCAATATATTCTTCTGGTGAATTAAACCCTTTAAACTTATCGACATGGGATATCTATAAAAGATGTGACTATGATCCAAAAAATATAATGGTTTTAGATTCAGATGACTGGAGTGCCTTTGGAAAAAAACTTGCGGGAGAGTTAAAAGCCAACGATGTTTTATTGACTCTTGGTGCTGGTGATATTACTTATTTAGGTAGATTATTAGATTTAACTAAATAGCTTTTTAGATAAATACCTGTGATTATAAAAGCTCCATTAATATGGAGTTTTTATTTTTATAGAGCTAATTTTGATAAAAGTTATTTTTTGTATAGAGATAGAAGCAATTCTGAATGAACATATACTATTAAATGTTGATGAGATATACTAAAGTGTTTTTGTTTCTGTTTTTCTCATAGGAGTTTTTATGATAAAGTTTTTTATAGTATTAAGTATTAGTAGTATCTTTTGTTTTACAAGTTGCACAGCAAATAGTTTTATTGATGATTTACACCGTATTTCAAAAAAAAGTAGCCTATTTCAGAGGATTTTTGTCAAAAATAAACTAAAAAAAATTCAAGAAAAATACCGCTCTTGGATAACGTCTTCTAGTGATGAAGATTTTAAAGAGCATTTAGCATATTCAAAACATGGCTCAAAATTATTAAGTCATTTAAAGTCTGACAAAATAGATTTAAATTTATTAAAGAAAAAATATCAAAAATTGATAGATCAAAATCTTTTAGGAATGAACTCCGTAGTTGAAAAATTTTATTCAAAAAAAAGAAACTTTAAATTAGTTTATGAGCAAGTATCTATGTATACAATGGCTTTTATTCAAGTTTATAATGCCTTATTAACCAAAAAGATAAGCCATACGGTTTTTAAAGTCGAAGAAGCAAAAATTGTAGAGCATCTTAAATCATTAAGAATGAGTTCAGCAAGTAAACAAATGATTAGAATCTCAATCATGTTACAAACTCAGCAAATGGGTCTTTCTTATGATAGAGCTAAAAATTGATTGAAAAAGGCTTATTATTGAAAGATTTTTCTACTTGGAAAATAGGTGGAAAATTATCCTATTATTTATTAGCAAAAAAAAAAGAAGATATTCTTGAGGGTTTAAGGTTTTGTTTAGAAAAAAAACTAGCTCTTCTTTTGATAGGCAATGGGAGTAACGTTTTATTTGATGAAGACTTTAAGGGTTTAATGATTCGTATAGATAAAAAGTTTGAATTAAGTAGTATCGAAGATAATTTATTGGCAGTATCTGCAGGACAAATGCTTTCAAGAGCTGTCAAATTAATGAATGTTAGAACTTGGTCCTCTATGGATCCTTTATCCACTATTCCAGGAAATGTTGGAGGTTCTTTAGTAAATAATGCGGGGGCTTTTGGTCTAGAAATTTCAGACTTTGTGCATTCTGTTGAGGGTTTTGATTTTTTTGGTATTTATAAAAAAATAGAAAAAAAAGACATTGATTTTAAATATAGATATTGTTCTTTACGAGGAAACTTTCTAATCACTCAAGTTAATTTTTTTAATTTTGAAAAAATATATAGTGATGTTAACTTTAGGACAACAAGAAAAAGTACACAGCCATTAAATTATCCAAGTGCAGGGTGTATATTTAAAAATCCTAAAGGTGATTCAGCAGGAAGACTAATTGATTTGAGTGATTGTAAAAAAATGTCTGTTGGGGGTGCTGAGGTTTCAGAGGTTCATGCTAATTTTATTATAAATAAACAAGGAGCAAGCTCTCAAGAAATTAAAGATTTAATCAAGGTAGTTCAATTAAAAGTAAAAAAACATTCAGGTTTTGACTTAACTAGAGAACTACAGTATTCGAGTGAAATTTCAGTGATGATAAATAATTAAGGTTTTTACGTGAATCATGATTTAAAAATACAAAAACCTTATAAAAAGACTCCTATATATTCAGATAAAGCATGGGTTCAAAATGCTATATTTGCTTCTTTATTGGCTTTTTGTGTATTTCAAACTTATTATATTTTCTATCATTCATCGTATTTTACGGTTGAAGTAATCAAAGTAAAGGGTAATAAAGAAGTTAGAGATCAAGTAATTATTAGTCAAAGTGGGTTAACCCCAGGTCAGCGCATGATTGAACTTGATTTTGAAAAAATAAGTAAAAACATTGAAAGAAACCCTGTTATTAAGAGTGCTAGTCTTCTACAATCAGGAGCAAAAAAAATTCAAATAACCATAGTTGAGCATGAGGCTATTGAATACTTTTTGAGTGGAAGAAGTGCTTATGGCTTATCTCAACAGGGTATTTTAATACCTAAAAAATTAGATGTGTCATGTCGTATAGAAGTTACTTTAAGTAACTTAGAAAAAAAAATATTTAAAATGAAAAAAGATAGACTGTTGGTTATTAGAGAGTGGCTAAATGAGTTGAAACAAAGCCGATTTTTTAATTATGACCAAATTATATTTCAAGATTTATATCATATATGGATTTATTATGATGGCTTTAAAATTTTGGTAGGAGATATTAAATATTTTATTCAACATAAAAAAATGCTATCTACATTTGTTTTTTCTTTTGATTCTGAATTAAAAAAACCAGAGTATATTGATATTAGATTTGAAAATATGGTTGTAAAAATGAATTAAGTTTAGTTCTTAGCCCATGTTCTAAGAACTGAAACAAGACTCTTCTTCTCAAGAGTCGTTTTTTTTTGTATTTTGTTTACCAATTGAAGTTTGTTAAAAATGTCATTTAATAAAACACTTTGTTATATGAAGTTTTTTTTAATCCTAGGAAATATAAATGAGTAATATTGTTGTTGGTTTAGATATTGGTACAACCAAAGTAACTGCAATAGTTGGTGAGATATCTGAAGACGAATCTATTAATGTTATAGGTGTCGGAATCACCCCATCCCGTGGAATGGAAAAGGGAATGGTAGTTAACGTAGAAGAAACAACTTTGTGTATTCAAAAAGCTATTGAAGATGCTCAACGTATGGCTGACTTACCTATTGATTTAGTTTATATAGGGGTTGCTGGATCACACATTGAATCTATTAATAATGTGGCTACAAAACAAGTAACTGGCGATCAGTCTATTGTTGATTCATCCGATATAGATCAACTTTTGGCAGAGGTTCAAAATATTAATGTACCTGATGGAAAAGAAATTATTCACTCCATCGTTAGAGGCTATAAGTTAGACTCAGCTCCATTGCAAGATCCCCTAGGAATGAAAGGGTCTAATTTAGAATTATCTGCTCACATTATTTATGGAGCAACAAACTCTATTCAAAATTTAATTACTTGTGCATTTAATGTTCAATTAAGTGTTGCACAAGTAATTTTACAGCCTTTGGCATCAGCAAACGCAGTTTTAAATGATGATGAAAGAAAAATGGGTGTTGCTCTAGTTGATATTGGTGGTGGAACAACAGACATAGCAATCTTTAAAGAAGGAAAGTTAAATTATACAAAAGTAATTCCTGTAGGTGGAACCCACTTTACAAATGATTTAGCCTATTTTTTAACAACTGGTTTTTCAGAAGCTGAAAAGCTGAAAATTCGCTACGGAACAGTAGACCCTAGAAAAGTTGATAAGAATCTAGTGTTAGAGGTTAGTATCGTTGGTGGTGATGAAAAAAGAAAAGTAAATGCAGATGTTTTATGTGAAGTTTTAGAGCCTCGTGCAGATGAATTAGTTGATTTAATTATTCAAGCTCTTGGAGAAGGGGTTGGAGATTTAAAAGAGCTTTCAGCTGGTATTGTAATTACTGGTGGAGGTTCTCAAATCCGTGGACTAGAGTCAATGATTAAGAAAAAAACTGGGCTTAGCGTGAGACTCGGGAGAGTTAAAAGTGTAAATGGACTAACTCAAAAAGTTTCAAACCCCATGTATGCTACAGGTGTTGGGCTTATTCATTACGGATATCATAATTATGAAAAATTTGCTTATGACACAAAAGAGGGCTTAATAGGAAGAATGTTTTCAACCATAAAAGGTTGGTTTTTATAAAAAATTGTTTCGTTTTGTTTATACAGGTTTGTATTTGTACCCGCCTGTGTTAGAATCGAAGACTTATTTTAAGAAAAATATACCCAATCAAAATAGCTTTTAGAAGAGTTAGATTTTTTTTAATTTAAACATGTTTTGAATTATTGGGCGTAAACTGAAACTATATGTTTTAGGATAGATGAGTTGAATTACAGCTCAAGGAGTAGATGGAATGTTAGAATTTGAAGCAGTAGAAAGAACAGCAGATATTAAGGTAGTTGGTATTGGCGGTGGCGGCGGAAACGCAGTAAATCGTATGATTTCAAGTGATATGTCAGGTGTTGATTTTATTGCAGCAAATACTGATGCTCAAGCATTAGTCTTATCCGAAGCTAGAATTAAAATTCAAATTGGTGATAAGTTGACTAGAGGTCTTGGCGCTGGTGCTAACTATGAAGTTGGTAAAAAAGCAGCAGAAGAAGATAAAGAGCGAATAGAGGCTGCCATTGATGGTGCTGATATGATTTTCATTACAGCTGGAATGGGTGGTGGAACAGGAACAGGAGCTGCTCCGGTTATTGCTAGTTTAGCAAAAGAAAAAGGTATTTTGACCGTTGCTGTAGTTACTAAGCCTTTTGGTTTTGAAGGTAAAAAAAGAAATTCAATTGCAGAAGTTGGTATTAAAAACCTTAAAGAGAGCGTAGATGCTTTGATTATCATTCCAAATGATCGACTATTACAGATTTCAGATAGTAACACCTCAATGATAGAAGCTTTTTCATTAGCAGATGATGTTTTAAGAAAAGGTATTCAAGGTATTACAGATTTAATTACTGTACCTGGAATGATTAACTGTGATTTTGCTGATGTTAAAACGGTTATGCAAGACTCTGGTAGAGCGTTGATGGGTATTGGACAAGCAGAAGGTGAAGGCCGTGCAGAAAAAGCTGCTCAAATGGCTATTGATTCTCCACTTCTTGAGGGTTCAATTGAAGGTGCGCAATCAGTTTTGATTAATGTTTGTTGTGGTCCTAACCTTGGTATGCTTGAAGTAAATCAATGTTCACAAATTATTACAAACGCCGTTCATGAAGATGCCGAAATTATTTTTGGTTCAACAATTGACGAAAATATCGGAGATGATTTAAGAGTAACTGTTATAGCAACAAGATTTGAAGATGATCAAAAAGCACCAGCAAGTCAGTTAGCTAATAATATGAGCAGAATATCTCAGGTTCAAGTTCAAACACCAGCACCTTTATATGCTTCTCAGACTCAAACAGTAGCTCCTACAAGAGCGAATGAAATGAAAATGGCAAAATCAGATAATCTAGATATACCAGCATTTCTCAGAAAAAAATAATTTTATATATAAGCCTCTATTAAGCTGATGTTTAATAGAGGCTTTTTTTGATTTATTTTCTTCATCAGTTGAAACTTGAATAGCTTTGGATATAAGATGTTATTAAGTATACAAAATGAAAAGAGAGTTGAAGTAAAAATATCATTACTTGAGCGTTATATTAACTCTCCTAAATGTAATATAAAAGTTTTACAGAACTTTCTAACGAAAGAGATTCAGACTTCTAATATCTCTATTTGGGTAAATTGTTGTCGAAGATGGCAATTGTACTTAGAGGAGCAAGAAGGTGAAGAGAACTCTTTTGAGGAGGATTTATTTTTAGAATATTTAAACTCCCAAAAAAGTCTTTATGATTGTAAAGATTATATTACATCTTTTGTTAAAAAAATTACAAAATATCATCAAAAAGTATTTAGATACTTTGAGCAACAACAAAATTCAAATTCTCCTAAAAACTATTTAATAGCAAAAAAAGTTTTAGATTACTTTGAAAAACAAAAAATTTGGACGCCTAAGGTTTTAATTGAGATTTTTAATGGTTATTCGATTCCATATAAAACCTTTCGATTAGCTACTAGATCACAAAAGTTAACTTGGTTAAAAGAGGCTATAAATCATACTTGTAATAAAAAAGATTTATTTGAGTGGGGGATTACAGCTCTATGTTTAGAAATAGACCCCTTTATTGAATCAAAGTTATTAAAAGTTTTACCAAAAATTTATTTAAAATACGGGCTTGAATATAGGAAATTAGTAGACTTAATGAAAGAGTATTTAAAGTCTGAGGATCCAAGAATCCGTTCTAACACTTTAGATGGTTTAGCAATGTTTTTTAATGTATCTAATTTAACAGTAAAAATACAAGAAATTATGCTACCGTTTATAAAAGATGAAGATATAAGGGTTGCTACAACAGCTCTTTTACAAATGCATAGTTATAGGCCTACTGAAACGATTGAAACCTTAGAAAACCTATTAGTAGATGTGCGTTCAAAGTCAGATTTGAAGCAGTTACAATGGTTATTGTCTCAAGATGAATTTCAAAGTAAAGATTTGCTAGAGCTTAAGATTTTAATAGACAAAAAGTTAAGTGTTACAGAAGAGTTTTTTTCTGATGATGGAATAGAATGGATTTAAGGTTTATTTTTAAAGCCTATGATTATGTTTTCAAATTGAGTGGCTTTTGGCCCTATAAAAACTCCATACATTAAAAAATCTTTATCTTGAAAATAAATAGAACTTTCTTTTAAAGTTTTATTGTTGAATTTTATGGTTTCAACTTTGGTTTTAAAGTTTTTATGACTTGACCAATTACCATTTTTTAATACTTTGGCTTTTATAATTTTTTGATCATTTAATTTATAATATTCAATATAAAATGAGTAACTATTATATTTTCCTGCACGTAATAAAGAGTCTTTAACATTGTCAAGATCAATAGATTGAGGAAAATCATTGTCTGTATGAATTTTTGAATTTGAGATTTTAATCAAATTGTACTGAATGAAGGGATCAATTACTTTATCTTTACATCCAACAAAAAGTAGAGAAAATAAACAAAAAGCGTTAAGAATCAACAAGTTTAACCGATAAGTCATTAGAATAAGTCCTTTTTATCGGAGTATTATATGTCTATTTCTTCATTTTTTCAATTCTCAAAAACAAGTTTAAATAAAAATAAAGATGATAAGCTTTTTCAAAAAGTAGAAATCTTAGAACAAGAGATTGAAGTATTGAAAAAAATGAATAGAAAGTTATGCTTTTCTGTAGATATATTAATGAGTGAAACTTTAAAAAAAATAGATCAAGAACCTATTTTAAAAAGAGTTTCATAGCTTTTATTATATATAAGTGTAAGTTTTTATTGAGAATAAATCGTAGACTTGAATAAAGCTTTTAAATCTTTTGTAAGATTAAAGAATCTATCTTTAGGGATAGATTTTTTTTCGATCAGAAAAAATAGAGTCATGAGTAATTATTTTTTAAAATCATGAAGTGAGAAACTATTTTGAAACTTTTGTTGGTTTAGCTCGTAGTAGATTATGTACTAAATATTTTGTTAGAAATTTAATTTGTAAAACAAAACTAAGATGGGTGTCAAATCTATTGAAACTCTTTGGTATGTTTAGATTCTATGAGGAAAAGTTATAATGGAATGTAGAAAATTTGATGAATTAATTCAGCTTTATATAGATCACTCCTTGTCAAATGAACAAAAAACTTCTTTTGATGGTCATGTTGACTCTTGCTCTCGTTGTAGAGATGAGTTGCAAGGTTTTGAAAAAATAATGCTTATGTTTGGTGAAGAAGATTCAATAAAACTACCAAATGACTTTACTGCAAGAGTAATGGATAATCTTCCAGACCTTGTATTTAAAAAGCAGTCAGAGAGTTTTGGATTTGGTTTTGAAAAGCTAATAAAATATAAAAAAGTACTTTCTCTTGCCGTAGCTTCAGTTATGATGGTTGCAGTTCTTAATTTTAATTCTCCATTTGTACCTCAAGATATAGAAAATGAAAATAATAAAATAATTACAATCGCTAAAAAAGTAGATCAAAAGCTTGGTAATGGAGATGCTGAGTCATTGGTTAAGCCTAAAAAACAAAGTATTTTAAAGTCAGATACTTTGTTAAGCAAGTTAGCATTGTTTGTTGATGGTGGAGTCGCTCAAATAAAAACAAAGTCAGGTTTTCAAATCGTTAATAAAGGTGAATTTTACGAATTAGGTTTTCGTGATGAAATTAGAACAGGGGCCAATACTATAGCCAGAATTATATACCCTGAAGATAAAGTTCGCTTAAATTTAAAACCAAACACTCATATGCAGATAGCAAAACACTCAATAAGATTATATCAAGGATATACTTGGGTGAATGTAATAAAAAAAGGAACTCGATTTGAAGTTAGAACTCCTAATTTAATTGCAGCTGTGAGAGGTACAATGTTTTCTGTAAAATCAGTTAAAAATAAAGAAACAACAGTATCTGTTTTTGAAGGTATAGTTAGGGTAGGAGTCCTTGAAGATCCAGAAACTTTTAAAGACCTTGTCGAAAATGAAGAGGTTTCTTCTTCTACGATAGGTTTAACAGCTAAACGAAAAGTTAGTGGTGGAAATATTGATGATTGGTATTCTCAATTATTGGATAATAATCTACTAAAAGAGGGGCAAGTTTCTGTTGAGAAGCATTTAACCAATACAGAGGTTTCTCCGACTGATTCAATTTCAGACGAATTTGGAAAATAATAAAATTTAAAAATCCAAAAAGCCCCGATTTCTTTTGTAGAAATTGGGGCTTTTTTGTTCTTATTGGAATAATCTTTCATTTTATTGTAGATTGATTAAAGTAAAATCAAATGAAAAGGGAAAAAAGTGGAAAAAAAAATAGGAATTATTGGAGCTGGTATATCAATTGCATCAGGAAATAAAGGGGCTTCAATGGGGCCAGATGCGATTAGAATTGGTGGATTATACTCAGGGTTAGAGAGATTACAAATTTCTTATAAAGATCGTGGGAATTTATCTGCATTAGAAGAGCCTCATCCTCCAAGAAAAATACCAGTAGGAGATATTAGATACTTAGATTTGATTTGTGACTTTATGAAAGATTTAAAACAAGAAGTTACTTCTAGTTTAGAAGATGGTGAAATACCTTTAGTTTTGGGTGGAGATCATTCACTTGCTATGGCCTCATTAGCTGCTGTAATAAATTTTTATAAAAAAGAGAATATTACGCCAGGTGTTATTTGGTTTGATGCCCATGCAGATTTAAACACAGAAGAAACAAGTCCTTCTGGAAATATTCATGGCATGCCCCTAGCTGTGGCTTTGGGTGATGGTAATGATAGTTTGAAGTCTTTATTTGAGGGTAGTTTTTTAGACCCATCTAAAGTTGTTTTACTTGGGGTTCGTAGTGTAGATTCTCAAGAGGCTCAAATGATTCGTAAATTAGGTGTTCATATTTTTACCATGAAAGATATAGATGAACTTGGAATGAAAGAATGTGTGTCTCGATCTATTGCTATAGCAAATAAAGACAATAGTCCAGTTCATGTTTCATTTGATATAGATGGGATAGATGGACGTTTTGTACAAGGTACTGGTACTCCTGTTAATGGAGGAATAACTCTAAGAGAAGCACACTTGTTTTTAGAAATGCTCGCAGCAAAAGAAATCGTTACAAGTGTAGATTTAGTTGAAGTTAACCCTCTGTTAGATGATAGAAATAAAACAGCTGAAATTGCTGTTCATTTAATAGAATCATTATTTGGAAGAGTTATATATTAGTTCTAAAGGGTAAAACTAAATATGTTTGGATATAGACTATTTGTTGCCTTCTTTTTTTTCTTGTCTGTTTTTGCCGATTTATTTAGTTTTATAAATAAAGCAATTCAATCAAAGAGCGATTTTTCTGTTGTTATATTTTCATGTGTGCTTTCTTTTTTTCTTTGTGAAAAACTATTATCTAGAGGTATTTTTAAAACAGGCGGAGGTTTAATTTTATGGTTGAGCTCGTTAATTGTTTTAGCTTTATCAATTCCAGCATTAGTTGACAGTTTATTTATTGAGTTAATAGCTCAGTGGCTATTTTTTACTGAAGGGTATTTTCATTTTCAAGGTTTGATACGCTCTTTTTTACTCGTTTTTTTGTTTTTACCTTGGCCTATTTTATTATTGGGCTGGAAAGAAACAATGGGTTTACCTTCTTTAGCTGAGTTTTTGATTCTATTTATTTGTCTTTTTATTCCTCAAAAGTTAATGCTTATTTATGGTCTTAAAACTGTAATTATGGTGTTGAGTGGTTTATTCATTATTTTTGGAGATTTTGATAAATCTAAATCTAGAAAAAAGTTCACCACTCGTTCTTTGTGGGTTTTTTTACCTTTTGTATATTATTGGTATATTTGGAAAGAGGCTTATTATGATCACCAAATTGCATTATTAATATTTCTTTTTTTGTGGTTTGGTAAGCCAGCTTTTTTTAATAAAAGACTATCAAGAAAATTAATTGATAATATTGTTATTTTTTTTATTTTGTACTGTTCTGCTGTTGTTTTATTTTCAAATACTCAGGGTGTTGAAGTTGCTTTTTATATAAGCGGATTTTTTTTACTGTTTCCTTTTCCTCCTACATCACGCTTTGGATACTTTGGAGTTTTGGTAGGGCTTTTATTTTTATTTTTTCAAGTGAAGCAAAAACTATATTTACTGACTTTGTCATATTTTGTTTTATGTTGCCAATTTTCTTTTTTACTATTTAAAAGAAAAGTTTGGATTAAAGCTTTTTTAGTATTAGGATTATGTTGGTATACATGTACGTATTCAAGATATGAAATACCTATAAAACATATAGAATTGCCCGTATTACAAAAAACATCTACAAGTTATTTTTTACAATTACAAGGACAAACTTTAGTAAAGTCTTACGATATTTCAGCTTGTATTAAGGGGGCTTATACAAATGGTAATTGGTTTTTATTCAATGATTTAAAAAGCGTAGATAGAAATAACTTATATTACTTTAACTGGGTTAAAAAAGAAAAAAGTTCTATAGTATCTACAGCATATTTACAAGACTCCTTTCATTTACAGGGTAAAAAAAGATGGAAACTTTTAACTAGACAGCTGAAAAATATTTATACTATATTTAATTTTCATGAAATATTTTTATTAGAGCAATTTAGAGATTGGTTTGAATTTTTTAGAGAAGATTCTAAAGGGTCAATATTAATTTTGACCAAAGATACTTATCGAATAGATAAAATAAATGCATTGTTATCGATGTACTCAAGATTTTATCCAAAAGCTAAGGTTCAATTAAGAGAGGATGCGATTATTGTTGCTTGGGGAAGAGATTTTGTCTCTAAAAAAATTGCTGAAATAAACTTATATCCTGAAATGAGCTTATTTTATTTTTTAGATAAAATTAAAACAAGGTCAATGATTCATAGAGATGGGTTAAGAGAGTTATTTATTAAAAAAGAATTAAGAGAAAAAAATATAAAATTGGATTTGGGTAGATGGAAAACGATACTTAAAGCTGCAATGTATTTTTATGAAGTAGGATACTTTTCTTTGGCAACAGAGTTTAGTGAAAAGCTATTAGAAATTGATAGTTTGAATGAAGAGTATATCTATTTTAATTTATACTTAAAACAAAAGCAAAGTAATCATCATTACGAAAAGTTTTATCAACAATGGTTAAGAGAGGATGAGCCTAGTTTACCAAAAAATCTAGAGGAAAGTATTTTACGAAAATTATTTCAAACTAGATATATGTGGGATTGGTATAACTCATCAGATGTGAAAATATCCTTACGAGAAGATAAACAAAGTTACTGGTTTAATTTATTATTAAAAATAGACTCTCCATCTTTGCTCGAAGCTACACTAGATTTTGAAAAGAAAAAAAGAAAGCCATTTTCAAAATTACATCAAAAAATAATAAAAAGTCTTTATGAAGAACAGGGTAAAACTAAAGACGCTATTTTTTATGAAGATTAATAAAATATTAATAGGAGGGTAACTTTGCATGGAGAAAGCTAATAAAAAAAATAGAAAAAAGGTTCGTCAAGCAAAAATACGACCAAATGAAAAAGATAGAGTGGGAAGAAAAAAAAGATTAATAGTTTCTCATTCATTTCGACGTTTTTCTTATAGCTTTTTAGTGGGTAATTTAGGAACTTGGTGTATAGCTTTTTGTTGCACTTTTGTGGTTCTTTTAAATATGGGACTCGTTGAAACTTGCTTTGAGTGGGTCTATTTTAATGGGAAAATTCCGATAGTAAAAGGAAAGGTTATTGATTTTGAATTTTTAGGAACTTCAGGGGAGTATGGGGACTACGATCACTACATTACAAGGTATTCATACTTTATAAAAGGAAAAGAGTATTTTGGACATTCGTTTGGAGTTAATATAGGACGTCGTAAAATAGGAGATTTGAAAGATATTGAATATTTAAGAAAAGCACCAGAAAAAAGTAGGGTTAAGGGCGGTAAATATTCTCAAAATTCAGGCTTTGTGTTTTGGTTGCTACTTGTTTTGGGATTGATGTTATATTTGATTATACATTATGCACAAAACTACCGTGAGATCTCTCCATCTTTATTAAATATGAGCATTAGAGATGCTAAGTCACACTTTTTTAATAAAAAACTGATATGTCTTATAGGGACAATAATTTACTGTTCTATGTTTAATGTCGCTTCTGTATTTTATATTCACTTCTTTATTTTAGGGTTCTGTTTATGGATTAAAGATTTAATATATAAAGAAGGCGAAGTTATAAAATAAATAAACTTCTTAATTGAACCAAAAAGGCTATACTTTACCAAATAGTATCAACAGAAATACGGCTTTTATCTTCCATCCATCTAATGGCCTCTTGATACGAAATTTTTTGTTCAGAGGCTAATTGTAATAAGTAATCATCAAGGCAAACTGTAAAATCTAACTTAGAATCTTGTATAGTTTTCATCAAGTCATCTAAAGTATTCATAGAGATCATTGAAGATAGTTTAGAATTGTTAATAAAGTATTCTAATGCTGGAATAAAACCATTTTGCTCTTGGTTGTTGAGTAGCTTGATGTGGATAGACGAGGCTAAAGCTCCTTGTAATAATCTTTCATAAACTCTAGACTGTCTATTAGGAAACATTAATAAAAGTTTTTCGATGGCTTCTTTTGTAGATGAGGAGTTAGTTTCTAAAATAACTAGAGTTTTAGAACTAGCTTTATGTAATAAAGCTTCTAGTGCAGAGTCATCGGGGCATTTAGCTATATAGATAACATCAGGATCTTCTGCTAAAGATGCTTCAACGGCTCCTTCATAACTAGAGATGTCTTTACCAATAATTTTTTGAGAAATAAATGACTTATGTGGCTCGATAGGATAAGACAATTGGTCATCAACAATTACTATACTTTTTACAAAGTTTTGATTGATATAGCTTAAAATACTATTTGCACATAAAGTTTTACCAGAGCCATTTGCACCACTAATTAAAACAAGTCCTTTATTGAGTCTGGCAATTTGTTCAAAAAATTCTACGGGTAGATTTAAATCTTGAAA
Organism: Candidatus Cloacimonadota bacterium; assembly: GCA_002402105.1. Lineage (GTDB taxonomy): Bacteria > Muiribacteriota > UBA6191 > UBA6191 > UBA6191. Next base: position 142,628 of record NVVD01000008.1, read on the forward strand.
AGATGGGATACTGGTGCTTTCTAAATGAAGAACGGCTTCTATTCCTAGAGATTGTCTATAAATATGGGCTCTAAACCTAATGTCTTTGTTGCCAGGAATTGTAATTGTTATGAAAGATTTATTTTTAAATTCTAAGAGTTTGTCTTCATTTAGATAAGAAGTAAAATATGCTTGTACTTTATCAGAAGTTATTTTTGGGCCAGCGCATCTACAGAGCATTCCATTCACTCTAATCACTGGATGAGAGTTGATTTTTAAATGAAGTTGAGAGGCTCCAAGCGAAATAGCTTCTGTAAATATCTCATTGAGTTCTGTTTCGTAGTTAAATGAAAACTCTGAGCTTAATAATTGTGAAAATTCGCTGTCTGAATGGTGGTTACTTTGGGAGTATAATATCCCTTTATTCAATGACTTATGGTTATGTCCATATTGAATTAAATCTTGTCGACTTAAAGAAGGGTTTTCATAGATTGTTTTTAGGGTATTTATATTTAGTTTATTTAAATAATAAAAAATTTCTTTTCTTTGTTTGTTATTACTAGAGAGAACTAGTTGTAAAATAATTTTAGCGCCGTAAAAAGAAGAGTCTTCGACGGTTTTTTGTGCCCAATACTTAGTGGATTCAGAAGAGTGATTTAAGGCTTCAAAAAGGGGTAAAAATATCCTCGCATCGTACTCTTGTAGGTATTCAGAGGCTCTTGAGCGAATGACCCAAAATTGATTTTCAAAGCATGAAATTAAAATTTGGATGCTACTGTTATGGTCTATTTTGCTGATAGATTCAAGGGCCCAAAGTCTAACATCTTTGCTTTCGTGGATTAATAGCTTTTCTAAGGCACTTAAAGAAGTGGGGTGAGTTAGTTTTTTTAAGATTTTGGTAATCCAAAATATTTCTTCTTCTTGGGCTTCTGTAACTCTTTGGATTAAATATTTGATTGTAGAGTTTCCCATAGAAATAAGGGCATCACAGCTATATTTTTGATTGTACCAAATTGGACTTGAAAGCTCGTTGATTAAAGACTTTATAGAGGTTTCACAGTTTACTTTAGAAAGAAGAGTGATTGCATGATATTTTAGCTCAGGGCTAGCTTTTAGTAGGTACTCTTCAACTAGGCTTAGATGTTTTTCTTGGATAATCTCCTCTAAAATTTGACCTGACCAATATTTTTGAGCACGAGTACCCTCTCTTAGTGTAGAGATCAGAATAAGTTGAGGTTCGCTGTCACTTTCAATAAGAATTTTAGAGGCTTGTGCACGAAGTGGCCATAAATCAGAGTCTAAGCATTTAATTAATAGGGGTGTAATTTCTGTAGATTTTATTTCTTTTACTCCACTTAAAGCATAAGCTCTAATTTTTTCATCGTAATCTTTTGAAAAGATAATATTTGAAAAAGTTGTAAGAGCTTTTTCTTGTAGGACTTTTCCAAGGGCTTTGAAACTCCAGTACCTTTGGTGGTCACTACCTTCTTTTAAAACTTTTTTTAGGGCCTCAATAGCATGAGACTGTAAATGAATCAAAACCATTGAACAATGTTGTCTTATAGACCAAGAGCTATCATTTAGGTTTTCAATAGCAAAGTTTATAACTTTAGGGGATTTAATTAGCTTGAGTGAGTCTAATATAAAAAGTTTTACTTGATGAGAGCTTTTTGAATACATATCTATTAGGGGATTGATTCCCATATCTCCAATGCGACCTAAAATCCAGATAATCCAATATTTGATATTTTCATCTTTTGAGTTTAAGTGTTTGGTGATTGTAGAAAAGGAAAGCCCAATGTTTTCTATTAAAATATTGGCACAAATTTTTCGATATTTCCACTCTTTGCAACAAAATAAGGAAATATAGGATTCACATATATTTGGAGAAAGCTTTTGATTGGATAGTTCATCTAGTTTGTTTTGAATTTCTTGTGAAGAAAGCTTATAGATATTTTGTTTAGATTGCTCGTTTGTTGTTTTCATGTATTCTCTAATTTGATTCTATTGATAAAAATGCTTATTATTTTTTAGATAAAAAATAGTATCTATCATTGATGGGTAATAGTTCAAGTAGGAGCTCTAATTATTTTTTTTGGAAGTGAGTCAAATTGAGCAAACAGTAAGTAAATTTAATTTTTTCATAAATAAGTACTCTAACTTATATTAAACTAATAGAGAGATTATAATTCAAAAATAATAAATGCTACTGGGAGGTAGATAAAAATATGTTATTCTGAATTTATATGTAGGTAAATTAGGAGTTATAAAAATGGAAAATAGGCATCCAGACGCAAAACCAAAATCAGAGAAGTATCTAAAAGGCCTTTGTGTTTTACAAGAAGGTTTATACGAGCTTGTAAATCATTTGGGTGAGGGTGATAGTTCTAATGTTTCTTTGTATAAAAAGCAAGGTGAATTAAATGAAAAAGTAGCTATCAAAAAAATGAAATGTCCCAGTGATGAAGATGAATCTAATTTATATTTAAAAGAAGCTAGGCGTTTACGTAAATTAAAACATGACTTTTTACCAAATGTAGATGATGTTTTTAAAGAAGGTGACTATCACTATATGGTGATGGAGTATGTTGAGATGGATACTTTGCAAACCTTTTGTGAAAGTTTAAATGATAAAAGTAAAAAAGACTTTGTTGAAAAGAGATTAAAAAAGTTTTTTTTAAATCTGCTTGAAGTTATTTTTTATATTCATAAACAAGGTGTGATGCACTTAGATTTAAAACCAGATAATATTTTAATTGATGGTGATAGTTTAGATATTTGTTTAATAGATTTTGAGTTATCGAGAGGTTTTAAGTCAGACCCTCAAAAATATGATGATGGTTTAAAAAAGCCTGTGCATAGATATACAGCGCCTGAGCAAATAGAAAAGAGTAATGTGACCTATCTAGCAGATATTTATGCTTTGGGTGGAGTTTTATTTTATTTAAGCCATGGTTTTATTGACCCACCTAGAAACCCATATATAAATAAGTTTAATTTATTTGAAGATATTATTTTTAAATGTATGCAAGAGAGCCCAGACGATAGGTTTTTAAATGCTAATGATTTAAAAGTAGCTTTTTTAGAAACATATAAAAGTGAAAAAAAGCCTCAAGAAAAGTTAATAAATAAAAAAAAGAGATTTAACTTAAAAATAAATAGCAATGCAAAACGAGCTAGGTTGCGTATCAATGATGAGCCAAATTTAATGGGTACTCCATTAGATTTAGAGATGTTTGGTGGCGAGGTAAAAGTTGTTTTGTTTGAAAAAGGTTATGAAACCTTAGAGACAAGTTTTATATTAGATAGTGATTGTGAAAAGCATTTTGATTTGATTGCAAATCGAGGTTTATTGAGTTTAACCAGTGAGCCATCAGATATACGTATTAAATTAAATTCAAACTATGTTTATACACCTATAAAAAACTTTGATGTAAAAAAAGATGATGCCAAAATTTTGATTGAAGAAGAAGGCTTTGATATTGTTACTGATAGTTTTAGTCTATTGAGTGGTGATGTAAGTAAACATTATGTTTTAAAAGAACCTAAAAAAGAAATCATCATAGAAAAAGAAAAAGTCTTTGAAGGTATGAGTTTTTCATATATAAAAGCTGGTGAATTTATGATGGGTTCACCAGAGGATGAAGCAGATAGATTTGATCGGGAAGGGCCTGAGCACAAGGTAAAAATAAGTAAAGATTTTTATATGCAGACGACTCAAATGACTCAAAAACAATGGTTTGATGTGATGCAAACAAAGCCAAGTGATTTTGAAGGTGATAATAGACCAGTAGAGAGTGTTAGTTTTGATGATATAAGAGATTTTTTAAAAAAGATAAACGAGCGTGTTGGTTTTAAAGGTTTAGATGTTATTAGTGTGATAGATAGTGGTAACTTGGCTAAATTACCAAGTGGCTGTTTTAGATTACCGACGGAGGCTGAGTGGGAGTATTGTTGTCGAGCAGGTATAAGTACAGTTTTTAGTTTTGGTAATAGTTTAGATTCGAGTCAAGCAAATTTTAATGGTAATTATCCTTATGGTGATGGTAAAGCTGGTACTGATTTAAATGAGACTTGTGACGTAAAATCTTACAAAAAAAATGCTTTTGGTTTATATGATATGCATGGAAATGTTTGGGAGTGGGTGCAAGATTATTGGGACAGTGATTTTTATTCTGGTAGCTCTCCCAAGATTGACCCAGTAAACTCTATAGAAGCTTCGTATCGTGTGTTTCGGGGCGGTGGCTGGGCTAATGATGCTCGTATTTTGCGCTCTGCTTATCGCTATTACAATGGGCCTGATCTTCGTAGTTATGACTTGGGCTTTCGTTTGTTCGTAGTCCGATAGTGACTTTGGGACAAAATCTAAACCAAGTTTGGGAGAAATGTTAACTTCGTTTAAAACAATGATTGGGAGCTGAGCGGAGCGAAGGAAAGCGGAGCGACTCACGTATCGTTGTTTTAAGACGGAGTGGGTTTTGCGTGGGATCTTTTGAACCAAATCGGAGATGGTACTTTAGTGCCATAAAAAAGCTTTAGCTTTTCAAAAGTTTATTTTATTGGAATAAACTGCAATCTTCGATTTCTTATATATTTTAGGTGAGCCCGCGAAGCGGGCGATTTTATTTTTTAAAATTGGCAATCGAAATCATATGTTTTGCAGCAAATTGTAGCAAAATTAATAGATGATAGTTATTTTTCTTAAAACTAACTAAAGGATATAGGGGTGTCTGACACTTTGTTTTTAAAAGTATCTTATTTATTGTGTTTTGTGTATGGATATTATCAGAAGATAGTCATTATTGGTCGATGACAGATCTAAGTATGCCTATGCGTTTTTCATATTTACAATTAGGATAGAAATCAACCATATTACAAAAAGGGTGCAGCATGAGGATTTTATTTTTTCTTCTTTTTTTAGGCACTTTAAATATATTAAGAGCTGATAGAGTTAAAAACATAAGAGAAATTCCTAGTTCTGATAAATTTAGAACTGAAGACCCTTATAAAAGCACAAATTACCAAGATCGTCCTTTTCAAGAAGAAAGTGATTTAGAGTACTTTAGTGTTGATGATTTACTAAAAGCAAACTTACCGACTTTTTGGAACTACATGACAAGTGTATCTAAGGGTTTAGAGGTTGGTGAACTAGCAGAATTAAAAAATCAATTAAACATTAATGAAAAAAAACTATTAGATAAATTACAGCAAAAAATTCCAGAAATTACAGAGTTGGTTGAAGAGAATGAAAACTATGAAGCAGAAATACAGCACTTTTTAGTTTTAAGAAGAGCTGAATTAAAAGATTTATACAAACAAATAAAAAGGGTAAAAAAAGAACTGGGCTTATTAAAAGTAAGTAAAGTGAGAGATTTAGATACTGTTCAAGGTAGAATCCAGGCACTTTATGATGATATTGATACTCACTTAGAAGATCCAAACTCTTCTTATAATGATGATTACATATTGAATAGAAAAAGAAGAATTTCTCGCTTAATGAAAAAAAGAAGAGTTTTAAAAACAGATTTGAAACATTTAAACTATACTAAAGTTCAAAGAAAGCAAAAACAATTAGAGTTTTTATTAGATAGAAAAAAAGAAATTCATGAAGATAGCAAAAATCTTACCTTTAAATTTACTCAAAAAAGAGTAAAAGCAATTCAAAAAAATAATGCCAGAATCAACTATTTAATCTCTGTATCTTTGCCAAAAAAACATATTAGAAAAATAAGAAAATCAATGAGGATTATTAGAAGAATTAGAGAAAAAATAGCAAAAATGGAAAACGAAGGTTCAAAAACAAATAATAATTTATCTGTAGAAGAACAATCTATACGTTTTGAAACAGAATATTACTCTCAGATTGAAAAAAGAGAAGATGAATTAATGGATGAAATTAGACGGGATAGAGAGCAAGTAAAAGGATTTCGTTCTAGGGTGAGAGTAGATAATATGTTATCACCAGTTAAAAATAACATGAAAGGTTCAAACTCAGAAAAAATATCCAAAAACAATGAAAAAAGTAATCTAGCATCTAATGATAATGAATATATTTACGTTTATAAAACAAATAAATCTCCTTCTTCTTCAAAAATGATTAGCTCTAAAAATGGTGAAGCTATGTGGGTTTTTCCAGTTAAAAGAGGTACTAATATTTTGGAGTCGATTCAAGATGTTGGAATCATTAATAACTCTAGATCAGCTCCTTTACAATCAAATACATCACAAAATACTTTTATACTTCAAGAGCTCGAAAAGTTAAAACAGCAAAACCAATGGTTACAGCAAGAATTGCAAAAAAAATCAATGATGAATAATGTTTATCAAAATGGTCAAAAAAAATATGAAGTTGAACAAAAAAAATATCAATTTCAAAAAAAACAAGATTATTATGAAAATTACAAAAGACCCTTAATAAAAAAAAATATCATAAATGATAGTACTAGTCAGAATAAAAAAATTGAAGCAAGAGATTATCGAAGTGATGTAAAAGTTAAAGAGGTTCCAAAGCTTGAAAAAAAAATTAATTTAAATGTGAGTAAAGTCTCTATTGATACGCCAGAAAACTTTGATTTAGTAGATGATATATTATTTAAGTAAAATGTTTGATCAAAATTTCGTAGGCTCTTTTATGACCTAAAAAAGCATTTCTTTGTTTAGAATGCTTTTTTGCTTTTGCTTGTATATCTTGGTTAGAAAGAATGTTCTTAAGAGCTTTTTGTAGATTTTTTTGCATAGACTTACCTTGTGATACCTCTATTGAAACTCCCATTTTTTTAAGGTGCTTTGCATTGTCATACTGGTCAACACCCCAAGGAATAATAATTTGTGGAATGCCTGCTTGAAGAGATTGAGCACTTGTTCCTATTCCACCATGATGAACGATACCTTGTATTTTGGCTAGAGTATTTTTAAAGTCTATAGATTTACAAATAATGATATGGTCGCTTTGAAGGTTTTGTATTTGTTCAATAAACTGGGTTACAAATATTCCTTTAATATCTAATTGTTTACAGATTTTTGATGCTATTGAAAAAAAATCAGAGATATGAGAGTTTGGTGTGCCTTGAGTAAATAAAATAACATCTTTTTTAGATTGAAAAAACTCTCTGAGCTCAGTAGGGCTTTTAGTACTATTTAAAGATGCTAATGGAAATCCCGTAATTTGAACTTGTTTTGGCCAGTCGTTTAAATACGCACAAAAAGATTCATCAAATAAAGCTAAAATTAATTGTTCTGAATAAATCCAGCTCGTAAAATCAGATATTTTATCTAATCCAATACTTTTTCTTAACTTATTAACTTTTTTAAGGAGTAATAAGTTAAGTATAGATTCAAAAGAAAAAAATAAAAAACGTCTTATAAAAATGGGTAGAGAGTTTAAAAAATCATAAGAATTAATTCTAGGAGGGTTAGTGATAGACTTTAAAAGAATTGGAGCAAAAACTACACTAACAAAATTTATGTTATGCTTTTCTGCAAAGATTTTAGCAGCTATATTTCCTGGGTAGCTAATAATTAAGAGGTCTTTTTTGTTTGTTTTTTGAAGCTTTTTAAGCATTGGATCTATTGGATTTAAAACTAAAAAGTCCAGTAACTTTGCTCCTAAAAAAATAGAATCTTTTACGTTTATACTTTTGAGAGTTGAGATATATTCTTTTTGAGTTCCAACTTCAAGGAAAGCAAAGCCGTGAGAAATAGCTATTTCTTTAAAGTTTTCGTTTGTCATCAGGGTAACTTGATGATTTTGAGCGAGAAACTCTTTTCCAATAGAGACCATTGGCAGAATATCACCATAAGAACCTAAACTAATAAATAATACATTCAAAATGACTTCCTAATCTTAATGAGAGAAAATGTTTTTTATAAAACAGATTTTAAAGATTAATTTAGATCAAAGAAAATATCTCCAAATATTATTTTCTTTGAAAATAAAAGAATAAAGGAGAGACAAATTGAGATGATATATTGTCATTTTTGAATGGTTGTAAAATGACTTTATGAATAAGTAAGCATTTAATTTAGAAAGATTCATTAAAAATTAACAAAAAAATAAAGTTGAATAAGCTGTTTAGAACACAATTTCCAATGAAAAATACCCCGAAGTATATTATAGTGATTTAGGCATAGAAAATAAGAATGAAAATCTATGTTTTATAGGCATGAATTTTCTTGACAAGATGACTGAGGTGGGCTATAAATGTCACGATTTACCGAAGAACTAAAACTTTTAAGTCTATTGCCTCAAGTGGGGCTTGGATTTGTGGTCTGTTTAATCATAGGAGTCAGCAGTGGCTACTGGATAGATCGTCAAATTGGTACAAAAACAATTGCAACCTTAATAGGCTGTTTCATTGGGATGTGCGCAGGATTATTAGTTTCATATAGATTACTCTTTAGCAAAAAGGTCGACAATGCAAGAACTAAAAACAGAGATGAGAAGTGATTTTTTAATTGCTCAGGTCCCTGTGCAGACTTTTTTATTTTTAATGTGGTTTATGCCATTTTTAAATTTGAGTTTTATTTTAGGTGGTTTAATCAGTCTTGCCAACTTCGAGCTAATGATAAACAAATCTTCAAAGTTAGTCTCTCAAATGGACGAAGAGAGTGATGCAAGCTCTTTTTATTCTAATTTTATATTTAGATATATGATGATGGCAGGGGTTGTATTTTTTGCAATGTCTTCTCCAAAGACCGTTGTCCCAGCATTTTTAGTAGGATTATTTAGCATACAGTTTATATTATTTGGAAAAGGCTTATTTCGTGGGATTTTCTTACGGCAACAAGCTAAAAGAGGGTAAAAATGGAGAACATTGGTAAAGTAGCTTATTACACCATCGGAAGTGGTGAATTAAAAGACGTAGCAAACAGAACTTGGTTAACAATAACAAGTATTGATTTAGCGACTCTTATGACAACTTATCTAATCATGGCATTAATGTTGATTGTAACTTGGTTTGTAGCTCAAAACTTAAAAGAGATACCAGGGCGAGTTCAGTTATTAGCAGAGTGGATTGTTGGCGGAATAGACCAACTATGTAAAGAGTCCTTAGGAGAAAAACTAGGCAGGTCTTTCACTCCATTTATTACAACTATTTTTGTTTTTCTTGCATTATGTAACTATAGTGGAGTTTTCTTTTTTCAAGAGCCAACAAAAGATATTAACTTAACTTTGTCTTTAGCTTTAATAGGCTTTTTTGTAGCCCTTTATCAAGCATTTAGATTTCAAGGTGTTTTTGGTTATTTCTGGGCTCTATTCTGGGAACCAATTCCAGTAATCATGTTTCCATTAAATGTCATTGGTGAACTTTCAAAAATTATCTCTATATCATTTAGATTATTCGGAAATATTTTAGGTGGATCAGTAATTATTGCTGTGGTTTCATGGCTAGTAAATTATTTAGTATTACCAATCGGTCTAAATGCATTTTTTGGTGTATTTGTAGGAACAATTCAAGCTTTTGTGTTTACAATGTTGACATTAGCATATATATCTCAAGGAATTGAACTTGAAGAAGAGGCGGCAGTATAATGGTATACTCTGAATACGCAAACGAAATCGTAACATCAAGTAAGTATATAGGTGCGGCTCTTGCAATGGGATTTGGTGCAATGGGTGCTGGTCTTGGTACATTTAAGTCAGCTGTTTCAGCTGTACAAGGTATGGCAAGACAACCAAAACAAGATATGTTGATTTTAAGAACGATGTTAATAACTCAAGCAGTAACAGAGTCTGCTTCAATCTTTGCATTGGTAGTAGCTTGTTTATTGTTGTTTGTACCAACATCAGTAGTAACACCAGATAATTACTTTTATATAGCTTCTGGAATGATTGCAACTGGTTTTGCAATGGGTCTTGGAGCGATTGGTGGCGGTATAGGAATGGGTCTGACAGGTGAAAAAGCTTGCTCAGGAGTTTCAAGAAACCCTGAATCAGTAAGTGAGGTACAGTTTGTACATTTACTTGGCTCAGCAGTAGCCGGAAACCCATCAGTTTTTGGGTTGGTAGTAGCTCTTTTGATTTTTATATTTGATTATTCTCAAACAATGGTTTTACCTCAAGCGTTTGCTTTGATGGGAGCGGGAATATCAATGGGTCTTGGAGCAATTGGATGTGGGATAGGTTGTGGAATACCTGGTGGTGCAGCTTGTGAAGCTGTAGCGAAAAAGCCAGAAAGTCGACCAGTATTTGTTCGTACGATGCTAATCGGGCAAGCAGTATCTCAATCAACATCTGTATATGCATTAGTAATAGCATTTTTATTGTTATACGTAGTTAAGTAAGATAGGTAATTAAATAATAAATAAATTAATTAACTGTTTGGTTGATTAATTAAATCTAACGGAGGAAAAAATGGCGGCAGACGTAACGACAGCAGCAGCAGTAATTACTGGTTGTAAGTATTTAGGTGCAGGAATTTGTATGGGACTTGGTGCTATTGGGCCTGGTATTGGAGAAGGTTTTGTAGCTGGAAAAGCATGTGAAGGAATTTCACATCAACCAGAGCAAGCTAATCTACTAACAAGAACAATGCTTATTGGGCAAGCTGTATCTGAATCAACAGGAATCTACTCTTTGGTTATTTCTCTTCTTTTGATGTTTGTTGTTAACTAATCAATAATTCTCAGAAAGGGAAGCTATGATTGATATTAACATTACAGTAGTAATACAAACATTCAATTTTTTAGTTTTGTATTATTTGTTAAAGTGGGTCTTTTTTGCCCCGATTCTAAAAGTTATGGACGCAAGAAATGAAAAATTGCGCTCTTTAGCTAGAGGTTTCAAGGATGAAAAAGATGAGATTGCTAATTTGCAAAATGAATATGACTCTCATATGAAAGAGATTTATTCAGAAGCAGGGGCAATTCGTGCTAAAAGCAAAGAAGAAGCTGAAAATAAAAAGAAGAGTTTACTGCAAAAAGCAAATGAAGAGGCAGCTAGATTATTAACTCAAAAAAAGAAGACAATTGATACTAGTGTTATAGAACTTGAAAAAGCTCTAAGCAATGAGGTAGCAGGTCTTCAGGGTGAAGTACTAAAAAAGTTTATAGGATAGGCGGAAAGAATATGAAGATAACCCATATAGGTTTGAAACAAATATGTTTTCTTGGTCTAGTGTTTGCTGGAGCAAGCCTAAGCACTGTAAGTGCTGAAGCTGTAACAGAGGTTTTACCAATACATAAAACACCAACATGGAAGCTTTTTTGGGACATCACAAACTTTGCTGTTCTGATATTTTTGTTTAATAAATATCTGACACCGATGTTAAATACGGCGGTAGAAGAAGGAATAGAAGAGATTGAGGTTGGTCTAGGTGAAGAAGAACGACAAAAACAAGCTTTAAAAAGTCAGATTGAGGAGTTAAAATCTCAATTAGATGGAATTGTATCTCATAAGAAAAGTGAACTTGCTCAAGCAGATCTTGATGGAGTTAAGATTAAGAAAGAAATTCTTGATCATGCTAGACAACTTGAGATGAAAACGATTGATAAAGTAGAGGTAGATGCATTGGGATATTTTAATAATAGTATTCAAATTGTTAAAAATGCTTTTACTAAAAAAGTTTTTAGTGGTGCAAAAAATCAGATAAAGCAAAACGAACAACAAGCAAGCTTAAGTACTTATAGTACTGGTTTGATTAATGGGTTGTAGGAGATAAGATGAGTAAAGAAAATGTAGTTGCAGTTAGATATGCACAAGCGTTATTGTCCTCTTTATCAAATGAAACTCAATATGATTTTGCTTATACTGAATTAAAAGATCTTACATCAACTTTTGAAAATTCAGAAGACTTTGTAAGAGTGGTTGAAAGTCCTCTTTTTAAAAAGAAGTATAAGATGGATGTGCTTAAAGCAATACTTGCAAAAGCACAATATTCAAAAGAGATTTCAAATCTTGCTTTACTTTTATTGAGAGAAGAAAGATTTTCTCTGATTGCATTAATAACTAAATCTTATAAAATTGTTTTAAATGAAAAGTTGTCAAGAGCATTAGCAAAAGTTGAAGTAGCACAAGAGTTGAGTTCATCTGACAAGACAGAGCTTGAAGGTAAATTAAAGACGTTATCAGGAAAAACCCTAGAAGTAACATATGTTATAAATTCAGAGTTACTTGGTGGTTTTGTTGCTCAAATAGACCATGATATATGGGACTATAGTATTAAAGGGCAACTAGAAGATATGGGAAATAAAATTCTCAATATGCGTATAGGTTAATTGGTTTATAAGGCGGGAAGAATGCAAATCAAACCAGAAGAAATTACTAAAATAATAAAAGAGCAAATTCAAGGTTTCGAATCTGGAGACAAACAAAAGAGCGTTGGTTATGTAACTACCGTTGCTGATGGTATCGTTTCCATATATGGACTTGAAAGTGCTATGGTCGGTGAATTACTAGAATTCCCGAATGATATATATGGAATGGTTTTAAACCTTAATACAGGATCTGTTGGATGTGCACTTATGGGTGACTTCACAAAGATTCGTGAAGGTGATGAAGTCAAATCTACAGGGCAAGTTATGTCTGTGCCAGTAGGTAAAGAATTGTTAGGTCGAGTTGTAAACCCTCTAGGGCAGCCAATTGACGGAAAAGGTCCTATTGCAACAAGTAGAACTAGACCAGTTGAAAAAATTGCAGCGGGAATCATTGATAGAAAGCACGTACATGAACCAATGCAAACAGGAATCAAAGCGATTGACGCTATGGTACCTGTTGGTAGAGGGCAAAGAGAGCTAATTATTGGTGATCGTCAAACAGGTAAGACAGCTATAGCAATTGATACAATTATCAATCAAAAAGATACAGGTGTTATTTCTATTTATGTAGCTATTGGACAAAAAATGTCTACAGTAGCTAACGTAGTTAGAATTTTAGAAGAGCATGATGCATTAAAAAATACAATTATTGTAGCGTCATCTGGAGCAGATCCTGCTCCACTGACATATTTAGCACCATTTACTGGTATCACAATGGCAGAAGAGTTCATGTATGAAGATAAAGCTGCTTGTTTAATCGTCTATGATGATTTATCAAAACATGCTGTAGCTTATCGTGAAATGTCTCTACTATTAAAAAGACCTCCAGGGCGTGAAGCATATCCTGGAGATGTTTTTTACTTACACTCAAGATTACTTGAAAGAGCTGTAAAGCTAAGTGATGAGTTAGGTGCAGGTTCAATAACTGCTTTACCTATCATTGAAACTCAGGCTTCTGATGTTTCTGCTTATATTCCAACAAACGTAATTTCGATTACTGATGGTCAAATTTATTTAAATATTGATTTATTTAATTCTGGTCAAAGACCAGCAATTGATGTTGGTTTATCTGTATCTCGTGTAGGTGGAGATGCTCAAATTAAGGCTTATAAAAAAGTGGCTGGTACACTTAGGCTTGATTTAGCTCAATATCGAGAATTAGCAGCTTTTGCTCAATTTGGTAGTGATTTAGACGAAGCAACTCAAAAGCAGTTAGCAAGAGGTGAAAGAACTCTACAGATCTTAAAGCAAGGTCAGTATGTTCCTTTACATGTTGGATATCAAACATTATCTATTTATGCAGTAACATCTGGTCAATTAGATGATATTCCGGTAAATAAAATTTGTGATTTTGAAGTAGAATATCATGAGTTTATTGCTAGAAAATACAGCACATTAGCTAAAGATATTGAAGCTAAAAAAGAGATGACTTCAGATATAAAAACAGCTGTTGATAAATCTTTGAGTGAGTTTAAACAAGAGTTTTTAGCTAAGTTAAATTAAGGACTGAGCTATGGGCCAAGGACAATCCAGAGAAATAAAAAATAGAATAGGCAGTGTAAAAAACACTCAAAAAATTACAAGTGCTATGAAGTTGGTTTCATCTTCAAAACTTGCAAAGGCAACAAAAGAGTTAAGAAACTTCAAGCCTTATGTAAGTGGCATAAGTGATATTTTGGGGAAAGTTGTTACGAAGTCAACATTTCATCCAATGATAAATGTAAATAATTCTAAAAATGCTTGTGTAGTTGTTTATGCTGGAGAAAAAGCTCTTTGTGGGGCTTTTAACTCAGGTATAATAAAAGAGGCAATTGCTACAGGTACGCGTTTAGAAAATGAAGGATGGACTGTTAAATATTTTGCGATTGGTAAAAAAGCAAAAGAAGGCTTGATGTCTGCTTCAAAAGAAATAATAGAGACCCATCTTTTAAAGACTCCTTTGCCAACCAAAGAGTTTACTGCAGGTATTGCAGCACAACTGGTTGATTTGTTTAGTAGTCAAGAGTATGGGCAGGTTCATATAGCATATACAGAATTTAAATCTGCAGGTTCAAGAGCTACAACTTCTTATCAGTTGTTACCTTTTGTTCCAGAAGACGAAGAAGCTCCTGTAATTGATGCCAGTTCAGATGAAAATTTTTATCGAACTAGATACTTATTTGAGCCAAGTAAAGATGATATTATTGAAGAGCTATTTAGCATATATTTTGGTTCAGAAATTCATCGATGTTACCTTGACTCACTTGCTAGTGAGTACGGTGCACGAATGATTGCGATGGATAATGCTGCTAAAAATGCTAAAGAAATGATTGACGCCTTAACATTAAAGTTGAACCGAGCTAGACAAGCCGCAATTACTCAGGAAATCGCTGAGATTGTTGGTGGAGCCGCTAGCTTGGGATCATAAGGAGAAAAAGATGGATAATACATCAATAGGAAAAGTAGTATCGGTAATTGGACCGGTACTTGATGTTCAGTTTTCTGAGGGAGAAATTCCTGATATATATAGCGCTTTGAGTCTAGTTAACCCTGCGACTAATGAAAAATTAGTTTGTGAAGTTGCACAACATATCGGTGACGGTGTTGTACGTGCTATTGCGATGTCTTCTACAGAGGGTATTAATAGGGGAATCGAAGTAACTAATAGTGGTTCTCCAATTTCAGTTCCTGTTGGAGTTGGATGCTTAGGACGAATATTAAACGTTCTTGGTGAGCCAATTGATAATGCTGGACCTGTAAAATGCGAAAAAAGATATCCAATTCATAGAAGTGTACCTGCTTTTGATACTTTATCAACTAAAGTTGAAATTTTAGAAACAGGTATTAAAGTGATTGATCTTTTGGCTCCTTACATGAAGGGTGGAAAGATTGGTTTATTTGGTGGTGCTGGTGTAGGTAAAACAGTTATTATCATGGAGTTAATCAATAATATTGCTACACAACACGGTGGATATTCAGTATTTGCTGGTGTAGGTGAAAGATCTCGTGAAGGTAATGATTTATTTGCAGAAATGACAGAGTCTGGAGTTATTAAAAAAGCTGCCTTAGTATTTGGTCAAATGAATGAACCACCTGGAGCAAGACTTAGAGTTGGTTTAGCTGGTTTAACAGTTGCAGAGTACTTTAGAGACGAAGAAAATCAAGATGTTTTATTGTTTGTTGATAATATCTTTAGATTTACACAAGCCGGAGCAGAAGTATCAGCTCTTTTAGGTAGAATGCCTTCAGCTGCTGGTTATCAACCAAACCTTGCTACAGAAATGGGTCTTTTACAAGAGCGAATCACTTCAACTGCAACAGGTTCAATTACATCAGTTCAGGCTGTATATGTACCTGCTGATGATTATACAGATCCTGCTCCTGCAACAACATTTACTCACTTAGATGCTACAACTAACCTTTCTAGAGCTATCTCTGAAAAAGGTATTTACCCTGCGGTAGATCCATTAGCATCAACATCAAGATGTTTAGACCCACAAGTTGTTGGAGATGAACATTATGAGACAGCAAGAGCTGTACAACAAGTTTTACAAAGATACAAAGAATTACAAGACGTTATTGCAATTTTAGGTATGGATGAACTATCAGATGATGATAAATCATTAGTAACTAGAGCAAGAAAAGTTGAAAAATTCTTATCTCAGCCGTTTCATGTTGCAGAGCAATTTACTGGTAAGCCAGGATGTTATGTAAAAGTTGAAGAGACTGTTAAATCTTTCAAAGAAATTTTGTCAGGAAAATATGATCATTTACCGGAGCAAGCTTTCTATCTAGTTGGAGATATTGATTCTGTTATTGCAAGAGCTGAAGAATTAAAGAGCTAAGGTAGGAATTATGTCTGAAGAAATTCATGTTAAAGTATTGAGTCCTGGTTTTGAGCCTGTTGAAAAAACGGTAGACTATGTTAGCGCATATGCTTCTGATGGTGGGATGCAAATTTACCCAGGTCATGCACCAATAGCTTTTGCTTTAGGTGTAGGTGCTTTAAAATTACATGTTGGTCAAGAAACTATTAACTTAGCAGTTTTTGGTGGAATTGGGCACATGAAAGGTGATGAATTAATAATTTTTTCACCTTGTGTTGAAAGAGAAGACGAAATATGTACAGATCGTGCAAGTGCGGCTTTAGAACGTGTAAAAAAACGTTTTGCTGGACATGACCCACAAATTCCAAAAGGAAAAATGGATCAACCTAGATTATATAAATCTAAAGCAAGAGCTGAAGTACGTTTAAAAATGAAAGGACTGCTTGATAATGAATGATCAAATGAGCAAATTGTTGAAACAAGCTCAACAAATGCAAACAGACATGCAAGATAAGCAATCTCGTTTAAACGATATGACTTTTACTGGTTCTGCTGGTGGTGGAATGGCTGAAGTTGTTGTTGATGGGCAAATGAATGTCAAATCAGTAAAAATTATGCCAGAAGCTGTAGATCCAGATGATGTAGAAATGTTAGAAGATGTAATCTTGGCTGCTATACAAGAGGCACAAAAGAAAGCATCTGAAGAGAAAGAAACTGAGATGTCATCTGTAATGGGTGGCTTAAAAATTCCAGGTTTATTTTAAATATATTTTAAAAGCCTTTGTAACGACTAGTTACAAAGGCTTTTTTTTTTTAGTTGTGGTAAAGTGTTTTTATTAGGTAAGAAATTTATACTATCTGAGAGATTGAATGTCACTTGATGAAACATTATTTGTAGTAGAGCTTGAGGTTATTGAAGAAAAACTTTCAAGTTTAAAAGATCTTACTGCAAAATTATTTAGTTCTTTTGAGAAAAGGTCATTGGATGAAATAGCCTCCTTAGTTGCAAAACGTGAAGGTGTTATTAATGGTTTTTTTAATGCTTGCTCAAGAGTAAATACAAAATTATTATCTAATGAGTTGTATAAAGAAAAGCCTTTAAATTTTCTTTTAAAAAATAGTACAGGTTTTTTTCATTCTAGAATAGAAGAAATTTTAGCATCCTGGGAAAATATTTTAGTTTTTGAGTCTAAGATTCAAAAGTTAGCCAAATCTTTGCCAAACTTAATGAAAGAAAATTTAAAAATGGTTCAAAAGGCTAGACCAGCTTTAAAAGCATATAGTACTATTTTGGATGTAAATAGTTTGACAGAGCCGAGATTTGAAAGAAAGAAGTAAATTTAAAATAAATACTTTACCGAGGTTCTAAAAAGATTTCCATCTTTTAAATTTTGATTTTGTAAAAAACCACTAAGTGATCTACCATTTGTATGAAAATCAATATGTTGCATTGATAATTGAAAATGATAATTGTTTTTTGTTTTATGTTCTAAAGAAACTGTAGTTAGATTTAATTCGTTTTTACGGTTTCTATTATCAGAACTATGATCATATATTTGATCGTACTTTAATAAAATTTTATTTTTAGTATTTATTTTGTAGGTCAAATTCATTTTAAAATTAGAGATTCCGTTAATACTACTGAATTTATTTTTAAAATATCCATCTAATGAGTAGTAGAGGTCGTTAAGAGGGCTTCTATATTTCTTTTTTGTGTTGTGTAAATTGATGAGTCTTTGTCTTGAATGAAAGTTTTGTCCAAGATGTGTTATAGAACTACCTAAAGCTAGCTTTGAATTAGCTTTATAATTTACATCAAATGAAAATGCAGAGTTTTTATTAGCTGTTTGGAAAGTGTTTAATTTATTATGGTCTTGATATTCAGAAACTTCACTATATATACTAATAGATTTAAAGTGTTTATTAAAATATAAACCAGAATGAGTAGAGTTTGTAAAATTAGCTTGTCGACTTTTTCTTTGTACTGAATAAAAAGTAAAGGGTACATCTAATATATGAGGGGTTGTAATAGAAGCAAATAAACCATCATGATAAGCCAGTTTAATATTATAGTCGTGATAAARMWWKTMTWTTYKTMTAMMWWNAAYAYTTSWTNNTTSMRMAAKRYYTRWKMCTMRAWGTWRWKNAWAWWWTCSAAATTTAATATTTTTGATACTGGTTTTTGGTTTCCAAACCAAAAACATAGATTCTATATCTAAATCAGTTTTATTTTGGTTTAAGTTGTTTTTTGCGGTATTTGAAGATAGATGGATATCTCCTTTTAGTCTATCACCATTTAGATAATCAAACTTAATTTCAGTACTTACTTTATGAAGGTGATTTCCTGCTCTTTGATGTATGCTAGCAGATTTGATTGAAAAATTATTTTTTTTTGGTTTTTTTTGTATAATTACTTTTGGTATTTGTTTTATATTAAGCTTTGATAAGAGTTCTTCTGTGTCTTCACGAAGCAATATAAATTCTTTTTTAAGTAAAAAAATAAGATCTTTGATTACTTTTTTATTATGAACACTTAAAGATATTTGAGTGCCATAAACACTCAAAACTTGATTACTATTGATTAGGTGAAAAAAGTCTTGTTGAACCTTTTGAGCAATTATATAAGGAGAAATTAACTTTTGTATAGGAGAACTATTAGCAAGAGGAGTTTTTTGGTATTTTGTGAACTGTTGATAGAGTTGACTTGTATTAGATATTTTTTGAAAGCTATCAGAACTAAAAAGGGTACAAAAAAGCACTAAAACTGTTGAAATATGTATGACTTTTTGCCTATTCATTGAGCTTTATTTCGGTTAATCAATACTTGATTTTAATACTATTTAGGTGAACTCAAAGAAAATACTTGATTGTTTCATTCTTTTTATTCTTTCCAATTCAAATTGTTTTGCTTTTTCATGATGAGGTCGTTATAATACGAGCCTTTTGGTAGGTATACGCATAATGCACTTTAGTATTTTTGCGTAGAGAATTTAAAGAGAAATTAATCATTGTATTTTGGGTATTCACCTTGTTGAGGGGTTTTCATGCTAGTAGATAAAATTAGAAAGCGGATGAAAGGAATCATCTGGTTTATTGTTATAAGTTTTGTTGTTTCTGTATTTTTTATGGGTGCAGCTGGTTGGTTAGAGTCATTAGCAGCTCAAGATAGACAAAAAAAACAGGCAGAAGAAAGAGCAAATAGAGTTCGTATAGATACGGATTACGACGTAACTTCTAAAGTAGAACTTGCCAGCGTATCAATGCATAGTAAGTCTATTAAGGTTACAGAAGGTGATAGAAATAGGCGTATTTTAGATTTAGATTTAAACTCTAGACTAAAAAACTTACCTGATTTTTATAAAACAGGCTTGTATGACCAAATTCTAAATAGATTAATTGATGAAAATTTAATTATTCTTGAGGCAGAAGCAAAAAGTATAAGTGTTGATGATAAAGTAAAAACTCAAGTAGATCAGTTGAAAAACAATCCAAGAGCAAACTTTAATACTATTATTAAAGCAAATGGTTTTTCAGATGAAGAGCAGTATGTTTCTTATATTAAGCATCAAATGCTTGTAAACGAAATGAACACTAAATTATTTGAAGGTGTTACTGTTAAAGATGAAGATATTGAGTTTTATTATAATTTGAATAAATCTAAATATAAAGATGAAACTGGCAAATTAAAAAAGCTAGAAGAAGTTAAGTCTATTATTTACACAGAACTCAGAGAAAAAGTTTCTAAAGAGCAACTTCAGACTTATTATAATGATCATAAATCAAGATGGATGCTACCTAAAACGATGGATTTAGCCTACATAATGATTGAAAAATCTAATGAAAAAAGAAAAGACGCTTTAGTTAAAAGTATAAAAGATACTGAGCTTCAAAGTTATTATAATGCAAACAAGTCAAGTTTTTTGAGTGCTGAAATAGCTGAAATAGCTCATATTTATTTAGATAAAGAGACTTTAAGAAAAGAGCTCACAGTAAGCGACGAAGAAGCAAAAAAATATTATGATGAAAATAAGTTAGATTTTGAAACAAAAGAAGAAGTTAAAGCTTCTCATATTTTAATTAAATCAGACAATGGCGATGAGGATGCAAAAGCTCAAGCCACTAAAATTCGTGAAGATATTTTAAGTAATAAAACTACTTTTTCTGATGCGGCTAAAGAGTTTTCAACAGATAAAGGAAACAAAGACAAAGGTGGAGACCTTGGTTATTTTGCACGTGGTGCAATGGTCACTGAATTTGAAGAGGCTTCTTTTAATGGTAAAGTTGGAGATATTACAGAACCTGTTAAAACAAACTTTGGTTATCACATAATTAAAATTATTGACCATAAAATGGCAGGTATATCTAAATTAGAAGATGTAAGAGAAGATATAAATGATATAATTTTAGATGAAAAAGTTACAAAGTCATCTGATAAAAAACTAGCAGAAATAGAATCAAAACTAACAGATAAAAAGTCCTTTGAAGATTTAGCAAAAGAGTATTCTCATGCTAAGTCAGCTCAAAATGGTGGATTACTTGGTAGAGTTTTCTTAGGTGAGGGGAATGAAGATTCTAAAGTATCTGAAATTGCTGTATCAGGAAGAATCTACTACCCTGTATTATCAATGTTAAAAACTTTAGATGAAGATCAAGTTTCTGATATGGTTGAAACACCAAGTGGATACTATAAATTAAAAATGTTAAAAAAGCATGACCCAGAAATTCAATCTTTTGATAAAGTTAAAAAAATTGTTTCTTCAAAGGTTTTAGCTCAAAAGTTAGAGAAAATTTATACTGATAAAGTAGCCCAGCTAAAAGCAGAAGTTAAAAGTGATAATTTTGATGTAATGGTAACAAAGTATTCAGATTCATTGTCAGCAAAAGAGAGTGGAAAAATATCTAATATTATTTTTGATGATGAAGTTAGTACTTCACATATAAATGCTATTTATCGTACAGAGCTTGGTTATGGAGACAAATTAGACTCTAAAATAGTTAATGCTGTTAAATACTTAAAGCAAGGACAGATTTCTACTATTATTGATTTAGGTTCAAAAACAATTGTTGTAAAAGTAAATCATTTAAATGATTTAGATTTTATAAGTTTTGAGAAAGTATCAAAAGAAATTGCTAAAGCAATTACTTTATCAGTTGATTCTATTGATGTTCAAGAATACTATGATAAAAATAAAGAAAGCTTTGCTACTGAAGATAAAATAATTTTACAAACAATTTTGTATAAACATGAAGAAGATGCAAAATTACATTTAAGTCAGATTAATAAAAAAGAAATTACATTTGATCAGGCTGGTAAATCACTATTAAATCAAATGAGAGCAAACTTTGAAATTGATGAAGGCAAAGTAAACCTTGGAGATATTTCTTATTTTGATGAAGAAGTTCAAAAAGAAATAGAACTTCTTAAAATGAATGAATTATATAGCAAGCCTATAAATGCAGGTGTAGCTGGTTTCTTTGTTGTAAAAATGGTTGAAAACTCAAAAGGTTCGATTCCTTCTTTAGAATCTATCTCAGATAAAATTAGAGATACTTTGAAAAAAGAAAAAAGAAATGAAATTTTAAAAGACTATTCAAAAGAGCTTAGAAATCAAGCAGATTCAATTGAAATATTCTAGATAAAAGCTTTAAAAGACTCCATTGTTTTGGAGTCTTTTTTGCTTTATGCCCAAATGTAAGTGGTTTTTTTGTTTTGGGATATGCTAAAGATTTTGATACAATATTTAGTTTTTTATGACTTTTAGTATGAGCATAACATTTAAGTTTTAAGTGTCTGAGGAAATATGAAAAAAAGAAATTTGAATGAAATTAGAAAGGTTTCAATTGAAACAGGTGTTAATAAATATGCAGAAGGCTCTTGTTTAATAAAAATGGGAGATACACATGTTTTATGTACTTGTACTATAGAGCAAAAGGTACCTCGTTTTAAAGTTGACTCTGGTGAAGGCTGGGTTACTGCTGAATACTCTATGTTACCTCGTGCTACTCACTATAGAAATCAACGGGAATCTCAAAGAGGAAAACAATCTGGTAGAACATTAGAAATTCAAAGACTGATTGGCAGAAGTTTAAGATCGATTATAAATTTATCTGCTATTGATGGCTTTTCTTTTACAATTGACTGTGATGTAATTCAGGCTGATGGTGGGACAAGAACAGCATCTATTACTGGGGGGTTTGTAGCTTTATCAATAGCAATTAATACTTTGTTGTCAGATAAAAAAATCGAAAAAAACCCTATATTAAAAAATGTAGCAGCTATATCTCTTGGGCTTATTGGTGATGATATGCAAGTAGATTTGGATTATGAGTTAGATTCAAAGGCAGATGTAGATTTAAATTTGGTTATGACGAACGATTTGGAGATTGTAGAAGTACAAGGCACAGCCGAAAAAACTCCTTTTACCCAAAATCAATTGAATGATTTTGTAACTTTAGGGAGCGATGCAATTTTGAAATTAGTTAAACTTCAAAATCAGGTGATTGAAGGTCATGATGTTTAAAATATTAATAGCAAGTTCAAATAAAGGAAAAGTTTTAGAAATTCAAAACTTTTTATCACAATATTTAGAGATTGAATGTCTAAGTCTTAAAGATATTGACTATAATGATGAAATGCCAATTGAATCAGGAAAAACTTATCAAGAAAATGCAAAAATTAAGGCTCTTTTTTTTGCAAAACTTTGTGATTTACCAGTTTTAGCTGATGATAGTGGTTTAGAGTGTAAAGCTCTTGGTGGTCGTCCAGGCTTGTTGTCAGCTAGACTTGGCGAAAATGATAAACATCGAAGAGAAGAGCTTTTAAAATTATTAGGTTATGCTGCTGGAGAGTTTCCATATTCAGCCTGTTTTAAAAGTAGTTTATGTTTTGTTATTGATTCAAAAACTTACTTTTATGATGGTGAAATACAAGGCTTTATTCAATCTCATGAGGTAGGAAACTTTGGATTTGGATATGACCCTTTATTTTATTTAGAAGATGGAAGAAGCTTTGCACAAATTGATACAAGCGAAAAAAATCAAATATCTCATAGAGCAAATGCTTTATTAAAGTTTAAAGAAGATTTGATACAAAAAAATCTTGCAATCAAAATAGAATAGATTATAATAATGAAAAATTGGGGCTATGGCGCAGCTGGTAGCGCGCTTGAATGGCATTCAAGAGGCCAGGGGTTCGACTCCCCTTAGCTCCACTCTTTAAAACTCTTTGTTAATCATGCTTTGCTTGATTTCAAAGAGTTTTTCTTTTTATGGGTAAATTATCCTTTGGTACATTTTTGGTACATTGGGATTGGCTTTTGGCTTTGTTTTTTATAGATGTAGTTCTTAAAATATATTTATTGATGGCAATAACAATGATGTTTTTTATTTGTAATGATATTTCTATTACAATAAAATAGATTATATGAAGAAATTTACAATAGTAATAAAAAAACAAGCAAAGCTATATCTTGCATTTTGTAAAGAGCTAAAAGGACTTTTTATTAAAGGCCCGACTAAAGATAAAGTTCAAATAGGTCTCCAAGAGAAAATATTAGAATATTTGCAATTAAATGAAGAGGTTCACGAAATAGTTGAACAATTTGTATTTGAGGTTTCTGAGCCTGTAAATAGGATTCAATATTCAAAAACCTCTCAGCTTAGTACTTTATCTATTTCAATAAACTCATCCCCACGTGAGAAAGTTAAATTATTTAGAAGTTTATTTCATGGCAGAGAAGATGTCTATGCTCTTCAATGGATAGATAAAAAAGGTAGAAAGGGTTATTCACCTGCTTGTTTTAATGAGTGGGAGGATGGACTTTGTAAAAAGAGAGAAGGGGTAAAATGTTATGAATGTACAAATCAAAAGTTTATTCCAATTACAGATCAAACAATTTTCAATCATTTGAATGGATTCTATACTATTGGTGTTTATCCACTTTTACAAAATAATAGCTGCTTCTTTTTAGCGGTTGATTTTGATAAAAAAGGTTGGAATGAAAATATTACTTTGTTTGTAAAAACCTGTAATAAGTTTGCTATAAGCTCATATGTCGAGAGATCTAGATCTGGAAACGGAGGGCATGTTTGGATCTTTTTTGAAAGTGCGATATCGGGGAAAAATGCTAGAAAAATTGGAAACTTTCTATTAACGGTAACTTTAGAAGAAAATCATCAAATTGGGCTAAATGCCTATGATCGATTATTTCCAAATCAAGATGTTTTACCAGAAGGGGGATTTGGAAACTTAATTGCATTACCGCTTCAAAAATATCCAAGAGATGTTGGAAACTCCGTTTTTGTGGATGAAAATTTTCATCCATATAAAGATCAATGGAAGTTTTTATCATCTGTAGAGTTTACTTCATTAAAGAAGGTGGATTCGATTTTAGAATTAATAGATAAAAGTGGATATAATTTAACGACGGTAGGACTTGCTGCTCTTTCTAGTAATGAAGGCAAGAAGCCTTGGTTACTGTCAAATAGCAAAAACTTAAAAGTGAAGACAGAATTGCTTCCAAAGTCTTTGAATATCACTTTATCGAATAAAGTATATATTGAAAAAAGAAATTTGTCTTCAGGGTTTATTAGTCAATTGATTCGATTGGCTGCATTTCATAATCCAGAGTTTTATAAAGCCCAATCTTCTCGTAGATCGACACATAATATTTTACGTATTATTCGGTGCTCTGAGGACTATTTAGAGTATGTAGCATTACCAAGAGGAAACTTAGAAGATTTAGAGTTTTTTACAGCTGAAAATAAAGTTGAATTAAAAGTTCAAGATGAGAGATTCAATGGTATTGAAATAGAAGTTAATTTTATTGGAGAATTACGTGAAGAACAAAATGAAGCCTTTGATACTATTTTAAAAAATGATAATGGAGTATTGGTTGCAGCAACAGGGTTTGGTAAAACCGTGCTAGCAGCAGCATTGATAGCCAAGAGAAAAGTAAATACTTTGATTTTAGTTCATAGAGTTCAGCTGCTAGAGCAATGGATTCATCAATTACAAATATTTTTAGATATAGATAAAAATCAAATAGGACAGATTGGTGGTGGAAAAAGAAACTCCCGTCAAATAATTGATGTAGCATTATTGCAAAGTTTAAACTCAAAAGGGGTAGTGCAAGACTTAGTAAAAGATTATGGTCATGTGATTATTGATGAATGTCATCATATTTCAGCTTTTAGTTTTGAGTCGATTTTAAAACAGGTGAGAGCAAAGTATGTTTTAGGATTGACAGCTACACCTATTAGAAAAGATGGTTTACATCCTATTATTCAAATGCAATGTGGAAAGATAAGATATCAAATTAAAGCTAGTCAGGTTAAAGGTTTGCAACTTATGGAAAAGAAAGTCTTTACTTGTATTACAAAGTTTTCTTTAGAAAATGAAGATATAACTTTAGCAGAAGTATTTACTTATTTACAAGAAGATGAAAAAAGAAATCAACAAATTTTAAATGACATTAAAAATAGTTTAGAAAAAGGGGCTTCACCATTAGTTTTGACTGAAAGAGTTTCTCATTTATCTATCTTAGAAAATTTGATTTTACAAATAAAAGATGTACAGGTTATTTTATTTAAAGGAGGGATGAGTAAGAAAAAAAGATTACTATTAAATGAAAGATTAAAAGAGACTAGTAACCAAAAGAGGATTATTATTGCGACAGGTAAATATATTGGAGAAGGATTTGATGATAAGAGGCTTGATACTTTGTTTCTAACGATGCCCATATCTTGGAAAGGAACATTACAACAATATGTCGGGAGATTACATCGTTTGAATGATGGGAAGAAAAAATTAGAAGTATTTGACTATGTTGATAGAAATGTAGAAGTGTTGGAAAGAATGTATCAAAAGAGAGTTAAAGGCTATAAATCTATGGGATATATTATTGAGAGCTAAAAAAAGAAAGAAGTTGATTGAGAAGGGTTCTTACTTATCTGATTGGCATATTGGAGATAAATATTTGTTTTCTGATTAGAAACTTATTTTCTATAAAATCTTGGAATATGATATGAATTATAGTAGACTTTCTTGAAGAAAGGGTATAATGAAACTTCCAAATGAAATAAAGCCTTGTCCAATTTTAGAGGCAACATTCGAAATGAGATTTAAGGCAAATATTCCAGATGATGCTATTTTTGGCTTTGTGTATAAGGCGTTTATAGATCGTTATAAAAATCAAGGAGCTTTACCTGTTTTACAAATTCCGTTACAAGTAAGAACTTCTGATCCAAACCTTCTATATGCACCTCACTATCGGATGGTTTGTAAAAACTTTGTCATCCAATTTGGGCCTAGGGTATTTGGTTTAACAAATGTTAAGCCTTACGTAAAGTGGGATGCTTTTTTAATAGAAATTGAAAACTGCTATAAAAAAATGGTAGATTTAGGAATTATTGCTAATATAGAGCGTACAGCTGTGAAATATGTAAATTTTTTTAATGGATTAAACATTTTAGAAAAGCTAACTTTAAAAATATCTTTAGATAACGATGAAATTGCAGATAGTAATATAAACTTTTCAACGAATATTAAGTGTGATAAAGGTGAAAGAATATTGAAAATAGTTGCTCCTGTTGAGATTCAAGAGCAAGTACAAGCTAAAGTGAATAAGTCCACAGGTTCTATTCTAGAAGTAGACTCAGTTTTTGACATATCAAAATTTGATACATTTAAAGAAGCAATAGTTTATGCTCATGATAAAGAAAAGAGCTTGTTTTTTAAATTATTGACAGAAGAATACCGAAAGAGTATAACGGTCAGTTAAATTTGGAAGTGAATTATGCCCCCAGTAAGTTATAAAGAATTATTTGTATGTGGAACACTTAGTGCTTTAGTAAGTGTTACTCTAGTTCCTACTTTTGAAACACAGCAAATGAACTCTAATGTCCCTTGTGTATCAATTAAGTTAGTAAATACAGAGATAGTTGCTGATGAAAGTACTCAAAACTATTTTAATTATTCAGAATTAAGTAATTGTATGTATAGTGATATTGAAAAAATTGAAATCATTAATAAATTTGCCACTAATTTATTGGGAAGTATGGAAGATATGAACCCAAAATATGCAGAAGAGTTGGAGAAGAGCTTTTGGGACTTGATGTAATTGATTTTGAGGACTTGAAAAAATACCTTCCCCAATACTTATCTAATGAAGCTCAAGGTAAACTATTTTCCGAGTTGAAAAATTTTCCTACAAATATGGATGGTAGGATGTTCACATCTACTTTGGAAGAAGAGGAAAATTGGTTTCAAGGCGATGGAGTCTTTAATGTGCCTTGTATTGGATTTCCAGATGAGACAGTAAGAAAGAGAAACAGCTTAATTCTTTCTAATACTTGTGATATGTCAAAAGAAAATACCAGAAAGTTTCCAATAGGTGTATCTTATATACCTATTGTAAAGTTAGCAAAGTATGAAGCAATGCTATTAAATATGGATGGGGAAACAGATAATACAGTTTCTAGTCATATATCAACGATTAAAAAACAAAAGTTTACACATATTTTCTATTTACCAAAACATGGGAAATTGGAAGAGGATTCAATTGTCTTCTTTGATAAAATTTCTAATGCATCTCTTAAATATTTTGAGGAAATGGACTTAAAAAAAGATAGAATATTTACTTTAAGCGACTATGGCTTCTATTTGTTTTTATTTAAGCTTTCTATACATTTTACTAGAGTCCAAGAAAAAGTAGACAGAGGTATGATTGAACTTTAAACTAAAAGTCTTAACTCCGCATTAATTATTTATTAACATCCCCAATAATAGCCTGTCCACCATCATTAATGTGAATATGTTCAACTCGAATCTTTTGCTCTTTGTTTTTTATTTTCTCTCTGATTTGCACACCTTTATAGAAGGTATTTAAAAGTTTACATGTTCTATTGATTGCTTTATCCAATCTTTCACTTGGTCCACCTTCCTTCAAAAGAGTTGAAGACTTCCCCATAGAAGTCATTGCTTGGTTATGAAGACTGACTAATTGAACGGCAAGCATACCTTCTAATTCATTTTTTGAACCCAAAGCAAATAAGCTTTCAGCAGTTGTATTGTATATCTTTTCCTTCGGGGCTAATATTGAAGTGGCATTTGTGGCCTGTATTAATAGTTGCTTTTGAAGGTTTGGTTGATCTGTGCCAGTTGTTAGTTTTAAAGAGTGAAAAGCTTGATCTTTTCTTAAAGACGGGTTAGGGACCATATTGCCATTTGGAGATTTTTGAAAGCTTAGTGGCTTATCTTCTAAGGGCAATAAATTTTTATTCTCTAGATCTTGAAAGTTATGATTATTCAATTTAACTGGGCTTGTACTTTTTTCCATCATTATGGTTTCCTTTGTGAAAATTATCTATAGTTGCTTTAACAACAATAAGATTTCATTGATTTATTTTTAGAAATTATATTAGGTCTTCAATTTATAGACATCATGAAAAATTAGTATATTCTAGTCTATAATCGAAACTATTCTCAAAGTTCAAACCTCTAGCTTCCATATCTTTTACTTTCTTCTCACACTCAGGTATAAGAGGATTAGGCCCACTACGATCTCTACGTCTTACACTCATTATTTTCCCCTAACAATTTTAAATGCTCTTCTAACATCAAATAAATTAATTTAAAACAAACTACAGCAATACTCTTATACTCAGAAGAAGAAATACAGGAACGAAAACCTAATAGATTTTCTTTAAAAATGGTTTTTTAAGTTTTTATAAACATTACAAAAGGTGAGTTGTAAAAGTTTAGACTTAAATAACTTTTTTCTATTTAGAAATAATTTAAATAAACTCTAAACTTTTAATAA
>NVVD01000009.1 GCA_002402105.1 Candidatus Cloacimonadota bacterium
ATCGGCAATTTGAACTTTTAACGCTGCAGTAATTGCGGGGCCCATTTTCTGGGGAATGTCTTTCTCAAATTTTCTTAAACGATCTTCAATAATAGGGTCAACTTTTGTTTCAAATTTTTCACGTTCATGTAGAAGCGCGGTAATTTGATCGAGATTTTCCGTGACTTTTGAATGTAGTTCACGATCTTCCTCCAACAGTAACTCTCTGAGTTTGTCTAATTGTTCTTCACCCTCTTTGCAGGTTACGTTACCCACTTCAATAAATGTTTTATGATCTCCTCATACATCAATCATTTTAGATTTAAGTTCAGCACAACTTTTTGTATTTATTTTATTTTTGCTTAATTTCAGTTAGAATAATGATTAATAAAAATTTATTTACATCTAAGGAAACTATGAAATTTGACCACTTATTTATTGAACCAAGTAATTTTAAAAATACAAAATCATTTTTAATGAATACTCTAAAGCTAAACGAAGATCATTCTTGGGGAGATGACTCACAGGGTCTTGGTGGTCATTATTCAAATGAACACATGAAAGTCGTTATAGCAGATCATCATGATACAAATGATAGTGCAAAAACTCATGGTAAAAGAAATCATGCCCCAACCATTCATATGGCCGTTGATGATGTAGATAAGTTTATCCATGAGCTTGAAGATAAAACTTGTATTGTTTTACAACCCGAAGATACCCACTGGGGAACAAGGTGGGCTATTTTAAGAGACCCTGACAATAATTTATACGCATTTGAAAGTGTTAAATAACTAAAAAAGGCTTTGATTAAAAATCAAAGCCTAGTTTTTTATTCTCTATGATGAATTGGTTTATATTTTCCTTTAAAAAAAGTCTTATTCACTAAAACATCTTTTTGATCTTGTTTACGTCTCGGGTCTTTTTCTACAAAAAGTTTTTCACCTTTTTGATCCATTTCTGTATAGTACATTACAGATGACCAAGTTAGCGGAGTCGGCGTAAAAATTTGTACTTGTTCTGGCTGAATTTTTAATTGCTCTGATGCATATTGTTTCACAGATGCCATATCTTCTTTTTCACAACCTGGATGTGCCGCAATAAAGTAATAAGTCAAAAACTGATTTTTATTATGTTTTTCTGAAAATTCATTAAACATATCGCAAAACTCCATCATTTGACCATTGTTAGGTTTACCTAAATGCTTCAATACTTTATCTTCTGTATGTTCTGGAGCTATTTTTAATTGACCAGACACATGATGTTTTACTAACTCTTCTAAATATTCTGCTCCGTATTTTTTATCTTGTAACACAAGGTCATACCTTAGACCAGATGCCACAAATACTTTTTTTACGCCTTCAATTTCTCTTAGTTCTTTAAGTAAATGAATTTGTGAAGAATGATCTGGTTCAAGCAAGCTACATTTCGTTGGAAAAACACAGTTTTTAGATTTACAAACACCTTTTGTTAATTTTTTATCACATTCATAGCCATACATATTAGCAGTAGCACCACCAACATCAGATATGATTCCTCGCCACTTATCATGCTTTCTAAACTTTTTAGCTTCATCAACTAAAGAAGCCTCGCTTCTCCACTGAATAGTACGACCTTGATGAACAGTAATAGCACAAAAGTTACACTCTCCATAACAGCCACGTTGAGAGTTTAAACTAAATCTTATTGTCTCTAAAGCTCTAGCTTTACCTTTAGCTTCATAATATGGGTGTTGATCATTTTGATAACTTAACTCATGTAAATGATCAAACTCTTTTTGAGTTAAATGAAATGCTGGAGGGTTTTGAACTAGATAACGGTTATCTTGTTGTTGAACTAAACCTTTAGCATTTAAAGGATCAATATTTTTATAAAAAACTCTAAAAGCCTGAATAAACTTTAATTTATCTTCTAAAATTTCTTTGTGTGAAGGTAAAACTAAATATTTTTCTGGAGCTTCTTTTGAAATATAACAAATTCCGCGAGTATCTTTGTAATCTTCACCATCTCTTAGTTTTCTTGCTATATCTAAACAAGCGTTTTCACCCATTCCATAAACAATAGCATCTGCTTTAGAGTCAAATAAAATCGATTTTCTAACTTTATTTGACCAAAAATCGTAATGGCTGATTCGTCGTAAACTAGCTTCGATACCACCAAGTATAATAGGAGCAGTATTTTTAAAAGCCATTTTAATTAAATTTGTATAGGTGATTACAGCTCTATCTGGTCTAGCATTATTGATTCCACCAGGAGTAAAGTCATCTCGTTTTCTCCATTTTTTCAAAGCAGTATAGTTTGCCACCATAGAGTCAATACAACCAGCACTCACTCCCCAAAATAAACGAGGTTCGCCAAGTCTTTTAATATCATCTAACTCTCGCCAATCTGGTTGAGCTATAATACCTACTTTAAAACCCTGTTCAACAAGTAAGCGACCAAGTAATGCTACTCCATTATAAGGACTATCGATATAACTATCC
Source organism: Candidatus Cloacimonadota bacterium (assembly GCA_002402105.1). Classification (GTDB taxonomy): domain Bacteria; phylum Muiribacteriota; class UBA6191; order UBA6191; family UBA6191. The sequence goes on from NVVD01000009.1 coordinate 2,460, forward strand.
CCATAAATAAAAATAATATCTAGGTAATTCCACCCAAATTCTTTCATCTCTTCTTTAGTTGTTGGTAAAAACTTATAATCTTTCATAAGGTTCTCTTTTCATCGATTTAATATTTAAGTAAGTTAAATAAATCGGGTATCTTTATTTTTGAAATAGAAATCTACTACTAATTAAATGATACCTTAAATAAATCTCAATTGCTTATTTTTATTATTTGTAACACTTTTTCATGACTTAATTCTTGTTCAATTGATGTATCAAAATCAAAAGAAATATCAGGGTTTACTCCTTTTCCTTCAATTTTATATCTATTCCTTGTAACAAGAGTAGCAAATGGAATAGACAAATGATAACCATACCCTAAATCAAAGTCATCTCGAGCAAGTACTAAAGCACCTGCTGTTTTTTGACCTATTACTGTAGCTATCTTGAATTCTTGAGAACCTCGTACAAATAATTCACCACAAGAAAAAGTATTATTATCTGCAAGTATAATTATTTTAGTATCTATTTTAAAATCTAAATCTTTTGGTGTACACCACTCTATGTGTGGAAATGAACAAACAGCTTCAATATCCCCTATTTGATCAATATTTTTATCATCTGAAATTGGATATACAACACCTGGCATTGTAAACTCATGCCATTGCTTAAGTCTTGAATATGCAAAAGGTATATCAGCCCCACCAAATAAGCCTAATAGTTTACCCACAGCACTTAATGAGCCTCCTGTATTTAGTCTCAAGTCTAGTATTATTTTACGTTCACCAAAGCCTTTTAAAGCATTTTTCACTTTTAAAAAGTCAAAATGAGGCACCCAAAAAGTCGGTATACGTAAATATATATACTCTTCGCATGATCGTATACTCATTTTTAAAAAGTCTGGAAAACCATCACTATCTAAAGTTTCACTACTATGACTAGGAGGAATAAAATCACAATGACTCAAATTTAATTTAGATACTACATCTTTCATCAAAGTATGAAATGCAGATTGAGTGATTCCTATATTAATTCGGCACAAGGTATTTTTTTCAATTAATGGCCATTCTTTTTCAACAAAAGATTCGTCTATATAGGTGTTTTTTATATGTGTTGAAAAATTTTCAAATATTTGGATTTGATTCATTTAAGAAATTAACCCTATCTCACGTAATCTTTGCATTAAAAAATCATTTGCAGAAATATCATCATATTTTTTAGGATTTTTATCAGACTTACAGGTATCTAAACATTTTAAATTAGAGTCAGGTCTTGGATGAACAAAATAAGGCATTGAATATCTTTTTGTTCGGCTATTATCTGGGTTGACTACTCGATGAGTTGTAGCTGGAATCACTTCATTAGTAACTCGTGCTAACATATCACCAGAGTCAACAATCAAATATCCTTCCTGAGCATGAACACTCATCCATGAACCATCCCGTCGTAAAAGTTCAAGTCCAGGAGCTGTTGCTTCACATAATATAGTAATTAAGTTAATATCTTCATGAGCTCCTGCTCTAATAGCATCAGGTTCAGCATCTTCTGGTATCTCTGGATAATGAATTGTTCTTACAATAGAGTTTCCATCTAAAACTAATTTATCAAAAGTATCTGTTTTTTCACCTAAATATATAGCTAAAGCACGAAGTAAATTTATAGCTAAAGCATCTAATTGATTCATTAGTTCAAGAGATGCTTCTTTATAAGTAGGCACTTCATCAATCCAAATGTTTTTTCGATAAACTTTATATAGTTCGTGATCTTCACTAACCTCTCTACCAACGTGCCAAAACTCTTTTAAATCTCCATGTTCAGAACCTTTCGCATGTTCTGTCCCATAAGAAGTGAAGCCACGTTGACCATCGTAATCAGAGATTTCATATTTATTTTTAATTTCATCATCTAATGCAAAAAACTTTTTCATTAAGTCATAGTTTTTATCTATTAACTCTTGACTAACACCGTGATTACCAATTGCAAAAAAGCCATACTCTTTTAACGAATCACCCAAACTTTTAATAAACTTATCACGAATAGAGTCATCTCCTGAAAAAAAATCATTTAACTCTAAAATAGCTATTTGTTCGATATTAGACATAATAAAACCTTTGAATAAGTTGAAATTGTTAATTGAATAAATCAAGATACAATATAGTCAAAGTTTGTCGAGAAAATTTTTAAAGTAAATATACTTTGTTCCTTCTTAGAGCTAGTTTTATCTATCAACYTTCATTTTTTGTTTGATCCTACAAAATAATTGTAAGGTAATTTAAATCAATCCCACTAATCAATAACTTTATAGAAGTTGTTATTCGCTTACACCAATAAATTAAAGGTTAATCTATTGGTGTAAGTTTTTTTTTATGCTTTAATGATTTTCTAACTTTAAAAAAGTCGGTTATATGCGTCTTAAAATTATAGTATTATCATTTTTGTTTTGTATTCTTAGTCTTTTTGTATTAAATGCTTCGGGTACCTTTTTACGTCCAAGGAGAAAATCTGTGAAATATATTATCCCACAATCATTAAATAAATTTCAAAAAGCTACTTTTGCTGGAGGATGCTTTTGGTGTATGGAAGAGCCATTTGATCGTATCATCGGTGTAGAGGCTGCAATTAGTGGATACTCTGGTGGAAGCGAAAAAGACCCTGATTATGACGATGTTGCTCATGGTCGTACTAGTCATCGAGAAGCTATTCAAATATTTTTTGACCCTACACTTATTTCCTATGACAAACTTTTAGACATTTTCTGGAAACAAATTGACCCTACAGATGCCAATGGACAATTTGCAGACCAAGGTCATCATTATACTACAGCTATCTTTTTTCATGATAAGAACCAAGAAAACTTTGCTTTGGATTCTTTAAAGCAATTAGAAGACTCTAAAAAATTTACTAAAAAAATCCAAACCAAAATTGTAAAATTTGATAACTTTTACCCTGCTGAAAATTATCACCAAAATTATTATCGTACAAATACATCTCACTACTTGGCTTATAAAAATGGCTCTGGTAGAAGTAAATTCATTAAACAAAATTGGCCTACTCCTGATTTTAAAGCAAGAAAACCAAGCATAGCTATTTTAAAAGATAGCTTAACTCCTCTTGAATTTGAAGTTACCCAAAAGTCTGGCACAGAGAGACCCTTTCAAAATAAATATTATGCAACTAAAGAAGATGGAATCTATATAGATATAGTAAACAACAAACCATTATTTTCATCAAAACATAAATATGATTCTGGTTCTGGATGGCCTAGCTTTTATCAAAGTTTAGATGATAAAAATTTAAAATTTATTAAAGATAATAAATTAGGTTCAGAAAGAGTTGAAGTTAGAAGTAAAATTGCTGATAGTCATTTAGGACATGTCTTTGAAGATGGGCCAAAACCAACTAATAAAAGATATTGCATTAACTCAGCTTCTTTAAAATTTATTCCTAAAAAAGAGCTAGAGAACTATGGATTGGGTCAATTTTTAAAAGATTTTGAATAATTTTAACCTTAAAGAATAAACCTAAAATAACTCAGTATTCTAAGTTTATATCCAAAATGAAAAACATTATAATGATTTACAAGCTGCTATCCCATTAATATTAATTCTTCTAAATCTAGCATTTGGTTGTGAATGGGCAGCAAAGCCAATAGATTGAGGCCCGATAAATCTTATAGTATCTACATTAGTATTTAAATCAAAAGTTATTTTTGCTAAATTTATATAAGATGTGAAAGTAGTATTTGTTTTTAAAGAAGTTTCTGCAGTTATTATATTTGCCCTTCTCGTTACTTTAATACGAGTCCCACCAGAAAAACCTGACCAATTTCCTTGAGGGTCTGCTAACGTAGCATTTCTATTTGCTATTGTTGTAATGGTTACTATATTATCTCCTCCATCTAATACTATATATACTAATCCCCAATAAGTGTTAGCTATTGCCTCCCCACTAATACCACCAGCTCTTGTTGCTATTAATGCATGTAAGTTATTCGTATTATCTCTATGTATTGCAATAATTAAAGCTATAGAGTCATCATCTACACCAGGTGAATAAAGTTCTGCTTCAAAATCAAAATTTTCAAACTTTTCTGGGCTGAAAATACCAGAAAATGACTGATTATCTTTTGATTCTAAAACTCCGCTAGGGTCTGGTCCCCAAGTAGATAAACCAAAGCGAGTAAAACTTGCCACAATATCTTGAGTTGTAGAACAATTCATTCTACCTGGGTTTTGCAAACCTGATCTAAAGTCTGAAAATTGACCATTAAACCGTGTTAAATTAAGATTGGGAAATATTTTTAATTTGTCATTAAATACCCCAAAATAAGAGGCGGTTGTTTCTACTAAAGCTACTGAGGAGTAAATTTTTTCACTAATATCTGATGAGCTAATTAATAATCCAGCTTGTGATCTAATTTCATAAACACCTTTATAGTTTCCAAAATGAAGTTGATCACTTTTATCAATCGCTATACTCGTATAAATCTCACCATCAGTATCTTTTTTCCAGTTAAAAGCTCCTAATTTTGAATAAGAATATATAAATCCATCTTTAGAGCCAAATATTAAATTACCCAAAGAATCTATACTAATTTGAGACCTAACTGCATCATCGATTTTAACTGACCAATTTAAATTACCCTTAAAGTCTAATGAATAAACTGTCCCATCCTCTGAACCAAAGTATATATTTGAGTCACTATCCATTGATGGAGATGATTTAACAGCAGAACTTGTCACAAACTCCCAGATTTTTGTACCTGTTGTGCTAATAGCAGATAACTTACTATTATCACTTCCAACAAAAATAATAGATGTTGAATATAAAACAGGTGAAGAACTAGAAGCTCCTTTTAAATCATACTTCCATAGTTCATTACCCAAAGAATTTATACCATACAAAAATCCATCTTCTGAACTAATATAAATATCACCATTTTTTGATAGTGCAGCTGATGAACTTATTTTACCATTTGTTTGAAAAGTCCATTTCTCTGTCCCAATTGAACTAATAGCATAAAGCTTTTGATCATTTGAACCAATATAAATTGTACCATCATCACTAATAGCTGGGCTTGAATTTACAGAAGCACCTGTATTCAGTTGCCAATTGATTGAACCTGTTTCATCTAAAGAATAAACTACAGAGTCAGGTGAACCAATAATTAGCTGTCCTTTAAAATAAGCTGGAGAAGAAATGACCGTAGGTGTTGGAGCTACAACTGGTACTTTAGTATTATCTATAAGTGTAAAGGTTCCACCACCTCCGCCTCCACCACAACCATTTAATAAAAGAAAACCAATCAATGTTATTAATATTTTTACCATTTGTACTTAACTCCCACTCCATATACATTTTCTGTAGATTTTAATCTAAGACTTTTTCCGTTTACAGTATCAAAATCTAGTGTTCCGCCTGATCTTTCATAAAACATATTTAAATCAATTTTTTTTGAACAATAGTACTCTGCTCCTAAGCGCCCAATACCAACTACTTTTGTTTGGTAACCATTAATAATATCTATCCCTTGGTATGATCTAAAAGATGAGTTAATAAAATCAAGACCATAACAAAAATATGGTTTCAAGCGCTTATCTCTTTCTGAAAAGTAATGTTTTACCCCAAGACCAAGCCGTTTTACATCACCATCACCTTCTGCACCAATATTAGCCTCTTTAGCTTCAAAAAAGTACTCTCTATTTTCATTTACTTTTTTACCGATATGAAAGTAAGTTTCTTGGTCATTTGCTATTCCATCACCTGAGCCATCACTTAAATTTCTTAAACCAATCTCAAAAGTATATTGCGGATAATTTACAGGTGACTTTTTACTTTGATCTTTTTTACTCTGAAGTTTTTGTATCATTTCAAATTTTTGTTGTTCTAATATATCTGGTAGTAACGATTCATGCTTTATTTTTTTATTAATAAATTTAAATTTTTTGTTTGATAAATCTTTATTTGAGATTAACTTAAATTTAGCACGACTTTTTTTATTTATAGAGCTATCAAGTGACTTTTTAGTTTTCAATTTTTCTTGCTCTTGTAAAAATTTTATAATTTTTCTATTTGACTTTATTAGCTCGATAGCAAGTGACTTCATATCTTTGAGCTCTGAATCTGCAAACTTAATACTCAATGGGTTTACCATCATAACTATACTTATATACTTTAAATATTTCATAAATACTCATTTTTATTTTTAACCTCAATATTTAGAGGTAGATTAATCCTAACAATTAAATCGACCTTCTATTTATTAAAAAAATAAACAATTGCAATTTATTTTTCTAATACTAAAAAAGAGTTACAAATATTTACTTTATTATAAATAATTGAATATTTATTACTCTAAGATTAGAATAGTTTTTAAATATCTAGCACATTTACCCTCAAAAGTTCAAAAATATGAAAAGCGATCAAACGAAATGGGATTTCAAATATCTTCAAAAAGCATCTATTTTATCAAAACCCGACCAATTCTTTTGCGACTCCATTAAGTTATTTTGTGGAAATACAATTTTAGATTTAGCAGGGGGAGATGGTAAAAACTCAATTTATTTCTTACAAAGTAATTTTGATGTCACCTTGCTTGATATCTCTATTGAAGGAATTAAACGAGTCAAACAAAACTATCTCGAAATTAAAACTATCCAAATGGATTTAGATAACTTAAATTTAGTTGCTCAACTTCCAAAGTTTGACAATATTATAATTTCTTATTTCAAACCTTCTTATGATTTATGGAAGCTATTACCTGACTTATTAAACTCTAAAGGTAAAATATTTTTTCATACTTTTCATATAGATCAACATTATCAAAAAGGTTTTTCTAAAAGGTTCTGCCTAGAAAACAATGAATTTACCTATTTATCAAAAGAAATTAAACAAGTTCAACACAATAAAGCTGAAATAGATGGCAATCATATAGATTGTTCTATTTTTGAAAAGATTAAATAACTTGATTTTATTTTCATATTAGACTATTAAATACTAACGGGTATAAATTTAACTTACTTCGTTTCAGATGATTGAATTTATTTATTTTCAATTATATAACCTTTAATCAAGGATTTTATTATGGCTCTTAACGATAATCTATTAATTTCACTTGCTCAAGATAGGGCAAAAAATTACACAAACTTACAATATCACCTTAATTTACTTATTTTGGGCAAACAAGATAGTTACTCTGGAAGTGTCGAAATTAAATTTGATTTGTTAAAAAAACCAAATGAAATTATTTTAGATTCACATCAAGGTGAAATTAATAAATTACTTGTCAATAATATTGAATCTAAATTTGAAATAAATGATTTTAAATTAAAAATCGAAAATACTCATTTAGATAAAGGATTAAATTCAATTTATATCGAGTTTAAATCACCTTTTGATCGAAATGGAGTCGGATTTCATCGATATTTAGACCCTGTAGATAATAAAGAATACCACTTTTCTGATTTAGAGCCCTTTGAATGCCATAAAATATTTCCTTGTTTTGACCAACCTGACTTAAAAGCTATTTTTTATTTAAAAGTAGAAGTACCCAAATCATTTGTTGTTATATCAAATACTCCTGAGATAAGTAATATAGTAAAAAAAGACAGACGCTTTGTTGAATTTACTAAAAGTCAAGCAACTAGCACTTATCTATTTTCTGTTGTTTGTGGTGATTTTGTAACTATTGAAGACCCAAAAAATGACTCTGAAAAAATTCCTCTTCGTATTTTTTGTAGAGAATCTATGAGACAATATGTAGACGAAAAAGAGTTTTTTGAAATTACAAGACAAGGGTTTTCATTTTACGAAGACTTTTTACAAATTCCTTACCCTTATATCAAATATGACTCTGTTTTTTGCCCTGAATATACAATGGGTGCTATGGAAAACACTGGTTTAATTACTTTTACAGAAAGTTACTTACATAAACATAAAGCAACAACTATAGAATTAATGGACTTTGCAAATACTATTGTTCACGAAGAATGTCATATGTGGTTTGGAAATCTCGTTACTATGAAATGGTGGGGAGACCTTTGGATGAACGAAGCTTTTGCTACGTATTTAGCGTTCATAGCCCTTCAAAGAAATACAAAACATAAACAATCTTTACTAGATTTTTCAGTTTCTATGAAAGGCGGAGCAATTTATGAAGATGAACGATCTACTACTCACCCAGTAATTGCAATTTGTGATGATACGAATACAGCTTTTGCCAATTTTGATGGTATTACCTATAACAAAGGTGCATCTGCCATGAAACAACTTCATTTTTTACTTGGCGAAGAGCAATTTACACAGGCACTTAGAGATTATCTACAAAAACATGCTCATGGTAATGTTATACCAAGCGATTTAGTAGACGCATTTCAAAAGCATACATCTTATGACATGACTCGTTGGTTTGATGAATGGTTAAATACTTCTGGAGTAAATACTACCTACCCTAAACTAACCATTAAAAATAATAAAATAGACCAATTTTTTATTGAGCAAATACCATCTAAAGACAATGATATCACTCGTTTACACCGTACAAAAATTGGTCTTTTTTACGAAGAAAATAATAAGTTACAGTTAAAGCATGAAACAATCATAGATTTCAAAGGAAAAATAACTCAAGTAAATAGTTTTTCTAACTTAGAGCTACCTGACTTTATTTTTACAAATTTAGATGATGAAGATTATATCAAGCCTTATTTAGATGAAAAATCTCAAAAATACTTACAAACAAATATCAATAAAATTGATGATGAGTTAACAAGGCAACTCGTTTATAACTCATTAAATTATATGGTTACAGACATTACTCTTAACCCAATCGAATTTAGCACATTAATTTTTGATGCAATTGATGAAGAAACCTCTGAAACTATTTATCCAACCATTCTTTCTTTTGTTGGACAATATTATAGTAGTTATTTTACAAAAGAAAAAAAGTCTCAGTTTAGTAATAAATATTTTGATTTTGTATTAAAACACTTAAATGATAAAAGCCTCTCTCATGATAAACAAAGCGCATGGTTTAATCTCTTTTTTCAATTTTGTAAATTTGAAAATAAACTACATTATCTAATTGATGCTTTTAACAAACAAAAAGTAGGTGTTTTTGAATTAGATATTGTCAAAAAATGGAATATCTGTAAAACACTTAGCTTTTTTAAACACACTAAAACTAACGATTTTTTACAAATATTATTATCAGAAGATCATGGTGATAACGTAGAAAGAAATAAACTACAAATTGAAGTTGCTTTATCTAATGACAAACAAAACTATTTCGATTTAATATTGCACGATAAAGAACTATCTGTAGAACGTCTTAAATCATATATGAAAGGACTTTTTAGCTCTATTCAAAAAAGAGAAAATGACTCCTTAGTCGCTAAATATTTTGATAATTGTGAGTCTATCTTTAATCATTCTGATCGAATACATTCACAAAACTATGGTTCTATTTTGTTTCCTTTTTCACACTCAGAAGAAAGTTTAGATCACTGTCATAAAATACTATCAAAAGATTTACACTCTAATTTAAGGCGCTCGCTAAAAGAAAACCTACATTATCTTGAAATAAAACAAAGTATCCAAAAGAAATATATGTAAACAAAACTAAACATATTAATACATGGTTCCGAATATATATGCTAAGAACAAATAAATAGGCGGCACCATGTATAATCTTTTAGACGTTGAAGTAATAAAAAATAGTGACACATTAAATAACTATCTTGTTGATTTTAGAGACGAACAAAACTTTCAAGATCGCTTAATTATTTTAGACTCCACACTTATGATTAGAATCAATATTGAATCTCCTCAACAGATTCATTAAATGCTTCAATTTTTACCCTTAAACTGTTAAACTTACGAAAACTTATATATCAACCAGAAATGATTTTCTTGTTAAAGAGAAAAGCGTTTGTATTTGGATATAACAAAGTTTAAAGTTAAAAATGGAAGTCAAAATTGAATAAATTTAAAATCAAACAGTTTTTCAAAACATTTCTGATCGTCAGTTTCATTTTTTTAACCGCATGTGAAGATAAAAAACTTTCCCCAAAGCAACAACTATTCCCAGTTGCCTCCAACTTTATTGAATTAATTCAAAAAGGAGAGTTTACTCAAAGCTATTACCTCTCACATCCTCAATTTCAAAAAAAATCTTCTTTGAGTGATTTCCATTATTTATGTAAGTTTTATAAATTAGATATTGTTTCTAATTTTCAATTCAATGATTTTAGTATTAAAAAAAGTACAGGTAAAGTAAATGGTTTATTGACATACAATAATGATATTGATATCCCTATTGTTTTACGTTTTGGTAAAGATGGTAAACAATTCAAAGTTATTCATATTGATCTTGATTTAAAAACTTTTTTTGAAAATAATGGTATGCTTGCTCCCAATAAACAACAGTTAAAGTATTTAATTGAAAAAACATTTAAAAAATTTCATTCTGCTTCTCGTAAAGGTTCTATGAAAGACTTCTACAAAACGATTTCAAGTGTCTGGAAAAATCAACTAGAACTCTACGAGTTTAATGATATTTATTCAGATCTCATGATTTCAAGCTTTACCAAGCATAGTTTTAAAGAGTTCAAAACTAGAATGGATAAAGCATCAGGTATCAATAAAAGCGGAATCTTAATGTGTACAGGTTCAATCCATGCTGAAATATCCATTTCCTACAACTTTCAGTATTACTATGAAGATGGGATTTTCAAACCCCTATCTGTTAGGGTTAAGTTAATAAAATGATCGATAATTCATCCCTATTAAAAATCTCTGAAATTCAAAAAGGATTAAAACACCCAGACTCTGAAATCCGTATTCAGTCAATTAAAGATTTAATCTCTCTTCATGAACCAAAGTATATTGATCAATTACTTGAGTTAAGTAAATCAGAAACAGATGTACAAATTAAATTTGAAATCAGAAAGGGCATTGGTTTACTTAGAAAACTAGAAATCTCCCCTATCAAAGTTGAAGCAAATCATAATACTAATATCAAAAAAGTTGAATCTGCCTTAGAATCGGGGCAAGAAGATCAAATTCATAAAGCTTTTCGCTATATTACTCAATATCGTCTAAAACAATTTCTACCCAAAATGATGGATGTAGCAAATGACACCAATTCTTCTTACCTTAAGGGAATGGTTCTTAAATTAATGTTATCTCTTGGTGGAGAAATCTATTTTGAACAAATCATTTCATATCTTAATGATAATGATCCACGTGTAGTATCAACAGCAATTGAAACCGTTGAATCTATTGGAAACACGAAAGCTTTAAGTCTAATTGCCCAGTTAGTCACTCATGAACATAATAGAGTTCAAGCAACTGCAATGAAAGCTCTATATAATTTAGGAGATAGTTCAGCACTTAATTTGTTTAAAAAAATGATTCGTTCAAAACATAGTGCTTATCGTAACTCTGCTGTTTATGCTTTAAAAGAAATGAAAATTAAAAGCAGTATTCCATTACTCAAAGAGCTCATAAATGACGAGTCTCAAAGTGTTAGAGAAAAAGCACTTGCTGGCCTTGAAGCTCTTGCTGCTGATGGTTCTAAAGAAGCTCATGAAATTTTAAACATAAAAGATCCTGTTGAGTTACCAAAAATAAATAATAAAGACAAAGAAGAAAATTTATTATCTTGGATCAAAGAAACTCTTTCTTTACCTACAGAAATTTCAAGAGTTCGTTTACTTAAATGCCTCAAGACAGATCAACCAAGCGATAAATGTCTATCTTTTATTCTTTCTGCTTTAGCCCAAATTGGTATAAGCGATGATACTAACTTAGTTAGAGGATATCTTAATAGTAATAACGACAGAGTACGAGCCAACACAGTTGAATGTTTAGCTGCTCTCATGTCTGATTCAATGCTTTTAGAGCTACAACCCTATCTTACAGATTTTAACAATAGAGTCGTTGGTAATGCTATCATGGCTTTATACGAAACTCTTGAAAATGAAAGTCTCAAATCTTTAGATACCCTTATTAAATCTAACTCTAAAAATGAACAACTAACTGCCGTTTTTGTTATGGGAGCAATTGGTGAAGACCCAGTTTTGCAACATAGTGAATACTTACTTGAGTCTCCTTTTCCTGAAGTCAGAGAAAAAATTATTAAAATTTTAGAAGACTTAAGTCAAGATAGCGCAATAGCTCACCGATTCATCAAACAAAATCAATTAAGAATGGCGGCCTTTATACCCATTCAAAAAAAAGAAACTCCCAAAGAAACACCAAAAATAACATTTGATAAAAGTCAAATCGGCAACGATCTCACAAAACCACAAGAAGATCCACCCACTCAAAATGATGCTGAAACCGAAGTTATTTCAGAACAAGTTTCATTGCCTACACCATCCAATAACAATAAATTTCAGATAGCTAATATTTTTTCTTTCTTGAAAAATCTTAAAGAAAAAATGCCCCAAACTAAGGCTATAAATAGTTTTTCAAATAGTGACTATGAGATAACCTCATTGGCTCTTTTATTGGTTTCATATGCATATTTTATAACAATATTACTATCTTCATTTTTACTTTCTTCTCATACATTTATTTCATATGTTTCAAAAAATTTAAGAACATTTTTTCTGAATGAAATTATTTTTACTGTAGTTATGTTGCTTATATTTCCTATATCAATCWTCTATTTTTATATTCAAAATAAACTGCAAATTGAAGATGAAGAGCTCATCATTGGTCCAATTATTGGTTTTTCTTTATTTTTATTTGTCCCGACTGCTGAAATATTAAATCTAAGCATTAGCAGCTTTAATTTTTTATCCCACGATAGTATAGATTTAATGTTTTACCAAATGCCGTCATTTAAATCATTTGCTTATGTTTTTTATTCTCTACCTCTCTTGATTTTACCTGTTGCTATAGAATCTTTTTTAATACACCCTGCTGTTAGAAAAATCGTAGCTATTATAGTTTCTTTTGTTTGTATTGTTTCTATTGTATGGATGAGCACTTTAAATCAACATTCTGCGGTATTATTGCAAGAAATTAAAAATGAAAACTTATATTCTTATTATTTTACAGAGCATCAAAAAGCTCTAGCTATAAAAGATGATACACGAATACGTCTATTATTAGCTCAGTCTAAATATAAAAGAAATAAAAATAAAAAGCTCCAAAATAAAATATTTAAACTTAAAAGCTTATTTAAACTCTATAAATCTAAAGAGAAAAGGCTACAAAGTAAACTTACTAAGCTTAAAAAGTAAAAAAACTCCAAAATATGGAGCTTTCTTTTTATTCCTATACCAGTATCAAAATAGAATTAAATTTCACAGTAAAAAAGCTATGAAAGTATTCAATTTTATTTAAAAGTTTTTCTTTGTTTGTTATGAGTTTTAATAATTGTACCCACTTCAATAGTACCTTCAAAATCTGGGTCAACTTTGGCCTGACATGCTAATCTAATAAAGTCTGGATAATCAAACTTTTTTAGTAACCTAATCTCAGCTGTAGATGGTTCTGAAAAGGCTTTTTCACCTTCTAACATACGAAACTTACATGAGCTACATTTAAGCTCTGCACCACATCGATGGGTAATAGGAATATTATTATTTAGTGCAAGTGATAAAATACTAATTGGTTGATCAACATCAAATGAAACCTTTTCTTTTGAAAAATATACTTTCGCCATTTTAAAATCCTTTATAATTTATTGGATACATAATTTATCCATCTTAGTTTTCTTTTATCCTGCATTTTTAAATCAGCCTTAGCTTGACTCAATTCATAAGGAGAAATGTTTTTTAATTTTAAGTCTTCTAGTAGTTGAGCCAAAGACTCTCCAACTTTATCAATTTGAGAGTATACTTCTTTTTCATCATAAGACTGTCTATATTTAATTTTATCTTCTATTTTACTAACCTCTTGAGCGGCATTTATTAAACCACCACAATTTGAAATAAAGTCAGGAATATATAAAATATCTTTATCATGCAATAAAACAGCATCCATATCTGTATTTAATTGATTATTTGCTGCACCACATATAATTTTTGTATTAAAAAGTTGAATTCTTTTTTCTGAAATGATACCACCACCTGCACATGGCAAAATAGCAAAACACTCCATTGAATAAGCATCGTTTAACTCATTTATATTTCTTGCAACTATTTTAACAGGGTAAAGCTCTTCAATAATTTGGCATGCTTTTGAATCGATATCAGCCCCAAATAAGATAGCCCCTTCTTGTAGTAATAAATCAATAATCGATATACCACATTTTCCGAGACCGATGACTAAAACCTTTTTTCCTTTTAAAGAAGGTGACCCTGTCAAACTAAAAGTAGCTCTTTTTAGTGATTGAAAAACACTATATGCAGTAAAAATAGATGGATCGCCAGAGCCGTTAAAGCTCCCTGTTTCTTGTCTTCCGTCTTCGACACAAATATATGAATCTTGATCAACATTACACAATACATGATTGGTGGTTCTTTGAATAATATGCATCGTATGCATACCAGTATTTAAGTCAGGACTAGCAATAACTTGACCTTGAAATTCATCAATAATTTTTCCTATTTTTTCAAGTAAAGGAAAAGTACTTGGATCGTTATATGCTACCTCTGATGGATGGTTATGATCTACTACAAATTGGGCTCCACCTAATTTTAGCCCAGAAAAGGCTGCTTTTCTAGCGGTAGTACGAGAACACATTACAGCATCTTCAACCATGTCTTCTTCGGCATCATAACTATTAACACGTATACCAGCTATTGCTGGCCCTAAATCTCTTGAGTAAATACTTAATATTCCACGAAAGGTTTCATTACTGTTTTCTATTTTTTCATAAAATATATAAAAATCTTCATGGCCCATTTGCCCTAAAATTAAATCTGTTAATAATAAAAAACCATATACAGGGTTAGAATCTAAACTAAGCTTTTCCCATTCATTACTATCAATCATTTTTTTATAAACCGTAGAGTTTCTTACTCTTAATCTACGAATACCCATATGATGCATATAGGTATAAATACCTAAACGATTTGATACTATCTGCTTATTTGCCATTTATGTGTTTCCTCTTCTAGTCTTGATAAAAATTGATATAGATAATTTTGTTCTTCTTTATTATTTAGTGAAGATTCTAACTTCTTTTCTTCTATTCGTATAGCCCTTAGCATTAAAAGTTCTTTAACTTTTACATCTACACCATAAATTCTTTGAGCATCACCTAATTGATAACTAATACTTAAGTAATTAAAGTGTATTAGTTGTCCTTGCATTAAAATTACAACACTATGAAAAAAGTTAAGTGGTATTTTACGTTTTTTATTCATTCCCATTCTATTTGTTAAATGGATTCTACTTTCAAATATCCAAATAATATTCATTATATTTATAAGTTCATTTAAACTTTTATCATTTAAATCTTTAATGGTAGCTTCTAAATCTTCTTTTTGTAAAATAAAATCATTTTGATGATATAAAATATCTTTATCCATTTTATTTAAATCAATAATAAAGTTTTTATGAGATGTTTTTATATCTAGAGCCAAAGACCTCGACTGAGATAATAAATCTATTTTCAGTTGAGCTTTTATATTTTTAATTTCACTAAGTGACTCCTTTGAGCTATTTAGCTTTAAAGAGCTTTTATTTATATTTTCAGGTTTATTTAAAAGATAATTTTTATTATAAGAGTTAGTAAAAAAAACAATCAATGAATCTAAAGTATTTGATCTAGGTTTTAATAATTCAATCAGTTTTGAATATTGATTTAAATCAAAACATGGAATAGGAACTTTTTTTACTATAAACAACCTAAACATAAATAGTACATAACTCTCTATTAATAAATCTTTAAAAGCTTCTAGTTCTCTCAACTTATGAACAACTGTAATGCATAAAGCTAGATCAGGAACCCCATCCGGATTCTCCTGATACCATTTAAAAATTTTAAGTAATTTTATTTGTGAAATTTCTGACTGTTTTATAACTTCTTCTTTTTCAATCAACTTTTGTGTCGAAAAAATATAATAAAGTTTTTGATAAAAAAGTACCCATTTATCACAAGCTTGTTTAGAATCTAAAATCAAAAATAAACTTTGTAAAAAATAAATTCCTTTATTAAATATAGACTTTTCAATGAGTATATCTTTATTTTCTTGTATTTTTTGAAGTTGCTCTTGATTTATTTCAATTTGATTACTTTTTAAAATAAGAGAGAAACTATTTATTAACTGTTGAGAGTAAGGTATATCACGATTTTGAATATATATTTCGCTCTTAATACAGTCTGCTAACTTCTGATATGTTTGATCCATAAAAATTCTTGTGTAAATTATTATTTTTGACATGAAATATAATACAAAAATATTCAAAATGGTATTAAAAACTAGCCTTTATTATAAAATTAAAGCATATTGTTAAGATAGTTTATTTAATTTAAAAATATTGGCTCTACTTATTTTATGAAACAAGAAAAAAAAGCAATTATTAGTGGACGTTTTGGAGGATATTATTTTGTTCTTGACCAAGACTTAAACCGTTTTGCCTGTAAACTTAAAGGTAGTTTAAAAAAGCTTGGAAACTCCAGAAATCTTGCTGTCGCTGGTGATCAAGTTCTTTTTCAAAAAATTGATGATGACAAAGGTCAAATCACAAAAGTTTTCCCTAGAAAATCTACTATGAGAAGGGCAAAAGGGTTTCAACACAAATACTCTGGAAAAAAGCGTGAAGCTCAAATTCTTATCGCAAATATTGATCAGGTTATGATTATATTTCCCGTAAAAGAACCTGATTTTCACCCCCTACTATTAGATCGATTTCTAGCAATTATTATTCATATGTCATTGAAACCGATTATTGTACTTAATAAATGGGACTTATTAACAAAAGAAGAAAAAGTTACTTTTGAAAAAATTGTTGCAGAATATACAGAGGCTGGTTTTGAAGTCATTTGCCACTCTATAGTTGATGAAATCAACCACAAACAATTAAAACAATCTATGGATAACAAAATTAACTTTATGCTTGGCCCTTCTGGAGCAGGAAAGTCATCATTGGTTAAATTTTTAATGCCAGATATAGATATTAGACTCGGTATTTGGTCTGAAAAATGTAAAACTGGGCCACAAACAACTACAGCTACTGAAATTTTTGCTCTTTGGAAAGATACATTTTTAGCTGATACTGCTGGGTTTAGCCAAATTTTTCTTTCTCATATTTCTAAATTTGATTTACGAAATTTTTATCCTGATTTTATT
Source organism: Candidatus Cloacimonadota bacterium (assembly GCA_002402105.1). Lineage (GTDB taxonomy): Bacteria > Muiribacteriota > UBA6191 > UBA6191 > UBA6191. The sequence continues at coordinate 19,694 of NVVD01000009.1, forward strand.
TCACAAAATAACTGTAAATATTTAGATTGCAATCATGATTTAGAAACCATAGATGAATGCTCTATCAAACAAGCTGTTGAACAAGGTATAATTCCAAAAAGCAGACATCAAAGATATTTAAAATTATTAGATGAATGTTGCCAAGAGTATTTAGATTAATTTTACTATTATCTTTTTAACTCTACTATTTTTCCTATTATGCCATTATCAAACATAGATAAATCAGGAATTGAACAAATATTTTTTTCTTTTATTAATGAATTAGAAGATTTCAAAAAGTGAGTATTTTCAGGTAAATTTGGTTTTAGGTTTTTTAATTTTTGTAAAATATAAACTTGCATTTCATCGGTACAAGCAGAAGTGAAAATAGGAAAAATCAAATCGTCTTTTGTACCAAATCTTTCATCTTTTCCTGCAGATAATAATATCTTGTGTTTATCATAATAATAAAATGGATTGCTCCAACCATCTTTAGGTAAGTGAGGAATACGAGATTTTTCAATCGATAAATGATTTTCTGGATAAGCATACATTATCCATTTTTTTGCAAATCTTGGTGTCGTATTTGGAGCCGCCTCTTTTAAAGAGTAGCTTTTAACATAGCCAGTAACGACCATTATTAAAATAGTTCCCCATAAAATTCTGAGTCCTAAAGCATGATTAAATCTTCCTCTAGCCATTTCAATGGATTCTTAGAGGAGCTACCGATATAAAATAATCAATCGGAATTTTAACCATTTTGTTTCTATTTACTCGAAAAGAAACAATTAAATCTTTTTCATCTATAGCTTTAAACTTATTATCAACGATTTTTGACATAGTATATTTCCTTAAAATTAATTTATATTTGTTTGAGTATGATTTGTTAGTTTTTTCTTCATCAAATATTTTGATTTTAGTTTTTTTGATGTAGTTTTTGATCTAATAGAAAGTGAAGATCTTTGAGCTTTAATTTTATGCTCTTTTACTATTTTTTGTGTTGATATTAAAGATACTACTAAGGCTAACACCCCAATTGCAACAAATGTTAAATGATTCTTGTTCATGATATTTCCCCAAAAAATTATATCTATTCCAAATAATAGAAATATTTAAATATAAGTTATTTATGGTAAAACGGTTGAACTAATAAATATATAAATGAAATTGTGATTGAAAATTTTAAGATTTCAAAAGATATACACGAAGATATTCAAAATTAGCTCCTAAGAGAGCTAAATTGTATTTAAACAAGGGTACCAGTATTTATATTTTACCTTAGAGTAAGCACAATCATTTATAGGTATATTCAATGAGTCTTTATGGTTTGTGTTGATTTTAATCTGATCAAAATATAGATTATTTTGAGAGTATAATTTTAAATAATGACTTTTTCTAACATTTTTTATAGTAAAAGTAAGTTTATTTCCATAGTTTATATAGCTTTTTATCCAACGTTTATTATCTTTTATTTTTAATTCAAAGTTATTATTATTTCTAATTGTTAAAATCAATTTATTATTAATTTTTTTCACACTATCAAACTTGGGCCAATCAATTTTGATTTCTTTAACATAATCTTTATCTTTAATATTAAAGTTATCAATAAATTTTGAAACTACTTTTTTATTTCTTATGATTAGATAATTTTCATCATTTCTATGAAAACCGCTCTTTGTAAAGTTCATAGATCCACATATAATAAAAGCCTCTGTAGTGTTTGCATCTACGATAATATATTTATGATGATACATAAATCGAGATTCATCTGATATAAATTCTATTTTATTTTTTTGTAAAAACTTTTTTAAAGTTAGTTTCTCTTTGGATATCTTCACTTTAGCTCCTAAACACATATTATCTAACTTTAATTTAATATTAATTCCTTTCTTTTTCATTACTTTTAACATTTCTAAAATTGGAATAGAACTTAAAAAAAACATTGACATATTTATACTTTGTTTAGCTTTACTAATTTCTTTAAATATATTTTTTACTATCTTATTTGAAGGAGCAAAACCTATGCTTAATTCTTCATCTATTTTTTTTATAGAACCCTCTAGTTTTTTATTTTTACTAAACTTATAAGCCCAAAGTCTATTAAACTCTTTAGTGTATAATTTACAAACTTTAGCTGAAAAAATTTCTATTAAATGATTAGCATTTTTATTAAACCCTCTATTTGAAAAGTTTGTTGAGCCAGTTATCAAACATTCATCATTAATAATTATAAACTTATGATGCATCAGAGCATTTCCTCTAACTTTTTTATCGCTAATTACCTCAATTCCAGCCAATTTTAACTTATTTATTATTAACATCTTCTCTTTTGATTTTTTTATTACATCCCATTCAACAACTATCCTAATAATTAAATTTTTTAAGGTTTTTTTTAATTTTATTAAATGATTTACAATTTCATGGTTAGATATTTCATAAGAAGCAATTAAAATTTTGGGGTTTTTTACATAAAAAACTCTATCTAAAGCTCTTTTTATATAAAACTTTAAATTGTCCTTCTTTTTTGAATCATTAAAGTATGCTCTTATTTTTTGTTGAGGGTTAAAATATATTTTATTTTTATACTCCCACTTTGAAAAAAAATGATTCATTAATAATTTGCTCGTTTTTTTTTCTTCAAAATTTATATATTTTATCTCATTTACTTCTCTTTCTATTAAATATTCTTCAAAATTTTCAGAAACTTTATTGTTTTTAAAAATTTGTTTTATACTTTGATTCGTTAAATTTTCATTTAAATAACTTAGTTTTATTACTAATAAAACTCCTATGATTGGTAAAAAGTATTTCATCTAATAATTCCTCTTATTTTAAATTGTTTAGCATGATCTTAATTAGCTTTAGACCAAATAAAAAGAATAAGAAAAACTATTATTGTGACTAAGTTATACTTAACCAAACTAAGCAGTCATAAGTTTATTTGTATTGACTATTAATAAGAAAACTATAGTATGAATTAAAATTATAGAACTTTTGTATTTTTTTCTCTAATGAGTTAAAGTTATTTTTAAATATAAAACTAAGGCAATTTGTGGAGTTTTCTAATTTAATATTACAACAGGTTTTGTTTCACCATTTAGTGCAAGAAAATTTTTCTAAAGGTCTTATCTCTCAAAAAGATTTGTATACTATAAATCATCAAAGAGAATATCAACTAAATAGTATTCAAGCCAAACTACAATCTTTAAAAGGCCTTTCTGAAACTGAAACCATCATTGTTATTTCTCAATATTTTATAGATAAAAGTATAGAAACCCCATTTCAAAATGTAGACCAACTTGAACTATTTATTAAAACTCTACAACTACAACTACCTAAATCTTTTGAACCATTAATGGATGCTATTAGACGTAAGTTTTTACTTTATAATATAGAGTGCTTTAATCATCCATACGCTAGTCAGCAAGACATGAAACGTGTCATTATCAATATCGAAAACTTATCAAAATTGATTGCCCATTGCTTAATCGAGTCAGACCTTGATAAAATCAAATCTTGTAATGACAAATGGAAAAATAGAACATTAGACAATAAAGTAGTTAATCTATCTCAGCCACTTATAGATTTTTTTGAAAAGTGGTTTCCATTTATAGATGCACGCTACCATAAAAAACATGGTACAATTAAAGAAAATGAAAGATACTATATGGATCAAGTTGAAAAACATGTAAACGCTATGAAAGCTCTATGTATAAAACTTCAAACTTATCTTCCGAGATTAAGTCCTAATCATATACGTGAGCTTCAACAAGAACACCGAGTTTTATTAAAATCAATAGTTTATAGATCAATAAAGTATGGCTTAGATGAATCTAATAAAAGTATTGTTCAACAAGCCATTCATGCCCTACCAAGCCAATATAAACTTGATTCTAAATTTGACTCAAAAAGCTTAATGGTGATTATTCCAACGATCGGAGATATACTTTTACGATCTTATGACCCAAATAGAGAAGAACTATTAATGCAAAGTATTTCTATGGCTCTTGTGCAATATGGTACTATTACTGAAGCCGAAGGAGACTACTTTCAATGTCGGCTTACTTTAAACTTAAAAGAAATGAAAGCATTATTTAAGTTTCACCCTTTTGAAATCAGTTTCAAATTTCATGGAAAATCAGACGAACCTCATGATTACAGCTTTAAGCTTGTTTTAAATGAATATCATTAATAAACTATAACCAATTTACAAAGAGAAAAAGATGACAATTTCCCAAGATTTATTAGACATTATTTGCTGCCCAACAAGTAAACAAGACCTAGCCCTAGTCAGTGATGAAACACTATCTAAACTACAAAAACTTCAAAATGATAAATTATTAAAATTCAAAAGTGGTATCGAAGTCACTTACTCCTTATCAGGAGCTCTTATAACACAAGACCAACTTACCATTTATCCAATTAGACAAGATATCCCTATTTTACTAGAAGAAGAGTCTATCGCAGCAAATATTCTTTAAAATTTAAAAAAAAGCCCTCCAAAATTAGAGGGCTATTTTTTAGTGAGAATGAATTAAATCAGTATAATCTGGGATTCTCCATAAATCTCTATCTACAAGACTTTCTAATAAATCAGCTTCTAATCGTATTTCTTGCATTAAAGTCTGAACCTTTGAGCAATAATATGAAGCCATTTCAAATGTATTATCTATTTTAGAAACTACTAATAATTCTTGTTTTAAGTCTCCAACTTTAGAAACTATTTTAGATAAACTAAAGGCTAAATCTTTTAACAATTTAGCTTGTACCACAATAGCTTTATCATCAATGCCACAGAGTTTATGAACAGAGTTTAGCGAGTCAATACTTACTGCTAACACTGTTTGATACTCCATTGAAGCTGGTATAACATCAGACAATACCATCTTAACAAGAGTATGAGCTTCAATATTTAATTTAGTTGAATACTGCTCCAACTTTACATGATATCTTAAATTTAACTCATGAGGACTCATCACATTATATTTTGATAATAAATCAATATTTTTCTTTTCTTCCCATATTTTTAATGCATCTGGTGTTTTTCTATTATTACTTAAGCCTCNTTTTTTAGCTTCTTCTTCCCATTCTTTTGAGTAATTATCACCTTCAAACCTAATGTTTGAAGATTTTTCAAATGATTCTTTTAAAATAGGTAATAAAGCCTCTTCTATAGATGTAGTTTTTTTCAAAGCGTCTTCGAGTTCATCACATAAATATTCTAATGATTCAGCTACTGCTACATTGATAAAAGTTTGAGGAATAGAAACTGATTGCTCAGAACCAACGGCTCTAAATTCAAATTTATTGCCCGTAAAAGCAAATGGAGATGTCCTGTTTCTATCAGTTTTATCTTTATTTATATCAATGACTGAATCAATACCTGCATCTATGACACTATCTGACATATTAGAAGAATCTTTACCCTTAATAATAGACTCAAGCACTTTTGTTAGTTGCTCTCCTAAAAAGGCTGAAATAATTGCAGGGGGAGCCTCATTTGCTCCTAATCGATGGTCATTACCAAGTGTTGCTATAGATGATCTAATTAAACCTTCATATTTATACACACCATCCAAAATTGCTGCTAAAAATAATAAAAATTCGTAGTTTGTACTTGGGTTTTTACCTGGCTCTAAGATATTATTACCATCTGAATCTTCTAAAGACCAATTATTATGTTTTCCACTTCCGTTGATACCAGCAAATGGTTTTTCATGCAATAAAGCTTCTAAATCAAATTTATGAGCAACTGTCTTAATTACATTCATTAGCAATTGATTATGATCAGCAGCAACATTAGCAAAATCATAAACACAAGCAAGTTCAAATTGTGAAGGTGCAACTTCATTGTGTCTTGTTTTTGCTCTAATACCAAGTTCTAAAAGAGTCTTATCTAATTCTTCCATGAAAGCTAAAACTTTATTTGGTATTGATCCAAAATAGTGATCATCTAATTGTTGATCTTTTGGACTTGGAGCACCGATTAATGTTCTGCCAGTTAGTTTTAAATCAATACGTTGATCGAATAAATCTTTTGGAATTAAAAAATACTCTTGTTCTGCTCCGAGGGTTGGTCGAATCCATTCAACTTCTCTACCTAATAGTTTTAATGCTCTTTTTCCAATATCAGATATAGCTTTCATTGACTTTAAAAGAGGTAACTTTTTACCTAAAGCTTCTCCTTTATAACTTACAAAAATAGAAGGAATCGTTAAGACTTTTCCTTGCTTGCCTTCCATTAAAAAAGCTGGAGATGAAGGGTCCCAAGCTGTATAACCTCTTGCTTCAAAAGTACATCTTGCCCCTCCAGATGGAAAACTAGATGCATCTGGCTCACCTTGGATGAGTTCGCTTCCTGAAAATCTTGTAAATGCTTCACCATTACTGAAATTTAAAAATGAATCATGTTTTTCAGCAGTTGAACCAGTTAAAGGTTGAAACCAATGACAATAATGTGTTGCTCCGTTTTCAATAGCCCAGTCTTTCATAGCATGAGCAATTATATCAGCTAAATCTCTATCAAGACGCTCTCCCATCTCAATATTATTCCATAATTTTTCAAATACTTTTTTTGGTAACTTTTTTCTCATTACCTTTTTATTAAAAGTATATTTTCCAAAGTTTTCTACTAAAGATTCGCTAGACATGAATGTACTCCATTATTAATTTATTTAGATGATTAGTTTATTTAGATGATTTTACACTATTCAATTATTATTTCAAATATTCACTAAAAAAAAACATTTTGACCTTTTGGTTACCTATTTTTGACCTTTATGTTAGCTCAAGTATCGTAGTTTCCCCCTATTTGTTGAATTTAAGCGGAATCTAATTTAAAATATTTATTGGCATRTATAATGCAAATAAAAGTTMTTGTTCACTTGTCGTCTCTTTTTAATTTTAGTTAATAACTTTTCGTTAAATTTCTTGTTATTATTGTACCTAATAATTTATAATAGACGACAATTAGCATTATTTAATAGATAAATTCTGCTTTTTTGGGGGTAAACTCTGTATTCAACAGGGTTTTATAGATTTACTTACATTACTTAGAGAGAGGTAATATTATGAGTTTTCTGAGAATACTTTTAGTTTTTTCGATTTTAATCAATTTTTCTTATTCACAAAATTTCACATTAAATGGAGATGGATATCATCAAGTCGATTTTCCATTAGCTTCAAGCTTAGTGAATGCAGAGTCTTATTTATCTAAAAATAATTTAGATACCAACATTGATATCATGTGGACTCATGATGGTAACGAGTGGAAGTATTGGGCACCTCAAGGTGATATAGATATCCATAATGCATTATCAAAATACTCTAAAATTGAGTTTTTAAAACTAGGACATGGTTATTTAGTTAAAACCTCCTCTGACTCTAGTATTAATACAAGTAACGAAGCTTTTAACTCAGTGAAGTTACAAGATACTAAATTTAATTTAATCTCATTTAATTTAGAGCAAGATACTACTCCAGAAAGCCTTTTTTCAAAAGATAACCTGAGTACAAAAGAAATTAAAGATATTGCAGAAGCTTGGATATATAACCCTAGTTCTAAGTCTTGGAGCTTTTATAGTGGTGATACTAAAGATGTTAGATACAATTCATATGATAAAATTACTTCTATTAAAGTCGGTCAAGCTTTATGGGTAAAATCAAAAACTAGTGGTTTGAAAATCTCTCTTTCATCTCAAGCTCCTATTTTTACTGTAAGCGGAACATCTAGCTTAACTCCTCCTTCTATCACATCTCCTTCAACCTTTGGCAATATCTCTCTTGCTAGTGCTGAAAACCAACAAGGTAAATGTAAATTTGATGCTACAGATGATGAAGCTATTGGTACAGCTTCTTTATACACAATCAACAATGATTTAATCTCTCAATCTGCAATTTTTTGCCCTACAGTTGTAAACCAATCCATTCAATATAGCTTAGAAATTCCTGCAGAATACAAATTAATTTTTGAAGAAACACCATCTCTTGCTAAAAACTTAGTTATTAAAATCAAATTAAACTCTGGTCAAGAAGAAAAAGCTATTTACGCTCAAGACCTTTTAGCATTAATTAATAATAATGCTACAGAAGTACAAGTAAATACAGATTCAAAATCAACATTTGTTAGTGTAATGCTTGAAATGCAAATGGCTCAAAAACTTGGACTTGCTGCTGATCAAGTTGTCTTAGCTGATGACTCTTCTACACAAAGCGCTGAAACAATCAATCTTTCTGCTTTACTTGAAGATAACGAAGACCCAATCGATATGTTAAGATTTCAACAATTAATTGATAAAGTTTTCACAGATGAAAATACTCAAGGTCAAGCAAATAATTATATTGCTGATATGATTACAACTATTGGTCAATTAAATGACCCAACTATTGACCCAACTGTAAGAAAGTCAGCTCAAAGTTTATTTGTTACAACTCCTCAAAATAATGAAGATAAAATATTAGAGTTTGTTTCTAAATCTTTTGATTTAATCTCATCTAGTATTGAGGCTGAAAAAGCTGGTATCTTAGAAGATAACGACGAGTCTCCTGTCAATATTTGTTTAAATAAAATGTTAAGTACACCTAGTGACTTAATTGCTAATGATGGAGCTAGTAGATTACTTGATGCTTGTTCTATGATTGAAAACAATGTTAATTTAGCAGTCTCCTTAGTTGGAGATGTTGTTGCAAAACAAGCTGCTTTAGCTAATATAGAAACCTTAAAGTTAAATCTTAACTCTGAAAAATTATCTCAAATTTTATCGGGTACTGATCAATTTGAGCTATTAAACCTTACACTTGAACTTATATCTTTTCCACAAGACTTAATTGATAGAATGTCTGCTAATATTGATGCATCAGAAGCACTAGCTCAAATACTTGGTCAATCTGCACAAATGCTTGCAGAAGCACAAGCCTTTGATTCACAAACTCAACTTGTAAATGATACTCGAAGGTTAGAAATTTTAAGAGCAATCCAAGCTCTACAAAAAGAAAATGATAAATTATCTGTAATGATAACAGCACCAGCTGACCCTAAAGAAATCGTCAAAAGATTAGCTGATTATTTAGTTGGTGGTGGTGATCCTTCAAAACTTGGTGAAGTTTCTAAGTTTTTAGAAGATAACTTCCCTGATGGTTCAGATATTGATTATGCAGCTTTGATTGATAGAGTAAGACTAAAAACTCCAGACCCTACAGAAATTATTTTAGGATTATTAAAAACATCTGATGATCCTTTATTTGGAATGAAAGTTTTAGGAGAAGCAGCAACTTTATTAACAGAAGATCAACTTAAGTCTATATTAAATGACAAAGAAATTAAATCTGGTTTTCAGTTTGAAAGAAATATCTTTGTTATAGCTGGTAAAGATAGACAAGAGCAAATTGTTGATAACCTACATACTTTCACATTAAATGGTGCTCGAACATTCGACCCAAAAGGTGATAATAATTTATCTTATACTTGGCAAGAAATTGATAGATTTGGTGGAGAAGCTATTCAAACTTTTACACAAGATTCAGCATCTGCTATAGCATCTGTTTCTTTAACTAGTTTAGATGGATTTAAGTATTTTAGACTAACCGTAAAAAATTCTGACCAAACAAGAGTTAACGATGATGAAATGCGAATCGACTTTTATCAAGACCCAGAGCCTATTATTGTTTTTAACTCACAGTTTCATTCAACTGGCCCATCATCGCTTGTAACTTTTACAGTTGTTGACTCTTTTTATCCAGATGGTGGAAACATTGATAGTTTTACTTTTGAACAAATCAATGGCCCAGCTCAAATTGCACTAACTCAAACAATTGGTACAGAGTTTTCTTTTTTATCTGCTGACCATGGTGAGTATCAATATAAAATTACAGCTACTAAAATTTTACCTCATATAACAAAAGTTTCAGAAAAAATAATTACTATCCAAGTTGATCAGTTTTTAAACCCTATTGCTCATGCTGGATTATCCACCCAAATTTTAGTAAGTGATACTCATACATTTACAAATGATACATTTTCACCAAACAATGCTAGTTTAACTTATCAATGGAGCCCATCAACTTATTTAGATTCTGATTCTACAAAAGAGCCAACATTTACTCCAACTCTTGCTGGAGTTTATGACTTTAGTTTAGTTGTTAGTGATTCTGCTGGATTATCTTCTCAAGAAGATGTCCGTATTACTGTTGTTGATGCTTATAAACCATTAGTTGTTGCTCAAGCATTTTTTGAAAATAGCTTAGTTGGTAAATCATCAGTAACAATTAACTTTAGAGAAACTACTGCAGATACTATAAATGTTTTATTAAATGCTTGTTTATCTTCAACTTTTGCACAGGGCAAAACAACATCTGATTTAACTTATACTTGGGATTCTAATGACTATGAATTTATCCCTGAACCAAACTCATGTAATACTACAATTACTGTTAAAAGAGCCGACTATTTATTAAAAACTGTTCATCATTTTTCAATGAAAGTAGATGATACAATTAGTGACTCATCAGCTACTGTTAATGTAGTTGTAATTCCTGAAACAATCCCAGATCCTGAGATTGTACTTGAGTATTTTCAAGAAAAATCAATCTATCTTGCTGGTGAAGAGTTAGACATTGAAGCATGGCAGTCTTATTCATATAACGAAAAACTTCTTTCTTATTCTTGGATACCCTTAAATGATAAATCAAGAAGAGTTTCTCGTTCTTATACTTCAAGATTTTCAGGAAACGAAAGAGACTCTTTAGAGCTTTCTATACCAACTAATTTTGGCACCACAAATACAAGTGCTGAGCAATACACATATCAGTTAACTGTTACTGAAAAAAACCAAGATCAATCATTTGGTCAAACTTCTACTAAAATTGTAAAAATTAATGCTTTTATGGTTTGTCCAACAAAAGCTCTAATTTCTAAATTTGATGTCTCTCAAAATAGATACCAAGTAATTGAAGGTCAAACTCCTCTTTTTGAAATAGACTCAAACTATAGGGCAATGTGTCAAGATAGTAGTGGTACAAGTCACTCTATTAGTGCTAAATGGATTTTACCCGAAGTATTTATCGAAACTCAAGACTCTACAGCTAAACACCTCGTAACAACTATAAATTTTGAAAATATTACAGCACCAACTGAATTAACCGTTGGACTTGAAGTGACAGATACTATTAATGGACAAATCACTTTGATTGAAACTATTGTAGAGTTTATACCTGTTGATTGTGAGCTAGAGTTATCATTTGTTGGAAAAGAAAAAGATGAGTCTGGTTATTATCATGTAGTACCAGAAGTTGCACACCTTTTATCTGCTTCTATTGATTGTTCTGATGAGACTAGTACTTATTTACCAGTTACAAATCAATTTACAAATTTAACAAGATATACAATTGATGAAAATGGTACAGCTGGTCCTTTTGGGCTCATCAAACAATTTGATAAAGCTTCATCTAAGCCAAGTTTTAATTTAAGTGCATCAACTACATTTACTAGTGCCCAAGAAGGCACTTGGGGTGTTAATGTTGCTTCTGATGGTTTTGAAAGTTTTGCAAATAAATTTGGTGAAGACTTAAAAGTTAAAGTTGCTTATTTACCACTTAATGCTGTAGCCACAATTGTTGAGCGAACAACTAATGATGGAGTAAGAAAACAAGTTTTAGCCCAAGAATATGAAGAGTATTCATATGCAACTAGCCTAGCTTTTTTACTAACTGGAAACGGTTCAAGTAATCCAAACATAAACCCTGATGCTATATCATATACCTGGAGTGTTAGTGATACTGCAAACATCAGTTTTGCATCAACAAACACTCAAACTACTGTTGCTACTATATCAGGCCTTGATTTTTTTACAGAGAATACATTTAATATAACACTAACTATTTCTGATCAATCAGGTAAAGTCAGTAATTCAACAACTCAAATAAAAATCATTATCCACAAAGAAAACTATTTACCTGATATTTCTAATTTAACTGTTTCTGGTAGTCAAATTTATAACAGTGTTTCTTTCACTTATGTTTTAACAGATGGAGAAAACGAACCATCTTCTATAAAGTTTGAGTACACTACTGATTCTGATGGTAGTATAGAATGGAAAACAAGTTCTTTTGTTTCTGCTGGTTTTGAGGCAATTACAACTGTATATCCTGGTAGTTATAAAGGTTTAGTTTGGGAATCACATAAGGATATTGGGGCTGGTAGTTTTAGAGCCGTACAGGTTCGATTAACTCCAACTGATATCTACGGACGAACAGGTGGAGATGATTTATCTAAATCTTTTGTATTACTAAATCCAAAAGACCCAGATTCATCTGCTTTAATCGAAGATCGAATTTGTCATGAGCTATCTGGTGACTCAGTATCTAATGTTTTTGCAACAACCTATACTGGTGGTTGTGTCACATCAACTATTGATTTTCATGTTAGAGGAGATGCAGAACCTCATCCTTATAAAAATAGTTTCAGATATGAATGGGGTTCAAACTCTACAACTCCATATTGGTTTATTCCAGAGGTTGAACATAACGAGTCTAAATGGTTTTTTGGAGAAAATGCTGAAAAAGGAGCAATCAATTTAGGTGGAATTTCTTATAATGATAAGCTTTATTTTTGGGGTGGTTCTGATTTAAAAGCTGAAAATCTAGCACAAACTATTAATATCTATGATGTGAAAAGTGATTCTTGGAGTACAGGAGTTTCTGGTGGTACAGCTAGAAGATATCATACAGCTACAGAGTCTAATGGTAAGGTTTATTTTTATGGTGGACGTTTTGGTTCATTAACTGGTGACTTAGATCCAGTACCTGAATTATCAACATCAATCGATATTTATGATATCGAAGCAAACTCATGGTCAAAAACTGATACTGTCTCTTTAGATATAGCATTTTATGGTGATCTTGGTGTTGTCTATGAAGACAAAGTTTATCATTATGGTGCCTGGACTCCTCAAAAACGTGGTCTTCGTACATCTACTGATTTTCATAATGATATTTATATCTATGATATTGGTGAAAATACATGGACAAAAGCACAATCTACTGGTGCCCCAATTTTTGATGAGTTAGACCCATTAACTAAAGATTATGATGATGGTAAAATTTATTATTCTGGTAAACAGTCTCCAAACCATATCCGTAAAGTTTGGGTTTATGATATTTTAGCTAACTCATGGAAAGCTTCTGCTCCTGCTAACTTACGACCATTTAATGGTAGTGTAAGTTCTGCATCTTTTGCTTTGCAAGATCTTCCATCAAATGGTGGTACTGTTGCTGATGGTACTTGGCCTTTTGCAAAAACCCTTAGATTTTCTCTAGCTCCTGCAATGGACCCTAAAGAAGAAAAATTATTTGTTGGTGGAGATAAGTTTTATGCTGTATCAAGACAAGGTAGTGAGTTAAGTGCATTTGCTGGTAATGGTAAATCATTTGCATCTCCTGCTATTTATAGTGACCCTCGCACCCCTGTTAGTAGTTATGACGGTAATATTTATGTTAATCAAAGTTCATCAATATTATGGGGCTTAAAACATGATGAAACAGGTTTTTCAACACAATTTCAGCTTGGAGAAGCAGAAGCTAAAGCCCAATTAGGTTCTCGTTACAAAGCACTTGTTGGCTCAACATGGCAAATTAAACGCCCTGCTATCTCAAGAGATGGTTTTTTATACGCTCCTGGCGGAAAAAACATGTACAAGATTTCACCAGAAGGTAAAATCGTTTGGGTATATCAAACAAAAGGAACCTGCGCTAGAGCTGTAATTGATGGTTTTGGTAATATATACTTTGGTTCAAAAGATAGAAACATTTACTCTATTGCTCCTAATAAAAAAGTTAGATGGATTACCCAATTTGATAAACGTAATCACGTAACACGGGTTCCATCAATTGGTTTAGACGGCACAATTTATGTTAATGGTAACTTTGTTACTGGTTTAGATGGAAAAACGGGTGAACTAACTAAATGGAGATACAAAACAGACTCTCAATATACTCCATTTATTGGCCCTAAAGGTGTAATTTATGTTACTAGCCCAAAACAAGGTTTAATTTCACTTTATCCAGACGGTTCAAAAAGATGGATTCAAAAAGGTCGATTTAGAGATAATCCTGTTGTTGGAGATAATGGTATTGTATATGTTGGTTCAGAAGACAAGCACTTCTATGCTTTCAGCCACGAAGGAAAACAACTTTGGAAATTTAATGCAGGTGAAAGAATCGCTGCTTTCCCTAACTTAACAGCAGATGGTATTTTACATTTTGTTGCTGGTGGTAAATTATACGCTGTCAACTCATCAAGTAAGCATTTAAATGATAGTTCATGGCCAGTATTTCAAGGTGACAACCAAAACTCTGGTCGTTACTACCGTCAAATTGATGATAAGGCCCCTAGCATAAGACCTACAGAACCTGAGACTAGTGAGTTGAAGCCTGGGGATATTGTTTTTAATGAAGATATTTGTGATGGGTTGCTTGCTGAAAAGCCAGCTCTATCTGATAAAGGAGTACTATACTTAACTTGTCGAAAAGAAAACCAACAAGGCTTTAGTATCATTGCTTACAATACCAATGAAACCTCACAAAATAGAGTTCTATGGGAAAAAGTTTATGATATGAACAATGGCGCTTTTGATCCACATATTATTTCAATCTCTCCACTAAACGGAGACATAGTTTTTTATACAGATACACAATTTAGTTGGTTATCAAATATTTACTCTAAATTGATCGTACTAGATCCAATTACTGGAGTAGAAAAATATAAAAAAGAAATAAAAAATGTCGGAACTGCGTTACTAACTCATGACTTACACTTATCCATTGCTAGAGATGGTACAATTATTTTAGCCTATAATTCTCAACAAAAAGTTAACGGGAAATTTCCATTAATTGGTAAGGTTCAATCATATGATCCTGAACTAAATTTAAATTGGGAATTACAAACTTCTTCAATATATAGACATCCTATTTTAGGAGCTGATGATAGCATTTATATTATTACCTCAAACAATACAAGGCAAATTGATGAATTTGAAGGATTAATCTCTATTTCTAAAGGTGGTGAAATTAATTGGAAATATAAGTTACAATCAGCTCATTTTTACTCTGAACTTGCACTTAGTAAAAGTGGAGATATTTATTTCGGTAATGACAAAGGAATTATTTTTTCTGTTAACTATTATGGTGATTTAAAATGGAAGTTCAAATCTAATCTAGGTATTACTCCAACTGGTGGTTTTCCAAGCTTTAATACTATCACTATCGATTCTAATGAAAACCTCTATATAACAGGAATTATTCCAGGTAAATCAAAAGATCGTTTTAATTTTGATACTTCACTCATCTCTTTAACATCAGAAGGTAAATTACGTTGGTCTACTTCAAATACTTCTGAAATAACAATGCAACATGGTACTATAATCTCAACTCAAAATGATTCTTTAATATATCAAGTCTCATCAAGTACCCTAGAGAACCATAAAACAAAATATCTATATTTTATTAATAAAAGTACTGGAAAATCTAAATTACTCACAAGTTTTGTATCAGAGATTGACTCTGTTCCTACACTTGGAAATAATTCTATTTTATCTTATACAAGAAGAGAAACAGCTTTTCAAACTCCAACTAAAGGTTCTGTTATTGGAATTTATTCAGGAAGCGAAAATTTAGACAATTCCCCATGGGCAAGAGCTGGTTTCGGCAACAAAAACACCTACTCCCAATACAACCGACAATTTACAAAATTACCTCCAAATCCTGCTGATCCAGAAGATCCAAGAAATGATGACGGTGACGATGATATAACTGACCCTAACGATGGTAAGCCAGATGCTGGTTTCCCGGGTGATGGTACAATCCCTAGACCTCCAATTGCTGATCCTAATGATGGAGATGATGGATCTGGTGGGGACAACGGTTCTGGAGGAGATAATGGAGGAAGTGGTGGAGACTCTCAACCACCAAGCGATGGAACTACTGACCCTTCCAACGGTGGGCAAGACGGTAGCATACCTGGTGATGGTACAGGGCAAGACCCTATCTCTCCAACGCAACCACCAGAAGGCGGATTCCCAGGAATCAGAGGCGAGCATTCATCAGTTTTAGTAGATGGTAAAATCTACTTTTATGGTGGAACAATTGGTTTTGATAATGGCTTTCAATCTTCTTACTCAAACACTGTAGATATTTATGATATCAAACGTGATGAGTGGTTTTGGGGAGTTCCTGCTCCTGTTGGTCGTGGTAATCACGCTGGTGTAAAATATAAAGGAGACTTATACTTTTTTGGTGGAACCGACGGACTTGAAGAAAAATCAACTCTTGAAATTTTTAGACCTGCTTTTGATGTAGAGCGTATGCTTTATAGAGTTACTAATACTCCCCAAGAGCTTACTCATCAAGTAAGTTATAAATCTACTGTTGGTTTAGATATCACAAAAGATCAAATTCAAACTAAATATCATTCATCTAATGTTTACAATAATAAATTAATTGTACTTGGTGGAGAAAATGATGCTAATATTTTAAATCAATCTTTGGTTTATGATGTATCGCCTAGTGGAGTGAAGGCATCTCAATATACTTTCCCTAGTTTAACTTTTAACCGTTCACACCATGCGTCAGTAATCTGGAAAAACTTATTATTTGTTGTTGGTGGACAAAACGATGGTCAAATGGTTAAACAAGTTGAAGTTTATGATTTACTTGAAAAACAAGCTAGTTTGAACCCTTCATATGATTTTAAATTACCAAACGGATTAATGAACCACACGTTACAAGTTATTGATGACAAATTATTTGTTATTGGTGGACAAAGTACAAGTGACTCGTCATCTGCAACAGATGCTATCTTGGTTTATAGCTTAGATCAGCAAAAAGCAACTCCTACTACAAGTACTATTCAATTAGATACTCAAAGAGCATTGCATACAAGTGCATATTACAATAAAGTTTTATATATACTTGGTGGTAGTAACTCAAGTGATTTAAAAAGTGTTGAAGCTTTTGATTTTACAAGTTCAGATATAATTAAAGTTAACTCTTCTAAATTACCTAGTTTATATGAAAATACATACGGACATGCAACTAGTGTATTTAAAGATAAAATTTTACTTTCTGGTGGGGTTTCTGATGGCGTGCATAATAATACTTTAGAAGTATTAGAAAAAGTACCAACAACAATTAATAGTAATTTATTATTTAGACACCACCCTTCTTTTGGAGTAGCTAGTTTAACTCAAAAACGAGAGGGACATTCTTCTAACGTATACAATGATCTATTTTTTATCATTGGAGGTAAAGGTACAAAGTGGCCATCTACTTTAATTGAGGCTTACAAATTATCTAATAATAATATTCAAACTGGTATTTTATCTGCATCAGATACAGCAGAAGTAACTTTTACTTTAACTCAATTAGTACCTCAAACTAATATTACAAAACCACTTGTTTTAGATTTAAGTGGAGATATTGATTCTGATTCAAATATTGTTTACTCTGGTGATTTACAAATTGTATTTGACATGAGCCTAATCAACGAGCAAGCTCAGACGGACACATTTAGTACAGAGGTTTATTTAGAATACTCAGAAGACTCTGGTTTAACTTGGTTGATTGCAAAACCTATTGAAAAGTCAGCTAGTGGTGAAGAGCTAACTAGTATGTCAATCGGAGCCAACAAAGAGATTATTTGGGATAGTACAGTGCTGTTTCCGGGTAATTATCAAAACATTGTAGTTAGAGTTAAAACTATTAATGGTGCGGTATCTCCAAGTTCTGATGCTTTTGATATTTTAAACTCTCCTGGTTATGTGAAACAACTACCTATTATTACTAATTTAAGAATTGTATCATTTGAGAAAAATGGTGATGTAAACCTTGCTTACACTATTAGTGACGGAAATAATGAAAATTCAACAATTGAAATATTCTTTTTTAACGGTGACGAAGAAGAAGATATAGAAACTATTGAAGATATTACTCCTGGTAATAAAACCTACGTTTGGAGATCAAGAGAAAACTTACAAAGTTTTTTAGCTAATACTTATGTTCGAATGTTACCTAGTGATGGCCAAACAAAAGAAGAAGGTATTGGAGACGATACTCGTCGATTTGATTGTCCTAATGGTGGAATTGCCAATGGTACTCTTGCCATAAATGCTACTTGTAATGGTAATGTTATGACTGGTGAAAATGGTACATATATTTGTGGTGCACAAAATAATGGTTCAACTGCTATTTGGATCATTGATGCTACATCAACTGTTTCTGAAAATAATACTACTGCCCTTAATTACAAATGGGAGTTAGTAGAAGATTTAGATACAGTTGCTATAACTAATGCAGATCAATCAATTGCTACTTTAACAATTGATGATCCAGGTATAGCTACAAATGATAATAAAGAAAGAAAAGCACAAGTTAAAGTAACAATTACAGAAAGAGATAATGATTTTATTTCTTATGAACAAATAATTGATTTTAGTCTTAATAAACCAGAGGTTATTGCGACTGCACTTATCAATAGTTACCAATGTAGTGCTGATCAAAACAACTCTGTTATTGCTGTAAATGCAACTAGCATGTCTGCTGGTTGTACAGACACAGCAAATATGGTTGTTCAATTAAATGATAACAATAGTACAAACTTAAACTCTGGTGGATTAACTTATAAGTGGTCTGCAACAGGTGGTACAGTTAGCTTTAATGATGAAAATATTGTCAATCCAATTGCTACAATTGTGTTACCTGACTCAGAAGTTGATGTATTAATAAAATTAACAGTTAAAGATAGTCCAAATGCTATTTTTGAAAATGAAACTGAGCTTAGTTTAAAAGTACAAAAGTTTGATGAAAAATCACCTACTCTAACAATTGATAATGTTAGTGTAAATGAAGAGACAGGTTTTGTTACTGTAAAAGCTAGTGTTGCTGATGAAACAGAGGGTGATGTTATTACTGTTGATGTAACAAACATGTTTGCAACAAAGATTGGTAATTTTACTCCAGTCGCTGGTACAATTTCTGGCTTACAAGCTAGCTACTCTGTTGGTGAAGCTATTGAATTTACTTGGGATTCACAACATGATACTGCTGTTGAAACTCTATGTAGCAGTGGTATTAAAATTGGCTTGAAAGTAAATGATCAAGAAAATCACTCAGACCAAGCTCAATCAGCTGCTTTTGATTTATTTAATTGTGGTGGTGCTGGTCGAGTAGATGGTATTGTTGCTATTGATGGTCTTTTTGATGCTGATTCTGCTATTGGTTTTGTACAACTAAAGAGCATCGGTGGAGAAATTTTAGCTACTGGTTCATTACAATCTGGCATTGCTGGAAACTGTAACCTTGGTCAAAACCCACAAAGTTGCCCAAGTTTTAGTTTACCTTTATCTATAGCTTTAAAATCAAGAATATCTACTTCTACAGAGCTACTTGATAATGCTATTTATGAAGTAAGATTTAACACAGGTCAATTTCAAGCAATGCTTGATACCACTGATAGATCATCTGCACTTAATAGCTCAACTGCTGATAATATTACAACTTGGACGGTAACTTTAAACGCTCAAGAATCTTATTTTTACTACTTTTTGAATCATGTAAGTGATAAAAAATTAAACACTTCTGAGTTTTATGGATTAGTTGAAAATAAAACTTTTGATTTAGACTATTTAAAAACAACTTTAAATAGAGGGTATGTTTCTACTGATGATTTTTATATTGGTAGTCAAGGCTTTGTTAATAAAGCAGTGCAAATGTTTGAAGATAGTGCAACGGGTATTAATCATTCTACAAGTACAGATAATAGAGAAGTTGATTTTCAAGGATTCTTTGATCAGGCTCCTGGTAAAAATTTAACCTTTTCAAATACTCAACATCAAAAGTTATTAATCGAAAGTTTAAATACTTTAAATAACTTAATTCACGAAAGAAAAAGCTACCCAGCTTCAAATACTGTTACATCTGGTGAAGATAACTTTAATATTATCGCTATTTTAGATGCAACTATTTCAAAATTAATGAAAGTAGGAGCACCTGGTACTGATGGTGTTGAAGGTGATTCTAAATCTGGAGATGCAAATAATCTTTGTAACCCTGATAGATTTAGTATTGCTATCGCCAATATTTTGCAAAATACAATTAGCATTGCAGATGCTGCTCAAGGTACAGCTTTTGAATTTGAAGGGAAAGCAAAGCTTGATCAAATTTTATCTGAACTTGACAAATTTAAAAACTCTGGACCTATTAATTGCTCTGAATCTGAATTAACAATCACTCGATTGATTGCAGAGTCTATGCAAGTATCGGATGACTTTTTAGATGCTATTGCAAAAGACACAGAAGCAGCTCTTGCTATGGCAAGAACATTAGGTATGGCAAATGCTGCAATTGGTGCTCAAACTTCTCTTGAAAAGCAAGGTTTAGCAACAGACCTTGCCGATATCACAGAGCTTGAAGAGTACCTTGCTAAACTAGAAGCTGCCAACCAAAAGTTAAGGGATATGGCAAAAAGTGCTATTGACGAAGATTTACTTAGAGATATGCTTGCAGAGTCTTTAAGAGAATCTGCAAAATCTACTGGTGGTACCATTGGTATGATTGGTTTAATTAAAGGTTTAGAAGACGAGTTTTCTAAAAATGGTGGTTCATTCAAAATTGATTTTAATGATATATTAGAATCAGCTGTTGGTAGCAATGAAGTTAATCGTAGAGACTTTATCTCAGATATCTTAAAACAAGAAGAAAACGACGGACTCGCCTCTGAAATCTTAAATCAACTATCTGATGACTTATCAAGAGAAGAAATTCAATTTTTAATTGATGAAAAATTTGCTCAAGATGGAGCTAAACCAAGGACCATATTTGTAAACCTTGGTGAGGGTGGAATGATTGATGTATCTGGAGACTCTCATACAATATCTTTAAATGCATCTGATCATTACGATCCACTTGATCCAGAGAAAACAGATACTTATGAGTATACTTGGACTGTTCGACATGAAAATCCAAATATTACATCAACTGTATTTAGTAATGCTACATCAACAATTGATTTAGAGTTTTTAGTAACTCAAAATTTTATTGAGACTGATCCTATGGAAGTAAGTTTAGATTTAGAACAAGGTGCAGCTAGAATAATTGAACTTAAAATTAGAAATATTAATACAAATAGTACAACTCAAAATGTTGCCCTACAGTTTATATTTACTAATATGTTACCACCAGTTGCAAATGCTGGTAAATTTGAATCTGTAATTAGTGGCTCAAGGTTTACTTTAGACGCTAGTAAGTCTTATGCTCAAGCTTCTGGTGATACCTTAGCTTATCAGTGGACTTTAGTTGATTTTCCAAAAACAACTAACCCAAATCAAATAACTCCTATTATTTCAAACCCAACAGAAAAGTTAACTAATTTTAACCCTACAACCCCTGGAGTTTATACTTTTAAATTAGAAGTAACAGCTACAAGTAGTGATGGTAAAACAAAAAGAGCAGAGACTTTTATTAAAAAGAATTTATTTGGTTTTCCACCACTCTCAGCAGATGCTGGTTTAAACACGGTCATCTCTCCAAATAAAAAGTATGAACTAATTAACTCTTCATTTGCAGTGAATATGGCTGGTTTAACTTATTTATGGTCTCCATCAGAAAACCTTACTCACCCAACAAGTAGAGTTGCAACTTTTGAAGTTTCAACAGAGGGAGAATACAAACTAACCCTTCAAATTACTGATGAAAATAATCGTGTCAGCTCTGACACTGTTACAATTAGAGTACAAGACAAGAAATCACCATTTGTAACAGCAGGAAACTCTCAAACTGTTTCTGTTGGAACAACGGATGATGTTGTAATTAGTTTAGATGGTGGCCCGTCATTTAGTTATTTATCTGATAGAGTTTTAACTTATACTTGGACTGGTGTTGATGATTTAAATAGTACTTTAAGTATTGTTAAATCTAATGAAGCCACTGCAAGTTTTACAGTCAACGCAGGAATCACAAGACCAAGTAAATACACATTTACTTTAACTGTGACTGATAGCTCTGGTAAAACAGCGACTCAAACAGCATTTGTTAGAGCACTACCAACTGTTTTAGGTCCTATTTTAATTGTAGAAAAAGATCCTATTCGTACATTGTATCGATCAGGTGACACAGTTAAATTAAAACTATCTAAATCATATTCACGAAGCGGATTATTTTTAGACTTTGAATATAAGCAATTGAGTGGACCTGCTGTTGCAAGTTTTTACTATAGTCCTTCTGGAACTCATAGAGAGTCTAATGATATTGCAACAATCACTCTGCCTGATTTTGAAGAAGATTTAGTTACTTTTACATTTTTAGTATCTGCTATTGATGTAGAGCCATCTACTGGTTATCCAGATATTACAACTTCATCTGAAATCGTAACAATTAATGCTGTACCTTTATTGAGAAAGCCATTAATTAGAGATGTACCAGATAGAATTGAAGTTAGGTTAAGTTTACCAAGTGAAGCTCCGGCTCATTTTACAATAAATGCTTCTAACTCAAGAACACTAGATCATGATGGTAACGATTTAAGAAACCCAATTGGATTTAAATGGACACCTTCTTTACCTTCTAATCTATTATCTATTTTTGCATCAACTGGAACATCCCCTGTTCTTGAATTTGACTTACATCAGAATGAACCTGAATTTCAAAATATTCAAGATAAATATGAAGGTACAATATTACTAGAAGTTACTGATCAAAATACTGGTAAAACAGAGCAAAAAACTATTATTTTATGGATATACCCTCCGTTTCATCCAGTTCATATGGATTTAACTTTTAAACCACAAATTGATAAAAAAATTAATGCAACTCCAAATGATTTAAATAACCCATTTTATGATGAGGTTAGTAAGTCTTGGGTTTATTATAGAAATACCTTAACTCCTTCGATAGTTGATGTTCATTATGTAGCAACTTGGGATAATAGCTCTAATGTAGCTGCTTCTACTTTAACTAGTACAAGTATTTATGGAACTATGGGAATCCAAAAACAAATCGATTCAGCCATACCAACTGCACTATATGATTTTGGTACAGCAAGTAGACAAAGTACTGGAGTTATTACTCATAGTATAGATACAAACGACTTATTAGTTAGTGGCACTTTATCTGCTATTAGGCTTACAAGTTTATCTAACCAAATTCAAACCTTAGAAATGCGGGCATCTATTGCAAATGGACTTACAAGTACTAAGGCTTTTCCACTTAGAATTATTAAAGATTGGATATCTTTAAGTTCTGATCCAGAAATCACAAGAATTAGTGCTGGTAGTATTGTTATTGAAACTTCTGAAAAGTTAAAAGTAAATCCAAAACCAACAATAGCTATCCAAGCACCAAATACTGTTTTAACAATTAATTTAAAAGCTCTTAATACAAACGGTGGTGCTTTAAATTATGTAATTGATGTAAACTCTACTGGTGTAAATGGTACGATTATACATAAAGGTAATGGAATCATCGAATTAACTATTCCACAGGTTCCTGAAAGACTATCTAATGGTAACGGAACTCAAATTAGTTTCAACTATCAACTTTTTGATACTCTTGGCCGTGTCGCTTTAGCAACACAAGTTCAAACAATTAGTTTCTTTATCTATAGAGATCATTCAAAACCTGTGATTACTATTACTGAAAACACAGTTAAAGTTATAAACAATGAGTACATTGAATTTAACTATGACTTAATTGACCCAGATGGTGATTTAAATCTAGTTAAATTTACATTTGGTAATTTTACTGGAGCGGTTGATACAAACCTTTTTGTAACACCAAGATCAACTGAAGGTAATTTTAATGTAACAGAAGGTAACAATTATTATATTAGATGGTACTTTCCACAAGATGGCTCATTCTTTATTGACTCAAGATTACAACTTAAAATTAGATTAAGTGCTAATGATAGTAGCTTTCATGGCATTCAATATTCTAATATCGCAGATGTACCAGAAATCATATTAGAAAACTCACTTGACTCACAACATCATGGTATTTTATCAGTTGAAGGTCAATCAGCTCTTGCTGGATCTGTCTTTATTGAATCAGAGCCTAATAATGTTTATCATTCAAAACGAGAAAGCGTATTAGTTAAATCTGGTGACAGCTTTACTATAAAAGGTGAAAACTCTCATGAGGCCGATATTAGAGATAGTTTTACTTTTGAACTTGAAGGTAGTGTTAATTTTAAAATTACTAACTCTCAAAATGTAACGGGTGCTGATTTTGGTATCTTTGATAGAAAGGCTCAAAAGTTTGTTAAATTTTACTTTGATCATACAAAAGCATATGAAAGTTTCTTACTAAATCCAATGGGTGGAGTTAGAACATATGATTTTGTTATCTTTAACTTAGAAATAGATGCAAAATATGAGTTTGATATAGATTTTAATCAAGCTGATTTTTCAAAAGTTATTGTAGTTTCTGAAATTGAGCCTAATAACTCTTATTTAGATGCTCAATATTTGGGTCAATTATCAAGAGCACTTGATTACTCATTAAATGGTACTTTAGATGCAAATGATTTTTACTCTTTTGAAATAATAGGTAACTACCCTCTTGCAATTAACTTTAATTCAACAAGTAATGAAAGTTTAAACTTAGTTGTTTGGAACTTAGATACTCAAGCTAAAGTTGCCCACTATAAAGAGACAGCACAAGTAAAAACATTTATACAATTAAGTCGTGGTAACTATGCACTTGAGATTAAGTCTCAAGTACAGGGTTCTTATAACTTACAACTAAATGTTGGAAATGAATTAAACTTAGTTAATGAGAGTATTGCTATAACAGATACTGATACTCTAACAACACTTAATAGACATGTTGCAAATGGTGTTTCATACTTTGGTGGATTATATCTAGGTAACTACTCACCAGTATCTATTGGTAGTGTTTTAAAAATGGCTGATAAAAATCAAAGATCATCAAGATCTTCAACAACTCAGTTATTTACAAAACTTGATATAACTTTACCTGTTGTAAGTAGATCAAACAGAAGTACTAAAGTTACTTTAGCTTCTAAATATAGTGACTTATTTGCAACTATTGATGCATTAGAAACTTATCGTGCTCAATACGGTAATGATTTAATTGATCTTTCATATCAATATTACACTATGGCAATTAAACCAAATGATACTTTCTATAAAGATGGTAAAATGTGGGATATTGATGCTGTTAACTTACCTGATGCTTGGGAGCTTACAAAAGGTTCAAGAGAAGTTATTGTGGCTGTCATTGATACTGGTGTTATGAGACACGTAGATTTATCTACATCAGACTCTGATCCAACTGGTCAATTAATTGCTGGTTATGACTTTATTGATAATGATAGTAACCCTATTGTTACAAGTGGTAATGTTCATGGTGGACACGTTGCTGGTACAATTGGTGCTAAAGCTAACAATGGTACTGGTATTGTCGGAATGAACTGGAATGTCAAGATTATGCCACTTAGAGTTTGTGCTACAAGATCATGTAATGGTAATGCTATTTACAATGCTATTTTATACGCTGCTGGTTTACCAAATAGTTCTGGTAAAGTGCCTGCTCAAAGAGCTGATGTTATTAATATGAGTCTTGGTGGGCCTGGTGCTTCTGATTTTTATAATCAAGCTATGGTAAATGCATTAAGAGCTGGCACTCTAACTGTAGTTGCTGCTGGTAACGATAACACCAGAATTACACGTATTGGTACACCTGCAAACGGAACAGAAAATACAACAACTGGATTTAACTCTGGTCAACCATATTCTCCAGCTTCTTATTCAACTGCAATTACTGTAGCTGCTTTTACTCCTGCTTTAAAAGGAGCAAGTTTTACAAACTATGGTGCTGGTGTAGATATCGCAGCTCCTGGTACTCAAATCTTCTCTACTGTTTTAAATAATGGTTATGATGGATGGCAAGGCACTTCAATGGCATCACCTCATGTTGCTGGTGTTGCTGCTTTGTTAAAAGCAATGTCTCTTGATTTAACTGCTGACCAAATCAGATTATATTTAACAGACAAAAATTTATTAACTGTACCAAGTGGATATGATCATAATATCCATGGTGAAGGTTTCTTGAATGCTCTAAAACCTCTACAAAAAATTGCAGAAGACTTTGCATTATTTAAACCAAAACTACAGATTGCACCAAGTGCATTGTATTTTCCAGAAGGTAATGCTTTTCAAGATGCAGCTGTATTGTCTAAATCTAGTGAAGGTATTAATAACTTGTCTTATAGAGTTGTTTATAATAACCAAGAAGTAGATTGGCTAAAAATTCGTGAAAGCGATCAGTTTGGTGCTACTCCATCTCGTTTAGGTGTCTATGTAGATAAACTAGCTTTTGCATCATCTTTAGGAATTAACTCTAAAGTTACATTAACTGCAAATATCTACTTTAAAGGTATTGGTGTAGAATCACTTGAAGCTGTTGATGAAGTAACTGTACCTGTTACTGTTGAATACAATCCTAATGAAGAAATGCACCCTGTTGTTACTGTACAAATTGTACAAAATGGTAATGTTGTTTACACAACTTATACTGGATATGATGAAGGTTATTATTTCTCATGGCCACAACAATATGTTAACGGTACTATCTTCGCTGGGTCTGATTTAGATAATGACGGTCAAATTTGTGATGAAGGTGAAAAGTATTGTGGAAGACTTGGTGGTTTCTTAGATGAAACTGGAGGATCTATACAAAATGGGCAGGTTCATCGTATTGATGTTTCTTTCTTTGAAGTCACAGAAGGTTTTATCCCTGTACCTAAAATTGAAAACTTTCAATCAAATGTAAGTGGTGGACTAGTAAATATGAGTTTAGACCTATTAACTGGCCCAACTACAATCATTGAAGCATTTGCAAGACCTCTTGGTTCTGATATAGAGCCTATCCTTATTGAAGGCTTAAGTGGAGAGAATGCTAATGGTGTAATACTTCAATCTGGTAGTTTAGATAAAACACTAATTTCTAGTTATGCTAAAGGTTTAAAGTTAACTTGGGACTCATCAACTGCATTGCCTGGTTTTAAAGGTGATGTAGAGTTTATCTTAAAAGTTAGACTAGCTGATAATAGTATTGCTCCTATTACAAAGGTAACTACAATCAATATTGATAATAATAATGCTCCTGATTTACAAAACTTTGATATGGTTGATTTAGATTTTCCTGGTCAAGGCTCATACTCTGGTGATGTTAGAATTGAGTTTACAGTAGTAGATGCAGAGTCTGATTTTATTAATGTTGATTTAGAATATTGTTTTTCAAATACTGATTGTAATAACGATGATAACTATATCAAAGCAAAAGCTATTACAGGTATAGTTAAAGGTATTAATTCATCTCCAACTGGTATCCCTCATAGTGTCATATGGCACAGTGAATTTGATTTAAGTGAAGGTAAATTTACAATCTCTATTAGAATCAAAGCTGATGATAATAAAGAATCAGACCCTAACCCACTACGGATTGTTGGTAAAACATTTACTATTGATAACGTTATTAAATCTGATGGATCACATATGCCACAAGCTATTCATTTAGATCAGGCTAGTCAAAATGTGTTTATATCTAACTTTGCTTATACTGATGCTAATGGTAGAGGTTATTTCTTTGGAGGTAAACATAATGGTGCGACGACTGATGCTCAGGCCAAAGTTTATGTTCTTGAAATGCAAGAGTTAAATTCAAGTCAACAGGTTGAATTTAAATCTGAATATGACTTACTTGATAGTAGATACGGACATACAGCAACAGCTTATGAAAGCGATATCTATTTATTTGGTGGAGTTATTGAAGGACAAGCTACAAATAAATTAGAGGTATTTAATACTAAGACTAATACTTCAACTGCAATCAATGTAGATGAAAGTATTGTAGCTCGTAGTGAGCACACAGCAACTCGTATTGGTTCTAAAATCTACTTTATTGGTGGAAAAAATACTGATGGTAATCTTTTATCAACTGTTACTATGTATGATATAACAAAAGATATTTGGGAGGAGAAGCCATCTTTAACTTCTGGTGCTAGAAGTGAGCATAGTGCTGTTGAGTATGGAGGCTTAATCTACATCTTTGGTGGAAATAACTCTTCAACTATTTTAAATACTATTGATGCATATATTCCAAATACAGGTTCTTTAGTAAATGACATTGCTTCAAATACTGAGCAAACTATTACTATGAATGCAAGATTTTCTCATACAGCAAATGTTGTGAATGGAAAAATGCATATTTGGGGTGGAAGAAATGGTACTGATGAAGTTAATGATAAAGATTCTGAGTTAAATCAAATGTATATTTTTGATTTTCAATCAGGCCTTTGGATTAAACAAGCTGCTGCATGGTATAAAGAAGCCGATCCTTTAACAAAACAACAAGATCTTGATCCTACTACTAGCTTTGCATTTAATAATACAAGATATGGACACGGAGCTGTTTTATACGCTTCTCATATTTACTATTATGGTGGTAGAACATTTGGTACTAACAGTATTGGTTCTGATAATCAAGACCTATCAACAGTTTACAAATATCGTCCACCAACTAATGTATTACCTGCTTTTGGTTTTGCAAGATCACAAGAGTTAAGTTTTTCTGAAACTAAAACTATTAGCCTAGATGTATTAATGAGTCGTGCAAGTAACAACTCTACAAATCTTGAAATTATAGTACTTGATGATACATCAGCTATCGTAACCGAAGATTATACTATCAGTGGTATAGGCCCATTAACTTTTACAAGTGGACAAACTAATAAAACTATTAGCATCTCTTTAAAAGGTAATGCTAGCCTTGAGCAAGATAGAATCATTAGGTTACAAATTGTATCTCCAAATGGTGGATACTTAGCTGGCACAAAAACTTATACTTTAACTATTAAAAAACGTACTTCAGCGTTTTAGATAATACTTATTGAGGTGAATTATCACCTCAATAAAAAAAGCCCCCTAGAAGTTTTCTAGGGGGCTTTTTTATTGAATTTAAACTTTTAATTTCTTTTCACATTTCTCTAAAAGATCTTTAAAAAACTCAATTTCTTTTGTTTTATTTCGTTTTTGACATCCTTTTAAATAAACTTTTAATTTCTTTTTTATTTCATTTAATATATTCAACTTTCTATCATCTGTTAAATCTTCATTTAAAATCATTTTGGCTAGAGCAACAATTCTAAATCTATCCATACCAAAGTATTTTCTTGATAGTTGATCTTCATGTCCACCTGTTTTACAAACAAATTGCTTATCTAAATATTGGACTTCAAATAAATTTGAAACACGTAACCATAAATCATAATCTTCACAAGCAGGTAGGTTTATATCGAAACCTCCAAGTTTTTCAAAAACTTGTCTGTGTATAATTACTGATGACGGGGAGATTCTACAAATATCTAAATTATCTTCAAAATTACTTCCATCAAATTTAAAATGTTTTTGTTTAGGATTTACTTTCACTCCGTTTCTAATCCAAATTTCTTGAGTATGATTAATAAATAAATCTGAATCTTTTAGCTTTTTAATTTGCTCTTCAATCTTTCTTTCAAGCCAAGTATCATCAGAATCTAAAAAAGCAATCCACTCTCCACTACTCACTTCTAAACCAGCATTTCTAGCTTTAGATACACCTTGATTTTCTTGATGAATAATTTTTAATTGATTTTTATAAGAATTAAGAACTTGCTTCGTATCATCTGTACTACCATCATTGATTATAATTAATTCAATCTGTTTATAACTTTGATTTAAAACAGAGTTTATTGCTAATTGCAATAACCTTGAACGATTAAAAGTCGGAATAATCACTGATACTAAGCCTAATTTTGCCTCATTTAAAAAGTCTATTTTCGGATTTTTTTTTACACTATACATATTAATTAAACCTAGCCTGACGCTTTTCTAAAAAAGCAGATAAACCCTCTTGACCTTCTTTTGACACCCTAGCTTTTGCTATTTGCTCAGCTACATATTCTCTTGTTAAATTAATGTCACTATTTAAATATTTTATTAATTTTTTTGAGTTTTTCATAGCATTTGGTGAATTAGCTTCTAAATGCTTTAACATTAAATCTAAAGATGTATCCAAATCTTCCATTGTCTCAAAGATTTCACTTAATAAATTAATTTTATTTGCAATGACTCCATCAAACCTTTCTCCTGTTAAAAAATACCTTGAACAATGGGTCTGCCCAATTTTATGATTTACAAACGGAGAAATAGCAGCAGGTAATAAACCAAGCTTTACCTCAGTAAAACCAAATTTAGCCTTATTTAAGCCAAAAGTTATATCACATGCACTTACAAGACCTGCTCCTCCTCCAAGAGCACTTCCATTAATTCTACCAATGACTGGTACAGGACAAGTCTTTATAGAGTTAACCATATCAAATAATTTTAAAGAGTCTTCTTTATTTTCTTCTTCGCTATAATTTATCATTTCTTTCATCCAGTTAAGGTCTGCTCCTGCTGAAAATGATTTTCCCTTTCCTGTTAAAACAATTGCTTTTATTGATCTTTCTAAATTTGTAAATACATTATAAAGCTCTTGTATTAACTGGGCATTAAAAGCATTATGTACTTCTTCTCTATCCATAGTTACCCAAAGAATATTATTTTTATTTTCTAAAACTATATATTTCATAGTAAAATACCTTTCTCATTGATTTATATATACTATAGAATATTTAACATTAAGTGTATATAATGACTCTTTCAAAAACTTTAACAAAAATAAACAATATGACTCAAAATAAACTACAACTTAAAACTTATCAAAATTACCAATTCTTTTCTTCTGAAGCTGAATCTAAAAAGCTAATGATTGTATTACATGGTAGAGGTGACTCAGCTGATGGTCTTTCTTGGTTAAAAACAGAATTTAAATTTAAAGAGATGAATTATCTATTTTTAAATGCCCCTGACTCTTGGCCAATACCTTTTGGTACACCAGGATATAGCTGGTATGAAATGGCTCCTAATCAAGAACTTGGTATTAAAAGAAGTACAATTTTATTAGAGTCTATCATCGAAGAATTACAAAGTTTCGGTTATCTAGCAGATAATACATTTATACTTGGTTTTTCTCAGGGCTGTTTAATGGGGCTTGAGTTAGTCTTACGATCAAAATTTAGTTTTTTAGGTCTTATTGGTATTAGTGGTTTTATTTGGAAAGAAAATGAGCTACTAGAAGCAATTACCCAACAGGCCTTACAAACTCCTATTTTAGTCACTCATGGCTATCAAGATGAGGTCTTAAGTTATGAATCTACCAAAAAACAAATCGAGATTTTACAAGCAAAACACCAAAATTTAGAGTTTCGCTCTTACTCCAAAGGACACACTATTGTTCAAAAAGAGCTAGAGCAAATCTATCATTGGATTACTATACAATCTATCAAAAAATAGGACATCATGGATTCTCGCTTATTTATTCAAAACTTAAAAAAACCACAAAATTTCCATGACTTGTTTGAAAAAAAACAAGATCTTATTTTAGACTTAGGGTCTGGCATGGGAGAGTTTGTAATCGAGCTTGCTCAATCTCAACCTCAATTTAATTATATATGCGTTGAAAAACGTATGCCAAGAGCAAGGGCAATCGTTCAAAGATATGAAAAGCGAAATCTAACAAATATTATTGTTATTCAGACTCGATTTGAATGGTTGATACCCCATTGCTTTTTTAACAATCACTTTCATACAATTTATCTAAATTTTCCTGACCCTTGGTTAAAAGCTAAATATAGTAGTAAACGTAGTATGACTCCCCAATTTTTAGACTATTTAAGTGCTGCTCTAATACCTAATGGTAACTTTCATTTTGCTACTGATGTTGATGAATATGCTGAATTTGGCTTAAATCTATTAGAAGATCATCCAAAATTTAAAAATATGCTTGGAGAAAAAATTATTTCTAAAACTCCTCCAGAAATTCAAAAAACTCTTTTTTATTATCATGCCCAAAAAGATAATATCGACTCAAATTTTATTCATTTTCAAAAGGTTAAATAAAGGCACTTAATTTTATGAACTCAGAGCTCGAACTAGTACAATTACAAAGAGTAATAGAGCAAGACTTAAATATTTCATTTGAATCAAACTTTAATAGTCATCACAAAGCTTTATGCTGGAAATATAACCCTGAACTCGGTTACACCTGTCAAGCTATTGTAAATGCTAGCGGTAGCATTGTTCACCAATCTAATAGTTGTTATGATATTTATGAACAGGCTTTTTATCTATTTGATGAACCTCAATTAACAAACTTTGAAATACAAAAAATAAAGCAAAATGCTAACTTAGAAGAAATTGAACCTTTTTTCAGTGGATTTGCCGTCGCAAAATCTAGTTCAACCAGTTTTAGAAATCTATCATATATAGACATGGATGGAAAAGTACTATATAAAGATAAATTTTTCCGAATAAATAGTTTTCAAAATGGTTTAGCTCTAGTTAAAACTAAAGACTTCTCATTCAATTATCTTCAGACTAATGGAAAACTACTATTCAATGAAACACTAGAAGAAGCTGAACCTTTTGTAAATAATCTAGCAGTTGTAAAAAAAAACAATTCCCCTGGCTATTGCATTATTGATAATACTGGAAAACAAGTTAGTAGTATTTATGATAAAATTTATTCATATAAAGAAGGAAAAGCACTTGTTCGTCACAACCATAAAACCAATTTTTTAGATAAAAACTGTAATCCCATTTTACCCGAATGGGTTAGAGCTTACCCTGAGGTTTCATCATTTCATAGTGATCGATGTAAAATGATTGATCCTAGGGGCCGTGTAAATTACATTCATGAGTCCGGGCAATTTTTATGGTCTCAAAATCGTAAATTAATAGAGTGTGAAGATTTCATTGGTGGGTTTGCTCTTTTAGGTGACTATACCTCAGATGGTGGTAAAAAATATAATTTTGCAAAACCAAATGGTGAATGGCTATCCCAAAAGTGGTTTAGAGGAGCAGAATCTTTTCAAGAAGGCATGGCACTTGTTCAAACTCTACACCGCTATAACTTTTTAGATTATACTGGTAGTTTACTATTAAAAAATGCAGTCCAAAATGCTAATTCATTTTCAAATGGTTTAGCTAAAGTTCAATATATTGACCGACCAAAATATAGATATTTTATCAATAAAAAAGGTGAAAATATTGTTCATGAATCAATAATAGAAGCAGAATCATTTATAAATGGAAGAGCTCTTGTAACTGTTAAAGAAAAAAATAATATAAGAGAATATAATTATTTAACACTAGATGGAAAATTTTTATTTCAAAATCATTTCACATCAGCTAGAAGAGACCCCGAAAGCTTTATCTCCCCTACCATAGTCATTTTTAATGACTTGCATAACGAAGTTACACGTTATAATTGGTTTGGAGAAACTATTTAATGCTCTTGCTTTAAAATAGCTGTATATCCTGCTCGCAAAAAATAATGATTATTTGTAACCACACCAAGGCCATGTTCTGCTATTTTATCCCCATTAGATAGCACTTTCCAAGTTCCACTTGGTAATTTAAAATCAGAACCATGATACCCATCGCTATTTAATAATATAATAAAATCAGATGAGCTTCCTTTTAATTTATACCCAAACGATCTATTAGAGTTTTGATCATCATCTAAAAATACAATACGATCATCGATTATTCTTTCATTAAAATGAAAAGCATCGTATCTTAATCTTATCTTTTTTAAGCCAATAGTAAAGTCAAGCAACTCTTTATGATGCTCTCTTGTAGACCATTGTAGATAGTTTACATCAGAGTCTTGATCATAAGAGTTATGATTGCCACCCTTTGACCTTGAAAACTCTTGCCCTAATTGTAAAATTGGAGTATTGATAGATGTCAATAAAATCGTATGTGCCATTTTCATTCTAAGATATTTTGTTTTATCATCCAATTTATATTTATCTAACCAATCTGATAAAGTATTACCATCATGTACCTCAACCTCACTAATAGTAGAATAAGGGTTTGTATAACCATGAGATGAGTCAGTATGACTACCAGAACCACCAAAGTTTTGATGCTCCCCTCTAATCAATACTTTCATTTCAAATTCATTCTCTTGTCCATTAATAAAACCAAGTTTACCATTACCACCTTTAAGCACTTGTCGGTACTTATCGTTCCATGCACCTACATTTAAGTAGTTAAGCTCACCCCTATACCATTGAGGGGCTCCTTCTGCTACCCAAGGCTCTGCAGTTAACAATGTATTTTTTGGTAATGCTTCTCTAATTTTTTCAAATGTTTTTTTATCAATAGCAGCACCCAAATCAAATCTAAATCCATCTATTTGATAAGTTTCTACAAAAAACTTAAGTGAGTCTAAAATTAGTTTTCGAGATACTTCATTTTCACTAGCAAAGGTATTACCCACTCCTGTTGTATTTAAAAAGTAACCTTTTTCTTGATTATGCATTCTAAAGTATTTTTCACGAGCTAGGTTTTTATAACTTAAATTAGGACCTCGATGATCTCCTTCAGATGTATGATTATAAACAACATCTAAAACAACCGAAATACCTACTCTATGTAACGCAGCAATGGCTTCTTTGAACTCTAACCTAGCATTGATTTCACTGCTTGCATATCTTGGATGAATTGCAAAAAATGATTTGGTCATGTAACCCCAATAATTTATATGATTTGGTGGTGCTGCTGTATAATCAAAGTGATGAATCGGTAAAAACTCAATCGTACTTACACCCATATCTCTTAAAGTCTTTAATGTTAAAGGATGAGAAATAGCTTTATAAGTTCCTTGAATACCTTTTGGAATACCTTTTAACCTTTTTGTTAAAGATTTAATATGTACCTCATGAATAGCATGCCCTTTTTGAAAGCCTATTCTTTTTTCATTATTTTTAAATATAAACTCGTCACCAAATTCAACAATCTGACAACGATTTGTTTTATCATCTAAATCATAACAATAAGGGTCTGAACTTAAATAAGCATTTAATCTAGTTGGGTAAGAGTTTTTATGTACTACCTCAAAAGCATAATCTGAAAAACTCTCTTTTACAGAGTTTAAGGTAAAAATACTGTAGTTTTTATCTATAGTTTTAGAAACCACATGAGAATACTCACTCATGTAGCCCTTAGCACTGGTATCAATCATATACCCAAAAGCTTTATGAAATAAAAATATTTCAACTCCTAACTTTTGTACCAAAATACTATTAGTACCTAAGACTTTATAATCAATAGAATTATTACCAATAACTCTATATTTATAAAATTTTCCTGATAAATTTCCATTTAACCTTAATTGCCACGTATTTTTAGATAGCTCCGAGTCTGGTTTTTTCAGTTTCTTGAAAGGATAACTTGTTGATTTTTTTGAATTTTTTGAGTCAAATAAAACTAGATCAATCTTTTCAGCATTTGTGGCATAAACCTGAAATTGAGTTTGATTGCTAAACTTTAAGTAATGGGCTCCAAAGTTTATCTCAGATGTAAAATGTGTATGATATAAAAGACCTATAAATAAAATTTTAAAAAATTTTTGCATTCAAACCCAATTTTTAATAACTAAACTACAACATAGAGTAATATCTTATAAAATATTACGAATATAATGCATTTTTGTTACCTATTTATGTAAATAATCTAAACAAAGTTTAACCATATATTATTGTTTTTGTATCGAATTAACCCTAAAAAATAGGTTTAGAGTAAAATAATATGATTTTTTTACTCTTTTTAGTAATCAAAACTTGACAAGCTCTTCACTTTTTTTTATATTAAGCAACTTAAAGAAGGCCCTAGGTCCTCTTTTGAATAGTACACATTTCGTTAGAGGATGGAACAATGGGAAACGTTAAAAAGAAACGTGCAAAAAAAATTAGAAAACATAAGCATAGAAAACTTCTTAAGAAGACTAGACACCAAAGAAGAAAAAAGAAATAATTTTTTCTTTTGAGATGAATAAGTTAATTTTAACTTATGTTTTTCAGAAAAAGATCGCATATGCGATCTTTTTTTTTATCCCTTTAAAAGATATAGCCAAAACACGAGAACCATTTGTATTTGTATAGCTTTATTATTTTGAACTCAAAAAAAAATGACTTCCATCTTTTTTGAAGTCATTTTTTATTACGTATTTATTAATTAAACTTTATAAAATAGAGTTTACCTTATTTAATTTATTAAGTTTATCAGTAACATGTAATAATAATTTATTAGCCAAACCTCTTTTAAGTCTGTCAAAACTTGTTTTAGAAATGACTGATTGGATTATTTTATATCTATCATTAGACTTATTTTCAGTAATTATTAATAAATCTTTTCTTACTTCTTCATAGTCTGTAATTAATCTCTTTAACCTCTTTAAAAAAGAGGACTTACTAAAAGTTGAATCTGTAGCCTCATCACCTCTTAATAAGTTGAAACTAGACAATATCGATTTTCTCAGTTTTATGGCTTTCTTATCTAAATAAAACACTCTATCTTCCACAGGATTAAACTCCATATGAATACGCTGACGTTTACCAGATACAGTTATTTTTAAAGAGTCATCTATTACATCTAATTGAAAGCCCATCTTATCTAAAATTTTTGTATAAACTTTTTTCAAATTACTGAAAGATTCAATACTAACTTCAACTAAGGGGTCTAAAATATCTTTTGAAGATAATAGAGGTGTAGATGCTTCTATGTTTCCCCTAAAATCTCGATGGTTTTTTGAGTAAACTCCTTCTTCAATAGTTTTTAAAAAACCTAAATCATTTGATTCAACTCTTAAATCAACAGAAGAATTTGCACCAAATCGTCCTTTTGCCATAGATCCATATAAATATAATTTAAATGTAGAGTTTTCTTCATTCGCTACTTCTAAATACTTTAAAAAATGATTGATTTCTTTTTGTAAAGTAACAAAATATGAAAATACTTCTTTGTCTGAGTAAGGAATACTAATATCCCTTTCTAATTTATCTGCCCAAAAATTTCTTTGATAAATAGATTCTAAAAACTTATCTTTTTCTGCTGAAATTGCAATATTTACATCATCWATTCTTAAATAATTTTTAAAATAATAAGAAGTATTTCTTTTTAAGACTGAGCTTTTATCWGAGTCTATACTATAAGTTTCAAATAATCTATTTGATAAATTATTGTATTTTTCGTAGTTAAAAAATGATAGTTCTACTGCCTGTAAAGAGCTACCTAATTGTAGTGAAAAAGCTAATACAGCTGTTTTAATATTCATTGATTCTCCTATTCTTCTTCCATTAATATAGAAGCTTTATTTAACAAAATTTTTATTCCGTTTAATGTTTCTATCCATCTAATTAATTTTAAATTTTTACCTATGATAAAAGTATTTTTATTATTAATTGATAACTTACTTACAACCGTATGCAATAATGAATATTCGTATTTTAACTGATTTAATTCTTGAATGGTAGAAATTTCACGTATCTTTTTTACAAAAGATTTTAATTTAAAATCAATTTCATTGTTTGTTAACTTCTTTTCTAAGTATTTTACGTTTACTTTTTCTTTTTTTCTTTCTAAACTAAATAAATGTTTATTTTTTTTTACTTGCTTTAATTGAAATCTATTTCTTGACTTAGTCATTAAACCTTGAGGAGCTTTTACTAAATGTAATATACCTGCTGCATTATAATAAGAAATATCATTTGTTTTAGACATCTCAAGAGGATTTATCCCCGGAAGCATCAATGCACTATCTAGTTTATTTTTTTCTACTCTTCTTTTCTTTTCCATAGAGAATTTAATTAAAAAAACCCCATTAATACGCCTTAAAAGATAATAAAAAAAGTTGTTTTCTTCATCATATGACATTCCAAAACTATTTTCTCTTTCATCACTTAATAGAATTTTTTGATTTTTATAAATATAGTACATTACATATTTATCATTATTTAAAGAAAGAAAGAAAAAATATTTTTTAGTTTTTAAATAAAATGGACCCCGACGATTTTCATAAAAAGAAACAGATAGGTCAGATATTTTTTTAAAAGAATTTTCATATTCATACCTAATATATAAATTAACTTTATTTTTTTCTTCTTGAATTTTAAGTTCATTTTCATTCCAAATAAAACTATTTAGAAGCTCTTTTTTATTTTTTACTTTGTGTTTTTTTACAATCCTTTTTACCATTGAAGAATGTTTTTTCTTCTGTTTTGAAGATTTTTTCTTTAAGGACTCTAGCTTAGATAAAAAAATAGATTGTTTTCCATTTTCGTTATGAAAAATAATTTTATCTTGAGTTACATAAAATCTTTTAGATTTAAAATTTATATTTTCTTGAATTAAAGATAAACCACTTAGCTGATAAATTACTTGGGTATTAGTTAAATAAACAATGTATATAGCACTTTTTTTATCTCGAGAACTCATTTTATCTCGATCTGAAATAAAAAGTATACTTTTACCCTCTGGCCCGTAAATTGGGCTAAAGTCATCATTCATAGATTCGATTATATTATTAGTTTTTGAATCTTCTAAAAAATAACTCACAATATTTCTAACAGGTTTAATCCCTTTAGAGTAAATAATTTCTAATTTATTTTGATGCCAATTTAAATAAGGAATTTTATCATCGTTTCTCATTAAAGATAGTTCATGTACTGAGCCATCTGGACTAAAGTCTTCTAATGCAAAAGAATAACCTGTTTGGTCAATACGCTTATAAGCTTTCCAAGTCGTTTCAAATTCAGAAGATACTTTTTTAGATGATTTATTTTTCTTTTCCATAGATAAAAAAACAATATTGTCTTCTAGAACACTCAAAGATTTAGGATTTCTTGAATAAATTTTATATAAACTAATCAGAGTTTCTGATTGTTTAGCAGTCATTTCTTTATTTTGCCTAATATTGAAAAGAATATTTTCAAGATCAGCTACTTCAAAACTAAAACAGCTATTTATATGTACAATTAAAATCATACAAAATTTTAAATAGTTTCTATTCAATAACAAGCCATTCACCTTATACACCTATCCATATTTAATCTAAATAAGAGTGATTATATCATTAAAGTTTAATTTCTTATATACTAGGAAGATATGTGAAAATATTATCTCATGATAGCTATCAGGAAACTCTATGACATTTGCTTTTGCTTTGCACCCAAGGCCCTCAAAAAAGAAAATACAATCCACAAAACTAATTTTTAAAGAGTTAGACAATCTTGTTATATATCCTTTACTTAATTTTATTACAAACAATGATATCTCAAATTTAGAGTCTCAATATATAATGCAACAACTTCTCTCTAAAAAGTGGAACTATCACTGGATTTACTCTATCCCTGAAGTTTATAATTTTTTTGTAAATAATATTTATGATGATTCAAGTTTAAACAGCTTAAAAAAGCTTTGCCAATTTACTAAAAAACTTCCTTCTATATCAATTTCTACTCCCCCATTTTACGTTAAAAATAACCAAGCACTCTGGAACAGATTTTTAGAAGACTTATCACAACTTAATATCGATCAAAATGATCATTTATTTCATAATTTAAAATATTTTTTAGAATGGGAACAATACAATATAAATGAAAAAAACAAAGTATTAATTGCTCAAATTTTATCTCCATTTTATACAAGTTTAAAGCTCAATCCAAATATCCCTGTTCCTTTTTTAGCTGAAACTTTAAAACTTTTACTTTTTTTAGACCCTAAAAACCCAAAAGGAAACCAAGAGTTTTTTCAACTACTAGAGTCTTCTTGTAATCTTTCTGAACAAATCGATTTTTTAAAACAAACTATTTTTCTTCCTTCTCAAAATAAACAACTTTTTTTATCTTTTATTGATTTATTAACTGATGCTAAAGATATAGAAAACTACACAGAAAAAATTATACTTCATAAAAACCTAAAATTAAATTTTCATTTTTATCAAGAACTAAGTGAACTTCTATTGAATAAAGGATTTATTGAACTTGCTTTTTTTTCTTGTTTACAAGCCTTTATTTTATCTAAGAAAAAAAATAGTTCTTACCAAAACTTACAAAAATTTTTCTTTTATTTTGAATTACAAAGCCAATTTAATTTTTGTAAAAAAAAGATTGATAATAATCTAATGAACTTTCATTTTATTAAAATTGAAGCTTCTATCAAAAAACTTCAATATAGGCTTCACCATAATCTTGATTGGTTAAACCTTAAAAGTTCTTTTTTATATCTTTCAAGTGAAAGCCAAGTACAAGTTCAATTTCGCTTAAAAGAAGACTCTGATGAAGTATCAATTTTTTACCCTGACAAGCAAACCCTAAAGTTAAATTTTATTAATAAAAAACTACTTTTACAAGCTTGGGAAATTCCGAAAAATAAATCACTTCATCACCTATCATTTGACAATAAAGACTTTATTTTAGATGAACAATTTTTAGAAAGTTTTAAAGGTTTTCATAAGAACTAAGTATTAAACCATCTTCTAAAGAAGTAATTGGTTCTAAGTTCTTTGTAGAATATCTATAAACTGGATAAAATATTGACCCTTGTTCTTTACGTAAAAAATAAGCTATTACTCCAAATGCCATCCAAAACGGCATGGTTAATATTAATATAAAAAACAAACTTAAATTCACTAGTATCTCCACTCACATTTAACTATATCCAAAATATTTAATTAGATATATAACAGCGATTCTAAGAAGCTTATCGTTTGATTAAATTGTTGAATTAATAAGTAAAATTACTCACATTTCACAAGAGAAACAAATTGTTTATATTTTACTTATTTTTTGTCTTTAATAATAAAGTTAGTAATAAAAATAAGATTATTTAGTCCTCAAACTGTGGAATAGCTAAAGATGAAGGATCTGGTAAAGATATTTTGTTTTTTTCTAAAACTCTATATAAGTTTACGGGCTTTGCTCGTCCCTTAACTGAAATACCAGGAACAGAATCAAAGCTGATATCATTATAAGTTTCTGATAACATTGTTTTAACTTCTTCTGATATTAATAAATCGGTTTTTTGATTTTTAGTTTCTGATTCTATTCGAGCAGCAACATTTACCGTATCACCAATAACTGTGTATTCCATTCTCGTTTTATCACCAATATTACCAGCGACCAAAGGGCCCGAATGTATACCTATACCAATTTTAATAATTGATTGACCTTTTTTAGCTCTTCTATGATTTAAAACAGCAAGTGCCTTTCTCATGCCAATAATAGCCTTAAAAGCATTGTCAGCATGATCAGAAGTACGATTAGGCACACCAAATAGTGCCATAATACAATCACCAATATACTTATTAACTACACCTTTATTATCTGTAATAGGTTTAACTAAATAAGAAAAGAACTCGTTTAAAAATGCTACTAGCTCAGTTGGGGGCATTTCTTCTGAAATTGTGGTAAAACTTCTGATATCACAAAATAAAACGGTGGCTTCTACTTCTTCACCACCTAAGTTTACATCTTTCTCTAAAATATTTTCACGTACTTCGACACTCAAAAATTTATCTACATTATCCATCATTTTTTGGTTTTCAATTAAACCATTAACCATGTTATTAAAATGTGCTGATAATTTTCC
This sequence comes from Candidatus Cloacimonadota bacterium, assembly GCA_002402105.1. GTDB lineage: Bacteria > Muiribacteriota > UBA6191 > UBA6191 > UBA6191. The sequence continues at coordinate 61,252 of NVVD01000009.1, forward strand.
AAATTCATTATTATTATAAACATTAGCATGAGTATTAAAGTCACCTTTTTTAACTTTTTCCATACGCCTAACCATATCAGATAAAGGGTCAAACAAAGAAATTATTAAACTTCTACCCATAATTAAAGCTGAAATTAAAGAAAATATAATAAAACAAATAGCATATAAAATAGGGGTCATATCTTCATAGTAGTCAAATAGATACTCTTTACCTGTTCCTGCAAATAGTTGACTCCAAAAATCTACCATCAGTACATTTGTTGATGATTGAAATAATAATAAAGCTAAGGGTAAAACACATATTACTAAAATAAGAGAAATAATACGAGTTGTTAAATTTACAGATTTTGCATCTTTTCTGGCGTGTTTCATTTCTTTTGCAGGAAATAAATAAGGAAAAAAATCTATAATATGAACATCATAAATTGCAATGATTAAACTTGAAGTGCATAAGCCAAAAGTCATCCAAGTTGCAGCTATGATAATAGTTTCGCCAAGACTTATCATATTAAAATGAACTTTTTCAAAACTATAATGACTGATAAAAAATAACAATGACATTAACCAACATAAAGTAAAAGCTTTCCAACTCAAATTTACAATATGATTTTTAGCTTTTTCACGACATTCTTTATCAACAACTTCATATCCTTGAGATAATACTTTTGATATAGGTAATACATATAAAAAGAGTAATAAAAAAACAAAAAGAAATATGCTTGCTTCAACTAAGGGAGCCCATGGTTTATCCAAGGTTGCTTGTCCATATCTCGATAAATATTGGACTTCTCCTAATGATTCTTCTTCGCTAGAAAGCTTTTCTTTTGAGTCTTCTGTTAACTCAGTAACAATTTCTATACCAACCATAGTCGCTTGATAATAAAAACCAACCGATAAAAAAAAGCTAAAAAAGCAAATGATTGAAAAATACAGTAATACTCTAAATTTATGAAAAACAAAGAAACCGAAGGGAGCAAATTGATTAGACATACTAAGCTACTTTTTAAATTAATGTTATTGCTTACATATTTTATTGTTCAATCAATTATTGTTCAAGGTATTTTTTAATTTATTTAATTTTTTAAAAAATCAGTCAAGGGCAAATATTAGTTTTTTTGCTTTGTATTTTTGTAATTATTGCCAAATTTTGGCCATGATGAGTTTAATAAACCATTACTTTTTGTTTGAATCACATATAATTTATTATCTGTAGAGCCAATGTATACAACTCCATTTATATCTATTGAAGGAGAGGAATATATTTCACCTTCTGTGAAAAAAGTCCATTTCAAAGAACCATTTGGACGAATTGCATATAGTTTTCCATCTTCGCACCCTATATAAATAGTTCCATCAGTCCCTATTGCAGGAGAAGAGACTATAGCTCCATTTGTTAAAAACTCCCATTGTTTTGAACCATCAGAATTTAACGCATAAACTTTTTTATCTACAGAACCAAAGTATACTGTTTGATTAAGCCCTACTGCTACAGATGAATACACATCTCCCTCAGTCAAAAAAGACCATTTTATTGAACCATCATTATTTAATGCATAAAGTCTATTGTCATTTGACCCAACATAGATTGTACCGCTTGAAGCAATTACTGGAGAAGCATAGATATATCCACCAATCTTAGAAGTCCATTTCTCTGAACCATCTTGGTTTAAAGCATATATATCCCCATACAAAGAACTTAAATATATTGTTTTATCATCTGCAATTGCTACAGTTGAATAAATACTACTCTTTGATAGAAATGACCATTTTTTAGTTTTTATTGTAATTGTTGAAACAATAGAAGAACTTAAGCTTTCATTTGTATTATTTTTTGCTGTAACCATAAAATAATATTTAGTCAAATCATCTAAGTCTAGTATCAATTGTGGAGAGTGTACATCAATCAATGCAGTACTATTTTCTATAGATAAATTAGAGTCTGTTGAATAATAAAGATTATAAGCAGTAGCATTAATGTCTGACAACCAAGACACAGACACATCTCCGTCACTAAAAACTGCTTTTACATCACTTGGAGTTAAAGCCTGTACTGAACTTATGTAATCAAAGGTTTTATCATTTTGAATGTTTTTATATAACTTTGGCCAAGGTGACTTAGATAAACCCTTGCTTTTAGTTTCTAAAGCGTAGAACTTTTTATCAAATGAACCAAAATAAATTATGCCATCAGACGAAATTGTAGAAGAAGAGTATATTTTTTCTTGTGTTATAAACTCCCAAATTTTGTTACCACTATTATTAATAGCATAAAGTTTATTATCAGAAGAACCAATATATATTGTATTATCTAAACCAATCATAGCTGATGAATGAATCGCACCCCCAGTTTCAAAGTCCCATTTTTTTGTACCGTCCATATTTATTGCATACAATTTATTAAATACAGAGCCAATATATATTGTTCCATCTACTCCCACTACTGGAGAAGAACTTATATTTCCGTATATTTGATATTTCCACTTCTCCAACCCATTTGGATTGATAGCATAGAGATATCCATCTAATGAACCTATGTAAATTGTTCCATCCAATGTAATAGCACTTGAACTAACCACTCCTGATTTCATTAAAAAAGACCATTTTTTTGAACCATCAGGATTTATAGCATAAAAAGATTGTCCTTGATAAGAGCCTACATATATCGTGTTATCTGAACTTATAGATATAGATGTAGTGATAATACCATCTGTTAAAAACGACCACTTTTCAGTACCATTTTTATTAAGAGCATGAAGTTTTCCATAATAAGACCCCACATAAATTGTACCATTTGGGTCTACAGCAGCTGATGAAACAATTCCCATATCTGAAGTAAAGTCCCATATTTTCGTACCATCTGGACGTATTGCATAAAGTTTGTTTTTATAAGAACTTACATAGATGGTTCCGTCACTTGCGATAGTAGGGGATGAAACAATACCTTCACCAAGAGAAAATTCCCACTTTTTTGAACCATCAGGGTTTATTGCATAAAACATCCCTTCATCTGAACCTATGTAAATTGTGCCATCTGAACTTAGTACAGGAGATGAACTTATAGAACCATTGGTCAAAAAGTTCCATTTTTTTGAGCCATCTTTAAAGGATACATCTACCCAATAAGCACTATTATTTTGCATCATTCCATTAAATTGTCTAAGGTTTTGGTTACTTTCTTTAGAATTTATATAATAAACTTGATTTTCATAAGTTAAAATTGAATTTAATCTATGTTCAAGGTTTTGAACAATAGGTTCAACATCAATATTTTGACCTGAAATTAAATGCCATCCACTTGATAAATTATTAAAATAATCAAAACTATAATTTGTACTATGAACAGTAGAAATATTTATTAAACTAGATTCTTTAAGATAAAAATAATATCCATTTTTACTTTTTAATGTTTTTAGTTGAGTAAAATTTTGATAATTTGAAGCGTATGCAATCATATCTTCACTTAATTTTACTTTCCACGTTTTATTTTCGTATCCCCAAATAATTAAAACATTTGGGTTACTTAAAATAAAACTTGAAGACGTACTATCATCACCAGATATTAAATTCCAACCTTTTTGAAAAAAGGTTTCTTCTGAAAAAAGTGAGTTAAATAGTATAAAAAATAGAATTAGAAGTTTCATAAATTAGCAATAAGTAAAGACATTATAAGAGCGAACAAAAATATATATTAAATCAAGTATTTTGTCTATATAATTTTTACATCTTTATATGACCTTTTATATTTTTGATAAATAATTTATTATACTAAAGTCTATTAACTTTTGAGAGAATGACAATTGATTTTTACAAAAATCGGAGATTGGAATTTATTCCAATAAAGTAGGTTTGATGAAAAATAGAGCTTTTTATGGGAATAAATTCCCATCTCCGTAAAAATCCTCAACTTAATTATTAGAATAACAAGGATTACCATGGAAGTAACATACGACAATAAAAAATTTAAAATTGCTCAACCTAGTGGCAAATGCTGTGAGGCTGGATGTTTTGGCTGTGAACTTTTTGAATATAAAAAATCACAAAACAAGCCTCTCTTATCTAAAAGAAGTAATTTTTATCAATCTTTGTCTAAACCTAAAGATTGACATAAGTCATTAAAGTATTTACTTGACTTTAACTCATCAAAAGCCGATTGCATAGTGTACTTAGGCTCAAAATTAAAATCATTTTTTGCTTTTGATATATCAAAATAGTGAGATGTTGATAACTCTGATGCTAAAAACTTTGTCATTCTTGGCTCTGATTTGATATTAAATGTTGAATAAACAAACTCCATCAAACCACCAATAAAATAAGCTACTTTTGCGGGTACTTTTGAAGTTACCTTTTTTTGATTTGATGCTACAACAAATTGATTAATCCAATCAAATAAATTAACCGCTTCACCCTGTGAAATAAAATAACATTCACCACAAACTTTTGAATCTTTAAATAATTGCTTTTCGGCTAATATATGAGCTTTTGCACAATCAAATACATATGATGTATCTACTAAGTTTTTGCCATCACCAACTATTTTTAAAGCCCCTACTTTGGCTCTTTTTAAAAACCTCGGTATCAAATGATTATCTCCAGGCCCCCAAATTAAATGTGGTCTTAATGAACAAGTATGAAAATCATCGTTATTTGCTAAAATAACCATCTTTTCAGACATTGCCTTACTTTTAGGGTAATGAGTTTTATAACTATTTGGATAAGGTACACTCTCTGTAACATTTTCCATGTTACTTCCATCAAAAACTACACTAGGAGAAGAAGTATAAACAAACTTTTTTACTCCTTGCTCTTGGCAAACTTCAAGTAAATTTTGAGTTCCTAAAACATTACTTTTATAATAATCGTCCCAGTCTCCCCAAATTCCTGCTAATGCAGCCACATGAAATACTGTTTCAATATCTTTTAATGGGTATTTTAAACTTTCTTTAATAGATAAGTCTGCTTTATGACAAATGACCCCTAACTTTTGTAAATTAGGATAATCACCTCTAGCTATAATATGGACCTCATGAGATTCTTGTAATAATTGTTTTACAATATGAGAGCCTAAGAAGCCTCCCCCACCAGTCACTAAAACTTTCATTTTATTTGAGCCTCTGCCCAAACTGATAACTTTTCTCTAAATATTTTAGCATTATGTCTTATATCAACAGGGAAATCTTCATGAAACAATATCGTTTTTATATCTTTGGTATGATCATATTTTAAAGCTATTTCAAATAACTCTTTTTTAATTGTTGTTTGTGAAACTTGATTTTCTAACTTTAATTGAACAATCATTATAGCTTGATTATTAACTCCAACTAATGCCGACCGATACACGCTTTTATGCTGATTAAAAATTGCCTCTGTACACACAGAAAATAACCTTTGAGTTTTTGTTTCTACTCTATGTGCTTTTCTTCCACAAAACCAAAGTCGCCCTTGCTTATCTTTATAACCAACATCACCCATTCGATGCCATAAAGAATCTTTATCTTTTATTTTTGCAAGTTTTGTAGCATCTGGTCTATTAAAATATTCTTTTGTTACAACTGTACCTTTTACTACAATTTCACCAATCATATTTGCATCTAAAAGTTTTATATTTTCAATAACTTCATCACTAATTTCAATGATTTCTATTTGCATATTAGGGAAAGCTCTACCAATGCAAGTGCCTTTTCCTTCAGCAGTTAGATTTGATGTTTCTTTTAAAATTTCAGTAGCAGAAATATTAGCAACAGGCAAAGACTCTGTTGCACCATATGGAGTGTAAGCATCATGACCTTTTTTTAAATCAAGCATACCTTGAATACTTTTTAAAACCTCTGGTCTAACTGGTGCTCCAACCATTAAAATTTGTTTTAAACTATTTAATTTGATTTGGTGGTTTTGAGCATATTTACTAACAGTCTCCCATAATGCAGGAGAGCCAATACTTATTGTTACTCCATGATCTTTAATGCCTGCAATAATTTTTACTGGGTCTGCTTTTGATGGTTTTGTAGGGTCCATTTCAGGGATGACAGCAGTAATACCCCAAGCTGTTGAAAACAAAGCAAATAACGGAAAAACAGGAAAGTCTACATCGTCTGGAGTTATAGAAAACTCTTTTTTAATAGAGTCTACTTGCCCTCTCATTTGCTCATGAAAGTAAACAACACCTTTTGGAGTACCTGTGCTACCTGTTGTAAAAACCATCGTAGCCATATCATCTTTATTAACCTGAGCTACTGGATAAGTATCATTATTAGTATGGTCACAAATTTGCTCTAAAGTTTTACCTTTAAAAAAGTAATTTTTACCAACAATTACACTACATTTAATAGATTTAAATTTAGCAGGAAACAAAAATTTAACAAGGTGTGCTTTTGGAATAGCAACCATAGCATCTGGCTTTACGCTCTCTATACAATCAAGTAAATTAGATTTACCCATCCCAGGGTCAATTAAAATTGGTATAGCACCTACTCGGTACAAAGCATAAGTTAGTGCCAAAAAGTCAAGAGATGGAGTCACCATTAATAAAACTTTGTGACCTTTTTTGATTCCGTAGCTATCAAAACCATAAGCTATTTTTGAACATCTTTCTTCGAGTTGTTTAAAAGTATAATGAATATAGGTCACTAAACCATTAGAATCTTTAGCCAATGGCTCAATAATTGCTTTTTTAAATGGATATTTTTTTGCCGATATTGGTAGATAAGAAGCTATATTATAATTATCTATAAAATCGGATTGGCACATAAAAAGCTCCGAACTTTTTCAATGACTTTTTTTCTGGAATCTTCAATTACGTAATGCCCAGCTTCTGCAATTTCATAAACAGGAATCTCAGGAAAAAACCTTTTCCATTCTGATAAAAAATGATCATCAAAACAAAAGTCTTTTTTACCCCAAATAACTTGCATTGCTTTTTCTTTAAGTCTTGGTAGACCTTCTTCAATCTGCAACAGAGTTTTATAACTCTCGTGAGACTCTTCAACAGGAATATCTTTAACAAATTGAAAAGTAGCAATACGGTTTTTATAACTATTATAAGGAGCCATGAGAGCTTTTTTCTCTCTATCTGACATCTCACCAGTTAATGCACACATTTTAGCAGCACCTCTAGCAAAACCATTTAAAGCTCTAATTGCAATTTTACCAAAGATTGGTACTCTACCAAAAGCAATACCAGCAGGAAAAGCCCCTACTTTAGTTTTTGGTACTCGGTAAGCATAGGTATTTAATATAACAAAACGCTTAAAACAATCAAGATGTCTTAAAGCAGCACCAATACCAATTGCTCCACCCCAATCATGAACAACTAATGTAATATTTTTTAAATCAAGTTTTATAATTAATTTTTCAAGATTTGAAATATGGTTTTCAAGAGTATAACTATAGTCTTGTGGCTTTGAAGATAAACCACAGCCAATATGATCAACAGCAATAACACGATTTGTATCTTTAAAAGCTATAGCAAGATTTCTATAATAAAATGACCAAGTAGGGTTACCATGAACCATTAAAATTGGGTCACCTTCTCCCTCATCAAAATAATGATAAGAAAGCCCATTGATATCCATATATTTGGATTCAAAAGGATAGAGGTCTTTATATTCTTCTATATCAAAGCCTAGCTCTTCTTTACTTACCATTTTTTTACTTCTCCCAAGTTAAACTATACATACTACAAACTAAACCACTACCTATACCCATCATTATAGCACGATGACCAGGACGAAAAACGCCTTGCTCTACTCCCATAACAGTAGTAATCGGAATAGCAGCAGAACCTGTATTGCCTAGATACTCATAAGTTGTAAAATCTTTTTTTTGATCAAACTTTAAGATATCAAAAACTAAAGCAGTATGAATTGGTCCGACTTGATGACAAAAACTTACATCAATATCATCTTGTTTTATATTTTGATCTTTAGAAAACTGGATCCAAGTATTATAAGCTAATTTTGTACCTGTCTCTAAAAGAGTTTTACCATCAGTAAACATAGAATGCTCTATTTTTGAAGGAAAGCCCGTATCTGGCCCCCATACACAAAGATCAGTTTGCTCAGCATCATTTAAAGTTGTACCACCATCAAATTTTAACCCTGTTGTATTTAATGATTTTTTAGTTAAAACATAAGCAACAGCAGCAGAGCCTAAAGTTAATGAAGGTATAGACCCTAAAAACATAGCTTCTGTAGAGTCATCTAATATACGTCTTACTGTATTTTCTACAATTTCAGAAGCTAGCTCTGATGATACAACAATACCAGCTTCAATTTGACCAAGTTCTATCATGTTTGATACAACAGATAAACCAGTAGCAAAACCTAAACAAGCATTAGAGACGTCAAATAATACAGTTGATTTTGATAATTTAGCTTTTTTTGCAATAACAGTAGCAGTAGATGGCTCTAATTGATCTCTACAAACTGAGCAATTAACTAAAGCACCTATTTGATTTTTTGTAATATTTGAATGCTTTAAAGCTTTTTCAACGGCTATTACAGATACATCACTTGGTATTGTTGAAACATCCCAAAAACGACGCTCTCTTAAACCAGTCAACTTTTCTAATTGACCAACTTTCATGCCCATTTTTTTATAGGCAGGAGCAAGTTGATTTTCTAATGTAAGAGTAGATATAGCATGAGGAGGTAACTCATAACCATACCCTTGAATATACACATTGTTAWATTTCATAAACCTACCAAGACTTGTATAAATCTTTTAAATTTTAACTTTTGTCATTAACAACAAATTAATTTCACTACTTTAAGCTAATGAATAAAACATTTTTTTTTAGAAATAACAATAAGTATTGCATATCAATACAGATAAAAACCTCTTTAAATTTAAATTTATGTTGGGCTTATTTTGGATACTTAGTTTTTATCGAAAATAATACTTATTTACAATCTTTTAAGAAAAAAAATAACTTTCACAGTTCAACTCGGCAATTGGAATCTATTCCAATAAAGGTTTTTTATAATGGGCTAAAGACCCATCTCTAATTTGAATAAATAAATATTTTAAATGCTATAAGTTAACTTTTTTTAATTCTGATTTCAAAGCTGGTAAGTTATTGTTTTCTTCTTTGATATCTAGTATCAGTTTTAAAAAATCGTCCTCTTTATTTTTTACTTCATATAAATTTTTAAGTTTTAATAAATATTCACAAGCAGAAAAGTAATTACCTCGACCTCTATCATCAATTCTTTTTTTACACCAATGTAAATACAATTTAATCGCAGTTTCTGGAAAAACCTCAGCTATTTTACTTGCAAAGTTTATTTGTTCATTTTCCCAAAAGTTAGACTCTTTATTATTAAAAAAAGTAAGTGCTTTTTTATACTCTTGAAGGTGTAGTAATAATCTTAATTTTGTTGAGCCCTTACACTTTTCTATTATAAAAACCAAAAGCTCTTGCTGTAAGTCAACTACATCTAATTTAATTTTCTTTTTTGCACTATGAAACCCAAATAAAACACGGTCATAACTATCATTTGAAGGCCTTTCAAAAAATAAAACTTTTGTGATATTAAATACTAAAGCTAAATCTTTTTTATCTAAATAATAAGACTCTAACCATTTTAAACTCTGATAATTGAAACTTTTCTCACACGATTCTGATATTATTTGAGCAAAAGTATCTACTCTATTATACTTTTCATACAAAGATGAAGCATTCAATATATTAATAGTACCATCTTTCAAATAGTTATCTGCTTCTTCAAAACGAGAGAGTTTTAATAATTTTGCAATTACATCTAGTTTTCGGTTTCTTTTTAACCCTTCTATTATAAATTCTTCATCACTAAGATCTTCAAACTTTAATTCAAAAATATAATTGTTAAATTCTTTAACTTTCCATTCATCTAGAGAGTTTCTTGATTCTAACAATTTTTCAAACTTTTTAATTAAAAATAAACGTTCATTTTTCAAAGTAAATGACCTATATATATTTGCGACTTCTTCATCTAATGAAAGTCCACCAAGCTCTGTATCTAAAACGACTAAATCAAATAAATAATCTAAAGCTACTTCTCTTTCTTTTTGAAAATTTTTATCTAACTTCTGTAAACATTCACCTATACACTCACTTGTTTGTGTAATAACTGCATGAAGGTCTCCTTCTTCGTGTACATAGTCTTCATAAATTTCTATAGAAGCTTTTAATATTCCAACAAAAACCCCCATTGCTAAAAAAGTTTTATCATTTGATAAAAAATCACACCCTATAGAAATAATTTCATCTAATGCCATAGCAGCTTGCCTTGGAGCATGATAGTCATAAGCATCCCTTGGCAATATATCAATAGATTGATGATAGTATGTCTCTATATCAAATAAGTCTTCTCCAATTACAGAATCTAAAGCCCAATTCAAGTTAGGATGTTTGTCTAAAATAGTTTCTAAAACTTTTCTTAATTGTTTGATATCTAATTTAGCTATTTGTTCTTTTGGAGGTGTAATTAAATTAAAGCTCTCTTTTGAGTCATGGTAATCAAGTAAAACAGATGCTATATGTTTACAAACTCCTAAAACAGGACAAGTACAATATGAGCTTGTAATTTTATCATCTATATTAAAATAAATTTCTACATTATATTTATAACTACCATGGCATAAAGCTTTAATAATTCCTGCTTCATATCTAGTTTTATTGCTATTTGAACCGTTTTTAAAATAAGAATATCCTAATGAATAGTTTCTACTTCCTAGGTATTCTTCTATATAAACTTTATTCATCTATTTTAATCTCTTGTAATTATTACTTTAAATATATTTCCATCACGATCATCTTCAAAGTCGATTTTATCATAAGCTTTAATTGCTCTTAAAATTCCGCTACCTAAACCTTTATAAGGCAATAAATTTGTAGAAAATGAAGCTAAAATTGGGTTTCTAATATTAGAGTTTCCACTTTTAATATTGGCTATTGTTAAATTATTTGGTAAATGTCCAGGACTAATGATTTCAATTCGATTAGTGAATATAAATATTCTTATAGCTGCTGATATAAAATAATCACGATGAATTAAAGCATTAGTTATTAGCTCTTCAAAAACTATTTTTGGTACCTCAAGTTGACCCACAGAGTTTACACCTTGATTATTTTGTACACGTTTAAGATTTCTTAAAACAAATGCTAAAGTATCATCAAAAACATCTTTTAATACACCTGAAATATCTTGATTATCTATATAACTATCAACATCGATATCATTATTTGGATAAACTACGCATTTAACAACAAAAGCAGGTAGAGAATAAACTGTATTTTTACCAAATAACAAAGCACCAGCAATATTTAAAACTCCACTTTTACTCAAGTTTAAATTTTCAAAAATTTGTTTTAATGATAAACCTTGATCATCTAAACTTTCATTAAATTGTTTTTCATAAAAATCTGAAAATACTCTCATATTAATATCAGATGATGACATTCGAGGTACTAAAGTTTCATCTCCATGCAATAAACCTGCACTTTGATACATTCTTTGGATTTCTTCTCTTGCGGTGGCCTTTCTTTTATCAGCTCCACTTTTAACCCAAATAACGCCATTTTTATCCATATATGGTTTTGAAATACCCTTTTCAATATTTACTACCATAACCATATCACCATCTAAAATAAAATTTTCAGTTATTGGATTTATTGGAGGTTTCACTTGTTGAGAGGCAGCATTAGAAATAAGATTACTTAAGCGTCCTAAATCTTGTCGAGTTAGACCAGAAGTTGTACCATCATCTGATACACCAATAATTAATATACCACCTAAAGTATTACTAAAAGCAATCATCTCTTGAGATAAAGAAGTTTCATTTATAACATTTACTTTAAATTGATGCTTACTATCCTCATCTAGGGCAATTATTTCTAAAAGTTCGGATTTTTTCATAATTTTTTGTCTATCTCTTTTATTTGTAATTAAGAACTATTCGGAGATTGGAATTTATTCCAATAAGATAGGATTAATAAGGATTATAGCTTTTTTATGGGAATTAATTCCCATCCCCTAGATGATACTTTAGATAAAAACCGCTCAACTTGAGTAGTTCAAGTAATTACAGGGTAGCATATCATTATCAATGAGTATTACTAATATGATTAAAAGTAATTTAACAGTTATTTTAAAACTTTTTCTACATCATCTAAATAGTTTATAAAGTCATTTTCTACTTTTGATAGATCATTTTTTGTTTGGTCTTTATATTTTTTATACTCAATGTCTATTTTTTCTTTTACTTGTTTTTTACTTATTTTACCTGCATTTTGTAAAATATTATTATCTGTTAATTTTAAAAAGTCATCTGCTCTTTTTAACCAGTCTTTCATATACATAGGAGCTTTATTGATAGCTTGAAGTTCTGCTATTTCAAGATATGCTGTGACTATTCTGTTTAAAATATTTAGTTCATCTTCGTTTAAATAATTTTTAGCTGTTTCAAAATCTTTTGAGTGGTTTTTCACCTTTGAAACTTGCTAAACCCATATTTTTTTTTGAAACATCTAGTCTTTTGTAGATAAGCTCTGCAGCAGTATGACCATGAGTTGCCCAGTGCATTTTATTTTGTATGGTTTTAAAAAATAAAATAGAGTCTTTAGATTTTGAATTATAATCAATACTTGTAGCATAAATATCGAGTACTTTTCTCCAAAATACTTTTTCACTACTTCTTATATCTCTAATACGAGCTAAAAGCTCTTCAAAATAGTAAGAGTCTCCTGATTCTTTTAAAAGCTCATCATTCATAGTAAAACCTTTTACTATATACTCTTTAAGCCTTGCTGTAGCCCATTTTCTAAATTTTGTACCTTGTGTAGATCTAACTCTATACCCTACTGAAATAACCATATCTAAATTGTAGTAGTTTGTAGGTTTTAAAGCAAATTCGGAATTTCCGAATTTAGCTATAGTACTGAACTCTTCAAGTTCATTTTCTAAAAATATATTTTTTATATGCTCATTTATAGTAGAGCGACTTTTTTGAAATAAGTCTGACATTTGTTGTTGAGTCAACCAAATAGTTTCATCTTCAAGCCTAGTTTGAACTTTTATGACTCCATCTTCTGTTTGGTAGATTATTATATTTGGGTCCATTAGCTTTGCCTCAAATTTTCTAAATATCCATCTTGCAATCCTAAAAAATCTAAAATATAGGGGTCTTTAAAAATCATTTCTGTTTCATTATCTGAAATTGCAAGTTGAGTATTTGCAATCAACGCTCTTTCAAAGGATTTAGTTTCAATTTGTTTTCTTGTAAAACGTACACTCCAACTTTCTTCTTGTATTTTATGAGCATAAAAAATACGAGCATCATCTTTTTTTATTGAAAACAAACAAATAAAATGAGACCAAGTCAATTGTGGTGACAGTGTCACCACAATTTGAAAGTCAATAAATTTTTCTGTAAACTGAACCATCCTACGTAAGTTTCTTTCTTCAAAGTTTTTGCCATATTTTAACTTTAGATTACTTGATATTGAAGAGATAACCTCTTTACCATATTCTGCTCTTTTGTTTTTTAGAATATGGTCATTAATTTTTTTTCCAATTTGCCAGAACAATACAGTAATACCACTATTGACCTGTGATATTACCTTTTGTTGAGATTGCTCTATTAGATTTGATAAGTCTGTGATTAAGATTTTATTTTGAATAGTTGGAGTTTTCATGGCTTTTTATCTTTTCAATTTAATCTAAGTCATCATCTTCAAGCAATTTTTGAAGGTCTTCTTTTTTTGGTAGAATTGTTAAGTATTTACTGGCATAAATTTGAGTATTATCTTTTGGTAGGGTCATTTCTACTAAAGATTTACTTTTGTCTTTGCATAAAATAATACTTACCGTAGGGTTTTCATCTTCTATTTTTTCATGTCTATCAAAATAGTTTACATACATCGACATTTGCCCAATATCTTGATGCTTTAACTCACCTATTTTTAAATCAATTAAAACAAATGATTTTAACAATCTATTATAAAACACTAAATCAACTGAAAAATGTTTTTCATCAATAGTAATTCGTTTTTGTCTAGCAACAAAAGTAAAACCCTTTCCCAATTCTAAAAGAAAGCACTCTAGTTTATCAATTAGTTTTTGCTCTAATTGACTTTCACTATAAGTATGTTGCATTGGTAAACCAATAAACTCTAAAATATATGGATCTTTTATCAAATCACTAGGTTTTTGAATAATTTGACCTTTAACAGATAACTCTTTTATCTGTTTTTTATCTCTACTCAAATTTAATCTCTCATATAAACCACTATTAAATTGCCTTTTTAGCTCTCTTAAAGACCAATTACCCTCATTTGCCTCTATTTCATAGTAATTTCTTTCATCTTGGTTTGAGATTCTGGTTAAAAATATATAATGAGACCAGCTTAAATTGAATTGGACAGACAGTGTCTGTCTTTTTTGAAAGTTTAAATAAAAGCTTCTCATATTTTTAAGATTTTGAATTGAAAAACCTTTTCCAAAGTCTTTTGTTAACTCAATCGATAGATTTTTTATGAGAAATTTTCCATACTCTGCACGAGCATTTCCATTTTGCTCTTCTTCAACTATTTTTTCTCCTATTTTCCAATAGGTTTGGGACATAGTCGTATTAATCTGTTGGTAGACTTGTGATCTTGCGGAGTTTAATAAGTCTTTTATTTCTTGGTGTAGGTTTGGTTTTATTGTTTTATTTTGCATGGCTATGTTTCATTTATAATTATTAATCTCACTCTCTTATAATATCAATATATGAAAAATCTCCTTTATTACTAAAAATATTAATTATTTTAACTACAGACTCCCTTTCTCCTAAGTCACGTAACTTTATTAAAACAACTTTTATATCTTCTACTTTTCCCYRAGGWRAYAWRMCMYYNTTMANNAWTTCTWMAAAYATKYGWYTTRCWWWRTTWSYATWYTTATCTACNTNAWCCTTWKYATTGATWSWWWTAYTAAATGYRRNANNTGNAACATKANCTTYTRAWYATTNTRGCTGNATMAYNNTTRAAYNNTTYTWTWYTWWCWKYWTKWATKTTTRTWNAKMMWYYWWAACCASTTTNATNNNSTTGAMMNGWATTTTTANNNNAATCATTAGTATTTTGAGATATACATTTTTCATAAATAACTTTCCATAAAGTATATATTTGTTTTTCTTTTCCCTTATATGTTCTCCATATAAATTTAATTATATCTAAAGTTTTTTCAAAGTTATAACTTCTTATAACTTCAAAAATAAAAGATTCCTCTTCAGATTTCTCTACCTTCCTATTATTCATATACATGACACAAATTTGTTGAATAACTTTTTCACTTATATGATTATCTTGAAAAGGAAAATTCAAAGCCTTTTGTAAGCTTCCTTCAACCTTAAATTTTAGAAATATATCTGTATAAACGATGCTAGAAAACTTAATATAACTTGAGTATGATACTTCCCATAAGTGGTCTTTATCTTTAGAGAAAATCTTATCAAAATTATTAACTACCCAATTTTTATCTAAAAATAAAAAGTTTCGATAATATTCTCCTAAAATACTAAATACATATAAAGAATATCTATTATCTTTATCTAATTGATTCGTAAAAAAGTCCTTAACTCCCTTTTCCCATTTTACTTCTTGATTACTATTTAATCTCCCATATCTTAAAGCATAACTTATTAAAGCCCTAAGAACCTTTCCATTCACAGTATTTAAAGTATAAGAAAATAAATTATCGATGCTTACATCATCATCTATTTTATTATCTATTAATTTAAAAAGTATCTCTTTTGCTTTCGGTAAATACTTTTGATCAAAGGCATTTATATCTTCACAAGTACCTTCATTAATTAAATCTGCTATTTCTTTTTTACACAAAATTGTATATTCATCATCAGAATCAAGAAAACTATTATCTGAAATCTCTAAAATAAAAGAAAAAACTCTACCCCAATTAAACTTTTGTTTTTCTTTCCATGCTTGTCTAAATCCATAGATAATATTTTGAAGATAAATTTTATCTAATCCTACAAATTCATCTAAATTATTTATTATTTTATTGGGTTTTTTTTGAATATAATAACCTAATTTTCTTGATAAATTTTCAATACAATCTTGGTCTGTTACGTATAAATCTTTACGCTCTACAGTAGAAGGAGTAAAATTTTTAATTTTATCGGATATTTCAGTAGCAGTCATATTATCAAAATCAATATCCTTCAAAGGATTATTATCTACAGTTATTACACCACTACTCCAAATATCAAACCCTGGATGGTCGATCTTATAAGGGTTTAATTTATTATAATGATTATAAAGTTTATTAGCTCTTGTATTATGACCCTCAAGAGTAAGTAACCACTCCTTTTTTTTATAAGCTATTTTCTTTTTTATAACTTCTTGATCTTTTTCATTATTATAAATCTCACTATAATCTAAATTTTCAACCCAATCGATTACTTCATTAATCTCATTAATAGTAAATACATCTGATTTTTTATCTAGTAATTCATAAAATTCATGCTTATATTTATATTCTATTTTATTATATTCACTACGAAACCAGTCCCAAAAAATATCTTTCAATTCTATATAATGCTTCTTTATTGTATGAAATGCTAATCTATTAAATATTTCACAATTGCTTTTAATCCATTGTCCAATTTTCTCTTTAATACTATTTGGATCTACAATCTCTAGTAAATCTCTGGTGAATGAAATAATCTGATTATCAAGTCTATCTGGAAAGCTATTTTGTGAATGGTTTTCTATAGTAACTATCCAAATAATATTAAATGCAGATTCATCTTGAGCTAAAATTTTTTCAATTATTTCAATCATTTTGATTAAGCCATCTAATTTGATAATATTTATAATATTCTTTGAATGAATCTTTAAAGTTTCATTCAACCAATATTCCTCAATAATTGGCTGTCGCTCTTTTATTGTTAATCTTTCATTTACCTCGTATCCAAATAGTATAAACAACAGCTCTATTAAATGACCTTTCAGTTGATATTGTACTAAAACAGGTAAAACCACTTCATGTAAGTCACTACCAATTAACCCAATCAATCTTGATTCTCTTATTGAAGCCTCTATAAAATTAATATGAGCTTTAGTAACTTTTTGATAGGGTAATAAAAACAATATTTTTACAATAAACCAATCTGTCCTATAATTATCAATACGTTTACCTTTATTAGTATAATTTATAATTGCATTTAAAATAAAAAGGAGTTTATCAGTTACCTCAATTTGAGGAATTTTTTCATTTTGTATTGCTACTGCTTCTAAAAATTCTAAAATTTCCCATTGAGGAGTATAGTAAGAACCTGAATTTTCTGAACTCTCAACTACAGGACTATTATTTTTTGGATTAAAAAATCCTATTTTATATAATGGCTCTAACCACAAATGTAACTTCTGATATTTTAAACAATTTTTAAAAAAATAACTCGCATACATTTTATCTCTTGTCATTTGTTGGATAGCATCATTTATTTTACTCATCTGGATGCTCCATTGCGTAATCTAAATCAGTGAAATTTGAGATTGGAACAGTACTCAAAGTATTTATTTTACTTGCCCAGTCTTTAATTATCACTGGTAATTGATTAAATCCATTTTTATTTTTTGAGTAAGCAATTAACTTTANTTTTTAATTGATTAAAGTATAGTTGATCAAAATCTCTAATTTTTTGTTCATGATTAAAATAGTCCTTTAGAAAATAATGTTGTTTACTTTTTTTTGATATTGTCTTATATAAATAATCTAATAATTCAAACTCTCCAAGTCCATACCCTACAAATAAAACAGTATATTTTGAAAAAATATTAACTAAAAAGTCTCCATAGTCTGTGCTAGTATACCTTTCTAAATACTTATCTAAAGTAAAAATCAAACTATCTTCATCAATTATTGAGCCATGTATCTTGTATAAATATTTTTTATCTATTTTAGTAGCCACATTAAAGTTATTTATAACAATATTATCATGATGAAAGATTTTATCAATATGTCTATCCGCATTAGTAGTAATAAATAAACCACCTAATTTAATCAAATCTTTATATATAGGAAACTCTATTGGCTCTCCCTTAATAGTTAATATCTTATCAATATTTTCATCTTCATTATTTAAAGATTTTTTCATTTGATTCATAAAGTTATTATCAAAGTTTTTTAATAATTCGTGGCAAATTGTTATTACTTTTTTACAATCATTATTTTGTGACAAAGATTTTTCTTCAAAAGCATCTATAATATTTTTTGAAAAACATTCTTTTAATAAATTATTCGCTAACTCATTCCAACTCGTACAGTCATAAAATCTTGATACCCCTGCACCAATAAATATCGCCAGTTCCTGTTTTTCTGCTGCATTTTTAATTTCTTCAAGAAGTTCGGGCAGTTCTGGTATTTCTTCACTTGTTTTCATTATTTAATTTTCTCTCTATTTAAGCTATAGATTCTAAATAAAGATACTCTTGAAACTCAACAAATAGCTCTCTGATTTTTTTTACTTCTCCTAGCTCTTGTTTGGCATCTGATAAGCTTTTGTATTTTAGCTCTAGTAGACTTGGAAGCTTTGAGAGGTCTAGCTCGTTTACTCCTTCTTTTACGTATTGCTTTAAGACGAAGTTTAGGAAGTCTTGTTGATTTTTGTTGTAGGTGTGTAGGTGAATTTTGGCTTGCTTTGAACGATCAATTCTTGGAACTAGGGTTTTGTGGTAGGCGATGTAGTTTAAGATATCGTAAAGGTCAGAGTCTTCTCCGTGAATCATTTTTCTTAGGTCGTCTAGTTGAGCGTTTGCGTAGCCCCTATCGCTTAACTCTTGTAGGAGCTTTTTTCTGGTGTCTGGTAGGCTCCATAGTTTTCTTAGCTCGGCTTCATTTTTGAATAGATTTGGTAGGTCTTTAAATAGCTTATCCATAAAGTTACTAGCTGAAATTGGTTTACCTGAGGGGTCCCAAAAGGTAGTCTTTACCATTGAATCTAACTCTCGTACTGTATTATCTGCTAGTTTTACTCTAATAATATGTGTTTTTTTTGTATCGCAAACACATGGGTCGTTTTTGCATTCTTCACATATTTTTATTTCTTTTTCACAAATACAGGGCTTTTTATCGCAAATGCTACAATTTATTTTTGCTTTTGGTGTAGTGATCTCTGGCTCTAAAGGCTCGCCATCCCAATCGGGGTCATTAAAATGCTCATGGGCTTTTACAAAGTCATAAACTGTAAAGTAATCTTTACCATCAAATAAACGTGTTCCACGACCTACAATTTGTTTAAACTCTATCATTGATTTAACTGGTCTTAGTAAAACTATGTTTCTTATTTCTGGGGCATCAACTCCTGTTGATAGTTTTTTTGATGTGGTTAAAATTGTTGGAATGCTTTTTTCATTGTCTTGAAAATACTTTAATTGTTGCTCTCCTAATTTAAGATCATTTGCTGTAACTCTATGACAATAATCTACATTTATACTATCTGCGTATTGATTAATTAAATCTCTAATAAATGCAGCATGATTTTGGCTTGCACAAAAAACTAAAGTTTTATGGTTTTGATTGATTGAATCCATAAAAAGTTCAACTCTAAAATTTTCTCTATCTTTAATTTCAATAATTCTATTAAAATCTTCTTCTTCGTACTTTCTACCCTCTTCTACTTCTCCCTCGTTTACGTCATCATCTGAAGTAAAAGTATATGTATCAATAGTGGTTGAAATTTCTTTTACTCGAAAAGGGGTTAAAAAACCATCATTGATACCCTCTTTTAATGAGTAAATATATACAGGGTCTCCAAAATATTTGTAAGTATCTACATTATTATCACGCTTTGGCGTTGCTGTTAAACCCAGTTGAACAGCAGGTGAAAAATGCTCCATGATATCTCGCCACGAACTCTCATCATTTGCCCCACCTCTATGGCATTCATCAATAATAATAAAATCAAAAAAGTCTTTAGGATACTCACCAAAATATGGAGTATTATTTGGTCCACTCATAAAGGTTTGAAAAATAGTAAAAAATATACTCCCATTTTTAGGAACTTTTCCTTTTTTACGAATTTCTGATGGGTCTATACGTATCAAAGCATCATCTTCAAAAGCATTGAATGAATTAAAAGCTTGATCAGCCAAGATGTTTCTATCAGCTAAAAATAAAATACGAGGACTTCTTTTAGCATCTCGTTTTAAATTCCATTTTGAATGAAACAATCGCCATGCTATTTGAAATGCAATGGCTGTTTTACCTGTGCCTGTAGCCAAAGTTAATAAAATACGATCTTTTTTATTTGCTATAGAATCAAGAACTTTTGTAATAGCATTTTCTTGGTAGTATCTTGGTTGCCATGTGCCACCTCTATCTTCAAAAGCTATGCTAAATAATCGTTCTTTCCAATCATCTATCTCAATTTGATAGTCTGTATTTGCTTTTGGGTAAGTCATCTCCCATAATTCATCAGGAGTTGGGAACTTTTCTATATCACCCTCTATGCCTTTAAACATATCAATAGCATAGATTTTTAAGCCATTAGTAGCATAAGTGTATCTTATATTTAAACGATCTGCATAGTCTTTAGCTTGAGCAACCCCATCGGTATAATAATGATCTCTTGCTTTAACCTCAATAACAGCTAGATTTTTATTTTTATAACGTAAAACATAATCTGCTCTAAGAGGTTTAGCTCGTCTTCCTTGCCCAATCAATCTACCTTGAGAAATAGGAAACTGCTTTTTTATATAAGAGCCTTCAATTTTTCCCCACCCAGATAGTTTTAAAGCTGGGTCTATGTAATCAAATTCTGTTTGTGATTCGTTCATAAAACTGCATCTTTTTGGGTTAGTTCACCTGTGAAAGCTTTTTGGAGGATTGATTTTTTTAATTCTTCTAAAGAATCTTTCTTATTGCAATAGCTCAAATTTAATTCTATTAACATATCTTGATAAATTAATAATTCTTGAGCTATTTGATCTTGTTTAATAATCGATGGTATTCTAATCTTATATGCTTTTAATTTTGAAGCATTAATATTTGCTTGGTTTACACTTGAACACATAACTGAAAATCCATAATTCCTAATCTCACGACTATTTAAATAAAAATTTAGGTAATCTGCATTTAAAACTTTTCTATCTAATTCAATCCTGATTAAATAACCTGCAAATATAGCTATAATATCTTCTTTAAAAATTGCTGTTTTACCTACCAACTCAGCACTATTTGTTCTATTAAAAAGAATATTATTTTTCTTTAATAAAAATTTCTCATTTTCTTCTCTATTATTTGAATATTTAAGTTTGTCCCATACTATTTTACCATTTTGTATATTACCCATTCGCAAAACAGGAACAGCACCTTCATCCAATGATTTAGTAGATGAACCATATTGAAATTTTTCACAAACCTCCCCCAAGCTTCGTTCCTCCCAACCGTCCCCTTTTTGGGAGAAAATTTCGTTTAGTTTGGATTGAAAAAGWWMNTKYKGMAYKSRKYATATTTTTTTCAATATTGGCTTTAGCTTGATCGATTACAGCAAAAGCCTTATCTAATATAGCTACAATTTCTTTTTGTTCGGGGAGTGGGGGAATAGGGATAATGATTTCTTTTATTTTTGTTTGAGAAATATTTGGTTGAGCATTCCCAATAGCTTGAGATAAAAGTTTCGACTTTTTTGATAAAAAAAAGTAATACATATATTCTGAAATAAAGTTTATATTAGGAAAAATAGCACATACAGCTTGATTAGTAGAAGCTTCAAATCTTAATATACCAACTTGCCCAGCTGTTGCTCCATACATCGCTACTAAAACAGAATTTATAGGAAATAACTTTGCTGAAGAATTAGTTAAACCAAGTTCTGTAATAAACTTCTTTGATTGAAAAATTTCTCCCTGACTGACTTCACCACTTAGTAACCAAGGTATGTTGCCTTCATCATAATACTTTTTATTTGATTTTAATGGAGTTCCACCAGCACTTGTTATTGCACATTCTCCTAGCTTTTTTACTTCCCATCCCTCTCTCACACCAACCCCATTTCACTCAATCTATTTAAAATAGTTACAGAAGATTTATCCATCTTAGAAAAAGCAAACCATTTCTTTCCTAAATCTTTTAAAGAAGCACCAAAATGATAGACTTGAGTTTTATCAATAATCAAAAACCTATCATGTGAATCTTTAAACTCTTTAATATTTACAGGGCTATATTGCTTATTATATCTTTTAACATCTAAACTTAAACTTCTTGAAATAGTCTTTGTTAAAATCAAAAAATTTACATTTTTTTGCCGTTTAGTAAAGTGAATTAGTACGGTGTCATCTATATAATTATCAATCAATACTATCGATGTTTTTGCACTCCTAATTAAATCAGAAACAAAGCTGTAGGCATCAAAGATTTGCCCATCAAAAAAAACTCCTTGTTTATTTTGTATGCTTTTATCTTCAAGAGCATTAAAAATTTGATCAAACTTTTTATCTGATTCTATTTGATAGGTTAATTGAGATTTTTCCATATTATCAAGTCTATTAAATAAGCTTGAATTTGTAGATAAAAACTTTCGCATACTAACAAAAGAGTCTATTATTTTTATACTCACTTCTATCGCTGTATCACTTTTTAAAACAGCTGAAAGCATCGAAACACCTTGTTCTGTGAATACGTAAGGTATGGTTCTTCTTCCACCATGTAAACTTGAGGTCGCAATTTGCGACTTCAAGTTTGCAAGATCTTTTCCTTGATTTTTTAAGGTCGCAATTTGCGACCTTAAACAATTATACTCTTCATCTGTAAGTTGAAATCTAAAGTGATCTGGAAAACGTAAGATATTTCGTTTTACTTGCTCGTTTAATCTTTTGCTTTCAACTCCATACAATTTTGCTAAGTCACTATCAAGCATGACTTGTAAACCACGAATTGTAAAAATGTAAGATTCAATATTATCAATTTTTTCAACTTGGCTTAATTCATTCATTAAATCAGCCCTTCAATAGATTTTAAAATAAAGCTTGTTTCTAAATCTAAAGTTTTCATTTCGGCTAGTATCTCATGTGGTGGTCTTAGTGGGGCTTCTTTAGGTGTATTTGGGTTTTTTACGCTTAAATCGTAGGTATCTTGATTGATATCTTTGATACAAAAGTTCCATGATTGTTCTGTTTCTGGTGATGTTTTTTGTAATGCAACAAAACTTGCCATGTCTTTATCATTTAATGGGTTTGTTTTACCCATATTTCTACCTGGATTAAGCTGATAGTACCAAGTCTTTTTTGTTGCTTCACCTTTTGAAAAAAACAAAACAACTGTTTTTACACCAGCCCCTAAAAATGTACCTGATGGCATATCAAGTATTGTATGTAAATTACAGTTTTCTAAGAGAAGTTTACGTAAGCCAATCGATGCATTGTCAGTATTACTTAAAAATGTATTTTTAATAACAATTGCTGCTCGCCCACCTGTTTTTAAAGACTTTAAAAAATGTTGTAAAAATAAAAAAGCTGTTTCACCTGTTTTGATATTAAAATTTTGCTGAACTTCTTTACGTTCTTTTCCCCCAAATGGTGGGTTTGCTAATATCACATGAAATCTATTTTTTTCTTGAATATCTGATATATTTTCACCTAGCGTATTTGTATGTACTAAATTTGGTGCTTCTATACCATGTAAAATCATGTTCATGATACCAATGACATAAGCTAAATTTTTCTTTTCTTTGCCGTAAAAGGTGGACTCTTGAAGAGTTTTTAAATTATCTGTGGTTTTCTCCATTTTGTCATACATATACTCATAGGTTTCACATAAAAAACCACAAGAGCCTGCCGCACCATCATAAACCTTTTCACCCATTTGTGGGTTGGTCACTTGTATCATAGCTCTAATAAGTGGTCTTGGAGTATAATATTGACCACCATTACGACCAGCATTCCCCATATTTTTAATTTTAGACTCATATAAATGACTCAACTCATGTTTATCATTTGTTGATCTAAATGGTAATCCATCTGCATACTCTAAAATCTCACGTAAATTATAACCACTTTGTATTTTATTTTTAAGTTCTGAAAAAATTTCACCAACTTTATACTCGATAGTTTGAGGACTATCCGCTTTTTGTTTAAAATCAGCTAAATAAGGAAATAACTTTAGATCAACAAAAGCAATTAAATCTGGCCCAGTCAAAGCTACATGATGATCAAGGTTGCCATCATCACCCTTTGGCATTGCCCAATTTGACCAGTGATACTCTTGATCTAAAATAAATTGATATTCTAAACCTTTCAACTCGGCTTGATCGGCTTTATCTTTTTCAAGCTCATCTAAATAGCGTAAAAACATGACCCATGAAGTTTGACCAATATAATCAAGTTCACTATCTGCCCCTGCATCTTTAAATAAAATATCATCTATATTCTTGAATATTTGCTCAAACATAATTTTTAATCTTTCAAGTAGTTTGTCTAATGATTTATAAACGTGTATTTTTTACAAACAATATATCACACCAATGATATAAGTTCATTTGCTAACAAAACTAAATCTGTTTAATTTAAAATATACTATCATAATAACTGTTTCCGATTTGGAAACACTTGTTTCAATTGCTAATTTTCAATCTTTATCAAAAATTGAAATCGAAAATTACTACTTCAATTATTTTTTGTAACCAAATATAAATGATTTTCTTATTTTAAACTTATAGCTTCCATACTTAATAAATAAAGCTGTATATTGATATCAATTTTATCTTACATTAGATAAAATAAAATCTTAATCAAGCTTTTTAGCCTTCTTTATATACGATAAAAGAAGTCTGAATGATTATAATAAAAAAGTAACAGCCCCCAACAAAACACACAGGTTTCAATTGATGAGTAGATTTTCATTTTTTTATTTTTGACTAGTAGTAAACTACTTGAAAAAATAAGGAAAAGGAAAATATTTCATCAGGTGAAACTGCATAAAAATAAGCACTACTATGGTATAATAGACCCATGACCAACACATTTTATAATCTAACCAATGACATCTTATTTAAGCTAACCTTTGGCGACCCTAAAAAAACTAAAGTTTTAATTTGTTTAATTAATGCCCTATTAAAACTCGAAGATTCAAAAAAAATAGTTGAAGCTGAGGTTTTAAACCCATTTAGTGATAAAGAGTTTATTGGTGATAAATTAAGTATAGTTGATATTAAAGCAAAAGATAATCAAGGCATTTTATATAACATTGAAATGCAAGTACAAGTACCAAAACATTGGAAAAAAAGAGCTTTATATTACGCATCAAAGCTTTATACCTCACAACTCGAAGAGTCTTACTCTTATAATAAATTAAATAAAACCATTAGCATCTCAATTTTAAATAAAACTTGTTTTACAAATAATAATGAGATACATAATATATATACTTTTCATAATACCAAAAGTYTAAAACCAYTMRAYRATNTTAWTGMAMTTNCAYTTTATTGARCTWTCTAAATTTAAYAWMAAYAAAGCTACATCTTTATCAACACCATTTGAAAAATGGTTGTATGCCTTAAAACATGGAGATAACTACCAAAAGGAGTCTGATATGTTACCAAAAGAGTTAATCACAGAGGACGGAATCAAAGAAGCATTTCAAGCAATGCGATACGCTAATTCTGACAAACAAACACGCTATTTACTTGAGGCTAGACAAAAATATATCCACGACCAAATCACAAGAGAAGAAGATATTAGAGAAGAAGGAATTGAGCTTGGCATTCAAAAAGGAAAAAAAGAAGGCAGAGAAGAAGGGCTTGAGCTTGGCATTCAAAAAGTCATTTTAAACCTTATTAAAAATTCTACTTTAAACAATACCGAAATTTCTAAAATGACCTCTGTTGATATTCAAATAATTGATAAACTTAGAAACTCTTAAGACTAAACTATGGCTGACACATTTTATAATCTAACCAATGACATCTTATTTAAGCTTACTTTTGGCGACCCTTGTAAAACTAATATTTTGATATCATTAATCAATGCTTTATTGCAACTTCAAGGAGATAAAAAAATACTTGAAGTTGAAATTTTAAACCCATTTAATGATAAAGAATTTATTGGAGACAAGTTAAGCATTGTAGACATTAAAGCAAAAGATGGACTTGGTATTTTATATAATATTAAAATGCAAGTACAAGTCCCAGAAAACTGGGAAAAAAGAACCCTCTATTATGCATCTAAGCTTTACACCTCTCAACTTGAAGAGTCTAGCTCTTACAATAAATTAAATAAAACAATCAGTATTTCAATTTTAAACGAAACTTGTTTTTCAAATAACCAAGAWATACATAATATRTATACTTTTCATAATACCAAAAGTCTAAAACCACTCAATAATCTTATTGAACTTCACTTTATTGAACTATCTAAATTTAACATCAATAAATCAAGAGCCCTATCCTCCACATTTGAAAAGTGGCTTTATGCCTTAAAATATGGAAAAAATCATCAAGAGGAGTCTAAAATGCTGCCAAAAGAATTAATGAGCGAAGCAGGAATCAAAGAAGCATTTGATGCTATGAGATACGCAAATGCTGACCAACAAACTAGATATTTAATTGAAGCTAGACAAAAATTTATTCGTGACCAAGTTACTATGGAAGAAGATGCAAAAGAAGCAGGAATAGCATTGGGACAAAAGTCTGTAATTATTAATTTAATGCAATCTACTTCTATGAATGACCAAGATATAGCAAATGCTACAAAATTAAATATARAATTGATTGAAGATATTAGAAARTTATTATAATAAGAAAAAAGTCTCAGACACCTCTATCCATCAAATAAAACCACATTAAAAGTCTCTAYTTTTATGGTATAATAAAGCTATGACAAACACATTTTATAATCTAACCAACGACATCTTATTTAAGTTAACTTTTGGCGACCCCAATAAAACTAATATTTTAATCTCACTAATTAATGCTTTATTGCAACTTCAAGGAGATAAAAAAATACTTGAGGTGGAGATTTTAAACCCTTTTAATGATAAAGAATTTATTGGAGACAAGTTAAGCATTGTAGACATTAAAGCAAAAGATGGACTTGGTATTTTATATAATATTGAAATGCAAGTACCAAAACATTGGAAAAAAAGAGCTTTATATTACGCATCAAAACTTTATACCTCACAGCTTGAAGAGTCTTACTCTTATAATAAATTAAATAAAACCATTAGCATCTCAATTTTAAATGAAACTTGTTTTACAAATAATAATGAGATACATAATATTTATACTTTTCATAATACAAAAAGTTTAAAACCATTAGACGATTTAATGCAATTACATTTTATTGAGCTTTCTAAATTTAATAAAAACAAAGCTACATCTTTATCAACACCATTTGAAAAATGGTTGTATGCCTTAAAACATGGAGATAACTACCAAAAGGAGTCTGATATGTTACCAAAAGAGTTAATCACAGAGGACGGAATCAAAGAAGCATTTCAAGCAATGCGATACGCTAATTCTGACAAACAAACACTCTATTTACTTGAGGCTAGACAAAAGTATATCCACGACCAAATCACAAGAGAAGAAGACATTAGAGAAGAAGGGGTTGAGTTTGGTATTCAAAAAGGAAGAAAAGAAGGAGTCGAATTTGGCATTCAAAAAATCATCTTAAATCTTATTCAAAACTCTACTTTAAACAACACCGAAATTTCTAAAATGACTTCTGTTGATATTCAAATAATTGATAAACTTAGAAACTCTTAAGACTAAACCATGGCTGACACATTTTATAATCTAACAAATGATATCTTATTTAAGCTTACTTTTGGCGACCCCAATAAAACTAATATTTTAATCTCACTAATTAATGCTTTATTACAACTTCAAGGAGATAAAAAAATACTTGAGGTGGAGATTTTAAATCCTTTCAATGATAAAGAGTTTATTGGAGACAAACTAAGCATTGTAGACATTAAAGCAAAAGATGGACTTGGTATTTTATATAATATTGAAATGCAAGTACAAGTACCAAAACATTGGGAAAAAAGAGCCCTATACTACGCATCAAAACTTTATACCTCACAACTCGAAGAGTCTTACTCTTATAATAAATTAAATAAAACAATCAGTATTTCAATTTTAAATGAAACCTGTTTTACAAATAATAATGAGATACATAATATTTATACTTTTCATAATACCAAAAATTTAAAACCATTAGACGATTTAATGCAACTACACTTTATCGAGCTTTCTAAATTTAATAAAAATAAAGCTACATCTTTATCAACACCATTTGAAAAATGGTTATATGCCTTAAAACATGGAGATAACTACCAAAAGGAGTCTGATATGTTACCAAAAGAGTTAATCACAGAAGACGGAATCAAAGAAGCATTTCAAGCAATGCGATACGCTAATTCTGACAAACAAACACGCTATTTACTTGAAGCTAGACAAAAACATATCCACGACCAAATCACAAGAGAAGAGGATATTAGAGAAGAAGGAAGAGAAGAAGGAGTTGAGTTTGGTATTCAAAAAATTATCTTAAATCTTATTCAAAACTCTACTTTAAACAATACCGAAATTTCTAAAATGACCTCTGTTGATGTTCAAATAATTAATAAGCTTAGAAAATCATTATAGTTTTTTTAATTCAGTATATTTTCTTACTGTTTTTACAGCATAGAGGTGCCTGACATTTTTATTTCTAAATTTTCTCCCACTCAAACTTTGAGATATTCTTTTCTTTTTCATCAAAATTAATACCTATTAAATAAATATCTTTGTTTTCAGATAAGTATTTTTGATGGTATTTTTTTAGCTTTATTTGATTTAAAGCATCTTCATCACCCATTTTAAATTCAATGATATAAATAGTATTATTAAGCTTTAAGGTTAAATCTATTCGACCTCTATTAGTCACATCTTCACCAATAATATCTAAACCTAAACTTTGAAAATATACATAAATAACAGAGGCATAAAACCCTTCATACTCTTGAATGTTATTTTTTCGATAATTATCATTTGGGATAGAGGCAAACATGGTTTTTAAGGAGCTTTCTAAATCTTCTAGCTCGCCATCATATAAAGCATCATATATTTTATCTTGATTTTCTAGCTTTTCTGTCTTTTGATTTGTTAAATAATCTATTAAAATATCATTGAAAGATTGTTGTACTTCAATATTTGGTACTACTAACTTATATTCAATTTTTTTTCGTCTTGTAATTATTTGCTCTTTAATTGTCAAATACCCTGACTGATACAATATAACCTCTAAATCTATATTGTCTATATCAAAACTATCTAGTAAATTTTTACCTACTCTTAAATTAGACAATTTAGGTAGAAAATAATTATTACTTTCTATCAGTTTTATTAAAAAGCTTGGAGTACCTGTACTAAACCAATAATTATCATATAAATAGTTATTTTTTATAAAAAGCAAGATATCAAAAGGATTGTAAACATCATCTTTTAAAAAATTGTAACCATTATACCAAGTTTTTAATTTTTCTAGGTCTACCCCACCCAAATAAGGTAAAAATGTAGTCTCGATATCGTCTTGAGTATAGCCACAAATATTCCCAAAGTCTTCAACTAGTGAAATATCACTCAGCATATTTAAACCACTAAAAATAGAAGCTTTTGAAAACTTACTCACACCTGTTAAAAATATAAACTTTAAATATTCATCGCTATCTTTTAAAATAGTATAAAGACTTTTAATTGTTTCTCTTACTTCTTTTGCAACGCTCATTTGATCTAAGTTGTCTAAAATTGCTTTATCGTACTCATCAATTAATACAACTACTCTTTGATTATATTTTTCGTTAGTTTGAATAATTAATTGCCTAAAGTATATACCTATATCTTCTTTATCTTCGCACTCTACACCAAGCCTTTTTTCGTTTTCTTTTAATATAGATAATATTACTTTTTTGACCGAACTTACGCTTCTTAAATCTCCTGCAAAACTTAACTTTATAACAGGATATTTTATATCAAAATCCCATTGATCATAAATATATAAACCCTTAAATAACTCTTTGTTTCCTTCAAAAATGTTTTTTAAAGTATCTAAAAATAAAGACTTACCAAAACGACGTGGACGAGATAAAAAAACTGAATTATAATTTGTTATTAAATCAAAAGCATCTTTTGTTTTATCTATATAAAGGTAATCGCCTTCAATTAACTTTTTAAATGTTTGAATACCAACTGGTAATTTTTTTAATTGTTTATTCATTTTATAACCTTGAAGCCTATAGCCTAATAAAACTTTTTTTTCAAAAAATATACTCAAATTAAGTTGTTTTTTATGCAAGCATTATATTCTCTGTTTTTAATATAATATCATAAATTTACGATGAGAATAGTAATTTATTTATACAAAATATCTAAATTTATTGTAACTATGCTAAGTCATTCAACTTAATTAATCATTAATCGATATACTTTTCACACACCCTCTTAGCTAAACTATCAGTTTTCATTTAAAATTTTTCTCTGTTTTGGTACTATTTTTTACATTTGATTGTTATGTGTTGCTCTTTTAGTTATCATTGCGCAAAATTTTTATGGTTAATTTTATCTATTATTCAAATAAATATAATAGTTAAAAATCAAAACTTTCAGATTAGAGTTTGTTAAGTTCTAGTCTAATATTAGGAAATCTATGAGTATTACTAATCTAGTAAGCCTAAGTCCAACTAGCACTAATATATTAAATAGTGCTAAAGATTTGGGTGAAGCTATAAGTGATTTATCACAAACTCTTTTTGTATTTAAAAACAAATCAGATGATTCAATAACAGTTTCAACAAAAGCTGAATCATCTGATAACCCAAACTCTACTTTAGAGGCTATTGTATCCCCTATTGAGTACCAAAACTTAGGTAGTAAAGCTTTCATGAAAGCACATAATCTAAAGTACCCTTATGTTGCAGGTGCTATGGCAAATGGTATTGCATCTAGTGAGTTAATCATTGCAATGGGTAAAGCAGGAATGCTTGGATTTTTTGGTGCTGGTGGACTACATCCTCGTCGAGTAGACCAAGAGCTTAAAAAAATTAAAGCAGAGCTTCGAGATATTAGTTTTGGATTTAATTTATTACATAACCCACACGAGCCAAGCATCGAAGAAAAAACAGTAGAAATGTATATTGAATATGGTATTACTAAAGTTTCTGCTGCTGCATACCTTGGTTTAAATGAGTATATTGTTCATTATAGATTAAATGGACTTAAAAGAGATAACAACGGCAATGTAGTTGCTAAAAATCATGTTTTTGCAAAACTTTCAAGATCAGAAACAGCTCGTAAGTTTATGGCTCCTGCTCCTAAAAAGATTGTTGATAAACTTTTAACTCAAGGTAAAATAACAAAAGAAGAGGCAGAGTTATCTCAATTTATACCAATGGCTCATGATATTACAGCAGAGGCTGACTCTGGGGGTCATACTGATAACAGACCTCTTGTTTCTTTATTACCTACATTTGTAAACCTAAAAAATGAAGCAATGAAAGAGTATAACTACACAGAAGAAATAAGAATCGGTGCTGCTGGTGGTATATCAACTCCACAATCTGTACTTGCTGCTTTTGCAATGGGAGCATCATATATTGTAACAGGTAGTGTTAATCAAGCAGCTATTGAAGCTGGCACTTCTGATTATGTCAAAGATTTACTAGCTAAAATGGAGCCACATGATGTTGCGATGGCTGCTGCTGCTGATATGTTTGAAATGGGAGTAAAACTACAAGTTTTGAAAAAAGGTTGTATGTTTCCAATGAGAGCCAATAAGTTATATTCAATTTATCAATCTTGTGAATCTATTGAAACGATTCCACAAAAAGATAAATTACAAATAGAAAAACAAATATTTCATAATACTTTAGAAAAAGTATGGGAAGATACAGCTAAATTTTTTGAAGACAGAGATCCTTCTCAACTTGTAAAAGCTGCAAAAAGCCCTAAACATAAAATGGCCTTAATTTTTAGATGGTACTTAGGTAAATCTAGTCTATGGGCCATTTCTGGTGATGAATCTCGTAAGATGGATTACCAAATTTGGGCTGGTCCATCAATGGGTGCTTTTAACGAATGGACTAAAGGTAGTAACTTAGCCCTTCCAAAAAATAGAAAAGCTGTTATTATAGCGCACAACTTATTAAAAGGTGCTGCTGTACTATCAAGAATGAATCAATTAAAAGTTGCTGGTGTAGAAATATCTGAAAAAGATTTAAGTTTTGCACCTGATGCTTTAATGAAAGTGAATTAAGATGAGTAAAGATACTAAAAGTTTTATCAAAAATTTAGATAGAAGAATAGCTATAATCGGAATGGGATGTCATTATCCTGGAGCAACGAACCTTGAAGAATACTGGAAAAACATCGTTCAAGGTAAAGATTGTATTACAGATATCCCAGAAGAAACTCACTGGAAAATAAAAGACTATTTTGATGAAGATCAAAAAATTCCTGACAAAACATATTGTAAACGTGGCGGTTTTTTACCATTTGTAGATTTTGACCCAATGAAATACGGTATCGGCCCAAAAGATATTGATGTTATTGATACAGCACAACTTTTAGGAATGAAAGTCGCACGTGAGGCTTTAGATGATGCTGGTTATTTAAACAATAAAGACTTAGATTTAGATAAAGTATCTTGTATCGTTGGTACTACTTGTATCACTGAACTTGCTACACCATTAAACATGAGATTATCATACCCAGTAATTGATCAAATCTTAGATCAACACGGAGTGGATGAGAAAACTCGAGCATCTATTACAGAGCAATACAGAGAAAGTTACCCTATTTGGCAAGAAAACTCTTTTCCAGGGGTACTTGGTAATGTTGTTTCTGGCCGTATTGCATCTCACTTAAATTTAGGCGGAACAAACTGCGTAATTGATGCTGCTTGTGCCTCATCTCTTGGTGCAATTAAAATGTCTATTGATAGCTTATTAACAGGTACATCTGATATGGCTATTACTGGTGGAGTAGATACTGAAAATAATATTTTTATGTATATGTGTTTCTCTAAAACTCCAGCTTTTTCTGCAGAAGGTAAATCAAGACCTTTTTCATCTGATTCTGACGGTATTTTAATTGCAGAAGGTATCGGACTTTTAGTTTTAAAAAGATATGAAGATGCAGTTAGAGATGGCGATAGAATCTACTCTGTAATTGATGCTATGGGTTCTTCAAGTGATGGAAAAGGTAAAAGCATTTATCAACCTGTTCCAGAAGGACAAGCAAAAGCAGTTAGACAAGCTTATGAAATGGCAGGAGTAACACCAGAAGATATTCAACTTTTAGAAGCTCATGGTACTGGTACTCGTGTTGGTGATTTCAAAGAATTTGTAGGCTTGCAATCAATTTATAAATCAGATAAAGATAAAAACTGGTGTGCAATGGGGTCTGTAAAATCACAGATTGGGCATTGTAAAGCCTCTGCTGGTGTTGCAGGATTAATGAAAGCTGCTTTATCTTTACACCATAAGATATTACCTCCAACAATTAATATATTAGAGCCTAACCCTAAAATGGAAATCAAAGATACTTCTTTTTACTTAAATACAGAAGCTCGTCCATGGGTGAAAACAGGTGGTAGAGAAAAGCGTTACGCAGCATCTAGTGCTTTTGGTTTTGGTGGAACAAATTTTCATGCTGTTTTATCTGAAATTGATACAAATAAATACCAAAGTTTATATAGATCACAACAAGAAGTTTTTGTATTTGCAGAAGATTCAACAGATCAACTAAAAAAAGCCATTGAAGAGTATCAAGACTATGCTAAAAAAGCGAAATGCTTTAACCAATTAGCTCGGTATAATCAACACTCTTTAAATACTAAAGCAAAAGTTAAGTGTTCTATTGTTGCAAAAGACTTAGAGTCATTATCTGATCACTTAAACGAGTTACATACTCATTTAGTAGCACAATCTGATAAAAATTTACTTAGAGCTAATGCTATTTATTATACTCCTAAAAATGATTATACTGACTCAAAAGTTGCATTTTTATTTGCAGGTCAAGGGTCACAGCATCCATCAATGATTAAAGACTTTATTTTTACTTATCCTAATTGTCAAAAGACTTTAGATGATGTTGAAGCACATAGAGCAAATAAGGGTTGGGATACAATCTCAAAGTATGCTTATCCAATCCCTGTATTTAGCAACGACGAAAGACAAAAGCAAAGAGATATATTAACTCAAACAAATAGAGCTCAACCAGCTCTTGCTTTTACTAATTTAACTATTTTAAATGCTTTAAGAGAGCTTGGTTTACAAGCAGATATGTTTGGTGGGCACTCTTTTGGTGAGCTAAGTGCTTTATATGCAGCTGGCGTAATTGATTTTGATGCTTATATGCTTTTAAGTGAAGAGCGTGGTCAATTAATGCAAGAGTGTGCTAAAAATAGTGACGGAACAATGGCAGCTATTTTAGCTCCTATTGCTCAAATCAAAACTGTTTTAAGTGATGCCAATAAAACTTTAAATACTTCTGTTATATTGGCTAATCTAAATAGTCCATCACAGGCTGTTATCTCTGGTAAATCATCTGAGATAGATAAAGTTTGTGATTTTTTCACAAAAGAAAAATTAACTGTTAAACGTATACCAGTTGGAGCAGCTTTTCATACAGACTTAATGAAACCAGCCGTTGAAAAATTTCAAAAAACAATTGATGGTATTAAATTTAATACAGCTAAATTAAGTGTTTACTCAAATACTAGTGCTAAAGTTTACCCAACATCAGAAAATGAAATGAAAGCTTGTTTAGCTAATCAGCTTTTAAACCCTGTAGCTTATATTGATCAAATCAACCAAATGAATCAAGATGGAGCCAATATCTTTGTTGAAGTTGGGCCAAGTAAAGTTCAGAGTGGTTTAATCAGATCAATTTTAGATAAAAAAGATGTTTTAGTGTTTAGCTCAGATTCTGGAGATGCTAAGCAAAACCCTGAGCATAATGGTTTAAAAGATTTCTCTCACTTAGTTGCTCAACTTTATACCCTTGGTAAAATTGATTTTAATGCTCTTTTCTTTGGAGAAAAACATGATGAAATCGTAGTCAAAGATAAGCTAAGTCCTGTGACTATAAGGTTAAATGGTGCAAACTATCGAACTAAAAAAACAAAAGAAGCAAGAGATCAAAAAGCAAAGCATCCTTTGCCAAAAGTTAAAGAAATTATTAAAGAGGTAAATACTAGTCCTGTGACAAGAAATGATTTACAAAATCAAGCACAAAAGGTACAATCGCCATCTTTAAATACAAAGACACAAATAAATAAACAACAGGTTGTTGATAAAGCTAGTACACCTACTACTCAAAATACTCAACCGCCAAGAAGACAGGCAATACAGCCTAGGACTGGTAAAGTTATGCAAAACTCAGGTAACATCCCTAGTACTCAATTAGATGAATTTAATAAATATAGACTAAAAATGGTTGAAGTACATCAGCAATTTTTATTCATGCAAACAGAAGCAAATCGTGTATTTGAACAAATGATTACAGGACAAACTTTGTCTTTACCACCAGTAGCTCCTCAATATGTTGAGCAAACTATTGTTCAGCCTGTAGCTATCCAAGCTCCAGTTGCTGTGCCTGTTGCACAAGCAATTATTGTTGCAGCTCCAACTCCTGTTGTTCCAATGCCAGCTCCTGTAGCTGTACCAGTTGCAGCTAAAGTTGCTCCAAAAAGTGGTTCTTTACTATCTTCAATGTTTGAAAAGCCTGCTCATGAGCCAAAAGCTGCACCTGTAGCACAAGCTCCAGTTGTTAGTGGTGGGTCTGCTAAAATCGAAAGTTTTTTACTTGATGTAATTGCTGATAAAACAGGTTTCCCTGTTGATATGCTTACAAATGACATGAACCTAGAAGACGATTTAGCTGTTGATTCAATCAGACGAGTTGAAATACTTGGTGCAGTCCAAGAAGAATTCCCTACTGCTCCTGTAGTTGGGCCAGCTCAAATGGGTATCTTAAATACAATTGGTGATATTGTTGAATATTTGTCAGATGGTAATACTTCATCAGAGGCTACTCAATCTGTTGCTTCAACTGGTTCAAATGAAATCTCTAGTTTTTTAATGGATGTAATTGCTGATAAGACAGGTTTTCCTGTTGATATGCTTACAGACGACATGAACCTTGAAGACGATTTAGCTGTTGATTCAATCAGACGAGTTGAAATACTTGGTGCTGTTCAAGAAAAATTTCCTGATGCTCCTGTTGTTGGGCCTTCTCAAATGGGTATTTTAAACACAATTGGTGATATCGTTGGATATTTATCAGAAGGTGCAAGCTCAAGCGTTGCTTCTGCTTCAAATGTTGTATCAAATGTAGCTTCTGAAATTGGTGCATTTTTACTAAATGTAATTGCTGACAAGACTGGTTTTCCTGAAGATATGTTAAATGATGACATGAATCTTGAAGACGACTTAGCTGTTGATTCTATCAGACGAGTTGAAATACTTGGTGCTGTTCAAGAAAAATTTCCTGAAGCTCCTGTTGTTGGACCATCTCAAATGGGTATCTTAAATACTATTGGCGACATCATTGCATATCTTTGTGATGATAAAAAAAAAACAGCTCTAGCATAACAACAATTTCTACTCCACATCAAAGTCGAGTAGATAACATATTAAGTAGCGACGTAGGGAGATATATTACCTCCCTACAACGCTTAAATCCCCTTTCACTTAATCGTGGTACTTTTAGTAATAAAATACTTATCATTGAAGATGACTTAGGATTACACAAAGAAGTATCTAAACTTCTTGATAAACACTCTGTTTTATACAAAACAGCTAAAATATCTAATGGGTCTAATTTAGACTCTACAGATATTCAAAAATTTCAAAATGCAGTTTCAAATATAGATGACTCTTATACATCTATTTTAAACTTAAAAGCATTTGAAACAAAATCTGATTACTTTGATTTAAGTCCTCAAAAACGACAAGAAAAACTAAATAACATCACTTATGCCAACTTTTATTTATCACAATGGTATTTAAACTCATGGGTTAAAACAAATGCTACAAATACACAATATTTTGCAGTCACCTCAATGGGCGGAACATTTGGTATCGCAAAAGGTGGAGAGTATTGTCCATCAATCGCAGGCCTTGCAGGGTTTATCAAATGTATGGCAAAAGAAACATCTCAAACTCAATCAAGATTAATCGATTTAGATTTAAGTGACTCTTTACAAACTATTGCAACACATTTAGTTTCAGAGCTATTTTCAAATCATACAACTATTGAGGTTGCATATACTGGTGATGATAGATTTACTCAAGTACCAGTAGCGACACCAATTGATCATAGCTATGTTAAAAATGATTTTAACTTAAATAACAAAGATGTAATCTTAGTTACTGGTGGTGGACGTGGAGTCACAGCAGAAGTCGTTAGAGAAATGGCTAAAGAGTTTCCTTCTCATTATGTTTTACTTGGACGATCATCTATTGATTTAGACGAAGTTAAAGACTTAAAACTAGATTGTGAAGATAAAGAGATTAAATCATATTTGATTCAAGCTTTTAAAAAGTCTGGTCGAAAGTTTACACCAAAAGATATTGATGCAAGAGCATCTAAAGTACGTGGTGCACTTGATGTACATAAACAACTTAATTATCTAAAAGAAAACGGTCACTCAGCTAGCTATCATAGTTTAGATGTTACTGATTTAGATAAATGTCAAAAAGTTTTAAATGATGTAAAACAAAAATTTGGTGCTGTTACTGGTTTAATTCACGGTGCTGGTGTTTTATATGACAAATTAATTACAGACAAAACACAAGACCAATTTCAGCGTGTGGTATCAGTAAAAATTGATGGTTTCTTTTCTCTTTTAGATTTGTTAAAAGGTGAGAAATTAAAGTTTATTGGCTTGTTTTCATCAGTAGCTGGTAAATTTGGAAACGTAGGTCAATCTGATTATGCCGCATCAAATGAGATGTTAAACCACCTAGCTAGAGGACTTGAAAAACACTTTGCTGGATGTCGAATGATTTCTTATAATTGGGGGCCTTTTGATGGTGGGATGGTAACACCTCAACTAGCTAGAATGTTTAAATCACAAGGTATTGGATTGATTCCTCCAACTATCGGTGCTCAATTATTTGTAGAAGAATTAGCTTACGGACCTCATACTACAAATGAAATTATTGTTGGTGCTGGTAATTTAGAGCTTGGTGGAAACTCAATTGACTCAACAAAACCAAATTTAAAGTTTACTAAAACTGTAAAAGTTGATGAAGATACTTATTTAAAAGATCATTGTTTATTGCAAAACCCTGTTTTGCCAATGGCTATGGTTATGGAGTATATCCTTGAAGCTGCAAATTATTTTGCACCTGATTTACATTTAGTAAAATTAAGTGATTTAAGAGTATTTAAAGGAGCTTCTTTTGATACAAACTCTTTAGACTTTAACTTTATTGTTACCCTTGAAGATCGTCTTGAAAATGGAGTACTTTTAGCTGTTGATATTTTTGATGAAAATAATAAATTTAAACAGTACGGAGCTAAAGTTTTACTTGCTACTGAAAAACCTTGTTTAAATATACCTAGCTTACCTGAAAAAATAGACTATAAAGAGTTTGATGAATCCATGTCTGATGTTTATGAAAACTACCTTTTTCATGGTAAAAGCTTACAATGTATTAAAAGTATTTCGGGCTTTTCAGAAATCGGTATCGGTGCGATTTTAGAGACTTCAAACCCTAGTGATTTAATAAAAAATGCAAAAGGAACATGGATTTCTGACCCTGTTATTTTAGATGGAATGGCTCAAATGGGACTTGTATGGCTTGGTAAAACTCAAGGTTGTATTGGTATCCCTCAAGGTTTTGATGAGTACTATCAAGTTAAACCTTTTGAAGGTAACTTAGTTAAATGTATGATTCATGTTAATAAACTTGATACAAAAGCATTTAAAGCAGAGTTAGATACTTGGTTTTTTGATCAAGACTCAAACTTAATTGCATATGGTAAAGGTTGGAAAGCAATTTTTAATGAATCTTTTAATAGCTATACAACTAAAGCAAAAAAGGCTAACAAATGAACCGTGAACCAATCGCAGTAGTTGGCTTATCTTGCATGTTTGCAGGGGCCAAAACAAAAGAAAGTTTTTGGACAAAAATAAGAGACAAAGAGTTACAAACAAAAGAAATATCAAAAGAAAGACTAGGTCTTGACCCACACTTTTTACTAGGTAAAAAAGGTAGTGTTGATAAAACCTACTCTAAACATTGTGCCTATATAGACTACGATGTAGATTTATCTAAATTTGAAAATAAAGTTGATAATTTATCTCAACTAGACCCATATTTTCATTGGTGTTTACACATTGTTGATGAAGCTTTAAACGATGCTAATATGTTTGGTTCAAAAAGCTTACAAAACACTGGTTTAATACTTGGCAACTTAACTTTTTCCACTGAAAAAGCCCAAGAAGCCTCAGAAGACCATTTATTATCATTAGTCACTCAACTACATTCAAATAAAAATGAAACTAAAATAGACCCAAGAAACTTTCATCAATCAGCATTACCAGCTCAAATTTGCTCTAAATTTTTTGGGCTTGGTTTACAAAGCTATGCCCTTGATGCTGCTTGTGCTTCATCATTGTATGTTATTCATTTAGCTTGCGAGCAAATCTGGACAAAACAAGCAAAACAAATGATTGCACTCGGAGTCAATCGCTCTGAAATGGTTGCTTTACAAGTTGGTTTTTCTCAACTTGGTGCTTACTCAGCTAACAATCAATGTCGTCCATTTGATGAAAATGCCGATGGACTTGTTGTTGGTGAAGGTGGTGGCGCTTTAATTTTAAAACCCCTATCTCAAGCAATTGAAGATGGTGATAATATCCATTGTGTCATTAGAGGTTCTGGCTTAAGTTGTGATGGTAAAGACGGTGGACTTTTAGCCCCATCTCACGATGGACAAGTTAGAGCCTTAGACAAAGCTTATCAATCTTGTGGTATCGACCCAAAAACCATTGATGTTGTAGAGTGTCATGGTACTGCAACAAATGTTGGTGATGCCTGTGAAATTAAAACACTTAAAAAAGTTTTTAAAGATAATAATACAAAATCACTTGGTATTGGTTCTATCAAATCACTTTTTGGCCATTGTTTAAGTGCCGCTGGAATGGCAAGCTCTATTAAAGTTATCATGGCTTTAAAAGAAAAAGCCTTACCTCCTACTTTATTTGAACAAACAGCCAGTAGATTAGAGCTTGAAAACAGCCCTCTTTATTTAATTGATAAAGCAACAGAGTGGAAAAAGCCACAAAATCACCCTAGACGTGGTGCTTGTAGTGGTTTTGGCTTTGGTGGTACAAATGCTCATATTAT
This sequence comes from Candidatus Cloacimonadota bacterium, assembly GCA_002402105.1. Lineage (GTDB taxonomy): Bacteria > Muiribacteriota > UBA6191 > UBA6191 > UBA6191. The sequence continues at coordinate 101,628 of NVVD01000009.1, forward strand.
TTTTGAAGAATATGATAAAAGTTTTCATCAAAACTTATTAAAAACATCTGACTTAGAAGCATTAGAAAACCAAGATATATCTATTATTAGTGCAGAATGTGAGTTTTCTCATATTAAAAACTTAGACGATTTACACTCACTATTAATTAGTGATAAAGATATTTTTAGTGACTTACCAAAAGGTAGATGGCCTCAATTTAATTGGGACAAATTATTAAATAAATCTATTAAAGGTGGTTTTTTAGAAGATCAAACCGTATTAGTTAAAAACTTTAAAATGACCCCTAACGAAGTCAAAAGGCTTTTACCACAACAATTACTAATATTACAAGTTGCCTCAAAAGCTATTAAACGTCATCAAAATCTTGATTTAAAAAATGCTGGTATTATTGTTGGTTTAAACTGGAATGCAAACATAGCAGAACATACAATCAGGTTAAAATCTCCAAGGTCTATCCAAAAGATTTTATCTCAACTTGACTTAAATGCTTCTGATGCAGAGTTTAAAGACCTACTTAATAAATATAAAGATTCGATTTGCCCAGCAATCAACTCTGATGATGTAATCGGAGATATTCCTAATTTTCCTGCTAATCGTATTTCTTCTGAAATGGATATTCAAGGACCTTCTTATGTTGTTTTTCAAGAAGAAGGCTCTGCATATAAAGCACTTGAAATAGCTAGACAATCTCTTTTAAGTGGTGAAGTTGATGCTATGGTTGTTGGAGCGGTTGATATCCCTTTAGATTTTAAATCTGTATTAACTGAAAAAGACTTATTTTATCAAAAAGTACCAATGTCAGATGGCGCTGTAGTTTTGGTTTTAAGACTTAAAAAACAAGCTTTAAAAGATAAAAATCCAATCTTAGCTAATATTTTGAAGCTAGATAATTTTAGAAACGAAGACTTAAAACTTAATTCTTATCTAAAAGACAATAATATTGCACACCTTGAATCAACTCACCCTGATAAACTGATAGTTGATAGCTCACTTGATGTTTCTTTAAGCTCTATTAAAACTCAGCTTGGAGACACAAGATCAGTGCAATTTTTAAGTTCTGCTTTAAGTGGAATATTATCTTTATCTGAATGTTTTATACCAAGTAATGCTTTAGACTTCAAGGATAACGGATTTTTTGTACCAAACAGCCCTAAACCTTGGCTTAATAACAAAGTCGAGGGTAACAGAAAAGTATTGATTCATTCATATCACTCAGAAGGATTTCATCAAACGATGATTCTTGAAGAACAAAGTAATGATATTATTGCTAAGAGTAAAATTGAACAAAAGCTTTACTTTTTTCAAGCAAGTGACCTAGCTAGCTTAAAAAGTAAGTTAGCTAATAAAGATTACACTTCTAATTTACTAAATAGAAATACAAATGATTTAACACTTAGTATTATTTCAAAATCAGATAAACTTGATGAGAAAATTAAACGTGCTATAGATCATTTAAATAAAAACTCTCAAAAAGTTTGGGACCCTACTGGTATTTACTTTACAAATAATCCTATGATGGATAAAGGTAAACTTGCTTTTTTATATCCAGGTTTTGGTAATCTATACGCAAATATGGGTCGTGAAATATTATTAAAGTTTCCACACCTTGTTAAAAGAATCTGTAAAGACTCTAAGTATGCTAAAATTTTATCTTGTGAAGATAAACTCTGGGCAAATGAAGGTGTCGATTTATTTGATATGAGTGTTTTTGAAATTAGTTTTGCAACTACTTTTCATTCATGGCTTTTTACTGATTTATTTTTAAAAGACTTTAAAATAGAACCTCAACAAATACTTGGCTTTTCTGGAGGAGAAATTAATTGCTTATCTGCTTTAAAAGTCTGGAACATGGACGAATACTACGAAAGTGCACAAAATGATGAAGTTTTTTCTCATCATGCAGCTGGAGATTTTTTATCTGTTCAAAAGTATTTTGAAACGGATGAAAAAATAGAATGGTCTAGCTATTTAGTTTATCTATCTAAAGACGAACTTAAAATTAAATTAAAAGACTGGAAAAGAGTTTTTTTATGTATGGTCAATACAGATAAAGAGTGTATGGTCGCTGGTGTTAAAGAAGATACCGATGGCTTTATAAAATCTTTAGATGTTCATACCTTAAAGATTCCTATTCCACAAGTTTATCATTGTGAGATCATGGACTTAGACAAAGAAGCTCTTTTAGATTTATGGTCTAATCCTGTTAGTACTATTAAAGACTTAGACTTTTATGCTCATGCTACTGGTTTACCTTACCCATTAACTCAAAAATCTGTTTCTGAAGCTATTACAAAAACTTGTTGTGAATGTGTTGATTTTCAGCCAGTTATTAATAACGCTTATAATGACCAAGCTAGATTATTTATGGAAGTCGGACCACAAGGCTCTGTCACTAGACACGTTCAAAATATTTTAGCTGATAAAGAACATTTTGCTGTTGCAACTAATACTGTAGAACGTGATGATGAAAGTCAACTTTTACATAGTTTAGCAATGCTTGCTACTCATGGCTTAAAAATGGATTTAACTTTACTTGGTGAAGCCAAAATAAAAGAAGTTAAAAAACAACTCTCAATTAAAGCAAATGTTGGTCGTACACTTGGTCAATTTAACATTCAATCATTTGTTGATGAGTTAGATAAAGTTAAAAGTATTCCAAAAGCTAAAACAGAACCAATTAAAATAACCAATAAAATCATTAATTCTAAAATAAATTCAGCTCCTATTCAGACTGTAGAAGTTGATAAAAAACAAAATATACAAATTACAAAAAATATTCAAATTACCAATGAACCTCAAAGGATGATTATGAGTGAATCAACTCCTCAACAAAACAAAGTTCAATTAACAGGTGAACAACAAACAGACTTTTTAAGAGTTCAAAGTGCAATTATTGATGCCCATGATACTTTTTTAAGAGATCAACAAGACTTAATGAGACTTGAGCAAATCTTACTTGGTAGTCCATATCAGGCTTTACCTAGTGTTGCTCAAACTACAAGTTTTTTACCAGTAAGCCCAAACCCTGAACCAGTAGTTACAGTTATACCAGATGCTCAAAAACCAATTTGGGATAAAAATGATATTTTAAACTTTTCTCATGGTAAAATTTCTGATGTTTTTGGCCCTGAGTTTGAAGTTATTGATACTTATAAACAACGAACAAGGTTTCCTTCTCCTCCTTATTTATTAGTTGATAGAATCATGGAAATCGAAGGTAAATTGCATGAATTTAAACCATCCTCAGTAGTAACTGAATTTGATGTTAAACCAGGCGATTGGTTTTTAACTGATAATAGGTGTCCTATCTCTGTTTGTATCGAATCTGGTCAAGCTGATTTGTGGTTAATTAGCTATCTTGGCATTGATCATAAGGTTAAGGGTGAACGTGTTTATCGTTTACTTGGTGCTGATTTTACATTTTTTGATGATTTTCCTAAAGCTCCTTGTACACTAAGATATGAAATTCATATTAAATCATTTACTCAAAGTGATGGTACTTGGTTATTTTTCTTTGATGGCGTTGGATACTGTGATGGTGAAAAATTTATCGAATGGGTTAATGGATGTGCTGGATATTTTACTCCAGAAGAATTATCTAATAAAAAACCATATCAACTACCTGCATGGTCTAAGCCAGAAAATGCTTATGAGTACAAACCAATCAGACATTGTAGAAAAACAAGCTTTTCAAAAAATGAAATTAGAGCATTAGTAGATGGTAAAATCTATGAGTGCTTTGGGCAAGGCTTTGAAGTTCCCTTTCAATCAGATGAAGGATATTCTAATACTTTTCCTAAGTGGTCAAATCATGATATATGTATGGTTGATAGTATCAATATATCTAAAAATGATGGTAAACACGGACTTGGATATATTGAAGCTGATTTAGCTCTTGATGATAACCATTGGTATTTTACATCTCACTTTGTTGGTGACAATGTAATGCCTGGTACTTTGATGCTTGATGGTTGTTCACAGATTCTTGAATTTTACTTACTTTATCTAGGTTTTGGCTTTCAAGCTAGAGGCGGTAGATTTAGACCAATTAAAGGAAATCAAATACAAGTTAAATGTCGTGGTCAAGTTATACCTGGTATGCGAGACCTAAAGTATTATTTACACATTACAAAAGTTGAACCAGGTCATAACCCTAAAGTTTGGGCTGACGCTATTTTAACATCAGAAGGTAAAGAGGTTGTTATTGTTGATAGTCTTGGTTTTGAAATTTATTATGACTCATTACCAAAGCTACCTGCTGTTGGTGAGCAAGCTTTTGACATGTATGGCCGTCCTGTTGTAACTAACGAAACTCAATTAATTGAACTTACTGTTGGAAACCCTAGTACATACTTTGGTAAACACTACGAAATTTTTGACACCGAGCGTCAAATCTCTCGTATGCCAAACCCTCCTTACGCTTGTATTACTCGTGTAACTGAAATTACTGGTGAAAAACAAAACCTCAAAATTGGTGCTAAAATGACTAACGAATTTGATATGTCAGCTGATGATTGGTACTTTAAAATCAATCAAGGTTTCATGCCATTTTGTGTATTCAATGAAGTTGTTTTACAACCCTGTGGACTTTTACCTCAATTACTAGAGCTTGATTGTATGTCAAAAAGTGATCGATTCATTAGAAACCTCGGTGGAAAAATGATTACTTATCAAGATATCCCTGCTCAAAATAATCGTATCATTGCAGAGGTTGTTTTAACTGAAATGGTTAATACTCCTGGTGCATTTATGGTTAAGTATGATGGTAAATATACTTTATCTGATGGTACTTTATTAGCAGAAGGAGTCGACTTACACTTTGGTTTTTACTCACAAGAAGCACTAGCTGCATCTCCTGGTCTTACAATGGCTAAAGATGTCAAAGAAGCTTTAAAAGCTGCAAATGATAAAGCTCCATCACTTGAGATTGCAAATCTTCCAACACCAATTGGTATTGGTACACAATTAAAATTACCAGAAGGCCCTGGGTTATTTTTTGATCGAGTTTCAGAGTTTAGACCAGATGGTGGACGTTATGGTAACGGATACATCACAGTTGAAAAAGATGTCGATGCGACTGAATGGATTTTTTACTCTCATTTTTATATGGACCCTGTTGTACCTGGTAGTTATAGTTTAGATGCTATGACTCAAGTAGCTAAGTATGTAATGCTTTATCATGGTTTAGATAAACGTGAAGGTACACCATACTTTAGAATCAATTTTGATCAATGGATGGATTGGCAATATCGAGGTCAAATTTTACAACAAAATGATAAAATTATCTATGAAGTAGAAGTCAAAGAGCTTGTAGATGGAGTTAACCCATATATTGTTATTAGTGGTCGTGTATTTGCTGATGGTAAATTTATTTATCAGTTGGATAATGTCAGGGTCACCATTCAATACTCTTAGTTGAATTAGTTTGAAGCTTTTTCAAAGTTTTAAACTTTTTTAACTTCTGAAGCCTCATAGATTCTGTGGGGCTTTTTTTATGTGGTTTATCTGATTATAAAAAAAGAAACTCCATCAACATGGAGTTTCTTTTTTTAACTAGCAAAATACACTCATCATATTTCACCTTGGTTTGTTGGGGTGGTATTTTGTTTTTAAATACACAATTATTTCTTGATTAAATTACTCATAGAATATGGACTCCATAAATTTAATGAATTATTTTTATTACAAGAGTAACCATCTAAGTAATTAACAATTTCATTTTGAACTATTCTTTTTCTGTTTTTTATAAAAAATATAAATGGGGAAATAATTGCATCGTGAGAAATATAAAGAGTATTGTCTTTATTAGTTTTCATTAAATTTAATAATTGATTACTAGCATTTTTAATATCGTTAAAACCTTCTAACTCTTGATTTGATAATTGCATATTAATTATATCAATTAATTTATATTGATTAAATATATCCATTGCCAAATCACCATCATTTACGAAGATACCTGGGTTTCCTAATAAAGAAGACTCTTCAATAATTATATTTTTATAAGCCTCAGCAATTTTTTGAGATGTTTGTAAACACCTTTCTATTGGGCTTGTTATAATTTTTGTTAATTTTATATTTGATTTTTTTAAATTTTTTCCATAAATAAATGAACTTTCTAAACCTTTTTTTGTTAGTTTTGCATGAACAGAGCTATTTTCTTTTTCAGCATGCCTTATTAAATAAATCATAGTTTAATAACTTTCATTATTGAAACTAAACTATCCTCTTCATAAACTTCTAATATTTTTAAATTAACCAAAGTTAATAAATCTTTAAATTCATTTAATGTTCGTTCATATCCTCCAACAAAATTTAAAAGATGAAATGAAAGAGACAATCCTTTATCAGAATTTTTTGAAACAATACTTTCAAAAATATAAAGAGTCGAATTTAATTTCATATTCTTTGATACATTTTTTAAGATAATTAATGCTTTTTGATCATTCCAATCATGTAAAATTCTACTTAATATAAACACATTACTATTTATTTCAAAAGAATCAAAAAAATCAATCCTTCTAAAATTATTTAATTTTTCATTTACTTGTTTATCAATAATAATAGTTATAACATTTGGATATTGCCTAGATATTTCTTCTGTTAATTTTCCATTACCACCACCGACATCACAAACTATTTCATTTTTTAAACCTAAATATTTTATTAAATTACTATAATCTAAATTATAATATCTATTCATTTCAAATGATAATTTAGCATGTTCATTACTTTGTTCTAAAAATTCAAAATAAGGCTTTTCAAATATATTTGAAAAATATTCGCTTCCAGTTTTTAAAGTTTCAACCATATGAGCTACCGTTTTAAATGGTAAATCTTGCCAATATAATATTAATGTTTTTAACTCATATTCTAGCACTTTTCCTAGACTGGTTAAATTATTGTTTTCATCTATTATTTTTTGAGAATAAAGCCATCTAAAAATTAATTTTACTGAAATAACTGGTAAGTTTAAATCTTTATTTTGATCTATATTTTTTAAAACGTTTAACTTCAATATAGCAAAAAGAATTTGATATTTAAAATATGAAAATGAATCATCCAAAATTTTGTTTTTATTTATATTGGCTTTCGTTAATTTATTTTCTATGAAACCATCTTCATACAAAATAATTTTTTCATTCTCAAATGTGGTTGCTAAAGCACTACCATTATAAAAATCTTCTAATTTTTTATATCGCTGACAATACAAGCCCTTTCCATTTTTATTGATATGAAAAAATCCATCTTCATCTTTTGCTATTGCATAACCCTTATGAAAAATATTTAATTCATCAAAAAAAACAGCATGTAGTAAATCTCCATCTTCAGTAATATGAGTTGATTTCCCTGATTTAYTCATGACAACTGCTATACCGTATTTAAAATCACCTACATATGTATAGTTTTGATCGTATATTTTTTTACCACAGTTGTTAATATGGTAATAATTATTTTCAAAATCTCTAACTACACACTTATATTCATTAAAGTTTCCTGTCCATTTATATCTTTCTTTATAAAGGTCTTTACCACTCGTATCAATATGAAAGAAGCCACTTTTATCTTTTATTGATGCTAATTCGTTATAAAAACCATAGGCTATTACAAAAGTCCTATCAAATAATCGTTGATTCTCTAAATTTATAAAAAAAGAATTTGTATTTGTTTCTACAGGAGCTATACCATTATGAAAACTCATCACTTTTTTATATCTAGTACTATAAAGAGGTTTTCCATTTTTAATATGATGACTTTCATCTAATGAAATATTAATCATCACTTTTCCTTAAAGAACAAATAGTACAAATTTTTTGATTTTTATAATTTTTAATTAAATTTGAATATTCTATAGAGTTAAACATATTTTCAATTGTTCTACTTTTTATTGAACCCCATTTACCTAAAGACAGTCTTATTTTTGAAGGAGCACAACAAACATTAAAGTCTCCATTATAATCTATCCATATTTCATTCGATAAAAAAGGACAATTATAGGCTTCTGGAACTAAATCTATATCCTTTTTTGAAACTTGTTTTTCAAAATTTACTAACTTTATTAATGTTTTATATTTATTAATATTATCAATAAAACTATTCCATTTTTCTATTTTTATATTAGAATTTTGTAGAGATTCAGACTTTATTTCTTTGTAAGTAACCCACAAATGATGTCCTTTAACTCTATTGATATTATTTTCAATAGAGAAATTAATTATTTCTTCTAAATAATTTAAGTTTGAGTCTAAAAATGTAACTTGTAATGTTATAGAAACTTTTGGGTATAAAGCATCTCTAATTTTAGTAAACTTTTTAATATCATTTAATTTTTTTAATGTAGAATCATTTACCATAATTGATTCATTTATTTTACTATCTATACTATTTATTGATATTTTAATATCGCTTAAAACTGGTAATAACTTTTTTGCCCATTTTTCAACACCTATGGTAGGGAAAGTACCATTAGTTGTTAAATTTAATTTAGTTTTATTATTTATTAATTTACTTATAAAAATATCAAAATGCTTATAAAGTAAGGGTTCTCCCATTGTTGTTGGGATTATCTCTTTTACTCCTAAAGCAAGTGCTTCATCAATGACTTTATTTAAAAGCACTTTTTCCATTATTTTACGAGTTGGTTTAAAGTCTTTATTATAAATACTATGTGTATCACACATAATACAATTCAAATTACAATGATCTGGATTTGTATCAATTGTTATTCTCCAAGGTCTAATCATACCAATCCTTCATAAATTTTTATTAAGCTTTGTACATCATCTTTAATGTCTACAACACTATCTCTGCTATTAATTAAATTGTTTAATAAAAGTGGATTACTACAAATTTTTTCTATTAATATCTGTAAATCTTTACTACTTCCAACACTAAAAGTAAAACCATTTATCCCATCTTGAACTAACTCAGACATACCTCCTATATCTGAAGTAATAACGGGAATACCTGCTAAAAAAGCTTCTTGGATTACTAAAGGTGCATTCTCATACCAAATTGATGGAACAATTAAAACATCAATTTCACCTAGAACTTCATTAATAGAGTTATTATCATATTTTCCTTTAAACCTTATGTTTTTAGTTTCTAAATATCTTTTTTGAGAACCAATACTCCCATAAATTAACAATTTTTCATTTTTTAACTCTTTAAAAGTATCAATCAAAATTTTTATACCCTTTACAGGAATAACTCTTCCCATAAAACCAAATTTTATTTTTGAATCTTTCGTGAAAACTTTTTTATTATAAATAATTTTTTTAGTGTTAAATCCATATTTTAAATATTTTATTTTATCTTTTTTTACTCCTTGACTAATAAAAAAGTCTTTCAAAGTTTTTGATGGAGATGTAAAAATATCAATAAAACTGATTATATTATTCATATGACTCAAAGTTTTTTTCACTTCAAGTTCATCTACTACATAATTAGAACACTTTAGACAATTTGAATTTGATGGTTTTGTACAAATTTTACCAAGTTCATTTATCATTTGCCCTTTTACACAAAAAAGCCAAAAATCATGAATTGTATAAACTATAGGTATATTTAATTCTTTTACAATTTTAATTAAATTTGTTGATAAATGGCTCAAATGACCAAAATGAACAATATCTGGATTTATCCTAGTTATATAGTTTTTGAATATTTTATCCATATTTTCATCAAAAAATTTATCCGAATATAAATAATCACGCTTTGGTTTATTAACTCTTTGAATATTTATATTTTCAAAACACTCATTGTATAATTTATAGTTTTCATCAAACTCATTTTCAACTCTTGTAAAAACAAAAGTCTCTATTTTTTGCTTTATAAGCTCTTTAACTAAATGATATGAATATACTTCACTTCCAGCCATATAATCTGGTGGAAAGCCATGGATAACTTTTAAAACTTTCATATAACTACTTTCTAACGAATTTTTACTATTGGTGATTTGATAATATTTTGAATATTCTAAATTACTTGAGATTAGGACAAGTACTTCTATAGCTTTAATTAATAATGATATTTACACTGGATTATGATTAATTCGTTATTGGATACCGTATAAACAATACCATGTTCTTGGTTGATTCTTCTTGAATAATAGCCCGACAGGTTGCCTTTTAGGATTTCTGGCTTACCTAATCCAGATGGAAGGGCTTATCTTTATATCTTCAATTATTGTCATACTTAGGCTTTAGGATTTTATTATTTCTCTAATAAAAAAAACTCTTTTAAAGCCAAAATTTCCACCATTTTTTTTGAATACAAACTTTTTCTTTAACAATAGGCTTTAGTTTTGACTTTTCTATAGTTTCAATTAATTCTTTTTTATTCTTTTTCGGAAATAGCCCATATATGACATCTGTTCTAAATGCATATTTTGTGCCCTTTATTACTTCACAACCTTCATGTCTTATTTTATGTTGAAAAATTGCTACTGAACCTGTTTTTGGTGTAACAGTTTCTTCTATTTGCTCCATAAAGTGAGTTTGTCCACCTTCAAATTTATCATTTAAATAGACTAAAACTGTCAATAAAGTAATTGAACTATCATCTGGACTATACCAATGGTCCATATGAGGAGTAAACTTTTGTCCTCTATTATAGCGATACATACGGAGTCTTGTGTTTATACCAATTAAGTGTAAGTTTCCCATTTTTTTGGGTAAGTCTTCTTTGATTCTTTCAAATAAGTCGTTCGCCATTTTAGGCTTATCAAAATAAACTATGTCTTGATCTCTAAAGCCCTTATTCTGAGGTGACTCTAATTTTGAACTTTCTATTTCTTGGACTATTTGATGACATTCTTCTTGAGTATAAACATCACCAACTACCCATAATAAAGCAGTATCATCAAATCTAAATGGTACTTTAATGCTCACTAAACTTACTTCCTACCAATCTGCCCTACTGCTGATCGGATGATATCTTGTAGCATTGAGGTATGATTTGGGATTGGGGCTAGGTATACTTTTCCTGTTCCTGCTATTGTGTTAACCATGCCTTCGCCTGATACCAAACTGCCAAACAGTGACTTTGTTGATTTTGCTACTGAAAAGTCTAATACACCTTGTCTTGCTATGGCAAAAGAACCATCAACAACTAATTTACTATTTTTTAGATCAATGATTTTAATTGGGCCTGGAGCTGCTACAATAACTGTACCAGTACCTTTAACAGAAGTCTGAAACCAACCTTCACCACCAAATAAACTGTTCATGCCAGTATTTCTAAAAGCCCCGACTGTAATGCTTGAATCACAAGCCCAAAAAGCACCCTTATCTAAAATATACTCTTCATTATCTAGCTCTATAGCAAAAAAACAACCAAGTGAAGGCTCTAATACTAAAGTACCACTACCGGTATATTTTGGCTTAAATACAGACTCACTTGTTAATGCTGCTTTAAAAAAGCCACCCATAGATGTTTTTGGAACTTCCATTTCAATATTACCTTGATAATATCTCATAGCACCTGATTCTGTTGTTACATCTTCATTATTCATCTCAATCTCTACAAAGGATATACCTTCTTGGGTTACAATTTTATATTTACCATGAGTTTCTATTTTAGTTTCCATGACTTCCTCTTTATTTGCTTGATTTGAATGTAACGGGTTAATTTCATTGATATTTCCAAAAATAACAGACTCATTATTTTTTAAAAAGTCATCTGGTAAGTTAAAAATTTTAATCAGACTATTTAAAACTTGTATCACTTGGTGTTTTTCATAATGCAAGTTTAGCTCATTGTATGATTTTTGAAAAAATAGTTTAAAATCTAAAGAACCCTCATTATTTGTACTACTCACTTTTAATTTTATCTCTTTGTATAAAACTAAAAACTCTTCTTTTGTTATTTTTGAAAGAGATAAAAAAGCTTGAATCGATTGCTTTTCATCAATATCAACCTCCCCATCTTTTAATATTTCAATTAAAAGTTCTTCTAATAATTTTAATAAAATTTGTTTCTTTTTGCTCATGAAATTATCATATCATAAAGTAAAATTTAGTGAAAATTTCTTACAATCTTACTTTTAAAGTATATAATTATTATYWWTYYAWATTGATTAATTTTTTGAAATAAATTTATAGCTCAGCTTCTAATACTCTTTAAATTAGCCTCATGAAACTCAATCAAAGAGTTATCAATATTAGGTTTTACACCCTCAATAATATCCAACAAATAATCTTTAGTCATAACAATAACACTTCTATCAATTACTCCATTATGTGAGCAAATAAGAGTATCAAAATTAATAGCTTCATATTTATCTAAAGACTTAACATACCTATCTAAATGAGGGTCTTGTAAATATGGTAAAGGTAGCTCTAAATTATCTGCTACAAATAAAACTTTATCTTTTTTATCATAAATTGAGATTGAATCAGATGTATGTCCTGGGGTATAAAAAATACGCACATCTTCTTGCATAAAGCCTAATTCCTCTTTAAATAAAAGATTAGGTAAGCATTTACTACAATCACCATCTGTATATTTTTTATTATTCTCAAACATTTTAAACCAAAACTTATTTAACAATTGGTATGTTTTTTGGTGAGCTATAATTGTTTTATCTTTAAAGGCATAATTTCCAAAAACATGATCCCAGTCGTAATGAGTATTAATCACTACTATTTCATGAAGTGGGCATTTCTCTTTTATAAAGTCTTTTACATAACCCATAGAATCACAACCACAATGAGTATCTGCAACAAATACTTTGTTCTTAGCAATGACCACATATACATTTGTTTCTTGAGAAAAATTTGAATTTGTATCATCAAATTTAAATAAAAACCCTCTATTTGAAATTTGAGTAGGGTTCATTTTTATCCTTTAAATAGACGATTAACTCTACTTGATTACCTGGGTAGATATAATTTATTTCTGAAAAGGCTAACATATTTGCCATAGCAATACCTCTGCCATGTGAGGTTTGAGTACGAGATTCATCAAGGTGCATATAGGGTTTCCAATCAAAACCTTTGCCCATATCAATAATATGAAATTTTACACGATCACTATATTTTTCAAAACTCACTTCAACGTATTTACTTTTATTTTCATCTAAAGAAAGTAAATAGTCTATTTGAAGCAATAATGCATCTTCTTCTTGAAGTTTTGTCTTATCATCAAAACTTAAACCCAAATTACCATGTTCGATTGCATTTACTAAAATTTCAGTAAGACCCATTGCTATACGATTTGGTTCGTTGCATAAATGTGATAATGCTCTTGATAAGTCTCTAGCTTCTGATAAAGTTTGTATTTTAAACCTACCGCTTTGTTTAGCTACAATACTTTTTTTTACAGTCTTTAAAGAAGAGTCTTTATAATATTGAAACTCTTTAATAGCACTACTATAAACATCTATAAATAATTTTTGTTGAATTGGTAAATTTATAAAAAATAGTTCATTCTGTTCTGGTTTTTTAGAAGAAATTATTAATCGAGGTATATAAGTAAAGTCGTTTAATTTATCCAAAACCTCGCCTGAAAAATAAGCATCTTCATTATCCTTGAAAATAATCAATACAGTTTGAAAAGCTTTATCATTCAGAAAATTAATCAACTCTGGTATAGAACTAACAAATAAAAAAGAAACATTATAATCTATAGTAAACTGATTTAGACAATCGAAATCTTGAGTTTTCATATCTAAAACAATGATACAATTTTTTTGATTCAACATAAAAAAGTACTCCTAACTAATTTTAAATTGAATTAAGTTTCATATAATCATTTAATTAATAAAACCTTGAAACATTAGCGAACTATAATATCAATTAATACCTTTAAATACCAGCTATAGAAAAATATTTCTAAATTTAACTATAAAATTTATCTATAATTTCTTTTTTAGATACTTTATATATTTCTGATTCTAAAAAATCTTTATAAAAACTTTTTATTTCAGATAATCTTTTTTGATTTTTTAATAAAAAAAATAAATTATTAAAACAAAGACTTAAAGGTAAAATCTAAAAAAATCCTCTGCTCTTTTTAAGCTTTTATCCTTCTTATTTTTTAAAAAATCTTTATAAAAAGCCATTCCTAAATCATTGCTTGCTTCTGATAATTTAAATTGTTGAACCTTATCTATGCTTTTCAAATTATATTTTTTTAATTGGATTAATTTTTCATACAAAAGATAAATTGTACTTTTATAATCAATTACTTTATCTTTATCATTGTTAGCATAACTTAAAATCAAAGACTCTATAATTTGCTCTATTAATAAGTTTAAAGAATCATCAATTCTACTAGTTTTTGATAATGTAAAAGTCTTAGTTCCATCTCTTGTCTTTTGTAATTTTTGTTCTATACACATTTTTACTGACTAGAAAAACCATCTTTTAAATTTTCTGACCATAAATTGATGAGTTCTGCTGTATCCATACCAACACTATCCATAAATAGCTCTTCAAAAGAATAATGAGGGTTTAAACTTTTTAAGTTTTCTAAAATAGTAGATAAATACCCCTCTTCATCTAAATATTTTATAATATCTCTAGCCATTATATATTTAGGATAATTATTTACAGCTAGAGGCATATCATTTGAAGTAAAAAGTTTTTTTTCATTGTATAATTTTACTAAAATTTCTTTAAATTTCTTTTCATTTGGTTTTGGTTCAATATATGAAGCCAAACCTTCTATAAACCATTGGGGAGGTTTTACCCTTGTAGAACATATTTGAAGCACTAAGTGGTGATTATACTCATGCCATAAAGTATTTGTTAAGCCATCTAAATTTTCAAAATTATTTGTCCTACCCAAACGAATCAAAATTTCATTGCTCATCGAACTTCTAAGTCCAATGACTGAATGACCTAAACCAGACATTTCACTAAAATCTTTAGCCGATAAAATTGATACTTTAGTACGCTGATTTGGGTAATGATTTAAAATGTTACCTTGCTCTATATAAGCTTCATCTAAAATTTCTATTATCTTGTCTACTTGATCTATATAAAATTTATTTTCAACAATAATATCAAAACTAGATGAATAAGCTTGGTCATATTTTCCACGCATATTTACTGATGTTTCTGATTGTTTATATAATTTTTGCTCATAAGTATTTAATGGACGACTTTCTTTAATTCTGTCTAATGTTTCTACACTCATTTCAAAGTCTTCGTTTTTGGTGTATAAAACAGCAAGTTCTGTTAAGTAACCAAGGTCTTTTGGGTAAAGATAAGAAAGATTATCCATAACATAAATAGCTGAAGTATATTGCTCTCTTTTTGAATATGCTGTAGCTAATTGATAGTTTAAATATCTTTTTGACCTATTTGATAACTTTTCTCTATTTGATAAAACAAATTGAATAGCATCAAAATATTGCTTATTANCCATATAAGCCTGTACTAAAATATTAGCTTCTCCATCTCTTTGCGAAATATCCCATGCCTTTTCACTATAGCTAACTGCTTCTCTAAATCGTTTTGCTTTAAATAATATTTTGGATTCATCTAAATAATAATCAGAAAACCATGTCTTTAAAGCTTTTGAGTCAGGGTATAAAGATTGTAACTCTTCTAAAATATTTAAAGCTTCTGTTCTTTGTTGATTACTTTTAAACTGTTTGTACTCAGTTATTTTATAATTAAAATGTTTAACTTGTGAATTACTTAAAGAATAAGCATTTCTACTACAAAACAAATTATGATACATAGACAATATCAATATAACAAAAAGTAAGTTTTTATATAATTTCATAATTTTTAACCTCTAAGCCTAAACGTTAAGTTATCATATATTAATAATAAATTTAAAGTGACGAAATACTATAATATAAAATAAGAGTTAAAACTAAAAAAAGATTGCATCAATGCTTGCATTTGTATATTATAAGTTAAAGTCTCTTATAATTAAACTAACGATATGAAAAAAATCTTATTTATAACTCTATTTTTTACTTTGATTACTAGTATATCAGTTTATTCAATCAAATTTATGTTTCCAATACAATATATTATTACTAAAAATAAAATTACTAGTTTTTTTGGATTTACTCAATTAATTAAATTACCAACTCAAAAAATTAAGAAAAATAACCAAAACAACTTTGGATTCCCCACAATCCATCAATTTCAAATTGTTGGATTCAATAACTCTAAAAAATCTTACACCATTAGTGGAGAAAAGCTCTCTATACAAAATAAAAAAATATTAAACTTTTATACACCACTCATAAAAGAAGTACAATTAAAAAACCCTAAACTTATCTTCAATAGCAATAAAGAAGGTCAAATAGTTTGTACTGCAAACAATGGCTTATTTGATCAAAAAACAATAAATATTTTAATGAAAGATCAAGTTTTTTGTACACAAAATAAATTAAAAATTCATATTAAAAAGTTAAAGTTTAATGGAAAACTCAATAAATTAACCTTATACATTAAAAATACAAAAATTCATATTATTTAACAATTTTTCTAAGGAGGAAAAATGAAATTTTTATTAACCAGTCTAATACTTTGTTTAAGTATTGCTTTAAATGGCTGTGGTGGTTCAAGTAGTAATTCAACAACAAGTGTAACAACAATTGAAACTGTAAAACTAGTAGGTAAAGTAACAGATGGTGCTCTTGGTGGAGTAAAGGTTAGTTTAGCTAGTTTAAGAAAAGGTTCTATTAGTAATACTGTTATTACTTCATCAGATGGTTCTTATACACTAGAAATTGCAAAATCTATTCTATCTAATTTAAATGATAAAGATTTACCATATATTTATGCAACTTCAACCAATGAAAGTAAAGTAACAACATCTGGAGGAAAGCAAAAAAAATTAGTAGCTAATCAGGTAAGATTTAGATCTTTTGTATCTGTAAGTGCTCTAAAAACTTTAGCAAAAGCAAAAAGCTCAACTATAAAAAATGACTCATCGTTACAAACTGACTCTAAATTAAAAAAATTAGCTCAGGGTTTAACAATTTCTCATATTTCTAATGCTAAGGCTTTACTAGTTGAAGCTAAATTAAAAAAAATAGACCCTGTCAAATTTGCAAAACCTATTACTCCTGACAATTTTGATGATGAGGGAGATGCTAAAGTTGATTTTACAGACGATGAAATTGATGCTATTGATATTCAAATAGAAACAATTGAACTAGCTCTTGAAACAGCAGGTTCTCCTGAATTAAAAAAGCTTAAACTTATCAGTGCTGCTACAAAGCAAATTGTAGAGTTTGGAAAAGYTAACATCATTAAAGGTGGAGCTTTAACTAGCCTTGAGGATTCTTTAGAAATCTTATTAGATTTAGCTGATGATGCAACTGATATTGATGATGAATTTGCTCAAGATTTAGCTCTATTAGCTGATTTAGTAAACGATGACTTTGATGATGAAGACTTAAAAGATTTTTTTAGTGATTCAACTATTTTTACTACAATTAGCACTAGTGATGCCTTAGCTTCAACAGCTATAGATTTGAGTGAAGTTATTTATTCAATCGCAGAAGTTTTCCCTTGTCGAAACTTTAGTAAATCAAAGTGTGATGTAACTTTAAATTTTAATGGAGGTACAACAACACAAACTTTAAAAGCATCTCTTGACCCAACTAGTAATAGTGCTAAACGTAGAGTCAACTATGTCAATTCTAATGCTAGCTTCGCAATGGATTATTTTAGCAATGGAAAAATAAACCTTGTATTAGGTTCTGGTGCCTCTGTAACAACTATTCCTGTTGAAACTTTAACTCTTAATAAAACCATTTCAATTGCAACTGGAATTACTATGAGAGCTGGAGAAGCTTTTTTCAGTGCTTCAATATTTGATCGAACAACTTCTATTGGCAGATTTTATCCTGTAACTATTACTGGTGGATTTGAACTTGTTTTTGGTGAAATTCCAAATAGTGATGGAGAGTTTACAGGTCTTGGAATTGTACAAATCAAAGGACTATTCGATTCAACAACAACTTACAAATTAAGTTCTGCTACAATTGAAGGACAAAAGTTTCCTGTTGAACTTGGTACAAGCTCAGAAGCAATTAATTTAATTGCTGATGAAAGTGTAGACGGTATAAATAGTGCTTTATTGATTGCAAATGAAATGATTGAGTCTGGTGCAAATACTAATATTAAAAAACAAGGTCATTTAATATTTTCTATTACAAATTTAGCAGCTCATTTTACTGATAATTCAAACCCTGATACAAGTCTTGGTACTCTATTAAATAAATTAAACTTCGCTCAAATAGGACGAAACGTATTTAATTTCACTAGTAAATTAACAAAAAAATCTGATCAATCTTTGTCTCTTGGTGATTTAAAGGGCTTTTTTGATATTCAAGCTTATTTTGTTGATGGAGATACATCTTTATTAGCTGCATTAAATGATTCTATTTCAAGTTTAGATTTTATTTTATCAAATACCACTGATTCTACAGATTCTGTACTTATAGTTGATTGGCAAGATGAAACAATTACTTTTCAAAAAAAGGACATTTATGCAATCAAAGCTGGAATGAATGCTTTAAGCTTTATTATCAATTATATTGCCGCTCATGATTTTGATTTAACAGATGATGCCCGTAACGCCATCTTTTCTGAATCGACTGAAACTCAAACTGTTGAGGTTTCTAGTACTTTTGCTAAAGCAATAGAGTTTGCTAGCAATGAAGTAAACCAAGAATCTTTAAAAACTAGATTAAGTGATGAAAAAATCTTAGACGCTTTTAAAGATACAAATAGTAACTTACTTGGATTTAGAAATAATTCTAATACTACTCTTAACAATGCTAAATTAGCTTTAATGAGTGCCTTTGAAAATAGTATCTTTTTTCTTGATGTAATCAAAGGAGAAAATGGAGGTAGTAAAACTTCTGCGTTTTATGTTGATGCGAATGATCTTGAAGATATTGTAGAAGACAAAAAAGCTCTTTTATCTATCTGGAACAATCTAAACGGAGGATACCATCTTACTTTTACAATTAATGGAAAAACTGGTGCTAATTGGTATACTTTAGATGTAAAAGAAGGCGAAGTCTTAGAATTTTTAGTTGACTCTACTGAAAAGAAAACTACTGGTTTTGATTTTAATTATGTTTATAGCTCTAAAACTTCTCAAAACCGTAATACACCTCAAGCAGTAACAGAAAGAGATTTTATAAAAATAAGCCTTCAAACATTATTCAATACTAGTTTTAGACAACTCATCTTAAATGATGGGTCTGTAAATGCTTCAAGCATCACTACATTAGACTATTTTGAAGACGAAACTAACTTTGATAAATCTATTATTAAGCTATTAAATGCACAAAATAGAGTTGTATCTGTAGTTGAAACAGTTACAGGACTTGGTTCAACTACTACTGTAACTATGGCTACTGATAATATTTTCTTTACAAGTGGAATCGGTAGTAGCACTCAAGTTAATCTTTTTGATAATCCTAGTAAGTATACTTTATATATACGCCCAAACTCTGCTATCCAATCTATTTATTTTGTTAGCACTCCAACATCTTCTACAGAGAATATTTCATTTGAAGGACCTATTATCACTCCTAGTATTTCAAATCCAATACTTTTTATTGAAGATAAAACAAATTCTACTTCACTTTATTATAGATGTGACTCTAACCAGTTCCATGGAACATTTTGTCATCCAGTAGGTAAATTCGATTTTTTAACAAACTAATTTAACTTAGTTTAAAAACCAAAGAGACTAGCCCTAAAAGTTAGTCTCTTTTTTTTACACAAAAAAAATTATATAATCTTTAAAACAATACAAAAGGAAACCAAAAATGTTCACAGGAAAAGTACTAGAAATCAATATCGCAAAAAATAGAAAAGAAGACTTATCTTCAATCATTCAAGTAGAAGTTATAAAAAATAAAGGTATTATAGGAGATAGATACTTCAAAGACATTGAAGATAACGAAGCAGCTATCACTTTAATTGAGCAAGAAGCATTAGAAGCTATATATAATGAATACTCTGTTACTCTTAGTGCAAAACAATCAAGAAGGGCAGTTTTAACTCAAGGTGTACCTTTAAATCATCTAGTTGGTAAAGAGTTTTATATCGGAGATGTATTATTAGAAGGATTTGAACTTGCCGAGCCATGTGGTCATTTAGAAAATTTAACTAATATACGTACACTTAAAAACTCTTTAAAGCATAGAGGTGGTTTACGAGCTAGAATCAAATCAAATGGTCAAATCAAAGTAGGACAAGAAATTAAATTAAAATAATTTTTTTGTACCCTTTACAAAATTAAAAAACTTCTTATAGTTAAAACCCTAAAGAGATCAAACAATAAAAAAAGGATATTTATGTTACGTTCATTATTTGCTGGTTTATGTATTAGCGCTGCTCTTATTACAAGTCATGCTAATTCGGCAAACTTTTTAATTGAAAAATATTCACATCAATTACACAAGCTAGACAAAGATTTTATTACAGATGTTAAAACTGATGAATCTAAAAACAGTAAAAAACTATTTTCACACGTTCAAGAAAATTTGCCTGTAAGTTATGAAAAAACTCATCAATTTATGAGTAAGTTTAATCCATCTCACAATACAAATGACCACAAAAGATTAGCTAGTCAAATTGATGAGTATTGTAGATTCTTAGAAAAACAAGATGTTATTAAATTTGCTCTTGAAAAAACAAATACAACTATGGAAGACTTTAAGAGAAACTGGTTTGGTAGTGGACGTGGTTTTGAGCATGTTTTTCCTGGTGAATTAAAAGGTAGCAAAGTTAGTGGATACCATTTCTGGTATAAATATTATAGAGATCAAAAAGATCAAAAAGTTCAATACGGAAGAACAATGGAAGGCGTTAATGATAATGCTATTTTCACTGGTTCATTTTCATGGGATCCAGATGGAAAAGGCGGAAAAAAAGCCGCTAGAAAGAAAAAAGGTGGATTCACAATCGGATCATCAGCACCTGCAATTTTAGCTTTAGGACATTTAGCAATTGAAACAAATAAAGCAAATGGACATGGTGGAAGCGCTTTAAAGTTTAAAGCTTCATTGAATGGTCATGAATATTTATGGCAGATGTACATGATGGGTGGAGGGATTCGTTCTTTATTCCCTATGGTTATACGTACTAGAACTGAAACTAAAAAACAAAATAGATTTAAAAACTTATATTCAGTAGATCAATAAAATATAAGTTCTCCTTTTAAACTCCTAATAAATTATTAGGAGNTTTTTTTTGTACCAAATATTTACTTCTAAAAACTTATTCTTTAAATTAATGTATCTTTAATTTAGTAAAACTATATAAACCCTTAAATGAAACGTTAAACACCTATGTTCAAATATATATTTATTGCTGCGATAATTGTCTCACTACCCTTTTCTTCGACAGGTTTAGAGCGTTTTTTAGGTACTTCTATTTATCAATACCATTTTGACACCATCAAAAGCCCTAAAAAAGTTAAAGAAATCGTTTCAACCCTCAAAAGATTAATTCAACTCAACCCAAAATTAAAATCTGGAGTAATTATAGAAGATAAACTTATTAATGATGCTCTTTTTATTAATATACAAAATGAAAATCAAGTCAAAATCATTGAACAATACTTACTACAACTAGATAGATTACCTGAATCAAAAACAACAAAAATTATTCAGTTACAATATACAAATGCTAAAGATATTGCTAACCAGTTACATAAATTATTTGGGCTAGTATCTGAAGAACAACTTAAAAATAATAATTTACTTAAAAAAACTACATTTACAGGCCCAATACAAATTGTTGCTAGCCCCGCTACAAACTCTATTATATTAAGTGGGTCTTACAAAAATGTAGCTAAAGCAGAAAAAATAATCAAACAATTAGATACTCGAACTGCCCAAGTTTTAATAGAGGTTTTAATTAGTGAAGTAACTTTAAATGATGATGCCTCACTAGGAGTTGAATGGAGTCAGTTTGGCCAAGGAGTTGGTGGTAAAAACGTTGAAAATAGTACTCTTATTGATTATGGTCATATTAATGGTAGTAACATAGCTAATACTTTAAAATCAGGTCTTACTGGACTTAAATTTTCTATTTTAAATAAAAATCAATTTGAAATATTTTTAAATAATATCGAGCAAAAAAATAAAATACAGGTTATTTCAAGGCCTAAAATATTAACCTCCAATAACAACCCTGCCCAATTTAAAGCCACTCAAAGAAACCCTATTTTAAAAACTACAAATGCCGATGGGATTGTTAACAGTACTGTTGAATATACTGATATTGGGGTAGATTTACAAGTCACCCCCCGTATTAACAAAGATGGTTATATCTCTTTAGAAATATCACAAACGATTCAAGAGATCATTGGTACAGATGTTCAGGTATTAAACTCTCCTATTTACTCTGAAAGAGTTATAAAAACATCTTTACTTGTTAAAAATAATCATACGATAGTCATGGGAGGGATCATCTCCTCATCTGAAAGAGAAACAATATCAAGAGTTCCTATTTTAGGTAAAATCCCTCTCATTAAAAAACTTTTTCAAAATAAATCAAAAACTCACCAAAAAACAGAAATGATGATTTTTATCACTCCCCATTTAATTCAAGATTCAACTATTGCTGATGGCTTTACTGAGCTCGAAGCTAATACCATGATCTCTAAAAAAGAGATTAAAAAATATATTGATAGAAACCAACTTTTCAATGAAGTTTTAGGCAATAATGTTAGTGAAATTGGCCAAATAATCCAAGTTGATCAAAAAAATAAAGTAGTTTTAATCAATACTACTTTAGAAGATCTTCTTAAAATTGGAGAGTCATACCCTATTGTTAGAGCTAAAAAATCATTCATTAATGAGGACACGCATCAATTAATTGGTGTTGATACTGATTTTATTTCAAATGTTACTATTGTTCGTAGAATGGATGGAACTCTATTTAAAGCTTCTATTCAAGATGGTGGAGAAGAAATTAGAGTCGGAGATTTAATTCATAAAAAACCTTCTCATCATTTTATAAATTGTGATTTAAAAAACACTACATCTAATATAAAAGTTGAGTCTTACTTTTCAGCCAAAAATAAATTAATTGATTTACGTTTACATCTTAGTTTTGATTTAAAAAACGAAGATCAAACTAATATCAAATCATTCACTATTAGTGATGGAGTATTTACTAAAGAAACTAAATTTTATCAAAATAATGTTGAAATACCTGCTAAAATTATAAATTCCAAAGAAACAGAATTTGACGGTGTAAAACATATTCGATATACCTTTCAGTTAAAACTAAATGAAGAAATTAGTCCTCAAGAAGTAAAAACTTTTCAGTATAAAACAAAACTACCTATTTCATTTCTTGAAAAAACTAGAAAAGAGGCTACTTTCACTTTAAATAGTACAAATCAGTTTAATGCCGTTTATGACTTTATTTATGATAAAAGCATCTCAGTTATAGAGGCAACCCCAAAGCCTGTATCTATCCTTCACAAAGATGGTAAAAGGGTTTATAGATACTTTAAACCAAAGCAACAATGGCTTTTAAAAGTGAAACATCATTACCCAAACTTGTTAAAAAAAACAAATAAAGATAAAAGTCTCATTCAAAAATTCTGGTCAAATAGCAATTAATTAAAAAAAGAAATAAACTTTTATTTCCCTAGATTAAATCTATCTATTGAATCAAGTTGACTTGAACTTTCTCCCCCTATTATAAAAATAGAGTCAATAGAACCATTTAATAATATAGTACTAGCATTTTTTCTTGCTTCACCTGAATACAAAGTACTTGTCCAAGTATCTTCATTAATATTATAAATCAAGATACCATCATGTATAGTTTCTCCAACTTTTAATTTGCTTCCACCTAACATAACAATTTTATCTTCCCATAAAACAGAACTTTGATATTTTAATCCATAAGGAGCTGATTCACCTTTTGACCATTCTTGAGTAGTTATATCATAAATATCTGGCTCTAAAACAAAGTCTTCATTAGTATCTATTCCACCAATAATATAAATTTTATTATTGTATACAAAAGATTCGTGATACTCTCTAGCAGTCGCTTGACTATCTTGATTAGTCCATAATTGGCTGATTGTATTATAAACTTCAATTGAGTTTGTTAAACCACCCGATACTCTACCACCAATCATCCAAATATTATTTCCTACCACAACAGATGAATGTCTACGTCTAGCTGTAGCTGATGGAGTATCACCATTAATCCATTCATTGACTGGGATAACATTATAAACACTAAAATCATTTCTAGCACCACTTACTCCAATCCCTCCAAAATAATAGATTTTTTCATTAATATAGCTAGCACTATGCTCTGCTCTAAAGTGAGGAGCATCAATTAAATCTAAAAGCCAATTATTATCATTGATAAAATATTGTTTTAAAGTTGCAGAAGGGCTTCCTTGTTCAGTGAAACCTCCAAAAAGATAAATAACTCCATTTACTAAAGTTGAGGTATGACTCGATTTTTTTTCAAAAAATCTAGGCAAATTATTAAATACAACTGAAGTAAAACTAGAAACATTATAAGAGTTTATATCTTTAGTTATTGAATCTATCCCATCTGAAATTTTTACTCTGAAATTTAAAGTTGTAACCTGATTATCTAAAGATAAGTCTTTTACAGATGACCAAGTAATAATATAATTACCATCTATTAACCCTTTTGTCTTTCCATCTAAATGAGAGTAAACTATGGGATAATACTCTTTTGTATTATTTATACTATAAAAGATACTAATAGACATTGCATCTTTATCTAAATCTTTAATATTTAAATTGAAACGAATTTTATGGAGCTTAGAATTATCTGTATCAATCTGAGCACTTATAATTTCTGGACTATTATTTTTATCTATTTTATCATGGTCATAATACTCTAAACTATTATTACCAAAGCCTTCTACTGATTCACCACCAAAAAGAAAACTTCTTGAATCTTTTCCAAAAAAACCTTGTTTTGTTCTTGAGTAGATAGAAAATCTACTAGATAACCATTTACTAGTAATTAAGTCATATCTATTGATAGTAGAAAAAATTCCTTCTTCATTTTCACCACCAAATAGATTTAAAATACCATTTTTAATACGAGATTGATGATAAAATCTCTTATCTCCATCATTATTTAAATGAGCCCAAGTATGACTACTTATATCAAACGAGAATAATTGATTACTAGAACCTAACGAAGAGTTTCCTCCAAAATAAATAAGTTTATCTTTATATCTAGCTACCGAATGACCAAACCTTTTGGAAAAAGGACTCGTTAAAACAGTACTAAGTTTAGTAGACAAATCATAAATCATAAAATCATTTTTACTTTCGTTTAAATGATCTAAACCCCCAAATAAATATAGTTTATTTTCAGCTTCAACCAAAGAACCATAACTTCTCTTAAGACCTGTAAATGTTGATGTTTTCCACCCTAAATTTGATACTGATATTTGATAATCATCATAAGAAGAGGTAGTAATATTATTAGAGTTTACCCCACCTATTAATTGAATCGAACTATCTTTAACCGAGATAGAATAAGATTTTCGACCATCTCCTCCACTAAAACCACTAATCCAACTATCAGAACCAATATCAAAAATATCAATTGAACTTAGTATAGTGCTAGAACTTTCTCCACCAAAATTATAAAAACGATTTTGAAAAATAGCTCCTTTATGAGAATGTCTAAAGTCTCCCTCACTATCAAGAGTTTTCCATGAATCTAATACAATATTGTAAGATAATAAATTATTTAAAGTATTAGCATTTTCATCTAAGCCACCATATGTATATATAACTCCACCTTTTGAAGCACTACTATGTAATTTTATCTTGATTGGAGTTGGTGTACCCTGCGACCAAGGATTTATTAAAAATGACTCAATCATACTACTTGTTGTACTTACACCATTTTCTAAACCACCCCATGTTATAAAACTGTCTTTATACTTTTCTATTTTGTGTTTCTCTTTGCTATTTTTATTTTCACTACCAACTAACCATCTATCTTTTGTAATATTATAAATATCAACACTTGCAATTGCAGTATTTGGAGTTGTTTGATTACTTCCTGTTCTTCCACCAAAATAAACAATTTTATCGTCATCAATTGTAGAAGATGCATTATACCGAGGGTTTCCACCCGAATTTTTTAACGCCCAAGTATTAGAGTCTATATCATATAGCTCCATACGATTATCAGTATTAGAAGCACTTGTTTTTCCTCCCCAAAAATAAATTTTATTTTGGTAATGCTCTCCAAGTACTCCAATTTTTGGAGATGGTCCTGCTAATAGTTTTATCCACCTTACAGGATCATAAGAAATTAAATTATTTGAAATTACATTAGAAGAATCCATACCTCCATATAAATAGTATTTATTATTCATGAAAAAACCAGCAGACTTTGCTCTTATATCTGAAAAAGTTCGAGGATCACCAATATCTATTCCAAGAAACCATTTATCTGGAACTCCTGGATTACCCGAAATAGCTAGTCTATATCTATCAACTGTATCAATAATATTACCTTCATTATCTATACCACCATATATATAAATAGAACCATCATAAAAAAATGATTGATGAAAAGCCCTTGCAGAACCTGTCATTGCAGTAACAGGCGTTTTTGTTTGATCATTCAAATTAAATGCTTCAAATAAATTTGTAAAAACTTTTTCAGCCCCTTGTTTTCTTCTTCCTCCAAATACATAAGCTACATTTGAAATTACAAGTGATGAGTGATAGCTCCTACTAATAATTGGTGACTGTATTGTTATAGCATTAATCCATTGATTAATATCTATCCTATATTTAAGTAAAGTCTGATTGATTGTACCATCTAAAAACTCACCCCCTAAAACAAATATACTAGTGCCATTATCAAGTAAAGTACTACCAGCTAAACTGCTTAAACCAGATGGTTTTGTAGAATCCCAAACTTTATTAACTGGATCAAAAATTTCAAGAGTTTTTAAAAAGTCGCCATTTTCATTAATGCCACCATAATAATAAAATAAATTATCTTTGGCCAAACCAGCATGATGATACTTTTTATTAGAAGAAGAATGTACATTTTGAGTTAAAATAAATGAGTTTCCATTTGATGAAAGAGTATCCATTGTATCTAAAGCACTACTTGATGTACCTCCATAAATATATGCAACACTATCATGAACTAAAGCTAAAGCACCTACTCTTGGGTTAACTCCTAAGTTAAGCTTATGAAAAGGATTTAAAGTGTATCTATCAAAATCAAGTACAATAGCACCGTTTTTTTCTCCTCCCCAAGCATACATATATTTATTATTACTTACACAGTCATGAGACTGTCTCCCTGTCCCACCTTCTGTTCCTACTTTCCAAATTTTGTCCTTTATATCATAAATATCCATTGTATTTACTGAACCAGATCCAGAAAAACCACCCCAATAAAATATTTTATCATCATAAAGGATACTACAATGATCTCTTCTTGCAGAGCCACCATCTATACCATCTTGCTCTGATTTTTTTGAAAAATCATAAATTAGTAAGTTATTCTGGCTTATACTATTTGTTACTCCACCCCATATATAAAGTTGATCTGAGCTAATATTCATGGCGTATT
This sequence comes from Candidatus Cloacimonadota bacterium, assembly GCA_002402105.1. GTDB lineage: Bacteria > Muiribacteriota > UBA6191 > UBA6191 > UBA6191. The sequence continues at coordinate 129,213 of NVVD01000009.1, forward strand.
CTGATAGATTAGTACTTAAAACTTTTATATCTTGCCATGTATCTAAAGTAAAAATATCTAAATGACTTGTAATAGAATTTATATTCAAAGAGTCATCATTTCCACCAGTAAAATATATTTTTCCGTTACTTAAATCTGCGCTATGCAAAGCTCGGCTTGTTCCACCAGAAATTGCTTCTGACCAAGTTTTAGTGAGAGTATTATAAACGCTCATTCTGTTATTGATAGCACCATTAGATAAATAACCTCCCCAAGAATACATTTTATTTTTTTGATAATTTGAAGTATGAGCTCTTCTAGGTAAAGGAGAAATTGTATCCTTTGTATTTGTCCAAGTTTTATCTATTGAATCAAATCTATATAAATTTGTATTCAAAGTTGAAGGATTATTTTCATAGCCACCAAACACGATAATAGATTCATCAGAAAGAACAACACTACTATGCTCTGAAAGTGTAACTAGTAAATTAACATTTGTTTGAAACTCTCCAGATATTTCACTTGCTTCTTTATTTTCTAAGGATAGTTTTTCTAAAGAATCACTTATTTTATTTTGAACTACACCTCCATATAAAAGTACAGCTTTATTAACTTTAACAGCTTTAAAATTAGAGCGAATTTCTCCATTTAATGTATTTCCGAGCCAAGTACTATTTTTTAAATCATAAACATCAATTTTATTAGTAACACCTAAAATCGTCTCTCCACCAAATATAAATAAATAATGAGATATAATTGCACTTGAATGCCTCGACCTAGCTATCTCATTAGATGATAAGGTACTCCATGTTTTATTAATCGTATCAAACAAGTAAAATGAATTTAGTTTTTTACTGTCTTTTTCACCACCATAAATATATATCTTATTTTCATATATTGAATGAGAAGAATAAGCAAAGGAGTCATTTATAGGTGATAATAATGATAAAGACATTGTATCTAAATTTAGCTCATATACACTTGATAAATAAGTAGTAGATGAGGGAGACTTTTGCACTCCACCAATAATATAAGCAACATTTGTTAATTGTTCACAAACTGCCCCTGATCTTAAACTAATCGCATCAAAACCAAATATATCAGACGAATTATCAAAATTTAATTTTTCTTTTGTAGAGTAATTTAATATCTCAATTGCATTTGTTTGGATTCCACTTGTATTTTCTCCACCTAAAATAAGTAAAGTAGAAGTTTCTTTAACAAACGAACAATGAGAGTTTTTAGCAATATTAATTTCTATACTTTTTTCCCATTGAGAGTTTTTTATATCATAAACGCTAATATTTGAACTCAATTTACTAGCTGATTGAGACCCTCCAACAAAAAAGATTTTATCATCAATATAATTAACACTATAATTTGATTTTTTTTCAATACCACTAACTTCTTTACTAATTAAGCTACCACTTAAAGGCAAACTCCAAGTTTCAATTTGATCTAAAGTTTTTATAGATTTTCCACCCCATCTATAAATAGAACCATCTTTTATTGCAATAGAAGCACCCTCTCCTTCTGATGGATGAATATCTAAACTTGTCCAAAGTTTTAAATCTTGATGATAAATGTCTGTTTTATTTTTATTGTCACTAATACCGCCAAATACGTATATAGAGTCTTCGTATGCTACGATATTATGCCCATATCTTTTACTAACAGTGTTCTTGATTTCACCCCGATAAGAACCTCCAACAAAATCTAATTGAATAATCTCTAAGAGTTTATTATTTGTTTGTGAACTTATACCACCTACTGATATTATTTTTGAATTATCAATAAAACTTGTATGTTTATGACGACCATTAAAAGCTAGATTCAAAGAATTTGACCAAATATTTTTTTCTAAATCGTATATCCTTAATAAATTATTTGTTTGATTGTTTTTATCTAAACCTCCATATACATAAATTTTATTATCATTGATTACAGAACTATGATTATAAATTGAAAAATCTAAGCTAGGAGCCTCTACCCACTTATTAGCACTTATAAAATAAATTAACATCGATGATGTTGGTACTAGTGATACTCCTACTGATACTTTTCCACCAATGAAATAAATACGTCCATTATAAAGATTTGCACTATGGTTTGTTCTTGATTTTATTTTAGAGCTTCTTTTTACCCAGCTATCTTGTTTGATATTATAAATTTCTATGCCAGATGAAATGCTACTTGATGTTTCTCCTCCATATAAATAAATATTTGAGTTATAAAAAGTACTGGTATGGTTTTTTCTTGCCACTTTTAATTGTTTTAATGATTTAAAACTATCGGAGTCTATTTCATACTTATAAGATTTATTACTTAATCCTGATTGATTTTCACCCCCAAATAAATAAACATCTTTGTTATTATTTGCCATAGAATGATTAGATAATGCAATAGGCATTGAAGCTTTTATACTTAATTTATAAGAATCACTATCAATCAAAATAAATTGAGATAAATAAATACTATTTACCCCTCCGGATAAATAAATATCATTATTAAGTTTTGTACTTTTAGCGTAATTAAAATCAGACAAACCAATATTTATATAGCTAGCTATACTTGTAAAAGCACTCAACTTTTCACTACTTTTTTTAGGAATAGTATAGTGTTCTATCTTATTTGAAACCCCCACACTTGATGTTCCACCAACAAATATCACTTGATCTTCAATTAAATTTGCACTTGAATTTTGTTTAGCAATACCACCTGAGTCTCCTGTTTCAAAAGTTTCTGAATTAGAATCAAATACTAATAAATCATTATTGAAGTTAGTGTTGTTTCCTCCAAAAATATACCAGTTATCATCTATTACAACCCCACTAGCATCGGAGCGTTTAATAGAAGTAGCTATGATTGATCTCCATTGCGAATACGTTGAAACAATATTTTGAAGTTGATTTGTACTATTTTTACCACCTAAAATATACATCTTATCTTTATAGCTAATACTAGAAGCATTTTTATGAAAGTTAGTATTTACCAGATCATTTTGCCAAGTTTGATTTTTAATAGAAAAAGACCAAAGTTTATTTTGCTCAACTCCTTGGCTTACTCCACCATTTAAATATAAATTATTATTCCAAAACTCAGCTACATGTGAGCTAATAGCTATAGGTAAAGTAGTATTTGTAAGAGTCATATCCTTTAAAGAAACAATATCCATTGAATTTAAATCTGTTGAATTATTTACCCCTCCAATGATATAAACCTTATCATCAATTAAAGTAGCTGAAAAACTTGTTCTAGCATGAGTTAATAACAAACTTTCACTTGTTAGAGTATTTTGACTAACAGAGTATTTATAAATATTTTTGTCATTTTGTAGTCCTCCAAAAAGATAAATAGAAGTTAAATAATTGATCGACTTTGCAGAAATAAAAGAAGTCTCTAAAGTCGATACAATAGAGTTAGTTTTTGATGAAAGATTAAATTTTTCTATCTCGTTTACAGCGGTATTACCATTTTCACCACCAATGATATAAATATTATTCTCCAATAAAATACTACTATGATTTTTTCGAGCATTATTAAAATAATATGTATTTTGAAGTATTAAATCTGTAGAGGTTATTTTATAAATATCAATTGAGTTAGTAACTAAATTACTAGAATTTTCCCCACCAATAATATAAATTAGACCATTACTTGTAACTATACTTGAATGATTTGAACGATCAATATTTGTATTGATTGTCCTCCAAGGTAAAAACTCAAATACATCAATGCTATCTTCAAAACCATTTTGACCTAAACCACCAAACAAATAAACTTTATCGTTAATTAATGCTGAAACATGAGCATCTCTACCATGACCACCACTTAAATTAATTGAAAAAGTATCTGTATTTATATTATATACATCAACGGTGTTGTAACGATTTGAACCAAATTCTCTACCACCAAAATAGTATATTTTATTTTTATATAAATGAGCACTATGTTTGGTTCTTAATGAGCCTCCTTCTTGTTTTATACTCCAAGTATTATTTAAAATATCGTAAACATCAGTACTATTTAATCTACCATCTGAATTTTCTCCACCCCAAAAATAAATTTTAGCTTTATGAAGTACAGCACTATGGTTCATTCTTTTGATTCCGCCAGACTTAAATAATTTCCACTCACCGCTATTTGGATCATATACCTCTAAACTATTTAAAATATTTCCTTGTTTATCTTGCCCTCCCCATATATAAATTTTATTTTCATATGTAATCGTACTATGGTTTGTTCTAGGCTTTTTAAGTGTAAAATCTATAGTCCAATTATTATTATTAATTTGAAAAACATCCGATTGTAGAGCTTTACCATCTCCTACTTCATCAAAAGCTAATACTTTTATATAAACAACACTTTCATCACTAATAATATCTTTTAAAGAGTGCCAAACAAACTTTAAGTCAGTATCATTACTAGTGATTATTATATTGTCAATTGACTCACTTTTAATAAAATGAACACCATCTAATGAGTATAATAATTTTAGACCTAAATTTGATGCTAGTGATGAATCATCAGATAAATGACAAGAAATATCTATATCAAAACGAGAACCATTAATTTCTAAACTTGTTATTTTAGGTAAAGTCTCTCCATTTTGTAAAATAAAACTACTTAAGCTACTTTTTGTACTTGAAGCAATATGTCTATCATCTGCATTTAGTCTTAAATAAATACTAGTCGTAAAATTTATATCATCTAAAGAAGTCCAAGTTATTAAAATTGAGTTTCTACTTGAATAGAGATTTTTTGTATTTGCAAGCTTTGCTTTTTGAAAGTTAATCCCATCTAAAGAGTAATCTAAGGTAACTTTCATCAAATCATTGTCTACATCTAAAAGATCAAAACTTAAGTTAATTTGATCTCTATTATTTATTCTTGATAGATTACTAATAATTGGGCTTGTACTATCACTATTAAAAAGTGAAAATTGTGGTGAGTAAGAAACATTAGATGTTCCGAGTAAGGAGTCTTTTACTACATATTTTAAAGTTAAACTTGTAAAGTCTAATTTAGGCAAAGATTTTAATGTATCCCATATTAATGTATGAGTAATATTTGAACTAAGCTTTGTAGATTGTCCAATGAATGCATTCTTATAAATTTTATGAAAACTTTTAAAGTTATCAGTAGAGTACGATAAATTTACAAATGACTTATCTAATATATCTGCATCAAAAATTTTAAAGTTTAAACTAATTTTTGAATTTACTCCTGATATTTTATTTTCTTTAATGTAAGAAGGATGATTTGAACTAATAGTTAGTTTATCTTTTAATAATATTGATGATAAAGTATTTAAAGTTTGAGAGTTTTCATTTAAACCACCAAAATTATATAAGGTATTATTTTTTATAATTGAATCATGAAAAATATATACTTTATTGGGTTTTGCTAACATCTGTGTAGAAAAAGTTAATAAATTAAACTCTTCAATATTTTGAGATAAATTGTCTTTATTTATATAATCTAAAGAAGCTAATGAATCAATGATTGTAACTTTTCCTTCTTGTATCCCACCTGCTAAAATGACTTTATTGTTCCAAAGTTTGGCACTAAAAAATGCTTTTGGACTTATATCACTAGATATATTGCTCCAAGTATCTTTTTCAAAGTCATAAATTAATATTTCACTAGTTGCTAAAATCAAAGAGTCTCTAGAAGTAAAACCTCCAAAAACCCACATTTTATTTTTATATAATAAAGACTGATGACCATATCTTGGACTAGGCGAGCTAGTTTTCACACTCCAACCAGTAGAAGGATTATAGACTTCTAAACTACTCAAAACCCCATCTAGAGACTGCCCACCAAAATAATACAAGCTATCTTGATACCAAACAGCGCTATGATCGATTCTTGTTTGTAAACCCCCAATATTTGTTTCTATTGTTTCTGGGTTTGTACTAAAGTTTAATATATTTAATACGGTACTTAATTTTGAACTATCTTGTGATAGTCCTCCATACAAATAAGCTTTATTATTTAAATAAGAAGCACTAAAGTTACTATTATTGTAAGGAGTCGTTAATTGTTCAACTTCAAAGTTAGGGAAAACTATTTGTAAGATACTAGTTGTAAATCCACTTGAATTTCTCCCTCCTATTTGATGCCATAAACCATTTCTATCAAACCCGCTCTGAAAAGCACGTCCTGATAAAATGCTTATTTCATTATTAATTAAATCATATCTAGTTTCTTTTAAATCTAAACTTAAATAAACATCACTACTATATTGCTTTTGATCAAATACTCTCATTTTTAAGTGTATTATATCTTTATTTAATTTAACGTTTAAAGCTGATAACCAAGAAATTGTTTCTGGTGATGTTGTTGTTATTGAAGTATTATTACCTGATATAAGTTCATCACTTGCTTCTATATAATTTATCTCATCAAAAGAGTAAAACAACTCTAATTCAAAAGTATTTGAATCACTATCTTTTATACTCACAACAAAACTTGTTATACCATCTTGCTCAAGCAAAGAAGATACAGACTCTATTGGTATATTAATAGAAGAAGCAATGATTACTTGAGGTCTTACATTAGCATTATAAATTTCAAAATTTAAAGATTCAAAATAGCTACTCTCTCCTAAGTGATAATCATTTGCTTTTAATGAAATTTGTACATTACTTAAGGTTTCACTAATATCAACTGAACTAAGCCATATCAAAGAAACTTCTGTTTCACTTTTTATATTATTTACTGAGCTAATAATGCCATTGATATTTGCCCAATTATTATTAGTGGATTGTTTCCAGCGTAAGTCTAAATCTACTAGATGTTTATCTGAATCTTTTATAAATGTTTTAATTTCTATATATTCAAAAGTTTTTGTAGTTAATAGACCGCTATGAGTATAAGAGCTTATTAACCATGAAGTACCTTGGTCTAAGCTATATTCACTTCCGATAATTTGTTGATTTAAATCAAATTTTGGCCTTAACAACAAGTTTTTTGCTTCTTTTAAACCAAGCAAATTTATATTTTTAACTTTTGGAACTTGATTGATGCCATTAAATACTTCCAAACTCTTAGACACCAAATTACTTTGAAATCTTGTTTTATTATCTGAAGGAGATAATCTAATTTTTATAAAATTAAAATCCCCTTGAATATCTAAAAAACTATGCCAGGTCAATTGATGAGTTTTTGTCATACTTAATGAAGCAAGTACACCACTTATATTAATGCTTGGTTTCCATAAAAAACCATTATCAACTGAGTACTCAAACTTTACAGATAATAAATCTGCATCAATATCTGCTAGCTGATATGTAATATTTATATCTGATGAACTATTTTTAGTTTGAACAGATGTAACTTGAGGCCAACCATTATAAATAGAAATAGGCCCAGTCACAATAGTACTTTCAGCATTGCCTTGTCCATCCGAAGACTGCAGTTTTAACCAAACATTATCATAATCTTTATTTAAATCTAAAAGAGAACTCCAATTAATTAATTGATTATTTTTTAAAGTTAAAAGTTTAGAGTTAGAGTCAACATTTGAAGTTTTAATAAAACCATCACTACTACTACTGTTTATTTGAAAAGATAAAGAGCTTTCATAATATAAATCACTATCTATATCAAAACTATTTAAATTTAATCCAAGTAAACCTACATTATATGTTGTCGTTAATATACTAATTTGCACTTGGCTATTATTTGTCGTGTTATTAATTGCATCTAAACTAACAATTTCAAAATCTGAGTTTTCTAAACGAGATGAGTTTTCACCTCCAGATATAAACAATTTATTTTCATATTCAAATAAAGAAAATTTTGATAGTTTTGAAAAATGAGTTACATCGTAATCCCAAGATTTTGTTTTTAATGAATATGCCCAAATAGACTCATAAAAGTTTCCTTGTTCGTTTTCTCCGCCTATTACATAAATTTTTTCATTAAAATAATATAATTGATGATGCATTCTAAAAAAGTTTAACTTTGATTCTTTAGTAAAATCTTTTGAAGTTAAATCATAAACATCAAAAACTTTTGAGGTTCCACCTATAATATAAATCTTATTATCAATCAATATAGATTGATGATGGATTCTAATGTTTCCACCAAAAGCTTCTGATTTCCATTTATTTGTTAAAAAATTATAAGAAATGATTTCATTCGTTAAACTACCTGAATTATTAATAGAAGAAAACCCTGATAAAATATACATTTTATCTTTGTCTACAATAGCATTATGGCCTGATCTAAGCTGATTAGAGTTTACAACTTCTTGCCAAACACTCGAAGTTTGCACATCAAAATATTCTAAAGATGATAAATCTTGATTTGTTGAAGAGAGCCCCCCATAAACATATATTTTATTTTTATAAATAACAGAGCTATGGTCATACCTTGCATTTATTAAATTTGGTAAATGAGTCCATAAATGAAATTGAAATGAAAAACTTTCTACAGAGTCACTAACTACACCAGAAGACTCTCCTCCTAATACGAACACTTTTGAATTATCAACCAACATCGTGTGGTTTTTTCTAGCTTGATTGAACGAAACTTGTTTACTTATATGATATCTATAGTCGCTACGTATCCAGTAAGATTTATTTTTTGTTAAATGTGTAAAACCTTTTTTTATCTCCCTTTTTTCATTTATTGTAGAGTCAAGCCAAGAGTTATCCTCAAAGCTATAAACCTTGCTAACTTCTTGATGATTTGTAAAAAAAGTCTCTATTGTTTCTCCATTACCATTAATCATGTGCCATGATGGTAAAAAAGAACTTATTTTGATAATTGGGGTACTTGCAAACTTAATTGCAATATTTTTACTTATTTTTATCCAATAGCCTAAAGACTCATCTATGTTTTCAAAACTTGTATAACTTGAATAATCAATCGAACTAACTCTTGGGGATATTTGATATTGTGAGTTTAAATAAGTAATCAAAACGTCAGCTTCGGGGTTATTTTGATAAAAACTTGTAACTGAACTCTTTTTTAAGGATAAAAAACGCCATTCTTTGTTATTTTCTATGGGAGAATCACAACAAAGAAACTGAAACTGTAAAAATATAAAAATAATAAGTAATCGCACTAAATCCTATGGTGTACCTTGCCAGAGTGGTCTCTATCATAATACTACAACATTTTATTTCTTCTTCTAAAAATTTAAAACTATATCAATTCTTAAATAAAGATGTATGAAAGTAAAACAAAATTTGTAGGTTTACATTTTATCATGTTTGAAGGGTACTTTTGTAGTCTTTTCAATACTTTGTTATTTACAGCATTTTAAGAAAAAATATAATTTTTATAATTCAATTTGGCAATTGGAATTTATTCCAATAGAGAACTTTTATAATGGGACTAAAGACCCATCTCCAATTTAAGAAAATAAATACTTTAAATGCTATGTTAAATCTATCATTATCTTATTGATAGTATCTCTTTTTAGTAAATAGTTATATAATTTATATATGCTTCAAGTAATTGTATTTATTATAATGTTTTGTTTCTTTCCAATCACTTATTTTATATTCTCAAAAAAGAAAAAAATAATAGTTGTTGAAGAGCAAACTATATATGATGAAGAAAGTTATTATTTTATTAAGCATACCTGTGGTAAAAAAACGCCAGTAAGTAAGCGTTTTATCATAGGTCATACATTTCAATGTATTCATTGCCAAAAAAAAGTAACTCCAAGGCAACTTAGATGTATGCGTTGTACGGCTTTAATTGATCTAAAACCAATTACCCCATTGTTTCATAATCCAATTAAATGTAAGGCTTGTAAATCAAAGATTGAGTTACCTACCACAAATGCTAATATGCTTTAAAGTTTCTGCTATTAATAATCTTAGTCTCTTAAGAGCTAAACTTTTTCTCCAGTTTGAAGTTTTAGTTTAAGCATTATTAAATCTAATAGTTTTTTAGGATTTATTTCTAATATTTTTTCTATTTTTTTTAGAGTTAATTTACCAATGAATATAAAAACGTGAGGAATTTCTTCTTCGGTAATATCTATCTGACCTTTTTTTGAGGTAGAGTATTCGATTCGATTCTCAATACCTACATTAATAATTAGATTTTCAATTTCTATTTCTATACTCTTGAAGTCTAAAGTTAAAATATTGTAGTGCTTATAAACCTCTGAACAAGAAGACAAAGAGGTAAAATTTGATAAAGAATTATCATTTTTATCAATAGTTAGTAAAATTTTTTGGAAAGGATTTGACTCAACATCATAAGAGTAGCATAGATAATCAACAATAGGGGAAAAAGGACCGCTACCAATCCCCACAGAGAAACCATAATTTATAAGGATATCATTTAAACTATATAACTTACTAGACAAAACCAAGTCTGATGGTTTATCTGGAGCTAAATATTGTTCGAGCCTTTTCATTTGTTGTTTATTCTGAAAACTTACTAAAATTAATACTATAACTGCGATTAACAATATTGTAAACATTACAGACCAATAGTATGTAAGCCAGTTATAATTAAGCATAAAGATTATATGAACTTCTCATACTCTTAAAATTTAAATAACTTTATTTACTTAGCATAAGAAGCAATAAATTGATCTTGAGAAGATAATCTAACGACTGAATCCCAAACCGTTTCATTAGATGCATCTTCTATCTCTAACTTTAATTGTGACAAAAGATTATCTTTAGTCATTTCTTTTAATTTAGAAATCAGCTTTTCTGAATGGTTTTTAGCACCTCTTCTTATTTTACCTGAAAGAATATTTTTCCACTCAGAAATATCCATAGAAGAGAATTTTTTAATTTGTTCTTGATTTACACCATTACTTTCGAGTCTTTCAAAAAAGTCTGATTCATTTTCTTCTGATACTTTTTCAAGATTTTTTAATGATTTTTCTTGATTTGTTTCTAAGTTAATTCTAAGAAATTTTGTTAAATCTTCTACTTTTATATCTTCGCTAGATAACAAAGCTAAGTAAGGATTTAGTGAAGCATTTACAGAACTAATTTTACTTGTACTTAGGTATGTTTTTAAATCCCAATTCCATGTAAATCGTTGTTGTAAATTTCGTAAAAACATATCTGTATTTGCATTAATACCTTTGATAACCCATTTTTCTTTATCAAAATCAGCCAAGGTCATTACGATTCCGTTAGATAATACTCTAAAATTACCTTTATTTAATAATTTACCATCAGTAACTGTAACTTCTTCATCATCTTCGACAAAAAATACATCAAAACCATTGTTTTCTTGGATGTTTCCTACTTGATAAAGTTTGTTATCAACGATGTCATACCGACCTTCGTTTCCTTCAATATCAATAAAGTTGTATCTAATATGAGCTTCAAGATCAAAGTTTTCTCCTAGATTTTCATCCATTTGTAATTGATTAAACTCTCCACCTTTATATACTTTAATATCTGCTATATCTTTTACAAAAAACATATTGTTATAAACTTTACCATTAGACTCTAACTTATACATATCTTGTGATCTGTCTTCGGCTAATTTATTTACCCTAGAGTCAGTGATTTCACCATTAATGTATATATCCATTTTTTTAATCGCTTTTTTAAGACGTTTAACAACAAAATTTCGTCTGACATTTTTCATAGTTTTGCCACGCTCAAATTTAAGTGTAGCCCATCGACCTAAAAAGCTACCGATTCCACCAAAAAGACTTGCAATCATAACTCCACCAACCATTGCTGGGATTCCTCCACCTACTAAAATAGCACCCGCAATAACAGAACCTAAATAAGCACCAGTAAAACCAGTAACAGAACTAACAATTTTAGTTATTGGAGTTTTTCTGTATTGATCATAAAGATCAAGTAGAGCAAACTTTCTTTCTTTGAACCAGTTTTTAACCTTACTTTGAGATTTTTGAAATCTATTTGAATTATAATCAGCAAACATTGTTTTTTTGTTTCTATTTCCGCCAACAACTAAAGTATCTGGTCTACCTTTTATTCCAACAATTGCTGTATCAATAACCAAATTAGCTACCATGCCATAAGCAAGGCCCGTACTAATACTTTTTAAAAGTCCCTTTAAAGAAAATGCTGTGCCTTCTCCAACTCCTACTAAACCAAGTTTAGCTGCCAAAGACTGACCAGATTCTTTTTGAACGATACCTAGCCTCGATGCCTTAAACATTTTTTTGCCTAAAACTTCTGATTTTGCATCTAATACTTTTATACTGCCAGCGATGCTTGACTTTACTTTATTTAACAAATGTTTAAAAACATTACTATTGCTACTTTTTAAAGTTTTCATGTATGGTTTAGAACTCATTAAACGATCATAAAATACATCAAATTTATTATTAAAAAACGAATAAAAATGACGATTTACACTACCACCAACTAAAGTTGAAGCAAAAGAATGTTGTACAGTATAATTTGACTGAATCGGATCAAGAGCTAAAATTTTATCTTTCATGGTGCTTACATCTAAACCGTCATAGATGCCCATTGAAATAAAACTTCCAATTACAGACATAACTGCAAAGTTGGCTTCTGATGCCATAAATTTATTTAAACCAGCAGGAGATTTTTTCAAAAATTTAGAAATATTTTGTGGTATATTTAAACCCTTAAAAACTTTAGTAACTTGTTTTAGTTGACTAGAAGTCATTGCACTAACAACTTCTCTTGCTTTTATCATTGCTAATTTAGATTTACTTTCTGATGATCCACCTACAATGGCTTTTTTTAAAAAGTTTGAAGCCTCATAAGATAAAAAAGACTTTACAATGCCAATCTCACCATCAAGTACTTTCAAAGTAATTTGTTTGATAGGTCTTAAGATCGTTGAGTTTTCTTCACGTAAAATTGGGTTGCCTTCAAACGTTTTTGTTGTAGATTGGTCAATAATTTCTTGAACCTGATCTGGAGTGAAATTTATTGCATCATTTTTTGAATTTCTAAAAACTTTTGTTGGTAACTCTGATAACCAAGAACCAGTTGCTTTTGTACCTTCTGAAATCGTTGAAAATGCGTTTTCTACGACCTTATTAGTCTTTTTTAAAGAAAACCAATCTCGTTTTTCAAGTTCTGTTCTTTTTGTACTTATTTCTTTATTGTCTATAGAATAAATAAAAACAGGGGCAATAATCTGAAACAAAAAGAAAAAGATAGTAAAGTGAGCTAATTTTTTTGTGAATGACATTCAGCTATCCTATACCCAAGTGCAAGCGGCTGGGTTTAATTAAAAAAGTTATCGACGTATATACTACGAAAATACTTAAAACTTTGTTTCATTTATTTTACAAAAACAAACAAAATAAGACAAAAATGTAAGGTTTAATAAAGATTTTCAAAGTTAAAGACTAACAATTATAACATTTTTTGTTATTAAACGCTATTTTCTCTATTTAAAATCAAGGCTCTCAATGATATAATTATACCAATACAACAGTTTTACTAAACATTAGGACCTCTTTTATGAATTTCTCAAAAACTTCATTACTTTTATTTCTTTTACTCTCTACCTTTTCATTTACTCACTCTACTAATAAAACCCGTAAATCAAAAAAAATATACAGAAAAAAACATAAAGAAAATAGCTTAATCGCTATGAGACTTGCAAAGTTATTAGTCAAAAGATCTATAAGTAATAATTTAAGTAAAACTTTATTTCTTAAAATTCAAACTGGTCTAAATTTATCTAATAGAGCTATTTTTGATGAGTTAATTATGGAGTCATCAACTAATAATCGAACATCTCTCATCAGAAAATATGATAAAATTGAAAAGCAATTTACTAAAGATTTATCTAAATCGTTTCAAGAGAAAATTGATTTACATAAAGTACTATTGCAAATCAATGCTGATGTTTATAAAGAGTTTTACACTACATCTGAGTTAAAATCTTTATACCGTTTTTATAAAAGCCCGCTTGGAGTAAAATTTCTAAAGACCTCATTAAAAATGCTTGAACGTACCGAGCAAAAAAACATAGAAATTTTATATCCACTATCTTTAAAAGTATCCCAAGAAGCGCAACAGGGTCTTCAAAGTAAAGTGATGGAGCTGTTTCAAGATGATATTTAAAAATTGTTATGACAAATTACATTTAAATTGATAATCCCAGTTCACCTATTATATCTAATTTTTCATTCGGGACATAAAGGTATCTAACACTTTTTAACAACTTTTATTTACAATTCAGCTATAAATACCCCATTTATGATAAAATTAGCTTGATTCATTATTTACAGTAGGAAAACCTTATGGAATCTAAATATATTAATACTTTTACTGACTTTGGGTTTAAAAGAATTTTTGGTACAGAGGTTAATAAAGACCTTTTGATTGATTTTCTTAATCAACTATTTCTTAAAGAAGAAAAAACTATCACTGATTTAACTTATCTCAAAAGTGAGCAACTTGGAGAAGGTTTTATTGACAGGTCTGCTATTTTTGATCTTTATTGTGAGCTTGAAGATGGTGAAAAAATCATTGTAGAAATGCAGATGGCTAAACAAGACTATTTTAAAGATCGCTCCATTTTTTATTCTACATTTCCTATTCGAGACCAAGCAAAAAAAGGAAAGTGGAACTTTAAATTAGCCAAAGTTTATACTATTGGCATTTTAGGATTTATCTTTGATGAACACAAAGACGATAAAGACTACTTTCACCATGAAGTTAAACTAATGGATATTAAGAAAAAAGAAGTTTTTTATGACAAACTTTCTTATATTTATTTAGAGCTACCTAAGTTTACAAAAAAAGAAGAAGATTTAGAAACTAAGTTTGAAAAATGGCTTTATGTTCTAAGAAATTTACACAAATTTGAAAATCGACCCCAAAAACTACAAGAGCGTATCTTCAAAAAACTTTTTGAAGTTGCTAAAATCGCTGCTTTTTCTAAAAAAGAACAAGATGCCTACCAAGATAGTTTAAAAACCTTTAGAGATCTTCATAATGTTGTTGATTGTGCCAGAAATGAAGGAGAAGCTAAAGGTAGAGCAGAAGGATTAGTGGAAGGGCTAGCTGAAGGTAAAGTCAAAGGTAAAGCAGAAGGACTGGCTGAAGGATTGGCTGAAGGTGAAAAAAATAAAGCTTATGGTATTGCTAAAAAATGTTTAGCCAAAAAAATGGATATTGATGATATTATCGATTTAACTGGTTTATCTAAAAAAGAAATACTAAGTACTCAAGTTGACTGACTTTTTAAAAGAAATATAGATTTCAATATAGTTTTTTCCGAACTGACCATAATAATTAATCCAACCTCGAATCACTGGATTTGATGGCTTGGATTCTTCGTTTATACAACGACTCCGAGGGACCTACCTTCTTTACTTAATTCAGATACCAGTACATTTTCTCTACTTAATAAACCTGTTATTTCACATTCATTATTATACCCGTGTATTTTCCATCCAATTTCATCTGCCAAAGAAAATATTTTTTTAATAAATTGTTGGAGATCTTTTTTATCTTCCCATTCATAGTCAATAGACAAATAGTCTACAGTAGAAATTTCTTCATAGTCATATTCTTCTTGATTTTTAGCTAATTCTAAAGAAAAATATAAGTCTTCTTTATCCATTATATAATAATTTTCCATATCTTCTTCTTTTATAATATGAAACCTTTCAAAAATGGGAGATAATTTTAAAATACTCTTAGATGCTAAACACTCTTGATCGCTGCAAATAGCTAAACTAAACTCTTTGTTATAAGTAGTCATATCTTGTAATTGCTTTTCAGAAATGTTTGTTTTTAATCTTGAGCCGACCTTATCTGGATCTTCTGATAATGACGTACCATAAGATATTATTGTTATAAAAATTACAGCTAAAAATATATAAAAAAAGATCATTACACTCGCCTTGTTTAAAAACATTAAAAATAAACTATACCATTATTATCTATTTAATCATCATAAAAGAAGCTACTATTGTACCTAACTACTTTTTTAAATCAGAAGTATAATTTACTTTCTAGATATCTAAATTTAATCCCCCGATAAAATGAACTGAAAAACATCTAATAATTCCATCATATTTTACTTTATGATACAGTAATAAAAAATAATAAATTTCATTTTCTATAGGTAAAACATGAGCAAATCCTTTTCTTTAAATACTTTTTTAAACTACTTTCACAACTATCTTATTGAAGCAGATAAAATAGATGACCCTGTCTCATATGTTTATTTTGGAATCATTGAGTTTATTATTGCTAAAAAAAACATCTCACTTGAAATCTTGCTTGAAGATAATAAAAATCGAAACTTTAAAAATGAAACTCAAAAAAAATCTTACCTAAATAGTCGCAATGAGCTAGTTACTCAAAGTAGTCATTTTCTAAATGTCAGTGATTTAATACAATCACAACAAGTTATTTTATTTTTATTTGATGAGCTTTTTATAAAGTCTGAACAAAAAAACGAGTTTCTTGAAGAGCTAATATTATTAATTGATTTTATCGAATCAGAACTTACAAGTTATCAATTAGACTCAAAAAACTCTTTAATGCTTGAAATTCAAAAATCTTCTAAAGAAGCCAGAGAGCTCAACAAAGATCTTTTTAAATTATTCGGTACTATTAATTCTGAAAAAATAGATGAAAGTAGCGATGATATTGTTGAAATTGCTTTTAAACTTACTCACTCTGTTTTTTATCAAGCACACTTATTATCTACCATTAAACTTAATTCTTTATCATGATTTCTAAAGAATTTTCTGAAAAAATTAAAGGTAAACGTATTTATTTAGAGAAGCATAAGCTAAATAGTGCTTCATTGATGTACTCAGTGATAAAACAAAATCGTGATTACTTAGCTGAGTTTTTACCTTGGGTTCAATATACAAATAGTATTTCTGATTCTGAATTTTTTATCAAAACTACCCATAATTTATGGCAAATAAATAGCGCTTTTGAATATGCTATTTATTTACATGATAATAAACAATACATCGGAAATATTGGTGCTATTAATGTATCTTTTGAAAATGAAAGTTCTGAAATAGGCTATTGGATTGATTCAAGGTATTCTGGTAATGGTTATATGACAGAAGCCGTGAAGGTACTTGAAAAATATTTATTTAAAAATGGATTTATTAGGCTTGAAATTAAATGTGACCCTGATAATTTAAAATCAAAAAATATTGCATTAAAACGTAAATATCAATTGGATGGATGTTTAAGGTCTAATTATATTATAAATGACACTAGAAGAGACACTCTTATTTTTTCTAAATTAAATACCGATTAAACTTAACTTATTTTCTTTTTATTCTTCCTAATTAACTTTAATTATACAAAAACAAGCAAATTTGGCTGCTTTTGTATTGATTTTCCCACTTAAAGTTAGTAGGATGTGGCAAATTTTTGAGAGGATATTTGAGAATGATTCAAATGTATCAAGTTAATAAAAGCTATGCCCCAGATGTAAAAGCTTTAGAAAATATTAATCTACACATTCAAAAAGGTGAATTTGTTTTTCTTGTTGGCCCAAGTGGTGCAGGTAAAACAACCTTAATGCGCTTAATATTTCGAGATGAAAAACCCACTTCTGGCAATATTTTAATTGATGGTCGTAACATAGAAAGACTATCTCTTGGAGCGATTCCTTACCTTAGGCGCTCTATTGGTGTTGTGTTTCAAGACTTTAAATTAATGGCAAATAAAACAGCCTTTGAAAATGTAGCTTTTGCCCTAAGAGTCGTTGAAGCCAGCACAGATGAAATTGAACATAAAACAATGCAAGTTCTTGAAATGATGGGGCTTAGTCATAGAAAATCGGCCCTTCCTCATGAAATGTCAGGTGGAGAGCAACAGCGTATCTGTATTGCAAGAGCCTTAGTCAATGACCCTGCAATCTTATTAACCGATGAGCCTACTGGTAATTTAGACCCTGAGTTATCTTATGAAATCATGAAAATTTTATTAGACATTCATGAAAGAGGTACAACTGTTATGGTTGCAACTCATGATGCATCGTTGGTAAATCGTTTACAAAGAAGAGTTTTACATCTTAAAGATGGAAAAGTCATAAACGATTCTATGCGAGGAACCTACCACGATGAAACTTAATACAATATCCTTTTATTTTTCAGAAGCCCTACTTGGCTTTCGTAATGCTGGTATCATGGCTTGGGCAACAATCTCAACCGTTGCTATCTCTCTTACTATATTAGGATCTTTTCTTTTATTTTACTCTAATTTAAATACTTTATTAGCTTCACTCCAAAATCAGTTACAAATTAATTTCTACCTTAGTGATACCGCCACAGATCAACAGCTTGAAGATTTAGTTCTTAAAATCAAACAAGATATAAATATAGAATCTCACCAATTTATTGATAAAAATGAAGCCCTATCACAAATGAAAAAAGATCTTCATAATGATGCCCCTTTATTAAATAATTTAAACGTAAACCCTCTACCAAATACTATTACCATTCAATTAAAACCTAATGCAAATATGCAAAACTTTAGAAAAAGTTTCGATTCTTTAGAGATAATTGAAGACTCTTCCACAGGTAAAGATTGGGTTGATCATCTTTTAAAAATGATTAATATGACTAAATCAATTGGTTCTTGGATAGTAATACTTCTTGGCTTAGCTAATTTATCTATTATTGTCAATACCATTCGATTAACAGTATTTGCTAGAAAAGATCAAATCGAAATTATGAGACTTGTTGGTGCAACCAATTGGTTTATTAGAATGCCGTTTCTAATTGAAGGAATGCTACAAGGTTTTATTGGTGCTGTTTTAGCTATTATTTGTTTATATTTTGGTTATTCTTATCTTATCAACGAAATTACTAGTATTGTCCCTAATTTATTCTCGATTGTTCAAACTGTAGCTTTTATTCCATTAATTATTAAGCTTTTATTCTTAGGAATAGCACTAGGTCTTTTTGGTAGCCTATTGTCCTTAAGAAGATTTTTGGTTTAATTAAATGAGTATTTTCTTTCTTTTATTTGTATGTTTTCATTCTCTTATTTTTGCTAGTCCACTTCAAGAAGTAAATCATCAATTACTAAGTCAAAAGAAAGAACTCGACGCACTTGTTAACAAAATAAATTTAGGAAGTTCACGCCTACAAGAACTCGAAGTTCAACAAGACTCCTTGAGCGATAAAATCTCTTCTACTAAAAGAGAATTATGGCTTATTAAACAAAAGTCTCAACAACTCACTATTAAAATTCAAAATACTAAAACTAAAATTATTTACAATAAAAAAAATCTAAAAAAATCTAAATCTCGTCTTAAAAAATACGAACAATCTTTTTATAAACGACTAAACTTTGTATATAAAAATAAAAACCAGCCTTTTTTAAGTCTTTTATTTTCTTTTAAAAATATTGCCGAATTTGATCGTAAATTACACTATTATAGCCGTATCATAGAAAACGACTCAGGACAATTCAAAAGACTTAAATCTGAAAAAAAGCAAATGACCCTCTCCTTAAACCAATTAAAAAAGTCTGAAAATGATTTAAATCATCTTGAAAATGAACTCTTTAATTTAAAAAGTGACCATTTAAAGAAACTACAAGCTAGTAAAAGTTTTTTATTAAAAAGTAAAAAAGAACAAGAAACCCTTATTGAAAGGTCTGAAAAGTTAAATAAAAGCTCACAATTTATTAAAGATAAAATTCAAAACCTTGTTTCTGCCAAAGAGCAAATTCAAGGAGATCAAAGTATAGATTTCCCTGAACAATTTTTAAATAAAAGAACTATTACTAAAAATAGCCTAAAATGGCCCTTATCAAAACCCTTTGAAGTTACTAGTAAGTTTGGAAAAGTCGATCAAGGAAGCGCAATAATATTTAATTCTGGTATTGATTTAGAGTCAAACCGAGCAAAAAATGTCTATGCAGTTGAAGACGGGCAAATATTTTATAAAGGACGAGCGGCAGGAAATTCTGCCACATACGGAAAAGTAATTATGATTAATCACGATCCCGATGGTAAATTCATTTCTTTATATGGTAATCTATCTTCTATACTAGTTGCTCTCAATCAAAAAGTGAAACGTGGAGATAAAATTGCGACCATAAAACCTCAACGGTCTAATGGTTTTGTAAAAAATTCTAGATTAAGATTTGATTTTAGAGTAAATAGACAACCAAAAAACCCACTATTGTGGTTACAAAAAAAATAATACGATATTTATTAATCAAGGAGAAAACATGTTAAATTGGACCAAGAAGATTTTATTAACTGGAGCCACAATCATTGGGCTTCACTACGTCTTGTCTACTGTAAATTTAAATCCATTTACTTCAGATTTAACTGCCGCTAGAGTAAAAATGAACTTCTTTAGTGAACTAAAAACTGTTTCTGATGTTTTAAAATTAGTTCAATATAAATATGTTGAAGAAGATAAAGTTAAAGATCACAAAAAATTAGTTGAAGGTGCTATTCAAGGTATTCTAAAAAAGCTTGATGATCCATTTTCAAGATATATGCCCCCTACAAACTTTAAATCTATGCAAGAAGAAACAGAAGGTGAATTTGGTGGACTTGGTATTTTACTTGGTATAAGAGATAAAGTTTTAACTATCATTTCTCCAATGGAAGGAACACCAGCATTTAGAGCAGGAGTAAGAGCTAGTGATAAAATTATTAAAATCAATGGCAAAGCTACTGAAGGAATGTCTGTAGAAGCAGCAGTTAAAATACTTAGAGGAAAACCAAAAACTAAAGTAACAATTTCTGTTTATAGAAAAGGTGAAAAAGAGCTAATTGATATTGATATCATTAGAGATTTAATTAAAGTACCATCTGTTAAATCAGGAATGATTAACAAAACTCTTGGTTATGCAAGACTTACTGGTTTTACAGCTACTGTTGGTAGAGATTTAGATAAAGCCATTGCTAAAATGGAAAAAACTCACACCTTAAACGGATTTATTCTTGATTTAAGAGGTAACCCTGGTGGACTTTTAACAGCCGCTGTTGAAGTTGGACAACAATTTTTACCAAGAAACCAAACAGTAGTTTCAATTAAAGCTAGACATGGTCAACCAACAGTATTTAAAGCTAAAGCTAGAAAATCTCATAAATGGCCTTTAATTGTTTTAATTGATGGTGGTTCAGCCTCAGCTTCAGAAATTGTAGCTGGAGCTATTAAAGATACAAAGCGTGGAATACTACTTGGCACTAAATCATTTGGTAAAGGTTCTGTACAAACTGTATTACCTCTAGCTGATGGCTCAGCGCTTGCTTTGACTACAGCTTATTATTACACTCCAAATGATATCAAGATTCATAAAATTGGTATCCATCCAGATATTGAAGTAAAGTTTCCTAAATTAACTGATAAAGAACTAAAAACTTATCGTGATGAGCTAGAAGCTATTAGCCAAAAAGACTATAAAAAAACTGAAAAGAAACAAGATAGTTATTTAAAAGAGCATCCTAAAGACTCTAAAAATGATACTAAAAAAGTAAATGTAATTGACACTAAATCTAAGGATAGTTCTAATAAAACAAGTGAAGACTTCATGAATATTCCTAAATTTGATGTACAATTAAAAAGAGCAATTGATCTTTTAAAAGCAAACGTTATCTTTAGTAATTTAAAATAAAACCTTTTTCAAAAGGGTTGAACTATCTTAAATAGTTCAACCCTTTCATCATTTCTAAACACTAAAAACTTTATATGAAACTATCCTTAATAGCCCTTTTTATTTGTATCATTAGCTCTAATTACTCAAATGATACTAGACCATCTCTTAGAAGCCGTATTAAAGAGTTAATGCAAAGTTACCAAAAACGAACCATCATATTTAATGAGCAATATCGTCCAAACCAAAAAACCCCTACTCATCAACTTCAATCTTATATAGAATATTATTTAAGATCACTTCAATACCCATTTAAAATTATTTCAGAAGAATCTGATAATGATGATTTGTATATTCAATATCAATTACCTAGTTGGGTGAATTTAAGATTTTTAAATAAAAAACTATCTAGAGATATTTTATCTCAATGTATTTATAAAAGTGAAATTAGTTCTTCTGAAGTAGAGCAATACCTAGATATTAGTCTAGGTTACAATAAAAAAATTCAGATTTCATTTTCTAAAGATCATGCTAGAGCTCAAGTCGCTATTATTGTTGATGATATGGGTTACAGAGGTAAAGGATATCAATTATATAAAAAAATACCTTTATCTGTAACCTTTGCTATTTTACCTTTTTATGAACAATCTAAGTTACTTGCTAAAGAGTCATTTAAACTCGGCTATGAGTTGATGTTACACATGCCCATGCAACCAGCCAAAGGCAGAGCATACTTTAGCTCTGACAACATAATCAAAGAAGGCTTAACAGCAGAGCAAATAAAATCAAGAATAAAATCTGCCATTAGTTCTATCCCTTATATACAAGGTATTAACAATCATCAAGGCTCTTTAGCTACATCTAATCAAATGATGATGGACTCTGTAATGAGCCAAGTTATTAATCATAGTTCCCAATTGTATTTCATTGATAGTTTAACAAGCTCAAAAAGTGTCGCTTATAAAACTGCAAAAAAAATTGGAATCCCTACTCTAAAAAGAAGTTTTGCTTTTTTAGATAACGATAAAGATATTAATAAAATAAAAAACAAACTCAATAAACTCATAAAAACTAGTTATAAAAAGAAACTTCAAATCGCTATCATGCATGAAAAAAGATCTAGTGCTCAAGCCCTTATACAAATGATACAAAGCTTTAAAGATGCCGATATTGAAATTGTTTCACCTAGTGATATCTTGTATTAAGACCTATTTTTTAAGCAGTCTTAATTTAGGGAAACATTACACCCTCTAAATCTGTTCACAAACTCTACACTCTGTACCTACAAATATGAAAATATATGATTTTAAAGGACAACTTTTATTTTGACTTAACTCTGATAACTCTTTTGTTTGTAGGTAATTAATCATTTGATTTTTTGCTTCAAGAGTTTTTTCTTTTAAAATATTTGGCGTTTTATCAAATGTAGACTTTTTTATATATTTTARCTCAATTGCAAACTGRTAATTTACATCAAAAGGTGATCTTTCAAGCATCACTAAATCAACATARTTTTTTTCAACTTCGTAYTCTGATTTAATAAAATATAAATTAGACATACTTAAATATGAAAATAAAATAGCTTTRATGTATTTTTCATCAAAGTTTAAAAAATCTCTATTAGACAGTGAAGCTAARGTTTTYTCACATAGAGAAACTAAGTCATTGATAYTTCCTTTTTGRGATAATTGRTAYAAACARTTTTCTAGTGGATCTACATTTAAACTAATTTTTGTTTTTTCTTCTATCATTTTAATRAAAAATTTTCKRTATAAATTTTCAATTACAAGATTCGGAATAGAAAGTACAGCTCTTGAKCCCATTCTACCTTTTATACTTAATATWCCCATATAAAATAAAAGAGATAAAAAGTCTTCTCGATCAAATTGTTTTTCTAATGAAAAACCTTTMGTAATTAATGARTTAATCTCYCCATCACAAATYAATTGATCTAAGTATTTTAGATTTCTTTCTTTATCTGAAATTTCAAAAACTTTAGCTATTTTACCATAGTCTGATGCTATATTTAAATCCATCATAYTATCGGGAAATTCTTGATATTTCATCCAGTTGGAAAGAAAATATAAAACCATATCTGAATTAAATATTTTTTGAGAAGCTTTTAATGAAAATTGATAACCGTTATACCATTTCTTCATAATTGAAATTAAAYTTGAATCTATATCTGCTATCTTTAATAAGTCTAAAACTTCATCTTGGTTAAAACCCATCATCTCGTGAAAATTTAAATCTAATGTTAGATGAGTTGCAATATTAAACCCAGAGGTTAATGAATCTACTGTTATAGGGCTTACTCCTGTTATAAATACACGATCAACAGCTCCTGATTGAGTGCCTGTTTTTATAACTTCATAAAATTTTCTAACAAAGCCATTTTCAGCTACTGAACTTAAAAAGTCATTGTATCTAAAAGATAGAATTTCATTGGCAAAATGATCGTACTCATCAATTAAAATRTAWAMYTTTTGATCTTTAATAGTATTTAAAAAAGCACTTAATATTAAATTAGCTCCTTTTAAATTCAAAACTTCTTTGACTCTTTCCTGACTTAAGTTTGGAAAATAATTTTCAATTGACTTTCTAATTCCTTCTCTTACATTTGCTGTAAACCCCTCTTTTGTACTCTCATCACTTTTTGTATCTACTCCTGAAAAATCAAAATGTAAAATAGCATAAGAGTTTTTTAATTTTGTTGGGTTTGAGCCTATATAATATTTTGAAAATAAAAGATCAAAGTCTTTTTTATGAATACTACCATAATAATAATTAAGCATCGAAATTAGTAAAGATTTTCCAAAGCGACGAGGACGTAGAAAAACTAATACTTGTTCATTTAGCTCTTCTAGCTTTTCTATATATTTCGTTTTATCTACAAAATAATATTCTTTTTCGACTAATTTTTTATAGTTGCCAATTCCGTATGGGAGCTTAATCTTTTGCATTTTGCCCTACTCATAAAATGAAGTTTATCTTATTTTTTATTTTTCATGCTTTATTTTAAACAATATCTTCTTTAAAAGATATAACTTGCTTGATAATTTCAAAATATTATATTATCTGAAAGAAGTAACTTTCATTTATTTTTTCTGAATTTTTTGGGGCATTAAGTCAACTTTAATTGAATAAAAGATCTTCTTTTTCTTTATCTATATAAACCTAATTTGATTATTATTACCTTATCAACTCTTCAATCAAAATATCCTCAACAATATTCCCATTTTTCTCAAATTTAATTCCAATTAAATCAATTGCCTTATCTGTAGGCTGAATAGCTCTATAATACTCTTTATCTTTGATTTGCTGTATAGGGCATTCTTTATTTGTTTGCATTTTATACTCGATGCAATAATGTCTTTCATTTGTAGAAATTATATGATCTGATCTACCATCATTAGTTGCCATTTCTGTATTTGGATAATAAGCTGAACAAATCATTAAACAATGAAATATTGTTTGAAAATAAGCTTCATCTTTTTTTGCACTAATTGTGTAAGAAATTCTTTTTATATAACTATTAAAAGTTGCCTTTAATAAAGCCATATCACGATTAATTAAAGACTTTTGTACATCTTTAATAAATACTGGATATAAATTAGAATCATCTAATATAGATTTTAAAAAATTGTCAAAAAAGGATGATTTTACTTCTGTATTTGGAAAATCTAAAATATATTCAACTTCTGAAATTGTTTTTTTGATTACTAAATAACCAGCTTGAAACATCAAAGTTTTTGCACTTAAGTCTTCTAATTTTGTAAAGTCAAAAATTTCATTATCAGCTTGTATACCACCTTCTCTAGACAGATTTATAAATTTTACTTTCAATAAATTTAATAAAAAAGTTGGAGTACCTGAAGCAAACCAATAATTTTTAAACTCATTCACATCAAAAAGCCTCAATATAGAATAGGGGTTATATATTTCTTTACCAGTTTCTGAGAAAGTATAACCATCGTAATAGCTTTTTATCTTATCTAATATCTGTTCTTTTGATTTTTGTTTTTCTTTTGATAAAACTTTAATATAATTTGAAAAGTATTTTTGTAGCTCTTGTTGAGTATAACCAAACATTTCTGAGTATCTCTTATCTCTACTTAAATCAGAAATCTGATTTGCTCCTGAAAATAAGTCCATATTTGACAATGTAGTGATACCAGTTATAAATACAAAATGAATAATTTCATTTAAACTTTTTATAGTTGTAAAAAATGATTTTAATTCTTCTTGAATTTCATCCCTTTTCTTTAAACCCAAATTATCTAATAAAGGTTTATCATATTCGTCTATTAAAATAACTAAGTTTCTACCAAATTTTTTCTTCAAAAATCTAACAAAACTTTGTAAGTATTGAATTGAATCTTTTATCTCACTATTATATTCATACTCTTCTGCTTGAAACTCTAATGAATTTAATATAACTCTATTCAAACTTTTTTTATCCGTTATTTTATTTGAGGAAAAATCTAGTCGAATAACAGGATATTCTTGAAAATTATATCCATTTTTTTCAATATCTAAGCCCTTAAAAAGTTTCTTTCTTCCTTTAAAAATAGCTTCTAATGTAGAGACTGTTAAAGACTTACCAAATCGTCTAGGTCGTGAAATAAAACAATATTTATTGTTACCTGTAATCATTTTATATATATAATCTGTTTTATCTACATATAGTAAATTATTTCTTCTTATATTTTCAAAACTAGAGTCACCTATTGGTAGTTTTAAAAGAGGCTGCCCTTTCTTGATGACAAGAGAGCTATTTAAAGACAATTCAAATAATAATATTATTTCTTCTTTTGTTTTTTTTAGAAGAATACTTTCTTTATCTTGAATTAAAGTAATTTTAGTAAAGCCATCTTCATTAGTAGTTAGTTCTATTTTATTATTTAAAATAAATGAGCTCAAAGCTAATAATCTAACTGGATTTTCCAAATCATCTAGGATTTGACAAGTCGTAATCAATTTATAGATATTTTCTGTTTCTATAATTTCAATTTCAGTTAACTTGATTACTTTCATTATTTACTTTCTTTGACTTTTCAGTACTTTACTACTGTCTATTATATATAACTCAAGATGTTTAATCTATTAAAATAGATTTTTACAAAATCAAAAGTACATATTATTTCTGTATCTATCTTAGAAACTTTCGTTGAATGAATAGAGAAATTCAATTTTATAACGAAAGAACTATTAATGACCTAATTAAAGAAACTATATAAAACTAAACTTATTAATTTATAGCCCTATAACAAAACATAAGCTTCAAACCATCAAAGCTTGGTTCTACGTAAAACACCAATCCTTTTGAGAAAAACCACTCTATAATAGATGGCACTTGTCCTTGCTTAATTTCATATGAAATTTCATTTTCTATTGCAACTAAGCCTTCTATTTTAGATTTACTAAAAGATAATAGTTGTTCAATATTTACTGCTTTTGTAAATAAGTTTAATAAAGATGTACCTAACTCTTCAAAAAAGTCACCTTTAGCATTTATATCTGGTATTTTAGCAAAAGTAGCGTTTAATAATAAACGATTTTCTACCTGCTCTAAACAAACATCAAATAGTTGAAAGTCAATTTCATACATTTTACTATCATTTAATATTTGAAGCTGCCCAAACCATAAACCTTCTTTAACTTCAAAAGATAATTGTTTTGAATGCTCAGAGGTTAAAATATCAAGACGTTTTGATAAAAATTTATTTGAAATTGGTATAGATATTAATTTTTTCATTCTATTTTTTTAATGAGTACTCAAACCATGAACCATCATAGTTTAGACTATCTACTCCCCATTCTTTTAAAACTGCATAAATTAAAGCCGAACGATATCCAGCTGTACAATAAACAATCGGAGCCAACTTCTTTTTATCTAATAATTTTAAAATCTTATTTTTTTGAGATTTCTTAACTAGGCCAAGTGGAGTAAAAAAATTAGACCATGGTATAGAAATGGCCTCTTTAATTCTTCCTCCTTTTATAGAACCAAACGGAGTAGCACCTAAATATTCTTGAGTGCTTCTTACGTCTATTTTGATACCACCATAATTATCTATCTGTTTATAAGAAATAGCTTTCCAATCTTTTAATAGTTTTATATTTCCATGAGGCTTTTTATACTTTTTTTTGCTTATCTCTTTTGGAAAATCTTTAATAAATTGGCGATAACCACCGTCATATAAAAATAGATTAGAAGAGGTATAATTAGTTAACAACCAAAATAATCTGCCATCCTCACCCCAAGCATAAATACCTTCACCTAAAATTAATATATTTTCAGAATCTGATAGACCTTGTTTTTGTAATAATTTTTCTAAGACCTTTTTTTTAGGTAAAATACTAGACTTAATACTACTTTTATCATTTAAAGCATTAACATCAATATAAATAGACTCATTTACCCTTTTTTGTAAAAAAGAATACTTTTTACGAACATCAACAATTTGATATTTATTAATAGTTTCAATAGTTGATTTGTTCAAAAATACTGAAGAAGAATATAAAGGAGTTAAACAAAATAATGCTGTTATAAAATAATGCAAATAAATTTCCTGAGTAAAATATTAATTATAGGATATTTAATATTTTAAATAGATAAAGACTTTAATACAAGGGGGATTTAGAACTTATGAACGAGATATGACAGAAATTTCATTTGAGTCAATATTTTTAACAACATTTTTAGAAAATTTAACCTGTGAGTAAACCTCTAAGGCACTTTTAAGACCTATAACCATAAAACCAATAGTATACAAACTTAAAAAAGGAAATAAATAAAAGTATAATATACCTAACTTACTTAGAGTATATAGCCCTAAACTCGATAATGATAATTCTATCAAGAAATGATAATCAATATTTGCTTTGTATTTTGTTTGATCATCTCCTTGTTTTGGAGTTCTGATAAACGCTGATTTTTTTCCGATGAATGCTTCAAATACTGCTCTTGTATTGTTCCAGGCCATCCCACAACCAAGCGATACCATAGCTAAGTAAAAAAAGACTCCACCTTTAGGATGCTTGTTTAAAACATTTTGTGAATATTTATATAATACTCCTGGCCCCATCGCTGCAAACAAAATTAAAAACATTAATTTTTCAACCCAAATAAAATTTAATTGCTGAGGGTTTAACAATAGAAAACATCCTATAATAAAGTTTAAAATAAGCACTGGATGAATTAAATAATGAGTTAAATGAAACAAAGCTTCTATTTTTAAAGCAATCGGATATTTTGACCTAAAAATTTTAATTAATAACTTTTTTGCCGTTTGAATTGAACCTTTAGCCCATCTAAACTGCTGTGATTTAAAAGCAAAAATAGTATTTGGAATCTCTGATGGACAATCTACATCTAATAGATAAGTCATTTTCCAGTTTTTTAATTGTACTCTATAACTTAAATCCAAATCTTCTGTTAAAGTATCACCCTGCCAATTACCACCATCAATAATTGCTTTTCTTCTCCAAATACCAGCTGTCCCATTGAAATTCATAAATAAATTATTCCAGGCTCTTGCTGGTTGCTCAATCGCAAAATGTCCGTCCATTCCGACTGCTTGAAATCTTGTGAAAAAGTTTTCGTCGCTATTTGTATATGACCATCTTGTTTGAACCAAAGCCAAATCTTCATTAGATAAAAGAGTAGGAAAAGTCTTTAAAATAAAATCTGATTTAGGTCTAAAATCTGAGTCTAAAATTAAGATAAAATCTTCTGGTCGTAAGTTCATCCCATATTTTAAAGCTCCAGCTTTAAAACCTTCTCTTGATTCTCTTCTTACCAGTGAATAACAATGATTTTTTTTTAATTTAAGCCAATTAGATATGATAGAAGTTGTATCATCATTAGAGTCATCTAAAATTTGAATATGAAGTAAATTATTTGGGTACTCAAGTTTATCTATACTAGATAATAAGTCAATTATAGTTGTGCTTTCATTATACAAAGGTAATTGAATCAATAATTTAGGAAAAGAAATACTTTCATTTATTTTTAGAGGCTTTTTTAAACGACCCTTTCTAAATTGTAAACAAGCCAACCAAGCGTGTAAACCCATAAACACTAAAAATGAAGCATTAACTATATATACAAAAACAAAAAAACTAAACATTATAATTATCCATACAGTTTAGTCTTTATTTAATTGAAGTCATTACATCTTTTGCCAAACTACTCTAAAAGTATTGTACAGAAAATAAAGCTCTTAAGTAACCATACTCCATACCTGCACTTCTTAGAGAGTTTTGAATTGTATAATGCATTACATTAGAGCGTATAACTGGTACTTTAACTAATAGACTTGAAGCAGTATCAATTGCTACTGTTAATTGTGCAAAACTTTGAGAAGAAGAGTTTTTTGTTTTATTATCATCACTAGGAATTGTAGTTTTTACAAATACATCTTTTATCATTCTTCTAACAAAAGAAGGAGTTAGCTCTCGATCAAACTCTAAACGTAAAAATGGAGTTAAACCAGATCCTAAAGAAATTTGTTTTGGTTTACCTACTTGCTCAGAACTACTATCAAACACTAAAAATTTATCATTGCCTACAACCATATAAGCTTTTTTAATAATATTAAAAGATGTGCCATCTCTATCACTTAATATGTAATCATCTGATGCTATATCACTAATTGCTATTCCTTGGGATTCAATACCTTTAAATAAGCTTATTTCCCATTGTCGCTCTTTTCTATCTGGATGATCATATCTATTTGGAAAAACTACATTTGAAATATAAAAATCACCATTTTCATCTAAATTTAATAAATCTTTTTTTGCTAAAAATTCTTCTTTGTCTTTTAAATTATGAACAATATTTTTACTGATTTGAGATAGTATCTCTTTCATATCTCCACTAGATTGTCTTCTAATCGTTGAAAACCTTTTCGTTTTCTTAAGATATTCTGTTGATAAAGAATAATCAACTAAATCAAATGCCCCTAAATCTAAAGCATTATCTCCAGATCGGCTAACTCCCAAAGCAATATTAAATTGATCTGCACCAGTTTTTACATTCAACCATAATTCTTTATTACTAAATTCCCCTTCAAAAGCAAAAGGAAACTTATTTGAAGAATTTCTAACGACTGTACTTTGATGAATAACAAAACCATTCACATCTTTTAGCTCTACTACAATACTTTGCTGCTCAGATGAAATACTTTTAGAAATAGATTTTGAAATACTTGAGCTTTTACTTGTTGAACTTATGCTACCTGTGATTACAGAGATCGTACTTATAGGCTCATTATCTTCACAACCTGTTAAACCAAAAATAAAAGTTAAACTAATAACACATTTTAAAACACTATTTATTATTTTCATATCTTCACCAATTTTAATATTAACTCTTAATAGCATCGTACAAAAAGTGGTGAAATTGAATATATTTTGTCATTTTAAAATACAAAACCCCTTAAATATTTAAGGGGTTTTAGATGTATTTACAAATATGTTTAAAGTACTAGTGCTCCATAAGCCATATTAACTCTTTGAGAAAATACTTTTTTTACTCCTAGAGCTTTCATATATTCTAAAACTAAAATTAAATTTGTAACTTGAGTTTCAGGAAAAGGCCCCCCAATTTGAGCATCACTTTTATCTACAATCGTAGATAGAGCCCGTTTAACATCTTGAACAGTATAATAATCTTTCCAACCTGTTAATTCACGTACACTATGATAATGAACTCCACCTATTCCATAAATAACACCATCATTCAATTTCAAATGATTTAAAATCCATGATGGAATTTCTTGAAGCTCTTCAGTAATTACCTCTGAAGCAATTTGAACTTCTGCTTTAGATAAAGGGTTTGGAGATTGTGTATTTGATTTAATTCTAGATTTTACATAATTTTTAAATGTTTCACTAGCAAATCTACCTTGAAAAACTCGAGTCGTATTACCAACCATAGATGAAATTTGCATTGAGCCTGCACCAATGTCCCAAGACAATATACTTGATGGGTCTTTATTTAGTAATACCGAAAGAGCCAGTAAACCCAATGTACCTTCTTCGTCTGCACTTAAAACAACTGGTAAAACCCCAGTATATCTTTTAATTTTCTTAAAAAACTTATCTACATTATTTGCTCTTCTAAAAGCCTCTGTTGCATAAATTGTAAATCTAGAAGGATTATATTTATCTGCAATTGATTTTAAAGCAATGACTTTATTTAAGCCCTTAAACATCATTTTTCTACTAAAAGTTGAATCACTTGATCTACGTAAATTCTCAAAATAATCGACTCGTACAGAATCTTCATGTAAGACTTTTAATATTTTTCTTTCACAGCTATCTACTTTTGCTACAAGTAATTTAGTTGAACCAGAACCTAAATCAATAGCTGCAACATTTTCAATACACGGGTTTGCACTAATTATTTGTCCCAAAGATAACACAATTATAGCACTCAAAAGATACTTTTTGATATTCATAAATCTACTCCATTTTATTTTGAATTATTGATTAATTTTGATAAAACTACTCATTTTTATTTATCTAAAAATAAATTTCAAGTTTTGCTAGCATATAATATAAACTATTTCATTCAAATAGAAACAAAATAGTATATAATGCGTAAATTATATTATATTATTTCAATTACAAAAATCGCTCTATTTTTTGATAAAAGGACTTTTTATGAAAATTTTACATCTAATATTTATTTTGTTTACTACTACATTTTTAAGTGCTCAAGATACTATCCAACGCTTTGGTTTTCCTAGAGGGCCTGAAATTAAAAATGTTGACCAAATTATTGATACTCTTAAAAAAGATTCTTATAACTTAGAGTTATTAATTAGCTTTGGTACATCAAACGGTGGTTCAGCTGGTCATCTTGCTTTATCTGTTAGAGACCCTCAAACAGATGAAGAGATTGTTCATTCTGCTAATTTTTATGCCGACCGAAGTGACGAGCATTCATATGGATATTATACAGATGATTTAATTGTAGCTGTTCCTAAAAAAGAATATATCTTTGGAGTACACTCAACACTGTCAGAAGATGCTAGCTTTGGTTTAGATTTTGGTGAAATTTTTAAGAGATCATTGATCGGAATCAGAATCTACGGAGTCACCCCCGAAGAAATTGAAGGCATCAACAATTTTTATAAAGAAATCAATCAAGACTTTCACGATAAAAAATCAAAAACTCGTTATGAGCGTGGAGAAGTTGTTTATGACTATATGAAATTAAACTGCGCAAAGTCAGTTGCTCAAGCTCTACATTTTGGTGCTAATTTTAAAAAAATTAAAATTAAAGGTAATACTATTATTAGCGCAATACCTGGTTCAAAATATATTTTATCCCATGTTCCTACTCAAACTACCTTAGACATAATGAAAAAGTTAAATAAAAAAGGTAAAACATTTGACGTTATTTTGTATAAAAAATATGAAAATTCAGAATTTGCTGATCATGATCATCCTGATCAAAAATTTAAAGACTTACAAAATAGATTTCCTTCTGTAAAATCACTTGATTTTTACTCAGGGTCCACAGAGTTTGAAGACTATGATAACCTTTTTGCCATGAACCTATTTTACGAGCTAGGCAAATACTCTATCCATATTAGCAATATCAGTCATGCAGCAGAGTTTTCAAAAGAAAAAGAAGCAATGTCTTACAAAGAAGCCCTTAAAATTGCTAAAAAAAAGGCTACAGCCTCTTCAAAATCAATTGCTAGAAGATTATTTAGAAAAATGGGTATCAAATTATTTCCTAAAAATGATACTTCTGGATTATATAAGTAAACATACTTTTTTACGAAAGAACACAATATGCAAGCTGATTTTTTAATTGATTTAGACCATGACCATCCAGGCTTTAAAGACCCCGAATATCGTGAACAAAGAGATTCTATAGCTGAGCAAGCCACTAAATATTGGAATGAAGTTAATAAAGGCAACTCTCCTGATGTTCCTGTTATTGATTATGACCCAATACAACACGGTATCTGGAAACACGTTTGTACTCAAATTTTTGAAAAAGCCAAATATAATGCTGTTAAAGAAGTATTAGATGGCTTTAAACAACTAAAATTTGATATTGATAAAATCCCAACATTGTTAGAAGTAAATAAAAAATTAACTTCTAAAACTGGAGTAAAAATGGTTCCTGTTGCTGGTTTAATTCAATCCAGACATTTTTTTGCCTCACTTGCCAAAAAAGAATTTTACTCAACTCAATATATCAGACATTCATCTTGTCCTGATTTTACTCCAGAGCCTGATATTTGCCATGATTTACTTGGACATACTCCCCTTTTAATGGATGAAAAAATTGTAAAAGCATCAACTGTTATGGCTCATGCCGCAACAATTTGCCCTGAAGAAGATATCGTTCAATTAGAGCGTATCTACTGGTTTACTTTTGAATACGGACTTTGTTATGAAGATGGTAAAATCAAGACCTATGGTGCTGGTAATCTATCATCTTATGCTGATTTAACCCGCTGTGTTAATCCCGATTTAGTTGAGCATGTTGATTTTGATATCCAAAAAATAATAAAAACAGATTACAACCCAACGATTCAACAACCACTGTTATTTGTTAGTAAATCTTTGAGTCACGCTCTTGATGAAATTTCTTCTTATTTAGAAGAGAAGTATGATTTAAAGTCAAGTTAGTGTTAAGAGGTATAAGATATAATGCCTAATATTTTTATCTTTCTTAAAATTATCTATGTATAATTACTTTTCTAAACAAGCGTTTGATATTTGTAGTGACTTATTTCATAACAAAAAATTTATCCCTTCTAATGCCTCACCAAATCAGGTTTTAGCTGCATACAATGTTCTAATGTCTGAACATATTTTTCATGACTCTCCAATAGCCAATGATGTAATAGAGTTTTCTTTAAAACTAATTTTGATTCATTCACCTAGATCTCTTCTTTGTATTATAGGACTTCATGTTAGTTTACCAAAAGAACGATTATTAAAAATTTGTGAATTTAATAGTGAAACTGATAAACTTTACAGCAATCTAATAACTTGTTGTATTTATAGTATGGGAATTAACCAACATTATCCTATTGATGATGTCAAAGATTTAGCTCGCAGATCAGTTAATTTATTAAGTAAAATAAAAATACCTTCTTTAACAAATGAACTAAGAGAACTAAAGGTTGAAGCTTTAGAGTTTTTGTCATACCCAGAATACAAAACAGAATTATTAAAATTAATTAAATTCACAGAAGAAGGCTATAAAACTAATCAAATCATTAATTTGATGAATAAAGCCTACGAATATAAGGACTATAAATTAGTCGAAAAGCTAGGAAATAAAAGTATCCATTTAATAAATAAAAATATTGTTGGATATTTTCCTCCTTCATTAATTTATGAAGTAATTATTTTAGTTGTTAAAGTTGAAATAAAACGTAAATATACTAAAAATATTAAAAC
Organism: Candidatus Cloacimonadota bacterium; assembly: GCA_002402105.1. GTDB lineage: Bacteria > Muiribacteriota > UBA6191 > UBA6191 > UBA6191. The sequence continues at coordinate 164,165 of NVVD01000009.1, forward strand.
CCACTTAAACTCAATATTATCTTTACCAAATGATTTTCATTTAGCTCGTACTGCTATAGATTTAGATTTAGTAAAGTTTCTTTCTGAAACAAATGATTTTAAAAATTTATGCTTCGATTATATTGAAAAAATGCATTCTTTTTTAGAGGAACCTCAAGAGTTTAAAGATAATTTAAAAGAAGCAACAAGTATTTACCAAAAAAATCTATTAAATAAAAATAAGTTAAAGTTAAAAAAATGGTGGAAGTTTTGGCCAAAATAGTGTCTAACACTTTCAATATCATAAAACACTTCGATATTAAATAAAGTTAATTATGAAGATTATTGTAAAGGTTAAAACTAAATTGTTAATTTTATTTATTTATGGGGTTTTATCTTTAAATCTAATGGCTATTTTTCATGTTTATTCTATGACTACATTTGTAAAAAACTCAGAAATAGTTAAAAGCCCAAAACAATTAAGTATTTCAGAAAAAATTTGGATTTTACTTACAGGAGTAAAAATACCACGTCCAATAAATAACTCTTATCCGAGTGACCATGGAGTAAAAAACTACCCCCTGAGGAGGTAGCTTTATTTTAACCCCTAGAAGGGGGTAGAATCAGGGCAATCGCATCTAATTTTTTAAGTAAATAAAGGGTTTCTGTCTTTTTTTTTACAAAAAGTACCGAAATACATGAATATTTATCCTATAGGAGTATCCATGATATCTAAAGACAAGCAAACAATAATAGATTTTTTTTTCATTATACCAGATCCAAGAATCGACCGAACCAAGCACCATAAATTAATGGATATTTTAGTAGTTTCAATTTGTGCAATTATTTGTGGAGCAAATAATTTTGTTGCTATTGAAAACTTTGGTAAAGTTAGAGAAGATTGGTTTAAAACATTTTTGGATCTTAATGGGGGAATTCCATCACATGATACTATTTCACGTGTATTTTCACTAATTGATCCAAAGGTTCTACAACAATGTTTTATTCAATGGCTCCAAGCTAGCATAGCTGTAGTAAAAGGTGAAGTTATTAGCATTGATGGAAAGACTATGAGAGGATCAAAAGATAAGGTTAACAATACTCCTGCAACCCATATTGTTAGTGCATTTGCGAGTGAGTCAAAAATGGTTTTAGGAGAGATTGCAATAGATAAAAAATCTAATGAGATAACAGCTATTCCTAAGTTATTAGACTTACTTTTGATAGCTGGATCAATTGTAACTATTGATGCAATGGGGACTCAAAAAAAAATAGCAAAAAAAATCATTGAAAAAGAAGCAGATTATGTATTGTCTTTGAAAGCAAACCAAGGAAATTTACATAAAGATACAATAGACTTTTTTGAAAACGGGTTAACAAATGGTTTTGAAAATTCTGATGTTGATTTTTTTGAAACAATAGAAAAGTCCCATGGAAGGCTAGAAAAGCGACAATATTGGTATACAAAGGGGTCTGAAGTCCATCGGTACGAAAACTCACGTTAAGGAATTAAATTACTCAAAGGCCTCAACTTTCCATTTATGATATTTTTAGATAAATGAAAAGAATAATCCCCTAATACATTAAGATGATTTGATAACAATGGAGATAACCTAGATTCATCTTCTTCTTTTATTTCAGTACCACTTTTAGCTATTTTATTTATTGCAGATTCCATATAAATTGTATTCCATAAAACAACAGCATTTAATATTAAACCTAAAGCTCCTAATTGATCTTCCTGACCTTCTTTATATCTCTTTCTTATTTCTCCTCTATGGCCATGACATATAGTCCTAGCTACTCCATGTCGTTCTTCTGTACGATTCAGTTGTTTTAAAATTTTCCGACGATAATTTATGTCATCAATATAATCTAATAAATATATTGTTTTATTGATACGGCCAACATCAATTATAGCTTTTGCTAGATTCGATGGCTTATCACTTTTTAATAATGACTTGATTAACTCTGATGCTTTTACGGTCCCAAGCTTTAATGAACCTGTAACTCTTAATATATCATCCCAATTTTGTTCGATTCTATTAATACCAATCCCAGTTAAAGATTAGATTTTAATAAGTAGTTGACGATATGTTTAGTTATGAAATTAAAATTAAAAAATCACGACACAGAAGAAGACCTAAAAAAAGCAATAAAATCCACAAAAAATGTAAGATATCAATTAAGATTAAGAACAATACTAATGTTAAAACAAGGGTTCAGTCCTTCTGATATAAAAAAAGCATTATTAATTTCTCCTACCACTTATGGCAATTATATTTATAAATATAATGAAGGTGGCAAAAAAAACCTTGAAAAATATGGTAGTGGAAGAAAAGAAGGAAATCAAATATGGGATCTAGAGATTTTCGTAGAGCTATTTAAAAAGATTGATTGCATGGAGGAGTATTGGAGCGTTGTTAAAATGCAAGAATGGATAAAAGAAAATTACGGTAAAAACATCCCATCTTCAACTATAGAATATAACCTTCATAAAGCAAATTACTCTTGGAAAAGTAACAGACCTTCACCATATAAGGGAGATGAAGAAAAACAAAAAGAGTTTAAAAAAAAGGTATTAAAGAGGTGGTTGAAAAACTAAAAGAAGAAGAAATTATAAAGAAGCCTATTAAATTATTCTTTCAAGATGAAATGAGGTTTGGTTTAATTTCTAATTATAGAAGAAGTTGGTCACAGGTTGGAGAGAGGACAGTTATTGCAAATCAACAAGAATATTCTAATCGGTATTTGTATAGTGCAATAGATCCTATTACTGGAGATAATTTTCAATATATAGGTTTTTCAGATGTCAATGCAGGGGTAACAAAAAAGTTTTTGGAAGCTTTACAAGAAGAGTATAAAGACTTTCATATTATAATGGTTTGGGATAATGCTCCATTCCATAGAAAGCAAGAGCTTCATGAAATGGATGGAATTACTCCTATATTTTTACCATCATATTCACCAGAGCTTAATCCTGTTGAAAGGTTTTATGGTGAAATTAGAAAAGTTACAGCAAATAGAATTTTTAAAGATATTTTTATTCAACAAAATGTAATTGAACAGGAAGTTGCAAGATGGATGAATGATAAAATAAAAACTATAAAGTTATGCAGCTATCGATGGATTGTTGAACAATGGAATTCATTAATTGAGGTTGGTATAAAAACTATGGAATCATATGGAAATCAACAGGACCTTGAGCAATGCGGTCTGTCCATATTTTAACTGGGTCGAGTAGCCAAGAGGTACTTCTCCTCAAGGCTCTCACAGAACCGTACGTGAAACTCTCGCTTCATACGGCTCTTCTTGTTCAGTGCTTTAACATCTCTTCCAATGAGCAAATAAAGTGGGCTTGGCTTTCATCATAGTTTTTAAAAATTTATAAGCTCTTCCATATGTTGAATCATGTCTTTTGTACTTTCTTCGTATCCATGAAACTATACGATCATGAAGATATCTCCATAAATCACTCATCCCACTCTTACGATATTTTCCAAAGTAATTAATCCAACCACGTATAATAGGATTCAAAACAACAGATAATGAATAAAAATCGTATGCTATACGATTCTTCAATACCCAGCTTTTTATCACATTCTTTATTTTCTTTATAGAACCTAAAGATATACTTGGGCTAAAGTAGCTATAGTACTCGCTAGTCCTACTATTTTTACACTTTCTTGGTTTAAAAGTAAAACCCAAAAAGTCAAAAGAAATAATAGGGTAACTATCTCGTCTACGGCTATCTTTACAATAAGCTATTTTTGTTTTAATAGGATGAAGTTCTAAACCCATCTCACTAAATCGTTTACTCAATTCCTTATGAAACCACTCTGCTTGAATCTTAGAATCTAAATGACAAATAATATCATCTGCATATCTCTCAAATGAGATATGTGTATGATTACTACCCATCCAATGGTCAAATGCATAATGAAGAAATAAATTCGCTAACAAAGGTGAGATTACTCCACCTTGAGGAGTTCCTTTTATTCTCTCAACTATACTTCCATCTTCTAATTGAACAGGAGCCTTAAGCCAACGTTCAATTAACATGATTATCCATTTACAATCTGTATGAAATCTCACAGCTTTCATCAAAAGGTCATGAGGTATACTATCAAAAAAGTTTTTAATATCTACATCTAAAACCCAATTTTTACCATTACACCTTTGTATCGTTTTATCTAGAGCATCATGAGCAGATTTATTCGGTCGAAAACCATAAGAATCCTCATGAAATATCTTCTCAAAGTCTGGCTCTAAAATATTCTTTACAAGTGTTTGGACTACTCGATCACCAACTGTAGGTATACCAAGATTTCTCTCTCCTCCATCTTTCTTTGGGATTTTAACCTGTAAGACAGGCGGAGGAAAATAACTACCTGATGACGTACGATTCCAAAGTTTATAAAGATTATTACTAATCTTATCTTCGAAGTCTTTGATAGTTATACCATCAACACCACAAGCACCTTTATTTTGCTTTACTTGTTTGAACGCTTGAACAAACAACTTTTTGTCTATGTTAAAAGACTTTGTCTTTTTCATATAATCCTCCCAAAAGTTTCCTTTTGGTTGTTAATATAATTGGACCAAACAAGGCCATCCCTTTTCTCCAATCTCATTACAAGATCATCACAGATACTACGAATGACTCCGCCCCTGATTTATACATCGGCGTTCTATACTTGTGGGGATTCCACTTGTATCCTACCTTTTCATTATTAATCAGGTTCTCCAGTTCCGAATTTAAGCCTAAATTAAGTTCCTGCCTTTTCACACCGGATGCCATGTAATCAGTAAACAGATAACCATTACACTCGTCCTAAGACTCCAATCCAAATCTTAGTTTTGACATCATCTAAAATTTTCGATGTATCACCAAAGGTTCACTTTCGTTCAGCTCCTTAATTCATACCTGACTGATCACTGCCAGCCTTTTCCAAATCGCTCACCACCACAGCTCTTTACTGCAGCAGCATTTGGTGGTTTGAAGCCTTCGTCTGTACAATGGCTTCGAGGGACCTACCCTCATCTTAAATACAGATTGCTGGACACACGATTGGTATAACAAAGATACTGAGGATGATGTTTTAGAGTTAAAGTTTTTATGTACTTTGTTATTCATACATAATTTAGACCCATTTCTTGATGGAGCTGCAAAGGAGCGAGTTGTATCCATTCCTTTTGATAAAGCTGATTTTACAGTAAACTCTAAGCCCATATCAAACAAGTTGAAAGATATGAAAAATGAGCTATCTCACTTTTTACCGTCTGTATTATGTAATCGAAAGTTATATTTAGATAACTGGCACTCATACTATGAAAGTGCTGATAAGGAGCTAGAAGAGCTTGGAGTCTCCAGCCCAAGGATTAGAGAGATTCATGCTTTAATGCTTGCCTTCTCCAATTTAATCTGTGAACAGTTTGAGTTAGATTATTCAAATACTGCATTTATTGCAGACTTAGCAAAGCAAAAAGAAGTTAGCTCTCAGGAAACTCCTGACAACATGTCTAATCGAGTATGGGATATCATTTGGGGAAGACTTCAATTTGGATGTACAGACGAAAGCTATTTCAGATTAATAGATAATACTTTATACATCAATTTAACTGAAATGCTCAAACATGAAGATTTAGCAGATTTTAAATGGGAGAGAAAGGATATTGGTAAAGATATAGTAAAACACCCTTCATTCATCAAAACAGGAACAGGCACAAAACTAAATAAAATTACTAGAAGCTGTCATTCATTCAAAGCTGTTAAGATATGGGGGGAAGACTTTTTAAATAAATTAAAAGAATATAAAAACACAGTAATGAATATCATTGATACCAAAATTATTGCTATTGATCATAATATAAGTGATGAAGAATTGACTAAAAACATAACGGCAAACAAAAATAAGACAAAAGCCAAAAATGATGCCATAACAAAAATTGCACAACAGATAAAAGAACTGGAACAATCAAATGAATCGCTGAAAAAGTACACGCTTGCAGCCATTAAAATAATCAATCAACAGGCAAAGATAACTCTGGATCAGGCAAAC
>NVVD01000055.1 GCA_002402105.1 Candidatus Cloacimonadota bacterium
AACTAACAAATTCATTATACAAAATTAAATGTAGTGCCCTAGCAAAAGTCACTTTCCTTTAACCATGCACCTTTTAGCTGTTTAGTGTCTGAAGTCGGGAGATTTAATATTCTTATCTTTTAAGACTTTAACTAAGTCTTGTAATCCTGTTTCTATATCTTCTAACTTACTTGCTGATCTCCAATGATTTTTAGTAGGGAAATTAATAATATAATTTGGTTTGTATAAAGATGGGTTTTTAAAAACAAAAACTTTACCAGAAATAATTTCTTTTTTTTCACAAGCAGTTTTGTAAGCTTTAAAGTTTTCAAAAAATTGTTTTTTAAATTGTAATGCGATACCACGTCCCATTACTCCAACACAATTTACTGTATTAATAATTGCTTCTGTATTTTCTTTAAAAATATCGCCAGTTTTAAATTCAATCATAAAAATATTTCCTAGTAATACCAGTTTTTCATTATTTTGACTTGAGGTGATTGTTTTAGGGTTTGTAATATTTTAGATACATTATTTTTTTAAACCGTAGAATAAACACCAATTTGTTTTATTAACTCAAATGGAAATTGTTTTTCTAACAAAAATTCTGCTTGTTTTTCATCTTGACATTGTTGCCAAGATGAACTATCTACAGCTTTCCAATTAATTTTGTTTAAATCATTAAAATAGATAGAGCTTGCATTAGAATCTGTAAATACCCATTTTTGATTATTTACTTTCGCCCATTCTATAGTTTCTTTTAAATCAGCAACTAAATGAATAATAGGTGATTGCCCACCTTCATATATCATTTCGGAGTGGTTTCTTTTATGCAAAATATAAAGCATGATAGATTTAGGACAAAAATAAAAAGGGACACATCCACCAACATATAAACTTGGATAATTTGTAAGAGATATTCCTAGTCTTCTATTTTTTATTTTATCCATTCCTATGAGGGTTCCATCTAATTTAATTTTACGAGTCTCTAAATCACTCCACAAATATTTATCTTGGATAATTGATTCAAGTTTATCCATGTGTACGATGTGAAATATTTTAATATTTTTAGAAATATATAGGCTCATTTATTTATAATAAATTTACTTAATCATGTAAGCAAGATTAATTTGAAGTTTTCTTTTTTTATCGAAAATTATAATTTATTAAAACTTATATATCGTGTGTATCATTTAATGTGTATCAAAACATTATATTTTCTCTATTGAAGTGTAACTTCTGCATTATCTTTTATAGTGATATATTTCGTTTCTATTTGTCTATATTGTGTATATTTTTATGTGTATCAAAATAAATTGATACGCGTATCAATTTATTCTATTTTTAAATATGCTTTAAATAAAGATGTCACAAAAATATACGAAGCGAACATACGCTATATATCCTGTTTTTTAAATTTTGATCTCGTGTATCAGCACCTAAAAAACACTTAGTATAAAAAAGCTTCTCCTTAATCATGTGAGTGGTCAGTAAAACCATAAAAATCTATTTATTTTAGGTGTATCAAAATTCTTTACATAGCCGTATCAAAATTTATATAAAAATATTTGATACACTTAATATATTTTAAACCAATCAATTAATTTTCAAGAACCTTTATTACCTCAACTCCATTTTTATATACTCTTTTTAAAGTTAAGATACCATCATCATTATACTGAAAATACTTACCATGATATACATCATTTTTATAGTTAGCTATAATTTGAGGATTCTTATTTTCATAGTAAACTCTCCATAAACCATTTAGCTTACCATTTGTATATTCCCCTTGTATTTCAACCTGACCATTTCTAAAATATTTAGTATATGAACCATGAGGTATATCATTCTTATAATTAGTCTGTATATTTATTTTACCACTTGAATAATACTCTATTGTATATTTACGTCTACCGTTAGAATAATTAGTGCTTTTTTTTAACTTTCCATTTGTATCATATTCTTTTTCTAAACGATGTAGTTTGTTATAGCTATAATTAGAGTCTTTTTTTAGAATTTTATTTTCATAATAAAGTTTAGAATGCCTATGTAACAATCCATCTTTAAAAGTTTTCTCAGATTTTATATTACCGTTTAAATAAAACTCATGTAATATACCTGTTATAGCTTTTGATGTACTTCGTTCAATTCTATATTTACCTTCAAGTTTTATATCTGATATTGAATAGTCTTTAAAGCCAAATATATTTACTGTTATTAAAATGAATAGAAATATATTTTTCATTTTTTCCTTTATCTTATTTTTTGTAGATTTATTTTTTAATCAAATACTATAATTTATTAAGACCCAATGTAATCATACAGGTCGCTCCAATTTCAGCAACTTTAAAACCTAAATTTACTTTATCAATACAATGCATTAATGATGTTGCGTAAGGCTTAATACTATCTATATTAGAATATTTAAGATTAGGAAGTTTTGCTACAAAGTCAGCAGATGTAGCAAGTTTATTATATGTAGAAGCATTCATCCAATCATTCATAGTTTTATTATGTAAACTCCCACCTTCATACCATTTTGTTTTATTTTATTTTCTTTATATATTTCTTGAGTATCAGAATAACTTTTAACATTTTGTTTTTTCTGTGGTTTTTGAGTTTTTGAATTGAAATAATTTAAAACTGATTTTTTTGATTTTTCTATTCTATTTTTACTAATGTTTTTTAAAACTTTAATATTTTTTATATTTGGAAAAGAATAAATTATGAAAGCAGTAAAAATCGAAGTTATACCAATAAATCTTAATGAAAACACTTTAGATTGTATTTTACTATCTGTATAAGTATATACATCTTCTTCAATGCTTTCTTTCAAACTTAAATACAATATTAACTTTTCCAAAGTATTAACTATAAATAGACTACTAAAAATAATTGTAGCTATTATAAATATTAAAAATGATTCTATTTCATGTATAGGAGTTTTTGCATTACAAAGAGCTAGTACTCCAATAGTATATAAAACAATAGTAAGTATTTTCATTAAAGACTTCATTTTATTTTTCCTTATTAATTGTCTATATTTTTTTTCATCTATAGATAATAGTATTTACACTTAATATTTCCAAAGTTCATATTCATTCCAAATGTTTTTTGCTTCTGGATGATTATTTTCATAAGCTTTTTGTATCCATTTTTTTGCTTTTTTTAAAATTTTATCTACATATATTCCTTCACAATACATTTTTCCTATTATAACTTGAGAGGTACCATCTCCTTGATTTGCTGCTTTTTTATACCAATAAAAAGATTTTTTAGGATCCTTTGGTATTATGTCTCCATTATTATATAAAGCTCCTAAATTACGTTGTGCTTTTAAATGTCCTTCTTCTGCTGATTTTTTAAGCCAATAAACAACTTTTTTATAATCTTTTAATGTACCAAATGCCATTCCATACATCATACTTAAAGAAAACTTTGCTTTAGTATTACCTTTCTCTGCTTCTTTTTTATACCAATTAAAAGCATCTTTTTTATCTTTTTCTGTCCCTTCTTTATTATCATATATATCACCAAGAAAAAGTTTAGCTTTAATAATTCCTTGATTTGATTCTTCAATATTATTTGTAACTAATACATTGTTTTGAGTATTTGTAATTGATATTTTTAACAGTATTATTGCTATTACTATAATAATAATAGTTTTCATAAATTATATTTCCTTTAGATATTATAAGTTTTTGAAAAGAAGAAGTTTAAATATAAAAAGTTCCTTAACGTAATTTTTCCTACGAATGAACTTCAAATCCCTAAATAATTCTAAATAATTTCATTTTATCTGGTATACCATATAGTGTATGTTGATTGTATACCATATTTTAGGATAATGGTAGAGATTGATGACGAAAACTGTGAAATAAAAGTAAAAAAAATTGGCGAGAAGATTAAGTTTTATCGTAAAAAAGCTAATCTTAGTCAAGAAGCATTAGGCAATCATATAAACTCTTGTCAAAACTATATATCTGATATTGAACGTGGTAAATATCAAGTAACAGTTCGATTTTTATATAAAATATCCATAGCTTTAAATATTGATATTTGTAATTTCTTTAAAGATAATAATATATAAAAATCCCTGTATAACTTTATTAAATTTAATTTTTACTGCAATTATATGAGCCATTAGGAACATTCACCATATAAAGGTGATGAAATAAAACAAAAATTTTAATGTCATAAAATTAAGACAAATATTTAAGCCTTTAACTAGGATTGGTATTAAAACCTAAAAAATCAAATGAAGCACAATCACCTATTTTAAAGTTTTTTAATTTAACTTTCAAAAATTTATAAGCTCAGTTTATTAAAATGAACCATTAACTTAAAAAGCCCCCTATAAACAAAAAGTTTATAGAGGGCTTTTTAATCAATTTAACGTTAAAATTATTTAATCTTAAAGCTACTTTTTTCTACTAAAGAGTTTCTAATATAATCAGGTAAAGTTGGTCGTCCAAATTTAATTCCTACTTTTTTAATTGTACTAGAAATTAAATCAGCCTCTCCACTATCTGTACTAACAAAACTATTAGTTGGGTTAATAGTCTCCATCAAAGTTTGAAAACCAGCTTGTAAAACTGTATCTCTACCATCTGCAATATCTTGAGCTGTTTTACTAACTAAAACATCTGGTTGAATTGGTCGCCCTTCAATCATAACTTCACTTTGTGTATAAAATCTTCCAAAAGAAATATATGCTGTATACTTAGAGTTTGGTAAAACATAAGGAATCGGAGACCCTGAGCCTGCTCCGTTTGGAGTACCAACAAAAATTGCTCTTTTATAATCATTGATCGCTGTCATAAAAATATCAGTTGTTGAGAAGCATCCACCATCCATTAAAATAACAAGAGGTTGATTGTATGCTACATGCTCATTAACACGATCATTCATAATTTTTGGCCCTTCAAAAGAAACAAATTTTCCATCAACAAATTGAGCTTCTACTTCTTCTTCTGTAACTTTTAATCCCATTTGATTTAATGTTTGTGTAGCAGCCTTAACATCAGCAAAAGCTTCATCAAGGTCTTCTTGTGTAAAAGCTCCTTCTAAAAGTCTTTTTTGAAAATACACCTTACTATAAATAGTAGTCAACCAACCCTCATTAATTGCAGGAGTATCATTATCAATAAAGTAGTTTGCTAATAAATAACCCCATTTAGCTACTCCTCCGCCATTACCACGTAAGTCTAAAATTAAACCATCTGTGTCTTCTAATAAAATTAATGCTTTTTCAAATTGTGGCTTCGGATCATCTGTTTTCATAAATGAAGTTAATTTCATATAACCAATATTATGGTCTTTAAATATTTTAAGCTCAAGTGGCAAAGCACCTGTAACATCACCAATTTCTGCCTTATTCATTTCTATATCTTCATTTATAAAACTAGATATAACACTACTTGGAGCTGGTGTACCCTTATATACTAACCAAGATGATTTAACTTCAACTCTTTCTCCGTCTAAGTTTTCAAATAATAAAGTAGCTTTTGAAGATTTTGGTTTACCATCATATATATGTCTATACTGTAAACTACTAGCAAAAGCATTCATAAACTGGCCTTTAGATGAAGCTGAATTCCATTTTCTATGTCTTTTTGCTATAGACCTTATAGATTCACCATTAATACCAATTAAACGAAAGCCCTTTTCAACCTTATCGTTAAGATCAGAGTCCTCTTTAATTCCGTTTACAAATACTCTGTTTCCTTCTCCAAGAGTAAAGGATAACCCTAAAGCGTATATTCCACTAGAGTAATAGATTAAGTCTGATGCATTGTTATAACAGTGACCATCTCCCAAAGCTACTTGAGCCTCAGATAGTATTTGATAAAAGTCTAAATCTGTTTTTGCTTTTAATAGTTTTTCTTTTGATTTTTGGAATACATCATCCCAATCAACTCCATTATCTTTTCTTTTAAGGTCAAAAAAAGCATATTGTTGTTTATAAGCACTAAAAAAAGAGCTTAAATCTTCTTTCATTTGCTCTTGGCTTAGAGCAAAAAGAGAGTGAACACCAATAACCAATGGTAATAATAGTTTTTTAAATTGAATCATTTTATCTCCTCAGATAGTTTATATACGAAAAGAAGAGATAAAAGTTTCTATTTTTAATACAAAAACCCCCTCAAATTAAATTAATAATTTGAGGGGGTTTTTTAAAGCTTTGAAAGCATTCCCGAAATCAAGTCGGAGCCCAAGCGTTTTCCCATCTGTTTAGAGCCTAAATACAAGTATCTAGTTTCTCTCTTACGATTCAATCAGTTTGTAAAGTTTTCAACATCTAAAATAGCTTAGTTGCCTATGCTCCCAATATACAGTTTTTACTGTTCTTTGGTTTTCTTTCATCTGCCTATCTCTAGTTTCCACTAAAGAACCTTTTTTAACCTTATTGGCCGTTTCAGAGTCTTAACCCTAAAAGCTGTTTTCTGACTTCCTGATACTCTTGTCACCAAGGTTCTCATT
>NVVD01000028.1:0-28386 GCA_002402105.1 Candidatus Cloacimonadota bacterium
TCTGTACCACCATTAATATCTATGTCTGTTGCRACTAATACAATCGCACCGTTTGCTGTTGTTTTTAAATCCTCAGACGTTGTAACTACATCAGATAAAGTAATATCTGATGACACTCTTTTAACAGTCGTTGTTGAATTATTTACAACTATAGCATCTGTTTCTTGAATGAAGATTCCATCTGCTCCAGCTATTGCTGATATTGTTGTCACTGTTGTTTCAACTAAATCTGAACCTGTACCAATGCCACTACCTGCACTTAAAAATAAAGCACTTGATGTGATATCTATATCTGAATCACCATCAGTGATATCTCCACCTGCAATCACAGCTACATTTCCTGTTCCTGCTGTGATTAACTCTAAGGTTATATTATTTGTAGCATCAAGTCTTACATGACCATCACTACTTACGATTGATGTTGTATCTAACGAAATAATATCGTTTGAAGCTTTTAAATCTATGGTTTTTCCACTACCGTCTGTTTGAACTTTTCCGCCTGCATTGATTAATAAATCTTTACTTGAATTTAAACTTAGATTCTCTTCTAAAGATTTTACAGTCGCTTTTAAAATTAAATCTAAAGAACCACCTGTTTTTATTAATAAATCTTTGGTCGCACTTACTGCTCCACCACTTTCTATTGTGATTGAACCTGAAGTTGTTTGTAATACTAATGCACCTGTTGTTACTACATTGCTCTGAGCCACATCTGTTTTTATTGATGCTGTAACACTACCATCCAACTTTACTCGATTTACTACAATGTCGCTCACTGTGTCTAAAATTAAACTATCTGACTCTGTTATAAATAAACCACCACTGCCTACATTTGCACTCAATGTAGCTACAGTAGTTTCAATATGATTATCTAAAGCACCAAAACCACCTGTACCAGTTACGCTTACTCGTAACTCATCAGCTGTAACATTTTGCTCTGTTGTGCCAGCATCTGTAATAGCAGTAGATAATAAACTTACATTACCGCTAGTATTTAATATACCTAAAACTAAAGTAGTTTTAGCATTGTATCTTATGTTACCAGTACCAGCATCAGCTGCTGCACCATTTGTCATTGCAATTAAACCATTTGTTGTTTCAATATCAATACTACCAGCCGTTGTTTTTAAATCTCCATCTGCTGATTGTTTAATATTTGTTGAAGCAAGTAATGTGATAGACCCCGATGTAGCATCAATCTTTGAATTTACATCAATATCTAAACTTGACGCATTTACAAAAATGTTACCTGTACCACTAGCCAAAATACCAGTTGTATCATCTCCACCATTAATATCAATATCTGTTGCAATTAATACAATAGAGCCGTTAGTTGTTGTTTTTAAATCTTCTTGAGCTGCAACATCACTTATAACACCAGTACCAACTCTATTAATTGAAATAGCGTCAATCTTTGTTACAATAATTGCATCTGTTTCATTTAAATAGATGCTACCAGATGTAGCAAGAGCTGAGATGTTAGTTACTGTAATATCAAGAGCATTTGCGCTAGTACCAATATCATTACCTGCTTTTAATCTTAAATTAGTAGCTACGATTTCTTTATCTGTATCACCACCATCTAAAATATCTACCCCTGCTAAAATTGTAACATCAGCATTTCCTGCATTGATTCCACCAATAGTAATTGAACCTGCTGTTGCTTCGTATCTAATATTACCATTATTTGTTGTTGCAGCTGTTGCTCCATCACTCATCGTAATAGTATCTGCTGCTAATACATCAATTGTTTTTGTTAATTTTTCTGCTTTTAAGTCACCTTCTGCTGATTGAGTAATACTATCTATTGAAGATATAGAAATGTTTCCGTTTTCTGTACTTACTTGATCATTTAATACAATGTTTGCAATAGTACCTTCTACAGTTTCTTTTGACTCTAATAAAATATCTCCAATGGTTGCTGTATTTGTAATAGCGCCAGTAACTGTAATTGTACCGTTGATTGTTTTTAAGTGGACCGTTCCGTCGCTACCTTCTGAGACAATACTATCTGCACCAATTATTAAACTATCTGCTTCTTCTATGTAGATGCCACCAGACGTTGTATTTGTTGCAGCAATCGTATCTATTGTTGTATCAATATCTCCATCACCAGATGTACCAATACCTTTATCTGCAGTTAAAGTTACACTTGTTGAATCTCCAAAAATATTTGAAGTTTCACCCGTTAAATTATCTGTAATTGTACCTGATGTTGCTGTGATTGCTACTGAACCATCTGCTTCTACTTTAGATAGCAATACATTCAAGCTTGCCTCAAATACAATAGCACCCTTATCTGAACCATCAATGGATGAAATTTTTACACCATCAGTTTGAGTTATTAAACCTGTAGTACCTTTAGCTTCAAGAGTAATTAAACCACCAGCTGATACAATATCTGCACCTTGAGCTATATCTGAATTTGCCGATGTTAAAGTAATTGTACCATCTGCACTATTTGTAATATTTGCAGTAGTTGTGATTACAGCATCAGAAGTCAGTATAATAGCCCCTGCTGTACCAGTAATTGCTTTATTTACAGTTACTGATTTATCTGTACCTGTATCATTTGCATCTAATGTAACACTACCAGCACCAACTGTTGATATACCAGTACCAGCAGCTGCTACTACGATATTTCCATTTTCTGTAGTTAAAGTTGTATTACCAGAAAATGCTGCATTTGTTTGAGTAATGCTCAGTACATTTACATCAGAAGATACTGCTTTTACATTAATTTTAATATTACCATCACCAGTATTACTAGCTGTTAAATTAGTAATCTCAGTATATCCAAGATCAATACCAGTTGAAGCTGTAACTGTTAAATCATTTGCTCTTAATGACTCTGAGGATAATCCATCTTTTGTATCATTTTGTTGTCTAATCTTACCTGATTCTGAATATAAAATAATATTTGCTGAACTTGCTTCTATCTCATTTTTAATATCGATATTATTAACAGCATCTAAAGTTATATTACCAGACCCCTTTAAGATTTTATCTGTCCCTGAGTAATCAGCAATTGTAATTGAGCCACCATAAACAACAACTTCATCTCTAAAAGTTATTTGATCTGCTGCTCTCATACCTATTTCAACAGAACCTGCTGTTGATAGAGCATGATTATCTCCTGAATCAAAATGACCAAAAATAATTTTTGTAAAACCATCTGCTAGAGCTGTTAGTTCGCTCGATGTAATATTTAATATATTAGACGAGTCTTCACTTGGAGGAGAAGCAATTGACATAGCCTGAGTAACAGTTGATGCCCTCATCGTGATAGAACCACTCCCACCATTTGCTATTTTTATAGATTCTTCTCCACCTTTGAAGTTGATTTCATCTCCTTCTAAGATGATATTACCAGAAACTGTAACACCTTCTTCAAAGATAATTAAATCTGCCCCTAAAATTGTTAAATTTCCTGTAATATTTAAAGCTTTATTAAATGTTACTGTACCAGTAGCTGTGATTGTTATATCACCGTTCATTGTTACTTCTGAGTCAAAAGTTACATTGATTGCACCAGCTGTATCATCAGATGTATCGCCGGCTGTACCATTATCATCAATAATAGTTAAACTCTCAAGAGCATCACTACCACCAATCACACCTTTAATTGAAATATTACCTGCATTTGCATTTAGAGTTAATCCATCATTTCCAACAGCTCCATCTCCATTAATAAAATGAGATGAACTTGTCCCAAGAGTAATATTACCAGAGCCTCCAGTACCAGCAGTAATAGTACGTGCTCCATCCATTAAAATAGAATCTGAAATTGTAACATTAGCAGCTTGAGTAATATTAGCTGAAATTGTTGTTGTATGACCAGAGCCTTCAATAATTAAAGATGCATCTCCTGTACCTATTAAATCATTATGAATAAAAATATGTCCACCAAGAACAGGGTTTTTTAATACTAAAGTATCTGTAAAAGTAACTGACTTTGAAGAATCATTAGCATCACCAATAATAATTGTGCCACTACCTTCATCAGAACCAATTACAATTYRACMRWAYSCATTKKNNTSAAANAAGCMTNNATTTSTRWWSKWYCTNANTGRRWTGMTSTWSAYSTNTCTRKWRAWNGKMKMNCYAWTTRYARYTTSWTWTSYTSWRYCRMGTSGNNTWTKAAWATTMAYKCTGMWMSWRYTGWTNCYGWTWRWATYWSWRATAAYAWKATCAKKWKWTGCAATTTCTACATCTCCACCACTTGCGTCTACTGGTGCAGTAATCATTTGATTACCACTTAAATTTGTTACTGTAGTTGCCCCACCTTTTGAACCTTGATTTACAACTCCTAAAGACTCTAATGCTGTTATTAAAACAACCTGTCTTGTTTCTGATTCTGCTGTTAGATTATTTGCATCTATTACTATAGATAATGTCACCTTTTCTAAAGAGTGTCGTAATTTTGTTTCATCAAAGGTTTCTGTTGCTTGTAATGCTTTTTCATCAGCATCAAGTCTACCACCAATATTTACCTTTGATTTTAGAATCATGTTTCCGTCACTAGTTCTAATATAAGAAGCATTTTGTTCTCTTAAAATAGTACTATTAGCAAGAAAGATAGACTCCTCAAAAGCTAATGCATTATCAACCCTAATTTCTCCTGTTACTACGTCTAAATCTAATTTACCTTGACCAAAAGCCCATTTCAATTTTTCTTCAAATGTTTCTCCCACATGATAAGCATGATCTCCATCTGTAGTTAACCATCCAAGTGTAGAAGCATCATTTAAAATAGAACCATTAGTAGAAGTAATTAAAATATCTCCTGCTCCAATTACATGAATGTCTGCACCTAATGTTACGTTCCCATTTTCTGTTTCAAGAGAAACTCCACCACCAGTAGTTCTTATTTCTGCATTTAACTCTATAAAAGAACTATCTCCAATTGCAGTTAGGGTGATATCTCCAGTAGTGGCTGTTATACCTGTACCTTCAATTTTTAAAAAACCATTTAATGTCTCAATATCTGTTGTTGAACCTGACTGAACAATTTTTTGAATACTCAAAGTATCTGTTTCTGTTAGAGCAATTGCCCCACTTGTTGTGTTTGTTAAATTCAATTCTTTAACTGTTATTTCAAGAGCACCCAAAGTACCAGACCCGATACCAGTTGCAGCTGAAATCACAAGTTTTGCATCTGTTACAATAATATCTGCAGTACCATCATCAGCATCAAGTACAGCACCTGTTGTTGACGTGATTATTAGATCATTTGTATTTGTTGATCTTAATTTACCAATTGTTATATCTGATGAAGCAGACATTGAAATTAAACCAGCACCTGTACTTAAAGTAGTGTCACCGCTCATGGTAATTTTACCATTTGTAGATGTAATAGCTACATCAGAGCCAGACGTTGTAATATCTGTTGTTTCTGAAAAACTAATATCTGAACCAGCATTTAAAGTAATATTACCAGTAGCACTTGTTATATTTTTATTAAAAGTTAAATTACCAGAGCCATCAGTACCAGCATTAACATTTAAAGTATTACTAGATGTCGCTACTAAATTATCTTCAAAAACAATAGAACCACCTGCGCTAAACAAAAAGTTAGTAGCTGTATTATTTTGAACTAACTTAGTGATTGTTACATCATCGATTTCTGTGATTGTGATTGCACCATTTGCGATAATCTCTAAGTTATCTGCTTCTAAAGTTGCTGAAATTTCTCCATTTACTGCAGATAACTTAACATCTTTAGCACTTTGTATACTTGTTATATTAATGTTACCTGTTTTTGATTCAATATTTACATTACCAGTAGTACCAGTTACAGAGTTAATAGTAATATCTGAGTCTGCAATAAGTGTTAAATCTCCACCAGCCATAACAATGGTATCTATTACTAAAGCACCTGTTTGAAAAACTGTTAAATCACCATCTGATGTCATGGTTACTCTTAAAGTACCAATATCTGATGTTAATGTTAAATCATCACCAGCTGTTAAAGTTAAAACATTAGCTGTTACCTTACCACCAAGAGTCATACCATTTGTTGCTGTTAATGTGACATCTCCACCTGCTCTACCAACATTAATATCTGAAACTACAACTAAATCATCACCAGCTTCAAGAGTTAAGGTTTGGTTAGCTATAGTTGGTAAGTTAATGACACTCATTGTACCAGTAGTTCTTAAATTAACATCACTACCATCATGTGATGGCGAAATTAAATTATAGTCTCCCGCAATTGGAGCACCTGATGTATCTGGTAAACCACCAGAGTTCATAGTTGTTTGAGTATTAGTTGATAAACCAGTACCTGCTGGAGCTGTATATGCAGCCTCTAAATCAGCGCCTGAACCAATATCTGTTGGGTCAGTAATTAATACAAAACTACTTGTTCCAGGTGTTTTTTCTTTGATTGTTACAGTTGTACCAAATACATCAACCACTTTATTATCTATATTTGTGGCTAACTCAGTGACCGTACCATAAGCATCTAAAGTCACATGGGTATTTGCTTTTAATGAACCTTGATCAAAACCAGACTCAACATCATCAATCTGCATGTTTCCACCAGATTTTAACTCGATATCATTACCTGCATCATCATCAATTGTACGAACAGTATGTACAAGCATTTCTCCACCACTCTTAGCGAGGATACTACCATCTTTTGCAATAACAGATAGTAAAGTTACACCATCTGCCTCGTTGATTTTAATATTACCAGATACTGTTGATTTTGCATCAATAGTAGCTACTAATGTATTTAAAGATATGGCATTTTGAGCTACTACTTTTAAATCTTCTGAGATAAATACAGAGCTATCATCAGTTGAAATTGATGTTGCTCTAATATCTACAAGTCCACCAGACTCATTAGCAGAAATAATACCACCAACAACAGTTAAGCCACCTGTCACATCAATTGTTACATTTTCTGCTGCATCAAAACCTGCAAGCCCACCAACGAAACCACTTAGAGTAAAGTTAGATTCAAGAGCAATAAAGATATCCTCTTTTGCTCTTATTTCAAAGTTTGATGCTTGTAATGAAGTTGTTTGAATTTTTACAAAACCAGAATCTTTAGCAACAGTTGTTAAACTATTAATACCTACATTATTAGTATCAATAATAGATGTTACTTGATTAGTGCCTTTAGCTGTAATAATAACTTCGCCAATTTCTGATGAACCAGCTTTTACAACGATATTACCGTCAATAATTACATCAGCACCAGATATTAACTCAATCTTATCTTTTGCAGTTAATGTACCACTAATAGATAATACAGACCCTGTTTCTAAAATGATTGTATCTGATGTTAAATCACCAGGTAAATTTTTAGTATAAACGCCATTTGTACCAAATTGAAAATACTCACCAGCTCTATACTCAATAAATTTTGGAGCATTATAAAATTTATCTAAAGTTACAATACCATTGACTGCTGAGAAACCAATTCCAGAAGTATAGTCTATATTTTCTCCAACTGTAGCTGCATCTACTTCAATATTTGAATCTGTAGAAACTAATCTAATAGTATCACCAGATATTTTTGAAGTATTTTTAACTTGTAAACCGTTTTCTGATTGTATTGTTACATTAGTTAAAGGATTAGCATTTTTAGCTGTTTGTACGGAATGAATTACTAAACCCAAAGTTTTTTCTAAATATCCATCTTCTTCAAAAAAGATGATATCCCCATCTGTAGTATGTGCTTGAGTTAACTCATTAATAGCAATTTCAAGCCCTATAATACCAGACTCTGCTGATAGTGTGATTGTATCTGCTACTAAATCGACTTCATCATCTACTCTTACTTCTTTAATCACTCCACCAGAAGTTAAAGCAATATCTCCACTTGATGTGATCGTTGTTAAAGCAACAATAGACGAATCTAAAGTATTTGAAGCATTTCTAATAGCACCTTTTTGAATTGATCCATCTTCTTTTGTGACAGATGGTAAATCATTAATATCTTTAGCGTATGAACCTGCTGAGATATATCTAATTAATATATCTGATGAAGCTGTTATTGTAATATCATTGCTATCGTGATCTCTTAAAATAACTAAATCTGCTACATCAACCTTACCAAGTGTAGTTAAAGTAAAACTACCATCCAATACTTTTACATCTTCTAACACTAAAGTTTTTGTTGATTGCTGATCGATTGTTACATTACCAGCTACTCTTGTTGCTAAATTTAAAGCATTAATATTTGTTATTAAACTTAATGAGTTATGAACATCAATTGTTAAATCATCAGCAACTATAGCACCACTAACTTGAGTAATTGCACCCTGTACATTTAATATAATATCTCCACGCCCAAGTGCTTTTACATCAATCAGTGATAAGTTTGCTGTATTTGAGCTTACTGCAAAAGTAATTAGAGTAATGTCATTTCTATCACTTTGCCCAAGTGTATGTACCTTTGTTGCTGTAATATCGCCAAAAGCATCTATTGTTATTTTACCATCAGCTGCAATTATATTGCTCAAAGTAACGGCTTTATTATTATCTATATCTATTGAGCCAGCAGAGCTTGTTTCAACATCTATAAAATTAACACTAGAGTTAATAGTTAAACCACGAGATGATCTTGAAAATAAAGTATCTGCTGATACTGAACCATCTGTATGGCTAACAATACCCTCAGCTGCTCTAAATTCTACTCTATCAAGTGCCACAATCGATGATTTCTCTAAAGTTATATGCCCACCAACTGAACCTGCACTTATAGTGACATCACTGCCAACCGCTGTTGTTTTAAGCTCTGCTTCAACATCACCCGTGATATTACCATCACCAACATCAGAGATTGTTAAATCACCAGCTGATACATTTATTAAATTTGATGTTGTTATTTTACCGCTTAAATCAATATTTTGAGCACTCTTAACTTCTACTGTATCAAGTGACGTTATCTCTCCGCCAGCTATAATACTAATTTCAGCATTTAATAAAATATCTGACCCAGCTTTTGTTGCAACAAGCATTGCTGTATCATCAACAATTAAAGTATTTTTTGCAAATACATTTAATGTATCTCCAACTGTTATTTTTGAAGTTGATTTAATATCTGCACCAGATGTAGCAGCTCCTTCAATAGTAAAGTTTTTATCTGTACTAATAGTCATTGTTTCAGTAGCTAAAATTAAACCAGATAAAGTAATACTATCTACTGTTTCAATATTGATGTTTTTAGCCGAAATTGACTCACCATCAAACTCACCATAAGTTTTAGCAACTCCATTAATAATTTCTCGCTCTGTCCATGTACGAGTTTGCTCTTCTGTCAGCTCTTTTTTCTCCCAAACTGTTTGAGTATCAAAATTTACTACTTTTACTTCTTTGGTCGTTGTTTCGTAAATTGCTCTATAATCAAATTGCTCGACAGTTTGAGTTGTTAACTCATAGTTTAGTTTAATACGAGTATCAAATACATCATGCCACTCTGAAACCCATTGATATTGGTAATCAAATTGATCTTCTAAGATATCTATATAGATTTTATTACGACCTTCTCTTTGAACTGTAACATCATCTGAACCAAAAAGTCCCCCACTATCATAGTAATCAGATCTTGTTCTTACTTCATCTTGATCTCCACGTCCAATCCATGCATCATTTAAATCAAAGTAGTCACCTGCTTTAATATGCCCATCATGTGATGTTGATGTTGTCCATCCCCATGTATCAAAATCATTATCTGTTGGGTCACCTGCTCCAAGTATAACACCAATATCATCATCAACTTTATGAGATTTATGATTATGCCAATCACCCCAATACCAAAATTCACCAACATTAACATTTGAATCTGTAGCTGTACTTAATTTTGTAAAAGAATCTGTATCTGTATATAAAGCACCTCCACTACCATCAGTTGCAAAAGTATTTTTTGTTTGAATATTTGTAGTAAACCTTGAAGTACCTACAGTATCTGTAGCTTGTACAATACTATTTGGTGTCCAATCCCAATTTGGGTCTCTATCTTTATCTGAATCATCTGAACGAGATGCAATTTCAAAAATTCTCTCACCAGTAGCATTATCATAATCAATGTTCCATACACCAGCTGAGTTATCATCATCTGTAGAAGATTCTCTAGAGTTCCACTTAGCATGGACACTATCTAAAGTACCTGTATTATTTGCAATAAACTTTGACTTAATTTGATCAACTGATGTTTTTGCCTCATCTTTATAACGACCAACTAACTCACCCGTTGGACTTGATGCAGCACTTACAAATGCACCATCATTATTACCATCTCTTGTTGAGTCTCCTGTTAAAAATGTAGCCTCACCTTGTGATACTACATTTAAAATATCATTTTGAGCACCTCTTGGCATTCTTACAAATTTATCTTTCCAACCATCTACCTCGATATGATAAATAACATCTGGATTACCTGCCCATGAAGCATTGACTAAAGTATTTGTAGATATACCATTTAAAGTTTTTTCAAGCCTTACTTTATTAGCTACTGTTGCACCACCATTTTGCTCACTTGCACTATATGAAAAATCATAAAGTTTCATATAACCAGTATAATTTAATACAGCTTGCTTTTGTGCATCATTTAGAGCACTAAAAGCTAAATAGTTTGCATCATCTTTGTAGTTTGCTGTAACAGATGATGCTGATTGTGAAGGATTTGCTTCAGTACCAGCTGATGCCCAAACAACATCATCATTACTATAATCAATACCCTCAATTAAAAACTCTCTAAATTTTTGTCCAACAGCTGCATTAGGGTTATAATAACCAACCTGCTCTAAAGTTACATTAAACCTATAGTTTTCTTGTCCAACTTTTACTTCTTCTGTCCCTGTTTGCTCAGTGATTGAACTTGTTTCCCAAGTAATAACAGGCACTGAAATTGTGCCCACTGAAACTTCTTGGTAGCCAGTTACAATTGTAATGGTTTCTTCACGAGTTGTAATTTGTGGCAGTTTAACAATACGAGTACCAGCACCAACTGATGATGCTGCATTTAAATTTACTGTACCACCACTTTTAAATGTTACGGTACTCGATGCATTGACAACACCACTTTGTAAAATACTAATGCTTCCACCAAATAAACTATCTTTAGATACTGCACCTTCAAGCTCTGCAAGTGATAAATCACCATTAATACCAGCGTGTACTTTAATATCGTTTGCTGAGCTTACCAGACCTTTAATATAAACATCTTTAACAGCACTTAATAATAATACACCAGTAACAGATGCTACCTCTAAGATACCATTGATACGAATTGTCTCTGCTTTTAAGTGCAATAACTCTGATGCTTTAATAATTGCATCTTCGTTGTCTGATGTTTGTTTTTGCTCAATATAAATTGTATCTGTTGCATCAAGCCTAACAGTAGCACTTGTATTTTTAGCAAATAAATGAGCATCTTGAATTAGGTTGATATCATTACCTTTAAAAGCAATGCTATCTTTTGCATCTACTAAACCAGCAACTGTCACATCACCAGAGATTGAAGTAGCTTTAATTATAGATGTCATAGCATCAGATGAGTCATCTAATTGACCAATAACACCACTCAAATAAATAGTATCAGTAGCCTTTAAAATAATACTACCATTTACTGCTGTATCTAATGTACCACCACTAACTCTTTCATTAGCTCCATTAAATATCATTTTAGCTACGATGATACCGCCATTAGTACTTGAACCACCAGTTATTTTCAATTGATCATTGGCTGAAATTAAACTATCATTTAAAACAAGTCCATCAGATGAAATAGTAACATCAGAGCCACTATCATATGATTTAATCACACCGTAGTTACTGATATCTCCATCAGCTGAAATAGAAATACTTGAATCTGTAGTATCTGCAAATACACCAAAGCCTGTTGAATCTGATTTTATAGCACTAAGTGCTGAAATTGAAATACCAACACCTGATGAATCTTTTGATGCTGCAACTCTAATTTCACCTGTTGCTGCTAAATTACCACCTATATTAACTAAATCATTGTTTGAACCTAAACCTTTACCACC
This sequence comes from Candidatus Cloacimonadota bacterium, assembly GCA_002402105.1. Classification (GTDB taxonomy): domain Bacteria; phylum Muiribacteriota; class UBA6191; order UBA6191; family UBA6191. The sequence goes on from NVVD01000028.1 coordinate 12,006, forward strand.
TAATATATAAAAACCACCGCTAACTACTTTTAAATTAGCCTCTTTACCTGTCCAGTTAAATGTGCCCGATGCATCATATGTTGCACCAGCTCTTGCTGAACCTATTTGAGTAATATTAGCTGCATCTAAAACTATTTTACTTAAATCAGCTGTTGAGTATAACTGTGCATCAGATGCAATTTTTAATAAACCATCTGCTTGAATATTTAATAACTTATTTGCTTGTAATATAACAGCTGTTGTACTAGCAACACCTTGAGTTGGTGATGGATTACCAATAGTTATATTACCACCAGAAATAATATTTAATTTTTGGTTTAAACCATCAACTAAAAGTTTTGTATTATAAATATTAATATCTGACTCAGCATCAATCAACATGGATGCTACAAGTGATACATCACCATGAAAATCAACTGTACCAGAAGCTTTGATATAAATTTCATTATCATAAGTAGCTTCTGTTGCTCTTGTTGAAACAATTACACCAGCAATATCAATATTTTTACCTTTAATATCTAGTTGAGCGCCTGTTTCAATTCGACCAGATGTTTTATCAAGAGTTACATCTCCATCTGTTGATACGATACTAACAAGTCTTAAAGAGCCTCCATTAGAGCCTATTGAGTTATTGATTACAACATCATTTAAACCAGTAATTTTAATTTTACCGTTATCATCAATCGTTTTAAATGTAGCTGTCCCAAAAGTTTTTATACTAATCTCACCAGCTACAATATTAGTACCAGCGCTTATTGTAATATCATCTTGAGCCGTTAAACTACCTTTAATCTCTAAAGTATCTTTTGATATAATTGTAATATCTGCACTACGGCCACGAGCTATGATATCTCCTAAAATCTCACCTTTATCTCCTGGATTTAAAACTATCGAACCGCTTAAAGTTTCAATAACACCTGTTGCACCTAAAGTAAAATTTTGTGAACCATCACCTTTTGTACCACTATATAAGTTAATAGCTTTATAAGCTCTAATTTTACCTGCTAAATAAATTTGTCCGTTTGGTGAGTTTTCTTGTCCGATACTAATTGTAGACCCAGACTCTTTAGCATCAATTGCAAAAGATCTTGAGCTTTCAAGTAAAGTACTACCAGTAACACCTACTAAGTTTGCATTGATTGAACTTGCTTTAATTTCTGTTTTGTAGGCCCCTGTAAACATAAAGCGGCCATCGTTTAATCTTACAACTACTTTTGGATCGTTAGCATCAAAACTATAAGCTGTATTTAGAGCGTTTTGGATATCTTCTTTTAATGAAGCAATACCTGTATTTGATGTGGTATCACTAGCTAAGATAATTACATCTTTATCAATAAAACCACTGCCTAAATCAACAGATACTTTTAATGTTACATCTTGAGTGATATGCCCATCAGCAAATTCTGCAAAGTTATTAAATACTAACTCTTCTGTCCATGCAGGAGCCAAAATTTTAGTATCACCAGATGCACTTAAATTAATTTGTGAATTTTTCTTCCATGTTTTTAAATGTACTGTGCCACCTAAAACCACTCCATTACCAGAAAAATCTGTATCATCAACTGGGTCAATGCCACCACGTAAATCTATTTTTTTACCAGCAAGTAAATCTCTACCAATTCTTATTTGTTTGCCAGATAAAATCTCAATCGTTGAATTTCCATCAAAAGTATTATAAGTATTACCTATTAACTTACCATTTGAATCTCTATGGTTTATAACCTCACCACCAGCAACAAGTACTCCGTTAATTTCAGCATCATCGCCAGCATTTATATAAATTTGACCATCTTTATCATTTGTAATAATTTGAGCAGAACCTGGTAATTTAACACCAATACCAGATGTACTTGTACCACCGATTAACTCGATTCGCTCATTTGATTTGATGATTCCGCCTACTTCAACTAAATCTCCTGATTTTGATTTAGCTAAACCACCAATATAGGTTAATTGATCACTTTCTATTTTAACTAAAGAGTCTTCATTGCTAAAAGTTGTTGTTTCTGATTGTAAAACCCCGTTACCATCAAATACTTGTACGACATTACCACCAGATAATATATTACCCATGATAGAAACATCACCAACTGCATCAATAATAATACTTGAACCACTATTATCTGATGTTTCACCAGCAGCAATCAAACCACCAGCTGTTGTTAAAATAACTCCAGTTGCAGAAGCATTTGTTGTTGTAATAGTAATATCTTTAGAAGCCATCACAGATGAGTCTATTGTTACTAGTTTACCAGCTTCGATTACTACATTTGAGTCACCATCACCAGTAAAAGTAACACCAGTTGAGCCAATACTACCACCAGCCACTACTCGACCTAAAATATCTACGTTTTGTCCACCTTTAATGGTAATAGTGCTACCAGATTCTTTTGTATTTAAAGTAGCAGTACTATGAATATAAACACTATCACCACTTGTATTTGCACCGTTTAAGTTTGCCCCAACTAAAGAGTATCCACCAAGTACATTAAAGTCACCAGTAACATCAGCAGAACCTTCAAAATAAACCCAGTCATCTGATTGAATTGTTAAATCAGAGCTTGCACCAAATAAATTGATATTACCTCTAATAATTGTGTCATCTTCACTTGCTATTGTTAAATCAGTATTATCAGATAAAGTTGTTATAGTACCTGTTAGTAAAAAACCATACCCACGTTGACCAACTAATTTATGGGCATCTTGAATTTGAATTTTATCAACCACTCCATCTTTTTCATTATCAAGAGCATAAATAACATATTTATTGTCACCATCTTCAATCACCCATCTATTTGTTTTAGCTGAACTATCAGAACTACCAAAGTCTAAGTTTTTGTTTAAATAATCATTACCCTCAATAAATGATGTTACTAGCTCTGTTGTGCCTGCCCCATCTTTAAAATAAACTGTTTGCTCTTGTTTTTCATAAGCATAGCTTTTTAAAATTCTATCAGCTTGAGCGGTTGAATATAAAACTTCACCTTCTTGTAAACCACCATCTGGAGTTTCTAAATAATATTTAACTCCCGCTTTTGGCCAGTCTACTTCGTTCCAGTTGATAGTTTGATTATTGTAATCTTCACCTTCAACTAAAGTATCTACATACATCTTATCTGGGCTAGCTTTTAAATTTATATATAAAGTGCCTGTAACTTTAGCATAACCATTAGCATCTAATATTTTTTGTTGATAACTTAATGAAAACTCTTCAAATGTTGTAGCAACAGACGGTGTTGTTAATGAGCCCCACTCAACTTCACTAAAATCATTAAAACTTGTAGCATATTCTTTAGTTTCTGAATTAAAATAAACATCACTTGTACTTAAACTATAACCCTTTGCCTCTAGCACAACATCTCTTTGCTCAGATGATAAGTTTTCAAATGTTTTATGATTATCTGGATAACCACCATCATCATTTAATATATCTGGTGATATTGGCCCACCCCAATCAACTACATTATAATCAATCAAACTTTCAAATTTTGTACTATTAATTAATTTATTTGCACTACTTGCATCCGCATTATAATAATTTACTCCTGTAAAAGTTTGATACCCTAAGCTGTCTACAACTATTTGTTTTTGTGTCTCAGTTAAGTCTGAAAATAATAGATAGTTTTTAATCGATGTAGCGCTTGTTGTTGTATTTAATAAGTCAATATTATTGTCATTAAATAATGCTCTTAGTGTCGCATTGATACTACCAGCATTTAAATCATTAATAATTGATTGATCTAAACTTGACTCATTTAAAACTTTACCAGGTATTGTATCAAAGTAGCTATCATAATCACTTGTTGAGCCACCACCACTTAAAGTCATTACACCAGATGATGTTATAGCACCAGATAGTTTCATTTCACCATCTGTATTTAAAATTAAGGTTGCATTTTCACCTGTTTTAACTGCTACTGGTTTACCATTATCATCAATAAATTTAGCACCAGATGTTACAGCTCCACCAGAGTTTATATGTAAATATGTAGTTGATTTTAACTCTATACTACTATTGTCTGTTCGGGCTGCAACTACAGCACCTTCTAATACTTTAATACCAGTTGCTGCTGTCATTTCAATAGATGAATTTGTACCAAATACCTCAATAGCAGTCGCTGTAAATATAGATGCTGAAGTATTTAAAATAATACTCGCATTATCATTATATGTAATAATTGCTGAACCTTGATCAGCAAGAATACTATTTGCATCTTTAAATCTAACTAAAGCATCAGTACCAGTCGAACCATCAACCTCAATTTTTACTAAATCATCTCCACGTATCCAACCTGTAACTACAAGTTGCTCACTTAAGTCAAAGTAGACTTCTTTACCATGAACACCAGAGTCTGGTGCTCCAATAGGGTTATTAATATTTGTTTTTCTAACCTCAGCTAATTTTGATTTGAATAATACTTTATCTGATGACTTTATGTCTCCAGCAATTGTTATTTTATTTGCTAAAAATACAATCGAATCATTTAATTTTGCATCAAAATTAATACCAAATAAAGTTATATCTTCAATGTCACCAATAATCATATTAACCGATGAGTTTTCTTTTCCAATAATAATTTTAGAAAAGCCATTTTGTAATGAGGCAAAATCTTGCATACCCATGTTAAGGGCTTTATTACCAGTATCTACTGATATATCTGTAGCGTATATAGATTGCCCTGCTCCACCTAAACGATAGTTTTGATCTGATGACTTTACTTCAATCGTTAAAGTACCAGAGCCACTAATTTTATTATCACCAGAGTGAAAATCTAAATCATCTGCAACAATTTTAATGTTACCACCACTTGTTGTAGCAATAACACCAGACTCAACTTTAATTTTTGACTCGTTAGCTTCAAGCTCAATATCAATTTTACCATTTACTGAATACAATCCACCATTTGTCTTTGAATCACTGATAATATTTAAGTTATTTTTCTCTCTAATAGTAATATCAGCTAATGCACCAGCACCACTATTTACTATCGTCATACTATTGACTTCTGAATGAATAACCCCTTGAATACCATTTGATACAATACCTAAGTGACCATCAGGACTTACAAAAGTTAAATCTGTAACATCAACAATACCTGCTGATTCTAAAACTAAATCTGTTGCTCCCCAACTCTCTGAATAATCTGCTTTATTTTCAAGTTTTGTAGTTGTAGCATTATCTTTAATAATAATACGATCTAAGCTATCAAAAAAATCTACATTTAAAGTGTTATAAGTAAAATTATGATCATTGATTTTTAAAGCTTGGGTCGAAGTTATAGTATCAATAACTAATTTATCAAAACCATCATCACCTTTAATATTTAAAGAACCAACTAAGCCCATATAAATTATATCATCACCAGCTCCACCTTCAACTGTGTGACTACCTACTCCAAGCGTAATTATATCATTTCCAGCACCAGCAATGACTGTATTAGTACCACTGCCCATATCAATAATTTCTGATCCACGACCACCAATAAATGAATCATTACCAGACCCACCATAATAATGGATACCACTAACAGCACCACCAACTAATTCATCATCACCAGCACCTGCATCAATAATACTTGATGATGCTCCACCAGCAATTAAAAAGCTATCTTCATTCTCTCCGCCCTCAAATTGTAAGTTAGCTGTTACATTCTTACCAACAAAAATTAAATCTTTTCCTGCTTTACCACTAGCTACAATATTATTGATACCAGTATATGTAGAAGTAACACCAAGTGCTTTTACTTGTAAGACTGAACCATCTTGAGTGATATTATAACTTTCATCAAAGATATCTTTATATATGTCTCCTCTTAAATTACCTCTATCTCCCATATTTAAATAAAGAGTATCTCCAATTTGTTGAGCAATAACTGGAGGAGCACCAAAACTCCAAGCTATATCACCAGATACCGTTAGACCAGCTATGGTCACTTGAGCCTGTAAATAGGCGCTTGCTTGAGTTATCTCTATTTGACCTGCAAAACCTGCTAAAGTCTCCTTAATTTTAAAGAAACCTAAGTCAAGTTCTAAGGTTATTGACCCATGAACACCAAAAGCAAATGAAGTATTACTAATCGATAAATTTACACCTGCATTTAAAGCTAATATACCCAAATTTATATTTAATTCAGCAGAGGCACTTAAACTAAATTGACCATCTGATCTTAAAAACCCACTAGCATTTAAAGTTAAGACTCCAAAAAAATCAAAATTTGCATGATCCACTTTTAATTCAAAAATATTATTTTTTAGACTTATTCCACCTGCAAAGCTAGCTTCTAGTGCAAATATTTTTAATTTACCATCTAGTTCTAAGTTAAAAGTTGTACCAGCAGCTACACCTGCATACTCATTTGAATCAGATGTATTAATTTCTAGATTTCCACCTGCTTCTATTTTAATTTCATTAAAACCAACTTGAATATCAATCGAAGTTCTAAGAGCAAATATAACACCTTCATCATCAGTATTTTTAAATACAGCTTCACCTGAAACATCCAGTTTACCAAAAGCTCCTAAATCAACTTTTAAATCAAGAGAAGCTTCAAGTCCATCTTTAGATATCTTAAAGAAACCATCACCAATCATAGAAACTGAATCAGCGATTTCAATAACTACTGACCCTTGAATCAATAAAGATAAAGACTCAATTTCAACTGTAGTGTATTCACCTGTTGTATTACCATCCTCATCTACTACTAAACTCTGAACCTCTTGATCAGTTAAGGTTGTATTAATTTGTAATAAAAAATTACCACCAAGAGTTATCACGTCATTTTCAATTAAAGTAGTGCCAGTAGGTGCTCCGATTTGTATAGAGCCGTACATCCCCATTTCACCAATACCATTAGCAACTAAGCCAAAAGTACCAACAGCAGATAGTGGTTCTAAAAATGGTAAATCAATTGTACCTGCAACATTTAATTCAATTTTTGTATCAACAACAATTAAATTTATATGACCATCTATCTTAAGAGTATCTAATATATTTAAACTAACATTACCATCTAATGATAAGTAAAATGAGCTATCTTCATAACCTTCTTGTGCACCAGCTATAATAACTTTATCATAGCCTAAATTTGGTCTAAATAGCTCAGGCACTTCATAGACAAAGTCTCTACCAAAGGTGTTCATACTTACGTTTAAGTCACCGTCAATTTTTATTAAATCGCCTAAATCTAAAGAGTTTTCAAGAGTAAAACTAAAAGCAATACCATCTTTAATTGCAAGCAAGCCAACAGCCTTTTGCTTAACAACTTCGACGCCACCAACCATAACTTTAAATTCACCACTACCAAACATAGTGATACCAGTTAAACTAGCATTAATATCAACCGCTAAATCTGCTGTAACTACATCAAATACGTTAAACTCTATTAATCCTCTTAAAAATATTTCTGTACCGTTTAAATGAATTTCTAACGGATCAAGTTCACCTGTTTGTGAATTAATACGGCCTGTTTGAATACCATATTGCCCACCATCTTCACCAGATACACTAAAGTCAATAGCAGGAGGGGCTAATAAATCAAGTGCTCTTTGAGCTATGTTATCAACATCAAGAAGATCATCATATTCGCTAGCTAGTTCGCTAGCGATATTACCAGCATAATTTACAGCATCTCCCGCTATATCACCAGCAGCTTCTGCAATTTTATTAGCACCATTACCTATAGCTTTTTTACCATTATCAAGTAAACCAGTCGCTGCTGTTGCAATACCATCTTTAAAAGCACCTGCTGCATTTGCCACAATATTACCAGCTGCATTTATAATTTGACCCGATGCATTTTCAATAAATCCTTCTAGTTTATTTCCAAGTTCATCAACTACATTACCTGTAGGATCAATAAATGTTTTACCTTCTGATGGAAGTTTTCTAACAGCTGTAACTCCATCTGCAATTGCTTGATTTGCTGCATCTAGGGCTTCATCTGCTGCTTTTGCTATATCTATTTTAAGTTGATCTGCTGTATCTTGAGCAGCTTCAATCACTCCATCAACTGTATCTAAAGCAATCTCATTTAAAGCTGCAGAAGCTTTACCAACATTATCTGCAAAACTACCCGTTAAGTTATTTACTTCTACAATAATTTTATTAATTACTGGTTTAATCAAAGGAACAATAACTGCTTTAGCAGCAGCCATAAGAGGATCAGAAACTAATGCTCCACCAATTGCAATATTTACTCCAAAAGATAAACCTTTTATATTCGCAGTGACACCTGGGACACCTACAAATCCAGCACTCGATAAATCTCCTTGGATTGTAATGTATACCGCTCCTGTTTCTAAGTTTTTTAAACCAAGCACAGCAAAACTAAAATCATCTAAAGCAAAACCAACACCATTTGGGTTTGGTGTATCATACTGATCTATAACATCATTATTATCTGTATCTTGCCAATATCTAGTCGTTGGATCAGTATTTAATGAACCATCATCATTTAAAAAGATTCCTCTAAAACCAACTGCATGATCAATAGCAAAAATAACTCCCATTCCTGTTATTTCTTGTCTTTCTCCATTAATTAACCCTGGTTCTGTTATAAACTTATCTCCAAGTTTTATACTTAGTAAAGCAGAACCACTAAATTCTAAACCATAAGCAGCACCCTGAATAAGACCTATTTTAGCCTCAACTGTTATAGCTTTATAGTCAATCCTAACTGGTGTTAAGCCAGCTAAAATATCTAAACCTCCACCTTCAATACTTGAAAAGTTAAGAGTAGGTAAAAAAGGAATAGCGAGCAAACTATATGGTAATCCTTTTGTTGTAAAAGAAAAGTTTACTCCAATTTCAACATCTCTAATATCTGCTTGAAAGTAATCTTCAAAACCAATTACAGCACCACGTCCTACTTGAATTTTAGCTGCTATCATTTTAGGAGCGAGTTTTCCTAAGCCAACTAACTCTAAAAGAGATGACTTACCCCAAGCAAGACCAACTGATACATCTTCAATTAATATACCTTTAGCATTCTCATTAAACTCGTCATCTGACGTTAAAAAACCATCTCCATTAGAGTCTATTCGGTGTGGGCCATCTGATCCAAAAAAACCAGTAACTCCAGATGCTCCAATTGTTAAAAATTCAATATCAGTCATGATATTTTCAGTAACACCAATAGCTGCTGCAATTGGTCCTAAATCGATACCCATTCTGTAAGTACCACCATAAGTAATAGCAAAACCACCACTTAAATATAAAAATTCAGATATTCTTATTTCTGCTTGCTCTAACTGTACTGCAATAATATTTGTTTGAGAATCTAAATAGATTGGTTCAGCACCAGTAGGTACAGCAAAACCAGCAGGTATGTCACCATTTGCTGGAAAGCTCTCTTTAAAATCGATCCATGGTTTTATTTTACTAATTCGAGAACTACCAGAGTTTATCTCAACATTAATACCACGTGCTTTTATATCAAAAACATCCGAAAAACCAACTAAACCAATTTCACCAATATGAGCTGATAAACTATAAAACTTATAATCAAGTTGTGTTACCAAAATATCGTTATCTAAACTAGGTTTAAACATAGCAAAAGCGATATCAATACCACTAGCATATAAGCCAATAGCATCTTGTGGAGCTGCTCCGCCACCAAAATATGGTCCACCCATTCCAATAAAGATGTTCCCACCTTTAAGACCCATGGTGATTGTATCCATCTTAACACCATCAAAGTTGGCAATTAAAGATTTTGTATTAAGCCTTACATCAGATCCTTTTTGGAAAGAAAAACTACCACCAACATATACAAACTCACTTACTTTTAAAAGAGCATCTGAGACCGTCACACCAATGATTTCACTAGTATAATCTAAAAGTACAAAATCATCTGGCCCAGTTGATAGTTTTAAACCATCTGGCTCACCATTTAAGCCTTGAAAACTTGCCTTAAAATCAACAACTGGTCTAGCTTTAACACCATTTCCCCATGATGTACCTAAATTTAAGTCTAAGGTTACTTTTTCAGTACTCAATTCAAAAAAGTCCATGCCAGTCATTAATTTAAACTCAGCAGCCTCACCTTTAACTGCAAAAAACTTAGGAAACTTTTTAACATCAGCTGTTATTTTCATAAAAGATAAACCAAGGTCTAAATCTCTTAAACCAAAGCCAAAAAAGTCATCTTGATCATCAAAGTCTTTTGTAAAGTCAGGGGTACCAAAACCAGCAAAAGCATTTACATTTGTTAGGGCAAAATCAACAGTTTCTACCTCTAAATTTGAGATTGTCCTAAAGTCACCTGAAACACGAGCATCAGATTTTAATGCTAACTCTGCAAAAGTTGAGACCAAACCAAAACCTGTTAAAGTATTAACTCCAGTATTTATAGTGACCTTTTTTCTTCCACCTTTTTGAAACAAAAAGCCACCAGAAATATGTACATAATTATCTATAATAAACGTAGCTTGTGCTGCTCTTAAACCAATTAACTCATTATCAAAATCAAGCAATACTGGTGTACCACCAGTAGCAACCTCAAGCCCTCCACCAGTTTGTGTTGAAAAGTCAATAAATGGTCTAGCACCTTTTTTAGCACCCTTATATTTACCCGCTAAATTTAATTGTACCTCAACATCTTGGGCAGAAAGTGTAAAATACTCCTCCATACCAACAATTGCTAAATTATCACCTTTAAATTTACCTGAGAAAAATACTGGTAAAACACCCTTTGGATCAACAGCTTTATTTGCTTTAAATATAGTTAAACCAAAATTAATATTTTCAATTGCAAAACCAATAGCATCTGGATTTCTTGTATCAGAACTATCAATTTTACCGTCATTATTTGTATCTTCAAAATATGGACCAATCCCTACAAATGCGTTTAAATCAGAGCCACCAAGTATAAAACCTTTCATGGATATATTTTCTAACTTTGTACGGTCACTACTTAAGCCTTGAATTGCTCGTAAACCTTGTTGTACTTTTGATGGTGCTGTAATAAATGATGTTAAATTTAAACCTGTATTGATATCTAAAGAAACATTTTCGGTTACTTCGATGCTCATTCCACCTTCAACAAAAACAAAGTCAGATATTTTCACTAAAACATGACCAAGCTCTACACCAAGTAGGTTTCGATTATAATTAAAAACTACTGGGTCTCCACCTGTCTCAATACTTAAACCATTTGTAAAACTTGATTGAAAATCAATAAAAGGTTTTATTTTTAGACCTTTCCAGGTTAAAGCACTATTAGCTCTAAATGTTACGTCATCAACATCTAATACAAAATTATCAGCAAAATTAATATCAATAGCATCAGGAATATGAGCCTTAAAAGCAAACAACTTAGGGATAATACCCTTAGTATCAACAGCTTTATCAACAGTAAAAATACCCATACCAAACGAAACACCAGTATATTTAATTAATGGGTCAGTTTCATCTCCTAAAAAGATATCAACATTATCTCCACCCAAGGTGATTGAGTTCATTGGTACATTTGATAATAAAGAATTGTCTTGAGATAAAAAACCATCTGATTTTAATTGAGCTAAGCCATCTTTTAATTTAAAAGGAGCAGTTGCAGCTAAAGTTGGTGGAAGACCTGTCACAATATTAGCACTCATACCAAAACCAAGTTCAAAACCAAAACTACCTTGTATTGTTATAGCATCTTCAATAGATAATCTAGCATTACCAAATGATGCACCAATCATTCCACGATCAAAGTCTAAAACTGTAGGGCCTGCTGTACTTGATGGTGCTGGTATAATATAACCATTTTCAAAGCTTGTTTTAAAGTCAATAAATGGTCGATAAGCTGTGTTTTTCCATTTACCTGCGAGGTTTGCTTGTACTGTTAAGTCATCTAAGTCAAGCTCAAAAAAGCCTAAATCAATATCAAGTGGGTTTGGCCAAGATGCTTTCATAGCAAAAAATGTTGGTATAATATTGTTTGGATCATCAGCTTTTAATGAGTTCATTAATGTTAGGCCAAAATCTATGTCCTCAACACCAATACCAAAAGCATCTTCATTTGGAGTATCATTATCATCAATGACTCCATCGCCATTACTATCTACATATTTTTCATCAAGACCTACAAAGATATCTACATTGCCAGCACCAATTGTTAAAGTGCTGACTGCTAAACCTGTTATAGTTTTATTATCAGCAGATAATAAACCTTTTGTTTTTAATTTATTTAAATCACTTTTAATAGATGATAAATCACTATCTGCATTTAAATCAGCTGGTAGACCTGTTTTTACATTAATTAATGTACCACTTGATTTTTCAAAATATAGTCCACCACTAATATGTATAAATTTACCAATTTTTAATAAACCTTGACCAATATTTACTCTGATTAACTCAGATGTACCTAAGTTTGATATTGTCACTTTACTATCTGGCCCTGTTGCTATATCAAGCCCACCACCATATGACAATACACTACCATCACTTGCTTTTAAGTTTATATCAACAATCGTATTTGTTGCTTGAAGCTGTAAATCATCAAGCCCAACAAATGCTACACTACCAACTTCTGCTTTTGCTGTTACCCATTTTCGAGATGATGCTTGATCACTACTGATTGATAAACCAAAGTTTACATCTATTAACTCTAAACCAAGAGCATCATCAGATCCACCATTTAAACCAGCAAAAGCTGTTAAATTACCAGCACCGAAAGTCATGACACTAACAACACCTGTTGTATTATCTGGTAGAGTTATTACTTTTTCAAAGGTTTCTATAGCTAAAGTACCATCAACAACTAAAAAGTCTCCTAAATTAAATTTAACAGGTGCAGTAATACCAGTTAAGTTACCCTTATCTCCAGCTAAATCTAGTACGTATTGTCCTCCACCAACTAAATCAATATTTACATTTGATTTTAAGAGGTTTACTACATTTTCTACTTTATGAGATGCATCAAATGCTTGTGTTGTAAGAGTCTTACCAATTGAATCTTTTAATAATTTTATATTAAAGTTTTGAACTTTAAATTTTATACTTAAACTAGGTAAATCTACACCTGCTAAACTACCACCAAATTGTATATCCCATGCACCACTTGTAGTAGTACTTACTTTTACTGTACCACCAATACTTTTAAACATATTATTTAAAGCTGTTTCTATTTCAGTGGTTGATGCATCTATTTTTACATTAGCACTTTTGTAGTCTACTCCGTTAAAACTTAGCTCAAATTGAAAGAAACCTAAATTTTGTGCCGCTTGAGTATTTGCTGAACCTGAGTCACCAGGAGCTTGAGAACTTGGAGCTGGAGTATTTATTGGGTTTGATTTTGAAAGGACTATTCTTTGGGTTTCACCAATTGATGATGTCCCTGTTACTTTTCTTATGACAGAACCAGTAGCTCCTTTAATTCCTTTTAAGTCGCTTGTCATTAAAGCTGCAGAAGTTTTTGCTAATTTATTTTGAAAAATAATATTAAATATATGTTTTTTTGTTGTTGAGCTACTATCTAACTCTACAAAAACATTACCAATACCAATATTTGCTACTGACTCAAGGGCCTTTTCTATAATATTAGCATTAATTGTAGAGTCTGCTCCAAATTTTATGTTTTTAGATTTTACACCATCAAAGTTAAGTATAAAATTACCTGTTGTACCTGCTTTTGGTAAAGTGATACTCAAGGTTTGAATTTCACTTACACCCGTTTTAAAAGCAGAAACAGTAGAGGTTATTGAGCTCCAAGTAAAGTCTTTAGCAGCAATTGTAAAGTCTAATATTTTTTTACCAGCTAAAGAGTTGATAAACTCAATATTAAAGCCAGCTAACTTGGTCCCTGTTACTAAAACATTACCTATACCCACTCCATTTAATGATTCAAAGGCACCTTTCATATTATTTATGATAGTTGTATCAGAATCTGTCTCTGAAATAATAAAGCTAGCAATATCGCTACCTTTACCTAAATTTATAGCTCCTAAAACGTGTTTTAGATCTAAGCTATATGAAGTATTCAATTTTTTAAGAGCACTTGTACTACTTGCATCTAATATTTCAAAAGCACTTTTACCATCTGTACCTATATACTTTTCAATATATACACCAAGGTCATTAATTTCTAAGAAATCTATTGCATCAATACCAACAAATGCAGCTGAACCAACATCTGCCTTTAAAGCTAACCATTTTCTTTCACGATGAGTCGTGTCTGTCATTAATGACATTCCAAAATCAACTTGCCCTAAAGAAAAGCCAATTTTATCTGGATCACTCGCATTTAAACCAGCAAAAGCATTTACATTAGATGCACCCACACTTAATAAATCTACATTAGCTTCAGAACCATCACTCAATACTACATTTTGAGTTGTTTTGCTAAATGTAAAATCACCATCAACTGTAAAAAAGTCAAAAACATTTAAATTAAAATGCCCACCAACTTTTGCAAACTGTCCTTTTGTACCATCTAAATCAAGAGTAATAAATGATGTTGCCCCTGTAGAAACTTCTAAGTTAGATGATTTATAATCAATCAGTCTACCTGATTCTGATTTTAGATTTACACCAACACTAATATTACTAGCACCAAGAGTCAAACCATTAACGCCAACAAAATCAACACCACTCGCATTAGCCTGTAAACTAACCCATTTTTCTGATGTATCATCTTTTGATACGGCAATAGCAAGACCAATATTTGCACCACTTAACCTTAATCCGAGTTCGTCCTCTGTACCTGCATTAATACCAGCAAAAGCATTTACATTGGAGCCACCCAATGTAAGCATATCAACAGCTTGTTCTGAACCATCAGATAAGGTGACTATTGCAGCTGACTTTTCAAAAGAAAAGCCCCCATTGATAGTAAAGTAATCATAAATTGTAAGATCAAAGTCAGCAGCCACTCTAAGCAGTTGACCTTTTTCACCATCCATCACTAAATCTATACTTGTTGAAGCTGATGTATCTACACTTAAGTTATTTGTAGAGTAATCAACAACTAGTCCATCAACCTTATCTTTCATGTTGATTTCAACAAGTAAATTTGTTGGATTTGGATTCAAATAATCTGGTAAACCCAAAAAGTTTGCACTCTGAGCAGTTGCATGAAGACTTGTCCACTTACGAGCTGAATCTTTATCAGACATAATTGCAAGGCCAAAATTCATTCCTACTAAGCTAAAACCAATGGCATCTGCTGTGCCACCATTGATACCAACAAAAGCTGATACATTATTTGCACCAAGAGTTATTAAATCAACCACTTGAGATGAGCCATCAGATAAAGTAATCGTATCTGTTGATTTTGTAAAAGCAAAACCCCCACTAACAGCAAAGAAATCAAATAAGTTTAAGGTTAAGTTACCAGCAATACCAATATACTCGCCTTTTGAACCAGCTATATTTAAACTTTTTGTAGAATCAAAGCTTGTACGTATTTCTAAATTTTTAGCTGCAAAATCAACAACCGTATTATCTACTGCTTTTCTATTAATTTCTAACTTTAAGTCTTCGCCTTTAATTGTAACGTCATCAATACCAACAAATTCAGCTGAGCTTACTTCACCAAGTAATGAAACCCACTTTCTTTTGGCTCCATCTGTTTCTTTTAAAATTGCTAAAGCAAAATCCATTTCTTTTACTTCAAAACCAAGCTTTGAAGGTTTATCACCATCAAGACCTACAAAAGCAGAAACTTTATTCGCACCTAATGTTAATGAGTCTACTATTACATTTGTACCATTTGATAAAATAATAGCCTCTGTTGATTTTGTAAAAGCAAAGCCACCTTCAATGGTAAAAAAGTTTGCTACATTTAGCTCTATATTACCACCAACACTTAACAACTCACCTAGTGAGCCATCCATATTAAATTCTATTTGATTATCACTAGATGTCTTTACAGCAAATGAGTTTTGTAAAAAGTCGACTCTTGTGCCATCTGATGCTGCTTTGTTAACTTCAACAAATAAATTGCTGCCACTAACGGTAAAGTCATCACCAAGTCCTTCAAAAGAAGCTCCACCTGCAACACCTTGAAAAGCTGTCCACTTTAAACTTGTATCTTGTTTATCTGCCATTAAAGCTAAAGCAAAATCAAGATTTGTCAATTGAAAACCAACAGCATCTGATGTGCCACCGTTCATTCCAGCAAAAGCAGAGATGTTTTCGCCACCAAGAGTCAATAAATTAATATCTTTTACACTACCATCAGAAACTGTTATTTGAGTTTCATACTTTTCAAAAGCAAAATCTCCCGACAGTTGAACAAAGTTAAATAAATTAATATCTAAATGACCAGCAACTGATATTAAGTTACCTTTTGCACCATCTATATCTAAAACAATACTGCTTGATGGGCCTGTTAACACGGTTAAGCTTTTAGCACTAAAATCAACAACTAAATCTGCTGGGTGTTCAAGTATA
>NVVD01000028.1:28392-45348 GCA_002402105.1 Candidatus Cloacimonadota bacterium
GNNTNNNNTGNNNTTGTTTCAACTGTTATTGTTTCTGTACTTGTTACAATCTTACTTTCTTCTGTGGTGACTGTATCACCCATAGTTAAAACATAAACTTCAAGAGCTTCTGTATCAACTTCTGTAACTACTTCAAAGTCTGGTATATCTGTTGATGCAAACTCATCTGTGAAAATTACATCAAAAACACCTTTTGAAATAATTTTTACATTACCATATTTATCACCATCAATACTTGGCATAGCATCATTTAATAACTCAGTCAGAGCTAAAATTACTTCTGTATCCCAGGTTTCAAATGTCCATGTACCAAAAATCCAAGCATCAAAAACATATGGGTCAAAAGTAATATCTGGAGATAGGTATCTATCTCCATCAATTGTTAAACCAAGTTGTACTGTACCTTTTAAATCAGAATCAATGGTTATTCGTTGAGTTTCACCAGTTTTATCAACACCTTCTGTTTTAATACCAACAGAAACAATAGCATTTCGTAGACCTTTATTATTAACCTCAATTAAACCAACATTTGTACCAGCTAAATCATTTTTAAATGTAATATTATATCTTTGATTTGAAATTGTTGAAGTTTGATCAAAAACAACAGATACATTGCCTTTACCAACATTTGATAAAAACTCTAAAGCTTTTTTAATATTAGATGCGTTATTTGTTACATCTGGCCCAGTAAATCTAATTGTTTTTGTTTTTTGTCCGTCAAAAATTAAAGTATATTTACCAGATCCAGCTAATGCTCCATCTATCCTAAGAGTCTGCACTTCTGATGTACCTGCGTTTGCTGAAATAGTTTCAACAACTGTACTTGTAATGGTTGGAGTATCAAGCTCCATTCTAATTCCTTTAACAGCCTTACCTGCTAAAGTATTTATAAACTCAACCTCATAGCCAGTAGCTATAGTACCTCTAACGACAACATTACCAGCACCAACCTCATCTAATAGCTCAAAAACTTCTGTTAATTTATCTAATATCGTTTGATCTGTATCATCCCCATCAACAGTAAAGTAAGCATTATCATCACCTAAGTAAACATATACATCACCGTAAGTACCATCAATATCTACAGCTAAAATTGTATTTGTTTTAGTTGTTGTTGACGTTGTAACTACATTATTTACAGTTATAGTTTCTTCAGAGGTTTCTGTAATAGTTTCGATGGTTGATGCACCAGCTTCACCAATATATTGATTAATATTAACTGAAAAGTTTGAAGCAGAAAGCTCTAAGCCATCGATACCATCAAACGATAAACCACCAACATCACCTTTTAAAGTAAGCCATGATCTATCATTTCTATTTTTATCAGTCATTAAAGCTAGACCAAAATTTAAGCCCGTTAGAGCTAAACCAAGTTGATCTGGTGTGCCACCATTTATACCTGCAAATGCATTCACATTTGAAGCACCAATTGTTAATAAATCAACCTCTGCTTGTGAGCCATCAGCTAAAATTACAGTATCACTTGTTTTGACAAAAGCAAAACCACCATTTACTGTAAAAAAGTCAAAAACATTTAACTCTAAATTACCTGCAACTTTTATTAACTCGCCCTTAGTACCATCCATGTCTAAAGTCATAGTAGTACTTGAAGACGTTGCAACTACTAAATTTTTAGCTTTGTAATCTATTACTTTTCCATCTTTTGATTTTAAGTTGATTTCAACAGACATTGCATTTGCATTAACAGTTAAACCATCAATACCAACAAACTCAACAGCACCAGCATCTGCTTTTAATGTTGTCCATTTTAATGCTGCATCTTTTTTACTTGTTGAAATTGCAAGAGCAAAGTTTACTTGAGATAAAACTAAACCAAATTGCTCTGCTGTACCACCATTTAAACCTGCAAATGCTGAAACATTATTTGCACCTAAAGTTAGTAAGTCAGTCGCTACTGCTGTTCCGTCTGACAAAATGACAGAACCTGTAGATTTTTCAAATGCAAAGCCACCACTTACAGTAAAAAAGTTTTTAATATTTATGTCTAAATTGGCTGATGCTCTAATTAATTGAGACTTTGCGCCATCCATTATTAAATCAATTGTAGACACATCTGATGTATCAACAGTTAATGCTTTTGCTTTATAATCAACAACTAAGCCATCAACTGAGTCAGTAAAGTTTAACTCTACTTTTAAATCACTTGAAGTGATGCTCATATCATCACCAAGACCAACAAAACCTGCTGATGCTGCTGATGCATATAACGAAGTCCACTTTCTAGCACTATTATTTTTATCAGTCATTAATGCTAAAGCAAAATCAACTCCACCTAATTCAAAACCAATAGCATCAGCTGATTGCCCATTGATACCAACAAAAGCATCTACTTGATTTGCTCCAATTGTTAATAAATCAACTGTAGCACTTGAACCATTTGATAAAACCACAGTTTCGGTTGATTTTGAAAAAGCAAACCCACCACTCACTGAAAAGAAGTCAAACAAGTTAATATTTAATTGACCACGAACCCTAATAAACTCTGATTTTTTACCATCAAAGTCTAAGGTAATAGCAGTATTTGTAGAAGTTTGAACATCTAGAGTTTTTGATTTAAAATCTACAACTGTACCATCAGCTGCTTTTTTATTTATTTCTACGATTAAGTCACTAGCTTGAATAGTTAAATTATCTACTCCATCAAAAGAAGCACTACCAATCGTTGAATATAAAGATGTCCAATTACGTTTTGCTCCATCTTTTTCTTTTAATAAAGATAAAGCAAAGTTAGCATCTTTAACATCAAAACCTATTTGATCAGAAGAGCCTCCATTGACTCCAACAAATGCATTTACTCCACTAGCGCCAAGTGTTAATAAATCAACTACAACATCACTACCATCATCTAGTTTTATAGTTTCAGTATATTTATTAAGTGCAAAACCACCAGAAACTTGAAAAAAGTTAAATACATTAATCTCTAAGTTACCTGATACAGATAGCAACTGTAATCTTGAACCATCCATATCAAGTTCAATAAAACCTTCATTTGAGGTTTTTATAGCTAGTGAATCTTTTAGAAAATCAACAGCTAAACCGTTTTTATCTACAGTATTAATTTCAATGGCTAAATCACTAGATGCAATTGTTAAACCATCGACCCCAACAAAAGCAGCACCTTCTGCGCTTGCTTGTAAACTTGTCCATTTTAAGCTTGTATCAAGTTTATCAGTCATTAAAGCAAGAGCAAAGTCAACACCTGTTAAATCAAAACCAAGTGCATCAGTTGTGCCACCATTCATGCCAACAAAAGCGTTTATGTTTTCGCCACCAATTGTTAATAAGTCTATATCTTTTTTTGTACCATCAGATAATGTTATGTCTGTCTCATATTTCTCAAAAGCAAAGTCACCAGATAATTGAAAGAAGTTAAATACATTAATATTTAATGTTCCACTAGCAGATATCAAATTGCCTCGTTGACCATCCATGTCTAAATCAATAGTACTTGATGGTCCTGTTAAAACTGTTAAAGCTTTTGCTTTAAAGTCAACAACCAAATCAGCTGGATGCTCAAGTATAGTTGTTTTTTCAACGATTACTGTTTCTGTACTTGTAACAATTTTATCAACAAATGTAGTGACTGTATCACCCATGGTTAATATATATACACCAAGAGGCTCTGTATTTACATCTGTTACAACTTCAAAATCAGGTAAGTCCGTTGATGAAAATTCATCTGTAAAAACAACATCAAAAACACCTTTTGAAATAATTTTCACATCACCGTATTTATTACCATCAATATTAGGGATTGCTTCATTTAATAAATCAGTTAAAGCTAAAATAACTTCTGTGTCCCAAGTTTCGTATTCCCATTGTCCAAAAATCCAAGCATCAAAAACTGCTGGTTCAAAAGAAATATCTGGAGAAAAGTATTTATCCCCATCAATCGTTAGGGCCAAATTAATAGTACCATCTAAATCAGACTGAATTGTAATTCGTTGAGTTTCACCCCTTGCATCAATACCATCTATTTTTACATCAATTGATGAAACTGTATCATCAAAGTAAGTATTTTCTGCTGTAATTGTTGGTACATCTTTATTAGCCCAATCATTTATAAAAGTGATTTCATATTTTTGATGAGTTAAAGGAGAGTTTTGATCGTAAACTACAGATACATTACCTTTTTTAGTAAAATACTCTAATGCTTTTGTGATACTAACTTCATTAGAGTCAGTATCTGTTAGAGAAAAGTCAACCTTTGATGATCTACCCTCAGCACTTAAATAAAATTTATTTGCAACATCACTACCAGCATCAATTGTTAAGGTTAAAACTTCGTTTCTGCCTGTATGTGCGGCAATTGTTTCAACAACTGTACTTAATATAGTTGGAGTATCAAGCTCCATTCTAATGCCTTTAACAGGTTTACCTGCTAAAGCATTTACAAACTCAACTTCATAACCACTAGTCCTTGTACCTCTAACTACTACATTACCGATACCAACCTCGTCTAAAAGCTCAAAAGTATTTTGTATCTTTTCTAGAATAGTTTGGTCATTGTCTGTACCATCTACTGTGAAGTAAGCACTATCAGTACCTAAATAAACAGAAATATCACCATAAGTACCACTTATATCTACAGATAAAATTGTATTTGTTTTTGTTGTGGTTGTAGTTGTTACAATATTATTTATAGTTACTTCTTCTTCAACACTTTCGGTGATTGATTCTAAGGTTGATGCACCTTTTTTACCAGTATATTGGTTAATATCAATTTCAAAACTTGAAGCTGCAACCTCTAAACCATCGACGCCTTCAAAAGATAAAGAACCAATATTACCTTTTAAAGCAAGCCATGATCTATCATCTCTATTTTTATCAGTCATTAAAGCTAAACCAAAATTTAAGCCAGATAAAGCAAGACCTAGTTGATCTGCAGAGCCACCATTTAAACCAGCAAAGCCATTAACATTAGATGCACCAATTGTTAATAAATCAACCTCTGCTTGAGAACCATCTGCAAGTATTACAGTATCGCTTGTTTTTACAAAAGCAAAGCCACCAGATACTGTAAAAAAGTCAAATACATTTAACTCTAAGTTACCAGATATCTTGATTAACTCACCTTTTGTACCATCCATATCTAAGGTCATAGTTGAGTTTGATGAAGTTGCTACAACTAAGTTTTTAGCATTATAATCTATTACTTTTCCATCTTTTGACTTTAAGTTAATTTCAACTGACATTGTATTTGCATTAACAGTTAAACCATCAACACCAACAAACTCAACAGCTCCAGCATCTGCTTTTAATGTTGTCCATTTTTGAGATGCATCTTTTTTATTTGTCGAAATTGCTAAAGCAAAATTAACTTGAGATAAAACCAAGCCTAATTGGTCAGCAGACCCACCATTTAAACCAGCAAAAGCATTTACATTATTTGCACCTAAAGTTAGTAGGTCTGTTTCTACTGCTGTTCCATCAGATAAAATAACTGAACCTGTTGATTTTTCAAAAGCAAAACCACCACTCACCATAAAAAAGTTTTTAATATTTATTTCTAAATTAGCTGAGGCTCTAATTAGTTGAGATTTAGCACCATCCATCTCTAAATCAAGAGTAGTAATATCTGATGTATCTATTGTTAAAGCTTTTGCTTGATAATCTACAACTAAAGCGTCTACTGAATCTTTAAAGTTTAACTCTACTTTTAAATCACTTGAAGTTATAATTAAATCATCACCAAGACCAACAAAACCAGCACTAGCTGCTGATGCATATAATGATGTCCATTTTCTAGCGTTATTATTTTTATCTGTCATCAATGCTAAAGCAAAGTCAACTCCTGTTAATTGAAAACCAAGAGCATCTGCTGACTGTCCATTAATACCAACAAAGGCAGATACATTGTCAGCACCAATTGTTAATAAATCAACTGTGGCACTTGAACCATCTGACAAAATTACACTATCTGTAGACTTTGAAAAAGCAAAACCACCGCTCACAGAAAAGAAATTAAATAAATTGATACTTAATTGTCCACGCACTCTAATAAATTCTGATTTTTGGCCATCAAAATCTAAAGTGACTGATGAGTTTGGTGATGTTTGAACTTCTAAATTTTTAGATTTAAAATCAACAACCGTACCATCTACCGCTTTTTTATTTATCTCTACAATTAAGTCACTAGCCTGAATAGTTAGGTTTTCTACACCATCAAAAGATGCGCTACCAATAGTTGAATATAAAGATGTCCAATTACGCTTAGCTCCATCTTTTTCTTTTAATAAAGATAAAGCAAAACCAGCATCTTTTACATCAAAACCTATTTGCTCTGCTGTACCACCGTTGATGCCCACAAAAGCATCAACACCAGATGCACCAAGAGTTAATAAATCAACCTCAACATCACTGCCATCATCTAGTTTTATAGTCTCAGTATATTTATTTAGAGCAAAACCACCAGAAACTTGAAAGAAGTTAAATACATTTATATCTAGATTACCAGATACAGATAACAACTGTAATCTTGAACCATCCATATCAAGCTGAATAAAACCTGTTTGAGATGTTTTAATTGCAAGCTCTGTACGTAAGTAATCTACAGCTAGACCATTTTTGTCTACAACATTTATTTCAATATTCAAGTCACTTGATGCAATTGTTAAGCCATCGACCCCAACAAAAGCTGTATTTTCTGCACTTGCTTGTAAACTCGTCCACTTTAAACTTGAGTCTATTTTATCACTCATTAAGGCAAGAGCAAAATCAACACCTGTTAGCTCAAAACCAAGTGCATCTGAAGTACCACCGTTCATGCCCACAAAAGCGTTTATGTTTTCGCCACCGATAGTTAATAAATCAATTTGTTTTGTTGAGCCATCAGACAAAGTAACTTGACTATCATACTTTTCAAAAGCGAAGTCACCTGAAAACTGCACAAAGTTAAATAAATTAATATTTAAAGTGCCACTAGCTGATATAGAGTTACCACGTTGACCATCCATATCTAAAGTAATTGTACTTGATGGGCCTGTTAATATAGTTAAATTATCTACTTTAAAATCTGCTACTAAATCTGCTGGATATTCAAGTATAGTAGTCGTTGTTGTTTCAATAACAACAGTATCAACAACCACATCTTTTTTTACAGTAACAATAATATCACCCATTACAGCAACATATACCGAAGCATCAACCACATCGCTTACAGGAGTAATAACCATTTCAGATATATTTATACCCGCTAAATCTTGAGTAAACTCGATATCCCAAATACCTGCTGAAATTTTATCAACATAACCATGTACACCTGAGTTATCATCTAGTACTTTATTAAAGGCATTAGCAACCTCTTGAGATGTAGCATTTACTGATATATTACCTGTTTTATAAGTTGTACCATTTACGGTTAAGCTTAATTTAAATCTACCATCTGTTGAAGTATCAACGGTAATACGTTGAATTTCTCCTTGTAAGTCTGAACCCTGAGTTTGTACTCCCACACTTACTGTTGCATTACGCAAACCTTTATTATTTACTGTCAATGAAGTCACACTTTTAGCAGATAGTTTATTTTTAAAAGTTACAGTATATTTTTGTACAGTAATTGTTGATGATTGATCAAAAACAACAGTTACATTGCCTTTGCCAATATTTGATAAAGCCTCCAAAGCTTTTTTAATATTTGAAGCATTATTTGTTACATCAGACCCAGCATATCTAATAGTACGAGTATTTTGTCCATCAAAAGATAAAGTATACTTCCCTGATGCTGTTAAAGATGCATTAATAGTTAATGTCTGAACCTCAGATTGACCTATACTTGCTACTCTTGTTTCAACAACACTACTAGTAAAGTCTGGAGCTACAGTAGAAACTTCTAGTCCATCTATTTGTTGACCAGACAAACTACCACTAAACTCTATTTCAAACCCATTTGACTTTGTACCAGTAACTAAAACATTACCAGCACCAATACCATTTAAGCTCTCGATTGATAATTTTATTTTTGCTATTAAACTAGCATCATTATCTGCTTTATTTACATCTACAATTGCTGTATCAGAGTTATAAGAAATCGTTACTTGACCTAGAGTTTCTTTTAAACTTAAAGCGATTAAAGTATTGATAGTCTTTGTAGTTGTTGCTGTTTTTGTAGTCGTTGTTGTTACAACATCTGTAGCCACATCTGTTGTAGTTTCAATCGTTGAAGCTCCTGCTTCACCAGTATATCTATTTACATCAATGAAAAAGTTTGATGCTGTAAGCTCTAGCCCATCAACCCCAACAAAAGACAACGAGCCAACATTACCTTTTAAACCAAGCCACGATCTATCATCTCGATTTTTATCGCTCATTAAAGCTAAACCAAAGTTTACACCAGTTAAGGCCAAACCTAATTGATCTGCAGAACCACCGTTTAAACCAGCAAATGCAGATACATTTGATGCACCAATTGTTAGTAAATCAACCTCTGCTTGTGAACCATCAGCTAAAGTAATTGTATCGCTAGTTTTAACAAAAGCAAAACCACCAGATACTGTAAAAAAGTCAAAAACATTTAAGTTTAGATTACCAGCAACTTGTATCAGTTGACCTTTTGTACCATCCATATCAAATGACATAGTTGATGACGTTGATGTTACAATATCTAAACCTTTAGCACTATAATCTACAAATGTGTCATTTTCTGAACCTAAATTTATTTCAACAGATAAAGTATCAGCACTGACTGTTAACCCATCAATACCAACAAACTCGATTTGTCCAGCATCTGCTTTTAAACTTACCCACTTTTGAGAAGTATCATCTTGGTTTGTCATCAATGCTAAAGCAAAATTTACCTCGCTCATTGCTAAACCAAATTGCTCAGCAGAGCCTCCATTTAAACCAGCAAAAGCAGATACATTATTTGCACCCAATGTTATTAAATCAACATCAACACTGCTACCATCAGATAAAATTAATGAATCTGTTGATTTTTCAAAAGCAAAACCACCAGAAACCTGAAAGAAGTTTTTAATATTTATATCTAAATCTGCTGATGCTCTAATCAATTGAGATTTAGCTCCATCCATTGATAGAGTCAAAGTTGATGAATTTGAGGTGCTAATAACAAGTGAGTCTGTTTTATAATCAACAACCAAAGAGTCTACTGAATCTTTTATATTTATTTCAATGGATAAATTGCTTGATGTAATCGTTAAATCATCACCTAAACCAACAAAACCAGCACCAGCTGCAGTTGCATATAAAGATGTCCATTTTCTAGCATTATTTGCTTGGTCAGTCATTAAAGCTAAACCAAAATTTAAACCTGTTAGTTCAAAACCAATTGCATCTGATGTTCCACCATTAACTCCAACAAAAGCATTTACATTGTTTGCGCCAATTGTTAATAAATCTACTGTTGCTGTACTTGAGTCAGAAAGCGTAATTACATCTGTAGATTTTGAAAAAGAAAAGCCACCATTTACACTAAAAAAACCATAAACATCTATATTTAAATTACCCCTAACTCTAATGATTTCTTGCTCTTGGGCATCAAAATCTAAAGTCATTTGTGTTGTTGAAGATGTATTTATAATTAAGTTTTTTGCACTAAAATCAACTACATTTGTAAGTGCTTTTTTATTTATTTCAATTGCTAAATCAGAGCCCTCAACAACAAGACCATCAACACCATTAAATGAGAAAGAACCAGCACTAGCTTTTAATGCCATCCAATCTCGTTTTGCTCCTGTTTTTTCACTCATGATTGCTAGAGCTAAATCAACATCATTAATTGCAAAACCAAGTGCATCAGATGAACCAGCATTTAAACCAGCATAAGCAGAAGCTCCACTTGCACCTAAAGTTAAAAGATCAATATCTACTGATGAACCATCTTCTAAAATAATAGTTTCACTTTGTTTATTAAAAGCAAAGCCGCCATTGACTGTAAAAAAGTCTGCTATATTTAAATCTAAGTTACCAGAAACCCTTAACACCTCATCAAATGAAGCATCAATTGATAAATCTATTGTAGTATCTACCCCAACCAATACCTCAATTGGTGTAGCTAAAGAGTCTATTAATAAATCGTCTGTACCTTTTAAATTAATTTCTACTGCTAAATCGGTACCACCCAAAGTAAGTCCATCTATACCAACAATAGAGGCACCTTCTGCTTCTGCATATAATGTACTCCATTTTCTTGAGCTATTTGTTTTGTCTGAAGCTAAAACAAAAGCGAAGTCTGCATTTGTTAAACTCAAGCCAACTTGATCGGCTGTACCTGCATTAATACCAGCAAAAGCTGATAAGTTTGCTCCACCAATGGTCAATAAATCAACCTCTAAGTCATTACCATCTGATAAAGTAATTGTAGAAACTTCTGTTTTTATTGCAATATCACCACTTACTGAGAAAAAATCAGATACTTTAATGTCTGCACCAGTTAAAGCAACCTCTCTTAATGTTGTTGAAGCATCAATATCTGAAAAAGTATATGACGAAGAACCAGCTGTAATTGTTTGGTTTGTGTATAAATCACCTGTTTCGTTATATCTTACACTTGCACCTGTTGCACTAGCAGAAGCAAAATCTCCAAGTTCAACAATTGCTGCTCCGCTAGCCTCAAGCACTGTACCTTTTGGCCCTATTGAAAGACCAACATTTGCGTTAGATACTCCTGCTTTAAAATCACCAGCATTAAGTGCAATAGTTGCATTATTTGAGATTACATTAATTGTATCAACAGTCTTTTTAAAAGCGTAATCTCCAGATATTGAAAATACATCAGCAATATTTGCACTCAGGCCTTGTATTGAAACCTCTTGAACTGTAGCTGCTGTACCATCACTATCTTCAAAGGTATAACTGTTGTCTCCAATATTAATTGCATAGTTTGTAAAATCACTACCTGTATTATTATACTTTACATCAATTGTATCAGCAGAAGCATTTGCAAAACCACCACCACTAAGAGATAAGCCACCTTTGGCCTCCATGGCAATACCGTCATTATTTACAACTAAGCCAAAATTTGCATTATCAACACCAATAGCAAAACCAGAAGCACTTATTTTTGCATTGACCTCAGAGCCTGCTATCTCTAAAACATCACCTTCTGCTGAGAAAAAGAAATTACCAGAAACCTCAAAATCAGAAACTTTGAAATTTGCTGAACCACTTACTGCTAAACGAGCACCTCTTGAACCATCTTCATCAAAAGTCGCTAAAGTTGTACCATTTGTTGAAACTGTAATGACAGTTGATGATAAGTCTAAGAGTGTATTTGTGCCTAAAGCTAAACTAGTATCTAATACTAAATTGCTTGCACTAAACTCCATATCACCGATATTTAAAAAAGAAGCATCACCGATTGAACCCTCAACCATAACCCAGCCACGATCATCTAAATCATCAACTGCATTAAAAATAGCTAAACCAAAATCAACATCGCTAAAGCTTAAGCCCCGTGACCCACCTAGACTTGCATTTAGGTTTTCTGCTGCGATTGTCCAGATAGAAGCATCAACTGTTGTACCATCAGTTAGATTTAAGGTAGAACCCGCAGACTCTCTAGTAACAGAAAAAGAGCCACCAATATTTAAATCATCTGATAAATTGATAGCTCCTGTTAAAGTGATAGAGTTTTGTGCTGGTAAAAAATAATCTGCGTTTAATATCTCACCTAAACTATTATTTTCAACTACACTATTTGTTGTTATTTCAAAGTCATTACCTTTAATTAACTCTTTTACAACTAATTGTATTTTGTGATCTGATTGAACTATATCGAAGTAGTAATCAGATTTAAAACCAAATAAACCAGCACCTTGGGTAAAAGCACCATTTATTGTATCAAAAGTGATAATATCGAAGGTATCACCAATATTTGGGTTGAAATCATTAAGCAAAGAAACCGTCAATTTACCATTCAAAGAGGCTAGATTTTGAATATTTAATTGATCGAAGCCATCAGCATCACCAGCAGCACCAAGACCTGCAATCTCAATAATCAACTCACCATTTGCAAGTTGAGTAAAAGAGTTTACATTTTGAACACCAGGAGAATAACCAGGAGCAACAACACCATCGTTTACTAAATCAACAGCTAAACTACCAGACCCACCTAAAATTTCACCTGCATCAATTTTTAAAGCTGCATCAAGAGTCGAAGGATTTTTTTCTAAGTCTGCTAAGTCAATTACATTATTTGACGGTGCTTTATTGATATGATAGTTAATAGGTGCTTGCTGATGAGTGTTTAAGTACTCTRCAATCTCAACGGCAGCTTTTGGACTATCTTGCCTATTCTCATTTAATAAAGCAGCATAACCTGGCCCAAGTAATGGATCAGCCGAAAGCAATACTCTCTCTTCAAGATTATCTACTTTAAATATATCTTCTTGAAAATCTTTTTTTTGTAAAAGAGAGTTGCTTTCACGCAAACGCATGATTCGTTTTCTATTTCTTGGAATGATTCGGTTATCTTTTCTTCTAGCCATAATTTTACCTTTTTACTATCACTCAAGCTTCGTCTTGTGTGAAATGTAAACTAAACACTATTTTTGCCAAATACCCACTTGACAGTTTTAATATTTTTACTTTTTATAGGAATTTTTTTAATTCCTGTCTTATTAGTTTAATAAGTGGTAAGTAATCCACTTTTCTAGCTGTTGCTTGCTTTATTTTTATGAAAAACTAACAAGCTTTTTTTCGCACTCAAGACTTGTAAGCTAAACACTTACAAGTCTTGAGAAAAATTTTATTTAATTATATACCCATCCAGATTTGATTTTACCGTTATACGGAAAAACACTTACATTTGGGTTTAAAATTAATTAATTTTTTTATTATCTGAGAATCTATCTTCGATAGCTTCTGTTGTTACCTGGCTCTTATCTTTAAAACCAAGTAATCTCTCAATTTGAGATAAAGAGCTTAGATGAGAATAAGTCACAGAAATATATTGCTTTGCTCTCATTTCTAAAAACTTCTCATCTGATAAAGAGTTTAATCGCTCTTCGTTGATAACATAAGCACCAGAAATATTTTTAATTTCATCGCCTAGTTTTACTTTCATGTTTAATGGTGTAAACATATTATTTTCTTTCATGTAAGTACTAAAATCTTCAGTAAATTTTTCCATCTGCTGAAGCTCACCTAAGTATTGCTTTACTCTATCCATAACCTCGCCTGGCTCACCCTTATCGTTAAATAATGGTTGTCCTTCTTTAGTGTTCACTAAATCACTTTTGTCATCGATACAAACTGTGTATTTGCTTTTATCTTCTGTTTGAGCTAAAGCGAAAGGATATCTCCTTAGGATTGCTGGTATGTATGATGCATTCCATTTTCCGTCTTGGATGAATAGGTTTTCTCCAGCCTCTAGGCCAAGTAAAACTGTTGGACGAAATTGATCTTTTTCTTTGTCTTCGATAAAAACGATAGGATAGATAGATGCAGCTCTTGAAAACTCATGGACCATGATTGTTGATAAGTTTACTTCTTTTGCAAAGTCAAAATTTGTTAAAGGCTTAATTTTAGTCTTTTTATGAGACTCTTTAGTAATTGGTACGATACTTTTGAACATTCATTCTCCTGATATTTTCTTTAAAATTTTGTTATTTTAAAGAGTTTTAATTAATGTGAGGCTATTATAATACAAAACGCTTAACTTTTGCAATTATTTTATATTGTAAACACAGATTATCAAAGGATATTGTAACATACTTTATTGAAAAAAAAACATACTAAAGCTTTGTAGAACTACTTATTAGTCTAAAACAAAAGACAAACAACTTTAATTACTTCTTACTCCGTAGTATAAGCAGAAAAAAAAGCGGATATATTTTACCTAAAATAGTATTTTTTTATTGAAAAAATAGTTTCATTCAGATGATAATTATTTAAAAGTTAATATATCTAAAATGAGTTTATAACTATACAAAACCTTAATTAATTTATAAACTAGCTATACAAACTAATCAACTCATCAAAGGCCTAGTTTATGACCTATAAATTTATAAATTCTCAAGTCTTGCCCCATTTTAAAAAAGTCTTAACAGGTCTTAATTGGGACCCAAATATAGAACCTGAAATTCTTATCGCAAGAGGGCACATTATATTCAAATTTTTATTTGAAAATAAAAGTTATATCTATAGACTTGCTAAGTTTTCTCACCAACAAATCCAAAGACAAATTATCGCAAGCCGTCTTTACAAAGAGTTTTGCCCCGAAATTTTTTACTTTGATGAAAGATGTATTATTGAAGAGTATATATCTGGAGATAACTTTACACACAAAACAAATTACGAACTATGGGAGCAACTTGGGCATATTTTATCTACATTACATAAACTTAAATGCAATGGGTTTGGAGACCTCGTATCTTCAAACAATAGCGAATTTGCCACCTTTGAAGATTTTATACAAGACAATCTCTCCAATATTTCTCTTATCCATAAAGAGCAATTTCTATCAAAAGAAAAAATAAAAAAGCTAGAAAACTTTATCTCTAACCCACCACCTTCTGCTGATCTAAATACAAAAATTATGCACGGAGATATTTGGCCCCAAAATATAATTCACTCAAAAAAAACAAACAAACCCATGCTTATTGACTGGGAAAACATATCATCAAACTACCGAGAATCTGACTTTATAGTCTTTTCTTCATATAAGCACCCTGATATTCATAAAATTAGAGAAATCGTTTTTAAAAGCTATAAACATCCACTAAACTCAGACTTAATAAACTATTTTATTGTTTTTAAAGCTCTTAGTCGATATGAGCCTTTGCAAAATAGCCGTGAATTAACCAATTACTTAAACAAAAAAATTTTAGAATTAGTCATATTTTTTGATAAGTAAAATGATTCAGCAAGTAAACCACTTATCTCAATTTAAAAATACCCTAAGAAAAATACAATGGAAGCTTAATAACCCTCCACAATTTCTTAATACTCATCGACATATAATTTTTAAATTTTCATCTGATAAAAAAACCTTTATTTATCGTAAAGCTAAGTTTTCATCAGACCAAATAAAAAGACAGGTTATTGCCAATCAACTTTTCAAAGAATACACCCCAAAAATACTTTTTTATAACGATGATTGCATTATAGAAGAATATATCATCGGTCAAAACCTTCATCTAAACACAGAACCTCACATATGGCAGCAATTTAGCACTATTCTCTCTAATATTCATGCTATAAATAGCTCTAATTATGGTGTACTTAAAACGATTAGCTCTGGAATATATAATAGTTTTAAAGATTTTATCAAACCAGACCTACAAAAATTTCCAATTATTTATAATCAAAAAGTTATCTCTTCAAAAGAAATTAAACAATTAGAAGAGTACATATTAAATCCACCTCCATCAGGTACTCCTAATCAAAGAGTTTGTCACGGGGATATATGGCCTGCAAACATTATTTATAACAAGAAAACCTCTAAAATAACTCTGATTGACTGGGAGAACATCTCATCTTTATCTCCTGAGTATGACCTTTATGGATTCTCAGAAAGTACGCATCCAAAAGTGGTTAAAATCTACAAAGATATAAAAAAATATTACAATCAACCCTTAAATCAAGAGTTAATAGACTACTACGGCTTGCTTTTCATAGTCAGTAGATATTCATCCGTAACCGATTATCAACAAAAACCTATAGCACTCAATAATGCCCTACTTTCTAAAAAGCACTTATTTACAAAGTAATAACAATACCAATCCCAATTAAAAAACCTATATTTATAATGTAGTTAAGAGATCAAAGTTCATTCCCATAAAAGGCTTTACTCTTCATTAAGTTGGACCATTGAAATAAATTTCAACCCCCAGTTTTGATAATAAAACTTAATTATTTAACGTATTAGTATTAAAACCCTAAAAAGCTCTTTACATAGCTTAACCACCCTGTGGAAGTCTCCTTTTTTGGCTCTTCCATTTTTATTTCTTTCTTTTCTATTTTAATTACTTCTTTTACAGTTTTTGAAGTTACAGTTTTTTTCAAAGTCTCTCTTTTTTCTGGTAGAACAAAACTTTTATTATCCAGCTCTTTAGAGCTCATTGACTTTTGACCAACAAAAGAGCTAATACTTTCTAAAAACCCTGGGCTCTTAAAAAAGTCTCCTGTTAAATTTTGAACCAAATCTGAGTTAGCCAAAGGCACTACCCCTTTTTCTATATTTCCACTAATAAATTTCGCCAAAAAACCCGTTATGTTTTCTTGGAAAAACTCACTCTTAAATAAGCTAGAGGCAGCCTCTCCCATATTTAAAGAACCAATAGAAGCATTAATTGTGTTTTTTATAAAAGGCCCCAAGCTTTGGGATATGCTGGATAAAAGAGGGTTTTTCAATCCTTTTGAAAAATCTAAACTATTTTTAACCACATTAGAAACACCACTATTTAAGTCAGACTTAAAACCTTCTTGGCTACTAGTCAAAATACTAGATAAATCAATACCACCTAAAGAGTCACTTAAAGTTTTGCTAGTATACTTAACCATGGAGTCTTTACTTAAATGTATTTTTTTAGATAATTTCTCTTTTAATTTATCTAAATCACCCAATGATTTTGCTGAATCAAACAAATTAAACGAAAAGCTATTTACCAATAAACCAAAACCAACTACAGATACACTAAAAATCTTTTTAAAATTAATCATTACTCATCCAATCATCCAAATTTACATTAAACATTCCACTATTGCCATCTAACTACAGTAAATTATTAACCCCTAAAATACTACAAAAAAATCACAGAAGACAAAATCTCAAATGGGGCTTTCAAATATATAATGTTTTAATACTTTAGCCAAAGCTAAAAACGCTACGACTCAAAATATAAAAAGTGCTTAATATTAAATCATTAACATACAAGCAAAACACTACAAAAAAAGCCCTACATCAAACAAAAGTTTAATATAGGGCTTTTAAATATATAAAAAGAAACAATCAAATCATTAAAATCTCTATAG
>NVVD01000010.1 GCA_002402105.1 Candidatus Cloacimonadota bacterium
TCAACATGGAGTTTTATTTGTTCAGTATAAAAATAGAAAGACTATTTACATAAGGTATAAAAATGAATAGATTTACCCGCATATACTTGGATTAACTATGGCATCAGAGCTAGAAATTATTAGGGCAATTAAAAATGCTACTAGTACAGACATAAAAGTAAGAATCATTGATCAGCTAGGGATAAAAATAAAACCTCAACATCGTGAATTGATTGCTTATTTAGTAGAAAGTTCAAGGCAAGAGTTAGATTCTGAGATTTCTTATTCTGTTAAAAAAGCTTTGTTTCAGGTACGTAGTCGATATAATATTACTAACTTTCCATTATTTTTAATGGATCCAGTTAATTTATTACAATCATCTGATCCTGCATATCGTTTAAAAGCCTTAGATATTTTTGAAAAAAAAGATGTGAGCTTAGAACAATGTTATTATTTTTTAGGTAGCATTTATTTTGAAGATGATCCTTTTGTTTTATCAAAAATGATTATGGTACTTCCGATGCTTGTTCATCATTTACCTCTTAATAAGGTTCAAAAGATTTTATCTGATTTTTTAGAACATGAAAACGCAAGAGTTAGAGCAAATGCTGTTGAAGTAATGTCTGAGATAAAATCAAAAATGAAAATTGATTATTTAGGTACTTTGTGGTCAATTTTAAAAGACTTTGATCAAAGAGTTCGATCAAATGCAATTCATCAACTATTATTAGAAAACCGTGAAAACTTAGAGAAACTATTATTAGAGAGAGTAAAAGCGAGTGAAAATTACTATGAACTGATTAGCATTCAAGAAATAGCTGAAAAAATAGATTTTGAATTTGATAAACCTACTGATAAGTCACTACTTTCAAGGATTAAAAAATTACAAAAAAAAGAAGAGGATAAAGCAAAAAAAGAAGATTCTTCTCATAGTATTCCTCTTATCGTTGAAAAAAAATCAGCTGGAATAAATTTTTCGTTGATTAAAATGATTCCTTTTAGAACTTTAATTATAGGGACTTCATTGGTGTTTGCTTGTTTTTATGTGATAACAAAACAGAACGAACAAAAAAAAGTAGAGATAACAAAAACTCTTGAGAAAAAAATAAAAATATTAAAAGTAGAGTCAAAAAAGCTAAAAGATAAGGTCAAAAAACTATTGGTTAAAACTCCAATTCATAAACAAAAGATTAATTTAAAAGCTAAATTAATTCTTTTGAAAAAAGAGGGGTCTTCGTTGAAAATTTCCTCTAATACATTTTTCAATGAAGCAAAGAACTTATATCAACAAGAGAAATACCAAGAAGCGATTCAAATATATAAGTCAGTTTATGAGGTGTATAAAGATAATAGATTAGCTGTTGACTCAGTTAGATGGTTAAGTAAAACTCAAAAAGTACAAAATGTTTTATCTTCAGTTGCTAACTATCAAAAAAAGAAACAATATATTTCAGCTGTAAAAAAGTTAGAAGAAATTAGGCATTTAGTAGCTAAAGAAAATTATGATGCGCACATGACACGTTTAAAAAAAGAAAAGAAGAAAAGATGATTTCATATATTAAAGGGACTCTTTTATTAAGAGAGCCAAGTAGGGTTATTGTATCAACAGGTAATCTTGGTTACTCTATTTCATTAGATCAAAAAACAGAGCTAACTCTTGGTGGGGTAGGAGCTGAAGTTGAGTTGTATACTTACCAAGTTGTAAGAGAAACAGAACTTTCTTTGTATGGTTTTGATACATTAATGAAATTAGAAGTTTTTGAACTTCTACTAAAAGCCAATAAAGTCGGTCCAAAAGTAGCGATTGGTTTTTTATCTGCTTTAACTCCAAGTGATATATTAAAATGTATACATTCTGGTGAACCAAAAAGTTTTGGAAAAATCTCTGGTGCTGGGCCAAAATTGATGATGAGAGTCATTTTAGATTGCCAAGCAAAAACAAAAAGATTAATGGAAAAATACGGAATTTTTGTTGGCGAAGATGGCATTAAAATAGAAAAAGTTGATATTTCTTTGACGGGTGATTTTGATCAAGAAATAGTAAAAGAAGCTTTAAATACATTAGGCTTTACTAATAGTGAAGTAAGAGAGTCTTTTAAAGAAGTTGGAGCAAAAAAAGGTGCTAGTAGTTTCAAGAGTGAAAAAATGATTTCAGAGTGTTTGAAATATTTTTATTCTAAAAAAGTATAATTGTTATTGAAGAAGTTTTAGCTCTTCATCGGCTTCTTCGAGTCCGAGTTTTGAAGCTTTTTGAAGATAGTCCTTTGCTTTTGTAATATCTACTTTAAAGGTTCTTCCATGGCTATACATGACCCCTAAAAAATAGAGAGCTGTTGGTTTATTTTGTTTTGCTGCTTCTTGGCAATGTTTGATGCTTTCATGAAAATAGTCGAGGCTTTCATGTTGGTTAAGCATGGCACATAAGCGTGCTTTAGCGTCAATATTACCTGCTTTAGCTGATTGATAATAAAAATAGTTGGCACTTTTTAAATCATAGTTAAATCCATTTGTAGCTTCAAAGTACATATCAGCGACTAATAATTGTGCATTAGAATCTCCAGATTCAGCTAGTTTTAGGGTAGGGTTAAGTTGATTTAAACGGACATAAGATATAACCATTTGAGAGTCTGCCATTACTTTCAGATTAGTTTTTGAATATCCATTTTTTTTAAAAAAATAAAAGTTTGTAGAGTAATAAGGTACATCAATTTCAAAGACTCCATTGCCATTACTATTTCCTATTTTGACTCCTTTTTGATTATAAATATCAACATTTTTTGGTTTTATTTTAAAAATTAGTTTAGATATTGTTTCTTTTTTTTCTCTTGTTTTAGGAGTAATTAATTCAGGTTCAATTTGCTTTTTCAAAGAAGATTCAATTGCTAAAGTATGATTTTTTTGTGAAATTTCTATTTTTTTTTTAGGTGATGAGTCACACCCAACAAAGAAAATAGAAACTATAAAAACAAGAAGAATTGATTTTTTTTTCATAGATAGATCTTTCAAAAAAGTGATTTTTTGTAATGAGATACAAATTATTATAACAAAAAATAGCAAGAAAATAGCGATTTTGTTCGATTATTTATCTAAAGTTTGATTTAATACTGAAATTATGATTTAAGCTTATGTACATATAATAAATGTTAGGTAAATAAATGTCCAAAATTAGAAAATCACCTTTAAGATCTAAACTTGCTAAAAAACATAATTTTGTAGATAAAATTGAATCGATTCAATTAATATTAGACTCTTTAAATGGTAGTGATAAAAAATCTTTAATAAATGAGTTAAACTCAGAAAATTTAAAAGAAAAACTACAGCAGTTTCCATTTTTAAGACAGGAGTCTTATTCAAAAAAGTCTAGTTCAAAGGATTTAAATTATAGTGGCTATATTGCAGTTCATGCTTTACTTAATAATTAACTTTCATAATTTGTAGGCAAGACTCTAGTATTTGTTGAGGTTTACTACTTGGTGGACATAAAATAGTTTTGTTTTGTTTATTTTTACCAATACCGCAAACTAGAATAGATAATAAGTCTTTTGGGCATACTCCATGGCAATTGGATTTAATAATTCTGTAGTCTTTCCATAGATTATCTTTTATCATTAAATGTTTAATTGATTTTCTTATATTAGAATCTTGATTAACTAGTTTACTTTCTTTGAGTTTATTTTCACAAGGAGTACATAATAAAAAAAGGCCTTCATTGAGCGGAGACTCTTGTTTGGTGATTATCATATTTTAATCACTTCTTTCATTTTATAATCGTTACGGTCAGTTTTTAAAATAGTTGATGCTTGTATTTTCGGGTCATGCTCAAAAAATAAAATCCAATTGTTTTGATAAGCGTCTTCTAAGATGATTTCTTTTTCACTCAAGGTTTGTAAAGGATTTAAATCATATCCCATGATGTATGGGAGAGGTATGTGTGAAGAGGTTGGTATTAAGTCTGCACAATATAGTAATGTATTTTTTTCATCAATTATTTTTAAAAGACATTGATGGGGGGTGTGTCCATGTACTTTTACAATTTCAGTATTTTTAAATAATTGCTTTTGATGTCCTCCATCAAATAAATTGAGTTGACCATTTTTGATTAAAATTTCAAAATTTTCTTTTAAAAAAGAGGCTCTATCTCTCCTAGATGGTTTGATTGCCCATTCAAAATGAAATTTGTCGACATGGTAAATAGCATTTTTGAAAGTGGCTTTAATTTCACCATTTTCATCAATATAGGTGTTTCCTCCAGCATGATCAAAATGTAGGTGAGTTAAAAAAACGTCCGTTATATCATCACTCGTTAAATTAGATTTTTTAAGGTATTTATCCATCGAATGTTTTGTGTAGTCAATGCCAAACATTTTTTCTTTTTTTTCATTAAATTTATGTCCTATACCAGTATCAATTAAAATTTTACGTTTACCTGATTCTAAAAGAAGTGTGCGTAAACCCATGTCAATTTGATTATTTTCATCAGCGGGGTTTGTTTTGTTCCATAGTACTTTTGGTATTACACCAAACATAGCACCACCATCTAATTTGAACATTCCACTTTCTATGCTTGTTATTTTATAATTAGCTATTTGCATTATAATTCTCCAAAAATATTTTCAGGGGACGCTAATTGTTTTGGGTCCCATTTTTTTTTAACATCTTTCATTTTTTGAATTTCTTTTTTTGTCCATTGTAAATCAAGGGCCCAAGTTTTAATTTTACCCAAGCCATGTTCACCACAAGCTCCGCCTCCAAAAGAAATAGCTTTTGTTATACATTTTTTTGTAAATTGAAGACTAAGCTCTTTTTGTTTTTGATTTGTTGGCATCATATTAACATGAGGATGTCCATTTCCAATATGGCCAAAGATAGCACAATCGCAGTCAATATCAGTTTGTAATTGTCTTAAATAAGCAAACATTTCGATAATTCTACAATTAGGTACCCACCAATCAGAACTGACCTTACCTCCACCAGACTTTTTATTTTGACTAGATATCTCATTGATGGTGGCAGGGATATGATGACGTATTCTTCTAAATTCTAAAAGCTCATTATAGTCTTGGGCAATTAATGCTTTATCAAACAAATCATCATAGTTGTTTAAAACTTGAGAATATTTTTCATATAAAATTTCAAAAATACTGTCTTGGTCAATTGAAGAGCTTTCTTCTATTTTTAAATAAATAGTATAGATATCATTTGGAATAGAAAGTCTTTTAGACTTAAGTCTCATGTATTCGCTTGCTTTTTTATCCATGTACTCTAAACATCTTAAAGAGAGTTGTTTTCTTATTGAATGTATTTGAGCTGAAAATAAAAGTGCTGACTTTTCGTTTGGAAAAAATAAAAAGAAACTTTGAAATGGCTTTGGTTTTGGAATAAGAAGTAAGTGTGCCTTACAAATGATGCCAAGAGTCCCTTCTGAACCAATCCATGGGTCAATTTCTTCATCTAAATGAAAACCAGCCAGATTTTTATTTTTACTCAATTTTAGAGGGTTAGACTTTCTTTGAATTAGTTTGTAGTTTCCTTGAGCATCTATGACTTCTAAAGCTGTAATGTAGTTTCTTGTGCTACCATAATGATATGAATTTTCACCAGTTGCATTGGTTGCTATTGTTCCTCCAAGAAATACTTCTTCTCTTGAAGTAGGATCAGGAGGGTAGTAAAATCCTTTTGATTCTACATGATTTTGTAAATCAGAAAGTATGATGCCTGGCTCAACAATTATGTTTGCATATTCATTATTTTTAGTTTCAATTTCTCCAATTACCTTTAATTTTTCTGTAGAAATAATAATTGATTTGTCAGAAACAGAAGCACCGGTTACAGAAGTTTGATTTCCACATGGAGTGAAACAAATATTATTTGTAAAGCAAATTTTGATAATTTCTTGCAATTCAGTAATACTTTTTGGTCGTAAAACGGCAAAAGGCTTTAATTTTAAAACGATATCTTCATGGTAGGCCTCGGTATCTTGATTTATTAGTGGTTGAAAGTTTGAAAATAATTGAGATATATCTAAGTTTTGAGACATTTATTGGCTTTCTTTTTTGATTATTTATCGGAATAATTTTATACTAACGTAAAATACTTTGAAAAAAAATAAATTAATTACTAAAAAGCATGGACAGTTGTTAAAATTGTCTTACACTCACGAGAAAATTTTACATTGTATCTTGTTAAATTTTTATTTAGTTTCTAAGTTTTGAAACTTCAAAGAGCTAAAAGATTGAATTGTCTGTCAGGTGTGTGTAGTATGAACGGCGATGGTCCATTGAAGGGCTTATTAGAGCAAATTTTAAAGATTGATGACGAAGATAATCAAGAAGCCTTGCAGGCGGATAGAAAATCTCAAATCATCTATTCTCGCATCAAAGAAATTGTTGTTGAAAAAGATGTTTTAAAAGAAAATATAGATCAAGAAGAAATAAAAGACACTCGATTAAAATTACAACTTTGTGTAATGAAATTAGATAGAGAGTTTAATGAACTTCTTAATGTTTTAGCCATGCAATCCATGGATTTTTAGGAGTATAGATGAAATCAAAAGAATTAATAGAACTAACAGAGAAATTTGGTGCAAAAAATTATTTACCGCTTCCAATTGTTATTGCAAAAGCAGAGGGTGTTTGGGTAACAGACCCAGAAGGAAACAAATATTTAGATTGTTTATCTTCGTATTCTGCTTTAAACCAAGGGCATTGTCACAAAAGAATCATTGGTGCATTGACTGATCAAGCAAGCAAATGTACTTTAACATCAAGAGCATTTCATAATGACCAATTAGGGCCATTTTTAAAGTTAATCACAGAAGTTTGTGATATGGAAATGGCTTTACCTATGAATACAGGAGCAGAAGCTGTTGAGACTGCTATTAAAACTGTTAGAAAATGGGGTTATACTAAAAAGGGTGTTGAGTTAAACAAAGCAGAAATAATAGTTTTTGATGATAACTTTCATGGTCGAACAATAAGCATTGTTAGTTTTTCAACTGAAAAAGAATATAAAAAATATTTTGGACCCTTTACTCCAGGTTTTAAAACAGTTGCTTATGGAGATATTGATGCTCTTAAAAATGCAATCACAAAAAATACAGTAGCTATCATGGGCGAGCCCATTCAAGGTGAAGCTGGAGTTGTTGAACCAAAAGAAGGTTTTTACCAAGAAGTAAGAAAACTTTGTGATGAAAATAACATTCTTTTAGTAGCTGATGAAATTCAAACAGGGCTTGGGCGAACAGGTAAAATGTTTTGTATGGAGCATTATGATGTAAAACCAGATATGTATATTTTAGGTAAAGCATTGGGTGGTGGTGTATTACCAATTTCAGCTGTTGTCTCATCAAGTGAAATTATGAGTGTATTTATACCAGGTGAGCATGGTTCAACTTTTGGTGGAAATCCACTTGCTTGTAGAGTTGCTATTGAAGCTATCGCAGTTTTAAAAGATGAAAATTTAGTTAAAAATTCTTATGAGCTTGGTAATTATTTTATGGATCTTTTAAAAACAATCAAGAGTCCACATATTGAGAGCTTACGAGGTAGAGGTCTACTCATTGGTATCGTGTTAAAAGAGTCTGCAAAAGGCGCTAGACGTTTTTGTGAAGCCCTAAAAGATAAAGGTTTACTTTGTAAAGAAACTCACGATCACGTAATCAGATTTGCTCCTCCTCTTGTTATTACAAAAGATGAGATTGACTGGTGCTTTGAGCGAATCAAAGATGTTTTAGAAAACTTAGATTAAATTTAATTGATTGAAAGCTCTTATATTTTATAGGGGCTTTTTTATTGACAATTTTTCGAGGCTTTTACATTTATAATATCATTAACATCTAAATTTAATTGGTTTGCTTCAAAAAGAAGTTTTTTCATTATTATAATAAATTCAAAACTTTATCATCTATAAACCTTTTTGAATCTACTCCAGATTCAGTCGCTTCTTCAATTAGTGCTTTTAAATATTTTTTAGATTGTTGAATGTTTTTTTTGAGGATTCTTTCTCTTTTATGTTTTTCTTTTTCTTTTTTACTATCACTTCTACTTTGTCTCCTAAAAAAGTAGGTAATTTTTTCAAAAGAATATAAAAAGTCTAGTAGTAAGTTATTATAAATAACTGTAGGAAAGACTTTTCCGGATAAATAAATTAGCCCTATTGCAAGGGGTGGAATAAATAGGGTATAAAGCAATTGTCCTTCATTATAATAATTTAGGCCTATCATAAATATGAAAAGAGCTGAAATCATAAACATCCATATTTTGATGCTAGAAATAGTTTCAAGTCTATTTTCTTTTGTATTAATCTCTTGTTGATGAATAAATCCTAATAAATTGAGATTAAGTGTTTGTATTTGAGCTTGAAAGTTTTTTTGAATTTTAATCCTCCCTTTTTATAATTAGAATTGCTGTTAGCATTTAATTAATGAAATACTATCTAACCTTTTAACAGCATCTGAACTAAGTAGTTTTTTACCTAGATTCTGTTGCATAAGTTGCTTGAACTTTTTAGAGTCATCAATAGTATATCCAAAGAGTTTAATA
The DNA here is from genome assembly GCA_002402105.1 of Candidatus Cloacimonadota bacterium. Classification (GTDB taxonomy): domain Bacteria; phylum Muiribacteriota; class UBA6191; order UBA6191; family UBA6191. The sequence continues at coordinate 8,520 of NVVD01000010.1, forward strand.
TTAGATGAAAATAGTTGATTATAAAAAGGTACGCTAGGGCCAATTAAAAAAATTTCTTTATTTTTTGCGAGAGAAATTAATCTTTCAAAGCTTTTATTAATAATAGTAGCACCAGTTATTAATATTAAGTCACAGTTTTTGATCAAATATTCAGAGGCTGTATCTGGGTATTCATTGTTTTTTGGATTTTTCTCTATAACTTGAAGGCTTTCAATCAGAGTTTTTTTTAGAAATGCAAAAGCTCCAATAGAAACGATTTGTTTATTTTGGTAGTTTTGTGATAAATAATCAACAAGGTCAATATTAGATTTTTTTTTGTCTTGATTATAAAAGCAATTAATTGCAGCCATAGCAAAAGATGCATGAAAAAAGTTAAAAGATGAAATTTCTTTAGATAGCTCTTTTAAAGTTTTTTTTTGATGAATAAAATCTAAATCTAGTTTCATATGTGAGGGACACATCATAGCAAAACCAGTATGGCTTTCACTTTGTACCATGCACCATCTATCATTGTAAAAAGTAGATGTAATTGGATAGTTTGGAATATTTTCTATCAAATCATCATAAAACTTAGATATTTGAGAGTGTTTCATGATTAGAATCTATATTGGGCACTAGCTAAAAGGTTATCTTGTTTTCTTCCAAATAAATCATCATAATCACCTGTTGAGACATAAGAGAGTTGTAAGGTGCTAGTATCTAAAGAGAGTCTAAATCCAGAGGCAAAAATATCTCCGTTGTAGTCAAACAAAAATTGAACATTTTTACCTAAGTTAACTTGACCACCAGCAAAACCAAAAACTTCGTCTGGTCTTCCTTCTACATCAACTAGATTTGGTTGAAGGTTTCTATTGGCTAATACTCTTTGTAACCTGTAACCGCCAAAAGCAGCTGTACCAAAAGAGTCTAAATCAATAAAGCTTAATTGAGTTAATCTTCGACCACCAAAATTTGTACCACCACCAATGTAAAAACTTTTCCAACCAAATGTAGCAAGAGCAGATGAGTAGTCTCTTCTTGTCCCAGGTGCAACAAATGAAAATGCCATTGGTATAGAATCAGATGGAATAGCTAATTTTAAACTATAGAGTGTTCTGTTTCTTAATTTAGCTCCACCAGTAAAATATTGTTGTGTTATGGCAAACTCTACGTTTTCCATAACTCCTGCTGAAAAGCTAATATCATGATTTGAGGCTCTATCAAAAACTTTCGTAGATTGATCTTTAATATCATAGGTATTAAGTGTATATGATAAAGAGCCTTCTTCTACTTCTCTAGTAAATGGAGAGGGTGTTAAAATAGACCCAGTTAGGCCAAGTCGTGTTGCAAATAAGTCATCATCACAAAAGTTGTGGCTTAAAAATATAGCTAGTAGTAAAAATATGTAACAAAATCTTAATTTCATAGTACTTTAATGTTCGACAAAATAAAGAGGTAATTTAACACTTTTGTTGAATGAGAAGTTTCAAAATAACTAGTAAACAAAGGGTTCTTGAAACCTATTACTACATTTATGATATGAAATGGACAAAAACGTATAAATACGGTATATATTAAACAATTGATTGACCAACTTTTTTTGGAAAAATTAATTTCACAGCACTTTAATAAATTATATAACTTAATGGTTTAGATTATATGGAGATTGGAATTTATTCCAATAAATCTTTTAAAAGTTATGAAAATAGATGAAAATATGAAAATAGCTTCTAAAAGTGAATATAAAACGACTTGGTCTCCTATAGAAAACTTAATTCCCTATAATGGAGAGAAAAAAGAGTCTGCAATTGTTGAATACTTTATTTTTAATGATAAAACTTATTCTCTTTTATCTTCTAATATAGAGGCAAGTGAAGTTATTGTTCATAAAAACTCAATTTTAATTCTTTTATCAAGAGTTGTAAATTTCTATGACTGGAAAAATCAATTTCATCCCATAGATTTAATTCAATGGCAGAAGGTATTTGATTTCTTTTCTTTAGGGAACTTTACAGAATCAAATATTTTTGGAGATATATTAAAAAAACAAAATAATTTATTAGTAGAAGTGCAAAAAGCAGATAATGCTCTAATCTCATTAATTTTATTAAAAAAAGTAGACTTTAGATTGATTCATTTTTTAATTAACTATGGTTTTAAAATGAATATTTTTTATCAATTTTTATTTAAAGAAGGTACTTTTAACTTTCAAATGCAAAAAAAAATAATTGAATGTTTTGGTTCTTACTTTAGAAGAAACACTATTTCACCAAATGATTTTTTAGTTGAACATAAAGAAGATATACTTCAAAAAATGGTTTCTAAAAATATATTTATTGCATGGATGAATGAGCTAACAAAACCAAGCCAGACAAATGAATTAAAAAGGCGACAAGGCTTTTTAAAGCAAATAAAATTAGATAATCATATAAATGTAAGACTTGATGAAACCTTAGAAGATGCTTGGATTAATTTTCAATTTCAAGTTGAAAACATAGAAGATTACAAAGAAATTATAAAAGATTTATCTTTTGTTGAGAATCAATCTTATATAGAAGACTTTTTTGAGGAATGTTAATGTTTGATAAAATATTTTTAGATAGGGAAGTAACAGATTTTACAACCCTCAATCATGTTAAAGAATACTTTAAGGATCAAGAAATTATAAAAGTTTCTTCAAGGGATGAAGTTTTAAAACATGTAAATAATGACTCAATGAAAGATACGATTCAGAGTGGTAAAAAATTACTTTATCTTAATAATTATAAAGGTCAATTTGTAAAATTTTGCCCTGCAAAAAGCCCTGAGTGTTATATGTGCTGTAATTTACATACTATTAACTTGCAATCTAATTGTGTTTTTAATTGTACTTATTGTATTTTACAATCGGTTTTATCAAACCCTGTGATGCAAGTACATTGTAATTTAGATGAAATTTTTAATGCTTTAACTGAGTATGATAACTCGTTGATAGAAAAAACCCGAATTTGTACGGGAGAAATAGCAGATAGTTTGGCATTAGATCATATATTTCAACAAAATAAATATTTGGTAGAGTTTTTTGCAAAATCAAAACACCTTTATTTAGAGTTAAAAACAAAGTCCAATAATATTGACACATTATTAAACTTAGATTCAAATGGTCGTACTGTGGTTTCTTTTTCTTTGAACCCAGCAGAAATCGTCAGAAAAATTGAGCTACAAACAGCTAGTTTAGAAGAGCGTTTAAAAGCAGCAAGAAAAGTATTAGATCATGGGTATAAAGTCTGCTTTAATATTGACCCAATGATTTATTTTGAGGGTTGGCAAGAAGCATATACGGAGTTGATAGACACAATTTCATCTCAGTTTAAAGCAGGAGAAATCACTTGGTTTCATGTAGGTATCTTAAGGTCAAACCCAGGGCTTGCAAAAATAGTTAGACAGAGGTTTCCTGGTCATACTATTTTTGATGAAGAGTTTGTTTTAGGTATGGATAAAAAATACAGATATCCAAAACCAATCAGAGACGAAATGTACCATTTAGTTTACTCTAAATTAAGAGACTTTGATGAAGATTTAGCAAGTTATGCCTGTGTAGAAAAAGCTTCACACTGGAAAAAACATAAAAACTTTGTGCCAAGAGATGTACATGATGTCAATAGATATTTAACCAAACGGCTGTAGAAGTGGGTGGATAGTTTTTTTTGCTTGGTGCTGAGATTGCTCTTGTAAAAGAGCAAAATACAAAGACAATATAAAACCTGTGTTGGTTGCTTTGAATGTTGTGTTACAGAGATTAGATTTTTTTAAGAATTGTCTGATGTTTTAAATTTTTGGGGATTGGAATTGATTCCAATAAAAACTTATATAATGATAAAAAGAGAGAAATATGCATCCTATAATTAAGGGTTTTATTGATTCGATTGAGATTGACGCTAAAAGTCATGGTTTATTAAAAAGCATTGAAGAAATTAGAGGAAAAACTCCAGTAAGTATTTACTTTGCTGAAAAACCAAATATAAATGATGGTTTTTTGGGCGCTTTAGATATGATTTTAGGTGACTTTATTTATAATGATCGTATTGAGCTTTTACTTTTTCAATTTAGTGCGTCTGAGTCTACAGAGTTTGAAGTAGCTAAATACTTAAAAGCTAATGTTGGAGACTATGATTTAGTTTTAGATGCAAAGTTAGATAAAGGCTCTTATTTAATATCTGGTGCGAAAGAGTTAATTTTTGGACGACTTGCATCTATAAAAAAGCATTTTGCATCAGTAAAAATAGATGCAAAAGAAATACGAACAGAGCATTTAAAAATTTTATCTGATGAGGGTAAAGACCCCTTAGATCATTTAGATAAAAAACAAGTTTTAATTTTAAAGGGCAAAGAACAAGAAATTCAAGAAAAGCTAAAATATTTAACAGATGATGAAAACCATAATCGTATTTTGGAGCTATCAAAATTTTTATGTGGTTGTGATGTATCTTTAAATAGATATGACTTAAAAAAAATAGGCTTTGATGTTTTATCAATGGAGAGTTTAGGCTTTTTAGCTAGTTATTCACAACTATCTGGATTATATCAATCTTTAGCATCAATTCAAACCATGATAGAAGGAGTAAAACAAGAAGAAAGCCCAAATAGTATCCCACAAAGTAATGTAGAATATCGAGCAAAAGCACAAGTTTTAGCAATCTTAGAAACGCCAAAAAAGAGATTAATTTGTTTTCAAATCACCGAAGAAAATCCATCAAGAAACTCTGAGATATTTTGGATTGAGAAATAGTAAAAATTGGAATAAATTTCAATTTCCATATAGAGTATAGATTAAATCATTTAATTTTATTAAAAAGGTAGATATGTTTGAAGCTAAACCAAAAGGGTATGAAGAGGATTCTAATAGATCAAAAAAACAGGATATTTTTTTAGAAACTGAGTTGCAAAATGGTCGTTATATCATTGAAAAACAAATTGGAGAGGGTTTTTCTAGTGTTGTAAAACTAGCAACAGATACTCAAGCTCGTGGTAGAAAAGTTGCCATAAAAATGATTGATCTAAATGATGATAGTATTGATGGAAAGCTTTTAAAAGAGTCGTTGCGTTTAGTTAAGTTAAAACATAAAGGTTTACCAATATTTTTTGGTGAGTGGCAAAGTGACGATAAAAGCAAACATTATATTGTAACAGAGTACTCTGGTATTACCTTAGGGTCTTATTGTAAAAACTTAAAAAATGATAAAAATTTTAACAGCACTCAACTAAATGCTATTTTTTTACAAATTTTAGATGTTTTTGAGTATATTCATAATCAAGATTTAATCCATTTAGATTTAAAACCAGATAATATTTTAATCGATCCTGAGTCTTTAGATATTACAGTAATTGATTTTGGTTTGGCTCGTAAAGTAGTTGAAAAAAAAGATATTAGTGAGTCATATTTAAAAGTTAAAATGGCAAACCATGATTATGCCTCACCTGAGGTTCGTAAAAATGGTAATGTATCTAAATTATCAGATATTTACTCACTTGGTGCAATTTTATATTTTTTAAGCCATGATTTTATTGAGCCACCATCCATACCAGATAAAGATGATTTTTTGTTTTACAAAACTATGGTTTTTAAAGCGATGAAAGGTTTACCAAGTAGAAGATACCAAAGTGTAGTTGCTTTACGAGAAGCTTTTTTAAAAAATGATTCAAAAATAGTTTTTCATGGTTTGATAGCGTTTTGTGTATTTGTTTTAGTACTTTTTGCTTTAAGTAGAGATTCAAATAAAGTAGAACAAGCTGTTACTTCTACATCCATACAAGTTGAACAAAAAAAGCCCCATGTTAATGAACCTTCTTTTTTTATGGATAAAAAAGTGTCAGATAGCTCTATGTCCCCAGAGCAAATAAAAGCTCCAAATGTTTCTTTGCCCTTAGAAGAGATAAAAAAACTAAATTCTATCTTACAAGAGCCTATTTTTAAAAAAGACATCTTTAAACAAGTAAAGTTATTAATGAAACAATCAGAGAGTATTTTATTAAAAGACAAACCTCGTGATGCTTATAGTTTGTATTTGAGTGCCAATAGCAAGTTATCTAGCTTAATAGGAGACTTTTCAAATAGTGTAGAAATACAGAGCTTAATAAATGGTGAAAGGTTATTAAACAATAAAAATGATGAAGGTTTTCAAAAGCGTTTGGGTGAGTTAAAAACTTTATCAAAAAATAGAGTTTCAAAAATAGAGCTACAAGCAAAAACATCTCGTCATAATCGTTTGTCTAAGGGTTTAAAAAATGATGCTTATATCAAGCTAAGAGCTAAAGATTATGATGATGCTTTAAAAGCTTTAGATAAATTAAAAAGAGATTATTATTTAAGTGATATAGCTAAGAGTATACTAAATGGTAGTTTTAGATTACTTGGTAAAAACTATAATCAAATAAAAAAAGGTTTAAAACCAAGCAATGGTGAAATATATAAAGATGCTTTGAGTGGAGTTGATTTTGTTTATGTGCCAAGTGGTAGTTTTATGATGGGTTCACCAAAGAGTGAAGAACGTAGGTTTGGTAATGAAGGTCCTGTACATAAGGTTAAGATAAGCAAGGGTTTTTATTTAGGTAAATTTGAAGTGACTCAAAAGCAATATAAAAAAATAATGCTAAAACATAAGAGCTATTTTAAAGGGGATAACTTACCAGTAGAGCAAGTTAGCCATGATGATATAAGAGCTTATTTAAAGATTTTAAATAAAAAGAGTAGCTGTAATTATACAGATACAATAAAAGCTATTGATGAGGGTCATTTAAGTGATTTAAAGAGTGGTTGTTATAGGCTGCCAACAGAGGCAGAGTGGGAGTACTCAGCTCGTGGTGGTACAAGTAGTGTTTTTAGTTTTGGAGATAGTTTAGATTCTACACAGGCAAACTTTGATGGTAGATATCCTTATGGTGGTGCATCAAAAGGTAAATATTTAAGGAAAACAAGCGTAGTTGGGTCTTATAAAAAAAATTCTTTTGGTTTGTACGATATGCACGGTAATGTTTGGGAGTGGGTGCAAGACTACAGGGGTTCCGACTATTCAAAGAGTTCTCCTAATATTGATATAGTGAATGTTAAGAAAGATTCGTTTCGTGTGCTTCGAGGTGGTAGTTGGGTTTATTCTCGGTTTTTACGTTCGGCTTCTCGCTATTATAATACCTCTGATATTCGTTTTAATGCCTTGGGCTTTCGTTTGCTCGTAGTCCGATAGGTCAGATAGTGATTTTGGGACAAAATTTAAACCAAGTTTGGGAGTGGGTTTTGCGTGGGGGCTTTTGAATCAAATCGGAGATGGGACTTTAGTCCCATAAAAAAGCTTTAGCTTTTTACAAAACCTACAGCAATTCCCCATAAAATTAAGCACCTCTAGAAGGTGCGTTAATAAAGGGTTTTTTAAATAACTAATATTGATAATTGTTTTAAATATTATGAAAAAAGACCACTTTTATGTGGATTCCTTCATTATTTACGAAATATTATTTTAAAAATCCCTTTGTTAATCAGCTTTTCCAACAATGGGGAATTGCTGCAAAACCTACTTTATTGGAATAAATTCTAATTTCCGATTTTTATTTACTTTTAGTTGAGCCCGCGAAGCGGGCGATTTTATTTCTAGGAAAGTGTAATACTTAATATTTCTTTTTTTGATAAACCAGTTAAATCAATAATATCATCAAGAGCCATTTTTTTTATTAAACATTTTTTAGCAATAGAATAAGAATTACTTTTTTTGCCTTCTTCTCTACCTTTTTCTAGTCCTTCTTCTAAAGCATCTTCTAAAGCATCTTCTTGCATAGTAATTTGGTCACGTATAAATTTTTGTCTAGCTTCGATGAGATAACGTGTTTGTTGGTCAGCATTGGCATATCTCATAGCACAAAAGGCTTCGTTGATTCCTTTTTCAGTCATTAATTCTTGTGGTAACATATCAGACTCCTTTTGGTGATTGTTCCCATATTTAAGGGCGTAGAGCCACTTTTCAAATGGTGAAGATAAAATTCGTTTTTTATCTTTATCGAATTTAGAGAGCTCAATAAAATGTAGCTCTATTAAATTGTCTAGGGGTTTTAAACTTTTGATATTATGAAAAGTATAAATATTATGTATATCGTTATTATCTTTAAAACAAGTCTCACTTAAGATTGAGATGCTAATTGTTTTTTTTAATTTATTGTAAGAGCTAGATTGTTTAAGTTGAGATGTGTAAAGCTCAGAGGCATAATATAGTGGTCTTTTTTCCCAATTTTTAGGGACTTGAACTTGCATCTCAATATTATAAAGTATACCTTTACCATCTTTGGCTTTAATATCTACAATACTTAGTTTGTCATCGATGAACTTTTTATCATTAAAGGGATTTATCACCTCAACTTCAATAAGTTTTTTATCATCTTGTAGTTTTAATAGGGCATTAATTAAACAGATTAAAATTTTATTATTTTTAGGGTTGCTAAAAGTAGATTTGAATAAAATATCATTGGTTAAATTGTAAAATGTATTGCTCATGTATTAATTATATCATAATTAATACATGATAGTTATTTTACTAAAAATTTCATTAATAATTTTGACTCTTTGAGTACTATAGTCTTATACTGTTGGCAAAATGTATATTGGTTATTTATAGTGTGATTTTCGTTAGTAAAATCATGCATTTATCAGTTAATGATAGGATGTCTAAAATGAATAAAGTAAAAATTAGTATTATGGCTTCACAAGACTGGAGCATGCGTTATGCAATGCAAGAGTTTGTTAAATTTTTAAACCCAGAGATTACTCATAAGGGTAAAAAATATGAAATTGAGCTAGGCCGAGTAAAAGCTGATCCTATTTTATGTGGGTCAGACTTAAGAGATTTAGCTGATGTTGTAATTGATCGTACAATCCACTGGAACGATTTTTATAAGTGTTGGGGACAATCAGCTCAAAACTGTGGTGTTGCTATTGCAAATAGCTCTTTAACATTTGCCAACTTAGATAAACACTCTACTTATGATTTAATGGCAAGAGCAATGCATCCAAAAGACAAGTTTCCTACGACTGTATTGTTGCCAGACTTTCAGCCATATACTCAAGATCAATGGAACCAAGATTTATGGCAATATGAGCAATCATTGATTACAAAAAATACAAAATTTGGATGGGACCCAGCTAGAAAAACTGTTGATTTAGAGGCAGTTCAAAAAGCAATGGTAAGAACAAAAAAACATCTTGAAAAATCAAATGAGCTACGTAAGCAGTTTTATCCACAATATAATTATATAGCAGACTCAATGGAGAAATACTTTGATAATCAATATCCAGTATTTTTGAAAAAAGCTTTTGGTGGTGGCGGTAGTGACGTATTTAAAATTGACACTCTTGATGAGTTATACAAAAAGTATGATGAAACAGGTGGACGAGTATTCCATATTCAAGAAGCTATCGAAAACTATGATACATTTATTAGGTGTATGGGAATAGGCCCAATGATTATGCCTATGACTTTTCAACCAGATGCACCATTACATCAACACTACTCTCATATTAAACCAGTGGTAGACCCAAAGTTATTTGAAAGAATTAAAAACTACGTACAGTTTATTAACTCTTATCATAGATGGACATACAACTCTTTTGAATGTTTAATCAAAGATGATGTTATTTACCCAATTGATTTTGCAAATGCATGTCCTGATAGTAATTTTACTTCATTACATACTCATTTTCCTTGGTTGATTTGTTCACTTGTTAAGTGGATGAGTTATATTGGTGTAACTAAGATGAATATGAAAACAGACCTAGATCAAGAAAAGTTTACTAAGGTTTTCATGAACCCAAAAACTTCTCAGCAATCAAAATATGATTATATTTGTGAAATGAATCAAAAATATTTTGAGCCAGAAAAGTTTGAAGAATATTGTGATAAAAACTTTAAAGATATTGATGATAAAATGATTCAATTTTACGATCAGCATTTTGATCGAATCATCGAGTTTGCTATGGAGCACTCAGATTTTCCTGAGCATGAAAGAGGCGAGTTTTTTAATTATTATAAAGATATGATGGAAACAACCTTTAGACCAAATGCTAAAGATTATTTAAAAACTGTTTTAACTAAATAGTAAAAAACTAAGATAACTTAAAACACCCTTAATCGGGTGTTTTTTTTTGAAATTTAATTTGTATAGGAGATGTTATGTCTAATGTAGTTGAGTGTTTATGTAAAAAAATTAAAATGAGTTTTGAAGAGGTTGATCTAAAAGCGGGAGCTTGTCATTGTTCGACTTGTCGTACATGGGGTGGCGGTCCTTTGATGGCTACTGACTGTGGTACTAAGGTTAATATTGAAGGTGATGTGTCTGTATATGACTCGTCTATGTGGGCAGAACGTGGTTTTTGTAATAGCTGTGGCACACACTTATTTTATCGTTTAAAAGAAGCACAAAAATATATCGTACCTGTTGGTTTATTTAATGGGCTTGATTTTGTATTTGACCATCAAGTGTTTATAGATGAAAAACCTTCGTTTTATTGTTTTGCAAATAAAACAGATGATATGACAGGGCCAGAGCTTTTTGCCCAATTTTCATAAAAACAAGGATTAAAATGGTAAACATTTCTAAAGATATTCTAAAACGATCAAAAGATTTGATTGAGCTAAGAAGAAACTTTCATAAAATACCTGAGCTTTACTTTCAAGAATTTGATACTTCAAAACTATTACAAAAATTGTTGGATGAAAAAGGTATTGAATATAAAGTTATAGCAAAAACAGGTTTAGTATTGACTATTGGTGAAGATAAAAGTAAAAACGCTATCATGTTTCGAGCTGATATGGACGCTTTGGCTATTTTAGAAGAAAATACTTTTGATTATTGCTCTACTAATGATGGTGCTATGCACGCTTGTGGACATGATGCTCATATGGCAATTTTGTTGACTACAATATTTTGGTTAAAAGAAAATGAATCAAAACTAAAAAAAGCGGTAAAATTTGTTTTTCAACCAGCAGAAGAAAAGTCTGGTGGTGCAAAAGTAATGATAGATGAAGGAGTTATGTTAAATCCAAAGGTATCTCAAGTTTTTGGTTTGCATATAGCAAATCGTTTAAAATCAAATGTGTTAGGTATCAAAAAAGGTATTGCTTCATCTTATTGTGATGAGTTTCAGGTGAAAATTATTGGTAAGGGTGGACATGGTGCTAGACCTTATCAATGTGTTGAACCAATCATGTTAGCTACAAAATTTATCACAGAATGTCAGTTGATGATGGCCAGAGATTTATCAGCTCTTGATAGCGCAGTGATGACATTTACAAGTATTCACTCGGGTAAAAGCTTTAATGTTATTGATGATGTTTGTGACTTAGGTGGTACATTACGTACTTTGAGTCTTGATTCAAGAGATTTGATTATCAATAATATCAATAAAAAAGTAAAAGCCTATGAGCTAGAGTATGATTGTAAAATTAATTTTGATTTAATTGAAGGGTATCCAGCAATTTTAAATGATGATAAATCGTGTGATGTTATTATAAATACTTCAAAAGAAATAGTTGGAGATAAAAACATTATTGAAGATGGTTTAGGTATGGGTGGAGAAGATGTAGCATTTTTTCTGCAAGAGGCTCCAGGTTGTTATTTTTTACTTGGTTGTGGTGGAGATTCTTTAGATTACTCTCCACACCATAATTCTACTTTTGACTTTGATGAAAGTAGCTTAATTACTGGTGTTGCTATTTTTACAAATGTTATTAAAAAATTGGGGATGTAAGTTATGCTAAAACCAGATGAAGTATTTGGCTTTCTTAAAGATAGCTTATCCAAATATGAAAACTTTATTGCTCAGCCCAACTCTCAGTACTCAGATTTTATCTTGAAAGAAAAGGGAAAACAAGTAGTTGATATTTGTGAAAACTTATATGTTTGTATTAAAAAAGGTAGAGTTTCTTTAAACGATGCAAGTATACCAAAATGTGTTTTGTTTCACATCCAAATTCAAGCAAATTTTAGCAAAAAAACAATTTTAAAAATTTGTGACTTTGTAATATTTTTGGCTAAAAATATTCCAAACAATCGTTTGGAGATTAATAAAAATGTCGAGGATGAAAAAATTTGTAATGGTTTTACAGCAGACTATTTAAAAGACTTATTACTCAAAAAAGGGGTTGTTTTTTTTAAAAAAGATTATAGTAGAAATTATATTAAAAATTTAATTGTAACTATTGGCTCTAACAGAATCTCTTTGAAAAAAAGAGATATACAAATGCCTGAATTAGAATTTAGGATACTTCCTTTTTATGATGAAGAAAGAGTAAATATTTTATGTAATTTTGTAGTTGATTCTATTAATAGTTGTATTAAAGACTTAGATGAAGAGCCAGTATAATTATTTATAATACTTACTTTTGTATTCTTTAAAGTTTTGTTTAGCCATTTTTTTCATGAGGGAGTTGAGTCCTTTATTTTCAACTTTTGAATTAATAAAAATGTCTAATATTCTACTAATCCAGCTTTCTACAGCTTTTAGTTTATATTTTTTGGACTTTTTATAATTACCCTTCCATTGGCTATTTTTTGGGTCAAGTTTTATGTCATTCAATATATATTGGGTTTGTAGATACATTATTCTGCTATGTAAGTTATCTGCTAAAGAAACCCAGTCTTCATTTCCGTTGCCTTTTACTCCTGCTGCTACTGCTTCTTCTATAGATGAGCCAGTCATACCTGTTGCGCTTTCAATTTTTTCTTTGGCCATATCAACATAGGCTGCTGCTCCTCCTCTTTTCCATTTATTTTTCAAAGAAAATAGAGGTGGTTTTTGATTTAAATATTCTTTAGCTTTCTGCATTAAACTACTGGGTGTTCCTCCAATTATGTTTTGAAATAAATCTTGGTTAATTGAAGTGCTAGGTAGCTTTTTTGGTGGGAGTTCGTACTCATGAAAACCTTTTGACTTTAAATATTTTAATTGTATCTCATAATTATTTGACTCTAATGCCATACCTAAATATTTATAGTTAGTCCATTGAAACTTTGGAGAATAAATATCAATTCTAAAAGAGGCCTTCCAAATACGACTGCCTACTATTTTTACTTTATCAGTAATATCATTAAAACTTAAACCACTCCAAAATGAATTAGATTTATCGGATTCATTTGATTTTTCATTATCGGAGCTAAAATATGAAGCGTGAACTTCCATAATCACTTTTGAGCCGATCTCTTTTAAAGAAAAAGTTAAAGCTTTAGAGAGGTTCCAAGTATGAGATAGTTTTCCTTCTGGAAGTTTTGCTAATCCTTCATGGTTTTTAGTAGAAAAAGTCTCTTTTTCTATTTTGTTACTACGAATACTCTTATATTTAAATACTATCTTTTTTATATATACAGATAAGCCCGCACTCAAAGCAGACTTTGATATAGCTACTTGAGAAACAAAATCTTGGTCAATTTTAAATTCTGTAACTTCATCTCTTCTAATAGAAAGCCTTGTGGTATAACTAGGGCTACTATTAGAGGCTTTGCTAAAACTACCATTTGTACAGTTTCCAGATTTATCACATTTTCCCCTTAATTTTTTAAGGGATTTTTGAACTAGTATTTCAACTTTTTTAGTGTCATCTTGTTGGTCCATTTTTCTGAGTAATAAATAATCAAACTCGTGACTTTTTGCTATAAAAGAAGTAGCACTGGGAAACAAAATTAAAAAATATAAAACTATCAATTTATAGTTGATTTGCTTCTCCTTTATTAAATACTTAACCTTAACCGTATACGTTATAATCATCTTTTTGTTTCAAAACTTTAGGACTATAAAATTAGTTTTTAAATTAAGTAAGGCTAATTGAAGTCCTTTAATGAGTTCATTTTTTGAGTCTTTATGAAAATCTAGCCATGCTTGCCATTTATTTTTTCTTTTTTACAGAGGGTTCTTTTCGATGGATGCTTATGACCTCTTCAACATCTTGAATAGCTGTAATAAGGTTGTTTAATTGTCCGACATTTTTTACTTGAAAGACTAAGGTTAAAACTCCATATTCTTTTTTTGTACGGCCATTCATGCTTAGAATGTTTATTTTAAACTTTGAAATAATACTAGTGATTTTGGCTAAAACTTCAGATTTATTTTGGGATACAATTTCGACTTCTGTCTGGAAATAAGTGTCCTTAGCCATTAAAGCTCTAGGGTCCCATTGTACATCAAGTTGTCTTTCTGGTTCTTCTTTAATAAGAATAACTGAATTAGGGCAATCAGATCGATGAACACTTACCCCACGACCTCTAGTGATAAATCCAGAGATATCATCTCCAAAAAGAGGGTTGCAACATTTTGATATTCTAACGAGCATATCAGGGCAACCAGCAACTAAAATAGTATCTCTTGATTTTTTAGATTTAGATTTCTTTTTTGAAAGTTGTTCGATAGATTCGTCAACATCTACTTCAACTTGAAAAATTTGTAAGTGGTTTGCTAAACCTTCAAATCTAAACTCACCTTTGCCAATTGCTTCTTGTAGATAGCAAATGTCTCTAAAGCCATATGCGAGAGAAATTTCAGAAAACTCATTTGAGTTTATAATTTCTCGCCATGAGACTTTTTTCTCTTGAGGAAGTCTTTTGATTCGTTCTTCAAGGGAGTTTTGTATTGTTTTTGCCCCTTGAAAAATAAAATCATCTTTAGAAGATTTTCTTAAAAAAGAGAGTATGGCTTCTCTAGCTTTTTTTGTTTTAACAATTTCAAGCCAACCTCTAGCGGGGCCTTTATTATTGTTAGAGGTGATAATAGAAATAATGTCACCATTTTGAATTTGATAGTTTAAAGGTACAACTTTATCTTCTAGTTTGGCTCCAACACATTTATAGCCAACTTCTGTATGAATATAAAAAGCAAAATCAATAGGAGTAGAACCTTCTCTAAGTTCAATGATTTTACCATTTGGAGTAAAGGCATAAACCATATGTTGAAATAGATCTAATTTGACATTTTCAATAAACTCTTGAGAGTCTCTAATGTCTGAGTGCCATTCTACAATCTCTCGAAGCCATTTTAACTCTTCTTGAGATTTGAGTGCTTTTGTACTACCTGTTTTATAATGAGAATGAGCGGCAACACCAAACTCTGAGGTTTCGTGCATTTCAAAGGTTCTGATTTGTACTTCTACTCTTTGTCCTTTTGGGTGAAAAATTGTAGTGTGTAAACTTTGATATAGATTAGTTTTTGGTACAGCAATATAATCTTTAAAACGGTTTTGAAGAGGGGTCCACATGGAGTGGACTACTCCTAAAATACCATAACATTGCTCTTTTGATTGAGTTAAGATACGTAAGCCTACTAAGTCAAACATATCATCAAGATATTTAGGGCTTTTAAGAGATTTTAAATAAATACTATAAAAAGATTTAGGTCTACCAGTAATTTCAACTTGAAAGTTGGTTTCTTTTAATGTCTCTTTAAGCTCATTGATAACATTTTCAATGAAACCTTCACGTTCTTTTCTTTTTTGAGCAATTCGTTTTAAAATATCATAAAAAACTTTAGGTTTAGAATACTTTAAACAAAGGTCTTCGAGCTGCCATTTGATAGATGACATACCAAGACGATTAGCTAATGGACAATATATATCTAGAGTTTCTTGTGATATACGAACTTGTTTATGGGCTGGCATATGCTCCATGGTTCGCATATTATGTAATCTATCACAAACTTTAATAATAATAACTCTAATATCACGAGTCATTGCAAGTAGCATTTTTCTGAGTGACTCAGCTTGTAGCTCTGCTTTTGTACCAAATTTAATTTTAGATAACTTTGTTACTCCATCTACTAATTGATAGATAGTGTCACCAAACTTTTGGGTGAGTTCTTCTTTTGTAACTTCACAGTCTTCTAATACATCGTGCATTAAAGCTCCACAAATAGAAGCAGTATCTAGTTTCATTTGATCTACGATAACAGCAACAGCAAAGGGGTGAAGTATATAGGGCTCTCCTGATTTTCTTTTTTGATCTATATGGGAGTCAAAAGCAAATTCAGCAGCTTTTTTGATGAGCTCTAAATCTCTATTTGGACGGCCTTCTTTGAGAAGATAATCCATAAAATCTTGTGGGGTTGTTAAATGTGGGCTATGTAGTTCTAGCATAAAAGAGTACCAATATTTGCAAGGTTTAAATTTATAATAAATTCTACCACCAAAAAATATCAATGAGCAATCATCTAAGACTATTTTTTATAATTTTTTTGAAATAAGTGAAAAATAAGTAGAGGAATAAAAAATAGAAATAGCTCAGGAAGAGGAGAAAAAGAGGAGTGTATCTCCTCACAAATAAATATAAGAAGGAAACAAAATAAAAGTATTTGAAAACTTGAAATAAAAGTTTTTTTAGAAAAAAGTAGAATATTTTTTTTGCTTAAAAATAGTATTAAAAGAAACAGTTGAGCATAACTAGCAATAGTAGTTGCTCCTGCTATTCCTTTATTTTGCCAAATGGGGGTGAAGTAAAAGTTTAAAACGATATTAATTATAACCCCAAAAAGTGTGATTAAAGCAGGAGTTTTTGTATCAGAGCAAGAGTGAAAGATTTTTATTACAAAAGGTAAAAGCAATAAAGATAAAAGTGCTGGTGAGTAATACTTTAGTGAGCTAGCTAAGAGTGATAGGGCTGCTTGATCAAACATAGATTTGATAGATAAAAATTTTGGTATTTCTATAAATAGTACTTTACAAATATCATATGAAAACAAATATAAAAATATAGAAACAGGGATTCCTATAAAACTAAGATAGTAAAAAACCTCTATGACTTCTTTTTGAAATTGATTATGCTTTTTACTAGCTTTAAGCTTTGCTATAACAGGAAAAATAACGTTATTAGTGGCAACACCTATAAAACCAAGTGGCACATTAATAAGTACAGTAGCATATACTAAAGAGCTTAAGCTACCAGAAAGTAAACCAGAAGCGAAACTCAAATCAATGAGTCTATTAATTCTTGATACCATTAAACTAAAAATAACTGGTATCAATAGCAATGACATTTTTTTTAGATAAGGTAATATTTTTTGAAAGTCACTCAAGCTTACAAGGGGGGTTTTAATCGTAAAGATTAATAATAGCAGTTGTAAGAGTCCACCGATCATTAAACCAAGAGCTAAAGATTTAGCATGATGACTAAGAGGGTTTGTAATTCCAAAAACTATAATAGAAAAACTAAATAATATAGGGTGTATTGAAGAGTAGAAAAACTTTTCTTTAATTTGATGTAGAAGTAAAAACATGGAGGCTAAAGAGATAAATACTAAATATGGGAGCATAATAGTAGCTAGATTTTTAGTTGTGTCTATTTTTTGTGGGGTAAAGTCTATAAGCCATACTTTTAAAATATCTTCTAAAAAGAAGTTAAGAAGTAAATAGATAGAACATGACAATAAAAATACAAAGATACTAGCAAAAAAGAAAAAGGAGTAGGCTAGTTTTTCACTTTTTTCATGCTTTATTTTAGAGTAAACGGGAATGAAGGCACCTGCCATTGCTCCCTCTCCAAATAATTCTCTAAAAAAATTTGTAAGTCTAAAAGCTGCCATATAAGAGTCAGAAAACATTCCGAGGCCTAAAAGAGTTGTTTCGACTAGGGTTCTTAAAAATCCGATTCCTCTAGATAGTATTGTGCTTACAATAGAGATAAACAGATTTTTTTTTCTACTCATCTTTTGGTTCTTTTGGTTTAGAAAAGAGGTATTGGAGTAATGTGTAACTAGCTAGTAAAAAAATCATCAACAAACTTACCCCAAAAAATATGTCCATAATCCAAACCCTATTTTTTTTGAAGCTGATAATTCGTAGTTTTCTTAAGCTAGATTTGTCAGAAGGAGAAATTTTAAGACTTTCTTTTAAAATTATGGACGCCATGTCCCAGTTTTCATTATGAATATACCCAGCTATTTTTAGCTCTAGAGCTTCTAATAAATATTTTCGTGCAGTCTTATTTTGAGGGTATTTTTTAAGTAAGTTTTTGGCTTGAGAAATAATAACTTTAAGATTAGAGTTTTTGTAATGATGTTTTAAATTTTGTAAGAGGAGCTCTTCATTTTTAACTTTCATGCAATAAACACTATTTTTGGATTGTATATAAAGATTACCAAAAGTATCGATATTAAATGACTTGGCATTTGATAGTTTAGGGTAAAAGTAAGAGCTATTAAGGAGTTTATCTTGGAGCTCAAAGCTTTGATTAAATATAGATATTGTTTTTGTTTTACGATCAAATATATATAAAAACCCGTAAAGATCAATATTGATTTGAGAAGCTTTAGAAAATAGTTTAGGTTTTGAACTTTTTAAATCATATTCACTTAAAATTTCTGTGGTTTTTAGATGAAATTTAATTAGTTTTTGTTCTGCTGGATATAGTGCGTAAAGAAAATTTTGAAAAATAGAGATACTGAGTGGTGCAGCTAGTTCATTACTAGCTTTATCTCGGTAAAGAAAAAATTTAATCTCTTTTTTATCTTGGTTATAGGTACTTATTTTTTGATTAGCATAATCAGCTATAAAAAGATTTCCATTATTATTGTTAATAGCGAGTTCTTTTGGGAAGTTTAGTGGTTTTTCATCGGTAAAAAACCACTCAAATTGTTGGTTATCTAAGTCAAACTTTAGAATATTGTTTAGTAAGGTGTCACTGATATATAAAAAATGTTCATGGTAGATGAAATGATGAGGCTTTTTACTTGGAATTTTAATTTTTTTAGTAGACTGATTGTATGAAATAGTTAGGATGTTTTTATGAATAGAACAAACTTTTTTGAAACCACATGCTCCGATTAAAAGAGATTTCCCCTTTATTTTTAAGTTAGAAAGATTTCTTTGGAAAATTAGCTCTTTAGTAAAAAAGTCCCCACAAAAATGAATTGACAGGGTGAAAAAAAAGGTGAGGACTATTTTTAGATGTTTCCACATAGTTCTTCTTTTAGGCTACTTTTCATAAGACTTTGGATTGACTCATGAGCACAATGTTTATCAAATAAAATTTTATGAATAGCATTAGTAATTGGCATATAAATATTTTTAGTATTTGCGATTTGAAATACACTTTTACAAGTATAAACTCCTTCAGTAACCATCTTGGAGTTTTCTAGTGCTTCATCTAATGTATGGCCATCGGCTAAAAACATCCCGAGTTTATTATTTCGACTCATTTTAGACATGCATGTTACAGAGAGATCTCCAAAGCCAGCTAAGCCCATAAAAGTAAGATTGTTTGCTCCAAAGACTTTTCCAAATCGTGTCATTTCCATGATTCCTCTAGTCATTAGGGCAGATTTTGCATTGTCACCAAGTTTTAAGCCATGACAAATACCTGAACCAATGGCAAAAATGTTTTTTAATGCTCCAGCAATTTCAACTCCACAAATATCTTCATTAGTATAAATACGAAAATAGTCGTTAGAGCAAAAGTGTTGAAGTCTTTCACTAAATTGAGAGGATTTGCTAGCTATGACAGAAACAGCAGGTTTTTTTAGAGCAATTTCAGAGGCTATATTTGGACCAGAAAGGGTAGCGATATTTGAATTTTTAGGAAAAAACTCTACTAAAATTTCAGAAATTCTTTTTTGAGAAGAGATTTCGATTCCTTTAGATAGGTTTAAAAAATTAGGTAAGTTTATAAAACTATATATATTTTCTTCTAAAAAAGAGCGTATGGAATTTGTTGGAATAGCTAATATAACTAAGTCACCTTCATCAAAAGTATAGGGTAGTTTAGAAATAAAGTTTAATTGACTTGGAAGTTTTATATCAGGTAGGTATTTATGATTAATGAGATTTTTTTGAATAGATAAACAATCAATTTCATCTCTAATAAATAAATTTATATTCTGATGTTCTTCTGCTAGTATTTTGGCAAAAGTTGTTCCCCAATTACCAGACCCGATAATATAAGTGTTTTTAAAACTAGTCATTTTTTTTATTCCAGATAAATTTATTTTCTTTACCTTTTATTAGTCTTTGAATATTTACTTTGTGCTTGTAGCTAATAAAAATAAAAAAAATAAAACCAAGAGCAATTAAGGGTAGGTTTTTTGGGTCTAGGTAATAGCAAGATAATGGGAATGCCAAACAGGCTAAGATAGAACCAAGTGATATATATTTTGTAAAAAAGACACAAGTTATAAATACAAGCAGTGATAAACCAAGGGCTTGTGGTGCTAAAGCTAGAAAAGCGCCAGCTGATGTAGCTACACCTTTTCCACCCTTAAACTTTATAAAAATAGAAAGGGTGTGCCCAATGATTGCAATAGATGCTATACCTAAGCTTAAGTATAAAACATCAGGGTAGTATTTTTGTGTAAAAAAAACAGGAGCAAAGCCTTTTAAAATATCAAAAAACAAAACAAATAGGCCTGTTTTTTTTCCAAAAACTCTAAAAGCATTGGTAGCGCCTAAGTTTTTACTTCCCTCTTCCATGAGATTCTTTTTAAAGACCACTTTTCCAATAATAAAACTTGTTGGAATAGAGCCACAAAGATAGCTAGCTATGAAAAGAGGGAGAAACTCCATCTCTACTTTTTGCCTTTAAAGATAAGTTTAAGAGGAATCCCTTCAAATTTATACATATCTCTAATTGTATTTTCTAAATACCTATAGTAAGAAAAGTGAATTAAATTTGAATCGTTTACTTGAAAAATAAAGATACCACTTTTGCTTTTAAGTTGAGAAACATAGTAAATTTTAAGTTGCTTACCTTTAAACATAGGTGGCTTATGAATCAAAACAGCTTCTTGAATCAACTTATTTAAGTGATTTGTATTTGTACGAATATCTAAAGCGTTAGATAAGTCTAAGATAGCATCTTGTAGTTTAGGTACTTTAGTACCTGTTAATGCTGAAATATATACATGAGGACAAAACTTTAAAAAGTAGAGTTCTTCTTCGTATTGGGTTTCTAGTTTTTCTACTGTTTCTTCTTTGTCAACTACAGTATCCCATTTGTTAATAACAACAATACAAGGTTTTTGTTCTTCTAAGATTTTACCAGCGATTCGTTTGTCTTGTGTACTCAAAGGGCGACTAGCATCTAGTACATATAATACTAAATCTGCTCTTTCAATTACTTTATCAGAATAAATAACAGCAATTTTATCAACGTGTTCTTTTAATTTATTGACTCTTCTGATACCAGCTGTATCAATTAAAGTAAACTTTTTACCACCAAGTTCAAAAGGCTCTTTGATTGGGTCTCTAGTTGTACCAGCAACAGAGTCAACCATAACTCGATCGGTTTTTAGAAACTTATTTAACAAAGTGGATTTTCCAACATTTGGTTGTCCAACAATGGCAACTTTTGTTCCTTCGTCATCGAGTTCTTCTGGTAGCTCATGTTGACTAAAATACTCCTGTACCTTATCAAAAAGTTTATCCATGTTTACACCATGAAGTGATGAAAACCAAATAGGTTCTCCAAAACCAAGGGTATAAAAGTCGTAAATACAATCTCTTAAGTCATAGTCATCTACTTTATTTACAAATAAATAAACTTGTTTCCCTGTCTTTCTTAAAAAATCTGCAACATGCTCATCAAGAGGCATTAAACCTTCTCTTCCGTCTACTAGAAAGAAAATAACTTCGGCCTCATCAACAGCAATTTCTGCTTGCATATTGATTTGTTTTTGAATATGGTCATCTTTATTTAATAGCTCAAGTCCACCAGTATCTATGATTTCATAGTACTTGTTTTCCCATTCCATGTCTCCGTAGATACGGTCTCTAGTTGTGCCTGCTGTGTCAGTTGTTATGGATTGACGCACTCCAACTAAACGATTAAATAAAGTAGATTTACCTACATTTGGTCTACCAACGATTGCTATACTTCTCATAGTGATTTGATCCTCTATATTGATGATTCATTGTATTAAAAATGTAACGAATTAAGGAAATGTTCAAAGTGCTTCTTTTGTATGAATCGGAAGTTTAAGAAGTGGTAATTATTGAAACTAATGTACATTTGATTTAGTATTGACTACTAAAAAATGATTGATTTTAGTAGCCGATGAGTATACCTAAGCTTACAATTTTTGTCTGGCAAGTTTCATAATCAAACGTAAAAATAGATTGATGGCTTAAATTGATGCAGATTAGAACTTAAGGATTAGATAGAGAAAAAATCAAACATACTTTCTAGGTCTTCGTTGTAATCTTTTTTATATGCTCTTAAAATGTAATCACTGGGGCAATAAGAATCTTCTAATACAAGTTGCATAATTGGCTCTAAAAACTTTTCTTCATCTGAGTCACTATTTTCTTTTAGACCTTTATGTGAGAGTAAAAGTAGGTCTTTAACATAGTCTAAAACACTAGAGGATTTAACTTTTGTATGAATAGCTTGGGTAGGAATATCCAATAACAAATCTTGAATATCATCAACAGAAAAATCTTTAATGATTTCAAAGGCTTCATCCATAATAGAGTTAGAAGAAAAAAGACCTTTATAAAATGCTGGAACCGACATTTGAAATTGCGGTAATTGAGCATCTGGAGAACGAAACTCTAAGTATTGATTGATTCTTGTTTCAATAAAAGTTTGGCTCATATGTAGCATTAATTTTTTAAAGGCTTCATCTTGATTAGTAAACTCAGGATAAGAATCTAAAAATCCTTTTGTTGTAACTGGAGTATAGTCTCCGTTTGTTTCTATAAACATTGGTTTAATATCTAAAATATATTGACAGTATTGCTCTAATGTTAGGTCGTGTTTCATTAGTTCTCTTGGTAGACCACTTCGTGCAGGGTCCATGTTATTCCAAATATAAGATCGCATTGATAAATAGGGAGTCAATTGTCCTGCACAAAAAGGAGAAGAAGAAAAAAGTGCTTTAACAAAGGGGCTTAAAAATAGGCTTAAAACATATTTTTTCATGAGATCTTTTTCATTTTCGTAGTCGATACAAACTTGAATAGATGCACTTGCCCTCATCATATAGCGACCGTGAGTACCAGTTGTTCTAAAAAGCTTGTCCATTATTTGGTATCTTTTTTTAGGAAGAAGAGGAATTTGATCTGGGTGCAAATAGGGATTCATGGAGGTAGCTAAAAACTTGATATTACAGTTTTGTCCTATTTCTTTTAGGGCATTAGAATATTTTTGTAAATCACTATGTAGCTCGTGAATTGTTTTTCTTGGAGTAGCACTTAATTCAATTTGACATCCAGGTTCAATAGTAATAGACCCGACTTTAGCGTTTAATGAAAAAAGTTTGTTATCGATAATCTCACCAGTTTCTAACTTATATTTAGATTGTAGACTTTTTAAAACACATAAAATAGAAGGTTTATCTGTAAAACTTACAGGAGTCATATCATTGGTAATTGAGATAAGTTCGTATTCAGCTCCAATTTTATGATTTTCTTTTGGTTTTGCACCATTTTTGATGTATTTAGATAGTAGTTCTAACATATTAGTTCCTTAGTGTTTGTTGCCTATATTTTTTAAAGTATAAGTATTAAAAAAATTAGTTACAATATATAATATAACCTTACAAAATAAGAAAGAGTAATTTTAAATATTTTTAATTATTTAAAAATCAAGTATGAGTAAAAGCATGAAACAAAATATATTGGACTTAGATCCTCAAAAGCAGAGGCACTATATTGATGAACTATTAAACTATTCAAAATTAGTTCAAGAAAAGGGATTGATATCTTTAGAGGGCTTAGTAAAAAATAACGGTAACTTTTTGGATTATTGCTTATTATTAATCCTAAAAAAATATAAAGAAGAAGACTTATCTATTGTTATAAATCAAAAAGTAAACTCCATCATTTCTTATATTGACTCTCAACTTAATTTAATTGTTGCAGGAGTTTTAGCTGTTTATTCTCAAAAATCAGAAAAAATAGTTGATTTAACAATTAAGTCCCATAACTATTATAATACAGACTATACAGATGAAAGTTATTTAGCTTGTTGTTATTTATTAAAAAACTGGAACCAATCAATTGTTGAGATGGATAAGTTAAACCTTTGTTTATCCGTCAAACAGTTTTGTTTATATGCTCAAGATCTTTTTGAAAATGAAATAAACCCTGGGGATTGTATTTTATTATTAAACCAAAAAAAAATGACAATGCTAAAAACCTTAAGGCAGACCTTTGATATTATAGTTATGGGAGTAATATCAATTCATTTAAAAGATGAAACTGTTTTAACAAAACATAAGTTAGATTGTATGAATCATTTAGATTTAGGAGGCAAATTTAAAAAGCCTTTAAAACAAAAAAAATTGGCAATCAAAAAGGGCTTTGCAGTTAAAAAAGAAATTTCGGTAGAGTTTGTTTTAAGAAGTTTAAATGATGATGCAATTCAAAAAGTCTTAAAAGAAATAAATAAAAGTGATTTAGCAATGCTACTAAGTAATGAAACAAATAATACTAAAGAGTTAATTTATAAAAACATGACGAATGATGAAAAAAACTCTATAAAAAGTAAAATAAAAAAGGATTATTTGAGTGAAGATATTGAGAGAGTACAATTATACTTTATTCAATCAGTTTTTCAATATATTGAAAAAGGAAATTTAATTTTAAGTTTTAATGAATGAAAAGGCTTTATCTAAGGTAAACCTCAACTTGTAGAAAAGTAATTTTGAGATTTAAATTAAAAGTGTTGACATGGCTTGCATCATGTCGTATTATGTATGTGGAACTTAACAACCAAATGGAAGCGAAAGCCATCATACGAAGAACAGGAAACACGGAAACTGTCCACAGATGATGGCTTTTTTTTTGCCTAAAATTGATTTGATTGAATTTTTTGAATTTCTTCATTTACTTGTGTACACTAGTACACGTCGCAAATGAAGCTCTCCAAAATATCCTAATCTAATCAGTTTTTTGTGCGTTCTGGGGGCTTTTCTTATGTACTTCGTACATATGTTGAAAAGGCTTTGTTGTGGTTGCTGATGATTTGATCTGTTGGGGCTTTTTTGGAAGCGAGACTTTAGTCTTGACGAATATAAAGTTTAAATGTGTAATAAAAGGCTTAGGCTATCTTGCTTTATTAGGTATTGCGACTTAATATACATGATAATTCTCAAAATATTATAATTACAAATAGGACTTTTATGTTAATTTCAAAGCTATTAGCTTTTATTACTTTAATCTCTCTTGGTATTTCTATAGTAGAAGCTAAAACAATTGATTGGACAGAAACAAAAAATCACGTAGGGGAGTTTGTAACTGTACAAGGTAAAGTAGTACGTACATATAATTCAAAAAAAGCAATTTACTTAAACTTCCATAAAGATTATAAATCACATTTTACTGCTATAATTTTTGCTTCTAATTTTAATAAGTTTTTAAAATCACCAGATACCTTATTTAAGGGTAAAAACATATCTGTGACAGGTAAAATAAAAAAGTATAAAGGGCAAACAGAAATTATTGTTAAAAGTCCAGATGATATAAAAATACTTGAGGCGTATGAGCCTATAAAAAATATAGAAAAAAAATCAGTTGAAACTTTAATCAAAGTAAAAGATCAATTCGTAGATAAATTTAAAGTTGGCTTAGCTAATATTTATTTTTCAGCAGCTTTGTTTGAAAATAATATTGAAAAACCTTTATTTAAAAAAATGGAAACACCTCCAAAGAGAGAGTTAGAAATAGAATTTGACCGATTAAGTGCTCAATATTTGGCAAGATATATTAAATATTTAGATTCAGATGTGTTGGTTATATGCGAATCTCCAAATGATCCAAAAATTGTAGAAAAATTTATTAGTGAATATTTAGATGATAGGTATTTAGTAGTGCATAACGCTCCAGTGGTTAAAAATAAAAAGTATTATTACAATCAACAAGTAATGGCTTTAGTTGATAGAAGCAAATTTAATGTAAGAAAGTATGAAGCATTAAATAAAAAAGATATAACAAAAAATAATTTACTTTATCCATTTCCTCCAAATAAAACGATTGATTATAACGGAAAACCTACTAAGTTTTGGTGGAGTCGGTTTCCGATTGAATTTGATGTTTCTTTAAAGTCTGACCCGAGCCATTGGTATAAATTTATAGCAACTTATCCAAAATCTAAATTTGCTAGATCAGACAAACAAGCTTTAAAAGCAAGAATGCAAAATAATGTCCATCAAATGATGCTAAGAGAAAGAGTCGAAGTAGTTTCAAAAGACTTTGAAGATATTTTTATCTTAGGCGATATGAACGACTCAATGGGTATGGATGAAAAAGAAAAAAAGTTAGGTATAGACTCATTATCTACTTTATATCATGGTAAAAATGACTCAATTTTATGGGACTCTGTATCTTATAAAGATAAAGAGGGGACTTATGTTTATAAAGGCGAAGCTCAGGTGATTGATTTTATCTTTACATCTCATGGTTTAAAAAAGGGTAAAGGTAGAGTAAAGCCATCAACAAATAATTTCTTTCACTTTTTTAATACAATGATTAAGCATAATTTAAGGCCACGTCCAGATCGTTTAGAAAATAGAGAGCTATTTTTATCTGATCATGCACCTGTTGTTATTGAAGTTAAGCATTAGTTTCAAATGAAAAAAAAAGAGCCTTTCGGCTCTTTTTTTTAGAGTTTATTTTTATCCCAAAAATGGATAAGTGTAATCAGTAGCTGGTACTAAAACTTCTTTTATTGTTCGAGTACTAACCCATCTTTGTAAATTGGCTTTAGAACCAGCTTTATCATTTGTACCAGATGCTCTTGAGCCACCAAATGGTTGTTGTCCCACAACAGCTCCTGTACATTTATCATTGATGTAAAAGTTACCAGCTGTATGCTCAAGTGCTTCAAGAGCGCTTTGAACACCATATCTACACTTAGATAAAATAGAGCCAGTTAAAGCATAAATCGTTGATGTATCAACAAGCTTAAGCGTCTCTTCAAATTGCTCATCATCATATACAAAAATAGATAAAACAGGGCCAAAAATCTCATCAACCATTGTTGTAAAGTGAGGATTTGAGCAAAGTATAACTGTAGGGTCAATAAAATAACCCTTAGAGTCATCATATGTACCACCAATTACAATTTCAGCTTCATCAGATGCTTTTGCTTTATCAATGAAACCAGAAATTTTGTCAAAAGAGCGTTTATCAATAACAGCGTTTATAAAATTAGAAAAATCTTCTGTTGGGCCAACTTTCATGCTAGAAACTTGCTCTTTCATTTTTGCTAAAACTTGAGGCCATAGGCTTTTTGGAATATAAGCTCTTGATGCAGCAGAACACTTTTGTCCTTGAAACTCAAAAGATCCTCTTACTAAAGCTGTTGATAAAGCATCAATGTCATCAAATGATGGGTGAGCTACAATAAAATCTTTTCCACCTGTTTCTCCAACAATACGGGGGTAAGATTTATAAGTATCAATATTATCTCCGATTAGTTTCCAGAAACTTCTAAAGACTTTTGTTGATCCAGTGAAATGAATACCAGCTAAATCAGGATGAGTACCAGCAATATCTGAAACTTCTTGGTCTACACCAAAAATTACATTAATAACTCCATCAGGTAATCCTGCTTCTTTGAAAATATCAATAATAACTTTTGCTGAGTAAACTTGAGTATCAGATGGTTTCCAAACTACGACATTTCCCATCATGGCAGCACAAGCAGGTAAATTACCAGCGATTGCTGTAAAATTAAATGGAGTAATAGCTAATATAAAACCTTCAAGTCCTCTATATTCTACTCGGTTCCAGCAACCCGGTGAGTTTTCTGGTGGTTGCTCAGAGTAGATTTCTTCCATGTATTTTACATTAAATCTTAAAAAGTCAGCAAACTCACAAACAGAGTCAATTTCAGCTTGAAAAGCATTTTTTGATTGAGTTAGCATAGTTGCTGCGTTGATTTTATATCTGTAAGTTGTAGTGATTAAATCAGCAGCTCTTAAAAAAACAGCAGCTCTGTTTTCCCATGGAAGAGCAGCCCATTTTTGACGAGCAGCCAAAGCTGTATCAATAGCCTCGTGTATATTTTCTTTTGTAGCTTTATGAAATTTTGCTAGTAAATGTTGATGATCGTGTGGGCATCTGCTTTCACCAAAATTATTTGTTTTTACGTCTTTACCATTAATATACATTGGTATATCTATTACTTCAGATCGAAAAGCCTTTAATTGATTTTGTAAGGCTTTTTTTTCTGGTGAATTGGGGGCATAAGATGAAATTGGTTCATTTTTAGGGATTGGAAGTGTAGATATTCCGTTGCTCATGGTTAAGCTCCTTTTTTAGATTAATTGATATTTTTTATTTATTGTATCTAAAGATTCAATAGCACTCATGGTCATATCAATATGAGATTGACTTAATGAATCTATCATTTGTTTAATATTATCAAAATTATCACATAAAGCAACAAATTGTGTTTTAAATTGTGGGTTATTTAAAACTCTTAATTGAATAACTTTTGAAGAAAGTGAAATAGGGTGGTAGTAATGAAAACCCAAAAGTCCCATTTGTTTTGCTTTGTTTAAAATAAGTAATTGATTTTCATCTAAATTAAATTCAAAGTTTAAGAAAATTTGAAAACTTTCATCATCACTTTTTTTGATGAATGCTTCTAGATTCCAAGAGTTAAGATAAAAAGTAGATTCGTCTATTTGTTTTCCGTCTGGGAAGTTTTCTTTTAGTGATTGGATGAAGTTTTTAGTCATAAATTGTTTGTGAATTATGTGATGAACACTATTTGGGATTATATACTTAAATAAGTTATAATATCAAATATCATTTAGAATAAGGGAGAAAATATGAAAGTAGTATCATCAGATAGAGCACCACAAGCAATAGGACCATACTCTCAAGGTGTTGAGGTTAATGGTTTTATATATTTATCAGGTCAAATTGCTATAGATGCAAAAACTGGGGAGATGGTTCAAGATAGTTTTAAAAATGAGTGTGAGCAAGTTTTTAAAAATATTTCTTATATGCTAGAAGATAATAATTTAAGCTTCTCTAATGTTGTAAAGGTAAATATATCTATTTTAGATATGGGGGTATTTTCTGTATTAAATGATATTTATGCAAAGTATTTTACAGCACCATATCCAGCAAGGGCTTGTGTTGCCGTAAAGTCTTTACCAAAAAATGGAAATGTTGAAATAGAAATTATTGCAGCAAGGTAGTTTTACCAATCATTATTTGATTCGTAGCCTAAATCTATAAGTAAGTCACCAGCAATAGATTTAAATATTTCTTTTTTACTGGTATCAAATTCTGATTTCCAGCGTCCTATTGATGAGGTATAGAGTTTTTTATTCACTTGATTTGCACTAGACTCTTGATTTAAGTTTCTTTCAATTTTTGAAAAATTTAAAACACAGGGGGCCCAGTCTTCACCTAAAAACGAAAATAAGCTTTTAAGTGTTTTTTTTGCTTGTAAAACAATATTTTCGTAAGATATTTCTAAATATAAACCAGTATGAGAAGGTATTTTTTGAACAAGTCTTGAACTTAATATTTCGTCTTTCCAGTAGTGACAAGCTTTTGAAAAATCTTTAGTATAATCAAGTGGTAGATTGGTATTTGCATCAACCCAATCCATTTTTAGCAGACTGCAAACTACATCTCTACCATCTCTAATAACTTGTATTAAAGGGCTTTTAGGAAATAAATAATGAATTTGTTGAAAAAACCTAGCATTAGTAGGAGTTTTTTCAGCAAGTCTTTGTTTGCCTGATTTTTGCAACGCTCTTTGAGTCAATAAAAGTAAAAACTGTTGAGATAAGTTTTGAATATCTTGAGGATTTAACTGATAAGCTTGTAAAGCCTGAGAGTTTTGTTGCAAATCTAAATGCATCTGAGCAACAAGAGGGCTTACTTTTAGCTCAGGGCCACAAAAAATACGAGGATGAGAGTCTAAAATAACTCTCAACAAAGTAGTACCAGACCGACCAGCTCCACCAACAAAAATAGTTTCATTATTATTCATAAGCCAAAGATAAACCCTTTCAACAAAAATAAAAAGAAATCCCCAAAAAAAATACCCACACCATAAAAAATGATGTGAGTATTTATCTATATAAAATATTGAATTATCAAAATTTTAAGCCTAAAACCAAGGTTTCAATATAAGTGACTAGTATTAGTTTAGGTATAGAATGATCTAGGTATTTTACTCTCCTTATTTTCGACTAGTAGTTTACTACTTGAGAAAATAAGGGAGAGTAAAAGAGCAGATCAGGCGATGCCGCATTAAAAAATCTGGCAATAAAACCCTAAAACTTACTTTAGGTATTATGGTTTCGAATCACTAATGCTCTTCACCCTTTAGACTATCCTAATAATTGTAGGGCTGTGTTACCTAGTCCTTTAGCCTGAGCAAGTTGAGCTGTACCAGCTTGAATCAGAATCTGATTTCTAGTAAACTCAACTGTTTCTTTAGCAATATCAACGTCTCTAATCTTAGATTCAGTAGCTTGTAAGTTTGTACTTGTTACAGTTAAGTTATTAACCGTAGAAGTCATTCTATTTTGCAATGAACCAAGTTTAGATCTTTCAGATGAAACTTTTTGAACAGCAGCATCAATTAATCCAAGAGCCCTAGTAGCTGAATTAGTATTAGTAATGTCTAATCCTTTTAATCCAAGGCTTTCAGCACTAAAATTAGCAACTTGAAATTGGAGAGATTGTCCTTTGTTTGCTCCAATTTGAAAGTTTAAACTATTATCTGCAACGTGTAAATTGAAGCTTGTCTTGCCAGAGCCTTGTACAGATTGATTGACATTAAAACCTAAACTGGATAAAGATGCTGATGAGTCAGAAGCAGAGTTTTGAGTTAAAACAATTCGTGATTCTTCACCAATACTTCTTGAAGTAAAGTCAAGCCTTCCTCCCGCATCAAATGAGAAATTAACATTTGTACTAGATAGGTTCGTAGCTCCTAAAACAGATGTTATTTGTCCTTGTGAGATGGCAAAGGAATCTGTTTTTAGGTTTGCTCCTGTTTGTCCAACACCTGCTGAACCAAGCACAATTTGACCCGAGTTAGACCCGAATTGATCTTGTACGGTAAAGCTTGTTACAGCAGACATTACATAGCCAGTAGTTGCTGCTGATGATGCTGTATTACCAGTAAAAATGGCTGAATTTCCACCAGTACCACTTGAGTTTTGATTAGCAACTAATCCAAGATTTGCCATTCCACCTGTAGTTCCAATAGCAGCTATTGATATTTTTGCATCTCCCCCAGTTTCACCACTTCGAAATTCTATTTGACCAGAAGAATTGATTGAGGCAGTTATGTCTAAGCCATTCGATGAAAATGAGTTATTAAATGTATCAACAACAGATGTAGCTGAAATGGCTGTGCCTCTATTAAACAAGATGTCATCAGTTACTTGATTTGTAGTATTGCCCCCAACTGAGGTGGATCTAAAATCTCCATCATAAACTCTAATTCTTAAGACATTGGTAGCAGCAGCTACACCAGCAAGAGTAACTCCACTACTAATATCAGTTCCTCCTGCAAGAACGGCAGCATTTCCTCCACTGCCAAGAGTTACACCAGACTGAATACCTAACAAATCGGTAGCAGATTGACTAGCTAAAATTGATAATGAGCCAGAGCTACCACCTACGCTTGATGTAAGTTTTAAATTATATCCATCAAAAGAGGCTGTAACGCCAGGAACTCCCATACTACCAGCAACAGCACCACTAGCATAAGATCTAAAAGCGTTTGTAGTAGAGTTTGATCCTTGTGCGGATAAATTAACAATACTTGCAATAGATGCTAATGAAAAACTTCGATTAGCTGTTAGTCTAACAGTGACACCATTGGTGCTATTTAAGTTTGCTTGTTGTGCATTTCCACCATTAGTATCATGAATAGTGAAGATGATATCAGTAGTGCCAACTTGAATAACTTCTTGGGCTCCAATAGAACCATCAACTCTAGCCTCAGAAGCTAAGTTAAATTTAAAATCAAGACCGCTAACAACACCAGAAGCTGTATTTGTTGTTGTGTTTGCTGTTGTAGTTATAGCATTTGCTACTCCAGTAGAGGTGGCCGAAACAGAATAAGCAGCATCTACTGAATTAGTAGTTGATTGGAAGCCAAGAGCAGTTAAAATTGATTCATCAGATGCAAGGGATATTTCTCCAGCTTGTCCA
Source organism: Candidatus Cloacimonadota bacterium (assembly GCA_002402105.1). GTDB lineage: Bacteria > Muiribacteriota > UBA6191 > UBA6191 > UBA6191. The sequence goes on from NVVD01000010.1 coordinate 40,625, forward strand.
TCTCTTCCAGCTTCAAATATAAACTGTCCACTTGCTGAGTTGTATGCGAAAGTAGAGCCTGTAATTCCAAGTCCTCCTGAATCAGCACTAGTAGTGATGGCATTTTCTACAGCTGTTGCAAACTCTTCTAAAGTGGAATCACTTGATAAAGTTACATCAGCTTTATTGCCATTTCCTCTTATTGTCATAGTTGTAGGAGTAGATAATATGTCATTGCCAGAAGCATCTTTGAAGCTTGTTAATGCTCCTAATTTAGTAGATAAGCCTGCAAGAGTTCCTGATGATAAATCAGTTTGAATAGCAGACTTTTGTACTTCTTTTGTACCGCTTGAGTTTAAATTAATTCCAACTTTATAATCTCCTGCTGAAATTGCTCCTGTTTGGAAGGCTTTTAGGTCCTTAGAGTCGCTTGAAACTAAGGCAGAAGCTGAYCCATCTAGCAATTTTTTAGTATTGAATTCAGTAGTTGAAGAAATTCGATCAATTTCATCAACCATTTGATCAACTTCTTTTTGAATTTCAAGGCGGTCATTTGTAGTTAAAGAGTCTGCCTGAGACTGTATTGATAATTCTCTAAGTCTATTTAAAATTGAGGCATCTTCATTTAAGGCGCCTTCGGCAGTTTGCATTAAAGAGATTCCGTCTTGAGCATTAGAAGAAGCTTGGTTAAGCCCTCTGATTTGACCTCTAAGTTTTTCAGAAATTGTTAGTCCTGCAGCATCGTCTGCTCCACGATTGATTCTAAGTCCACTAGATAGTCTTTCGATTGAAGTGGCAATTCCACTTTGTGTTTTTCTGAGGTTCCCCTGTGCAACGAGCGCAGAGATATTGTTATTGATACGAAAACCCATGATTGATCCTCCATGATGAAATAGTAAACTATCCTTAGTTTACGGGGTTTGATATTATTAATTGATAATCAAAGTTAATTTTACAAAGTAAAAGTAATTGGGCCGTTGAAAATCAATGGATATCTGTAAAGGCACACTATGTGCAAAATATGTCATGGGAAAATTGTAAATATTGAAACTGTGGGCCAGCTGAATATCAATAGGTATAATTATCCTTATACTAATTATCGGCATTATTTAATATTAATTTAGCTTAATATAGTTAGTTGGTAGATAAATATGAATAAGAATGTTTAAATACCTCTTGATACCTATCAAATATAACTAGTTTGTTTTTATTTTGGAAATTTATTATGGATTTTTTTGACGTAGCTTTAAGCGAAAAAAATATATACCTATTGAAGAAGGTAAGAGAAATAAAATTACTTGGTAATTTTCAAAAATCGATAGATTTGATAGAGTTAGCAATTCAAAGAAATAAAAATGATTTGAGATTATATTTTGAGTATTCTTTGTTTTTGTATCAAGCTAATTTTTTATACGAGTCTTTAGCTATTGCAAAAATAACAAAAAATTTAATATCAGAGCCATCTGCTAGGTTATTTCATCTGTTTGGAGATATTTATTATAAAATGGGAGATTTTGATAAAGCAATTTATAGCTATTCAGATTCGATAACATTAAATGTTAATAATGAAGGAGCTGTTATTAATATTTCAGCTCTTTTAGGGAGGCAGGGAGATTTTGATAAAGCTATTTTTTATTTGAACAAATATCTAGAAAGTAACTTTGAAAGTTATGATATTTGGTTAAATTTAGCTAACCTAGAATATTTAAAAAAAAATTATTCTCAAGCAAAAACTTTGTATATTAAATGTCTAGGAAAAAGAAACAAAAATGAAATTGTATTGGTAAACTTATGTGAATGCTTAAGAGGATTATGCGAGTGGGACTTGTTAAGTGTTTATGAACAAGAAGTGTATGAATTAACGGCTTTAAGTATAAAAAATAAAAATTTAGCCATTGAGCCTCCATTACATCATTTATTTAGGTGTAGTAATCCAGAAGAAAACTATAAGATTGCTTCATTAGTTTTGTCATCTTATTCAGAGTTAAATTTAGATATTACTTTTAGAAATAATAATGAAAGGTTAAGAATAGGATATTTATCAGATGATTTAGGAGAACATCCTGTTGCTCATTTATTGTTACCAATAATTAAAGCTCATAAAAAATCAAAAACTCAAGCAATTCTTTTAAAATATGGAAGAACAAGTGATTGTCAAGTGACTAAAAAATTGTTTGAAAGTTCATTTAAAACGATAGAACTTTTGGGTGATAATCAAACTATTATTAAGCAAATAAGAGATTTAGAGTTAGATATTGTAATCGATTTAAAGGGCTTAAGTATAAATCATAAACAAGAGATTTTAAAAGCTAGATTAGCTCCGATTCAAATTTCTTTTTTAGGATATGTAGGGACTACGGCAAATCCATCTATTGATTACATTATAACTGATAAAGTAGTTATGAGTGATAAAAAGAACTTTACAGAGAAACCGATTTTCATGGAATCTACTTTTATGCCTATTTGTATTGATAAAAATATAAAGCTAGACTTTTTTACTCGTAAAGACTTTGGTTTACCATTAAATAAAGTTGTATTGCTTGTATGTGTAAAAACTTCTCGAATTACTAAGGAGTTATTTGATTGCTGGTTAGAAATATTAAAAGAAAGCAGTAAAAGTGTTTTGTGGCTTATTACTGGAGATCAAGAAAGTCATAATAATCTAAAAAAGTATATGGAGATAAAAAATGTAGACTCTAATAGAATTTATTTTAAATCTAAACCTAATGGTAAAGAAAACTTATATCTACAAAGAGACGAGCATTTAGCGAGAATATCTTTAGCAGACTTAGTTCTTGATTCTTGGATTTATAACGGACATAGTACTACAGTTGATGCTATTAGTGCGGGTAAAGAAGTTCTATGTATAAAAGGTGGTGATTGGAGTTCTTCGGTTTCAGCAAGCATATTAAATGCTTTGGGTAAGCAAGATTTAATTTTTTTAAATAAACAAGATTACAAAAAAGGTATTTTAAAGAAAGTAGATAAAATCATTAGAGAAAATAGAATAGGTAAAAATTCGATTGATTTATCAAAAAGTACTTACTCTTTTGGCTTTTGGTTTCAAAACTATGAAAGAGAGTTAAAAAAACTATCAATAGATAGAAAAAGACTCCCTATCAATTGAGACGGGAGTCTTTTAAATATAAAAAATGTTCAGCTGGCCCACAGCTTTCATTCTTAGAGAATCACTTATAATATCGGAAGATTAAAAAGACAACTTTAGATTGAATTATGGTTGCTACATATAAATACTACTAAATACCTATAGTAATCTTTGTTTAATGAAGAATATTGCTTGGTTTTCAAATAATTAAAATAAAAAAAAGAATAAAAAAAATCTCCCCAGTGGACACTGAGGAGAACCAACCTTTGACCCTAAAGGTTACTGAACTATTGTAATAATTGAAGTGCGTTTTGTGGAAGTCCTTTAGCTTGAGCCAATTGAGCTGTACCAGCTTGAATCAAGATTTGGTTTCTTGTAAAGTTAACTGTTTCTTTGGCAACATCTACGTCTCGAATCTTTGATTCGGTAGCTTGTAAATTAGTTGATGTTACCGTTAAATTGTTAATCGTTGATGTTAACCTATTTTGTAATGAGCCAAGCTTTGATCTTTCAGATGAAATGATTTGTACAGCTTTATCAATACGTCCTAGTGCTCTAGTTGCAGCTTTGATATTAGTAATATCTAAACCTTTGATACCAAGCGCTTCTGCAGTTGTATTAATAATCTCAAAACCAAGTGCTTGTGATTGATTGGCTCCAATTTGAAAATTTAAGGTTCGATCGGTTACATGAAGTTTAAATTTAGTATCTCCACTGCCTTGAACAGCTTGATTAACACTAAGTCCTAAGCTATTTAAAGAAGCAGAACTATCAGAAGCAGAGTTTTGGGTAAGAACTATTCGAGATGATTCACCAATAGACCGTGAAGTAAAGTCAAGTCTTCCACCTGCATCAAAAGAAAACCCAATATCTGTACTGGATAAATTAGAGGCTGTTATAACAGAAGTTATTTGTTCTTGTGATACAGCAAATGAATCCGTTTTCATGTTGCCGTTAGTTTGTCCAACTCCAACAGCGCCAAGTGCAATTTGTCCAGAGCTAGATCCAAATTGATCTTGTATAGAAAAAGTTGAAATAGCAGACATAACATAACCTGTAGTTGCTGCTGAGGAGGTAGTATTACCAGTATATATAGCAGCATTGCCTCCATTTCCAACAGAGTTTTGGTTTGCAACTAAGCCAAGGTTTGACATTCCCCCTGCAGCTCCAATGGCAGCAATTGATATTTTTGCATCACCACCGGTTTCACCACTTCGAAATTCAAGCTGTCCTGATGAATTGATTGTTGCAACGATATCTAAGCCATTAGCTGAAAAAGAATTATTAAAAGTATCAACAATAGAAGTAGATGAAATTGCTTCGCCTCTATTAAATAAAATGTCGTCTGTTACTTGAGGAAGAGTATTACCACCAACTGCAGTAGATCTAAAGTCTCCATCATAAATTCTGATCCGTAAAACATTAGTAGCAGCTGCTACACCAGCAAGGGTAACTCCTGCACTAACATCAGTGCTTCCTGCAATAACAGCAGAAGTTCCTCCTGTGCCAAGAGTTTTTCCAGATTGGATACCTAATAAATCGGTAGCAGATTGACTAGCTAAAATGGATAATGAGCCAGAGCTACCACCTACACTTGAGGTTAGTTTTAGATTATATCCATCAAAAGAAGCAGTAATACCAGGAACTCCCATACTACCAGCTACAGCACCACTACCATAAGATCTGAAAGCGTTTGTCGTAGAGTTTGCTCCTTGTGCAGATAGATTAACAATACTTGAAATAGATGCTAGTGAAAAACTTCGATTAGCTGTTAACCTAACGGTAACACCATTGGTACTATTTAAGTTTGCTTGTTGTGCATTTCCTCCATTAGTGTCATGAATAGTGAAAATAATATCAACAGTACCAACCTGAATTACTTCTTGAGCAGCAATAGACCCATCAACTCTAGCTTCAGATGCTAAATTAAATTTTATATCAACACCCTCTATGATTCCCTGTGCTCTATCTGTCGTAGTGCTTGTAGATTGTGTTGTTGGGTTAGCAATTCCTGTAGTTGTTGCTGAAACAGAGTATGCAGCTGCAACAGATTCAGTTGTAATTTGAAAGGCGAAGGCTTTTAATAAATTTTCATCGGCAGATAATGATATTTCTCCACTAAATCCATCTCTAGATGATTCAAAGATCATTTGTCCTGTTTTAATATCTAATGCGAATGTTGAACCTGTTAAACCTAGTCCACCATCATTTTCAGATTTAGTAAGAGCAGATTCAACAGTTGAAGTAAATCTTTCTATAGTCATATCACCAGATACAGTAATATCTACTTTCTTTCCATTAGCTCTAATTGTTAAATTAGTTGGGCTCTCTAATATGTTGTTTCCACTATTATCAATCACTGAAGATAAGTCATTTAATCTTGTAGATAAGCCAGCTATATTTCCATTATTATTATTTTTTAAGATACCAGATTTTTGAATTTGTTTTGTGCCTGTTTGGCTAAGATTTACAGATACATTATAATCACCAGCAGCTTGTGATGCATTACCGACTTGAAAAGCTTTTAAATCATTGGAATTTGTACTAACCAACGAGCTTGCGGTACCATCTAATAATTTTTTTGTATTAAATTCGGTAGTGAGCGCAACTCTGTCAATTTCATCTACTAATTGATCAACTTCTTTTTGGATTTCTAGTCTATCATTAGTTGTTAAAGAATCAGCTTGTGATTGGATAGCAAGTTCTCTTAGCCGATTTAACATTGATGCATCTTCATTTAATGCACCCTCTGCTGTTTGTATTAGAGAGATTCCGTCTTGAGCATTGGTTGCTGCTCTATTAAGACCTTTTATTTGACCTCTTAACTTCTCTGAGATTGTTAATCCAGCAGCATCATCGGCGCCTCGATTAATTCTTAACCCACTTGATAATCTCTCGATAGAAGTAGCTAAATTACGGTTGGTTTTCATTAAGTTGCCAGTAGCAACTAAGGCAGTTATGTTATTATTAATTCTAAAACCCATGATATCCTCCTTGATAGGGGTTTGAAACTACTCATCCTTGAGTAGTAATTATTATTATTTGAGATCTAGAATTGTCCACTTCTAATTGATCTCAAATTAACTTTCGGAAGATAGCTATATAAAAAGAAAGTCTATTTTTAGTGGATTAGGTTAATATACGCAAAAAAACCAGAGAATATCTCTGGTTTTTGTTTAAAAGTATATGGGTATAGACTTTTTACTAACAATAGTAGAAAGACTAGTAACCTAGCTTTTATCCAAGAAGCTGTAAAGCATTCTGATTAAGACCTTTAGCCTGGGCTAGCTGTGCTGTTCCTGCTTGCATCATAATTTGATTTCTTGTAAATTCTACTGTTTCTTTTGCTACGTCTACATCTCGAATTTTTGATTCGGTTGATTGTAGGTTAGTTGCAGTAACAGTTAAGTTATTGATAGTAGAGTTCATTCTATTTTGCAAAGAACCAAGTTTTGATCTCTCTGATGAAATAGTTTGAACCGCTTTATCAATGGCACCTAGCGCTCTAGTAGCAGAACTTACATTTGTAATATCAAGTCCTTTTAATCCTAAAGCTTCAGCACTTGTATTAATTATTCCAAATTTAATAGCTTGTTTTTGATTAGCTCCAATTTGGAAATTTAAGCTTCTATCAGCAACATGTAGATTAAATTCTGTTTTACCATCACCTTGAACAGATTGATTAGCAGAGAATCCAAAACTACTTAATGAAGCAGCACTATCAGATGCGGCATTCTGAGTTAAAACAATTCGGGATTGTTCTCCAATAGACCTTGAAGAAAAATCAAGCCTTCCACCTGCATCAAAAGAAAAGTTAACGTTTGTACTTGATAGATTGGTCGCACCTATAACAGAGGTTATCTGTCCTTGTGACATGGCAAAGGAATCAGTTTTTAGGTTTGCTCCCGTTTGTCCGACACCTACAGTACCAAGTACAATTTGACCTGAATTAGATCCAAATTGATCTTGTATGGTAAAACTTGATACAGCAGACATGACATAACCTGTAGTTGCTGCAGAAGAGGTAGTATTACCAGTATATACAGCAGCATTTCCGCCGCTTCCAATAGCGTTTTGATTAGCTACTAATCCAAGGTTTGCCATTCCTGCGTTACCTCCAATAGCAGAAATTGATATTTTAGCATCTCCCCCGGTTTCACCACTTCTAAATTCTATTTGACCAGAAGAGTTGATTGAAGCAGTTATGTCTAAACCATTGGATGAAAATGAGTTATTAAATGTATCAACTATAGATGTAGCTGAAATTGCTTCGCCTCTATTAAACAAGATGTCATCAGTTACTTGATTTGTAGTGTTGCCACCAACAGCAGTAGATCTAAAGTCTCCGTCATGAATTCTTATCCGCAAAACATTAGTAGCAGCAGCTACACCAGCAAGAGTAACTCCACCACTAATATCGGCACCACCAGCAAGAACAGCAGCATTTCCACCACTACCAAGAGTTACACCAGATTGGATACCTAGCAAGTCGGTAGCAGATTGACTAGCTAGAATTGATAATGAACCAGAGCTACCAGCTACACTTGATGTTAGTTTTAGGTTATATCCATCAAAAGAGGCAGTAATACCAGGAACTCCCATACTACCAGCTACAGCACCACTACCATAAGATCTGAAAGCGTTTGTAGTAGAGCTTGCTCCTTGTGCAGATAAGTTAACAATACTTGCAATAGATGCTAATGAAAAACTTCGATTAGCTGTCAATCTAATAGTAACACCATTAGTACTGTTTAAGTTTGCTTGTTGTGCATCTCCACCATTAGTATCGTGAATAGTGAAGATGATATCAGCAGTACCAACCTGAATTACTTCTTGAGCGGCAACAGATCCATCAATTCTAGCTTCTGAAGCTACTTCAAAGTTTAATGCTAATCCGCCAATAACTCCTTGAGCACTTCCGGTAGTAGTATTTGCAGATTGAGTTGTAGCTACAGATGTTCCAGTTGTAGTTGCAGAAACTCTAAATGCTGCATCAACTGATTCGGTAGTAGTTTGCATTCCAAGGGCTTTTAATAATGACTCATCTGCTGCAAGAGCAATTTCACCATTTGTTCCATCTCTACCAGATTCAAAAATAATTTGACCCTTAGTGATATCAAATCCAAAAGTAGAACCAGTGATTCCAAGACCTCCATTTTCAGTAGATGAAGTAACAGCAGTTTCAATGGCACTTGTTAATTGTGCAATAGTCATATCAGAAGATACATTAATATCTGCTTTTTCTCCGTTACCACGAATGGTCAGAGTTTTTGGGCTGTCTAAAATGTTATTTCCGCTATTGTCAGTCATAGTAGAGAGTGCGCTTAATTGAGTACCAAGACCTGCGATATTTCCAGATGTTGCATCAGTTAAAATGGCAGATTTTTGTACCTGTTTTGTTCCGACCTGAGAAGAAGTTATATTGACTCGATAATCACCAGCAGAAGCTCCAGAGTCTCCCATTTGAAACGCTTTTAAGTCTTTATGATCAGTAGATGTTAATGAGTTAGCACTACCGTCTAAAAGCTTTTTAGTGTTAAATTCAGTAGTTTGTGAAATTCTGTCAATCTCATCAACTAATTGATCTACTTCTTTTTGGATTTCTAAACGATCTCCAGATGTTAAAGCATCATCTTGTGATTGGATTGCTAGTTCTCTTAATCTATTTAGCATTGATGCATCTTCATTTAATGCACCCTCAGCAGTTTGGATTAATGAAATACCATCTTGAGCGTTGGCAGTAGCTCTATTAAGACCTCTAATTTGGCCTCTTAATTTTTCAGAAATTGTTAAGCCGGCCGCATCATCAGCACCTCTATTGATACGTAAACCACTTGAAAGCCTTTCGATCGATTTTGAAAGACCCATTTGTGTTTTATTTAAGTTACCTTGAGCAACTAGTGCTGTAATATTATTGTTTATTCTAAATCCCATGATAAATCCTCCGTGATTATAGGGACACCCAATCATCCTTGATTTAGGTGCTGTGAAAATGTTTTGTAATTTTTTTTAGAAAATCAACTTTGTTCAAAAACAATTTGGGGGGACAATTATTATAAACGTCAAAGGAGTGATATTTACAACGTAGATTAAATTTGTTTGAAAAAAGTCACTAATACAAAGAAGTATTAGGTTTGGCTCATATTTTTGAGGGTCTCCCTTCATTTTGATTTTTTAGACTGACATTACATTTATTTTATTATTATTATATGCGTCTGGTATGAAAAAATCACAAGGGCGGAAAATTAAAAAAGGTTACGCTACAAAGTTTTTGTAGGTATTCTCGTTAGTTCCTCCGTGAACGTGAGATTCGACCATCCATGATCGCTTATCTATTCTATCGGAAGAGTTTAAAGTTTATATAAATTGATTGGGGTTAAAATATCTATAGTTATTGTGGTTTTATGAGGTTTTTCGTGAAAAATCATTAAAACATAGCTATATCAATTTATTTTATCGACAAATAGTTCATTTTTTTTAATATTTATGTCTATCTTTTTTGTGATGATGAAAACTTTGTAAAAAAAATAAATTAATTACTCCCTTTTCTTTTAGTATTTACTTGAATTAGGTATCTTTTGTATACAAAATATAAATAAAAAAAGAATCATAAATTTTTAGGAGAAAAAATGAAAAGATTAGCTCTAGAATTAGCCCGAATTACAGAAGCCTCAGCAATTGCATCAGCAGAATGGATAGGAAGGCGGAATGCAGATGCAGCAGATGCTGCTGCTGTTGATGTTATGAGGCAAGGTTTTAATAATCTTGATATTGACGGTACGATTGTAATTGGTGAAGGAGAAAGAGATAAAGCTCCTATGTTATTTATTGGTGAAAAAGTTGGCAAAGGTAGTGACCATATAAAAGTTGATATAGCTGTTGATCCACTAGAGGGTACAAACTCAGTTGCTTATGGTAGACCAGAAGCAATGTGTGTAATGGCAGTAGCAGAAGCAGGTAAACTACTCGCAGCTCCTGACGTTTACATGAAAAAAATAGCAGTAGGTCCAAGATGTAGAGGTGTTATTGATATCAATGCTTCTGTCAAAGAGAATATTTGTGCTGTTGCTGAGGCTTTAGGTAAGCAACCAAAAAATGTAACTGTTATGGTTCTTGACAGAGAAAGACATTTACCTTTAATTGAGGCTATTGTAGATGTTGGTGCTAAAGTTCATACTTTTGGTGATGGAGATGTTTCTGCTTGTATGGCTACTTGTGAGCCAAACTCTGGTATTGACTTATACTTAGGTATTGGTGGAGCACCAGAAGGTGTACTTGCTGCTGCTGCTTTAAGATGTTTGGGTGGAGAAATTCAAGGACAACTTTGTTGGATTAACGCTGACGAAAAAGAAAGATTAGATGCAGCAGGTTATACAGATTTAGATAGAGTATATCGTACAAGAGATTTAGCATCAGGGGATGAGATATTTTTTGTAGCGACTGCTGTAACTGATGGGGCAGCTTTAAATGGAGTTCGTTATATTGGTAATAATAAAATTCAAACAGATACAATTGTTATGAGAACATCAAGCGGAACAATCAGAAGAATTTCTGCAACCCATGATTTGAATAAAAAAGATTTATCTAAAATTTAAGTTTATCTCTCTCTTCAAAATTTTGAAGAGAGGGGTTTTAATCTGATTGTATTGTTGAGGTGTTAAATTCGCTGTTCCCAACAAATAAATCAACTTTTATCCAATGTCCACAAAGATTACAATCAAAATTCATAGAGTAAAATTTTTTTAAAGTATGAATTAATGAAATATCAACAACAGTAAATTTATCACATTTAGGACAACAAACTTTTATATCATGTATTTTTTTATATCTTGAATCCATTTAGATTTTTCCTCATTAGAGATTGAAGTAGACGGAAGTTCAAACATTGGACAATTAATTTTTAATTGCTTTAATATTATTTTTAACTCTTTGATAAAAACTCCGTCACCTTCAATTTTTATACAAGACTCTATATTTTCTTGGAAAATGCCTTCCCAGTCAGGGTTTGAAGATACTATATGAGTAGCACAAGATGGGCTTCCTTTGATACCTATAACGCCAGCTATGATTGTATCATTATTTAAATAATCCTCTAATTGAGGTATAAGTGGATCTAGAATTTTTTGTGAGTGTGATTTAAAAAAAGGAGTGTCATATTGCTCAAAACTCATAGCCCACCTTTTTTTACCCATGCAAGTAAGCTCTGGGCAAGGGAGCTGAAAAAAGCCATAACCTAAAGATAAAAAATAGCTAATAATATCAGAAGATAAATTTGTATTTGACTTTTTTGGCTTAATTACACTATGTGGGTTAAAAAAACAATGTGATACTAAAATAATTTTATCCATTTTTATCCTTTTTAATTTTATCAAAAAACTCTTGTCTTTTTTGTAATTCTTTTTCAAACCCTAGTTTACCAGCTTTATAAAACTTCATTCCTTGTAAGTCTTTTGGTAAAAATTCTTGACCTGTATAATGGTAAGTAGAATTATGATCGTAAATATAACCCTTACCATAATCTAACTCTTTCATTAACTTTGTTACTGGGTTTCTGATGTGTTTTGGAATAGCTAACTGTCCTGTTTGTCGTACAACTTGTTTAAGTTCTTTTTCTGCCATGTAAATAGAGTTTGATTTGGGTGCATTAGCTAGATAAGTTACAGCTTGGTATATACATAAATCTCCTTCTGGAGAGCCAATCATTTCATAGGCTTTTAATGCTGTAATAGTTTGTACCAAAGCTTGAGGATCGGCAAGACCAATATCTTCGCTGGCAAATCTTATCATTCTTCTTAAGATAAATTTTCTGTCTTCTCCGCCTTGAAACATTCTTTCTAGGTAATATAAAGAGGCTTGGGTATCTGAACCCCTAAGAGATTTATGAAATGCTGAAATTAAGTCATAGTGTTGATCTCTATCTTTATCGTGTAAAAATAATTTTTTGGGTAAATTTAAATCTAAATCTTTAATTGTAATTTTTTTATCTATAAATAAATCAGAAGATTGTAATAGCTCAATTTGATTTAAAAAAAATCTAGCATCTCCATCAGATAAATTAATTAAAGCTTTAAAAGCAGAGTCTTCAAAAATTAAAAAGATTTCTTTTTTTTCAAAACCTTTTTTAAAAATTTTTTCTAAAAATTTTGAACTATGCTTTTTAAACTCTAGAACATGGACTCTTGACAAAAGGGCGCCATTGATTTCAAAAGAGGGGTTTTCAGTAGTTGCTCCAATTAATAAAAAGGCACCACTCTCTACAAAAGGTAATAAAACATCTTGTTGAGATTTATTAAATCTATGAATTTCATCGACAAATAAAATAGTTTTTTTTGCAAAATTTTGAAATTGTAAAGTAGCTTTTTCTCCAAGTTCTTTGAGAGTTTTAGCTCCACAGTTTGTAGCTGAAACTTCTATAGATGCCATTTTTAAATCTCTTACAATGATACGAGCTAAACTGGTTTTACCACAACCTGGAGGGCCCCAAAAAATTAAGGATGGGAGTTTTTTTTTATGAAGTAAWTTTAATATTATAGAATTTTTATTAAAGAGGTGCTCTTGGCCTAAAAAATCTTCTAAAACTTGCGGCTTTAATTTTTCGGGAAGGGGCTTTGGTGCATTATTTTTTGATTCAAATAGACTTTTTTGGCGCATAAGAAAATTAAGCTGTGAGATTAATAGTGCTACCTAAAGGGTTTATAGATATTCTAACAGGATAGGGGGGTGTTTCTTTGGGTGCTTTTTTTTTCTTTTTTAAAAAAAGCTTTTTAGGAGTGGTAGGTTTATCTTGTAAAAATTTATTTAAACTTTGTGAAAACTGTAACATTATTATCTCCTTTCCTTATGTGTCGACAAAATATAGCAAAAACTTATGTATTTTGTATGATTTTGTTCAAAATAGTTTAAAATCGAACGATTTTTTTAAAAAGATAGTTAATTGGGGATGTTTTTACTTTAAGTGAATGGAGAGATGTTTTAGTATATAACTCCAAAGACTAATAGTTTAATAAAACTAAAGGAAAATTGCATGAATATCAATGAATGCTTATCTAATCTAGCATCAGCAAACTTAACTCAAGCATTAGACTCTATTATTTTTATAGATGATTACTTTAAAGAAAATGATGATGTTGATGAAAAACATGTTCATAGTTTGATTCAATGTTTAGGGCATCGTATTTGGTGTGTACGTTCAAAATTATTTAATTTATTTCGGGATCATCAAGATAAGTTTTATCCATATTTATCTGATTATTTATCAGATGAAAATGTAGATATACAGTTTTGGGCGATTCAAATTTATTGCACTGTAAGCAAAGAATATTATGATTATGCTCAAAATGAAAATGAAAATCAAAAAAGTAAAAAATATTTAAAATTTGTTGATCGTAATGTAAAAAGACTTATTGCAGTTTATCCCGATATTACAGAAGCAAATCAATTGATTATTCTATCTGGTTTGTCAAAAATTAAATATACTAAGCTAATTTCTTTTTTTGCAGAACAGTTAAAGTCTAGTACATGGATTATTAGAAATGAAAGTGCTAAGGGGCTAATAGAAATAGGTAGTGCTTCTGTACCTTCGATGAAAAAATTAATTTTAGAGGGTTCAAAAGATCAATGCTATTGGGCTTTTAGAGTGCTTGGTACATTGCTTGGTGAAAAGTCTTTAGATCCATTCTATAGGGTAATTCAATCTAGTGATTATTCTGATGAAGTGAGAGTTTATGCACTAGCTGGAGTAAAACAAATTGGTGGAGAAGGGATAATACCTTATTTAATTAGATGCTTATCGTCTGATTTATGGGTTATTAGGGCGCAAGCATCTGAAACTTTAATCGGGTTTCAAGGTAGCGTTACTGATAATTTACTATTGTGTTTAAGTTCAAAAGACCAAAATGTTAGATACTGGGCACTAAAGACTCTGTCAGAGGTTGTTTCAGAAGAAGATATTTCAAAAATAGAGCCTTTTGTATCTCAAAAAGATCAAGAACTTCGTTTTTATACAATAACTGCCTTAAAAAAAATTGCATCTCATAGAGCTGTAGAAGTGATTGCTAGTTGTTTTAATGATGATGCTTGGTTGATTAGAAAGCATGCGGCAGATTGTTTAACTGAAATTGGTGAAGCATCAGTTCGCCCTTTAATGAACTTATTGAAGCAATCACAAGATAATGATGAGACAATTTTTTGGACAATACAGGTCTTGAGTTCATTAAAAACAGAAACGGTAATACCTGCTTTGGTTCAATTTCTTTCATCTGAAAACAAAAACTTTAGATTATATGCCGTAAGAGGAATCGGTCAAATTCCAACAGAAAGTGCTATGCATCAGATGATGAAAGTATTTAGTAATAATTTATGGGTTGTAAGGCAAGAAGCATATCGTGTTTTACAAAGATTAAATCAAGCTAAAGTGTATAAAGTAGCTTTGTCTTATATAAATCATGAAGAAGACTCTATTCATTTTTGGTGTTCTAAGTTAATAAAAGAATCAGTATTTATTGGTGCAGTTGCTTTGAGTGAAGAGTTTGAACAGTTAAGTTTTTCTGAAGTTAATAAAATGTGTGTTTCTTTAGATGATTTACAAGAGCGTTATTTAGCAGAATTTTTAATGAGTCCAACAGCAAGTATTACTTCACTCTTAAAATTAGTTTCTGATCCATTTAAGCTAAAAGAAGGTTCAAAAGCGGCTATTCATACAGCAGTATCTTCAAATGTTGCTCAAAGTCATGTGGCCGTACAAACTGAAGTAGTAAGTTCTTCAAATATAAATTTGTTTCATTTTGACGATAATAATTATGAAAAATATAAGTTCAAATTAGATGCTATTTTAGATAAGATGGTTTTATTGGGTGGATCAGATTTACATATAAAAGTCGGGCAATCCCCGATGGTAAGAGTAAATGGAAAAATACAGTCGACAAATCTACCAGATTTAAGCGCAAATCAAATAAAGGATTTATTTCGTAACTCTTTTAGTGTTTTTCACCAAAAAAAGTTTTGCGATGACTTACAATTAGATTGCTCATATACAACAAAGGGTTTAGATAGATTTAGAGTTAACTTATATTATACTCACCTTGGCATTGAAGCTGCTTTTCGTCATGTAAAGTCACAAATACCTACTTTTCAAGATTTAGGTTTACCATATGAAATATTTGAAAACTTAAGCTCTTATGAGAGCGGTTTGGTTTTAATCACTGGTGTTACAGGTTCTGGTAAAACTTCTAGTTTAGCAA
Organism: Candidatus Cloacimonadota bacterium; assembly: GCA_002402105.1. Classification (GTDB taxonomy): domain Bacteria; phylum Muiribacteriota; class UBA6191; order UBA6191; family UBA6191. Next base: position 55,949 of record NVVD01000010.1, read on the forward strand.
GTATTATAGGTGCAATAAATCAAAGAGAGCAAAAACATATTATAACGATTGAAGACCCTGTTGAATTTATTCATAAAAGTAAAAAATGTATAATTTCTCACCGTGAGCTAGGAGAGCACGTTAACTCTTTTGTAGATGGTATTAGAGGATGTTTAAGAGAAGATCCTGATATTGTATTAGTTGGAGAAATGAGAGATACAGAAACTGTTAAAGCTGTATTAAAATTAGCAGGAACAGGACATATGGTTTATTCAACTTTTCATACTTCTTCTGCTCCTCAAACGATTGAACAGTTGATTCAATACTTTCCACCAGATGAAAGACAAAATATTTGCGCTCAATTAACTTTTTGTTTAAAAGCAGTAGTATCTCAAATATTAGTAGAAGATGCTCAAGCCCTATCGAGAGTACCTGTATTAGAAATTATGACGGGTAATAATGCAGTAAAAAATATGATTCGTGAAGGTAAAACCGAGCAACTTTACTCTGTTATGCAAACTTCAAGTGGTGATGGTATGATTACAAGAGACAAATATTTGAAACAACTTTATCAACAAAGAAAGATATCAAGAGAAATATATGAACTCCATTTACAGGATAAGACCCAAGCGTATAATTGATAAAGTTGAAAAAAGTAAGCTTGTTGAGTGGGATGAAGCTGAATTTGCTCAAACAAAAAAGCCCTTATTAAACTTTGATGGTAAGTTTGAATATTTATATGAATATGAACAAAAAATAAGAGTAGATCATTTTTTAAGTTCTATTACATTTACTGTTTCAAGAACATTTTGGGCTAAGGCAATTGGTCTTGGAAAAGTATTGATTAATAAAAAAAGCATCTGTAAAAACTATCTTTTAAGAGAGGGTGATTTAATTACTTTTGATTATTTTGATATTTGGTTTCATTTAAAGGGTGAAATTCTAAAGAGAAAAGTTCCATATCAAATTATTTTTGAGAATAATGACTATATGATAGTGCATAAGAGCTCGGGGTTTTTGGTACATCGAGTTGGTTTTTTAGATTACTCAATTGTTTCTCAAATTGAATATGATAAACAACAAACCTTATATGTTGTACATCGTATAGATAAATATACTTCAGGCTTATTATTTATAGCTAAAACAAAAAGCTCATGTACTGTTTTACAAAAAATGATAAAAGAACACAGTGTGCAAAAATATTATTTAATTTGTACTAAAAATAAACTAGAAAAAAGCTCAGGTTTGATGACTCAGCCTATTGGTGTAGGTATCGCTAGAGTTCATCAAAAGCATCAAAAAGTAGATTATATTAATGGTTTACATGCTAAAACTCGTTATAGATATGTTGGACAAACACGAGGAAATTACTTTTATTTAGCACGTATATTTACTGGTAGACAACATCAAATAAGGGTACATTTTCAATATAATGGAGCTCATATTTTAAATGATGAGTTATACTCCTATGAAGATTATTCTCATATAAAGCCAATGCATGATTTTAACGAAAATAATTTAGGTTTACATGCTTTTCGTTTGAGGTTTTGTTGTCCATTTGAAAAAAGAATAATGCAATTTACGTCTTACCCTGAGCGTAATCCATTTTATTTTAAAAAAAGATGATTTTATGTTACAAAAAGCTTTAAATTTACATCAATCAGGTCAATTAGATGAAGCCTTACTTTTATATAATAAAGTATTGAAAAAAGATAAAAATAATGGTGATGCTTTAAATTTAAAGGGTATTTTATTGGCTTCTAGTGGCAAATTAGAAGAAGCTAAAAAAACTTTTGAAAGGGCTGTAAAGTTATATCCAAAAAATATAGACTTTAAATATAGTTTACAAAACTTGTATAGGGACTCTGGAGATTTAAGTTTATCTAAAAACTTGTTAGTAGAGATTTTGAAATTAGATAAAAATCATTTATCTAGTTTAAAAGCACTGGCTTCTTTGTATTATAATCAAAAAAAATATTTAGAAGCAAAGTTTTACTATAGTCATTATAATGAATTAAACTCACTAGATTTTGAATCTGTATATTGTTTGGCTCATTGTTTTTATCTTGAAAAAAAATATTTAAAGGCCATAAGTCTTTTTCAGAAATGTCTTTTGCTAGATTCAGCAAATACTTTGTCTGTTTTGATGATTGGAGTATCATATTTAAAACTTAAAAAATATGATATTGCAGTTCAGTTTTTTGATATGATTTTAGAGCTAGACCCTGAAAATAAGGATAGTTTATACTTTAAATCAACTTCTTTATTTAGTGGGGATAAATTTCAAGAAGCTTATGAAATAATATCTTTTTTATTTAAAAAAGACCCAAACTTTAAATCAACACTTTCAAAATATATAAATTATTCAAAAGCCTGTTTATTAGAGTATCCTCAAAGTTTAGAAAAAAAGTTAAACAAGACTATATTTGATGCTGGAGATATAGAAGAATGCATAGAAGAGCCTTATGAAACTCTTAGACGTACTGATAACTTGGAACTCAATTTAAAGTGTGCCAAGCAGTTTGTATCATTAATAGAGTCAAAGGTAAAAACTTCAAAGTTTAAATATATTCATAAGCAAAAGATTAAGGTAGCTTATCTTTCTGGCGACTTTCATGAACATCCAGTTGGTATATCTATAGAGGGGGTTTTAAAAAATCACTCCGATAAAGAAATTGAATTTTGTATGATATCTTTAAAGTCTTGTACGGGTTCTGAAATGTCAAAACGTATTAGAAGTACTAATATTAAGTTTTATGATTGTAGTAAGCTATCAAAGCTTGAATTAGTTGAGAAAGTAAAATCTTTAAATCTTTCAATTTTAGTTGATTTAATAGGTCATTACAATGATGTATGTATTGATTTACATCTTAATAGAGTAGCTGCTTTACAGGTATGGTATTTAGGATATGCAGGAACTTCAGGATGTAAGGCTATAGATTATTTAATTTCAGATAAAATTTGTATTCCTCAAGAAAGTAAAAAGTTCTATACAGAAAAAATCTTTTATTTAGATCAAATTTATCATTCGTATACTCCTATTAATGACTTAAAAAAAGTGAAAGTAGGGCCACTTAACTGTTTAGAAAACGGAACATTTACTTTGGGGCTATTTACTAATTCAACAAAAATTTCAATAGGCTTATTAGATAGTATTTGTAAACTTTTATTGAATTTACCTCAAGCAATATTAGTTGTAAATTCAATAAATAAATTTGCATTAAATAATTTACTTAAAAAACTAGAAAGTAAAGGGATTAACAAATCAAGATGTATAGTTTTCCCTTTTTTAGAAGAAAGAAGCGTGTATTTAAAAAAAATTACATGCATAGATTTACTTTTAGATACAGAAGTCCATAATGCTCACTCTACTCTTTTAGACTTTTTATATATGGGAATACCTGCTATAGGGTTAAGGGGAAATCAGTTTTCAGCAAGAGTTTCAGCAAGTTTTTTAGAGAATATTGGATTATCAGAACTTGTCGCAGACTCTTTTTTAGAATACTATGAAATTATTAGTGACTTATATTTTAATAAAGATAAGTATATTGTATTGAGGCAAAAACTATCAAATAATTTAAAAACAACAACTATGTTTGATCCAAAGAAGAAAGCTAAAGATCTTGAATCAGCTTATAAAACAATGTGGAAAAAATATTTAGAATCAAGAAAATCTTAGTCCAAAACTTTTCTCCATAAATGGTTATTTAGATTATTTTTAAGGTTTTCTTTTAACTTTTGTAATTTAGGGTTTTTTCTACCAAAATTGCAAAGAATATTTTTTCTTAAAATAATTGCCTTTTCATTTTGAAAGCTAATTAGTTTACTTGTTCTAATAAAACTAGCATCTCCTTCAAAAATACTAGAGTAACCACTATGTGTTTCTTGGATATATACAAGTTGCTCTTCAAGCCATTTAGCATTAATTTCTGTTAAATTTTCATACTGTTTATCTAAAGAGAGAAATATACTTTCAACATTTAATATTTGTTTGTCTTCTATTTGTTTTAGGAAGTATTGAGATAACTCAAGAGCTAAATTAATATCTCTATATTCGATAGCAACTCTAATTAATGATAGAGTTGGGGCAATAGAAGGTGATTCGCTAGCAATTGATTTTAGGTCTTCATATGACTGTTTTAAATATAAGTGGCGAAAATTATGATTAATCTCACTATTTTGCGAAGCAATAAACATATTTAGGGCATTCCAGTATTTTGGAAGTGTAACTTTGGTATGTTCCATTATATTTGTATTAAATCCTAATAGTTGGTAGCTTTTCTTTTTAAGAAAAAAGTCATTTAGATAATTTGAATCTAATTTTTGAAAATCGATGAAATCAATGACTAAATTATCAGACTTTAGTTGAGAGATTAGACCTTTTGGGACAGCAAAAACATTTAAAAGAAGTGGATCAATTTTTTCTTGATTAAATTTTTTAAGCTTATTTAGTAAATAATCAAGCTCAAAAATTTGATAGTTTAGGCTTTTGAATAGGTCAATAAGTTTAAAGTTATAATCGGCACCGTGCCTTATCTCAAACATGACAATAGGACTTTCATTTTCAAAAAAGATTTTAGCACCTTTTAAAACCTTTTCTTCATGGCCTTCTGCATCAAGTTTAATAAAATGACAGCCTTTTAAATCATATTGTTTATATAAGTTATCTAAGCTATCAAGTTGGATTTTTTCAAATTGCCCTTGTAGTTGTGTTTCATAAACAACTTCGTTTAGTTCAGAGCTTTCTTGAATAGATAAAAAGGCCTCTGACTTTGTATCAGATAGTCCAATTTGTAGGGGGGTGATATTATTGAAGTTATTTTCTTTAATACTTTGTTTAAAACAAGTCATAGTATTAAGACAAGGTTCAATAGAAAATATTTTAGAGTTACCTTTATCTAAATTAGCCATAAATAAACTATAAAAACCGTAGTTAGCCCCAATATCAACGGCTTTAAAGTTATCTGGTAAGATATCATTTAATATGTTTTTATCATTTTCAAACCATGTTTCTTGCTCTAAATAGGTAAATGTTGATATTTCTGTTATGTCGTTTGGTACAGTAATAGAGAAACCATCAGATAGATTGATAGATAGATTTTTTTGATTTGGAATGAACGGAATAGACATTATTAGCCTTAAATGTAAAAATAGTGTAGTTTCAATTATACTACCATGACAAAATTTTAAGAGAAAGTATTTAAAATGAATCAATTTTTACTATCAAATTATAGCTTTGATTTACCCAAGGAGCTTTTAGCTCATGAACCTCCAAAAAATAGAGTAGAGGCAAAGTTATTAAACTTTTCAAAATCTAAAATTGAACATCAAAGTTTTAGTGATATTATTAATATTTTTGATGAGCCTTGTTTATTTGTTAGAAATAATACAAGAGTAAGAAAAGCAAAAATTTGTGGTTATAAAGATACGGGCGGAAAAGTTGATGGTTTATTTTATAAAAATCACGCTCAAAATATCTGGGAAGGTTTATTTAAGAAAACAAAAAGACTAAAAGTAGGTGATATAGTTACTTTTCCAAATGAGGTTAAAACTACGATTGTAGATAAGTTAGATGGCGGAGTTTTACATATTCAATTTGAAGAAAACTTTGATGTAGAGCTTTATCTTGAAGAAATTGGAGAAACTCCTTTACCTCCTTATATAAAAGATTATGAGGGAGACTTTGAGAGGTATCAAACAGTATATTCTGATAAAATTGGAGCAGCTGCTGCACCTACTGCTGGTTTACATTTTGATCAAAATTTAATTGATAAAATGATACAAAAAGGTTTTGACTTTTGTGATGTAACTTTACATGTTGGGCCTGGTACTTTTAAACCCATTGATACAGAAGATATAAGAGACTTTAAGATTCATAGTGAGTTTATAGAGATCGATCAAAATGCTATTGATAAAATAAAAAGTGCAAAAAATAAAGGTATTAAAATTGTAGCAGTTGGTACAACAAGTTTAAGAGCGATTGAGTCCGTTTTTTTACAAAATAAATTAACAAAGCCATTTGTAGGTTGGACTGATATTTATCTTTATCCTGGTGCTAAAGTAGAATCTATTGATTACTTGTTAACAAACTATCATTTATCTGGTACATCTTTACTTGTATTGGTTGCTAGTTTAATAGGTTATGAATCTTTAATGAACATTTACCAAGAAGCAATTTTGAAAAAATATAGGTTTTTTAGTTTTGGTGATTGTATGATTGTGCCCAATTTATCAAAAAAATTAGAGTGATATAAACAAAAATTTTAAATAACTTTTCTTTTTGTTTTGGTTTAAATTGAAAATAATTTATTCATAAATGAATTTATCAAGTTGATATTCTTTAAAGACGAAGTACATTTAACGAATGATATAGTTTGAACTATATGGAGACTGGAATTTACTTGGATATTTATGGATTTTAATTATTTAATACTAGGCTTAGTACAAGGCTTAACAGAGTTTTTACCTGTTTCATCATCAGGACATTTATTTTTATTTGAAAAGCAGCTACTTTCAGGAATAAATGAAAATACTTTGTTGCTAATGAATATTTGTTTTCATATGGGAACATTATTATCTGTAATACTATTTTTTAGAAAATTTTTGTTTGAGTATATTATTGAAACAGTAAACTTTTTAAAAAGTCCAAGTAAGGATTTAAATGAGATTCAAAAAGAAGTTTTATATGTAATTGTTTTAAGTGTTCCGACTGGTATTATTGGTTTGGGACTTAAAAAATCTGGGATAGAACATATATCAACAGAAGCCATTTTACTTGGTTTATGCGTTACTGGTTTTATTTGTATAATAATTGATAGATTGAAAGATGGTAATGAAGGGTTAAGCTTAAGAAAAGCATTGGTTCTTGGTTTGATACAAGGTGTAGCTGTAATACCTGGAATATCAAGGTCTGGTTCTACTATATTTGGAGGGCTTTTACTTGGTATATCCCGAGAAAAAATGGCTAGTTTTTCATTCTTGATGTCTATTCCTGCAATTTCGGGTGCTTTTTTATTAGAACTAAAAGATGTATTTGAGGTGGGTTTAGGTGGTATTGACCCTATGTCTTTATTTGCCGGGACCTTAGTTGCTTTTATCTCTGGCTATATTTCATTAATTTTGTTGATTGGTTTATTAAAGAAAAAGAGCTTTACAATATTTGGTGTTTATTGCTTTTTAATTAGTGTGACTATGTATTTTAGGGGTGTGTAATGAGTACGGCATATAAGTTAGAAAAAGAATCAGAGGTTAAAATGTCAAAAAAGTTATTACAAAGTCCTATCAAAAAAAGAAAAAATAATACCATCGTAAGATCAAAGAAAAAAACTCAAAGTTTTAGTTTTGCAAAAACAATTGAGCTTATTAGGGAGCATACTCGTATTAGAAATGAAGTAGTGGGAGTTATTTACGTTACTATTGCTTTAATTGCTATTGCAGGTTTAACTTTGGATGACTCTGGTTATGTTAGAAAAACGATGGATCATTTTACTATGTTAAATGGTGTTGGTCCCTTATTTTTAATATCTTTTGCTCTTTTTTATGGATCAAGAAGGATTTATGGAATAGCCCCACATATTCAAAGTAGTCAGTTACTTGTTTTTCCTATTATGTATCTAGCTTTTATTGGTTTTGTTTCTTCAGTTATTTCTCCTAGTGTAGATGGGAGATCTTTTGGAGGAATCATGGGTAACTATATCTACTGGTATTTTAAAACGCTTTTGGGAGTATATAGCTCTAGAATCATTTTATTTAGTGCGTTTTTAATTTCATTTATGCATATTACTGAAATTTATGTTTCAGATATTATAAACTTTTTTATAAAGGTGTGCTACGAAACGGGTAATAAAGTATTTAACTATACAAAGCTAGCTTTTCAAATTAGTAAAAAATCGAGTTTATTTCTTTTAAAGAAAATTCATTTTTTAATCTATACTATTATGAATGATTTAATTATTATTTGTGAGAGAGGTTTTTCATCTTTTAGAGATTCTGTTTTTCAAAAAACACTACACTATGAGGGAGAGTCTTGGGATTCAGATTTAGAGGATGTAGATAGAGTAGAAGAACTCTCAAATGATTTGAATGATGTACAAATTAATGAAAAAGAAATTTTAGTTCAGGAAACAATTGAAGAGGAACCTCAAAAAAATAAGACTATCATTGTTAAGGCAGAACTAATTGAAGCTAAAGAACAAGTTAATAAAATTCCTATAAAAAAAGAAGAGAAAAAACTTGGGATAATGCAAAAAATGATGGATAAGAAAAAGTCATTGATTGTAGAAAAAGAAGTTGAAGAAATAGAAACTTCAGTAGAAAGTACAATAGAAATAGAAAACTTTAAACACTTATCAAAAGAAGAAGTTATCGCAAATAATAATCGTCTTAAAAAGGTGCCAATTTTTGAGGAGAAAAAAGAAGAAGAATTTGTTGAAGTTGCTAAGATAAAAGTGATCGAAGATAAAATAATTATAAAAGAGCAAAAAAATATTGAAAATGAAGAGATAATTAAATCATCAAAAAAACTGATAGCTTATGAAAAGAAACAAGAGACTTTAGACGAAGTAATTGAAGTTTTAGAAAAACCACAAAAAAAGAAAAGTTTCTTTGAAAAAGTAAAGTCAAAAATTAAAACTCTTCACGAAGAACCACCTGTAGACGAAATTATTTTAGAGCAAAAAAATGAAAATACAATACATCAAATAAAAGAAAATATTGTCAAAGAAGAGATTGGGCAATCAGACTTTATAGAAGAAAGCTTGATTGAAGTAAAAGAACTAGATGAAGTTCAAGAAGAAATAAGTACTGAACTTGAAGAAACGATTGAGGTAGCTCCAGAAGTTATACAAAATCAAATAGAAGCTATTATTCCAGAAGAAAAAATTGAGGAAGAAGTATTCAAACCAAGAAAAGCTATACAACCCTCTATAGACTTTTTAATGGACCCACCTGTTGATTTAGTAGTAGATAGTGATGATGATTTGTGGGATAGAGGCTCTTATTTAATTCAAACCTTAGAAACATATAAGATTAATGCTTTGCTTGAGAGTTTTGTACAGGGACCAACAATTACACGTTTTGAATTAAAACCAGCTCCTGGTACCAAACTATCTAAAATAGTAGGTTTGACAGATGAGATTAAAATGGCATTAGAGGCAAAATCTGTGAGAGTTGAAGCTCCTATTCCTGGCACTAATAAAGTTGGAATAGAAATTCCTAATGCTAATCCTGTTCCTGTATTTTTTAAAGAAGTAGCAGAAAGTATAACAGGAGAATCAGGCAAAGAATCTCATCCATTAGATATTGCTTTTGGAAAAGGAATTGCGGGCAATACAGTCATTGCAAATTTGGCAAAAATGCCTCATATGTTAATAGCAGGTGCTACTGGTTCAGGTAAGTCAGTATGTATTAATACTTTGATTTCATCTATTTTGTTTAAAGCCTCTCCTGATCAAGTTCAATTTATTATGATTGACCCAAAGCAAGTTGAGTTGGCAGTTTATCGTGGTATTCCACATTTAATTACAGATGTTGTAACAGACCCATCAGAAGCAGCAGCAGCATTGCAATGGGGTGTGGATGAGATGGAAAGACGATATACTCTATTATCTAATTTTGGTGTGAGGCATATTGATAGTTTTAATGAAAAAGTTTTAAATGGTACTTTACATCCAATTGCTGATATAGATGGAATTCCTAAAGTTACTTTACCTTATATTGTTATTATTGTGGATGAGTTAGCTGATCTAATGATGGTTGCTAAAAAAGAAGTTGAAACTTCTATTTGTAGAATAGCTCAAAAAGCAAGAGCGATTGGTATTCATTTAGTGATTGCTACTCAAAGACCTTCTGTTGATGTTATTACAGGCTTAATTAAAGCAAATTTACCATCAAGAATAGCATTTATGGTGAGTTCTGGTATTGACTCTAAAACAATTTTAAATCAAGTTGGGGCAGAGCATTTACTTGGTAAAGGTGATTGTTTGTATTTTCCTGCTGGTCAACCCAAGCCTGATAGAGTACAGGGCGCTTTTATGAATGATGATGAAGTTGCTATCTTAGTTGATACGGTTAAAAGAAATTATGGTGGTGCTCAATATCAAGATATTACTTCTCAATATTTAGAAGCTGAAGAAGAAAAGTCAGATACTAAAGAGTTTAGTGATGAAAAATATAATTTAGCTCTTGAGGTAGCACTAAGAGAAAATAACATATCAACTTCTATGTTACAAAGGCATTTAGGTATTGGTTATAATAGAGCAGCAAGAATTGTAGATGTAATGTTTGCTCGGGGTGTTTGTGGTAAACAAGAAGGCGGAAAGAAGAGAAAAGTTTTGATTACTGAATCACAGCTTGGAGAGTTCTTAATATAATTTTCATATTGTTTTTTAAAAAATAGTTATATAATCAAAAGTCTTAGAGTCTGTCTCTAAGGCTTTTGTTGTTTAAAAATTAAATTATTGGACTGTTTAACATGGAAAAAAGAATAATATTTGGTAGAAACCCAATTTTAGAGGCTATAAAATCAGATACTCAAGTGATAGAAAAAATTTATCATTTAGATGGTTTAGATAAAGAGGGTCGTCGTATTCTTCAAATGATTCGTGATAAAGAAATTTATCATGAAAAATTAGATAAACATGAAATATTTAATAAATGCCAAAGTAAACAGCATCAAGGGTTTGTTGCAGAGACGGCTTCTATTAGAAATTCATCTTTAAACAGAATTTATGAAAATAAAAAACAGGGCTTAAGGATTATAGTTGTTCCTCAAATTCAAGATCCACAAAATTTGGGTGCATTAATTAGGCATTGTGAACATTTCGCAATTGATTTATTAGTTGTTGGTGTAAAGGGTTCTTGTGATATTCAACTAGGATCTGTGGCTAAAACTTCTGCTGGTGCCATTGAACATATGCCTGTTTTATCTAGTTCCCGAATAGAAAAAGTTTTAGATGAGCTAAGAGAAAAAGATTTCTTTATCTATGGTTTAGAGAGTAAAGCTAAAAAAAGTATTCTTGAGGTAAAACACGACTCAAAAGATAATGTTTGTTTGGTACTTGGTTCAGAAGGTTTTGGTTTAAAAGAGGCTACTTTAAATCATATTGATAGTATTATTTCTATCCCAAGAGAAGGTAGGGTTAATAGTCTAAATATATCTGGAGCTACTTTAACTGGGGTACTTTGGTTAAAGGGTTGGTTGAAAAATTAAAATGGTAAGTCAGCAAATAAACATGGTTGAGGCTTTAGCAAAGATTATTCTAAAAGTAGAAAAAGACATAGCTTTTACAATAATGGAAGTAGGGGCCTTACCATTAGATAATAATCCAGAGCCATTTTATCAGTTGTTAGATTATTTTCCAGACTCTAATATTATAGCTTTTGAAGTTGATCAAAAGTTATGTGATGATTTAAATAAAAAACATAATAAAAATATAAAATTTTATTGTAATGCAATAGGTAAAAAAGAAGAAACACGTAAGTTTTATAATACTGTCCATCCAATGTGCTCTTCTTTATATAAACCAGATGAGCCTCTTTTAAAAATGTATAACTCTTTAGAGGTTGTTGAAATAAAATCGATAGAATCCATTGATACAATTAGTTTAGACTCTTTTGTAGATAAGCATAAAATAGAGAAGATTGATTTTATAAAAATAGATATCCAAGGAGCCGAGCTAGAGGTATTTGAGGGGGGAATCAAAACTTTAAAAGAAACCTGTGCAATACTTTCTGAAGTTGAATTTATCAAACTATATGAAGACCAACCTCTTTTTGGAGATGTTTCAAGTTTTTTAGAAAAACAAGGCATTTGTTTTCATCATTTTTTGGGAATAGCAGGTAGAGCCTTAAAGCCACTTATATTAAATAATAATGTAAATCATCCATCTCAACATATGTGGGCAGACGCTTTTTTTATTAAAGATATTCATTATGCTGAAAAGATAGGTGATAAGCAACTATTAAAAATAGCTGTGTTATCAGCAGTATATAACGTACCAGATGTAACAGTATTTTGCTTAAATCAATATGATTTAAGAAAAAAGACTAATTTACAGGATCAATTTATATCTCTTTTTAATTAAATAAAACTTTTTCTTGACAATGCAAACCGATTTGGGTATTATACAGACCTTCCAAACGGAAGAGAGATGCCCAGGTGGCGAAATAGGTAGACGCGTTGGACTTAAAATCCAATTCCAGCAATGGAGTATCAGTTCGATTCTGATCCTGGGTATCCACCATTTTATATGTCGCGGGATGGAGCAGTATGGTAGCTCGTCGGGCTCATAACCCGAAGGTCGTAGGTTCAAATCCTTCTCCCGCATCCATCTCTTTTTATCGTTTGTAAGTTATTAATCGTCGCGGGATGGAGCAGTATGGTAGCTCGTCGGGCTCATAACCCGAAGGTCGTAGGTTCAAATCCTTCTCCCGCATCTAGATTACTTGGCGATGTAGCTCAGTAGGTTAGAGCAGTGGAATCATAATCCACGTGTCCGGGGTTCGAATCCCTGCGTCGCTATTACCAATTTTAGACTCCTTAGTTTTTACTTTGTGGGTCTTTTTTCGTTTATAAGGGGTTTTAAATGAAGAGTTTAGAAGAAAGAATACAAGAAGCAGTTAATCTATTTCATTCTGGTGGGTATTTACGTCATAATGCTCGTAGACTAGAGCATTTACAAAGTTTAAGGATTCCTATAGTTGGTAAAACTGTTCTTGAGGTTGGGGCAGGTATTGGAGATCATTCTACTTTTTATATTGATAGGGCCTGTGATATTACAATTACTGAAGTAAGAGAAGAAAACTTAGCTATACTGAAGCAAAGGTTTCCTGATTTAAAAGTAGAGGGATTAGACATGGAAAATCCAACTTTTAGTGGAAACCAATTTGATATAATACATTGTTATGGGCTTTTATATCATATTGAAAACCTTGAAAAGGCTTTAGATTTTTTAGAGAAATCTTGTAAAGATGTTTTACTTTTAGAAACTTGTGTATCAACATCTTTATCTAAAGAAAATCTATTACTAGAAGAGTTAGATGATCAAACCCAGGCATTTTCAAGAATTGGAAGTCGCCCAAGTAGATCATATCTATGGGCTGAATTAAAGAAACGATTTCCATATGTTTATTTAACAAAAACTCAACCAAGTCATGAAGAATTTCCACTTGATTGGAATAGAGCTGACCTATCTCATTTAACAAGAGCTGTTTTTGTTGCCTCTAAAAAAGAAATTAAAAATGATTTATTAAGCGAAGAACTTCTTATGGTCCAAAGTTTGGAGTGATTTATAAAAAATTACTATTAGAGTTAGATTTTTTATCTTCAATCATTTTCAAATATAAATGCTCTAGATTATTAACCAGTTTAGAGCATTTAAAGACAGAAAAATTTAATTTAATTTTATCTTTATACTTATTTAAAAGGTCTTTGTTTTTAGCAATAAAAATAGCTTTTTGGATATATGTATCGAGGCTATTTGTAGCTAATTCATCCAAACCAAGTTCATGTAAAAGACTTTCACTAACCCTAGAGGCAAAGTGTTTGCCTTGTGTGGTTAATACTGGTAAACCACAAAAAAGAGCGTCATTTGTGGTTGTATGACCATTGTATGGGTAGGTATCTAAAGCCAAATCGGCAAATTGAAGTCTATTAAGATGATCTGACTTGTTTTCTAAAAACTCTGCAAAATATATTCTATTTGGATTGATGTTATTTGTGATAAAAGTATTTATTAAGTTTTGTTTACAATAATCAGAGCAATCAGATAGCCAAATAATAGAGTTACTAACCTCTTTTAATATTGTTATCCATGCTTGAAACATATCAGGTGTTATTTTATATTTACTACAGTGAGATGTAAAAATAAATTTATTCTCAGGAAGTCCTATATCGGCCTTACTTTTAAATTTATTAGAAATTGTAATAGAGTCATCAATTAAGTGATAATAATTGGGTAAATATGCAATTTTTTCACTATAAAATTGGGTTTCACCTATAGGAATAACTGTTTTATCTGCAATCATATAGTCAAAAAAACTTGCTCCTGTACTAGCTGCAAAACCTAAGTAATGTACTTGGATTCGAGCTGGTTTAAAGGCAAAAATTTCCATTCGATTACGTTTTGTGTGACCACTTAAATCAACTAATATATGGAGCTTTAATTGATGTATTTTTTTGGCGGCCTCATGGTGTGATAGTTTTTCAATATCTATGAACTCGCTGCAGGTGCCTAAAATGTATTTTCTAATATGGCTTTGGTCATCTTTACCAAATGAGATAGCATAACTTTCAAAATTATCGGAGTGGTTTTCAAATAATTTTAAAACAGCTTGTCCGACAGGATGATCTTTAAAGTCACCAGACATATACCCAATTTTGATTTTTTCATCATTTTTAGGTAAGGGTATTACCCGAAATTTACTTTTCTCAACTTGAATGAATTTTGTGGTATGTTTTGCAATTTGTAAATTAGCTGATGGATCATCAACCCTTGATATATTTAAAAATGGGGGTTCAATCATTGGTATATTTTGTGCGATATATGATTGATTCATTTGATCAAGATGTTCCCAAACAATTTTAGTTTCAGTCCATAAACAGGTAGTTAAAGAGATATGATTGAAATTAGATAATACTTCAATGTCATCAGGGGCAATTTTATAAGCTTCAATGGCATGAGAGATTGCTTTTTGTTCTTGGTGTAGCTCACGATATATATTAGATAAATTAAGGTGAGCAGCTAAACAGATAGGGTCAAGTTGTATACACTTTAATAAAAGCTTTAAAGATTTATCTAATTTAAGGTGTTTAAGGTAAAAGGCAGCTAAATTAGATATGGCTTTTACATAGTTAGGCTGAATTTGTATGGCTTTTTTATAGTTTTTAATTGTACTTTGATAATCGTTTAAGTATTGATAGGTGTTGCCAAGATTAAAGTAGGTACAAGATGATTTGGGGTCGAGTTTAATAGAAAGTTGTAGGTTTTCTAAGGCAAGCTTTGATTGATTATTTTTTAGTAAGATAACTGAAAGGTTACTATAATGATTTGCACTCTTTGGATTGAGTTGAATTAATTTATTGAATATAGAAATAGATTGTTCTAATAGATTAAGAAAAGAGTAAGATTGGGCTAATAAAAAAAGTGCTTCTTGGTTATTTTGGTTTTGTTTTAGTTTTGATAAACAAAGCTCTTTTGCTTGATTAAATTGTCCTAACTCTAGGCATTTTTGAATATTTTTCATGTGGCTTTTTGCTTGGAAAATAGTTGAAAAAACTCTTGGGTGTATGAGTTTTGTTGATTTAGACTTTTGGGGAATGGTCTACAAATTTCCATAAGGTGATATCCACTTTTTAGCATCCAAAGTCCCATGAGAGATCCCTGTCCTAATTTTGCCGCAAACTCTTGTGAAAAGGCCTCTGGTGCTAAATTTAAAAGTGTTTGAGAGCTAGAAGCAAGTAAGGCTCCAGTTCCGACACTTTTTAAAATCCATATTGTACCAATGGGGCCTGGTCTATATCCGTAGTGTTGGCAGACTTCTTTTACTAAAGAAAGATAGATGAGTATAAAAAAACAAGCATCAACTAAAGCGATATTTGAAATGCCGGTACTAATGGCACATCTTAATACTTTTTTATGAATAGTTGATTTAACTTTTTGGTCTATATCATACAAAATTTCTTCATCTAACCTTTTTAAATAGATGATTGGTTCTACTTCTGTTTTGTTTTTAAGTCTACAATCAATTTCAGATTTAAGTTCTAAGAGTTGTTTTTTTGAGTAATCAGATTGTGAACTCCAGTTATTTGATAGTTCTAAAAAATAATCTTTAACTTGTGATAAAGGGATTTTTTCTCCTTGTGATAAAGAGTTATAAAGGTTTGAAGCAGTTACTCTTAGTTTGTACGAGGTTTTAAGTTGAGAAATTGCCTTTAAATCACTATAAATCCATTGAAATAAACCCAAGCCTAGTCCAGAAAAAGCTACGATAGATAAATATCCATTCAATTGTGACAGGGCAAAAGAGTATTGGGTAAATTCGATAGAAAAATTAAGAAATACTAAAAAAGTAAAAAGAATCAAGCTAATAATAAAAAGTTTACTACTATTAAATGTAGGTAGGCTTTTTTGAAAATCTGTATCAATTAAATCTTTAGAGTCAAAACCACTATAAAAACTTTGTAGTTCATCCTTTTCTACTGGCCCTCCTAAAATTGAAAGTTTTTTCTTTTCGGTATTTTTTTTTGATTCTTTTTTTGTGGGCTCTTCATTAATTGGTCCACCTATAATTTCAAAACTTTGATTGTTCATATTGTCTCCTAAAGTAGTAGATCATAAAGTAAAAATCTCATAACCTCTCCTAAATTAAGGTTATGTAAAAGAGGGTTTCTCCACTTTGCTTGAGGGTTTAGGTTCATTAGTGGAAGCAATTTTTTTGGTAAAACTTTTAAATCTTTGGCAATTTTTTCAAAACTTTCTGAATCTAATATTTTTGTAGGAAATTGCCCTTGAAATGACCAATGGTATTCTCTATAAGAATTTAGATGTTTTTCTAGGGCTTTGAGTAAAATGATATCTTGATTGTCATGTGAAATAGTTGATGGATGAACACATAAAATAGATGCAATGACAGATAAGCCCCATTGATTTTCATCGAGTTTATTTAAATCTAGGCATGAATTAAGAATGTCTAATAGGTACTCTTTAACAAATTTTTGTTGATTGCTGGGGATGTAGTCAATTTTACTAGCGACAAACATTATTTTTTGTACATAATTACTAGAGTCAAATATAGATGGTTTCCACCAAGGTCGATCAAATGAAAACTCTGACAAGGTTGTCTTAAGAGACTTTGTAAAATCTTGATAGAGTTGAAAATCTCCAGATGATAAAGGAGAGATTAAATCAATTAAAGTTAATTGTCTATAAAATAGTTGAAAAGTATCTTTGTAAAAAGGTTTAGCATAAACATCTATATAGCTTTGATATCTTTTTTCTAGCTCTTGAAAAATTTTATCTTGATATTGGTTTTTACCTGATGTTAAGAGCTGAAATGGAAAAGGACAAAATTTCATATTTGCTTGTTCAAATTTAGCATCACCTGGCATGACAAATCGTCCAGGTTGTAGAAAATAAAATCCATTATTTTTAGCTTGAATTAAAAAATCCCTATATAGTAATGCCATTTGATTGCATTCTTCTTGTGGATTATTGTCAAAATGAAACTTTTGGTTAATAATATCATCACAATAATTCAAAAACTTTTTATAAAGCGGATTATTTGAATGAAATTTGTCGTACGTTTTTAGTAGGTCAATAGACCAATCAAAATGACTAGTATTTCTTAGATTTAAATCAAGTAGCCATTCGCCAGGGTAATCTACAAATCGTAGTTTTAAGTTTGTTTTTCGATTAAGACCAAAATTTTGAAAGAAGCTATTAGATACAAATTTTAAATCAATGTCATAATAGCTAATACAATCTGTAGATTCTGGAAATTTCGGTAAAACTTTTAAATTTTCTTTGCCTTTAATAGCTTCTATATTTTGATATAAAGGAAACTCTGGCAAGTGTGGAGGTAAGGGTGCTGAAATAGCCGAAAACTCTCGATTACCCTTTGGAAAGAAATTACTTATTTTTTTTTCGTGCAATAATTGATTTAAGATTGCACTAATAAAAACGGTTTTACCAGACTGACGGAGTCCTGTTATACCAAAGTGTATTCTGTCATTTATAAAGGGCCACATTGTTTAAGCTTTCATATCAAGGGTTATTTATATTCAAATACAAGTGGTTATCCTGTTTTGATATATATGTAAATTATACTTTATATACAGCTAAAACAAAAAGGAGGGTACAAAAAGATAAGTGTATCTTTTTGAGAGGTAGGCATACTATTTGCATAGATTGAATTATTAATTAGACATACATATTACTCAGGAGATTTAAATGAAAAAAATGATTGTTATACTTTTACTATCAAGTACTTATATATTTGCATCAGGTACACAAAGACACTTTAATCCAGGAGATGGAGAGAGATTGATTAAAGAAATTGATATATTAAAAAAAGGAAGAAGAATAAGCGCTGAATTAATGACTCATCTGGGCAGCGCATTAAAAGAGTCGATAAAAAAAAATGGTTTTGTAAAATCTGTTGAAGTTTGTAGTTTAAAGGTATTGCCGATGACTGAAAAAATTCGTAAAAAATATAAGCTAAAAAGTATAAAAAGAATAAGTACTAAAACCAGAAACATTAATAATGCACCTGATAAATTAGATCAGATTGCTATTGATTATCTTAAAAAAGAAAAAAAGTCCTCATATTTACAACAGCAAGTTAAATCAGGAAAGTTTTTTTATAGGTTTTATAGATCAATTGGTATAAAAGATACCTGTTTAAATTGTCATGGTACTAGAAAAGATATGAAAATAATGACTCGAAGTAAAATAGCAAAAATATATCCAAACGATAAAGCGCTAGATTATAAAATAGGAGACTTTAGAGGAGTTATAAGACTAGAGTTTTAAATTACTTTTATATATTAAAGCTATTCATTGAAATTAGATGAGTAGTTTTTTTTTGCTTAAAAAAGAAAATTAGATTGATTTGAAACAATTTGCATTGACTTTGCGTAGTATGTTTTGTAATCAAAAACTAAATTGGATATTGCCATGAAAAAATTAATCAAACAAGTATTAGGAAGTCTAGCTGGAGTAGCTCTTTTATCTTCATGTTCATTTGCGAACAACGGATACGGACAAACACCAAATTATGGGTCAAGCCAGTATTATGGTGCTTATAATTCAGGTCAAGGATATTCTGGTAACAGCTATCAAACTTCATATTATTCACAGGGGTATAACTCTTATAATCAAGGGTACCAAGGACAATATCAAACTCAGAATACTGGTATGGGTAATAATTTTTCTTATGTTGATAACAACTGGATTGAAGATCAATTAAGGTTTGCTGTTACTGACGTAAATCAAAATAGACCTTATCAGGCAATGCAAAAATTGTATTCTTTAAGTTCTTATGTACGAAAGTTTGGAGACTCTGAGCTATACAGAAGAGTTCAATTGACAATTCAACTTGGTTATAAGTCAAGTTTAAAAACAGAAATTAATAGTATTTATGGTTCTTTCAAATCAGGAGGAATGCGTCTTGGTTGGGAATCTGGTGCAAACCAAAGTTATCAAGGTCAAGATGATTTGTCTAAAAAATATATTACAGATCAGTTTAGATTAGTGATGGCAGACTTAAACTCAGGTCAGCAAAACCGTGCAAGACAGCGTTTAAGAGCGTTACAAGGTGCAATTCCACCACAAGGTAATGAGAGATTAGTCAGAAGAGTTTATTATGCGGCAAGTGTAAATAGACCATCTCAAATGAAAACAGAAGTTCAATCTATTATTAGTGAAATCAATGCTGGCACTCTATTATTAAACGATACAGAAAATAATGCAGCTAATTTTTATGGTACAGGTACAAATCCTTACTCTCAACCAGATTATTCTGGAGTGGGTGGGGGGTCTTATACACAAGGTGGCGGTTCTTATAATCAAAATCCTGGTGGTTTTCAGGGTGATGGGAGATACGGAACTCCGGGTCAATATCAACCACAGCCTCAGCCAGTTCAAACAGGTTTACCTCCATTTGGTAACAATACAGCGCAAAACCCAGGCTATGATACTGTAAACTATAATGAACAAAATAACGGAAACCCAAGTAATAATGGACAAGGCTCAAGTGGAATTGATTTTAATCAAAATAATCCTTATCAACCAAGTACAAATAATGGTACATCAGCTCCAACAACTCAGGCTCCACAAGCTCCAACAGTTGACTTAGCCCAGTTAAAATCAAATGTCAATGAGGCTTATAGTAAATTAAAAACAGCTTTAGCTAGTGGTGATGGAGATAAAATCATGACAGCTAGAGATGAGTATGCTAAGGTTCAAGCTGCTTATGAGGCTGGTAAAAATCAATAGTGAAACAAAAGTTAATTAGGCTAATTGCTGTATGTGGTTTTTCTTTCTTAACTTATAAGCACTGTTCACATTATCAAATATATTTTTGGAAGTCCCTCTGGTTAATGGAGGGACTTTTGTATTTTGGCTTCATTTTAGCTTACTTATTTAGAAAAGACCCTGTATCAGAAGCAAAAGGTGTCAAAGAAATCTTATTGCCTCTATTGTGTGGAGTTTTTCCTTTCTTTTTAATGTATGATTTGCCAGACTATAAATTAGCTGTTCAAATCATAGAGCAAGGTAACTTTAATTTATCAAGTTTAAATTCATTGATTAAATATTCTCCTATTGTTGGAGAAGGTTTAAGAATTTATGCTTGGTTTTTTTTATTTATAGGAACATGTATAACGGTTACTGCTCTATATACACTTCGTTCTTCCTTTAGTATAATGACTGAGGCACGGGTTTTAGTTACAAAAGGTATTTACTCTTATATTCAGCACCCCATGTATTTAGGTGAATATATTGCTGCATTTGGGTCGGCATTGTTGCGTAGTAGTCCTGAAAAATGGCTGATCTATTTTCTTTTTGTTATATTGCAATGGATTCGTTTAAAAAATGAAGAAAAGAAACTCAAGAAGAGTTTTAAAAAGTACGAAGAATATAAAAGTAAATGTTTAATTCGATTTTAAGTATTATATTTTATACCCAAATGCAAATGGTTTTCCTGTTTTGGGTTCATAACCAACTAGAGAAAACCGTAGGTTTTAAAAAGCTTCCCAAGCTTTGTGGTTTTCCGTGTAACGGAAAAACCACTTCTGGTTGGGTATTATACAATTTTAGCAGGTTTTAGATGGCAAATATTTTTTTTGGTAGAGGGAAAAGAGAAAAATTAATTGTAGAGGTTTGTAGTAATGGATTAAGGGCTTTAAAATTAAGTAAAGAAGAAGACTCAAAAATTGAGTCAGTATTTTTAGCTGCTTGGCCTTATCGTCTGGCAAAAGAAGAAGAAGACTTTGTAGATCAATTAAAAAAAAGTTTAAAGTCTTTAGCAGCACAGTTTTCTCCAAAGCAGCATTCTGTTATTGTTTGTGCAACCGATCATAGTAATAGACAAAAGTTTTTTCAAACAGTAGTTATTGAAGATGAAGAAGAACTAGAAGACTTTTTATTAACAAAAAAAATAATGCCAAATGAAGAAGATTTTGTTTCAGAAGTACATTTAATTGGAAAAAGTATTTCTGAAATTAAAAACTCTCAAGATATATTGATTCAAAGTGTATTTAGATTTCCAGCTCAAGATGCAATGGATGCCTTAGAAGAACTAGGATATGAACTAGACTCATTAGAGTATTCAAGTAATAGTTTAGCACCTTATTATGAGGCTTATTATGACGAAGACTCAAAGTCCCATGATGTTTTATTATCTATGGATTGGGAAACCTGTATTTACAATGTTTATTATCAGGGGGAGCTTCGCTTTTCACATTGTATCGCTTTTAATTTATCATCTTTCGTTGACTTGATTATTCAAAAAATGGAGCTTGATGAAAATTCAGCAATGCTTCTTGTTCAAGATGAGCTTTTCAGTTTTGTTTTAAAAGATAAGCCTTCTCAATATGATATCCCAGAAGACGTCGTAAATGAAATTAAAGCAGAGCTTGAATATCTAAAAACAGAGTTAGATCGTTGTAAGGCTTTTTATATCTCAAGAGTGCTTGAATGGAAAATTGAGAATATTTCAAAAATTATTTGTACGGGTATTTTAGCCGAAATACCTGTGTTAGTAGATTATATTAAAGATAACTTAGATATTCCTGTAACTTCATATAAACCAGTAGAGCAAATGAACTTGAGCGAAGAAGTAGAAGCAAAACTTAAGGGTGGATTGCATCATCACTTTAATTGTATTTTAGGTTTGGCTTTGGCTTATCAAGGAGAATAGTTGATTTATGGCTAAGAAAAAATCAAAACGAAATCAAAAAAAGGGCTTAGACCAACGTGATTATATGGTTTATGGGGTTTATGCTCTATTATTTTTATTTATAGTTTTTAGTGCTTTTGTTGGCAAGGGTAACCAAAAAGAAAAGTTAATGGTAGAAGCTCAAAAAAAGGCTTTAACTAAAGAAAAAAGCAAGATAAAAAGTAACTCTAGAAAGTTAGAAAGAGAGTTAAAAGTCTGGCGTGCTAGAAGGGATGAAAGTAAGTCAAAGCTAAGCAAAGAAAAAAATGAATATGATTTTGTTGTGGGTACATCTTTAGAGTATGCAAAAAAAAATAAGCTTCTAATGGCTATTTGGGAGTCTATAGATAAGGTTAGAAACTTGGCAATTGCCTCTGTTACGGTGGCTCAAAATGAAGTAGATATAGTCATGCATGCTCAGTCAGATGTTTATTTGACGGAGTTTATGTCTGAATTAAATCGTAGAAAAGATATTATTCAAACGATTCAAATTGTAGAATCTCGAATTGAAGTGATAGATAAAAAAGTAGGGAAAGAAGTTCTTTTAGGAATATTAAAGATTATTGCAAAAAGACCTAACATTAAAAATAAATTAGCAAAAAAATTGAATAAAAAATCTGTCGAGGATGATATTACCCTAAAAGAAGAAATAAAGAAAAAATCGTTGAAAAAGAAATCAAAACCATCTAAAAAACGAAGAAAGAAGAGGTCATAACTTATGTTTGAATCACTTCGTTTACAAGAAAAAATATTGATTGCTGTTTTAATAGTTTTTATCCCTAGTTATACTTTTTATAGCAGAATTATAGCTCCTAGATTTGGAGCAAGTGCTTTAAAAGGTACTCAAAGACGTATAATTAAGCTAAATAAAGATTTAGGTAAGTTACGAACCACAGAAAATAACATGACGAATGAGCTTGCTTCATTACAACAAGTAATCACTAATACAGATAAGCGTATTGCCAGAATGAGAAACGAAGCTCAAGAGTTTAAAAAGTTTATTTTAGGTCAAAACTATGAACAAGAGCTATATCAATATTTATTTGGTAGAGATGCTAGGTATAATTTAATAGCTTTGGGTAATAGTCCTAAAAGGATTCCTAAAAACAGTTATACAGAGATTATTTATACATATTTAGTAAAAGGTCAATTTATTGATGTAGTTAAGCTGGTTAAAAAAATTGAGAATGTCTCAAAATCGGTTTCTATTTCATCATTAACTTTAGAAAGACCTAAGAAAAAATCTAAGGATGGAGTTCAAAAAGATAAGGGACTGATACAGGCGAAATTAAAAATTCATGTAATTTTTTCATCATTGGGTACAGCCCTATCTTTTGAGGAATTTAAGAAAAACGAACCAAAACTAGAGGTTAAAAAAATTGATGGGAACCCTTGGGATTCAAACTTTGGTGAAGCAGAAAAAAGTATCGAAGGGCCTAATAGTGCTGTAAAAAAATTAATTTTAAGGTCTGTTATTTATGCTTATTCTGATATAGAGCGTTCAGCTTTATTCGGAAATGGTTTAGGTTGGAAAAAACAAGGAGATGAGTTTTTAATTGAGCCTAGAAAAAGCCATACTTTGGTTCGTCTGTTACATATTGGTGGTAAATACACTGTTGTCAAACATTTAAATAAAAATGAAGTTTTTAAGCTGACTTTAAATGTAAGTGCTGAAGATGAAACAGAGAGAAATATAGTTGAATTAATACCATATACAAATGAATAGTTAAAAACCTATACAAAATTTATTAAAAAGTGCTACTTTTTGTCCGACTATTGGAACAGGGATAATATTTGTTTTTTATCTTTGAACCCAATGGAGATCCTATGCTAGGACTAAATAAAGTAATTGCTTGGTGTTTAATATTTTTTATGTTTATGGGAAGCTTTAGTCAGTTTTCTTGGGCAGCAGATGCTCCAAAAAGACTTTCTAGAAAAAAAAGAAGTCCTAAAAAAGCAAAGAATCTAGATTCATCAAAATCTAAATCAAAAAGTACAGCTTCAAAAAAGAAGAGTGCAAACAAGTCAACATCAGAAAAATCTCTGACAAAGTTACAAACAAGCGTGGTAACAGCTGATAGTAAATTATTTGATGCTAAAAATGCTACAAAAAGACTGGCTCCTAAAAATACCCCATGGACAGAAGAAATCGATTTATTAAGTGCAGCAGACCAATCTCCAATTTTAGCTGACTCTGTATTTGGCGCTAGAGGAAAACAAAAAATTAACCTGTCCGCTGCTGATTTAGAGATAAAAGTAATTATGGATCAAATTGCTGCAGAATATCGATTAAATATTGTTTCAAAATCAATTGGAAAAGGAAATAAAATAAAGGCAGTTTTATATGACTTACCCTTAGAAACGGTTTTCCAAGTACTTTTAGATCAAGCAAATTTAACCTATATCAAAAAAAATGGAATCATTTATTTACAAGATAGTAAGGTAAAGGATCAATTTTTAGATGAACAATTTTTTAAACTAAAACAATATGCAGATTTTGAGTTTGCTTTAAAATTGATAGAAAATATAGCAACGAGCAAGGGTAAAAAAGTTATAAAAGATCCGGTTAAGAAAACAGTATTTGTAATAGAATATAAAAGGAACTTAAGAAGAATCAATAAAGTATTAGAGGAACTAGGTTATTTAGAAGAGATGGACCCAGAGAGTAGTAATTATCATTATCATTATTTGAGTTATAGCTATGTTGAAAAGAGTGTTGTATCAGATATTATAAAAAAATATGCATCAAAAGAAGGAAAATCATCGAATGATGAAAAATCAAATAGGTATTTAGTATTTGATACAAAGTCGAGATTTAATAAAATGAAAGAGGCTTTGGAGTTTATTGATGTGCCAAGAGGACAAGTATTTATTGATGTAATGTTTGTTGATTTAAACGAGTCAGATGTTGATAAGCTAGGTATTGATACGGCTTTTAATTGGAACAAAGACAGTCCAGATAACGCAGATCAACTAATAACATCTTTGTCAACAGATGTAACAAACTTCTTTAAGTTTTCCAACCCATCAAAAATAACAAATATTAAAGTAACAGGAATAAAAACTCGTTCTAAATCAAGAATATTGAATAATCCAAGAATCATGGTTTTAAATAATGAAAAAGCTACGATTGATGTAACTGAAAAATTTCCTTTTGTTACAAATGAAAATAAATCAGGTGTGGTTAGTTCAAAAATTCAGAATGTGGATATTGGGGTTACACTAACGGTAACTCCAAGAATAAATGCTAATCGAGAAGTAGAGATGCATGTAAATCCAAGAATTACTGTGTTAAAAGAAGTACGTACAATTATTACAAAAGTTATAGATACAAATCAAGCAAATGCTCAAGCGACTGAAACTTCATCTGAATTTCCAATTATTGATGAAAGGTCTATTGATACTACAGTGGTGATTCCATCTGGTAAAACTTTGGTAATAGGTGGTTTGATTAAAGAAAATGATAGAAAAGCTGCTGACTCTATCCCGGGGCTATCAAGATTGCCAATTTTTGGTTCACTATTTAAGAGAAAAAATAACGGAGGAGAAAAATCACAGTTATATATTTTTATTACTCCAACGATTGTAAGAAATGCACCAAAATCAACAACATTTACAACAGACTATGGTGATGAAAGATTAGTTCTTTTTCCAAAGGGTAGTATTGAAGAAGAAAAGAATCGTATTTCTGGATTAATAATAGAAAACTCAGATGGTACTCCATTATCTAGTCCTAGCAAAGAAAAGAATCAAAAAAAGCCAAGAGAATTAAATGAAGAAGTAAAATTATCAAAGTTAGATAAAAGTAAATTCATTGGGGACTCTCCCGTTGATTTCTCAAGTTTTCTAAAGAAAATAAAATATTTAAAAGAGAAAAAAAATATAAGTAGTTTAAAAAATAATACAAAAAAAAGAAAAAGAAAGAAAAAGGAAAAAGGTTTTGATAACTTAATTAAAATGCTTGAAAAAGATATTGTAAAAAGCGAAAAGTATAAAATAGAGAAAAAACAAGAAAAAAAAGAAAAGACTTCTTTAGATAAAAAAATACATCAAAAAAAGAAAGATGTTAGTGATAAAATAATTGGAGATCGTGCCCAAAAAATAGCTAATTTATTAAACTTATGGGAAGAAGATCCAAAAGATACGATGATTGCTGATGAAGATAAAAAAGAATTTATAAAAAGTGCTGTTAAAGAAAAAAAACTTGATTCTATTGATATACAAAAAGAAGTTACACAAAAAAAACAAGCAAATGAAAATAATCTTATAAAAGTTAAAACTCAAAAGCCAAGAGTTATTGCACCATTAGTAGAAGATGCCATTGTTATGGAGCTTTTGTCTCCTCTTGATATGGGAGGGTTTGATAAAGCGAAACTATTGGATGTAGGTAAATTTAATTTAGGAAATATAAAGTTTTTTAAGAAAAAATCAAAGAGTAGTTTAATAAAACCTAAAAAGAAAAGGAGACCTAAAAAAAGAAGACGAAAGAAAAAATTAAGCTATTTAGAAATTAATGAAGATTTAGATTTTATAAATACAAGTGAAAAAGTAAACTTTTCTAAAAAGGTATTGAATAAAAAGGATAAAGTAGATAGTTGGGAAGAAGACTTTTTTCAAAAAGATTTAGCTTTTGTTGTGTACAATGAAGAAGAAGAAATAGAAGAAACCTTACATAGAGTTGAAAAAAAGTTAACAAAAAAAGCTTTAATAAAACCAAAACCAAAACCAAGAAAAAATAAAAAAGTTAAAAGTCAATTGGCTAGCTTTATAAATAGCCCTAAAAAAAAGAAGACATTAAGAACTTTTGCCAGATCGAGTAATCCAAGAACTCAGCAAATTTTTGATAACTTACTTTTGAATAGTTCTCCAAAAAATAAGATAAAAAAGTTTGAAAATAAAAAAGTTTTAGCTAGATCATCGGATAAAAGAACACAGGATATTTTTAATAACCTTTTAAATCCAAATGAAACAAAAAAACTTAAAAAGAGAAACTTAGCTAAATTAGAAAAACCTGTAAAAAATAAAGAAGAAAGTGATTTTGAAAGTTTTTTAGATGATATGTTTGTTGGAGCTAACGAGCCCTTAAAAAAGTCTAAAACAAAGATACAAAAAGTAAAGAAATTAAATCCAAAAATAAAGAAATCTTTAACAAAATTAGAAAAAGAGTTTATGAGCTTCTTAGAAGAACTATAAATTAAAATAATATGAGAGTATTTATAATTGATGACCAAAGAACAATTCGGGAACTTTTAAATAAGACTTTAGGAGCAGGGTTTGAAAAACAAATTTTTTCAAATGCTATTGATGCTTTTAATGCTGCTATAAAAAACCCGCCAGATGTTATTTTATCAGATTTAAAAATGCCTAAAATGTCAGGAATAGATTTAATCATTGCTTTGAAAAAAATGGTAAATACGAAAGACATTCCTGTAATTTTACTGACTTCTCATCAAGATGTTCAAATGCTGACTCAAGCTTTAGAGGCGGGTGCTTTTGATTATTTAATAAAGCCATGTGATCCTTTAGAACTTAGAGTTCGTTTAAGAGCTGCCTATCAATTTAAGATAGCTCAATATGAGTTACAATCTGCTTTAGAAAAGTTAAATTCAGCTTATAAATTAATAAAAAAAGAAACAGAAGATATCGGACAATTACAAAGGCTACTTTTACCTGGAGAATCTTTAATAGAAAACTTAAGATATAGGGTCATTAGCCATTATGAGCCAAGTATGGACTCTGGTGGAGACTTTTTTGATATTGTAAATATAGATGAAAATCGTACGGTATTTGCAGTTGGGGATGTTTCTGGGCATGGCGCTAAATCTACAGTTATAATGGCTGTACTAAAATCACTATTTACAGAATATGTTTATGATATTTTAGAGCCAGATCAATTATTATCTGTTTTGAATGAAAAATTAATTAGATGTTTACCAGTACAAAATTTTATAACATTTTTTATATGTATAATTGACTGGAAAACAAAAAAGTTAACTTATTCTTCTGCTGGGCACGAAAACCCAATATATTATCAATCAAATTACTTGAATACAATAGAGCTTGAAAGCGATAGAGGTTATCCCCTATACATGGATGAAGTTGCAGATTACTCAAAACATAGTTTAGATATTGATTCAGGAGATAAAATTTTATTTTTTACAGATGGTGTATATGATGTGATTGGTCCCAATAAAAAACGCTTAGGTTACAAAGATTTCAGTCATTTTGTTAAAGAGCAAATACATAATGAGAGCCCAAATCTTATGTCTCAACTTTCAGAAATGATAGAAAAATTTACTTTAGGTACACCAGCAAGTGATGATATAACCTATTTTACTTTAGAAATACTTTAAAATTATGAATTTGTTTCTATGGAATAAAAAGAAAATATGTTAATTTTAAGTGAGTTACTTAACTATGGGGGAGAAAGATGGAAATTAAAGTATTAAATCAAACAGAAGTAGAAATCCAAACAAAACTAATTAGTAATGAGGGTTCTTTTGGTATTGATATTTTATGGCTTCCGATAATGGATGAATACTTTAAACAAACGTTTGCACCATCTATAAATACCATTGTGCTCGATTTATCTTGTGCTGATTATATAGACTCTTCTGCTCTATGGAAAATTGTAAACTATACCGAAAATTTACATAAAATAAATATATCTTTAGAACTTATTAATGTAAATGACCATATTCTAAGAATTTTAAAATTAACTCGTCTTTTAAATAAACTTGTAATCCAATAGTTTTTACTCTTCGATTGTATTTTTTTGGCTATAAAGAGAATATAGTTGGATAATTCTTTCGTCCCCTTTGCTAAAAGCTGGACTAATCATTAAGTTTAAACTCTGAGGAAGAGCATCTTCATTGGGTGGATTTTTTATTTTCCAGACGCTTAAGTTGATTTTATAACTTATCTGAGTATTTGTAGATAAATCTATGTCTTTGTCAAATATGCTAATGATTCTAAATAAAGATTCATTATATAGGCTTTCTTTAAATTCTCCATCGTCAATAACTCCTGGTGCTGGAGATACAGAAGTAAAACTGTTGGGGTAATCAGGTGCAAGATTATCGATGAGTTGAAACTGATTTAAATATAAATCCATTTGAAATTTAGCTAGAGTAATAGCACTAATTTGGTCTTTTTGTATGATAGTAGAAGCAACAACATTAGAGAAGGCTGTGAGTAAAGGAAAAATTCCAATAGCAATGATAGTGATAGCAATTAATAGTTCTATTAAAGTAGTTGCACGTTTTTCATTTACTTTTTTTATTCCCATGATAGGGCCATCTCTTTATTTTGGTAGAAGCGTATAGTAAAGGGAGTGTAGTTAGTATCATCTGGAATATCTTCGATGAATTCTATATTAGCGGAGGTGATGATAACTTTATTAAGTGAGTCGTATGTCGCAAGATAACTAGCTTGCCAATAATTTTCACTTTCACAAATCCCTTTTATATTTGTTTTATCACATTGTCCAAACTCAGTAAATGTGCAACAGGGTTGATTAGGGCTTGCTGCACTATTACAAATGAGCTCTCCAGAGTCTGGTATAGTGGTCCAAGCTACGCAAAACTTTTTTTTGAATGTGGCAAAAGTTTTATTTAAAACTAATGTTCTGCTGATATCATCAGTGAGCTTGTTTTCTGCTTCAATTAAACCAGCATGGGCGACATACTCTAGTTGTGTTTGTGCTACTAGATATTCAATAGACTTTGCTTGAGAGACAATTAGATCATTGATAGCAATAGAAATAGTAGAAAAGGTTACAACTATAGCTAAAGTCATAACTAAAATATTTCCTTTATTGGTTTTACTTGAAGTTAAATTTAAAAACATAAATCTATTATACAATACAACTATGACTTTATCTAATAAGATAATGAGTATAAAATTGAGGTAAATATAGTTCTTATACTATATTATTGGAGTATATATACAAAATATTAAAGTTTTATGCTATTTTTGTACTATGTATAAGTTATATTTAATAGTTTTTATTTTGATTTTTTTTACTGGATGTAAAAAGAAGCAAACCCCAATAGGCAGAATCCCAGTACCAAATTTTAAAAAAAAGATTGATCTATTGCCATCTTTGATTAATGTTAGGTATAACAATAAATCTTCAGGAATCGATTCTTGTAAGAAATGTCACTCTAAAATATATGAGGAGTGGAGTTCTTCTTTACATTCTATGTCTACTATTTCTGAAAGTTTTATTAAAGGTAGTAATAATTATAAATTTATTGAGTGTATGTCATGTCATGCTCCACTAGGACCAGAGTTAAACGAACAAAGACCAAAAGAGAGAGGCTTTAACTTACATGAAGGGATTACCTGTTCATCTTGTCATGTGATTGGTAATCGAACTCTAGGGCCTATTGGGTCTAATGCTCCACATGGTGTAAAAAAGACATCTTCTTTTTTAAATTCTACTATATGTCAATCTTGTCATCAGCAAACTTATTTAGAGTGGAAAACCTCAGGATTACAAAATGAAGGTTTGACTTGCCAAGCCTGTCATATGCCTACTATTAAGCGTTACATATCAAATCATAGTAAAGGTATTTATAATAAAAAATTGTCTACAAGGCATACATTTGAAATAGAATTTAAAGATTCTTTGAAAATGAACTTTAAAATGAGTTCTTTAATTAAAAATCAAATAACTTTACAGGTCGAAAATACTGGATCTGGGCATGACTATCCAACAGGAACATACGGGGATAATACTTTATTTATTGAATTGAAAATAATGGATAACGAGCAAATAGTATTTTTTCGTGAAGAGGCTTTAAATGCTAGAGATAAAACTAGTATAAAAGCCAAAGAGAAAAGAAACTTTTTTTATACTTTCAGACCTCCCAAGAAAAAAAGCTATTTAATGATAGCCCGTGCTTTTTATAGTTCTTCTAATTTAAAAGAGGATGTCAAACTTGTAGAAATAGAAAGATATTTAAAATTCGAATGAAATATTTATTTTTATTCATTTTTTTAATATCGAGTTTATTTTCAAAAAATAGAATTTATTCGGGAGATAAAATAATAATAGACGGAGTTTTGTATAAGGCTTTAGATGATTATTATTTACAAACGAAAGAGGGCTTAAGTCTTTTGGTACTAGGAGATTTATCCTTTTTTAAAAAAAACTATTCAAAATTATCTTCTATTGGTGAGGATGGCTTAAAAATGAGCATCTCTGGAAGTTATCACAGTTTTACAGATGGGGCAGGAAAAGAAATACATTCGATCATTGCCTCTGATGACCCAAAAAAACTGATAGATTCAGCAGTTTTTGATAAAAATGATTCAGAAGAACCGTTTTATTTAATTGAACCTCCAGCTTACAATTGGGAGCAGACTTTTCCAAAATTAAAAAATGAACTTAAAAATTTTATGGTTCCTTATTTAACTTATGCTAGAAAAGTGGAAGATGACTATCAAAAAAATTATAAAGACTGGAAAAAACTAGGCAATTCAGCAAATGATTATATGGGCAGTATCTATCAAAGATCACAACGATGGGAATCCTTTTTTAGATATTCATCATTATTTTATACCTTTGTAGATGCATTAAAAACTTATAGAAAAAAGTTTAAAAAAGACTTTAAAAATAAAGTTTATTCATCAAAAACCTATGTTAGAGTAGTAAAAAAAGACTTTTTAATTTATTTGTTAGAAAAAAAAACAGATAAAATAATCTTTGTTTACCCTATGTCATATGGGGGAAATCCCGATGGTGAAACCAAAAAGTTTGATTCAGATTATAGAACACCAGAAAGCCCAGATCATAAAAGAAGCTATGAAACGACTCCACTTCAAATGAAGAGAAGATTAAAGTATTCGGCAGCTCCTGGTATGACTACGAGATTAATGGGTATAGAAAGTAAATTAGAAAAAGATAAGTTTTGGGTAAAGTTTGGCATGAATATTGTAATTCATGGAAGTCCAGTTTCTTCTTCGATCGGGACAAAAGCATCTCATGGATGTATGAGACTTTTTGACAAAGATGCGTTATCATTATTTGATCTCACTAATGATACAACTCCAGTAGTGATTGAATAGTTTAAATGTTTAAGAAATCCTAGTATTCGCTTGGGAGAATAATATGGAAAAAAAACTAGATGTAGTCATGAGAGAATACTTTTCTCTATCTAATGAAGCTAGAAAAAAAAGATTAATTTTATGGGTGAAAAAGGGCTCATTTTCGATTATTCCTATTTTAAAGAATATATCTAGTGATGACTCAGATGTTCAAATAAGGTATTTATCTAGAAAGGGTATTTATCACCTAAATCAGCGTTTTGAAGAGAAAAAATATCCATTTTTAGAAAATATATCAATAGATGTGATTCATCAAGAATTTAATAGTAACTCTCATCAAAGAGTCGCAGTAATCATTGAGTTTTGCCTTTTTTATCATAGAGTTGAGATACTTTCATTTTTGAGAGCATATATGCTTAAGATAAATGATTCATTTATACTGGCAAGTTGCATAGGGTGTTTAGGTAAATTGGGAGAAGTAAATGATTATCAGCTGGTTGAAACTTACTTATCTCATGATGATCCAAGAGTTAGAGCTTCAGCTTTAGAATCCTTATTTTCATTAAATTCAGGTTTGAGTATGCCCTATCTTTTACAAGCTATTGGAGATGAAGATAATAGAATTAGAGCAACTGCATTACAATGTTTACGATTTAAAAATAAATCGCTTGTTTTTCGTTCACTTGAAGAGATGACAAAATCTGAGCATATTTGGATGCGTTCATCAGCTGCATTTGCCTTAGGTGAATATAAATCTGATGAGCCTTTAACTTATTTGATAAACCTATTACAGGATAGAAATGAAGTTGTAAAAAAGATGGCCCTTAAATCTTTGTATAGGATGTCGGCTAATAAAAATATAAAAGCGAGTGAAATTTTAGAAAAATATAGTCAAATTAGTAGTGAAGAGTCGATAACAGATTTTTTTCAATTAATGGGCTCAAAAGTAAAAAAAGAAGAGTCAGCACTCAATAGTGAAGACTCCAGAACAAGATTAATGGAAATTAATTCCATTACTCAATCAAAATTAAAAGAGCGCTATCTTGAACTCGAAAATAGATTATTGATTGAAGAAGATAATTATGTAATTGCTTCTTTGATACTTGCCCTTGGAAATATAAAAAGAGAAGCCAGTATAGGGCTCATTGAATCGTATTTATCTAGTAATATCCCTAGATTAAGGGCAAATGCAATAGAAGCTTTATCTTGTTTTTGTAATCCAAAAATATTAACAAAAGTTTTACTAAACCTTGAAGATAGTAACAATAGAGCGAGGGCAAATGCAGTTTTGGCTTTTAGAGACTTTATTTATGTGGATAAGCATAGAGTTTTATCAGATATGATAGAAAGTGAGCAATCTTTGATGCAGCAATCTGCATTTTATGCAATCACTGAACTAGCTAAAGAGGAGTTTTATTCTTTGCTCGAATATTTAATAGAAAGAGTAATTGATATAAAGTTATCTCAAAATGTAAATAGTTTTTTAGAAATGAAAAAGGATGAATCTGAGATTTGTAAAAAACTTTATTCTCAGATTGTTAGAGATGTAGATAATTTAGCTGAAAACTTTGATGACATGGCTGAACAAGAGGTTCCAAACATAGAATTAAGTTTAGAGTCTACAGAAACTTTTGAAGAGAATTTTGATGAGTTTAGGCCTGATGATTTAGAAGAAAAATCTTTTGAACTCATTAAATTAGAAGATTTTTTAAATTCTTTATCAGAGGTGAAAGTTCAGATGATAGAATTTATGAAAGAAAATCAAGTTCAAACACATTTTGATATTTTGAAATATGCAGAGAAAGATAAAGACTTTCAAGTAAAATGTTTAGCTAAAATGGCACTAAAACTTTATTCTTCTGAATCTTTTAAAAATAGTCAACTTTCAGATATTGTTGTTCGTAAAGATGGCAGCGTTGAAATTGTGGATAATAACTTTTTTTCTGAACTTGGGTTGAAAATAAAAAAAATAAAATATGATGGAGACGAAACCCCAGAAGCTTTAGCACAAGAATTACAAAGTCGTGAAAATGAATATAAAAATAGTGCGACTTGGATGGGGCAATTTGATGATAAATTTCCATTGTTAAACTCTATGCGTCTTGATACTCAGTATATGATTCAAAAGCTTTTGTCTCAAGATAAGGATGAGCTTTTAAATGTGTGTTTTGCTTATTATAGCCCTAGTTATAAAGCATATAGAGACGGGAAAAAATCACTTGATGTACTACAGCATGAAAACTTTATTCAATTAAATACATTAAAAACTCAAATAGTTACACAAATAGATTTATCACCTACAGATCATATGATTTGCTCTTGTGTATCTCCAAAGTATATGTTGATTTTACAAAAAAAAGATAAGATAATTTTGTTTTTAAGGCATATCTTACAGTTTCAAGCAGCAGACTACGTTGAAATTCCTACAGAATGGATTATAGATTTAAATAGTACTATACAAGAGCATCACCATCACTTAGATTTAATGTTAAAAGATGGTGCGTCTTTGAGGATTCCTTCTCTAAATGCTATAGATATCCAAACAATAATAAAGACTTTTAAAACTCTATAGAGTTTAGGGCTTAGAAAAATATGTTACATCAACTTCATATATCAAACTTTACTATTATTGAAAGTCTTCACATAGATTTTTCAAAAAACTATAATATTTTTACTGGTGAAACGGGTGCAGGTAAATCTATCATTTTAACCGCTCTTAATTTGTTATGTGGTAAAAAGTTTGAAGCTAGCCTCGCAAGGGTAAAAAAAGATAAAGTTGTTGTTGAGGGTATTTTTTCATTGAATAATTTAAAAAATGAATGGTTATTAGAGCTTTTAGAGGGCGAAGATTTATCAGAAGTTTTAATTCGCCGAGAAATTCTACCATCTGGCAGAAATAAATGTAGTATCAATCAACATATTGTTAGGGTTTCTGATTTAAAATC
Organism: Candidatus Cloacimonadota bacterium; assembly: GCA_002402105.1. Lineage (GTDB taxonomy): Bacteria > Muiribacteriota > UBA6191 > UBA6191 > UBA6191. Next base: position 90,862 of record NVVD01000010.1, read on the forward strand.
AATTTATTCTTCTTTGGTCAATATTCACTCTCAGCATGAAACATATGCTTTATTAGACTCTCAAAATCATTTTAAGTTTTTTTCTATGTTTGGAGGACAGAGCTTTTCATCTGAACTAGAAAAGTATCATAAAATATATGATCAATATTTTTTACTTAGAAAAAAGAAAGAGAAACAATCTCAACGAATGCAAGAGCTTAAGCGTGAAATGGACCGTTTACAATTTGAACTTGAGGAAATATCAGCAGCAAGTTTTTATGATGGAGAAGAAAAAGAATTAAGCGAGCTACATCTCTCGTTGGTTAATCAATCTACAATTGAAGAAAAATTAGTAAATGTACGTGATTTAATAGATTCATCACTTGAAAATAGTTTAGGTGCAAAAGTGTATGAAGTTAATGATATTTTATCTTCATTAAATGATATAGATATAAAGTCAAAAGGGCTTTATGACTCGTCTCAGCTGTTAATAGATAGTTTAGAGTCTTTGAGTTTTCACTTAGCAGATTACGAGTCAATATCTTCTTCACAAGAAAATAATTCATTAGAGGAAATAGAAGAAAGAATATCTTTGTTAGAGCAACTCAAGAAAAAATACGGTTCTAGTATACAAGATATTCTACACTATGAAAAAAAATCTTCCGACCAGCTATTTAACTTAATGAAAGAAGAATCATCTTTTGAAAGTATTGATAATGAAATAAATGCTTTAGAAATTGACTTAATTAAGCTGAGTCAGAGTTTGACTCAGATGAAAAAGAAAATAGGATTAAAACTACAAGAGCATATAAATAGTATTTTGTCTCTTTTAAATATGCTTCATGCAAGTTTTAAAGTAGAGTTTTTACCTATAAAAAACTTTTTGTCTTTAAGCTTTGATAAAAGAGAAATAAATCTTAGTAGAGATGGTGCAGAAGAAGTTGAATTTTATTTATCATCTAATAAGGGGCAAGAATTTCAGCCATTAGTTAGGGTGGCTTCTGGTGGGGAAATATCAAGGGTAATGCTCGCTTTAAAACATTGTTTTGCTTCGATTCATCCAGCATCAACATTTATTTTTGATGAAATAGATTCAGGAGTAGGTGGAGATACGGCCCATAAAATAGCTAAAGTTTTAAGAGAGATTGCCCAAAATAAACAAGTAATAGTAATTACTCATCTAGCACAAGTTGCGTTAAAAGCTGATAAGCACTTTGTAGTTGAAAAAATAGATTCTAGTGAAAAAACCATATCTAATATTAGAGAATTAAAAACTAAAGAAGTAGAAAAAGAGTTAGCAAGAATGATGGGACTTGAAAATTCTTTGTCTACAAAAAAAGTAATACAAGAACTCTATCAATCTAGTTAAATAAATTGGACTTTTTTTCGATATATAAAGTATTACTGACATTAAACTCTTAATTTAAAGTAGTGTTACTTTAATATTCTGTAAGTTGAACCTAAATGAGTCTATATGCTTTTAGTTATACATCCAAAAAAACCTCAAGAAAGATTGATACAAAGAGTTGTTGATATTTTAAATAAAGATGGAATCATCGTTTATCCAACAGATACGAGTTATGGAATGGGTTGTTCAATTTATTCTAAGAAAGCGATTGAAAAGATCTATCAAATTCGTCATTTTGATAAAAATAAGCAATTGTCTATTGTTTGTGCTAATTTATCGGATGTTTCAAAATATGCAAATATATCTGGGTTAGCTTATAAAAGTATGAAAAGGCTTTTACCTGGGCCATATACAATGATTATGCCAGCTACAAAACTTGTACCTAAAAAATTATCTTCTAAAAGAAAAGAAGTAGGGATAAGAATACCTGATAATGCTATTTGCCAGGCTATTGTTAATGAGCTAGGACATCCACTATTATCAGCTGGTACAAGAATCAAAGAAGTCGAATATACGGCTGATATCCCTCATTTTATATATGAAGAATACGGTAATGTAGTAGATATAGTTATTGATGGTGGTTGTTTACAAGATGCTTACTCTACTATGATTCAATTTGATGGCGACTTTGCAGAAGTAATTAGAGAGGGACTAGGCCCAGTGGATTTTATTTGATGGCTACTCTTTTAGAAATAAATTTATTAAACAAATATGAAGGGGCTATTCCTAGTCTAAAAGATTCGTATTTATTAGCAGGTCAATATATTTATTTAACCAAAAGAAAGTTAGATTTAGAATCTGTTGAGACTATAAAAAATACTAAATCAACTAGAAGGTTTTTAGATTTTTTACTTGAAGCTTTTGAAATAACTGATTGTTTTGAAGTTTCAGAAGAGTATTTAGAGTCCATTCAGTTATTATTGTTAGAAAGAAATGGAATGATAGTTTTTCAAAAAAAATCAAAAGAAAATGATTGTCTATTATATTTCCCTAAAAAAATTAATAGTCTTCAAAAACGCCTTCGAGGAAAGAACTTGCTGTAGTATCTGTAACTTGAATGATTGTATTTAAGTGTTGATTTAAGTCATTGACTGTTAAATCATCTAAAAATATAGGAGAGTCAAACTTTAAGCAGTTTTTAGGAATAAGGTAGCGGTCACAAGATTTTGGTTTTACTTGTTCAATAATGTCTTTGCCTACCATTAAACCAGAGACTGTGACTGATTCACCAAAGTGATTGTTGTTAATTTTAATGACTTTTAAAGATTTTGTATGTTTTTCGCTTAATAAAGGCCAAATGTAATCTCTAAAAACAATAGCTCCATCTTCTGAGGTTATGATTCCGGTAAGTCCTTCAAATGGGGTTAGGCTTTGATCATAATTTTGGATAAACTCATTTACAAAGAGTCTAATAGATCCGATACCATTTTCTAAAAGTTCGTAGGCACCGTAATGTTCTTGGGGTGGAACAGGAGTGTGGGCCTTTAGATAAAACTCATCAGCAACTTGTACAAAAGGACTATCATGAGTTTTTAAAAACTCAACTTGAAAGTCTTCGATTTGTTTTACGCATTCGCGAGCTTCCTCTACGTTGTGAGGCTTCATTCGTTTTAAACGAGATTGGTACTGAGTCAATCCAACAGGTACTACTCCAAAATGTTTTACTCCGGGGTAAAGTTTTGAGATATCAGCCATAGTTTGATCAAGTATTTTTCCATCATTTAGTTGAGGGACAATAACGGCTTGGGTATGTATTTCTATGCCAGCATCAATTAAAAATTGTATTCGATCAATAATATCTTCGGCATTTGGATTTTTAAGAAGTTTTCTTCTTTGTTCTAAATCAGTTGCATGAACACTAACATAAAGAGGGGAGAGATGATATTCAATGATTTTTTTATAGTCAAAATCGGTTAAACCAGCTAAAGTGACGTAGTTACCATATAAAAAAGATAATCTATAGTCATCATCTTTGATGTATAAAGATCGTCTCATTTTTTTTGGTAATTGATAGATGAAGCAAAAATCACAATTATTATGACAGCGTCTGATTCGATCAAACAAAACATCGTCAAATTCGATTCCTAAATCATCATCATAATCTTTTTCGATTTCAAACTCATAAGCTTTGCCATCTCTATAGATTTCAACTATAACCTCATCGTCTGCAATTTGATATCTATAATCAAGTATGTCAAGAAGTTCGACCCCATTTATTTTAGAGATAATATCTCCAGATTGAAAGTCAAGTTGCTCGGCAATTCCGTTAGGGAAAACGGTTTCAATGACTCCCCCCGCTACTTTAGAATAATCAACTTTATTACTTTGCATATTATCTCTTTGAAAGTGCTTTTAGGCTTTTGCTCTTTCGATATACTCACCACTTCTTGTATCAACTTTAACTAAATCTCCGATTGACATAAACAATGGCACATTAATTTCAAAATCAGTTTCTAAGGTAGCTTTTTTAGTAGCTCCACCAGAAACGGTATTACCCTTAACTCCAGGTTCTGTATAAGTGATTTCAAGTACAATTGACGGAGGAAGCTCGACTGTAAGGGGTTGTTCTCCGTGAAACCTTACAACGATATTCATGTTATCTTTTAAAAAATTGATATGATCGCCTAGAATATCTTTTCGTAAAATAAATTGCTCGTAACTTTCGTTGTCCATAAAGTGATAATCACTACCATCATTATAAAGATATTGCACTTTTCTATCATCAAGAACAACTCTTTCAACACTTTCAGAACTTCTAAATCTTTTTTCAAAAATTGCACCTGAATTTAGATTTTTTAGTTTTATTTGAGAAAAAGCTCCACCTTTACCTGGTTGAGTTGAATAAAAATTAATGACTTCCATTAGGTTTTTGTTCACTTCAAGAATCCAGCCACGTTTTACTGTATTTACTCCGACTTTCATTTTTTCTCCTATTTGTTTCTATACTTTATTATCAATGAAATAACAAAGCCATTTAGCTTTAGTATATAATACTGATATATACCAACATTACCAATACTTTCTTATTTTGTTTATTAATAAAGAGATAATTGGACCATTTGCTAAATTATTTTGAGCAAGTTTGTAAATTATGATAATTTTATCATCATTTTTAAACGAGATAGAAAAATCTATAGTAGTATTTGAAGTTAGGTAAAATATTGAAAAAGTTAAAAGATTATTTTTTAGATGAAGACCCAGTTTTAACCAATATATTTTGGTTTTGTTTTATGGTGGGCTTTAATACTTCTTTATTCTTGGTTTATTTACCTTTATATCTACCATTTATGGGTGTAAAAGACTTAGAGTCAGTGGGTTACTATATCGCTATACCTGCTATGGTATCTGTTTTGTCACAAAACTTTTGGGGTTGGCTGTGCCTAAGAAAGGATCGATTTAAACTTATGATGTTTCTATCTATTATGCCTTTTTTGGGTATGTATAGTATTTTAGCATTTTTAAATGATCCTAAAGTATTACTTTATTATTTGGTATTTCATGGTTGGTTTGTATCTGCTTTCTTACCTGCTTCACAATGTTTGGTTACTTTATTAAAGCCAGAGAGTAAGGGTGAGGTACTTGGTAAACTTCATTCATTAGAAGCGATTGGTTGGAGTTGTGGTTGTTTGTTATTAGCTATTATTTTATACTTTTTTGGGGCATCTCAAGAAACTTATAAAAATGTTTTTATTACCTTTATTTTGATAGATATTCTATATTTAATTTATTTTCTTAAAAATTTTCCTAGTAAGATTAAAGGTCTTAATTGGGATACACTACAATCAAAATCTATGGATGGATATATCAGAATTTTAAAAAGAAAAAAGTTATTATTTCTATTTTCTTATATCTTAATTATATCTACTGCTAGTAACTTCTTTTTTAATTATTTTGGAAGATATTTAAGAGATGTTTTACATGGACAAGAAATGTTAATTGGAATTTCAATGACTTTAGCTGCAATTTTAGGTGCTGTATCCTTTCCAATTTTAGGTAGGTGGGTAGATAAAAATGGGACAGGAAAAGCTCTCTTTTTAGCTTTTTTTGCTTATGTTTTTATGTTTTTTTCTATATCTTTGATTTCAAATCCGTATATATTTATTATTGTATATTCAGCACCCTTGTATCCAATTTTAGCTGTAGCAATAAACACTTATATTGCAGAAGATACAAGTCAAAAAGACAGAGCTATTGGTTTTGGATTAGTAGATACAATTGTATATTTAGCCGGTGTTTTGGCTCCAAGCTTAGGTATTTATTTATTTAAATATTACCCTTTGAAATCATTACCCTATTTATCATTATATATTGTTTTACCAGCAATATTTTTACTCCCATTTTTAATATTTAGTAAGAGTTTTAAGCATCAAAAAATTTAAGACTCTTAAATTGGGGCTAAGGGTGTCTGACACTTTTTATTTATGGTCAGCTCTGTTTTTTTTGTCTGTATAATCTGTTTCGATAAGATGAAGGGTTTCCCAAACTACCATTTCAGAATAACTTTGTAATGGGCCTAGATGAGGTGCCTTTACTTTTTTAGGATTAGCTAAATAATATAAATCTTTATTGGTGATGGCATCTTGGCTTTCTAACAACATTGTTAATTTGGCTCCACTTAAAAGATGTTGTCCGTTATCTAATGTTTTTAGAAGAGTTAAAAAACTTTTAATTTTATCTCGTCCTAATTTAGAGTTTTTTTCTTTAGATAACTGCACATACTCTGAGATCTCACTTAAAAGTGCTTTATAAATTGTAAATGCAAATCTGTCATCGAATTGAATTTTATTTTTTTGAAAAGAGTGTATCCACTTATCAAGATTAGAAAGTACTTTTGTAATGAATTTAACAATTTCTTCGTATTCAGGTAATTTTTTGGGGGATTGAATAAGTTTTAGAGGGGAATTATCTATATTTTGAAAATGGGCTTCATCAGATTCTATTTGTAATTTTGATAACGAGTTGGTCATAAAAATCTCCTTCTTACTATCACTTTCGGAAAAAGTAACAAAATAGATAATGTTTAGTTTTATGTTGTAGTATTAAATCTCCAATAATTTTGATCTTATATGCTCCATCAACATGGAGTTTTATTTGCTGAGTATAAAAATAGGTAAACAATTTACATTTGTTTATAGAAATAATTAGAGTATAATGTCTAAGCTTTAGATTTTAAAAACTAAGAGAAAATATGAACCTAAGAAATATACTTATAGTAGAAGACGAATTACTTTTTTCACAATTATTATCAGATGCTTTACAAGATGCTGGTAATTATTGCATTGATTTGGCATCAAATGGCAAAGAAGCTCTAGAAGCTTTGAACAATAAAGAATACGAATTAGTAATGACTGATATTCATATGCCTGAAATGAACGGACAAGAGTTTATAAAAAAATTAAGAGTACAAAACTCTGAAATAGGAATAATCGTACTGACAGCTTTTCCAAAAGTAAATTATATTAGAGAGTTTAATGATTTAGGTATTGAAGACTTTTTATCAAAAGATGAGTGTGATTTAGTTGCTCTACAAAATTTAGTTAAAGAGTTTTTTAGAAAAAGAGATGTAGACTTTTTAGCAGCAGACTTTGAGTAAATTAGATTATTTTATTGAGTTTCTTTAGTATTATTATTGAGCCACTTTAAATATTCAAGCATAATATCTTCAAGTTCTCCATCAAGAACTTTTTCAGCAGAAGTAGTTTTAAAGTTGCTGCGTAAATCATTGACCATTTGATATGGATGCAAAACATAGTTTCTGATTTGTGAACCAAAACTATTTTCCATCTTTTCGGCTAGCCCCTTATTAACTTCTTTTTCTCGTTTTTTCATTTCTAACTGTAAAAGTCTTGATTGTAAAACTTTCATAGCGGTTTTTCTGTTACTTAGTTGAGATTTTTCATTTTGACATGTGACAACTAGGTTTGTTTCAAGATGAGTGATTCTAACAGCTGAATATGTTGTATTAACACTTTGCCCACCAGCCCCAGAAGCACAATAAGTATCTACTCTTATATCTTTATCATTGATTTCAATTTCAATGGAATCATCGATTTCAGGAGAAACATCGACACTAGCAAAAGATGTGTGTCGTCGTCCTGATGAATCAAATGGAGAGATTCTAACTAATCTGTGTACACCCATTTCAGACTTCAAGTAGCCATACGCATATGAGCCTTGAAGTAAAAAAGTTACTGACTTTACTCCTGCCACTTCACCAGCTAAATAATCAAGAATTTTAAACTTAAAACCTTTGATATCTGCTAATCTTTGGTACATTCGTAAAAGCATAGAGGCCCAATCACAAGATTCTGTTCCACCAGCTCCAGGGTGAATGGTGACAATAGCATTATTATGATCATATTCTCCATTTAATAAAAACTTTAAGTTAGCAGCCTTTAAAAGCTTTTGTAAACGTAAAAAAGTACTTTTAATATCAGGAATCAAAGATTCATCATCATCTGCTTTGAATAACTCTAAAGAAAAAAGGAGTTCTTCTTTTGTATCAGAAAGATTATCATAATCAGCTAAATTTTGCTTTTTTATTTGTAATTGTTTGTTTAGATTCGCTGCTTTTTCTGGATTACTCCAGATATTAGGATCTTGGGCAAATAGCTCTTCTGTTTCTTTAATGTTGATTTTAAGAGTATCTGGTGCAATGATTGATTCAATAGAGCTAAAAGTTTGAAGAAACTCTTTAAGTTCGTATTCAATATTATCAATAATTTCATTCATATTTTAACTCAAAATTAAGATTTACCGTGACATCTTTTATATTTTTTACCAGAACCACAAGGACAGGGGTCATTTCTGCCAATTTTTTGAGCTTTTAAAGGTACATGTTTTTGCTCTTGTTGTTCTTGAAGCTCTTCTAATTCTTCTTCTGTAGAAGAATAAACAAGCTCACTTGTATCTTGGTTTTCTATTTCCATTTCTTGATCTGGATTAAAGTCTAACTTGAATAAAAGAGATATAGTGTCTTCTCTGATTCGTTGTATCATTTCATTGAATAAGTCGATTGACTCTAATTTATATTCAACTAAAGGGTCTTTTTGTCCATATCCTCTAAGTCCGATACCTTCTTTTAGTTGCTCCATTTGTGATAAATGCTCTCTCCAGCACTGATCTACAGTTTGTAGTAAAATAGCTTTTTCTACATGTCGCATAAAATCTTGGCCAAAATTTTGCTCTCTTTTGGCAAATTGCTCTTTCAGTCCTTCAAATAAAGATTCTCTTAAGGCTTTTGGTTCGAGCTTAAATTGTTCTTCGTTCATTTTGTAATTGAATAGTTCAAACATTTGAACTTGAACTTCTTCGTAGTCCCAGTTTTCTCTAGGAACTTCTTCGTTGACGAAAGAATTAGCAACTTTATTAATTGCTTCTTGCATCATATCTATAATTTGTTTTTGAAGATTTTCTTTTGTTAAGGCCATTTTTCTTTGGTCATATATAATACGACGATGCTCGTTCATGACATTGTCATATTTAAGAATATGCTTTCTTGCTTCAAAGTGCATATTTTCAACACGAGCTTGAGCACTTTCAAGTGCTTTGCTAACCATTTTAGAGTCAATAGTTTCACCGTATTCCCAACCAACAAAGTTCATCATATTTGTCATACGGTCGCCACCAAAAACTCTCATTAAATCATCCTCTAATGATAAAAAGAATTGAGTAACTCCAGGGTCACCTTGTCGTCCAGATCGACCTCTTAATTGATTGTCGATTCGTCGAGACTCGTGTCTTTCTGACCCTAAAATAAAGAGTCCACCAACGTCTGCAACTCCTTCACCAAGTTTAATATCTGTACCTCTACCAGCCATATTTGTAGCTATAGTTATTGTACCTTTTTGACCTGCATTGGTTACGATTTCAGCTTCTTGTTGGTGGTATTTAGCATTTAATACGCTACAAGGAATGTTTTCATTTCTAAGTAGGTTGGCAATTATTTCAGAGTTTTCAATAGAAATCGTACCGATTAATAAAGGTTGACCACTTTCGTGGCAGTCTCTTGCTGTTATTATAATTGCTTCGTATTTTTCTTTTTGAGTTTTGTAAATTTTATCAGGTAGATCTTGTCTTGCTAAAACCCTATTTGGAGGAATTGCAATAACATCTAAGTCATAGATTTCTCCAAATTCTCTAACCTCTGTTAGGGCAGTACCTGTCATTCCAGCAAGCCTAGTATAAAGCTTGAAAAAGTTTTGAAATGTAACTTGAGCTAAGGTAGAGCTTTCTTGTTGCACTTGAACGCCTTCTTTGGCTTCAATTGCACCATGAATACCATCAGAATATCTACGACCAGGCATCATTCGACCAGTAAATTCATCAATAATAACGACTTCACCGTTTTGGACTACGTAATTTTGGTCTAAATGAAATAGATTTTCAGCTTTAAGTGAGGCTTCGAGGTGATGGAGGAGCTTTAAATTTTCTTGAGCATAAAGATTTTCGATGCCAATAACTTTTTCACCTTTAGCGATGCCTTCATCGGTAAGGTAAACTGAATGAGCTTTTTCGTCAACGGTAAAATCTATATCTTTTTCTAGTAATTTCACCCATTTTGCCATTTTCATGTAAAGATCTACATTACCCTCACCTGGCCCTGATATAATTAATGGTGTTCTTGCTTCATCAATTAAGATTGAGTCAACTTCATCAATAATACAATAGTTTTTTCGCTGAACCATTTCAGAGGCATCAGATGCCATATTATCTCTAAGATAGTCAAAGCCAAACTCATTATTAGTACCGTAAGTAATATCACATTGATAGGCTTTTGCTTTAGGTTCTGTATCTTGATTATGGTGAATCAAACCAACACTTAATCCTAAAAACTCGTGTACTTTCCCCATCCATTCAGAATCTCTTTTAGCCAGATAGTCGTTAACGGTTACAACGTGTACACCACGTCCCATTAGGCCATGTAAATAAGTAGGCAAAGTACTAGCAAGGGTTTTGCCCTCACCAGTTTTCATTTCACAGATATTACCTCTAAATAAAACTAAACCACCAATAAGTTGACAATTATAATGCCTTTCTCCAAGAAGTCGATGTGCTGCTTCTCTGACAGTTGCATATGCTTCTGGTAAGATGTATTCGAGTGCTTCAAAATATTCTGCATCATCATCAAGTTGTTCTTGAACTTTGATTCTTAAAAGAGCAGTTTGATTTTGAAGGGTAGAGTCATCCATTGCTTCCATTTTTGGGCTAAGAGCATCTATTTCATCAACTACTAATTGAAGTTTACGAACCTGTCTATCATTATAAGTTTTTGGTAAAAAAGATTTAATTGCATCTAAAATCATATTGTTTGAGTCCTAGAATATTATACCAATAGTTCAGTAAATCGTTAACATTTATTGTGATTTGATGGTATAAAAAATTTATACTGTGAATAAATTTCAGTTTACTTAAAATTTTGATTGGATTCAATGTTGATAGAGAAGAGAACGTTTAAATCTAGCTTAAATGCTTTTTTAAATCTATATTAGTAAAAATAAAAAAACCCCCAGCTGAGCTAGAGGTTTTAAGTTTTTGAGAACTTTTGTTTATGAAGGGTTTGCTTCAATTAGGCCAATATTGCCATCACTTCGTTTATAAACTACACTCAAAGAGTCTGAGTCAGCATTATTAAAGATTACAAAATCTTGTTGTAAAAGCTGAAGTTGCTCGGCAGCTTCGTCAATAAACATAGGCTTAGAAGAAAAGTTATTACTTCTAATGATTGTTGGTTTTGTATTTGCTTCTTTATGTTGTTCTTCTTGGGTTGTAAGAAGATCTTCATCAAATTCAAATACGGCATGTGTGAAAGCCAACTGATCTTTTTTATGTTTTCTATACGGTTTTTTCTTTCTTTTGTCTTTATATCTTGTAATTTGCTTAGTTAACTTATCTAAAATTAAGTCAATAGCAGCATACATATCCTTATGAGATTGTGATGCTCGAAAATTAATACCTTTGGCCCAAACGGTTACTTCAGCAGTATGTAAAGTGCCTTGACTTTTTGTTTGTGCAACAGATAAAATTGCATCAATTTCGTCGATGTGATCTACATATGAAGCAAGAGAATCTAATTTTTTTTCAGCAAATTCTTTAAGTGATGGTGTTAGTTCGATTTGTCGACCAGTAAGTACTATTCTCATGATCGCCTCCTTAGAAATTTAGTTAGTTCAATGGTTCAAATAACCATATATGTTAGTTAATTTTATCATAAATAGTTTGGAGATTCAAAGAAGATAAGTAATTATTTATAGCTATTTAATAATTATTTAGAAGCGTAAATTGTTAAAAATTTCAAGTTTTTGAAAGAGCTAATTTATATATTTATTTTGAGACTAAATTGAGTGTAAGTGTTATCTTATTTTTTATTCAAAGTTCGAGAAAGTTTGTTTTTTTAAGAACAGTACTTACTGACGAGGTAGAGAGGGACGTAGAGTTGTTTGACACTATAATAATTTACAATTTGGGGCATAGAGGTGTTTGATACTTTACGTGCTTTAACGAGGGAAAATGTTTTTTATAGAAGATGTAATGGTTTCAGAAGGGTTGAAAACTCTTAAATTTGGATGTAACTTAGAAAAATGTAAGGGTCTTTGCTGTGTGGATGGTGATTTAGGTGGTCCAGTAACAAAAGACGAGCAAGACTGGATAAAAAATAATAAAGATTCTTTTTATGAGCACTTAAGTGAAGATGCGAAAGCTGTTGTTGATAGAGATGGTCTTATTTATAAAGATAATGATGGTGCTTATACCCCTTTATTAGAAGAAGCTGGAGCTTGTGTTTATTTAACAGAAGATATCGATGGTATTCAAAAGTGTATTTTTGAAAGATTGTATTTTGAAAGAAAAATTGATTTTAGAAAACCCTTATCTTGCCATTTGTTTCCTTTACTTGTTTCAGAAAATCATTATTCAAAAGTTTTGAGCTTTGAAAAGAGGGCAACTTGTAACGGGTGTTTTACTAAAGATTCAAAGCTTATGGTAAAGTTTGAACAAGAAGCGTTGACAAGACAATTTGGTCAAGATTGGGTAAAAAAACTGTATGAAGCTCTAAATATTGAAGTTTAGTTCTATAGTTCAGGTTTTTTTTGAAAGAAGTCTAAAGCTTTATTAAAAGATTCATCTGTAACTGACCCTAATTTGGTTTCAAATTTAGAATCAAAAGCTTCCTGAATTTCTTGCCATTTAGAAGAATTACTATTAACTTTAGCATCTTTTGCATTTTCTGAACTTGTAATAAAATCTAATCTCAAGGTCTTTTTTTCACTAATTTTAAGATAAGCAGTTCGTTTTAAATAAAACTTTTTATTCTTTTTCAAAGAATAATCGATGTAAAATATTTTTTTACCCGATTCAAAATCAATTTCTGTAGTTTTTAAACCATAGTGTTTTTTTATAGATTTGATAGCATCATTTATAGAGATTTTAGTATTGAAAATACTAATAGCTCCCCAAGGCTTATTTTCTCCAAGATTAAACCTAGCTTTTAAACTTGACTTTTTCTTTTGGTCAGATGCTTTTAAAACCCATTGAATAGGTTTATCTTGAGAGTTCTTTTTCATGGTTTGAACATATTGGTGTACGCTGTACCCGCCACCGATACAAGCAATTAAAACAAAGGATGCAACTAAAAGTTTTTTCCAATTTTTAGCTTTCTTCTTTTTAGATTTAGGTGGAGTAAACTGTTTATTTGGCTTATCTTTGCTTGTTTTATTAACCTTTTCTTTTGGCTTATGATCTTCTTCAAAGACTTCTGTTAAATTAGTAGTTGTAGATAGCAATGCATCTAATTGTGCTTGTCGATTTGCTTGAATCTCACTATCAACCTCTTTATCTTCTGATGGAATAGCACTAGAAGATGGTTCTTGAGAGCTTTCTTCTGCCTCTTTAATCATTGCTGCTACTTCATCAGGATTTAATTCATCTGGTCTTGGTTTGGATTGTTTTGGAGTAGGTTTTTTTTCGATATTTGTTTCAGATTTTTCTTCAAACATTTTGGCAATATCTTCGTTACTCATTGCTTCTGAATCATCAGGATCTGTATTATTTTTTGTATCAAAGAGTTGACTAATTACATCTGATTGTTCGTCGTTTGCTTGTTCTTTGAAGAGATCTGAAATCTCATTTTCACTAAGAGAGCTTCCATTATTTGAATTATCTATATCAGATCCATTTAATAAACCTTGGATATCATCTTGGGATAGAATAGAGTCATCTGCAACATTTTCTTGAGAGTTGAGAATATCCATTTGGTTTGCACCAACGATATCATTTTCTTGGCTGTTAGCAACAAGATTAGCGATATCATCAGGGCTCATGATGGAATCATCATCATCTTCTTCAACCGATACATTTGGTGTTTGGGGTTGAGAGTCTGCAATAAGATTAGCGATATCATCAGGGCTCATGATGGAGTCATCATCTTCTTCAACTGATACATCTGGTGTTTGGGGTTGAGAGTCTGCAATAAGATTAGCGATATCATCAGGGCTCATGATGGAGTCATCATCATCTTCTTCAACTGATACATCTGGTGTTTGGGGTTGAGAGTCTGCAATAAGATTAGCGATATCATCAGGGCTCATGATGGAGTCATCATCTTCTTCTTCAACTGATACATCTGGTGTTTGGGGTTGAGAGTCTGCAACAAGATTAGCGATATCATCAGGGCTCATGATGGAATCATCATCATCTTCTTCAACCGATACATTTGGTGTTTGGGGTTGAGAGTCTGTAATAAGACTAGCGATATCATCAGGGCTCATGATGGAGTCATCATCTTTTTCAATTGATACATTTGGTGTTTGGGGTTGAGAGTCTGTAATAAGATTAGCGATATCATCAGGGCTCATGATGGAATCATCATCTTTTTCAATTGATACATTTGGTGCTTGGGGTTGAGAACTTGCAACAAGATTAGCGATATCATCAGAGCTCATGATGGAGTCATCATCATCATCTTCTTCTTCAACTGATACATTTGGTGTTTGGGTTTGAGAGCTTGCAACAAGATTAGCGATATCATCAGAGCTCATGATGGAGTCATCATCATCATCTTCAATCGATACATTTGGTGTTTGGGTTTGAGAACTTGCAACAAGCGCTGCAATATCATCGGGATTCATGATAGAGTCATCATCTGCTGGATCTTTAGTTGTTTGATCTTCTGACTTTGCAACAAGTGTTGCTATATCATCGGGGTTCATTATTGATTCGTCATTTTCCACTATTGGACCTGATTCATTTAATGTTTCTTCTGTTTCTTCAATAGGATTTAAAATGTCTTCATGAGTAGCGGCACTAGTGTCTTCTGGAAAAGAATTTTCTTTTGCTTCTTTTTCAGCTTCTTCTACTATTCTTTGTATTTCACTATCAGAAAAATTTGCCATATCTTCAAATTGAAATTATCTCGTAATATGAAATAAATCCAAATGTATCATTCCAACTCTTTAAAACCAAGTTATATAAACCTAGTAAGATTAAAAGGTTAATATTGTCTAAAGTCGGCAAAATATATGAAAATACTCATAGTTTTTGTAAGAACTCTAAATGTTTTTTATCAGATTTTTTTTTATAATGTTTTAATAATATTACTTTTTCTCTTTTTTCATTTCTTGTGAGTTTATTGTAGGACTTAGAAAAAGATTGAAATTGATGTTTGCTATTTGTGCTATTTCTGCGGACGGTAGCTAGAGAAAATGAAGAACTTTGGTAGCTTTGTGAAACAGTTTTTTCTTCGAGTCCAAATATCAATTGATCATTTTCTTGTACTATATGATTTTTTTGATTGTATAAAACTTTAATTTTATTTTTTAAGCTTGCTGCTAAACTATAGTTTTTATTTAATCTTGCAATACGAGCATGGGCTTTTTTAATTTCGATTTCTCCATGACTAGTTTGAATGTGAATGGGAGTTTTGGTATCAGAGAAAATTTGTAGATCTCCTTGGAAAAGAAAGAGGTTTTGAACATCACTCATGATAAAAGACGTATATTCATTGGCTATTATCTCTGTTTTGTCATTTAAAATGATTTTAGCTTCTTGTTCTTTGGTTTGTATTTTTTCACCTGCACTAAAGGGCGTAGCTTCTAGATCAGCAAAATATAATGTACCAATGAAATTAGACTTTGCTATGATTTTAGTATTAGTGCTTGATTTTGTTGATGTGCCTGTATAGACAAAACTTTTTTCGGGACTTTGAAAACTTTGATATCCAGTAAAAAAAACAAAAAAGATTAAAATTACACCAGCGACTTTTGAATATAGAAAAATGTTTTTATTTACTAGAGGTTTTGCATGATGAACATTATATTCTTGTACTACGTCTTCTTCGTTCATTT
Organism: Candidatus Cloacimonadota bacterium; assembly: GCA_002402105.1. Lineage (GTDB taxonomy): Bacteria > Muiribacteriota > UBA6191 > UBA6191 > UBA6191. Next base: position 106,588 of record NVVD01000010.1, read on the forward strand.
GAACTTGAGAATATTTTTCAAGTTCGTTGTCTTCATTTTGTTGGCGGATTTGTTTAATTAGAGATTCTTGATTGACATCATTTTGATTATCTGTTAATTCAAATTGAGGGAAAAACTTTAAAACAGCCTTTAAAATAAATTTTTCGGGGAGAGAGTTGTAGCGATTGATTCCAACAAGTTGCAAAACTTTTTTTAGTTTAGATTCTTCTACATTATATTTAGAGTTTGCGTCGATTGAAATTTGATGAATTGGTGTCTTAATATAATTAGAAAAGGTGTTATAAATATCGTAATCATCGTTTATGCTTGTATGATCAATATCACATAAATTCATGAATAGTTGAAAAAAATAGGCCTCTAAAATAGTAGGAGAGAATTTAAAAAGAGATGAAATCTCATCAATAGAAAACTTTTCGACACATAATAGTTGTAAAAGAAAATATTGATATTCAGATAAGCTTTGAACCATAGTTTTGTGATATGAAATGAAATCATATTCACTGTCTAAAAAAAAGTTTTTAGATATAGGTGGTAGAGGGTCTTGTGAGAAAATACTTGTAGAAAGAAGTTTTATTTTAGATGTACTATCGGGGTAGTTTGTGGTTAGTTTTAAACAGCCACGAATTAGAAATAAACTTTGGTTCTCTTTTTGTTTTAATTTATCAAAATTTTTATAAGCAGAGTTTAAAATGGTATCAAAACATTTATGAATTTCATCTTTATCTTGTAAAAGAAAAGACAAAAAGTTAATCAAAAAGGCATTGTGTCGATCAACGAAGTCATATAGACTACGTGGGTCTGAAATATCTAATTCATTTAAAATCTGACTCATTTTTTATAATCCTACTGTATATATTTAACAGTTTAAACCAATTATAGTTTGTATTCAATAAACTCTTAAAGATGAATCTAAATTATTTGAACTTATTATCAAACCGCAAAAACTGTCCTTTATGTCTTTGTCTATTTGCTACATTAGGGTTTACAACATTGAATGTTAAATTGTAATTAGATTGTTTTGATATTTTATCTCTTATTTTTATTTTCATGTTAATAGATACTTTAGTATATATTTTTTTAAATTCTAATATATTTTGACTCAAATCGTTTTTGTAATAAGAAAATTCAAAGTAGGGTTTTATTTCAAAACTATCAATTAGACCAGTGCCGTCACTAGATTTACCATAAGTTTTAATTAAAATTTCTTTGCGACGTTTTGTTGGTAAGTCCTCAAGGTATTCGATATAGTTTAAATCTTTATCATCGCTGTCTTTTAGATAGTGGCGATAGACTAACCTACGGCCTTTACTGTAAATGTAAAACTCTGATACGCTAGCAGAAATAGGTTTTTCGATCTTTCTTTTAATATGTATTAAAGCATCTTGTAAACCATAAATATCTGCTCCATATTTAACTTGTTTGCCAAAAAACCAACCATCCGTAATTTGAATAGAGGGTTTATAAAATCTAATACTATTTTTACTAATATCATAAGTATGTTTTCTTTTAGAGGGCTTAAGATTTTTTTTAAGGACTCCCCCTGATAAGGTATCAATAAAAACATGTGGGGGGTAATATTTAATTAAATTAGGAAAGGTAGGGTTTCTATTCCATAGCTCAAGTGAGGAAAATGTTCGTTGTAACTTAGGTTTACCTCCTTTTATAAAAGCAATATCAATAAAGGGCTCAAGATGAAATAAGTCTTGTCTAATAGAGTTTGATAAAAGTTGTAGCTCTCTTATAGACTGATTTGCAGCTTCCGAATGAGAGATTCCTTTTGTGGATTGGCTAAAAAAACTATAAACAAAACCTATTACAACTGATGCGACTAAGGTTGAAAAAATAGCTTCAATTAAGGTAAATCCTTTTTGATTTTTTGTCATTTAGTTCTACTTTTTAAAATATGATCATCTAAAACCATTCTATAAAATAAGTCTCTATTATTTTCAAAAGGGCTATAATCAGTATTATACTGAACATATGAGGTATTTAAGAAAAGATTAGAATTAATTTTAGACATGGCTATTCCTCCTAAAATATAGATTCCTTTTGAGCTGTTTGTTTTAGAAATCTGACCCTTTGCATAAAAGAAAGAGTCGTAAATATCTACATCTTTTGTGCTATTTTTACTGGGTAGAAGAGTAATGTTATTGCAAGTAAATGATGTGTAAAACTTTGATGAAATAGGAGCAATAAAGCATTCACCATTTACTATAATATTTGTATCTCCTAAAACTTTTATATCATCTTTAATTGTAAGAGTATTATTAAAATAAATTTGTACTCCTTTGCCATCTAAAATATAACTACCTCCATGTTTATAGAGGATTCTATCTCTTTCTAGTTCTTCAAGGCTTGTGTAGTGATAAAAAGCATGCTGATTAATTGCTTCATCAATAAAGTGTCCACTAGTAAATTCAGATACTAAACCATTAATATAATAAGATTTATCAGAGCGAATATTACTTTTTTCAAGAGGCCATGTTTCGATTAATAAATCAGAGGAAGGCTCCTCTCCTTCTTCAAATTTTTCTCCCACTTTAAAGCCTTTATAAGAGTTAGGAAACATAGCTTCTTGATATGCAGCGTGAGCTTTTGGGGGGGTGATAATATGAGAGAAATGAGGKTAGTCTAAAGTTTCATTCATAGGGATTTTTAGAGTTTTTGACATATATTTTTGATAGTCACTATATTCTGGAAATATAAAAGGTATTTGCCATTGTTCATTTAAAGCATATGATATTGCAGGATCACAATCAACTAAAGAGGCATATATAGCATTAGGGTTTTTGATTTTCATTTTTGTTTGATAATTAAATAAAGTAGCTTGGGGGATTATTCCTAAAAAAGCGTCAGATTGATAAATTTTATTTGCGCTACATATTTGTAGTTTTTTTTCGTCATTATCTGTTGAGTCTGCATCTAAAAAATAGGAAACAACTTGCTCAACAATTAAGTTAGCAACACCAACCGTTTTAGCCCTTGAAGGTGAAAAGTCAGTACCAAAAGGATGAATAGAAGAAGATTTTTCTTTTTCTTTTAAATCAAGTAACTTTTGTTTGTAATATCCAATGTATTGTTTAGATAAGAGAATGTTTCCGTAGCTTTCTCTTTCTTTTGGCTCTTGGGAATGTGTGCTAGTAATGAGGCGCTCTTTAGATGTAAACTCTTGCTCTATCAAAAACTGTGGAGAACTTGCCCCACCATTGTCTGGGTCAATAGTTCCAATTTTTGCTGGGTTATATAAATGAAAAAACTGTCCAAGACTATAGTTTTTATTTTTAAACTCGTAAAAACTTGTAAAACCATTTGTCATTTTAATGTCGCTAGCTCCTTCTTCTCCAAAGAAAAGATAGCCTCTTCTATAGATAGAGTCTTTGGATTGTTTGATAGAAGAGGGGAGTGTTAATATTTCTAGTTGGTCATTGTTTTTATTATCTCCAAGTTTTCCTAAAATCATCTGATCATCGGGTATTTCAGAGTTGTTATAAGGACCATTGTTTAAAATTAGTGGAATAGGTGTTTTATATGGTCGACCTGATTGGAGAGTTACACAGCTATTGAATGAGTGAGAACTATTTTTTTTGTGAAAAAATGTAAATTTACTAAGTACAGGATTGTATAAATTATAAACTTTGAAAGATTTATCAATACAGGTTGATTTACTTGTATTTTTATAAATTACTTTTGCACAAAATTGAAGTTTCACAAACTTTTCTACATAGTCTTGAAAGGCTTCTTCATCTATTTGATAGTCTTCAAAAGAGTTTGCGCCATAAAGAGGCAAAGCTTCGATAGTTAAATTAAAGGTTAAATCTGATTTGGGATAATATTTTAATAGGTTTTTATACATATTTTTATAGTCAGAAGAAAAATAAGATAAAAGTTTTTTATGATATAAAATTCTTTTAGAGTCATCATCTGGGTGTTTTTTAAGAACTTTATTTAATTTAGGAATATCTAATAAAAAAAGTCCATAAAAACTATCTTGATGGATTTTATTATTTTTTAATAGATTTACTAATCTAAGAGAAGTAGGGGTTTTAATGCCAGTACGAAAAGCACCATTGAAGAGTTCTATACCAGCTTGAGCGAGAGTTCTGGAAGATTCATTAAAGTAATGGCGATGTGCTTCTAAATTTCTTTGTCCACTTCTTTGATGTATAGCATAAAAAAGAATGCCTAAAATTGTTAAAATACCAAGTACAACAAATAAAATAAAACCTTTAGATTTAGAGGGATTATTAAACATTTTTGTCCTTTTAGAAATGTTTTATTAAACTTTAAAAAGTGCCTTTGTATCTAACTTGATTATTTAGATGCGGGTTCATAACATTAAAGCTGATATTATAAGCTTTATCTGTAGAGAGACTAGTTGATCTCCCATTGCTAGTACCGATATGAACACTAACAAAAAATCTTTTAAACTCTAAAATGTCATTACCATCTTCATCAGGATAATAAGAATATTCAAAATTTGAAAAAATTTGAAAGCCAGTGATGATTCCTTTACCTTTTTTATCTTTGCCGTAGGTTTTTAAAAGAATAGGGCTTAACTCGGGACTGGGTGGATCTTGAAGGTATTCTACATAATTTAATGGTTCATTTTTATTATCTTTTAAATAATGACGATATACAAAGCGTGAAGTTCCTTTATAAATATAATATTCAGAAACAGTGGCAGAAATTGGTTTTTTTATTTTTCTTTCAATGTGAACAAGAGCATCTTGCAGACCAGATACATTGCTACCATAAAGAACAGGTTTCTTTTGAAACCAAGAATCATAAGCAGTTTCGACTTTAAAAGCCCTAATACCATTTATTGTTGCATCAACTTTATGGGTTTTTTGAGTGTCTTTTAAGCCTTTTTTGAGACTTCCTCCAGATAGACCATCAATATAAACGGAGGGAGAATAATATTTTTTTAATAAAGGAAAACTTGAATCTCTGCCCCACAACTCTATAGAAGCATTACCTGCTCGATAAAAGGGTTTGAGATCATACATATCTTGTCTGACAGCATTTGATAATAGTTGAATTTCTCTACTGGACTTATTTGCTGTTTCAGAATGAGAAATTCCTCTTGTAGATTGGCTAAAAAAACTATAAACAAAGCCAATAACTACAGATGCGACTAAGGTTGAGAAAACAGCTTCTATTAATGTAAAACCTTTATGTTTTTTTTGTTTGTTCATATTACTGGAGGGAGTTTGGTGAAAGTTCGTTTCTGGAGAGGTGGGCAAAAAGGGTTAGTTGGCGATTAAAAGTGGTAGAGCCAAAACTTTTCCATTCAATCAAAGCCTCAGCAATTAAATTATCTGGATTGGGGCGATATGAATTTTCGCTTCCTTGGTTGGCAGGGTATATTTTTAAGAGCCTTTTAAAATAGTTTTCTTTTCCGTTTCCTCCTACTGGTGTTAAAAATAGTCTTGAACCAGAGCAGGTGTTTATTTTATTATCTTTAGGGTTTGCATATAAATGAATATCTGATTTTTTGTCTAAATCTAAATATGGAGCAGATTTTTGATAAGTAGAGATATATTGCATTTTATCAAAGCCAATAAAGTCTTTCATTGTTTGGATTTGATCAATGATTTCTCTAGCATAAAAGGTGGCTCTAACCTCATCAAAGCTAGCTTGAGTTTGAGCTCTTGACTGAGTCATTATATAGGATAAAGGTGCAATTACCATTGCAGATAAAACCGCAGCTAAAAGAATTTCTACAAAAGAAAATCCAGAGTTTTTCATAAGGTCCTACCGTTTTTAACGTGATCATCTAAAACCATACGATAAAAATAATCTCGTTGGTCTTCAAATGGGCTGTAATTAATATTGTATTGTACATGAGAAGAGTTTAAGAAGATGCTTCTGTCTATATCAGACATTGCGATACCACCAAATATGTATATACCCTTAAAAGGATCTGCTTTAGAAATTTTAAATTCTGCATTTAAAAATGCATCGTATACATGTACATCTTTACCTAATCTTTTACTTGGTAGTAAAATAATGTTCTGACAATTAAAAGCAGTATAAAATTGAGAGCTAATAGGGGCTAAAAAGCAATTACCACTAACTGTAATATTGGTATGGCCTTGAACAATAATATCTTGGTCAAGTAAAAGGTCTCCTTGATAAGTAATTTGAACCCCCTTACCATCAAGAAAGTATTTAGAGCCGTTACTTATTAGTATCCCATCTTCTTTTAGTTGTTTAAGGCTTGAGTATGGTCTATAAAAAGAGTGTGTATTAATTGCAGATGAGATGAAGTTGCTATTTGTAAAATCACTGACAAGCCCGTTTACATAATAAGAGTTTTCTGAGCGAATATTACTTTTAGCTAGCGGCCAAATTTCGGTTAAACTCAAGTAAGAGTTAGTATCATTTTCATCAATGTCTTCTGCTTTTAGTCCATCATAAGTATTAGGAAGCATATACCCTTCAAAATTGGCGTGTCCAGTAGGAGGAATAACAGCATGAGAGAAATGAGGATAATCAAGGGTTTCATTCATGGGAATTTTGACTTCTTTTGACATGACCTCTGCATACTGTTGAAATTCAGGAAAAATGAATGGAATTGTCCATTGTTCGTTTAGAACAAAAGATTGGGGAGGGTCACAATCTGTTAAGGTTCTGTAATTAGCCTCAGGGTTTTCGATTCTCATATGGGTTTTATATCTACTAGGGTTAGAGTTAGGTATAATTCCAATATTGGCATCTCTTCTTTTTATTTTTTTTATTTGTGCTGTTGTACATGGTCTGAGATTATCTTCATCTGCATCACCTGATTGTTCATCTAAAAAATATCGAGCAATTTTTATAACATTAAAAGTGGCTGGGCCTATAGTTTTTGCTCTGGATGGATAATAGTCGGCTCCGAACGGATGAATCAAAGAAGAGTACTTTTCAAATGCTGGTACATATTGTTGATAGTCTATATCTGAGGGTTTGTGATACCCTAGATAAGTATTATATAAGAGTGGTTGGGCATCTATGTCTCTTTCTTTTGGATCTTGTAAGTGTTTGCTAATTATTGGGAGTGGGTTTGAAAAAAAGTCAGGTTTATTAAAAGGAATGATATGGGGAGACTCTGCTCCTCCATCATTATCTTCATCTGGGTCCTTGATCGCCGGATTATAAAGATGAAAAAACTGACCTGCACTATAGTTTTTGCTACCTAATTCACTAGAGCGAGTGAACCCAGAAGTCATGGGAATTTGGTTTTCTGGACCCATTCCAAAAAAAAGATAACCTCTTCTATAAATAGAGTCACGAGATTTTTTAATAGAGCCTTGACGTGTTAACCCATCTAAACTACTAGCTTTTTTATTATCTCCTAATGCACCAAGTATCATTTGATCATCGGGTACTTCATCATTACCAAAAGGGCCATTTGTGAGGATTAAAGGAGCAAACTTTATAGGACTTTCAGGTCTACCAGATACGTTAGTAACAAAACTATTGTACTTGTCAGAAATAGGGATTTTATGGAAAAAAGTAAATTTACTTAAAACAGGGTTATATAGATTATAAATTTTTAGTGATTTATTAACACAAGTTGTTTTTTTGGTGAACCTATAGGTAGCATCTGCACAAAATTCAAGATCGATTCGTTTTTCAACGAAGTCTTTTAGGGTGGAAGAGCTTTCAAATGAGTCTATCTTAAGAACTCCTCCGTAAAGTGGTTGAATTTTTAGGAGTAATCTAAATGTTAGAGTTGATTTTGGATAATAACTTAATAAATTACTGTACATTTTTTTGTAACTATCTGAAAAACGGCTAAAAATTTGGTCGTGTTCTAGGCTTTTATATTCATTATCTAAATGTTTTTTATCAGGAGTTAAAAGAATTTTTAGTTTGGGAATATCAAGTAATAAAAGTCCGTAAAAACTATCTTTATAAGAGTTGGATCGATTTAAAATACTTTTTAAATTAAAATCGCTAGGGGTCTTGATTCCTTCTCTAAAAGCTCCATTGAAAAGTTCTATTCCTGATTGTGATAGGGTTCTGGATGACTCGTTAAAGTGGTGCTTGTGGGCTTCTAAATTTCTTTGCCCACTTCTTTGATGAATAGAGTAAAATAAGAGCCCTAAAATGCTTAAGATACCGAGTACAACAAATAAAATAAAGCCTTTTCTTTTGGAGGAATATTTGAGGGTATTTATTTTCATATAATCTATTCTATTCAAGAATTGGGAAAATGTGTACTGTTTTCATTTAAAATTAATTAATTTTAGATGAATTATATCAGTTTTTAAGTTTCTTTGTAGAAAATTTAAACTCTAAACTTTTAAAAAAAACTATCTTTTGTTAAAAAAATCGCATATCTAACGATTGGGGTATATACTGTTTTTATAAATTACATGATAAAAAGATGGGCTTATGAAAAATATTATTGAAAAATTATATCTACACGACCAAGAAGTTTTAGAAGTCTATGAACAATGGGCAGAGTCTAAAGGAGATATTGAGACTTTAATAAAAGCTCAAAAAGATTTAGATGAAAGACTAGAGCAAGTACGTTTAAAAAAACAGTCTATTGAAATGGAGATAAAAAACATTGAATTAGACTTAGGTGGTTTTGAAGCCGAGATCAAAAAGTGTGAAAAGCAAAAAATGAGTGTTACATCTGAAAAGTCTCTACATTTGATTGAAGATAAAATAGCGAAAGTTTCAGAAAAAAAAGATGACTGTGAAATGCTTTGGTTAGAAAAATCAGAAAACTTATCCCCACAAATAAAGATGATAGAAGTCTTAGAGAGCGAAAGAAAATTAAAAATCCAAGAAAAAGAAAATAGCATACCTAAGATGAATGAAGACTTGATTCAATCTCAAAAAGAACTAAAAAGCTTGATTGACTTAAGACTTGATTTAATGGATGGCTTAAGTGAAAGCTTGGTAAACTCTTATGAAAAACTTAGAATTAAAAACCTATTTCAGCCAGTTATTTTTCATTTAGATGAAAGCGGTTGCCCTAAATGCGGTATGCATATCAGAAATGTAGATTTTGATATGATTCGATATCATCATGAAGCTATTCCTTGTGAAACTTGTGGTACAATCATTTACTGGTGTGATTAATCTATTTTTTTAATACAATGAATATTTATAAGTTAGCTTACATTTTTTATATACTCTGTACATTTTCTACTACTTTTGCTTTGGGTTATCCAGTTCAGGATGATGCAAATTTATTAAACCCAAGTACAAGGCATTCTGTAGAAGAAATCTCTAGTGAACTATACCAAAAAACAAAAACCTCTTTTTTATTTAAAAGCTTTGAAAAAGATTCTCTTAAAGATTTTGAAAAAAATTGTTCAAATACTTTTGCTCTATGGATTAGAAATACAAATCAAGCTCGTGGAATTATGATTTACCTTGAAGTTGATAAAAAAACTAGAAAAGGTCGTATCAATTTTTCTTGTGGTTATGGTATTCGTGGAGCATTCAAAGAAAGTGATGTTCAAAGTATTCTTAAAAATAAAATTATGCTCTTTCAAAATGATACCAGTAAACAAAAATTGTTTATTGAAGGAATACAAGAAATAGCAGAACGAGTAGAAATTTATTTCGAGGGTAAAATGCATTTAAAATATGCAAATTTAAAAGAGCACTCCTCTCAAGTTTTAAGTAAAGATAAAATTGTTTATTTTTTAGTTTTATTTTTAGTTTGTTTATTTATAACAATACTTATTTTGTTATACTCAAAAGGGCGTTGTCCAAGATGTAACTCTCGTGCTCATATAAATATTCGCCCAATTATGAATGGTGATACAAAATATAAAAAAATGAAAATAGTAAAATGTTTTGAGTGTAATTATTTTAAAAAATATTTATTCTAATTAATGATGTTTTTGTAAGTTATCATTAAAATTGTAATTTTTTACTATGATTTAAGGGCATTTTTAGTCATAAAAAACTCTGATTATCTCTTATTTTTGAGAAAAACCTTTCATTTCCTTTAAAAAATATAAAAATAAGTCTCTTGAAAAATTGTAATTTTTTTGAAAAATAGATATAAATGATATCAAGGCTTTTTACAAAGAAAAAAGATGGTAATAGGTTCTATGATGAATGAGTTAAAGATATACCATAAAAGTAGATTGTAAATAACTTCATAAGACTTGAAATATACAATTTGAGGGAGTACCCGTGGCAAAAGATAAGAAAGATAAACTAGAGATTATTATAGACAACGATGACTTATTTGAAGATGGTGATGATATTTTTGATGATTCAGATGAAATATATCTACCAGATGATGATGAACCTCCCAAACGTGTAGATAAAAAATTTATGATTCCTGTTTTACCGTTGAGAGAAATAGTTGTTTTTCCTTATATGGTTATACCTTTATTTGTTGGGAGAGGTCCATCTTTAAAAGCTATAGACCTTTCTTTAGAAAGAAATCGTGAGATTTTATTAGTTTCTCAAAAAGATGCAAAAATAGATAATCCTAAAGCAAAAGATCTACATGAAGTTGGTACAATAGCAGAAATTATGCAACCGTTGAAACTTCCAGACGGAATCGTTAAAATCTTGGTAGAAGGTACCTCAAGAGCTAAAGTTCTAGAATATGAACAAGGTAAAGATTGCTTAATTGCAAAAGTAGAAGAGTTTGAAGACTTAGAAGAAAAAAACTTACGTATTCAAGCTTTAATGAGAAATTCTATCTCTCAGTTTGAGCAATATATAAAATTAAATAAAAATGTTCCAATTGAAATTATAAATGTTATTAATAGCGTGGAGTCTCCAGGTAGATTAGCGGATGTAATTGTAGCTCATTTAAAATTAAAAGTAGATATAAAACAAGGTGTCTTAGAGTCGTTTAATGCCGAAGAACGTCTTGCTCTACTGTGTGATATTTTAAACAGAGAAATTGAAATATTGAATATCGAAAAACGGATTCGTGGAAGGGTTCGTAAGCAAATGGAGCAAGTTCAAAAAGAGTACTATTTGAGAGAGCAAATCAAGGCAATTCAAAAAGAACTAGGAGAAAATGATGAAGTTGCAGCAGAGGTTAGAGATTTAAAAGTAGCAATTGAAAAAGCAAAAATGCCCAAAGACGTAAAAGAGAAGGCTAACAAAGAGCTAGAAAAGTTTGCAAAAATGGGACAGTCTTCAGCTGAGAGTGGAGTTATCAGAAGTTATCTAGAGATTTTATGCGAGCTGCCTTGGTCAAAAAAATCAAAAGATAGGTTAGATGCAATTAAGGCTCAAGAAATCTTAGACAAAGATCACTTTGGCTTAGAGAAGGTAAAAGAAAGAATCATTGAGTTTATGGCTGTATGTCAGCTTAAAAAGAGTATAAAAGGACCAATCTTATGTTTAGTGGGGCCTCCTGGTGTTGGTAAAACTTCTTTAGCAAAATCTATTGCTGAAGCAATGGGCCGTAAATTTGCTCGAATTGCTTTAGGGGGTGTTAGAGATGAAGCTGAGATTAGAGGGCATAGACGTACTTATATTGGAGCTTTACCTGGAAGAATCATCCAAACTTTACGTGAAGTTGGGACTAAAAATCCATTAATACTATTAGATGAGATTGATAAAACGAGTTCTGACTTTAAAGGTGATCCATCATCTGCTCTACTTGAAGTTTTAGACCCAGAACAAAATAAAAATTTTACAGACCATTATCTTTCAGTTCCTTTTGACCTATCAAGTGTCTTATTTTTAACAACAGCAAATCATGTGCAAGGCATTCCTGGGCCATTAATGGATAGAATGGAAGTTATCAATTTAAGTGGTTATACCCAAGAAGAAAAAATAGAAATAGCAGATCGTTATTTGGTTCCAAAACAAATTGAAGAAAATGGTTTAAAGCCAGATCAAATATCAATTGATAAAAAAGCCCTATTAGAAGTTATTAGATGTTATACCAAAGAGGCAGGAGTAAGGACTTTAGAGAGAACAGTTGGGGCTTTATGTAGAAAAGTAGCAACTGAACTTGTAATTAATCCAAAAAAGAAGAAAGCAAACTTATCCGAAAAAGATGTAAAAAAATATTTAGGAGCTAGAAAAATTTTACCAGAAGAGCAAAGAGAAAGCGATCAAGTGGGAGTTGTAACTGGTCTTGCTGTTACTTCACTTGGTGGATGTACTCTTCCTATTGAGGTTGAAGTTTTAGAAGGTAGCGGAAAAATAATGATTACAGGTAATCTAGGTGATGTTATGAAAGAGTCTTGTCACGCGGCTATTTCTTATGTTCGTAAACATAGAGAACATTTCAAGATAGCGAAAGATTTTTATAAAAAATTAGATATCCATATTCATGCTCCAGAGGCTGCTATTCCTAAAGATGGGCCGTCTGCTGGTATAACAATAGCTACGGGTGTTGTTTCTGCTTTAACCAATATCCCTGTTAGAAAAGATGTTGCAATGACTGGAGAAATTTCTCTTAAAGGTCATGTAATGCCAATTGGTGGGTTAAAAGAAAAGTCTCTAGCTGCTTATCGAGTGGGTATAAAAGATATTATTGTTTGTAAAGAAAACGAAAAAGATATTGAAGAGATTCCAAAAGAGATTCAAAAACAAATAACTTTTCACATTGTTAGAGAGTTTTCAGAGGTTCTTAAAGTTGCATTAGTTCATAATGATTTTGGTAAAAAAACTTCTAAAAGTAAGGCTAAATAATTACTTTTAATTGAAAGAAAGAAGTTTTAATGACTCAATCAATGACAGGCTTTGCAAGTAAACAATTTCACTTTACTGATGCATTAGTTCAATTAGAAATTAAATCAGTAAATCATCGTTTTTGCGAAGTTCAAATAAATTTGCCATTTTTATCTATGGAGATTGAAAACTTTATAAAAAAGCAAATAGAAAAGAGAGTTCAAAGAGGTAAAATTTATTTTAATTTACGGGGTGATTTTTCGTCTTTTGGTGGAGAAATTAGTTATAATCAATCTGTGGTTGACAAATATCTCTTAACTCTAAATGAGCTATCTTTAAATGATAAAGTTCAGTCAAACTTTAGCTCAATAGAAATCATGCAACTACCTGGGGTATTACTTGAAAAACAAGATGAATCATGGCATCAAACTTTACTAGAAAATTGTAGAGCTCCGATGGATGATTTAATATCATTATTTATTAAATCAAGAGAAGAAGAAGGCTTATACTTAAAAAAAGAAATTGAAAGCTACTTAGAGAAAATTAGCTTACAATTAAAACTTGTGAAATCTTTTTGTAATGAGATTAAACTAGAGTTAAAAGATAGGCTTTATAGTAAAATTTCTAATTTATTAGAAACTCAAGATTTAGATGAAACAAGGCTACATACTGAAGTCGCCTACTTGCTTGAAAAAGCAGACATAGAAGAAGAAATTGTTAGGCTAGCTTCTCATATAAAAACTAGTAAACGTCTTTTAAGTTCAGAAATTGAAGTAGGTAAAAAAATTAATTTTATTTGCCAAGAAATGAATAGAGAAATAAATACAATGGGTTCAAAATCTCAAAAAATAGAGATTGTAAATGCCGTAATTGAAATGAAATCTCTATTAGAAAAAATAAGAGAGCAAATTTTAAATATACAATAGGAGAAGAAATGAGATTAAAATTACTAAATACAGGCTTTGGAAATTTCGTTATTGCTAACAGAATTATAAGTGTAGTTTCTCCTGGTTCGGCTCCAGTAAAGCGTATTAAAGAAATTGCTAAAGAGAAGGGGCGTTTGGTAGATGCTACTTATGGTAGAAAAACTAGAGCAATCATTGTTATGGACTCAGAACACGTTATTTTGTCTGCTATTAATCCAGAGACCATTGCTTCAAGACTTATCACAAAAGAAGAAGAGTTGGAAAGACTAGCTTTAAATGATGATGAGTTAGGAGAAGAGGATTAACTATGGTAGATAAAGGTGTTGTTATTGTTGTATCTGGTCCATCAGGGTCGGGTAAATCTACTATTTGTTCTTATATTTTAAAAGAAAATGGGAGTAGCTTTGGTTTAGTTGTATCTCATACATCAAGAGTACCAAGAGAGGGTGAAGTTGACGGAATACATTATCATTTTTTATCTAAAGAAGTTTTTTTGGAGAATAAAAAAAATGGTCTTTATCTTGAGTGGGCAGAAGTTCATGGTAATCTTTATGGAACTCCTATTGATCAAGTAGAAGATTCTGTAGCAAAGCAAAAAAATATAATTCTTGAAATTGATGTTCAAGGAGGATTGCAGGTTAAGGCAAAAATGCCAGAAGCAGTTTTGATTTTTGTTTCTCCTCCTTCTTATAAAGAACTAGAAAATCGTTTGCGAGGTCGCCAAACAGATAGCGATGAAGTTATTGTTAAAAGACTTGAAAATGCAGTTGGTGAAATGCAAAAAATTAAGCAATATGATTATTTTATTATTAATAAAGATCTGCAAGTTGCAATTAATGATGTGATTCTAATTGGTACAACAGAAAGAAAACGGGTTCTTCGCTTGAACCTAAACGAAATTTTTGATAGTATGCGATTTCCAAAATTTCAAAAGTAAGGATAAAAATGATTATATTTGACATTGATAAAGTACAAAGAGAGTTAGACGGAAAATTTAACTTATCTCATTTAATCGTTAATCGAGTAAAAAAACTTAAAGCTGGGGTTGAATCCAAAGTTGAAAGAAAAATGAGAGAAAAAGAGATTATTCTTGCAATCAGAGAAATTGATTCTGGTGAACTAGTTTATGCTAGGGATGAAACAACAACAAGAAGTGCTCAAGTTGAGTTATCTGATTCTGTTATCATTGAAGATAACTAGAAATGATTGTAGAGGTTTTAATTCCTCGGCCTGTTTATCAGGCTTATACATATAAAATACCTAATAAATTTTTAGGAAAAGTTCGCAAGGGCTTTAGAGTAGAGGTTCCCTTTGGACCAAGTCAATTAATAGGACTTGTTTCAAAAGTGATTGACCAAGATGAAAACTCGATCAAATTAAAAGAAATATCCTCAATTTTTGAAGATATTTCTTTTGTTGATGAAGAGCAAATTGAAATGATTCATTGGATGAGTGATTATTACATGATGCCTCTTGGTGAAGTTGCTTCACTTTTTTTACCAAAATATACTCAAAAAATAAAAGAGGTTTACTCTTTGCCAGCTAGTATAGATTGTTTGTTATTAGAGATTCCAAAGAGCCGTAAAGTTTTAAGGCAAGCTTTGATTCGTTTATCTTTAAGTGGTAAATCTAACTTAGATAAAGAGCAACTACTAAATTATGGTTTAAGTAAGTCTTTAAGTAGAGAGTGTGTTAAAAATTCTTGGCTTATATCAAGTGCAAAATATCTTTCAGTTACAGATAATTTTGTACCGTTAAAAAAAAAAGTAATTTTTTAAAATTAAACGATGAGCAATCAAAAGTTTTAAGTGATATATCCTTTGAAAAAGAAAAACTTTCATATTTACACGGAATAACAGGCTCTGGTAAAACAGAAGTTTATTTAAATTTAGTTGCGGAAGTTTTAAAAGAAGGTAATGGTGCTATTTTTTTAGTGCCAGAAATTGCCCTTACTCCTCAAATGGAGAAACAATTCTTTGATAGATTTGGTGACCTACTTGCTTTACATCATTCAAAATTAAGTGCTAAAGAAAAATACTCCAATTGGTTAGATTTAAAATCAGGGAAAAAACGAGTTGTCTTAGGGGCACGCTCTGCTATATTTACTCCAGTTAAAAATCTTTCATTGATTATTGTTGATGAAGAGGGTGAATCTTCGTATAAGCAAGATACTAATCCTTTATATGATACTAGAGTATTATGCGAGTACATGCAAAATACTCGTAAAATTAAAGTGGTATTTGGTTCAGCAACTCCTAGTCTAAGAAGCTTTTATAAAATAAAAGAGGGCTTTTTTTCGTATCATCAAATAAAGGCGAGATTTAATAAAAAAACTTTACCTAATTTTGATATTGTTAATTTACAAGCAGAATTTCAAAATAAAAATAAATCAATTTTTTCTAAGACTTTATATGAAAAAATGCAAGAAGAACTACTTAAGGGTAATCAAATAATATTGTTTGTTAGTAGAAGAGGTCATTCTAGTTTTGTTTTATGTAGAAACTGTTCAGAGGTTTTAGAGTGTGTAAACTGTAAAATTTCTTTGACCTACCATGATTCAAAAAAATTACACTGTCATTACTGTGATTATAAAATAGATATGCCAAAAAACTGCCCTAGTTGTCAGTCTACTGCCATAAAATATTTTGGTTTAGGTACGCAAAAGGTAGAAGAGTTTTTTAAAAAAGAGTTTCCAAATATAAAATATGCTCGTCTTGATACGGATGTTACAAAGTATAAAGGAGCACTAGAGTCTGTTTTGAAAAAGATGGAAGATAAAAAAATTCAGGTTTTAATTGGCACTCAAATGATTGCTAAAGGTTTAGATTTTGAAGATGTAACCTTAACTGCTATTTTAAACCCCGATAGTATGGTGAAAATGGGTGATTATTCGGCTCGTGAAAGAGCTTTTCAATTATTCGTTCAAATAGCAGGTAGAGCAGGACGTAGTGAAAAAACAGGAAATGTCATTTTACAGACTTATACTCCTGAGAATGATGTTTATGAATATTGTAAATCTTATAAAGTTGTCGAATTTATGGAAGCAGAACTTATAGCAAGAAAGAAATTGAAATTCCCGCCATATTTTCATTTAATTCAATTTTTATCTAGTAGTGAAGATGTGGTTATTGCTGAGATAAATATTGAAAAATTTTATGTAGAGTTGCTTTTGGTTTTAAAAGATATAGAAGATTGTATTGTTTATCCTCCTCAAGCATCTCCGCTAGAAAAAATAGATAAGCGCTTTCGTTTTAGAATCGTTTTAAAAACTTGTTTCACACTAGATATTTGGACTAAAATTTTTGGTTTGATTAAGTCGTTTCGTTCTAAAAATAAGAGCAGATTAAAAGTAATTGTTGATGCTGAAAACTTGTTGTAAATAAAATCTAAAATTGACTATTCTTGAGTAATTTTGTAACTAAGAGTATCGTGAGATATGAAATATGTTTGAGTTATTACAAAAGGAGAAAAGATGGATATACAAGGAAAAAGAGTATTGATTCTTGGTGGTGCAGGGCTTGTTGGTATGGCTGTAGCTAGAAAAATGATGGTAGAATCTCCCGCTGTATTAATTATAACTTCTTTATTTGAAAATGAGGCGACTGAAGCCTGCGAAATATTAAAAAAAGAAGCCCCCCAAATTGAATTTATTTCTGCTTTTGGGAATGTCTTTGTCAGGGATGAGTTTAAATCAAAACCTTGGGGCGAGATTTTATCTCAATCAGACTCAAGAAATCAAATGATTCATGATAATTTAGATGATTTAGATGATGAGATACTACATTCTTCATGTTTATATAAAACAATTGTTGAAGCAAAACCAGATGCAATTGTTGATTGTATTAATACAGCAACAGCTGTAGCATATCAAGATATCTATAAATCAAACTATGAAGTCCGAAGTGAAATTAAAAAAGTAAAGTCTGGTTCAGATAATGGAAAATTAATCGAAGATGTTGAAAAGATGATGTGTACTTTGTATATACCTCAGTTAATTAGGCACGTACAAATTTTTCATGAAGCAATGAAACTTGCTAATACAGGATTATATTTAAAAATTGGTACATCAGGTACTGGTGGTATGGGCTTAAATATTCCTTATACCCATAGTGAAGAAAAGCCATCTCGAATGCTTTTATCAAAATCATCAGTTGCTGGTGCGCACACATTATTATTATTTTTAATGGCAAGAACTCCTAATGGGCCAATTATCAAAGAAATTAAGCCAACGGCGGCTATTGCCTGGAAACAAATTGCTTATGGTGATGTAAAAAGAAAGGGTAAAAATGTTCAGCTTTTTGATTGTGTAGAGTCAAAAGGTCTGAAATTAAGTGATTCATTTGATCTTGATGGTAATGATGAGTGGTCTACATTAGATGGTCAATTTATGAAATCAGTTTTTATTGATACTGGTGAAAACGGTATTTTCTCAGCAGGAGAGTTTGAAGCAATTTCAAGTACAAAGCAAATGGAGTTAGTAACTCCAGAAGAAATAGCAGAAAGTGTTGTTTTTGAAATAAAAGGTGGAAATACTGGTAAAGATGTAGTCAATGCATTAGATCATGCTAGTTTTGGTCCAACTTATCGAGCAGGAGTTTTAAGGGAGAGGGCATTAGACATTTTAAAAGAACTTGAAGAAGAACATGACGTGAGTAGTGTCTCTTTTGAGCTGATAGGGCCTTTAAGTTCTAAACTATTATTTGAAGCAGACTTATTTAAAAAGACTGTGAAAACATATAAAAATATAAAAGAGACTAGTGCAAAAGAGCTTTCAGAACAATTGGCGGCTCTTGTTAATGGTTCTCAAAAAATTCGTACTAATATTTTATCTGTTGGTATTCCAATTTTAATGCCTGACGGTGAAACTTTATTAAGAGGTCCTGAAATTAAAGTACCTCCTTATAAGGGTGAAAAGTCTATTCCTATTACTAAAGAGTCTGTCGCTACTTGGAGTAAAGATGGATGGGTAGATTTAAGAGAATCTAATATGCTTTTATGGAAACAAAGAATAACAGAACTATTTGAAGGTCTTGAATCAAAGAACTCAATGGATACAAGTTCAGCTGAAGTTCGTGATCATAGATATTGGTTTAAAGATAAAGAAATTAATATTGGTAAATTAATAGGTTGGATCTTTGCTACAGAGCTTGATGGTGCCAGAATAAAAGGTTAATTTTAAATTCGAATATATAAAATCTCTCTAATTTTAAAGAGATTTTTTTACGTTAAAGGGTTTTTTTTTAATTATAGTCTTGACACTTTTCGTAAGTGTTTTAGTATTATAATAGGGGTAATTTTATTATTTTTACTATTTTGTTTCTTGTTACAAAATATTTGTATGTAAAGTAAAGGGCTTGATTATGTTAAAAAAATTAAATTTAATGGTTTTAGTGGTTTTTTCGATTGTATTGTCTGGATGTGACAAACAAGAGGATTCTTCTGGTACTGGCATGAAACCAAAATTTCATAATCTATCTCCAGAAGAACAAGCTAAAGCAAAAAAAGAAGCGGATGAGGCTGGTAATGGGCCAAGTGTGCTGACTGATAGCTCTGGTACTCCTGTTGTAGATAGTTCAGGAGAAAATGTAGTTGCTAGTAGTGATTTAGAAAAAAATGTAAAAAATCGACCAGATGGTGGTTTTGAGATTGAGGGTATACCAGAATATAGGCAAAGTAGGCCAGACCCTCTAGATAATAATAGAACTCCTCGTTACTCGGGTGCTTACTGTGGTGTTGTTTCATTACAGATGGTTATGGAGTATCACGGAAAAAAAGTTAAGCAAGATGATCTAGCTTTTACTAGTGCTGAAACAGGAGACCGTGTAAGTATAGGTCCTGGAGATCGAGGACAAATGTATGTTGCAGGAGATGGGACATGGCATAATAGAGCTCCTGGAGTTGCAAAGTCTTTTGGCTTAAAGGGTAGTAAACAAAATAATTATTCAAATAAGTCTTCTGGAATGTCGGAACTAAAAGAGTTAATTAAAAAAGGTCGTCCACAAATAGTAAATATTGAAGGGGATATCGATTATGTTAATGGACCAGATCGGCATACAAATGGGCACGTAATAGTTTTAAAAGGCTTCACAGGTTCAGGAGATGTTATTGTTAATGACCCTGCTGCTGGTTCTCAAGTTATGACAAAAGAAAGCTTTATGAAAATATGGCGTCCAAATAGTGTAGATGTAGCTGTTTAATTATTGGAGTGAAGATGTTAAAAAAAATAAATTTAATGGTTTTAGTGGTTTTTGCGATTGTATTGTCTGGATGTGATAAACAAGAAGATTCTTCTGGTACTGGCATGAAACCAAAATTTCATAATCTATCTCCAGAAGAACAAGCTAAAGCAAAAAAAGAAGCGGATGAGGCTGGTAATGGGCCAAGTGTGTTGACTGATAGCTCTGGTACTCCTGTTGTAGATGGTTCAGGAGAAAATGTAGTTGCTAGTAGTGATTTAGAAAAAAATGTAAAAGACTTACCTGGTGGTGGTTTTGTTATTGAAGGTATGCCTGTGCATAGGCAAAGTCGTCCAGACCCATTTGATGGAGGTAGAAAACCTGAATACTCTGGTGCTTATTGTGGAGTTGTGTCATTGCAAATGGTTATGGCATATCATGGTAAAAAAATAAAACAAGATGACTTGGCTTTTACTAAACAAAATGGAGATAGAATCCCTGTTACAGCTCAACATAAAGGACAAATGTATTTAAGGGGTGTTGGTACAGATCATACAAAAGCAGCTGGTGTCGCCAAACATTTTGGAATGAAAAATAGTAGCCAACGAAGTTATAATAATCAGAGAGAGGGTATAGCTAAGCTAAAAGAATTAATCAAAAAAGGTCGTCCTCAAATTATTAATATAGATGGAAAAATTAGTTATAAAGCAGGTTATCCTACTGCTAATAACTCGGCATATAGTAGGGTAACTAAAGGGCATGTGATTGTATTGAAAGGTTTTACAGGTTCTGGTGATGCAATAGTAAATGACCCAGCAATGGGTTCAAGAATCATGACTAAAGCGAGTTTTGAAAGACTTTGGAGCGCAAATACATTGGGTGGTCGAGATAGACTAAATAGTATTGATGTTGCTCCTTAAATAAAGGTATTCTTATGTTAAAAAAAATGAATTTAATTTTAGCTATTATTTTTGCAATAGCTTTATCTGGTTGTGATAAAAAAACAGATGTTCCAACTACGGGTATGAACCCAAATTATCATAATTTGCCATCAGATGTTCAAACGAATTTAAAAGAAGAGGTTGAGTCAGGAAATTCTACTACATCAGGCGATAATGATTCTCCTTCAGTTACTGGTGATGATGTACCAGAATATACAGGAGAAAGAAACCCTGTGGCTGACATGGATTTAAATGGGCCAGATGATATAACTCCTGAAATTGCTCAAAAATTATTTAATGGCTTGGGTCTTATGGGTGAAGACTCTTATCATCATTTAAGTTATGCAGACTCTATGGCAGCTTTTTGTGTAGGTGCTACTGGTAGAGGTGAAAGTAGTTTGAGTAAGAGTTATTCTGGACCAACCAATAAAGGTTGTAAAGGTATTGGGCTTGATTCTCAAATTGCTTACAGAAATGGAGCAAGTAAAAAAAGTCTTAAGGCTCATTTATTTAAAGAATACGAGCTTTTAAAGAAAGCGTTAATAAAATATAAAGATTATCCAGAGATTAGCTTTGAAAAAACACCAGTACTCATGGAAAATGCAATTCAAAAAGCATCTCAAGAGTTTACGGCTGTTAATCCTCAAGCAAAAAGAATTCGTCTAATGAAAGCTTTAATGGGGACAGAAAGTGGGCAAACTCATTGGAAAAACTTTCGTCCTGTTGCATCTCAAACAGCAGCTTTTGGAGTTGGCCAGTTTATCCCTTCAAGTGCGGATTGGGTAAAGATAAACCCTTATGATCCCGAAGAAAATATGTTAGGGACAGCTAGATTATTAAATAAACATTTAAATGGAAGTTGTAACGGTAACTTGCACTGTGCTTTAAAAAACTATAATGGTAGTGGAGAAGCAGCTGAGAGATACGCTACTGGAATTTTAAATAGAATATAAAAGGTTAAATATGAGTAATACTATTATAAAATTATTTGTTTGTGGATTGATTTTTCTTAACTTAAGTTATGCAAAAGATTGGACTGCAGATATAATATACGCTGAAAAAATTGAAGGTTCTAATATAACTGATATTGATGACTCTTTATTTTATACTGGGTCTAATCAAAAAGTTTTAATGAGTGAAAAAGAGAGATATTCGATAGATGAAATTTTTGTTATTTCAAAAAAAGAGTCTAAAGAAACAGTTTTAGTTTCTTGGAGAGATGATGGACGAGGTAGATATTTAGTTTTTGAACTATTTGAAGTATTTAATAAATCTCCTTATTTTAAAAAGTTAGATTTGCCAAAAGAGTTTTCAGAGTCAATGCCATCGGGGGACTTTACTTTTGATTCACAAGAAAAAAAAGTAAAAATATCATTTGTATTAAGCAGCGTTTTTCAAACAACAAGTGGAGTTAGAAAAACTCTAAGTTTTTCGGTTTCTGATTCAAAGCTAGTAAAAAATGATAGTGAGATTGGAAAGCCAAAAACTTCATATGATTATTTTAATTTAGCTGATTATCAAAGAGAAAATAATAAACCAAAAGAAAGTATAAAAAACTTTTCTAAGGGTTTAAAAAAGGTCAAATCAGAAAAACAAAAAATAGACTCTTTTATGCTTGCTGATATTAATCTAAGATTTGCTAAAGCATACATAGAAAATCAAGAAATTGATAAAGCAAAAAAGCTTTTACGAGATATAGCTAACAATTTTTCAGAGATTGGTTTAGGTCGGCAAGCTTCAAAGCTTTTAAAAACTATTTAATATCTTCAAAAAAGTTTAWYMRRWCTTTTSGGTCATGAAAATTGGGAGTATTACTACTTGTAAATAATTTATCCAAAAGATCTTGTTTGTCTTTTTGTAGCTTTTGAATTTTTTCTTCAATGGTCTTTTCAACTATTAATCGATAGACAAAGACTGGTTTTTCTTGTCCAATTCTATGTGCTCTATCAATAGCTTGGTTTTCAACTGCAGGATTCCACCAAGGGTCTAGTAAAAATACGTAATCAGCAGCGACTAAATTAAGAGCTGTTCCTCCAGACTTTAGACTAATTAAAAATGCTTTAATATCAGGGTTTTCTTGAAACTGATCAATTTCAATTTGCCTTTGCTTTCTTGAAGTTGACCCATCAAAATGACTAAAGGTAATATTAAGTTCATTCATTAGTATCTTTACACGATCTAATACCCCAATAAATTGAGAGAAAATTAAAAATTTGTGTCCATTTTCTGCTATTTTTGGCAAAACTTCTTTTAAATAATCGATTTTACAAGATGAAACTCCTAAAAACTCTTTGTTAGACAGTTCAGGTAGCAAGCAAATTTGCCTAAGTCTCATCATTCCTGTTAATACAAGAGGACCTGCTCCGTTAATTCCTTGCGCTTCAAAATGGTTTTGTATTCTTTCTCTGTAATATTTTGCAGTTAAATGATATGCGGTAGTTTGGTCATCTGACATTTGAAGATTAATATTAAATTCTGTTTTTATAGGTAGCTCAGAGGCAACTACCTCTTTACTTCTTCTTAAGACCATAGGAGAGATTAGAGCTTTTAATGTTCGTGCTTTTGCTTCAACTTTACCAACTTCAATTAAATTAGAAAAATTTGTTCTAAACCATTTTCTTGTCCCTAAAAATCTAGGGTTTAAAAAGTCAAATAGAGACCAAAGTTCTTGAGTGTTGTTTTCTAAGGGTGTACCGCTCAAAGCGATCTTTTGTTTGGCTTTTAGCTCTTTAACTGCTTTGGTCTGTAAACTAGAGGGGTTTTTAATCATTTGTGATTCATCTAAAATTAGGCAAGTAAAGGTAGTGTTTGTAAATAAATGTAAATCAATACGAAGAGTAGTGTAAGAAATTAAAATGATATCAACATCAGGGTTGTATTTACGATTGACACCCATATGAGCATAAGTAGTAAATTGTGGGCAAAATTTATGAAATTCTCTTTGCCAATTTGTAATAGCACTCACAGGGGCTACAATTAAAGTTTGTTGATGTTTTTTCTCTTGTTTTAAAGTGCTTAATAGGGCTAATGTTTGAATTGTTTTTCCAAGACCCATATCATCGGCTAATAATACCCCATATTTAGTATTATGGGCATTTTTTAAAAACTGAAAGCCTTCTAATTGATAAGGCCTGAGTTTTGTTTTTAAGCCAAGTGGTGGTTCTACTTTTTGTGTGTTTTTTAGTTTCAAAATTTGATCTCTAGCTCCGAGATAGGTTTTTAGTTGGATATTATCATAGTTTTCTTGACTTAAAATTTCTTTGATTAATAAAGGATTTAATGGAAGGTTTAGAGGTGATTTTAAATCGTCAAAATGTTCATCAAGTAAAGCTAGTTGTTTTAAATCTTGAGTATTTAATGAGTACATTATTCCGTTTTGATCACTTGCATAGCCTTCTGCTAAATCAAAAGAGTCTATATTAAGTAGTTTTTCATCAATCTTAATTTTTGCTTGAAACTTTAGCCATTTTCCTTGTGGTTTTAGCTCTAAATGTAATTTACAATTAAGATTGTTAGATAGCTTTTTTTTGTTTTTAAGACTATAAATTTGAAAGCCTCTATTTAATAAAATAGGAGCTATTTCGCTATAAAAGCTAGAGATATTTTTGGTTTCTATTGAGTAGTGAAAGTTTTGTTTTAGTTTTCTAGTAGGAATAGGCTTGTATTGAGCTTGACTTTGTTTTAAAAAGAAATATTTAGCTAGCTTTTCAAACTCAGGGTTGTCTATATGACTAACTTCTCCATCTAGTTTTGACTGTTTTAGGTATTGAATAAGTGCTTCTTTATAATCAAACTCAATGCTTATGAATAACTCCTTTTTTTTATGAAAATCATATAATATTAATTTAGCAGTAGGGTTTAACTTCACAAAATATCTGGATGTAATTTCTTTATCAAAGCTTAAAAAATTAAAGTTAAGTTTTTCTAAACTAGATTGAATAGATTTAAAAACAGAGGATGGATAATTTTGATTTTGAGTTAAAAATTTGAAAAAACTATCTTCTTTCAGATTTCTTTCTCTTTTAATGAACTTGCAAGATTGTGAAAATGGAGCAAATAAAAAATTAAAGCGATTACTTTGAAAAAAGATTAAGGGGTTTTGATTATTAAATTTAGTATTTAAAATGTTAGATGTGAGTTCAAAGAATTGTCCAGAGTCTTTACATGGATAAAAGCTCAGATGGATTTGAAACTCTTCAAATAATTGGCACTTAAGCTTTTTATTTCTACTTTCAAAATAAATAAGATTTTCATTAATTTCGTCTAAAATTTCTATTAATAAATGTCTTATAAGATATTGAAACTGTTCATTTTTAATTTTTAAATAGGATTTTGTTTGTATAGATGAAAAGTGGTTTTGCCAGAGTGATTGCATACCTTTTGAAATGTTATCAATCTGATAGTTTTCAAGTTGTTTAGCGCTTAAGGTAAATAATTTATTATCTTTAGTGTATAAAAGAGCTTTAATATCACAGTTTTCATCAATACAAAGAGCTAGCTTAGCTGATTTTTTAGTTTTTTTATTTTGAAAAGAGAATCCATGAGAATTTAATTCAAAGTCATCAATGAAGTCTGTTTTAATGAGAGTATTATTTGCTTGTATACCTTGGACTTCAATTTCAACATTTTGGCTTGAATTTGAGTATTGATAGTTGTCTACTTTATATAAAAAATCATTATTATTTTTATGGATTTTTTGGATAGATACATGAGCTTTATTGTACTGCGATTGAACTTGTTTTTTTGAAGTGTCCCAATCACAAAATTTAGAGTGATAAAATAAAAAAGAAGCAGCTCTTATATATTGATCTCTACTTATTTTTTTTGTGAGGTCATCTCCAAACCAAATAGGGGTTGACTCGCTATGAGATACATCTATCATAAGTATTAAAAAGTCATAATTATTTGAAAGCTTATCTTGATAGATAAATAAAAAATAGTCGCTTTCTAATTCAATATATGCAAAAGAAAAATTTTTTTTGAATTCAAATTCGTTGTAATAACCATACCCATTTTCAGATAAATAATTTTTAATGATGCTCATGAGTTGATTTTTTGTTGATATAGAAAACGGTCCATAAAATTGATTATAATTGAGATTTTGTGTATTTAAAAGTATAATATTGACAATTGTTGATGTATTTTGATGATTTTTGCATGAAACTAATATTAAGAGGACTTATGAAAAAACTATTTGGAACAGACGGAATACGTGGTAAAGCTAATGTAGAACCAATGACTGTAGAAACTATGGTAAAGGTTGGACGAGCAGCAGCCTATGTTTTAAGTAACAACTTAGAAAATACCAAACATCCAATTGTTATTGGTAAAGACACAAGAATCTCTGGTTATATGTTAGAGTCTGCCTTAGTATCGGGTATTTGTTCTATGGGAATGGATGTTTTACTAACAGGTCCATTACCAACACCAGGTGTGGCATTTATTACAAGGAGCCTTCGAGCAACAGCAGGGGTAATGATATCTGCATCTCATAATGCATATTATGATAATGGTATTAAGT
Organism: Candidatus Cloacimonadota bacterium; assembly: GCA_002402105.1. Taxonomy (GTDB): domain Bacteria; phylum Muiribacteriota; class UBA6191; order UBA6191; family UBA6191. Next base: position 132,764 of record NVVD01000010.1, read on the forward strand.
TTTTTCAGACAAATGGTTTTAAACTACCAGATAGTACAGAAGAAGAAATTGAAAGATTAGTAGCTTCTGGCGAGTTAGATAGTATTAGACCAACTGCAAAAAAAGTAGGTAAAGCTTATCGTATGGATACCGCTGTTGGTAGATATATGGAGTTTGCAAAATCTAGTTTTCCAAAGGGCATGACTTTGGATGGTTTGAAAATCGTTGTAGATTGTGCAAATGGAGCCGCTTATAAGGTAGGTCCAGGAGTATTAAGAGAGCTTGGCGCAGAGGTTATTGTGATTGGAGCAAAACCAGACGGTACTAATATCAACGATGAATACGGTGCATTGCATCCAGAAAAGATGAGAGTAGAAGTTATTAAAAATAATGCTGATATTGGCATAGCTTTAGATGGTGATGCTGATAGGGCTATTTTTTCTGATGAAAATGGTAATGAAGTTGATGGTGACTTAATTATGGGATTAATAGCTGTGCAAGCAAAAAAAGAGGGTATTTTAAAAAATAATACTTTGGTTACTACTATTATGAGTAATTTAGGACTTGATTTGGCCATGAAAAAACATGGCATAGATGTTGTTAAAACAGCAGTTGGAGATCGTCACGTAGTTGAAGAAATGCGTAAAAATGATTTTTGCATTGGTGGAGAACAATCTGGTCATATGGTATTTTTAGAGCATAATACGACTGGTGATGGTTTGGTTTCTGCTCTTCAAGTGTTAGCTACAATGGTTAAAACTAAATCAAAACTCTCAAAATTATCTTCTGTTGTTATTAAACTTCCACAAGTTTTAAAAAATGTGAACATATCAGAAAAAAAGCCTTTAGAAGAACTACCTACAGTAATTGAAAAAATAGCAGAAGTCGAAGAAAAACTCAACGGAAAAGGTCGTGTTTTAGTGCGTTACTCTGGCACAGAAAACTTGCTACGAGTTATGTTAGAAGGCGAAGACGAAGTTAAAATAAATATTTGGGCAACTGATATTTGTAATGAAATAAAAAAAGAAATTGGAGCTTAGTTAGTGGAAGAACTTGAAGTAGAAAATCTGGAAGAAATGGATCAAGTTTTAAATGAGCTTTTAGATCAAATACCAGAAGATAGAAAATCTAAACTTTTAGAAGAAGCAAATAATAGCTCTTCTGATGAAGTAGAAGATTTATTATCAGATATTTCAAAAGAAGATTCGGCTCCAACTTTTTCAGAAATATTAGAAGAAGAAGAGATGTCTCAATTAGATAATGGAGTAGAGCCTCTATTAACAGAAGAAGAGCGTTCTTACTTTTTTGAAGCAACATCATCAGAAAACTCTGATGAAGACCATTTTAAAAAAGACTTTATTGATATTCAATCTATAGATGAAAACCAAGAAATTTATGAAGAGGTAATTTTATCTCCTGTATTACAAGATACAAGAAGATTATACTTTATGTGTTTAGGCACTTTAATGCTTTTACTTGGTTTTGTAACTATTTTATGTTTTTTAGAATACAATACTCAAGTAATGATTTTAGAAAATAGAGCAAATATAAAAACGATGTCTAAAGCAGTTGGTAGTTCTGAATTTTTAAATAAAAATATTATTCAGCAAAAACAAGAAATACTTTTGAAACTAAATTCAGTTTTAAGCTCAAAAGAAGAAAAGGCTTTATGTAATTTTTTTCTAGCAAGTTTTGCCTACCAAGAAGGTAATATGAAAGCAGGAAGAAAATATATGTTAGCAGGAGTTAAATTAAGAGATGATAAATAAAATTTTAAATATTTTTACCCTTTTATTGTTGGTAAGCATATCACTTGCGAGTACAAAAAATACAAAACATGATTTTGGTTGTGCTGCATGTCATGATATTCATCAAGCAAAAGCAAAATCTTTATGGGCTACTCCATTAAAAAAATCAACAAGTGAAATGATGTTAAATACGGGGGACGCTATGTGTTATACCTGTCATGGAGATCAATCAAAAGGTGGAAAATATTTTTTACCAAAGCACTCTCACCCTATAAGCATTGTACCTTCAAAAAAGACTAAAATTCCTAAAATTTTAGGTACTACTTATATTGAGGGAGTAGGACGAGTAATCACTTGTACATCTTGTCATGATCCTCATTCTTCAAATTCTAAGTTTTTGAAGATTCCTATTAAGAATGATGCCCTGTGCCGTGCCTGCCACGTTAGCTATTAGGGCTTGTTGGACGGTCTTAACTGAACTTGTCTTTTTTCCTTCTTCATTTTCTCAAGTACACTAGTACTAGTCGAAAATGAGAAGAAAAAAATACTTCGTCCATTTAAGACCTGTTGGTTGGTTTGCGGTTTCTCTATTTCCTGCGGAAATTTCGGTGGGGCTTGTTTTTTTGGAAACTTGCTTCAATAAATTAAAGACTAGGATATTATATGGGTAAACTGTTTGATTTATTAGACTATTTTTCTTCAAAAAATAAAGAAGAAGTAGAGGTTTCTAAGGGGCCTGTAAATTATAAAAGCGTTATTGAATTTCTATTGTTAGAAAAGTTAGATGATAGAGAGTATGCAATAGCTGAATTGAACAAATCAAATGCTTTATTTTGCTTGAAGACTATTGATGAAATAAAGCTAATTTTAACAAAGAAATACTCTAATTATAATATCTATAATTGTGGAGAGCGTGAACTTAATATTTTTAAACAATATTTTGGTTCAAGTAAAAAATATGATAGAGCTAATTGTATTTTATCTATGCACCCAAATGGTTATATCAGGCATGAAGCTATTTGTAGAATAGTTTTGTGTGATATTGATTTGATTTTTCCTTTTTTATTACTTCGATTGAATGATTGGGTTCCTAAAATAGCAAAACAGAGCAAGAGTATTATCCTTTCAAATATAAAATCGATTAAAATTGCAGTTGTACTTAATAATCTAGTAACTATTTGTGAACTTGAGAAGATGAAACGAGTAGATCATTTTTTTGTTAYTGAAGCATTGCGAGCAAGAATAGAAAATGAATCAAAAGTAGAAGATTTATTAGTTTGTTTAAGTATAAGAAACAGGTATGTAAATACCTTTATATTAAATATTTTGTTCAGTATGATTGATGTTGATATTATTAATTATATTTCTTATTTTGAGAAATTAAATGACCCGATAACTCTAAAATATTTATACAAGTTAATGATGGACTCAAATAAAGCATTTGATAAAATAATAGTGCAGAACTTGATGTTAAATAGCTCTATTTCTTCTATAAGAAAATTAGGAGTTGATAGCTTAATTGATTTAAAACCTATAGATTATTCAAAAGTTACGAAACTTTTATCAGATAAATCATCATATGTTCGGATGGTGGCCCAATTTCACTCTAAAAAGTATTATAGTGCTGATTATATTGAAGAGTATTATTCAAACCAATTATCAAAACCTCAGACTACAGATAGTTTAATTGGAACTATACTTGGAATAGGAGAGATGTCTTTTGAATTATTTGATCTTATTGAACCTTTTCTAAAGAACTCTAATAATTTAGTTCGAGCTGCTTCTTTAAGTACATTGTCAAAGTTGTCTATTCAAAAAATTAAAAATCAAGTTTTTGAGCTCTTGAATGATAAGAGTGCAAAAGTTTCAAAAGTGGCTTATAAAATTTTATCAAATCAATCAAGTTTTCTAATAGAAGATAAGTTAGAGGCTCTTTTTAGTGATTTAAATTTAACTTCAAATAAACGAAGAGTTTTATTTTTGTTAGAAAAACTGGATAGATATAAATCTATAAAATTTTTATTATTAATTAGGACAGTTTTAAATACAAAAGAGTTAATTTTACAGTGGGAATATATTATTTTTACTAAAATAAATTGTAACTCTTATTTAAGGCCAGATTTTTTAATAAAAGAAAGTATTTTTAAATCTTCATCTTGTCTAGCTTTATTGGGTCTTATTGATACTAAGATGAAAAAGAAAATTTTAATGGTACTAAGATAATACTGTTTGTTTAAAATTAGAGTACCATGTTTATAAATTAGATATTTATTGGCCTACTTAAGAAAGAGATGTATATGAAACTTTGTCCTGAGTGTGATGTTGAGTTGGTTGAAAAAGATGTTGATGGTATTTTGATTGATTGTTGTTTTACTTGTCGGGGTTATTTTTTTGACTCTAAAGAGCTTGAAGATGCTTCTAAAAACACAAAGTCTCAAAAAATAATGAGTACTTCAAGCAAAATACAAGTTGATACTAAACGACGGGTTAGAAAATGTCCTAAGTGTACTTTTGTTATGTCGATTAAAAAAATGGGTGAGATCGAGATTGATCGTTGTATGTCGTGTGTTGGTGTTTGGTTAGATGGTGGCGAGTTTGCAAAAGTATCAGAGCTAATAAACTCTCGAATGAAAAGGGGCGGTATTGTAGGAGACTCAGAAGAAACAGGCGATGAAAATGATTTTGCGGCTAAAGGTATTTTAGGGATTCGTGAGTATGATACTCCTGCTGAAAGTGGCACCTGTGGTTTTTGGGCTTATTTGAATCATTTATATTTCAAATAGATATAGGAGGTTTTAATCGAGTTTAAATATCAGCGTTATAAACTTCTATACCAATTCTTTTTATATGGTCTATTAAATCTGGATTATCAATTTGATGAAAAATAGATAAATCAAAGAGATAGGGGGAGTCTAAATCTTCAATCTTATCTTGAATTTTAAAGATAGCATTTAAATTGAGGGTTTCACCAAAAAAACTTAAATCTATATCTGAGCCTTTTCTATAGTTTCCTTTTGCACGTGAGCCATATAATACAACTTTATCAATTTGTTGAAAATTAGAAAAAATTGTAATAAGGTCATCTATTAAGCTTTGGTTTAATCCGTACAATTTAATCTTCTTTTTCTATTTGTTTTTGTAACTCTTGAGATAGCTCTAAAAAAACTTTAGAGTAGTGTTTAATGATATTAGAGTATATTTTTTCAGCTACTTCTTCATTGTAAGAGTGGCAAGTAAGTTGTCTAGCTTTGATTGTTTCAAATAAAACATCACCATTTGTTATAAGCCCACGATTAAAGGCTAGTTTAAAAGCATCTTTACTTCCTTGGATATTTGTTTCCCCTTGAAAGGTGTAAAAGTCTTTAACTGTGTTCCATGCTAATTCGTAAGTGTATTCAAAACTTTGAATTAGACCTTGTTTTTCTAATTTGTTGAGTTGTCTTTGAGATGCTGTTTCAGTTGCTTCAAGTAAGTTGTTTAGGGCTTTTTGATAATTATTAAATCTTTGAATCCATCGTATATCATTTGTCATTTTTAGCCTCAGCTGACTTTTTAAGGTGAAAATTGTTAAAATATAATTTATTTTATCATATATAATTATTTGATGACTACAATATATTTTTGAATAGAGCTTGCGTTTGTTTCATGTAGGTTTTATTCTTATTTTAAATAAAATGAAATGAAATGCGTTTTAACGCTTTACTTAGGATATATTATGGCGAAGATTTGGCTACGAGATATAAAAGACCACTTAAACCAAGAAGTATGGTTAAAAGGGTGGGTTTTTAACAAACGTGGAAGTAAAAAAATACAATTTGTTGAATTAAGAGACGGAACAATGGTTGTACAAGGAATTGTAACTATTGCTGACTCAGACCAAGAAACTTGGGATATTTGTGACACATTAACTCAAGAAAGTAGTTTAGAGGTAAGAGCTCAAGTTGTAGAGCATCCTAAATCTGTAAGTGGTTGTGAGCTTATTATAAAAGAGATTAAAGTAATTCAAATTGCTGTTGATTTTCCTATTACTAAAAAAGAGCATGGTCCAGACTTTTTATTAAAAAGAAGACACCTTTGGTTAAGATCAAGACTACAGCGTTCTATTATGCAAGTGAGGCATGAAATTATTGCATCATTACATAACTTTTTTTATGAGCGTGGTTTTACACATATGGATTCACCAATTTTAACAGGTACTATTGGTGAAGAAGGTTCAACTCTTTTTTCAACTGAGTACTTTGATAAGGGTAATGCATATTTAGCTCAAACAGGACAACTTTACCTAGAGGCAAGTTGTGCAGCACTTGGTAAAGTTTATTGTTTTGGTCCAACTTTTAGAGCTGAAAAATCAAAGACAAGACGGCATTTAACAGAGTTTTGGATGCTAGAAGCAGAAGTAGCTTTTAACAACAATGAAGATAACATGGATTTACAAGAAGAAATGTTTAAACATGTTGTACAACACGTTATTGATAAATGTCCTCTTCAATTAAAAACTTTAGGTCAAAAAGTAGAAAATTTACAAAAGTTTTTACAGCCCTTTGCACGTATCTCTTATGATGATGCTGTTGATAGACTACATAAAAAAGGTAGTAAAATAATTAGAGGCAAAGACCTTGGTGCAGAAGACGAAGTTAAATTAACTAAAGATTTTGATATGCCAGTATTTATCTATAATTACCCAAAGAGTTGTAAAGCTTTTTATATGAAAAAAGACCCAACAAATGATGAAAGAGTTTTATGTAGTGATCTTTTAGTACCAGGTTATGGAGAAGTAATCGGAGCTTCCCAAAGAGAAGATGACCTTGAGACTTTAAAACAAGGTATCATTGATTTTGGTTTAGACCCTGCTGCTTTTGATTGGTATTTAGATTTAAGAAGATATGGTACTTTTGAACATAGTGGTTTTGGTATTGGTCTTGAGCGTACTATATCTGTTTTAACTGGTGTAAAACACATTAGAGAAACGATTCCTTTCCCTCGAATGATGACTCATCTTGAGCCGTAAACAGGTATATTATGTTACAAATATCAAGTGGTGAATTAAAAAAAATGAATATAAAGACTCCTTCGGGAGATCGTATTAGGCCGACAAAATCAAGTGTGCGAGAAGCAATTTTTAGTATGATTGGTTATTCAATACAGCAACGAACTTTTTTAGATTTGTGTGCTGGTACTGGCGCTATGGGCCTTGAGGCTTTGTCTCGTGGGGCCTGCCTTGTGTCTTTTGTAGAAAAAGATAGAAAAGTAGGAGAAATTTTAAAAGATAATGTTGCTGATGCAGAGGATAGAATGCAAGATTTTGATATTTCTTTGCGGGTTTATCAAGAGAGTTTTTCTGTTTTTTTAAAACGTGATGAAAAGTTTGATTTTGTGTATTTTGATCCTCCTTACATCTTTTACAGAAAGCATAAATTAGATGAATATGATTTTGATAGTCTGGTTTGCGATGGGGGAATGCTTTTTATGGAGCATACTAGGCATGATTTAAGGCCTGTTCCTGAAAAACTAGGCTCTTTATATCTTGTAGAAACTAGAAAATATGGCTCTTGTAAGGTATCTGTATTTAAAAAACCCTAAACTATTTGGGGCTTGGAATTTATTCCAACAAAGGGTTTATGGTTATATTTTTTTAATGTGGCTCAAAATCCATTTTCGATTTAAGCAAAAAAAAGACTTTCATTTGAAAGTCTTTTTTTTGTTAGTTTAAAATATTATTTTTTAAAAATTGATTCAAGCTCAATTTCAACTTTAATTTCATCACCAACTAATAAACCACCAGCATCCATTACTTTATGAAAGTTTAAACCAAAGTCTTTACGGTTTACTTTTCCTTTGACAGAAGCTCCAAGTCTTGTATTACCCCAAGGGTCTTTGATTGGCCCGTTAAGTTCTAGCATTAGAGTTACGGGTTTTGTTGTGCTTTTCATGGTAAAGTCACCAATGACTTTGTATTCATTACCACCAAGAGGTATAACCTTTGTAGACCTAAATTTGATTTCAGGATATTTATCAGCATCAAAAAAATCTGAATTACGTAAATGCTTATCTCTATTGTCATTATCTGTATCAATACTTGCTGCTTTCATATTTAAATCAAAGCTGTGCAGTACATTTTGATCATTTACTTTAATTTTACCTTCAAACTGTTTAAACTTACCCTTAACATTGGATATAACCATGTGCCTTACAGAAAAGCCTACAGTAGTATGAGCAGTGTCTACAATAAATTTTTTGTAATGTACTTTGTGTTCGTGTTTGTGATCATGTGCATGATGGGAGCCACTAGCAAAGCTCGAGTTTGATAAAATTAAGCTGCAAGCAAAAATAGATAAAAGTTTTTTCATGAAATTCTCCTGTGAATTTTAATAAGCCTGCTTATTAATAAAAGCAGGTGTATTGTATATAGATAATTGTTATGATTTAATAAATCATTTAAAAGTTACATTATTTGAATATGATGTTCAATGGAAAGTAAAAATTATTTTTATATTTTGTAACCTTTTATACTTGGCTATCATCTTAACTATATAAATATGAAAAAAAATGAAATTGAAATTATACTAAAAGAGCTAGAAATACTTTTTAAAATTCTAGAGCCAAAATTGATGAGGCTTAGCTTAAAATATCAAAAGACAATTTGGGATGCAGAGGATGCAGTATCTGAAACAATGGTACAAGTATTATCAAAAGTTGAGTTGTTTGAAGGTAAATCGACTCTTTCTACATGGGTATATTCAATCTGTATTAATAAAAACTTAGAGATCTTAAGAAAGAAAAAAACATATTTTGAGCATTTGAAAAAATATTTTTACTTTAACATTGTACAAAGTAATGATGTTGATAATGAATACTCTCTTTTAAATAAAGATTTTCAAAAAGCTTTAGAAAAATTAGATGAAGATGAAAAAAATGTGTTTTTATTAAGTGTATATGAGGAGTTACCACAAAAAGAGATAGCAGAAATTTTAAATATGACGGTATCAAATGTAAAAGTAAAACTGCATAGAGGTCGTAAAAAATTAATGGTAACTCTTGGTGATTATTTAAGATAAGGTAAATATAATGAAATGTGAGACTATTTTAGAAAAACTATATGAGTCATCTTTAAATGATATGAGCAATGATTTAATGACTCATTTAAAAGTTTGTAAATCATGTGAGCAAGAGTATTTAAAAATTCAAAGATTAGAAATGAGTTTTTTAAAGGCTGATAAAAAAGAAAAAAAAGCATCAAATTTTATTAGAAATTTATCTATAGCTACAGCTGCTTTTTGTATGTTTTATTTTCAGCCAAATGAAATAGAAAAATCGGTAAATATAAAAGAAGATATGTATGTAATGATATTAGATGAGATAGTTGATGAGGACGATGCTATTTTTAATAAATTTTATTTAGATGCTATTGATTATGAAATTAATACTTTCGAGACAGATTTTGGATTAGTAGAAGAAAATATATACGATTATGCATTAACAACAATAGAGAATAAATTATACAATGACTTATTAGAGGGTTAGATTTAGGGAGAGATTATGTTACAAAAATTTATGTTATCAATGGTTTTACTAAGCTTAATAGTTTCAGTAAACTCGGCGAGTGGTTATGGAAAACACGGCAAAAAGGGAAAAAAGAGTCATAGGAGAGAAGTTTTTAGTAAAAGGCCAAGCTCATATAAAAAAGAGGTGAATAAATGGCTAAAAACCTTGCCAGAAGATCAAGCTATTCAAGCACAAAAAATCTTTCATTATTTGACTACTTCTATGAAAATGGGCTCAAAGTATGCACGTGATGAACATTATCAAAAAGCCATTGATGTTTGGTCAAAAAGAGCTAGGCTATCTTTGCCTTCATTTTTTGAAACAGCTCCTAGTATATTAAAGTCTTTTAAGGCTCATAGTTATCAACGTATTGGAGTACATTACTCTAAAATGAAAAAAACAAATGAGGCGATTGAGTTTCTTAATAAAGCTTTAATAGAAATAAAAGACAAAAATAGTGGCTTTTTAAAATCAATGATTATGAAAGACTTGATAAAAGTCTATCATCAAAGTGGCCAAAAAGAAAAAGCATTTGAACTAATGGAAAAATCTTTAAATGATGCTTCTAGTGGTTTAACTTTTGAATAGTAAAAATGAACCTTATTGAAAACCTCAATAAGTTTCATTTTATTACTTGAGTTTTTTAAGAATAGAATCAATCATTTTTTGTTGTTGATTTATTATATTATGAAGCTCATTTATTTTACTATTTAGATGATCGCTTTGATCGTTACTAGATATATTTAAATATAAATTGCCACTAGATAGTAAATATCCAAGTAACTTGTTATCCAAAGTATAAACTAGTCCAGAGTTAATATAAGTTTGCTTTTTGTTAAAGGGTACTTGCCCCATTAAAGCAACCATAGCACTTGTATTTGGGTCTGCTTCAGAGTTACCTAAAACACCAGGGTTGGTTGATATAACCCCTAGTAAAATATCTCCGCTTTCGTAAATTTTTGTTTTACCTGTTAATCTTGAAATACCTACAATTTCACCAGCATTTAAGTGTCGTCCTTGTCTTTCAAAGTATTCGGCATAATCAAAAGCTTGTACTGTTGTATTGGTTGATTTAATTTCATTAGCGACATAAAGAGTGCCAGTAGAGTTTTTACTAATACATTCAGATTCTGTTCCAATACAAACTCCTCCAATCACTTGTAGTGCTGCTTGTGGTCGTACGGTTCCAATACCAACTTTAGAAGATGGAAAGACAATAACATTTGGGTTGGTAACAATATCTACCCCTATTTGTGAACCATTAAACCCAGCAGAATTTGCACCAGTGATAACTAATCCTTGTCCTCCCCAAATAGCGCTATTACTTCCTTGAACACTATTATTTTGTCCGCCTAATACAGAAGAAAAGTCTGCAGAGGCAGTATTATTTTGTCCACCCGCAATAGATGAGTGTTCACCGTTTGTTGTGCTTTGTCGTCCTAAATTAATATGAGTATCACTATTTGCACCAATAAGAGTATTGGCTGAGTCAGCAGAAATAAAGTTTGAAAATAATAAATCACTTAAGTTGGCACCTCCATAAATTTTTGTAGCTTGGATTTCTCCGTTTACATGCAGTGCTTTATTAGGGTTATTGGTGCCAATTCCAACTCTAGTTGAAGTGCCCAAAAATAAGACTCGATCAGCCGTAGTGAGTGTTATCGTATCATTATCGGGATTGAATAATAAAATGTTATCATTATTAATTGTCGCGTTGTTTCCAAGTAAAATAATGCTTTCCGAGCCTGCAATTATGTTATCACTTCCTGTTAGAAGAATATTTTTATGACCAGTGATATTATTGTTGTTTCCACTAAGAATGGTAGAGTTATTGCCAGTAATGCTATTAGTTACCCCAGCTAAAATTACAGAATGATCTCCACTAATAGTATTAGTATTGCCTCCAATGACTGTAGAATAAGAGCCAGAGTTTTGATTGCTTTTACCACCAACTATAGTTGAGAAATTAGCAGTAGCAGTATTGTATTGCCCTCCAAGTATAGATACGTATTCTCTATTTTGTCCTCCTTCACCTGTGATACTAGTACTACCAAGGTTAATATGGGTATTGTCTAAATTTCCAAAAAACTGATTATCATTAGATGCACTTATAGAGCCAATAACAGTTAAGTTTGCACTAGCAGAAACACTTTCAAACTGTTGAGTAGATGTAAATATCAGTGAAGAGGCGCTCCCAATAAAACTTGTAGCTTTTATAACTCCATTAACTTCTAGTTCAAAAGTAGGGTTGGTTGTTTCGATTCCTACTTTCACCCCTACTAAAGAGAAGATATTGGGATTGCTGATTACTTGATTTAATCCACTTCCATTAAAGCCAATACTATCATTACCAGTAATGGTTAATTTTTGTCCGCCAAGAATACTTGATCTTAATCCTGTTGCTTTGTTTTCAAATCCTCCTAAAATACTAGAATGATTGCCAAGAGCATGGTTAAGCTCTCCACCTCCAACAAAACTATGAGTACCAGCTGCTGTATTGTTTAAACCACCACTAACTGATGAATAATTTCCAAGAGCGTTACTAAAAAAGCCTCCGCCAACTTGAGAGTATATTCCTTGGGCAGACCCTTTAAATCCGCCTCCAACATGACCATAGTTGCCACCAATGTGATTGTTTTTTCCTCCACCGATAAATCCGTAAATAGCATTATTTGTGTTGTATTGACCTGATGCGATACTGGCGTAATTTGCAGTTGAAGTATTTTTATGGCCAGATAACATGGTGTAGTTTCCAGATGTGTTATTTTCACTTCCTCCTAAAACTTGGGAAAAAGTACCAGAAATAATATTTGAATCACCAGAAAATATAGCACTTGAAGTTAGAGTAATTTGGTTTAAAGAGCCACCACCGATAAAAGAGTAATCGCTTGTAGCTGTATTGTATTTACCATTTGATACGCTAGAGTATTTACCCAGTGCATAATTATTATGGCCATTTGAAATAAAAGAGTATAAATTAGAGGCTGTATTGGTATGGCCTCCACCGATAGAGCTATAGTTTGCGCTAGCTGTATTATGATGTCCGTTGAATACACTAGAGTAGTTTCCTTCTGTAAAGTTATTGTCACCAAGTAAAATTATAGAGGAGCTTGCATTACTTTTATTATAGGAGCCAGATAAAATTATAGAATAGTTAGCGTTAGCAGTATTATGATGCCCTCCACTAATAGAACCATAATTAGTTAAAACTTGATTATCATGGCCAAGGCTAATACCAGAGTAGTTACCAGTTACTCTTTGGTTTTTACCAGAAAGAATAGAGGAATATACACCAGTTATAATATTGCTTTCTCCACTAGATATTATAGCGTAATTACCAGTAATATTATTGGAAAGTCCTCCACCAATGATTCCATGCAATGAAGCGTTTAAATTTAACTTTCCACCTAAAATTGAGGAGTAGTCTCCAGTTGTAATATTTGTATCTCCACCAATAACAACAGAGTAAGTACCACTTGCAGAGTTGCTTTTTCCACCAGAAACTGTTGCATAATCGTTTCCACTAACATTGTTTAATCCTCCAGCAACAATTGAGTAATCATGGCTAGCGACGTTGTTTGTGCCTCCGCCAATAATGGCATATGAAACATTGCTACCACTACGGCCTGTTCGACTATTGTGGGCTAGATTAATGTGGGTTTGAGATAAATTACCAAGAAGTTGATTTGTTGGGTCAACCGAAATAGACCCCATTAGTACAAGGTTTTCAGCTTTGATTGTGCCGTTAACATCAAGAGCTTGTATTGGATTAGTGGTATTAATACCCATGCTTACGCCCATAAAAGAAACAACGCTATTTTTTGATATAATATAGTTTGTAGTAGATGCATTAAATCCAAGACTATAATTAGAAGTTATAGTTAAGTTTCTCCCTCCAATTACACTAGAGTAGTTGCCACTAATAAGATTATTTTGACCACTAAGTAAAGAAGAGTACATACCAGTAATTTGATTATTATGTCCTGTTAAAATAGCAGAACCAGTTGTTAAAATTTCATTGTGGTGTCCATTAGCTACGATTGTATAATCTGATGTAGCTGTATTGTATTCTCCATTAATTACACTAGAGTATTTGCTTCCACTTCTATTAAAAAATCCATTTCCAATAAAGTTATAATCACCAGTTGAGGAGTTGTTTTTACCACTAGAAATATGAGAACCCCAACCAGCAGCGGTATTATACTTTCCTGAAAGAATACTCGTATAGGTAGTTAAAGTAAGGTTTTTCATTCCATTTGCAATAAATGAAAATGGAGAAGAAGTATAATTAGATTGGCCACCTGTGATAGAAGAGTGGTTACCGTAAGCTTGGTTAAGCTCTCCGCCCAAAATAGATGAAAACATAGCTTGAGCCGTATTGTAAGAGCCTCCGACAACAGATGAAGCTGTACTTAAAGTCATATTTCTTTCGCCACCACCGATAAATGATAGGGTAGCTACTGCTGTATTAAAGTTTCCACCAGCGATTGATATGTAGGTTGATATTTCAGAGATTGATCCTACAGTGCTATTTTGTCCCATATTTATATGTGTTTGGGTAGTACCATAAAAAGCATTTAATGAATCTCTTGAAATAGCTCCTTCAACTAAAAGCATAGGAGTAAAAGAGGTTGCTGTACTAACTCCAATACCAACTCTAGAACCGTAAACTGCTCTTGTATCAAAATTAGTAAAGGCTCCTGTTGTTGGTGAAAAAATATTTCTTGAGCTTCCATCAGAAAGTACAATGGTCTGTACTTTTAAAGTTCCAAAAATTTCCATATCATAAATTGGTTGTGATGTTAAAACTCCGATTCTTCCCGATGTTGTAATAATAAAAAAGGGTACGGCTGTTGAGTGAGATTGAATTTCAAGAGAGTTGACAGAACTTGTACCAACTAAGTTTAATATTGATGTGGGTGTAGTTGTGTTAATACCAACTCTTAGTGAGTCAATAATAAAAGAGTCACTTTGTTGAGCAGTAAAAGATTGGCTGTTTGAGCCAATTGCTAAAATATTATTTCCATTTAAAGTAATGCTACTACCAAATAATATACTAGAACTTGTGCCATTAATTTTATTTGTACTGCCTCCAAAGATAAGTGAAGAGTCAGAGATGACATTATTAAATAATCCTGAAAAAATAGCAGAGTTATTACCTTGTACATAGTTATTATTACCTCCGAGTATGTTTGAACGATCTCCACCAACAAGGTTTGATGTACCACCAATTATATTAGAGTAGTTTCCTGTTATAGTGTTTGAGAGTCCAGCAGAAATAGTTGAGTAGTTAGCTTGTACTGTATTGTTTGTTCCACCAGTAATATTTGAATTAGAACCTGTGATTTTGTTCCATTTACCAGCAAGTATAGTGGCGTTAATACCAGAATTTGTATTGAATTGACCAGCAATAATAGAGGAGTAGTTTTGATAGTTTATATTGTCGTTTCCACCAATAATTGTACTAGATATACCGCCAATGTAGTTTCTTTGACCACCTAAAGATGCTGAGGCTGTAGCTGTTGTTATATTGTTAAGCCCTGCTCCTAAAAATGAGTGATCTCCACTAGCCGTTAAATATTGCCCACCAATAACAGAGCTATAATTATTATTAGTTTTATTATTTGCTCCGGCTAAAATAGTACTGTGGGTTCCTTGGCTGATATTTGATTGGCCGCCAATAACAGAGCTATAATTGTCATTAGTTTTATTATTAATACCACCTAAAACTGTGCTGTAGTTTCCACTTGCAGTTAGATACTGACCTCCTACAACAGAGCTATAATTGTTATTGGTTTTATTATTTGCTCCACCTAATATAGCACTATGGGTTCCTTGGCTAATGTTTAATTGCCCTCCACTAATAGAGCTATGTGCATCAATAGTTTGATTTTGAGATCCACCAGAAATATTAGAAAAGTTACCGTCAGTTTGATTTTGAGAGCCACCACCAATATTAGAGTAAGAAGCAGAAGCCGTATTGTAACGTCCTCCAGAAATAGAAATGTAAGATTCGTTAGTGGTGATGTTTCCTGTTGCTGAGTTGCTACCAAGATTTACATGGCTACTGATTAAAGTACCCAAAAATATGTTACTTGGGTCTTTAGAGATTTCTTTTTGAACGATTAATGATTCTTTAAAATTAATATCTCCAGAAATTTTACCACTCGTAACGGCATTGATAGCTATGTTAGATGTTGTTATTTGAGAAAATCCGATATCCTCTGATAAAATTGTTTGATTTAAAATTTTAATACTATTGATAGCATTTTGGATGATAGAACCATTAGTGACAGAATTGCTTTGTAAAGAGCTAGTAACCACTTTTAAATTTGTAATTGAATTTCCGTCTCCAATAAAGTTTTGAGCTGTAATATTTAGAGAACTGATATCAACAGCAGTTAAAAAACCTATAGCATTTACAGAAAAAAGGGTGTTATTGTTTGCACTCCTAATGTCTATTCTTTTTACGCTACTATTAGCATTTGCAGAAGGGGTAAAAAGTAAATCAGAGTTAGTACCGTTTAAGGTAATACCATTAGAAATTGTTAAACCTTGTTTGATAATTAAACTGGGAGTTGTAGTTTCGTTTAAAAATTCGACCTTGCCAATAATATTTTGGTCATTACAAATAGCTGTGCCACAATTAGTTATTAATACATTATTTAATTGTTGTCCATTGCCTTTAAACATAGTTGCTTCAAGGGTAGTGTTTACCATCATTTTATCAGAGAAAGTTTTTTTACCACTAATAGCTTGATCTCCAAAAGTATGGACAACATTAGTAATTAATGTACCGTCTCCTGCTAAAGTTTGTGCAAATAAATCTCCATTGTTTCTAACATAAAAATTTGTAACAGGGATACTGTTAGCATCAAGAACAATAGATAATCGTGTAGTATTTAAAAATCCACTAGCAGAGTCAGAGTTAAATTGGACATTGCCTGCTGTATTTACACCATTATTATCAAAAGTAAAATTAGAAGTAATAGTATTACTTTGATTTCTTCTCAAGAAGATGAGGTCGGTCATTAATTTTCCTTCAAAGTCAGCGATGCTATCATTTGTAAAAGCTTTGATAGCTGCTTCATCTAGCGAGCCAATTTTATTAGCTTGTTCTACAAAAAAAGCCATAGGAACAACAGGAAGTTTTACTCTAGGATCCATTTTAATTGGTGTATCACCAGCATCTATAATGATTTCAATTTCAACCCATGATGCTGTGCTTAGATCAGGAAAACTAGTAACAACAGTACCATTACCATCTGTGCCTGCTGTACCAACTTTTAGCTCCATGAATCCTTCTTTAATCTCTACATTTACAAAGTTTTCTTGGTACCTGATTACATCAGTAATTGGGTCATTATTGGTTTCATCACTAAATAAAGAAAGTTTAACTTGAGCTAAAAACCTATTTAAACGTAGGGGTTGGCCTAGAGAGTCAGTAAATGTAAAACCATATTGAAATGTCTGAAAATTAGCACTTTGGCTTGTGTGAATTAAAATTAAAAAGAAAGTTAGTTTTAAAAAAAATTTCATAATTATAAACCTTATTAAGGAGTTGTACTAAATATTAATCCAGCAATACTTTTACCTCTAGCTTTTACTACCGTTGGGTTCATCCTTAAGGATGCCCCCTGCAAAGAGGTTTTTGTTGTCATAAATTGAACTTGGTGAATAAGTGTAGTAGTCGAAAGAATGATAGGGTCTTCTGAGCTGATGGGGTCAATATTCAAATCAATCTGAATTGACTCTTCAATGTCTTGTACACTAACAGTTTTAAGGTTTTGTACAATTGCGTTTAACTCAAAAGCAGAATCAGAAGGAATACTATCTGAGAATAGTTCTGAAGTTAAATCTCTTGAGATTCGTTCAGATAAACTAGGTAATAAGCTTCTAAATTCATTTGTTATAGTGCTACCAGATGATTCTTGTAGCTCTAGTAAAATTAAAAGTGGTTGGTTAATTGGAAAGTTATTAGAATCTAAGATAAAGCTTGATAAATCATCTTCAATGATAGCTTTAGTAGCATTTGATATTAATAAAAACTTTTTAGCTGTATCAGATGAAGGTCGTTTAATCTCGGTTTCTATAGCAGTATGTAAATTAAGAATTTGGGATAATTGAGAGCCCGAAAAATTGGGTAGATTATTTGGGGTGAGGGGAGCACTTATAATATTAGCATTTTTGAGTTGCTCTTCAAGAATAATAAATTTAGAGTTACTAAAATGATTTATTTTAGCTCTTTTACTTAAAAGAGGGTTTGTAGTCAAAATAGGTTTAAAAAAGTCAATAGAACCTTTGGTATCACTGGCACGTCCAAAAAATGATCTTAATTTTGCTTGGTCTTTTAGTAGAGTTTTTGAATTTGCTCCAAAGTTATCTAATAATACAGAACTATTAATTGTTGATTCGGTATATAAATATAATAAATCATTATCATTTAAGTCTTCAATGGTTTGCCTATTAATAGTAATAGTTGCTTGGCCAGAATCATTGGTAATTGCTTCTGAGCCAAGTACTCCTTTTAACATGGATACAAGCTGTACTTTATTATGAGTAAGAACTCCATCAGCAGTTAAAACTTCAAATTTAACAACTTGGGTGGGAACATCAAGGGCATCGATTATTTGGATGCCTTCTTCAGAGGTTCCGGGTGCACCACAACCTAAAAAGAGCATAGAAAAAGTTAGAAAAATTAGAGTAAATATCCATGAAAAATAAATTCTATTTTGAGATTTTTGTTTCATTAGTAATTAAAATCATACGTTTAAAAGAGTGTTGTTATTAGTTTGTCGAACAAAAGACTAGAAAAATCAACTTGTAAAGACATAATAGCTTTTGATTATAGCAAAATATAAAAGCATATTCTTTATTGTTTAGTGTAAATTTTAAAGTAAATGTTTTTTCTATTTTAATTTTTGTTAAAAATTATAAATTACTTAAGGCCTTATTCATGGTAAAGTATCAAAAAATGGTCTTTAATTTAGTTTGAAATACAACAGTAGGAAAATCTATGAGAAACGAAATTCATCCTTCAACGGGCACAAAATTAACTTGTAAAAATTGGCAAATAGAAGCCGCATACAGAATGTTACAACATAATTTATCTCCAGAGGTTGCAGAAGACTGGGAAAATTTAGTTGTATATGGTGGAAGTGGAAAAGCAGTACGTTCATGGAAATCTTACGATGCTATTTTAAATTGTTTAAAAAATTTAGAACCAGATCAAACTTTAATGGTTCAGTCAGGAAAACCAGTTGGTATTTTTCAAACTCATACAGATGCACCAAGGGTTTTAATTGCAAACTCTAATTTAGTAGGTGACTGGGCAAATTGGGAAACCTTTAGGGATTTAGAGGCTCGTGGTTTAATGATGTATGGGCAAATGACAGCAGGTAGTTGGATATATATTGGAGCTCAAGGTATTTTACAAGGTACTTATGAAACTTTATCTGCTGTAGCCAAGAAAAATTTTGGTGGGACTTTAAAGCATACAATTACCTTAACTGGTGGACTTGGTGGAATGGGTGGTGCTCAACCTCTAGCTGTTACTATGAATGAAGGAGTGGCTCTTTGTATTGAGTCTGATGAATCGAAAATAGACAGAAGAATTCAAGAAAAGTATTTAGATATAAAGGCTAAAAATTTAGAAGAGGCCATTGAATTAGTAAATCAAGCTAAAAAAGATGGAAAAGCTTTATCTGTAGGCTTAGAAGGAAATTGTGGTAATGTTTTACCTAAACTATTAGAGCTAAACTTTTTACCAGAAATTGTGACCGATCAAACTTCGGCTCATGATATGTTAGATGGTTATTACCCACATCAAATTAGTTTTGATGAAGCTGTAGCTTTACGTATAAAAAGCCCTGATGAATATATAAAACTAGCAAAAAAAACGGCTGTTGTTCACTGTCAGGCAATTTTAGACTTCCAAAAAAGAGGCTGTATCGCTTTTGATTACGGAAACAATTTACGTGGTGAGGCTAAAGATAATGGTTTATTAAATGCTTTTGATTACCCTGGTTTTGTACCTGAATATATTCGGCCTTTATTTTGTGAGGGTTCGGGTCCATTTCGTTGGGTAGCTTTATCTGGTGACCCAGAAGATATTTATAAAACAGATGAGGCTTTATTAAAAGCTTTTCCTGAAAATGAAACTCTTAAGAGATGGATTACGATGGCATCAAAAATGGTGAAGTTTCAAGGCCTACCATCACGGATTTGTTGGTTAAAATATGGTGAAAGAGAAAAGTTTGGAAAAATTTTAAATGATATGGTGAAAAGTGGAGAACTTGCAGCACCAATTGTCATCGGAAGAGATCATCTAGACTGTGGCTCTGTTGCTTCTCCTAATAGAGAAACAGAAGCTATGCTTGATGGGTCAGATGCAATTGCAGATTGGCCACTTTTAAACGGGCTAATAAATGCTGTTAATGGAGCAACATGGATTAGTATGCATCATGGTGGTGGAGTAGGGATAGGAAAATCTATCCATGCAGGAATGGTTATTGTAGCTGATGGAACAGAAGATGCGGCAAAAAGAATACAAAGAGTGTTAAAGTCTGATCCTCAAATGGGTATTATTAGGCATTGTGATGCTGGTTATGAAAAGGCGATAGAAGCTGCTGATACTCATAATATAGTGATTCCTCAAAGGTAGTTTTATATGAAAGCAATTATAAATTTAGATCAATTAGTTACTTGTATACATACAACTTCTAAGGCTAAGCGTGGACCAGAAATGAATGATGTTGGAGTTATTTCTAATGGAGCTATTATTATTGATGATGGTTTTATTAGAGGGGTTGGTTCAACTTATTCATTACAAAAAACAATTGATAAAATTCCAAAAGAAAATATTATTGATGGACGTGGAAAAATAGTTATCCCAGGTTTTGTAGACTCACATACTCATGCAATTTTTGCTGGGACTCGTGAAAAAGAATTTGCAATGAGATTGCAAGGTAAACCATACATGGAGATTTTATTAGCTGGTGGAGGTATTTTGAACTCTCGAAAAACTCTAATGGAATCATCTGATAAAGAAATTATTGAACAAACAAGAGCTAGATTTGATCGAATGATTGCTTTTGGCACGACAAGTGTTGAGGTGAAATCAGGATATGGTTTATCTACCGAGCAAGAAATAAGATCATTGGAGCTTTTAAAAGTTTTAAGTGAAAGTCATGTTATTGATGTGCAAAAAACTTTTTTAGGTGCTCATGCTGTCCCTCCAGAGTACAAAGACTCAAAGTCAGATTATGTGAGTTTGGTTTGTAATGAAATGATTCCTATTATAGCATCAAAAAAATTAGCAAAATACTGTGATGTATTTTGTGAAAAAGGTGTATTTAATGTGAATGATACTGAGAGAATATTTGAAACTGCTATTGCAAACGGTTTAGAATTAAGATTGCATTCAGATGAAATAGAGTCGCTTGGTGGAACCGAACTAGCCTGTGCTCTTGGTGCTAGAAGTGTAGACCATTTAATTGCAATTACAAATAATGGATTAAAGGCACTAGAAAAGTGTGAAACAATAGCAAATTTATTACCTGGTACTTCTTACTCTTTAATGAAGTCTTACGCACCAGCAAGAGAAATGATTAATAGAGGCATAGCTTTATCTTTATCGACTGATTGTAATCCCGGTAGTTGTTATACAGAGTCAATGCCTATGATAATTTCACTTGCTTGTTTAAATATGAAGTTGACTCCAGCCGAAGCTTTAAATGCTGCTACATTTAATGGGGCTTGCTCATTAGGTATTCAAGATAGGGTAGGGTCTTTAGAAATGGGAAAAGAAGCTGACTTACTTTTGCTTGATATGCAAAGTTATGAAGCAATCCCCTATCATTTTGGCATTAATCCAGTTCTAAAAACAATGAAATATGGTAAATGGATTGATTAATTTAATGTTTAAATTGGGCTAAACCACCAATATTTTTGGCTTTTAGCTCAATTTTTTCTGGGACAAGTTTAGCAAGGGTATTGCTGACTTGCTTGTGATAATACTCAAGAATATACCTTAGTTGTATATTATGCTCTTTATCATCACTAAGTCTTACGGGATGGTAGAACTTTTTGTAGCTTTTATTTAATATGGTAAAAGAGGCTAGCCCTTTACAATCATCTGATTGAAAAAGTGACTTTTTTGAGTTAAAGTCTTTATAGTATCTAATAAAGTCTTCAAAGTCTCCGTTAGAATCAAAATTTCCACAGGTAGCTTTCCAGTTAATTTTAAATTGATTTCCAGAAGGAAATCCTGAAAGAGTATCAATAAATTGATTTGTTGGAAGTGAGATATATTGCTCTATATTTCGATCCTGATAATACTGAACGATTGGGTTTCGATTGTTTTTAAACTCATAAATTCTGTTTAAATAAGCGCTTCTTTTTGTTTTTAAAAGAGTTTTATCAAATAACTCTTTGATGACTTCTTCTCTAGCTATTTTATTATAAGGGTTTCTAATCTCAATGATGCTTAGTTTTTCATCTTGTGGAGTGTATTTTTGATTAAAGTTAAAATGAAAGTTTTTTGATTTACTGATAAGATATTGGTTGATGATTGTACTTGTAGGAGTATCCTCAATTTTATTAGCTCCGAGTATATAAAAAAGTTTAAAAACATCTCTTTTACTGGTTTTTTCTAAGTTTGTTTGAAGCATTCGTTTAGCTCTTTTGTGATCTTTTGTTTGAAGGTAGCTTCGTATATTTGCTTTTTGTAGTTGATTATCAAAAAAATTAGATAGTATATCTCTGTCTTTTGCTAAAGCTAAATCTAATTTTTGCTGTTTTACTAGGTAATTTTTTGGAGTAATATCTTGATAAGCAAATTTTTTGATAGTTGGAATTTCTTCGATGTTTTTTCGGTTGAAAGGATTTATGCCATGGATGTACTCTTCTTCAAGTAAAGGACTTGGAGAAATAACAAACTTTCCATAAGCTATTAGCTCTTTATTTTTATATTTCAGATTTATGTAAACTTTGATGTGATCTAAAGAGCGTGATTCAGCTTTTTTTTGGGAATAAACATATTGTGGTTGAATGCTTTCATACTCATCTATATATACTGAGACTTCGGATTTATAATTTTCATGAAGTTGATAACTATATTGATGTTTGGGAAGATACCATCTTCCTTGTATTAAAGAGTACTCAACCTCTTTAAGAGCATTTCTTGCTTCTTGATGTAAAATAGAATGGGCCTCTAGTATGGCTAAACTTTTAGTTTTTGAGACCATATATGAGTGTAAGCCAAATAGTACTGGTGGGACCATTACAATGAGTAGTAAAACTATAATAATGGCGGCACCTTTTGATTTAGTAGATTTCTTTGTTGGTAATTGTAGTTTCATATTGAATTACTAATTGCTCCTTGTTGATTTTAAGAGAGACTAATAATTCTAAATTACCATTTTCTTTTTTGATACAAGAAAAGTGACTTACAGAAGCTTGTATATCACGAAAAGACTCTTTGGTCATATTATAATGGCTAAGAGTACCGTTTTTAGATAAAAAAACCATATTCATTTCTCCATATTTATTAACATAAAGAATTTTATAATGTTTTTGTAAGGAGTTAGATTTTAATGAAGGGTAAATAATTTTTTTAGCCAAGTAAAGCTCATTTTCTAAGAAGTTTTGAACGTAGTGAAGTCTGGAATATCTTTCGCTCATAGCTATTAATTTAAAGCTATCTCTGATGTAAATAACGCCGTAAGATAAAAAACCAAATATACCAGTTAAGATAAGAGATGCGACTAAAACCTCAATGAGAGTAAAACCTTTACTTTTTCTCATAAATCTCTTTGGGTAGGAAGCTTATAGATATTTGGATTAATAAAATTGAATTTTAAAGCTTGCTCAAATGAGCTTCCTTTTTGTTTCCAATTTGCACTCAGAACAAAAGATGTGAAGTTGTCTTCTTGTTTTAAACTTTTTATTTTTAAACGAAATTTTGTAATTAAGGCAGGGAGTTTATGCTGAGAAATGAGTCGATTGATGTAAGTGCTATCAAGCTCAGGGAACTCTTCATTTTTTAAAAAATAATTTTGAATTTGTGTTGACTCATATTTTAATACCCAAAACATCCTTTGTTTTTCTCTCAATGATATCGTCATTTTTCTGGATTGAGAGAGGATTAAAAAAAAGGATCCAAATAAAACAGCAATCATTCCAGTTGCCATAAGGACTTCGATTAAGCTGAAGCCTGAGTGATATGTATTATTTTTTTTGAACATAAAACAGTTTGACCATAATTAAATTATGTTTTTTATAAAGTAAAAAACTAGGGTTTGAATAAAACATATTATTTATAATAATTTTATCTTTTTAAGTAAAGCCGATTTAGTAAATTAAATCTACTATTTTTAATAAATTTCTCACTTATAAAAAGATATCTTAATTTTTGGGTTTTTTCTATTTTAGGAAAAATTTAAAAAAGATCACTACAGTAAATTATTTTTGGATAAAAAAAGACAAAATAAAAATTATATTTAGATTAGAGTAAAAAATAAGCTTGAAGGCCTTGACGTTTTTACGAAGTATTTTTAAACTTATAAAGTGGGCTAATGATTTTAAATAGCCTATTTAAGAATGAATTTGGAGTAATATATGTTCGGAAAACTATTATGTTTTATCTCTTTGTCGATGTGTGGAGGAGATAAAAATAGTGAAAAACCTAATAAAGAATACAAAACAGAGGTTTCAGAAAAAACTAACTATAACTTTTATAGTTTGCCCACTGAAGTTGAAGAAGGTGTAGCACTAGAAGTTGAATCAGAGTCAGAGTATGACTTTGATTCATACTCGGGTAGTTTGAATAATTCAGAAACCCTTACTAACACAGAGTCTACAGTAGTAGATGGAGTAGAGGGATGGAATGAAGAAAAATCAAAAGAAGCCCAAAGGATCGCTAGAACTGATAATGCACATGGAGGATATTGTGCAAAGGGTGTCGCAAATATTTTATTAAAAATGGGATATCCAGTAGAAAGAGGAAATGCTCATGACTGGGATCAAAGCTTACCTAGAAAGGGTTGGAAAAAAATATCTTGTCAACCAGCTTCTTGCCCAAGTGGTACATTATTACAGTATGAAAGTAATGTACACCTTGGCAAACCAGGTCGTAGTACTGGAGGAAAAAAATGGGGGCATGTAGAAATTGTAACTTCTACAAGTTCTGATGGAAGAAAATATTGTTCTGATGCGTGCCGGGGTAATTCGGGTGGAACAGTTCCTGATAACTTTTCGGGTGCTTGGGTTTATGAGGGAGAAATATAATGCTTAACCTTTTAAAAATAATAGTTTTTAGTATATTTACATTTATATCATTTAGTGGTCAAGATCAAAGTAAATCAATAAAACTTTTTGGAAATGACTTTATGATAAAAGTAGACCAAATAGGTGGAACCTCTGTTTCTTGGAGTCAAGTTAAAAGTGATGTTTTAGAGTTGTTTCCAAAATCAAAGAAGATAAAGCTAAATAAAAACGAATTAAAAGATTTAGTTGAGAAACGTTTTAAAGAAGCTGGTATAAAATATGAAAATTCTGTAAAGATTTTGTCCAAAAAAGTTGAACCACATATTGCAACTAAAAACGCAGAGTATTTAGAGATGGAAATAGCTGATTACTTGATTGTAGGTAGCGGAGATTTATTGATTGAAAAATATAAGGATTATAATAAAAGTTTTGTTTTAGATATTAAAGAGGCTCAAAGTCTTCATGATAAATATGCACTTTTAATGTATTTAGAAAAAGTAGTAAACTTTTTAAAATAGATAGACTTTCTATTAAAATTATTTTTTATTAAAAATTTTAAAGAACTATATTTCATTATAGTTCTTTAAGATTTTTGTCTTTGAAAATGAAAGTTATTCATTAATGTATAATATTTAAACAGATTAAGTTGTTTATAAACTTAAAAAGGTTTGGTTGCTCTCACTTAGAAGTCTAATTAAATAAATTTTCTTATTATAGAGGCTATAAAATTAGATATTGACTTCCGATATAAGCATTAGCAATGTAGTTTTGATACTAGTGCTTGTTTATCAAAAGAAAGAACTATGTTACTTTCTTCACGGAGATATGTGAAAAAAGTAACAACTAGTTTGATTTTGCTACAAAAACTTCTACCACTCTACACTTTTGTGATTATTTTTGGCGCGATATTTGCAACAATTTATTTACTTTAAATATGGGGCTCTAAAGAATGATTCATTTATTTTGAACCTTTGGGAAATTAAAGATGGTAAAAATTTTAAATAATAAAAAAACTTCATCCGAAGAACTTATCCCTAAAAATAAACTTTTATTAAGTGATGAAGCTTTAGTAGCTAAAGAAAATCAAAATTTATTGCCTTTTTCTGAAGTAGAAAAAGGCAATAATGATTCAGCCGAACCTCAAGCTAATAATGCAGGTGACATCGAAGATGACCTAGGCGTGGAAAGAAAAGTTGAAGAAGGATTTTCAGAAACTGGTAAAATAATTGTAGGATATGTTTCAAATTTAATAGGCTCATTTAGAGCAGAAGAAGCCAGCGGGCAAATAAGAATTTTAAATGAAAAAGATCCAATCTATGAAGGAGATGCTGTATACCATGATGAAATGGCTAATGATGGCATTGAAAAAGACTATTTACCCGACCTAATAATTCAATTAAATTCTGGTAAAGAAATATCTATTACAGATGCTTCTTATTTACTATTTGATTCAACAGTTATTGGTGAAAAAAAAGTGTTTTCTGAAATGAAAATGTTTAGAACTGAAGAAGTTAGCCGAATTAATGCAAAAAAGCTTCTAGAAGAAGTTGAACATAGGTCAAATACTTCAAATCAAGAAGAGAGAGTAATTGGATCTCCTAGCAGGGTAGTAGAAGCAATTAAAGCAACTCAAATAGAAATTGAAGAAGCAAAAATTGATGAAAGTTTGCTTGTTTTAGTTAAAGAATCAGAAGAACCAGAAGAGCTAGCTCCAGTAAATCACTTTCCGAAAGCCTCTAGTTCAGTAATTGAAGTAGATGAGGCTAGTGAAGAAAATCAATTAAACTTAAATTTACCTTTTGATGAAGATGGGGATGTACTTTTAGTTACTGTTATTGATATACCAAAGTTAGGTGATATATATTTATCAGATGGAACAGTTTTAAAAAAAGGTCTTGTTTTTAAAGTATCAGAGGTGTCTAAATTAACGTATAACGCTCCTTTAGATTATAATGGTAGTGATGAAATAGGGATTTTTAAGTATTCCGTAAATGATGAAAAAGAAACAGTATTTGGAGCCACAGAAATAATTGTAAAAACGGTTAATGATGCTCCTCAAATAGGAGGAGTAGAAGCTTTAGAATTTGTGAATACTTTTATAGAGGGTGACTCTGACTCTGTTGGAGTTTCGGTCTCAATTGTTAATGATAGTTTTTTTATAAAAGATGTAGATAATCAAAATATTGAAGATGCTGTAATAAGTTTAATAAATTCTTTTGATGGAGATACTGTATCAAGTACCTTTTTAAACAAAAAAATTAGTTTAATTACTACCCATGAAAATGGAGTTATTAATTTAAAACTATCGGGTACAGCTAGTATTTCAGATTATGTAACAGCTATAAAATCTATAGTATTTCAAAATAATTCAGAAATGCCAAATAATGAAGATAGAGTTTTTAAGATAGTTTTGAATGACGGACAGCTAAATTCTAATGAAATTATAGCGAGAGTACAAATTAGTCCTACCAATGATGCTCCAATTATAGATTTAGATGTAAGTATTGGTAATGTAGACTATACAACAACATTTACAGAAGGTATTGGTGCAGCAACAGGTACAGCTGTACATATAGCAAATACAGATATAAATATTACAGATGTTGATGACTCAAATATTGAAAGTGCGACGATTGTATTAACAGATCAATTTAGTGGTGATATTTTAACAGCAGCAACWGGTCCAATTGATGGAATAACAGCTTCAATAAATACAGGAGTTGCKGGYAAAATAACTGTTACATTAACAGGTACWGCRACTTTGGCTGAGTATCAGGCAAGAATCAARGCCATTACTTATCATTCAAYAAATGAAGAYCCTACAGACAATAYAAATGGTAACAATAAGAGTACAAGARCMATTGAAGTTACAGTAAACGATGGAGATATAGATTCAGMAAYTGCTACAACAACARTAAATATCTCAGCTTTAAAYGATACTYCATTACTAGAYTTAGATGACAGTGTTGGTGGTACAGGTTAYACAACAACATTTACAGAAGGTATTGRTGCCACAACAGGTACAGCTGTAAATATAGCAAATACAGATATAARTATTACAGACGTTGATGACTCAAATATTGARAGTGCGACGATTGTACTAACMGATCAATTTAGTGGWGATGTTTTAACAGCAGCAACAGGTCCAATTGATGGAATAACAGCTTCAATAAATACAGGAGTTGCTGGCAAAATAACTGTTACATTAACAGGTACTGCGACTTTGRYTGAGTATCAGGCWAGAATMAARGCYATTACTTATCATTCAACAAATGAAGACCCTACAGACAATATAAATGGTAACAATAAGAGTACAAGAACMATTGAAGTTACAGTAAACGATGGAGATATAGATTCAGCAATTGCTNNANCAACAAYMAYARNTATCTCNNCTTTAAAYGATACTCCATTACTAGATTTAGATGACRGTGTTGGTGGTACWGSTTACACAACAACATTTACAGAAGGTATTGGTGCAGCAACAGGTACAGCTGTAAATATAGCAAATACAGATATAAATATTACAGATGTTGATGACTCACATATTGAAAGTGCAGTAATAACTTTAACAAATACAAAAACAGGTGATGTTTTAGATACAAGTGCTGTGTTTGGTTTAACAATAGTATCAAGCTTATCAGGTGATGATACTATTATTACTTTAACTGGACATAAAACATTAGCTGAATATCAAATAGCTATAAAAGCGATTACTTTTAAAAATATCAATGAAAATATGGATACTACAGATAGGATAATAACTGTAGTTATAAGTGATGGCGATGATAATTCAAATCTAACAACAAGTACCATAAGTGTTGTTGCTATCAATGATGTACCAGTAGCCAATGATGTTGCAGTTGAGGTAAATAAAGATACAAGTGTAGCAATCACTTTAACAGCAACAGATGTAGATAGTACAATCTCT
>NVVD01000011.1 GCA_002402105.1 Candidatus Cloacimonadota bacterium
TTAACCCAATGATAATCATGCTTGTAGTGATTTAAAGTTTAATTAATTTAAACCTATCTTGTGCTTTTTGGTAAAAAAAATAAGGATTAGATCTACACTTTATTTTGAAGTTCAAAACCTATCGACAAAGTCTTATAAATAGTGGTAACTTTTGTCATACCAACATTCATATCTTACTTAACATTAAGTTTATTTAAGTTAGAGTTTTCATAGTGAACTCATACCCATGATTTCGCTAAAGGTAGAACTAATGTATAATGTCTTAACTTACATTATATATAAGTTTAAGGCTTAAGTTATTTGGAAAATACATGGAATTCGATTGCGCACTATTAAGTAAATGATATAATATATTAAATAATAAATAAAAAGCTCCTCAAGTTAGGTAACAAAAGGAGCTTTTTATAATAATTCAAAAAGAGTCTTTTTTTTCAAACAATTTATGAGTTATCTGGTTCTGATACTTCTAAGATAGCAGTTTATTAAACGAAAAAGCAAGCTCCTTTGAGAAAGGAAGCATATATGGAAATATATGTAGCTATCTTAACAACAATAACTGTTGTTATTGCGATAGACGCACACAGAAGAAATATCAACAAGAAATAATCCAACAGGCTGTTGGATATAGCCAACTTCGTGTTGGTTTTCACCAAACAGACTTTTCCAATTGTTCTATGAGGTTATCAACACCTTGAGGAACATATTTAGTTAAAGTCATCCCATTAAGACAATATAAGCATGATCGTCATCAATTCGATTAACTGCTTGTATGTCTTGTAAGAAAGGATCTATTGGGTTTAAAAGGGGTTATGTGGAAGAACCCCCAAAAAGGATTAGTCTGAGATTATTCAACTAGTTGAAACTCCGACTGTCACTATAGGGTACACCCTATTTCACTACTTTGTTTTACCCCTTATTCTGTCAGAATAGAATCCGATATCTAATTTTATTACATTTTTGCTTTAGGGTTTATTATTCTAAATGGACGCTTTTGATTAACTTTAATTGATTAGAAAGCAAAAAAAACTCTTAAACCGAAGTTTAAGAGTTTTTTTAAAGCTTTAAAAAGCGTTCCCGAAATCAAGTCGGAGCCCTAACGTTTTACCATATCGTAGAGTTTAAGGATTACTCCTTAATTTGCTCTTRTGCGATTCAGATGGYTTGTAGAGTTTTTRGTTTTNAATAATATCTAGTTACCTAGAACCCAATYTGTAGTTATTACTACTCTTTGGTTTTCTTATCAAAGCCTACTTACAAGTTGCCTTGTTCGTCCTCTTTTAACCTTACTGGTCACTCTAGAGTTTACTTCTAAAATCTGTGTCCTGATTTCCTGATCTCTTCGTTACCGAAGATTTCTTTCTTTAACCAATCTTTTAGAATGTTGCGATTCTATTAGATCAAGCCCCCGTCTCAGACAATACTGAACAAATAAAACTCCATGTTAATGGACTTTGTATTTTTCATGACTACCTAAAACCAATCTGTCGATTAGATCCTTGTTGCCAAGTCTCTAAGGCCGGTTATCAGTCTACGCTGACCCTTTCTTTGGGTTCATGTCGGTTTCCCTCTGTTCTGGCGTTTCAGGTGATCTTGTTTAACTTGCGTTCACATTCTCACTTTCGAAACCGTGTTCTACTTTTTCAGTAGCTAGCGGCTTTTCCAAATCAAATCCTTTGACATACAAACTCTGCTCTCACATCGCTCTTAAGTCCAGTTCCGACTTCAACCTTTACTCTTGAAGATTTCCCCTTACTAAGCTGTATTCTTTATTTCTAAAGACGTTTCCGATCTTGTATTTTCTCAAGACTTCATCGGTTTTGATCTTAGTGAGTCCCTAGCGATTAAAAGACAAGTCTCTTAACTAAGCTGGTTTCTCCTGCAATTGTTTTGGCTTCTCTGGAATTAACGCTGTGATCTTAGCTTACTTCTAAGTTGTACCTTCTTGGTCTTATCTTCTGCCGTGTCACCACAGTTTTAAATTGACCTTCAAGGTTTTGTTCTCACAACTCTGGCCATCACCTCACAAACAAGTTTGTAAGTGGCTCCCAGTGTAACCTTTTGAGCTTGTCCATCCCTCCGAGAAGGTTTGTCTTTAGCTCGTTGCTCTCGGGTTATTTTTCGAAAGCTAATCAATATACCATAAACTAACACAACAAGTCAAGAACTATTTTAATTTATTTTTAAAATACTGATTTTTTTATAAAGCAGGACTAAAGCTAATAGTTAAACCCATCGTTTTTAAAAGGGAGTCTAAAGTATCTAATTTAGGATTACCATGAAAYATTTTATATAAACTTTCTCTATTTAAACCTGACTCTTTTGCTAGTTTACTTACACCATATGCCTTTGCTACATCACTTAAAGCCATTAAAAAAATACGTTTATGACCAAAATAAATTCTATATCCTGCTCCAAAGTCTATTTTTAATTAGTATTTACAGAACCAAGAAGTACAACCCTTAATCTAGTAATACGCTTATAAATAGCTACTTTAGCTCTCTTATCTTTAAGCTTATTCATCCAAGTTCTAAATGATATCTTATCATTTGATGCTATATATTCTTCAATTTTCTTTGGTTTAATTTCCATATATTTAATTGTAGCCGATAAGCTACACGATTACCATTATTTTATTAAAATTTATTACTTAAAATATGCTATTAAGGGAGCCCCTTTGGGGCAGACGGGATGCCTTTTTGTTACAAGTAAGATAGTGCTATTTGGAATAATCTAAGTCTAGGCACGAAGTGGCTAACTAGGTTTATGAAACTAGCACTATCAATAATATTTTAGACTTTAATATGCTTGCTATTATACAATTTATGCCTAGACCGAAGGGCGAGCTCAATTTTTATGATAGACAGCTTATGGACTTTATTACCCTAAAAAATACTAATAAGCTTTGGCATTTTGGGTGGGCGGGGGAAGCTCTGTAAGAGCTTCTATTATTTAATATCAACTAATTGATTAGACAAATATTTATGAATAATACCAGAAATCATTGTCTGATAAGGAATACCCTCTTTTAAAGTTCTTTTTTGAATACCATCATAGTCTTTTTGAGTCAAACGAATATTAATTCTTTTATTTTTTTTTACAGTAAATTTAGCTATTTCTTTATATTTATCTAAATCTTCTAAGGGATCACTTAACCATTCATCATTTTCAAAAGATTCTAATAGTTATTTTTCTTCTTATAAAACATATAAAGAGTTTAAAACGACCTGTATGGATTTTTTCAAAGATATTGGGCAATATAAGAAAGAGCTAGATTCTTTAATTACAGAAAACTTTCAAATTATTGGTGGATAAAATAATATTAGCTTCGTGCTACCATAAAATCATTGATAGCGGGAAAAGCAATTATGGTTGGGTATAAGTAAAGTTTCTAGTTCTACTCTATAATCTTCTTGCTTAGAAAAAAAGGCAATAACGGCTTCAAAGAAAATTTGAAATGTTGGATAAAACTGACTTTGCATAACCTTTTTTTTAAAAAATTTCCAAACACGCTCGATTAAATTTAAATTTGGTGAATAACTTGGTAAATAATATTAAATTTAAGCCCAACTCTTTTGCTGTTTCAACTACAAGACTTGATCTGTTATACGGAGCATTATCTAAAATAATATCAACTTGATTCGTATCTGTATATTCTTTCTTTATTTCATAAAAAAAAGAACTCATCAAATATTTATCACAATTTGAGTCACTTATAATCGAAGTAATCTTTAAAGTAATAGGATTTAAAGCTCCTATTATATTTAAGCGTTTATTGTGGCTTGTTGTTCTTATTAACTTTGTGCCTTTTTTACCACGCTTTTGCCATGAATAACCATTTCCACTGTTATAAACTTGATGAACTGGATCTAAATATAACAAAACACTCTTTGAGTCTGCCTCTATAGCTGAACTTAATAAACTATTCATTTGTTTTATAAATTCTAATTGGATTTCTTTACTATGAACTTTATGGGGTATTAAGCGACTTTTCTTGAAAGATAAATTGCATTTTTTTTCAAATACTTTCGTAACCAGCTAACATCATAAAAAATGTTAAATTTCTCATTTATCCAAAAGTTTAGTTCTTTTGCGCTCATTATATTATCTTGATTTACTTTCTTAATAATATCACTTTTTATCTTATCTAATTCTGACTTTATTCCTCCTTTTCTATTGGAACTTAATAAGTTTATAAAATTATTCTTAAGGTATTCTTTTTTCCAAATTGAAATACTATGCTCACTTACTTGAAGAAATCTTGAAACATCTCTTCCTGATAGTCCTAAGCTAAGTAAATGAACTGCTTGTAACTTTAATAAATAACGAGGGTTTTTCTCTTCTTTTATCATTACTGATAAATTTTCAATTTCTTCGGGGAGCAAGGTTAGTTTTTTAATTTTTTTTGTCATATATTTATAGTCGAACAATATATTATAAAAATTAATACTTTGAATCTAGATTGGCCTCTTAGTGTATATACACAAATTAGATATTAAGGAGATGATTGATATAAAAAAAGAAAACAAAGCATCTAAACTATCGCGAAGCGATTTCGTTCAACGCTTGTATCAATACTGACTTCCAGTATATGAACACTTTGGTCAGATGCGTAATAATTCAATTACGGGGCTCAATACCTTCACTTTCGTTGCGGCTGACAAATTGCCATCCCTACAGCTTCACCATGCTTGTTACCTCACATAATCTGTAGTTCTGTTCCAGACTGATAGTTAATCTTTATCTGCGTTGGATTGCCCAACTTGAATATCTTAGCTTTGCTTGGCGCACTCATAATTAGAATTACTGGTTAATTTTTAAATAAATAGTCAAGAGACAAAAAAACAGGTAAAATTAATTTCTTAATACAACAATTTTTAAAAGTATACGTATTAATATTATAAATAAGAAATAATCAGGAAATAAATATGGCTGTAGCCTCAATGCAAGTAGATAAAGTAGTAACTAAATCAAGCCCTAAACGTAAAGACCATATCGTGTTTACTATTACTAAGTTTATAGTAACTAAATATTTTAAATACCTTAGTCCAGCCATAATTAATTGGGAAGGTCAAGAAAATATTTTGGAAAACCCCACTTTATTTGTTGCAAATCATTATACCCGAATAGAAACAGCTATATTGCCTTATATTATTTATCAAATTACTGGTCGACAAGTTTATGTATTGGCTGACCAACAGTTTTTCTTTGGTTTATTTGGAAAATGGCTACTTATTTGTGGAGCTTACCCAATTCAAGATAAAAATAGAAATACTCGAATTATCGGAGATTTGATAACAGGAAAATCTAATTGGGTTATTTTTCCTGAAGGCTCAATGATTAAAAATAAAAAAACTTACCAAGATGGTAAATTACAGCTTGATTGCCCAGATAGAAAAGGACCACCACATACAGGAGCTTCTACTTTAGCCCTAAAAGCTGAAATTTTTAAAAGAAGTTATTTAGATGCTGTTAGAGATAATGACCTTGAAGCCATGAAATATTACGAAGAAAAATATAACATTAGTGGGCCTCATGAGGTAAATGATAAACCAGTGGTAATCACTCCTGTTAATATTAGTTATAGTCCTCTTAGAACTGGTGAACACTTTTTTCCTAGATTCATTCGTAAAAAATTTCCAGATTTAGGACAAAGAGCTATCGAGGAAATGGAAGTTGAAATACCCTTACTTTTTTCTAAAAAAGCAGTTATTGATCATTATTTTACAGAAGCTGTTTATTTAGATAACTATGTATCGTATTTAACAAAGTTAAAAGCTGATACTAAAGGTACATTTTCAGAAGAATCTTTAAGTGATTTAATTTTAGATTGGCAAAAACATGGTTTAACAGATGAAGCGATGAAAAAAGTTTATGAGAATAACTACATAAATATTGATCAAATTTTTTCAACTGCTATGAGAGTTTTTAAAGGAAAATCTATACATATTAACACTCTTACAAATGCTATCTATTTAGCTACTTCTGAAATAAAGTCTAGTCCAAACTTTAGAAAACATCATACTTTATATGGTAATATAACTCATTTAATTGCAGATCAAGACTATCAACCTTTAAAAGAAATTTTACAAATTGGCATCGAAGAAAAGACCCTGAAATTAGAAAATAATATATTGTATATTGATCCTAAAAATCTAGCAAAAGAGCATAACTTTCATTCCATTAGAATGTATAATAAACTTGCTGTATTCGCTAATGAACTAGAGCCTGTAGTTGATGCTGTTAGAATAATTGAAAGCTACATTAACCAAGATGCAACAACCATTGCACAATTGACTGTAAAAAATTTAATCGCAGAATGCTCACGTGAATACGTTAAAGACTTTCAAGAAAGTTTTAATGATACAGATACTCCCTCAAAAGAGTCTTTTCCTATTTATCTTGAATCAGAATCAAATGAAATAGGTATTGTTTTAACACATGGTTATTTAGCTAGCCCTGAGCAAGTGAGGCCTTTGGCAGAATTTTTAAATAGTCTTGGTTATACAATATTTTGCCCAAGATTACGTGGACATGGTACTACACCAGAAGATTTAAAAGAGAGAAGTTTAGACGACTGGTATCACAATATTGAACGGGGTATTGGAGTCATTAAAAACAGCTGTAAACAATATGTTTTGATGGGGTATTCACTAGGTGCTATTTTATCTTTATTATCTGCTGCAAAAAAACAGGGTAAAGTTGCTGGCTTAGTATGTATTAACCCTGCATATATTCCAAAATCTTTAGACCATTATTTAGTAGAGCCAACCAACTATTTAAATAAAATGTACAATAAGTTTTACCAAAAAGATTTATTAAATGACCAAGTTGTAGTTGATGAGAGTCACGACTATCCTATTTATAAACATACTTATGTAAAAAATCTACATCACATTAAAAAAGCAATAAAACAAACAAAACAAAAACTTGGTGATATCCAAGCAAACACCTTGATTTTACAAAGTGTTAATGACCCCTTATTTAAATCTAGTGGTGCTAAAAAACTACACAAAGCTATACAATCTAATGTCAACCAACTTTCTTTTTTAGATTCAAGTGAACATGATATTTTATATAGTGATAGTAAAGCCATAATGTATGCCCAAATTAAGAGTTACTTTGAAGAAAATTTTCCTATTTTAAATATTCAACTTAAAAATAATACCCATGATATAGAAGTATAAATTATCCTTGGTTTTAATAAAAAGTAAATTAATTATAAATAATTTATGAAATAGAGAAGTATGCTCTTTGAAAGGATGAATTTTTAATCAATTCATTTTACAATGTTTGGCATAAAACTGTTTCGTTAATTATTTTTAAATTAAAAGGACTTACTATGTCAATCCAATCGTTTCAAATTACGGTTATTGGTGGTGGAATTAATGGTACTGGAATAGCAAGAGAATCCATTAGTCGAGGCTTTTCTACTCTTCTCTTAGAAAAGAATGATTTTGCTCATGCTACTTCTGGAAACTCTTCAAAACTAATTCATGGTGGTATAAGATATCTTGAAAATGCTGAATTTAAATTAGTACAAGAATCACTTAAAGAGCGTAAAATTTTATTAAATACTGCTCCACATTTAGTAACTCCCCTTCGTTTAAATATCCCTGTATACGGTACAGATAAAAGACCTCCTTGGATGGTTTGGTCTGGGTGTAAAATGTATGATTTATTTGCAGGTTCAGATAACATGGAGTCATCTCGAAAATTAAGTGATGATGAAACCCACCGTATTTCCATTTTAAACCAAGATGACTTAAAAGGAATTGTACAGTATTCTGATGGACAAACAAGAGATGCTAGGCTAACTGTTGAAACTGCTCTATCTGCTCAAGAATATGGTGCAGATGTTAGAAACTACCATGAACTTATTAAAGTGGAGTCTAAAGAAAATTCTTATTTATTAACTATTTTAGATAAAACAAAAGATGAAACTTATCAAGTTTCTACAAAGTATTTAATTAATGCTGCTGGCCCGTGGGTTCCTGCTATTGATAAAACAATTACTAAAAAAGCGAAACGTCCTGGTTTAAAGTATGTTAGAGGTATTCATTTTGTAGTTCCTAAAATTCAAGAAGATGAAACAGGTTTTTTAATTTTACCATCTGATGGTCGGGTTGTATTCGTACTACCATGGATTCAAAACTATACTTTAATTGGTACAACTGAATCTAACTTTGAAGGTGATGACTTTGATGTTATTCCATCTTCTAATGAAGAAGAGCAATACTTACTTGAGACTTTTAATCAGTTTTTTCCTTCTAAAAAAATATCTATGGATGATGTAGTTTATAAATACTCAGGAGTAAGAAGTCTAGTTGATTATGGTGAAGATAACATGTCTGCTATTTCAAGAGAATATGTAATAGAAGAAGAAAACTTGGGCGAAGACTCTGGTTATTTAGCTGTTTTTGGAGGTAAAATAACAACTTATCGATCTTTATCTAATAAAATGATAGATAAAGTTTCTAAGAGACTAGACCCCGAATTTAATAAACATCATAACACTGAAATTGAACCTCTTTTTGGAGGGTATGATATTAATCATCCACAACAAGATGAGGTTAAACAAAAATTAAAAGATTTGAATCTTGACCCAAGTTTTATTGATAGATGGCAAATGTATTATGGCTCTAGATGGATTGAAATAGCTAACCTTGCTATTGCAGATCCAAAAAATCAAAAAACTATAGCGATTGACGGTTATCTTAGAGCAGAGCTTGTCTATAATGTTACTGTCGAAAAAGCACGTGACTTAGAGGATGTTATCTTAAGAAGAACTAAGCTTATCTACGAATTAAATCAAGATCAAAAAAACATTATTGAAAACGAAATTAAAAACATTTTAGCATAGGGAAAATATGAGAAGTATTTTCATATATTCTCGTAAGGAGAACAATTCATGTCTGAATTTATTATGGCTTTAGATCAAGGAACAACCAGTTCTAGGACAATTATTTTTAACAAAAATGGTGATATTATCTCTATGGCTACTGAGCCTTTGACATGTCATTATCCAAAATCTGGTTGGGTTGAACAAATACCCCAAGAAATTTGGGAGGGTCAGTTAAAAACAATGAAAGAAGCTTTAGTTAARGCTAAATTAAAAGCTAGTGATATTAAATGTATTGGTATTACTAATCAAAGAGAAACTATTGTTGCTTGGAACAAAACAACAGGTAAAGCACTAAACAATGCCATTGTTTGGCAATGTCGACGTACAGCTGGCTTTTGTGAAGAACTAAAAAAAGAAGGGTTTGATAAAACACTCAAATCTAAAACAGGTTTAGTAACCGATGCTTATTTTTCTGGTACAAAAATGAGATGGCTTTTAAAAAACAATCCTGAGGTTAAACAATGTGCTGATGATAACAACTTATTATTTGGTACAATTGACTCTTGGTTAATATATAATCTAACAAGTGGTGAAAAACACGTTACTGATGCTAGTAATGCCTCTCGAACATTAGTTTATAATATCCATGAAGGTCAATGGGATACTGAAATCTTAAATAGATTTGAAATTCCAAAAGAAACTCTACCAAGTGTAGTAAATTCATCAGAAATTGTTGGTAATACAGATGTTTTAGGATCTTCTATTCCTATTTCTGGAATTGCTGGGGATCAACAATCAGCACTTTTTGGACAACTTTGTTTTCAAGAAGGAATGGCTAAAAATACCTACGGAACAGGTTGCTTTTTATTAATGAATACTGGAGAAAAAGCAGTCAATTCTGACAATGGTTTATTAACGACTATAGCTTGGTCTATAGCTGGTAAAACAACCTATGCATTAGAAGGTGCTGTTTTCATTGGAGGAGCTTTAATACAATGGTTAAGAGATGAACTTGAAATTATAGAAGATGCTGCTCTTTGTGAAGAAATGGCTCTAAAAGCCAACCCAAATAATGAAGTTTATATAGTACCTGCTTTTGTTGGGCTTGGAGCTCCTTATTGGGACCCATATGCTAGAGGCACAATGCATGGATTAACTCGTGATACTTCAAAAGCTGATATTGTAAAAGCTTCTTTACATGCTATTGCTTTACAGTCTCGTGATGTTTTACAATGTATGCAAGATGATTTAAATCAAAAATTAAATGTATTAAAAGTTGATGGTGGTGCTTCTGCTAATAACTATATGATGCAGTTTCAATCTGATATTAACCAATGTGAAGTGAGTCGTCCAAAAGTTGTTGAAACAACAGCTATGGGAGCAGCTTTTTTAGCTGGGCTTGGTGTAGGTATTTATAAAGATTTTGATGAAATTTCTTTAATGGTTCAAGAAGGTAAAACTTTTAAACCTTCTATGCCAAAATCTCAAGTTGAAAAACACACTAAATTTTGGAAAAAAGCAATCGAAAGATCTAAAAACTGGATGGAAGAGTAAATCATGCCTACAAATGAAGCAATTTTAGTTGGAGAAATATTTGGTACAGCAATTTTAATATTACTTGGTAATGGTGTAGTTGCTAATGTGGTTTTAAATAAATCAAAAGCACAAGATTCTGGCTGGATTGTGATTACAACTGGTTGGGGTCTTGCTGTAACTATGGCAGTTTTTATTACTGGTTGGATGTCTGGTGCGCATCTTA
The DNA here is from genome assembly GCA_002402105.1 of Candidatus Cloacimonadota bacterium. GTDB lineage: Bacteria > Muiribacteriota > UBA6191 > UBA6191 > UBA6191. Next base: position 10,602 of record NVVD01000011.1, read on the forward strand.
ATCCTGCAGTTACTGCAGCTTTATATACAACAGGAGCCGTCACTAAAGCTCAATTACCTTATTATTTTTTAGGGGAATTTATTGGTGCATTTATCGGTGCTTGTTTGGTTTTTTTATTTTTCTACCCTCATTTCAAAGAGACAGAAGATAAAGATTTAAAACTAGCTTGTTTTAGTACTGGCCCTGCTATTCCAAATACTTTATTTAATTTTTTATCTGAATTAATCGGTACTGCTATGCTTTGTATTGGAGTACTTGGTATTTTTCATGCAAATAATGGATTAGCTAGTGGAGTAGGTCCAATTGCTGTTGGTTTACTTGTATTTAGTATTGGTTTATCTCTTGGTGGCACTACAGGCTATGCTATTAATCCCGCCAGAGATTTAGCTCCAAGACTGGCTCACTTTCTTTTACCTATTCCAAATAAAAGAGATAGTGATTGGTCTTATGCTTGGATACCTGTTGTTGCTCCACTACTTGGTGGAGTACTAGGTGCTTTGCTTTATACTTATATACTTACTTTTATGAAATAAACCAAAAAAAGGCTCAATATTATTTTAAATATTGAGCCTTTTTTTTGGTTTTATAGGAAATAAAAATAATTAAAAATATCGAAAGAATTATTAACTATGAAACTTTTTTTTATAATCTCACTTTTAAACTTTAATCTATTATTTGCACAAAATAATACCTTATCTAAAGAGTTACAGATTATATTTTTAAATGCCGTTAGCTCTTTAAAAACTAAAGATAGAAATTTTAATAAAATTTTAAAACAAACATCACGTCTTAATAGAAAAGAAATTTGTCTTAAGCTAATGACTGATTATAAAATAACTGACCCAAAAACTGCTTATATGGGAGCTAATTGCTTACTTTTTAATGGTTATGGTGATTTATCTATTCCTTTTTTTGTTAACTTTTCAATCAATGGAGATAACAAAAAATATCTCAATGGTAGAATGGGATATGGTTGGTTACATGCAGGTGATTGGTATAATGTAGGACCAAAAGTTTTTACAAAAATGACGCAAGGTAAAGACCTATTTACTTGGGTTCAAAAACAAATGCAAGATGAGGTTTTAAATCACCCTAAAAAATATGACTCTAGGGTGATTGTACAAACTCTAAAGTCTATTTTACGAGAAAAATCAAGAAGTCATCCCCTTTCAGAAGAAGATGAAAAAATTATTAAAACTTGTCAAGATATTAGAATAAATCTTAAAAACTATCAATGTAAATTTAATAGAAAATCTAAAGATTTAACAGATTGTACTATCTCTAAATCAATTAATAAAAAATTAGTTGAATGCAAGGTTAAATAATATAAATCTTAATTAAAAGTGTACTTCCAAGTTACCTATAAACATAAGACTTTTAACTAGAGTTAATATAATTTTAATTTTATACCCAAAACATTTATTTGGGTATAAAACACTGACATTTTTTTATCTCAAAATATTTAATTTGAATCCTGTAATTTATCTCGCATAATCATCCTTACAGATACATAAATAATTAATGGAGCCATAAATCCAGGTAAAGCTTTAAATACTGAGCTAGCCCATGGAGTGCTCTCCCAAAGTATAACAACAGCTAAACCTACACCCATCATTATCATTGCTAAAGTATTTGGTAATGGTAATCGGGCTAATCTTATAATCAATACTGGCCCTATTGTAGCTCCTAGTGCCGACCAAGCAATTAAAACCATTGAAAACACACCTGCACTTGCATTTAATGCAACTATTAAAGATAAAACTGCTACACWCAATGTTGCTATTTTTGATGCCTTATATGAGTTTTTCCATTTGGGGAAAATATCTTGGGTTACAGCAGCTGAACAAGATAAAATCTGTGAGTCTGCTGTACTCATTGTAGCTGAAAATAAACCTGCTAACATTACTCCGATTAATATTGGCGGTAATAACTCTACTGATAAAGTTGGCAAAGCACTCTCTGTAGCTACTACTTTTGCTAAACCTGCTAAACCATCTGTTAAATTTGGTAAAATTACTCTTGAATATAAACCAACAGTAAATGCCATAATACTAAAAATTGTATACCATAAAAAATAGATAATTCGTGCTTTTTTAATAGATTCTGTTGCATCAATAGCCATAAACCTAATTAAAATATGTGGTTGTCCTATTGTAGTAACACCAGCAAAAATAAAACCTAATAAATAAGGCCAAAATCCAAAAGATAAATCTTGGGGGTATAACCGAACTAATTTAGGATCAATTGCCTGTAGTGCATGATATAGCTCAGTAGGACCTCCTACTTTTAACCAACAGGCTACAATTAACATAGCCATAGTAAAAATCATTACTACCGATTGTGCTGCATCTGTCCAAATAGAAGCTCTTATTCCGCCTGACATACAATATATTGTTACAATCGTAATGCCAAGTACAGCTCCTACCCAAACAGGCCATCCAAATAAAACATTTAGTGTTGCGCTACCAGCTTTAAGCTGTGCGGCTGCATATCCACCCAAAAAGAAAAATGTTAAAATTCCTGCTACAATAGATATAGGTCTTTGAATTTTGCCACTATTGTTAGTTGCAAGTAAAGCAGGTACAGAAGCTACATTTTTTTCTTCACTTTGAGACCTAACTCGAGAGTGTACCCAAAACCAAGTTAATAAATCTCCAAGAACCCAAGCCATTGTAATCCATATAGCCTCTATGCCCTGTCTCCATGTAAAGCCAATTAAACCGATAAACATATACCCACTATTATTTGTAGATACGGCTGATAATGCAATCAACCAAGGGTTTGTATCTCTACCAGCAACTAAATAATCTTCAGAAGAATTTGATTTAAATCTAGCTGATATTACTCCGATAAGAGTAAACAAAATTAAAAAAGAAATGAACACGAAAGTGACAATTGTTTAATTTTCCATAATTAAAAATTTAGCTATATTTGTAAATAGCATTTGGTTATATTTAATATTTAGAGCTTTTCAACTTTATAATACTAATTTGATTGGTTTTTTTGTAAACTTGATTAATTATACTTTATTATTTTCACTTGTAAAGCCCTAGCTTTTGCACCATCTATAGTCAAATGCTAACACTTTCTTTGCTTTCATACTTAACAAATTAATGATTTAAATCATATTTAATTTTTTTTTGATTGTCATTTGTTAAGCTAGTAAAAAAATCATTCATATAAATAATTGTTTCTTTATAGGTCATCAATTGTTGTATTAAATTTTGATCTAATTTTAGCTGACTTTGTATTACTGGATTTGATAAATTATTCAATAAGATTGCTAGTATATTATCTGAACTTTCATTTACTTTTAAACAATCAAAAATGACTTTTTTACTTTTTAATTTATTGTATGCATTTATAAGAGTTAAGCTATAACATAAAATAAACTCAGAAAAGTCATAGTTTTTATGCAATTTAATAAACGCTCTTTCTTTTGTGCTAAGATCAAAACTATCATCAATTAAAAGTCCAAAGTCGGTTAAAAAAAGGTCTTTTCCATCACTCAATAAGTTTCCGAAGTGTGCATCCATATGAATCATATTATTTTCAATTAAAAAATTTGAAATTGATCGCATTTGTGCACTAAAATGAGAACTCAATCCTTGATGTTTATCAAACCAAGTTCTTAGGGTATGCGGAAAATATTCTAAAAAAATAAATAGCTCATATTTAGAATCTTCTCTTGCTTTAATAAACTCTTTAATTTGAGGGTTTTTATTCCATTGTAAATAGTACTTACTTGTTTTTTTCTTAAGAAATTTATCATTATTACTTTTTTTGGGTATAACTCTATAATGATACATTAACGGAAAATTTAAAATTTCACCTTTTAAAACCCATTGACTTGTTTTTATATGAGTTAAAAGCTCCCTATATGCTCCAAAACCAGCAGAACCTACTCCATATTGATAGCACAAGGGTAAATCAAAGACATTTTTAGTAGAGAATTGATTATTATATTCTTTATTTGTTAAAGAGACTCTTTTTAAAAAGACTTTCTTGTTATCAAAATTTAAAATATGGTTGATTCCCCACCCATCAAAGCGTTTACTTTTTTGTAATAGTTTATCTAAATTTGAGTCACTTAAATTATTTAATTTAAGTTGAAAGTCATAATAAGTATTGATTCGTTTTTGTAAATTTAATTTCATTCTTTTTCAAAAACATCAAAAACTGCTTCAATGTTATGACCATCTAAATCATAAAAAAAACAAGCATAATAATTTTTTGTATATTCTGGTCTTGGACCTGGTTTTCCGTTATCTTTAGCACCAAGTTTAATAGCAAGCTCAAAAAAGCTATCAACCTTTTCTTTAGTATCTACTCTAAAAGCAATATGAGTTCCAGTTATAGGGGTTTTACCTTTGTATTGAGCAATTTCAAATAAAAACCCCTTTCCCATCTCAAAAGCATAAAAAATATTTTCTTCTCCAAATGATAATTTATAAGCTAGTGGTTTAAAAATGGCTTCATAAAATAACTTACTTTTTTCTACATCACTTACAGCTATAGTTACATGATCTATCATATAAATAATCCTCTTTTTTAATCAAACTTTAAATCAAAATTAGCATACAAGGTTTAGACCATATAAAAATTATTTAAAGGCTCTACTTGCATCTGTTTTGAATTATTTTTTATTATACTCTCTAAATAAACTTTATATAACTCTATATCAGTAATTAAAGGTAAATTTTTATTAATTGCCAATTTTGCAATTTTTAAATTACAAGTAGTTGATTGTGATAAACAAAATACTACATCTATATTAATACTAAAATCAAGCACAAAACTATCTAATTGTAACTCACTTAAATAACCCCTCGTTTGATCAGATGCATAAATCATTAGATTTGAATCATTTAAAGGCAAAAAATTAATCAAATTTTTATCATCTATATCAAGTATTATTTTTTTTAAGGTAGATGGAAAACCAACTGACATCATAGTTTTTAACAAAGCATCATAAAAATTATCTCCAAAGCAAGCCACCTCCCCTGTTGATTTCATTTGAACACCCAAAATTGGGTTTATTTCTTTTAGTCTAGTCATAGAAAATTGAGGTACTTTTACACCTACATATGAAATACTTTCATTAATAAAGTTATAAAGATTACTTGGTTTATCTAACATAGACTTGATAGCTAAAGAAACTAAGTTTTGATTAATTACTTTTGAAACAAAAGGTAAAGCCCTAGAAGCACGTAAATTACATTCTATTAGGTACAAGTCATTATTTTTTAACATCAACTGAATATTAAATAAACCACAAATTTTTAAATACTTTGTTAATTTATTAGCAACTTTTAAAATAGAGTTTTGAATTGTTTTATTAATAGTATGTGGAGGACAAACTAAAGTAGAGTCTCCTGAATGTACCCCTGCTTTTTCAATATGTTCTGAAATAGTAAAGGCACTTATTACACCTTTATTTGCTACACCATCAAATTCAATTTCTAACGCTTCTTCTAAAAATTCTGTTATAATGCTTTTATCTGGTAAATTATCAGAAATATCTTCAATAGAGTTTATTATAAACATACCCAAACCAGATAATACTTTTGAAGGTCTTACAATTACTGGAAATTTAATTTTATCTAAATTTTGGTTTCTGTCTAATTTTATCCATTTACTTTGTTTAATTAATAGCTTATCCATCAATTTAGAAAATTTCTCTCTATCTTCACACAGTTCAATGGATTCTACACTTGTACCAATAATTTTGACCTTATTATTACTTAATTCTTTTGCTAAAAGGTTTCCAATTTGTCCGCACATTGAAATAATAATACCAAGGGGCTTTTCTAACTCATATATATCTAATATTCTCTCTAAAGTTAATTCTTCAAAATATAATCTGTCACATTCATCATAATCAGTACTTAGAGTTTCTGGGTTATTATTAATAAAAATGGTTTCATATCCTAAATTTCTTAACTCTTTTAGAGTGCTCATGCAGCACCAGTCAAACTCTATGGAACTACCAACTGTAAAAGGACCAGAACCTAATACAATAATAGATTTTGAAGAACTAAAATCTACATCATGCCTACTTCCATGATAGCTACAATAAAAATAATTACTATTTACTTCATACTCACCAGCAACTGTATCAATTATTTTTACATAAGGTTTTATATTTTGATTTATTCTTTTTTTTCTAAAGCTAAGTTCTGTCATATTAAACATTTTCGATAGTTTTAAATCACTAAACCCTAATTTTTTAGCTTCTAATATAGAACTTTTTATATTTTTTATATTTTTTAATCTTCCAATAAACCAAGGAGCAATAAATGTTTTTTGAGCGATTTCTTCAATCGATAAATCAGACTGTATTATATTACAAATTCTATGGGGAGAAGGGAGTAAACTATTAGATTCAATGTCGTATGATAGTCCTACCATTCTAATAGCTTTTTGTATTGCTTCTTCAAAGGTTTTACCAATAGCCATGACTTCGCCTATTGATTTCATTTCAGAATTTAATAATAAATTCTTCATTGCAAACCTATCAACTTCCCATTTAGGAATCTTTACACAAACATAATCTAAAGATGGTTCCATTACAGCTGACAATGTTGGTATTATTGAATTTTTTAGTTCAAATAAGCCATAACCTAAACATAGTTTAGTAGCTATTAAAGCAATTGGATAAGCTGTAGCTTTTGATGCTAAAGCTGATGATCTTGATAATCTAGCATTTACCTCAATTACTCTTAAATCACCTCTTTTAGAATTTAAAGCAAATTGAATATTACACTCTCCAATAATATTTAATGACCTAGCTATTTTAAAAGATAATTTTCTTAAGTTTTGGTATTCTAAATCATTTAAGGTTTGAGATGGAGCAACAACAATACTATCTCCAGTATGTATCCCTATAGGGTCAAGGTTTTCCATATTACAAACACTAATGCAATTATCATACTTATCTCTTAATATTTCGTATTCAATCTCTTTATAACCTTCTAAGTACTCCTCTATAATAATTTGAGAGTTATATTGTTTTTTATAAAATTCTATTAAATCAAACTTACTGTAAAATATTTGTGAACCAAGTCCTCCTAATGAAAAACCAGTTCTAATAAATACAGGGAAATTTACAATTTTATTAATATCTTTCAGATTAGAAATCAGAATACTTTTTGGAGTTTTTAACCCCATTTTATTTATAAAATTAGAAAAACTTTGTCGATTTTCACTTAATAAAATGTTATCTAAAGAAGTTCCTAAAACTTTTACTTTAAGTTTTTTAAAGATATTTTTGAAAWSWYNKYSAATARMGYAWKTTWMRNCTGKWTSYMYKYMWARMCSWAKYRAWWCNTKCWTMKRTTKWTWYWWYWYTTWAAWTYWMWWYAAMWWMATMNNCTTGRMYAKGMMRWKNNASYWWDHKNCAWVNNCWMHVDNCWHSRKDNWGKYKGDWYRSTMGCANAKVKYTSDWDTYVWYNNRMWRMMDMNWKAVKWDWVTNTNYYKTMWTSMYNNAATYKMWYGKYAYSCWGSWTMRYSWWAKNCACYTKMKWCRCCAATTTTAATAGCACCTGACCCTAATATTAATATTGATTTCATAACTACTCTAAGGATAAAATAAAGTCATCAAATAAAAAAGATAAATCACTTGGACCAGAAGCCCCTTCTGGATGAAACTGAACACCATAATAGTTTTGATCGATACTTTTAATACCCTCAACAGAATTATCATTTAAGTTTTTAAACCAAATGTTACAGCCAATAGGTAAGCTATCCCTATCAACTACGTAAGAATGGTTTTGAGAACTATTAAAACATTTTTTAGAACCCACCAATAATATAGGTTGATTATGTGAACGATGTCCATAAGACATTTTATAGGTTTTTGCTCCTAAAGCTAAAGCCAATATTTGATGCCCTAAACAAATTCCAAAAATTGGAGTTTTTAAATCAATTGATTTTTTTATATTTTTAATAACTTGTTTATAATCTTTTGGATTGCCTGGGCCATTTGAAATAATAATAGCATCATAGTTTTCAATCTCTTTATTGTGATAATCAAAAGTATGATTCACAATTAAAAGCTCAACTTGCCTACTAATAAATGAGTTAATAATGGCCTGTTTACATCCACAGTTAATTAATAAAACTCTATATAGATTTTTTTTTGTAGAAATTATTTCGATTTTTTTATCATTTAAAAAAACGGATGGTTTAATATGAGTTATTAAAGCTTGTGGGCTATTTGAAAGAATAGCTTTCATAAACCCATTTATTTTTATGTGATGCGATAAAGCTCTTATATCAATATCGGATATAGCTGCTATATCATATTTTTTTAAACATTTATCTAAAGAACTAGCATTTTTATCAAAATAATCACTTAAATTATTAATAATAAGTGATGCAACTTGAATTTTTTCTGATTGAAAAAAAGATTCATCTACCCCATAATTACCAATCATTGGATAAGTCAAACATAGTACTTGATTTTGATAAGAAGGGTCAGTCAAACATTCAACATAGCCAATCATTCCTGTATGAATCACTAATTCACCTTGAATAAAGTTATCTGAACCAAAAGCTAAACCTTTAAATTTTGTTCCGTCTTCAAGAATTAACCAACGAATTTTCAAGTTTATTCCTTAGAAATATATTTAGCTATAGTTTCTTTTGAAAAATTAGGTTCTCGTCCTTCAAATTCGGCTCTTCCTTCTTCTATTACATCAAATATCTCAGATAGATAGCGTCTTGAGTGATGAACCAATTTAAGTTTTTTAACCTTTGCTATTCTAGCTAAGTAACCTGATCGTTTAGAGGTTGAATGATGATGCTTAAATGCATAGTCTTTATCTATTTCTCTAAAAAAGGCCTCGATATATAAAATATCAATTTCATTAAAAAGCTCTGACAATAATTTATGATTGGGCTCTGTACCAAGATGATCCATAGCCCAACCTACTTGAAAGCCAGAAGAAGTAACTAGGTATGAGTATAACTCATCAGTTGAAACCATTTTATTATCTACTTCTAGTTGACCCGAAACTTTATCTAAATACATCTCTTTTAATTTTGCTATCCATGGCCCACCTTTATAAGGAAAACCACTAATATTTATTTTATCATTTTCACATAATTTATAAGCAATTGAAGGTATTTTATGATCTAAAACTTTGTAATTAACAAAGATATTATCTTGTTCTAGTAAAGTTTTTGATTTAACCACAATGGGGTTTTTTAGTTTCCATAATGGTGGATAAATTTTATAAATATGAAAGGTTTCATCATCTATAATTTCTCTGATTTCAAAACAATTTGCACTTTTCCCGATAAGATTCCAGGTAAATCCAAGAAGTTTAGAATAAACATTTTTTGCAATACCAACTGGGCCAGTAATAGTTAAAGGATTTCTACTTCCTGCTCGATGCCTAATGATAGAATCAAAATTAATGAAATGGTCTATATGTGTATGAGTAACAAAAACAGCTCTAAGTTTTAAAATGTCTGATATTGTTAATAAAGATGCTACACCACAATCAAACATATATGTAAAACCATGGTTTTCTGGGTATGCAACCATGCATATATCTTCGTTCATTTTACTTTTTAAACTGGTTTTTATCATTTTAGGTTAGCTCTTAAGAAATTCTAGTCGGTAAGATGGAGTATAATTCAATCAACTTCTTTTTTCTAGCGATTTATCTTATTATATAGTTTTTGATACAAAGTATCTTGTCTTTTTAATTGTTTTTTTAAATCAGTAAGCCTAGATTTTAGCATATTACATTCAGCTATTTTTAACTCTAATAAGTCTGTTTTATCTAAAGTTTTATCAGGCTTTTCTAATTCTTTTACTTCCGATAAATCAACCTCTTTATTTCCTTCTAATAATTTATTAACTAAATAAGAAACCTCGTCTTGATTCATGACCTCTTCTACATCGTCTAAATGTAATTCAGGATCATTTGTCACCTCTTGATTAAAATAGTTTAGCTTATCTGATTCAATTAAAATTAATCTAAATTTTGTTGGCCCTTGTGGCTCTTCTATAATTTTATCAATAACAAAAAATCGTATATCATAGGGTCTGTTTATTGAGATTAGATTGCCGTCAGCTGTAATTTGTACTTTTACCGTACGGACTAATTTTTCAAGTAATGTTAAAATATCTGAATTATCATTTTTTATGATTTTATCTAATCTTGCAACTATATCTTTACTAACAACATAGTTTTCTTCATTTACACCAGATGCATCTGTTTTAATATAATTAATTACAATGCTATGCCCATCATTTAAAACAGACTCTACAAAATCATCATAAACATTATCAAGTAAAGATTGCTCTATTTCGTTATGTGGAATATTTTCAGACATTTTTGACCTTTTTTATCTTTTTAGCTCGTTGACAAATTAAAAAAACTAAATCTTCTTGAATCGCTCCTGTTGAACCAAGCTCAATTAATGCATTATTTTTTTTAAAAAAAGAGTTAGCAGAATAATTTAATAGAGATTTTTCTGCTAAAATTTGGTTTTCTTCATCTTGATACATTGATTCGTTGATAAAAGCACCTGAATAACGAGAAGAACCATCTAAACCATTACTACTCAAAACCATTAGCTCAAAATTTTTGAAACCTGCTTTTAACATTCGGCTACCTAGCTGTAAACAAAAGTGTTGGTTTTTTCCTTCGTTATTAATGAAATCTCTATTTATTTTTATCTGACCATGATAAATGAAACAAGCACTGCTAGCTTTAGATTTAATAGGAGATAAAATTAAATTTTCAAAACAGATTTCTACAGCTTCATTAATATTTACATCAAAGTCAGCATGCTCTATAAAAACTTGAGCTCCATTATTTTCTAATATAAACTCTATATTATTTAATGCTGTTTCAATGGTTTCTAAAGTTAAATAATTTATTTTTAAACTAGAAATTTCAGATTCTTTTAAAGTATCTATCAATAACTTATTCATTCCTTTTTTTAATACTTCTATTATAGATTTAGGAATTTTTTCAAGCAATTTATTTGCTCTTAATACATTAAGTGCATTTTTATAAGTACTTTCTTGGGTAGAGCAAATACCTGATTTTAAATTATTACCTGATATGTCTTGTGACATTCTAAAAATTGAACATGAAAATTTATGTAATAACTTTATAAACTTACCTGACTTAACTTTAGAAATATGAGATTTAACAATATTAATATCATATAATGATAGGCCAGATTTCATCATGGTTTCGTTTAGTTTTATATTATCTGGTAATGAAACACCAAATTCGGGCAAATTTAGCATAGAGCTTGCACCATCAGACAATAATACAATGATATGAAACTTTTTCTTAACATAAGTTTCAATACTAGAAATAACTTGATAAGTAGGAGAATCAATTAAAGTATCTGTAAGACCTGTTTGATTAGTAAAATAATCAAAGCCAACAAATTTTTTATTTACTTTATCTTTTGTAAAAATGATACCTCTTATTGGCTTAGTATAATTTTTATTATTCAACTCTGCATAAATAAAATCATTCATTAAAGGAGCTGCTTGACCTATAGCTACAATAAAAATACCCGCAAATTTATTTCTTTCAAAAGTATTTTCACCAATTTGTAATGTAGATTCATTTAAATGAATCATATCTTCTTGGATTTTTCCAATATGAATATCTTCCATTAAACGATACAAGATTTTTTTACTTTGGTCTTGTAAGTTTAATTTCTTAATTAAATTATTAATTTTATTCACTAAAAACCTTTATACCCAAATGCAAAGAAATTTACTTATCTCTATTTATCAGACTAAACAAAAACCGATCACTTTTCAAGATTTAATAAACTAGTAATAAAATGTTCATGACAAATGAATCTAAAAACGATAGAATCCTCATATGATTATATCATGCGATATTTAAAACATTAATTATTATATATCGCCATTTCATACTTATTCTTAATTGAAGTTTCTAAGAAAGGTAAAGTATGAACTATATTTTTTATAAAACAACGGAGATCAAATATGTGTTCTGATGAAAAAAACACAAATCTATATAAAATAAGACATTCATTAGCCCATATCATGGCACAAGCAGTTCAAGACTTGTTTCCCGATGTAGAGTTAGGCTTTGGACCCCCAATTGAAACGGGTTTTTATTACGATTTTAAATTTAAAGAGGCTTTTGATCCTGATTGTTTGAAAAAAATTGAAAAAAAAATGAAACATATCATTAAAACAAATCAAGGTTTTGAATCTTATAATATGAGTGCTGATGAAGCACAAACTTATTTACTAGAAAATAATCAAAAATTAAAAGCAGAACACGCCAAATTTTTATCTGATAAAGGTCTTGAATTAAGTTTTTATAAAAGTGGAAAATTTGTAGATTTATGCGAAGGCCCACATGTTGAAAAATCTCGTGAAATTCCTGCTGGTTGTTTTCAGTTAGATAGTGTTGCTGGCTCCTACTGGAAAGGTGACTCTAACAATGAAATGCTTACTCGAATCTACGCTCTTTGTTTTGAAAATAATGAGCAATTAAATGTCTTTATCAAAGAAAGAAAGCTAGCTCAACAAAGAGATCACAGAAAACTTGGTAAAGAGCTAGACTTATATGTCATTGATGATGAAATTGGTGCTGGTTTACCTCTTTGGTTGCCAAATGGTACTGTTTTAAAAGACGAACTCGAAAACTATGCTAAAGATGTAGAGTTTAAAGCAGGATATAAACGTATCTCTACTCCTCATATTACCAAAGAGGACCTCTACTATCGCTCTGGTCATTTACCATATTACAAAGATACTATGTATTCGCCAATTGATATTGATGGTGAAAACTACTATTTAAAACCAATGAACTGCCCACATCATCATAAAGTTTTTTCTTCTAAACCTAAGTCTTATAAAGATCTACCTCTTAGGTTTGCTGAATATGGAACATGTTATCGATATGAAAGCTCTGGTTCTTTAACTGGACTCTTAAGAGTTCGTGCTTTGTCTATGAACGATGCTCATATTTATTGTACTAAAGACCAAGTCAAAGATGAGTTTAAAAAAGTCCTAAAAATGCATAAAGATTACTATGAAAAATTTCGGATTGAAAAATACTGGGTTCGATTATCTTTACATGCCCAAGATAAAGACAAATTTATTGATGACGAAGATGGTTGGGTTTTTACAGAAAATATAGTGAGAGATTGTTTAGAAGAATTAGATATCAAATATAAAGCAGAAGAAGGAGAAGCAGCTTTTTACGGACCAAAAGTTGACTTTCAAATTAGAAATGTTATTGGCCGAGAAGAAACAGCTTCAACAAACCAATTAGATTTTGGAATAGCAGATAGATTTGATCTTAAATATACAGGTGAAGATGGAGATTTTCATCAACCATATATCATTCATAGAGCACCTCTTGGTACTCACGAAAGATTCTTGGCTTTTTTAATTGAACATTACGGAGGAGCTTTTCCTACTTGGATGTCTCCTGTTCAAGTAAAGTTAATACCTGTTGCTGATGTTTTTATGGACTATGCTAAAGAGCTTGAAGAGTTGTTTTTTGCTAATGGATTTAGAGTAGAAATAGACACATCTAATGACTCTTTTTCTAAAAAAGTTAGAAAAGCTATAACAACAAAAACTCCAAATATGCTAATTTTAGGTGATGACGAGCGTACTAATAAAACAGTAACTTGGAGAAGATATTGTACAAAAGTTCAAAAAACTATCTCTAGTGAAGATTTTTTAACTATTTTAAAAGATACTGTTTCTAATCGTAAAATGGATAACTTTGAAGATGTAGAGTTATTAGAGGTTTAAAATGATTGTTATAACTGGTGGTGCAGGCTTTATCGGGAGTGCTTTAGTCTGGGAGCTTAACAAACGTGGTGAAGATAATATCTTAATTGTAGATAATCTTGGTTCTTCTGAAAAATGGAAAAACCTAGTGGGCTTAAACTTTACTGATTTTGTTCATAAAGATGACTTTTTAGATTTATTGCTAGAAGATGAATTAGAGATTCAAGCCATTTTTCATCTTGGGGCTTGCTCTTCTACTACTGAGCTTGATGCTAACTACCTAATGGATAATAACTATGAGTATTCAAAAACTTTAGCAATTTATTGCCATCAAAATAATATTCGTTTTATTTATGCTTCATCTGCTGCTACTTATGGAGATGGTAATCTAGGTTACTCTGACTCTTTACAATTAAACAAATTAAAACCTTTAAATATGTATGGGTATTCTAAACATATATTTGATCAATGGATGCAAAAACATCAATTAGATTGTCATGCTATTGGACTTAAGTTTTTTAATGTATGGGGACCTAACGAAAACCACAAAGGTTCTATGAAATCTATGGTTGCTAAGGCTTATGATCAAATTAAAACCGTTGGTCATGTATCTTTATTTAAATCACACCATAAAGATTATAAAGATGGTATGCAAAAAAGAGATTTTGTATACGTAAAAGATGTAGTTAAAATGATTTTACATTTTTATGATAAAAAAGAATTAAACGGTATTTTTAATATCGGGTCATCAAAAGCGCATACATGGCTTGATTTAGTTGAGCCAATTTTTGATGCTCTACAAATTGAAAAAGACATCATTTTTATTGATATGCCCCAAGAGCTACGTGGAAAATATCAATATTTCACCCAAGCTGATATGAGTAAATACTTAGAAAGTGGACTAAAAGAAATTATAACCCCACTCAATGAAGCTGTTAAAGATTATGTATTAGATTATCTAGTTAAAGATAAATATTTAAATTAAAAACTGAAAAGAGTAAATATGAAATCATTTGTAATTCGTGCCGAGCAAAAAAATGAGTGGGAAGGTCGTTCTTCTATTACTCCAACTCATGCTAAAAACTTAAAAAAAGATTTTGGTATTGATGTACATTTTGAAAGTTCTACAAAACGGTGTTTTAAAGATTCTGAATATATTGAAGCTGGAGCTACTCTAGTTGATGATATTGAAGATCATGAAATTGTTGTTGGCGTAAAAGAGATTCCTGTAGAAAAGTTTTCTGAAAAGAGCAAAACTTATTTCTTTTTCTCTCATACTATTAAAGGTCAAAAAGAAAATATGCCGATGCTTGAAAAAGTCATAGCCTCTAAGTCAACAATGATTGATTATGAAAAAATTACTGATGACGAGCATTTACGTTTAGTTGCTTTTGGATATCATGCAGGAGTAGTTGGTTGTGTTGATTCTCTATGGATTTTAGGACAAAAGTTAAAATCTCAGGGTATTTCAAATAAACTTGAAGATTTTAAACAAGCCCTTGGCTATGAAAATATAGAAACTTGCCGAGCTCATTTAAGAGAAATCGGTTGGGAAATAGCAAAATCTGGTTTTTCTGATAATAAACAACCAGTTGTTATTGGACTACTTGGTGAAGGCAAAGTTTCTAACGGAATGAAATATATTTTAGAATGTTTACCAATACGAACTTATACTCCTCTTGAGTTTTTAGCTAATGATGAGCAATTAGATGATCATGAAATCCATTTAGTTATTTTTGGACCAAGGCATATGGTAAAAAAGAAAGGTGGCGGCCCATATATTAGAGAAGAGTATTTTCAAAACCCTGAGTTATACGAATCAAATTTTGAAAAATACTATGATAAATTTAATTTAATTTTAAATGCAATTTTTTGGACACCCCAAAATCCTATTTTTATATCACAAGATATGTTTAAAGAAGCCTTTAAAAATAACAAATACCCACTTGTCATGGGCGATGTTACTTGTGATATTAATGGTTCGATGGAATGTACAACAAAACCTAGCGACCCTGGTAACCCTTGTTATACTTATCATCCTATTACAAAAGAAACCCCAGATGGATGGAATGCTGATGGTGTTACTGTTTTAGCTGTAGATAATCTGCCCTGTGAATTTTCTTTTGATGCATCAAAAGATTTTGGTGATGCTATGTACCCTTTTTGGGAAAGCATAGCAAACTCTGATTATTCAAAACCTTTAGAAGAATGCGGCTTTGCAAAAGAAATACAAAAAGCCACGATAATTTATAACGGAAAATTAACAAAAAACTACGAATATTTACAAGAGTTTTTAGAAAACAAATAAATTTGTAAATATCTTACAAAAAGTGTAACAAAAGTATTATACTCTCGTAACTTCAAGCAATAGATAAAATATATATTAACTTAATAACTTTTCTAACGGAGAAAATAATGAAAAAACTGTTATTTGCAGGTCTTTTAGGACTAACTCTTAGTATTACTACTAGTTTTAGTGCCGATCAATCTTATATGATTGAAAAACCAAGTTTTACTTTAAATAAAAGAGCTTATTTTAAAAAGAATATCCAACCAACTTTACATACTTTAGATTTTCAATATAAAACTTGTGCTGTAAAAAAATTAGAAGATGAACATGAAGTTTATCCAAACGCTCTTGATATGATGAGAAGAGCTAAAAAAACAATTCTTTTCAATATGTATCTTTTTGGTGGAAAAATCGGTAATGATGTTATTGAACTTGCTAAACAAAAAATGGATGAAGGCGTATCTGTTTATTTTGTTTTATCAAAAACAAGGCAATCATTTGAAAAAGCAGAAGCAGCAACTAACAAATCTTTAAAATTATTAGCTGATGCCGAAGAAAGAGGAGAACCAATTCAAAAGCCTCCTTATATGCAAACTATCAGTAAAGCAAAAGAGCTTGGTATACCTGTAGTTCATGCTGATTATTGGTTTATTGATGCAAACGTACCTGTTCGTATCGATCATGATAAGTTAATCATTATTGATGGTACAGAAGCAATGATTGGTGGAATGAACTTTGCAACTACTACTGCTAAAAACAGAGATGCTATGGTTCATATCGTTGGGCCGATGGTTGAAGAGCTTGAAAAAGCTTTTGTAAACAACTGGTTAATGGGTTACGGAAAGCCTATGGATGACATGATGCAGTATGATGAAGCTACTGCTATTTCAGCCATGGACGAATACGCCCAAAAAGAAAACTATTCTATAAACGATGGTAGAGTTACTTTAACTTCTGCATATACTAAAAATACTCGAACTGATTTAACAAAAATGTTTGAAGAAGCTCAAGAAAGCATCGTTATTGAGCAATTATTATTAAACGATACAGATATCTTAGAAGTATTAGCTAAAGCAGCTTTACGTGGAGTAAAAATAAGACTTTTACTTGATCCTGCTGAGCACTTATATTACCGAGATTGGCACGGTGGACCAAATAATAAAGCTGTCGCTGTATTTGAAGAACTAAAAAAGAGACATCCTGAGTTAGATATAGCTTGGAGACATTATAAAGTTGGACCAGGTCAAGAATTACACATGAAAATGTCTATTGTTGATGGTAAAATTTTAGGCATTGGTAGTACTAACTTTACTAGTGGTGCTTTTAATTCAAACTTTGAAATGTTTGGCTTTTTCAAAGGTCAAATTGTTGATGATTTCATCGCAATGTTTGAAGAAGACTGGGAAAACCATTCAAAACCAGCTCCTCACGTAGGATTTGGAAGAAAAGTTATTTCTTGGTTTTCTGATCGAATCTTCTAATTAAAATTTAGATAAATTTAAAATCCTGTATATATTTTTATGTATACAGGATTTTTTTATTACAAACGAGTACATATGCCTAAAATAATAATAGATGATATAGATTTAACTTTGTTTCCTTTAGTTGGTGAGTTTGGTATCACCATTGAAAAGATCACCAAAGGTAAAGCTATTTTAAGACTCCCTATCAAGCAACATACTCTAAGGCCTGGTGGTACGATTAGTGGGCCTGCTATGATGGCTATATCTGATTTTGCAATCTTTATTGCTATTCAATCACTTACTGGTAAAAAAATGGATTTAGTTACAACCAACCTAAATTGTAATTTTTTACGTAAACCAAAAGCTGTTGATTTACTAGCCCATGCAGAAATCATGAAAATTGGCTCACGTTTAGCTTATGGTACAGTTTGTTTATATTCTGAGGGTGACTCTGAGCCAGTAGCTCATGTTACTTGTACCTTTTCTATTCCGCCTAAATAAACTACTTTTGAGTGATTCTTTTTTCTAAGTCACATAAGCCTTTATAATCAGGGTGGTTTAATGATTTTGCTATTTTTAATAAACTTTTTAAAGGCCAATCTATAGCTCTTATATTTTCAGATAATAAGTCTTCTATTTGTTGTTTTGCACCTTTATAATCATCAAAAAATACAGCATAACGGTAAAACCACAGTTCTAAAATTAAATCATTTTTAGTCTCTTTTTGCAGTTCAAAAGCTTTATTTATCAGATTTTTCGCTTCTTCAAATTCTTTTTGTTCAATTTTAAGCTTTGCATAATTTCCTAAAGCAATACTATAAGTACCATCCGCTTCAATAGCTTTTAAATAATACTTCTCACTCTCTGGAAATCTTTCTAACTTCCTCAATAAACTTGCATAATTTCCTAAAGCAATACTATTACTACCATCCGCTTCAATAGCTTTTAAATAATACTTCTCACTCTCTGGAAATCTTTCTAACTTATTCAATAAATTTGCATAATTTACTAAAGCAATACTATTACTACCATCCGCTTCAATAGCTTTTAAATAATACTTCTCACTCTCTGGAAATCTTTCTAACTTATTCAATAAAAACGCATAATTTACTAAAGCCATAATATTGCTACCATCCACTTCAATAGCTTTTAAATAATACTCCTCACTCTCTGGAAATTTTTTCAAATCACCTAATAAATTTGCATAATTTACTAATAAAAAGCTATTATTCGGAAAGATTTTTAGACCATTCAAAAATATATTTTCTTTTATTTTTATATCTTTTTCTTTAAATGCTGTAAAAATAAAAGACCATGCATCTTGTTTACTTTGTGATATCATTTTATTTACGGCAGTTTTTCCCTCGTCTGATACATTTATTTCTTTTGTATCTACAGTTTTTATAGGTGTTTCATTTTCTTTTATTATAGATATATATTGCCCTAAATAAGACTCCGCTCTTTTTTCAGCTATCTCTTTAATTACATCATCTTGTCTTGTAAAATTAAATTCGGCCCCAAGTTGAATCATAAAATCATCAAAACCTTTAATTTGAATAGCACGTCCATCAAACCCTTCAATGGTTTTTATTATTTTAGAACTTAATTCTTTTTCATTTCTATACATCCAAAAAAAGCCTGATGGTTTGATACCATCTTTTACGATATCTTCTAAAAAACCCATTAAACTTCCATCATTTCCACCATAACCTATAAAAATAGGAGTATAATACTTAAATATATTAGTTAAACCTTGTTTAAAATTTTCATCTAATTTAGAGGTTTCATTTGCAGTATTTTTAGGGTTTAAAAATAAATCTCGATGGATTTTAATAATATTTGGTCTCGTTCCAAAAGGCTCAATATAATTAGCTAAAGACTCATGACTAATTACTATGGGCTTTACTTTAGTATATATAAATAAAGCATCTTCAGTAAGGCTATCAAAATTAGTAGTGATTACCATATTGTGCCACTTTTTTGCTAAAACTTGTGCTAAAACAGAATATCCACAACTTGGTTCTTTACCTTCCATTAACGTTTCAAGAGTTGAAAAAGCCTTTCTTGGGTCACATTCAAACTTTTTTTCATAAATCTTTGAATAGTTTTCTGCAAAGTTATCTTTAGTAATATCAGAATTTTTCATCCAAGATTTATATTCATTTTCTTCGCATTCAGTCGATAAATCTTCCATCCAAATATTTACTAGTTCGACTCCAGTTGAAATACCCGATTCTTTTGATGCGCCAGCCCCTAAAACAAAACAAAATCTTCTATTATTACCCGATGGTGATGGGTCTATACTACTTAAAAATCTTTTTAAAGACATTTTATTTTTTTCTAAAAGTTTTTTATTATCCGTAGCCATAGTTATACTCAATTATAAAATTAACAAAAAGTCGTTCAGCAAAATATAATAAACTAAATTAATCTTTCAAACAAGATACAAAACCATAAAATAAAACTACAATGAAACCATCACTCATTTTATGGTAAAATTGAAAAAGCCTAATAAGGAAAGTTTTTTGCAAATTGCAAACCCTATTTATGATGTTATTTTTAAATATTTATTAGATGATAATAAAATAGCTAAAAAGTTAATTTCTTTAATCATTGGAGAAGAGATTGAGACTTTAGAGTTTAAACCAACAGAAATAAGAAATGATTTGGAAAGTCGATCTATTTGGGTATTACATATTGATTTTTCTGCAACTATAAAACTTTCTAATGGAAAATATAAAAAAATTATTATTTAAATCATAGTACTCTAGATTTTACATAAAAAAAGCAATAGTTAAAAATGTTATAAAGTTAACTAAGCTATGCACCAACCATGATGGCACAATACTATATTTTTTGTCTCTAAAGTTTACCCAACCCATAAGAAGCCCTAACCCAAAGCTTGTTATAAACGCAAATAATTGTAAAAAACTAATCCAGTATCCTGTGACTAGCTTAAAAATTAAAAGATGCATCAACCAAAATAATAAAGCCTGTATTATATTGCCATAATATTTGCCAAACTTATTAAATAGCTTTTGGCCAATGATACCTCTAAATAAGAGCTCTTCTGAAGCCCCTGCTTGAACAAAACAGTAAATTAAACCTAATAATAGTTGATTGGCTCCAAAGCCATTCTTTAAGATTTTAAAATATGGAGAACTATCATTCATAATCATAGAACGCAGTTCAAGACTATAAGTAATTTGTAGAGCCGTACTCACAATAGCATAAATAATAAGCCCTATTAAAATATATAAAAATGTAAGGTCAAAATGACTTTTTGAAAAACTTAATCCTAAATCTTCTACAAAAGAAAGTTTTTTTTCTTTATCTTTTAATACAAATCTTACATAAATATTTTTAATTAAATAAGCAATAAAGCCTATTATTAATACAAATAAAACTTGCCCAAAGGCTGATGTTAAAGAATCTTTAATATTCAAGAGAGCTCCTATAGATAAATACTGATATTTATTTTGAATAAATAAAATAACACCAAAAAACTATTAATTTTTTAGTATTTTAAGATTAAGAATATACCATAAAGATTGTATACTCAGTAAAGCTCTTTGATTTTTAAAAATTAAGATTCAGTCAGAATCAAAGCTTCTTCAATTTTTTGTCTGATTCGGTCTTTTGCATCAGAAGAAATATCTTCACAAGAATCTTGATTAGCTGACAATATTTTTAAGGCTTTATGTAAAAACTTCATTTGTTTTTCATTTGTTTTACAAACTTTACAAATTAGGTTATGCAATCTAACAGATATAGACTCACTTATATTTAATTTTTTATCTAAAGCTTGAGATACCAGTTTAGTAATTTCTTCACAAGATTTCATTTGAGTCCTCCCTATTAATACAATAATATTTTATCACGTATTTATAGTCGTTACTATATATCCATTACTTACAAAAATATATAAAAAAATAATCAATCAATTTAATTGCGATATTACCCCCTTATTCTGTATCCTTCTCACCATATAATCTACAAACAAATTTTTATCTATATATCTAGGAGATTACCATGACATTAGAGTGGCTAGGATTACTTTTTAGGTGGTTACACGTATTATTTGCCATTATGTGGGTAGGCAATTCTTTCCATTTCAATTGGATGGATATTCACATGAAAAAACCAAAAAAAGCAAAACCAGGTGTACTTGGTGAGCTTTGGATGTTACATGGTGGTAGCTTTTTTCACCTTGAAAAAAAAGAAGTCAATCCTAAACAAATACCTGGTCTTATCCATTGGTTTAAATATGAATCTTATTTTACATGGGTGACAGGTTTTTTACTTTTATCGATAGTTTATTATTTTAACGGTGGTATCTATCTTTTAGACCCTAGTGTCTCTGATTTAACCAATCATCAAGCTATTCATTTAGGTGCTGGTACATTACTATTTGGATGGTTATTTTACGATCAATTATGGAGACGAAAATTTGCTCAAAATAATCCTGCTTTTGGTTCATTAATCACTTTTGTTGCAATTATTGCTGCTACTTATTTTTTAAGTACACAACTCAGTGGACGAGCTGCTTTTTTACATATTGGTGCTTTAATGGCAACCATTATGACAGGTAATGTCTTCTTTCATATTATCCCTAACCAAAAAAAAATGATGGCAATGGCGTATAGTGGACAAAAACCAGACCCAAGTATTGGTGCTCGTGCAAAAATGCGCTCTGTCCACAATAACTACTTTACTTTCCCTGTATTATTTATGATGCTGTCTAATCATTCTCCTAGTACATTTTCTACAGATTTAAAATGGCTTGTTTTACTTCTTTTAATCTTAGGAAGCGTTGCAATCAAACACTTTTTAAATATAAGAGAAAACTTTAAATCTTGGAAAATTGCCTCTCTTGCTTCTGGTTTTATCACAGTTGCACTAATTGCTCTTGTAATTGCAAAACCTAGTGATGCTGGAAATCTTTCTTATACTATTTATTTAAAAACACTTGCCTATGATTGGGTTCATCTTTTAGCACGTTTTATCCACGTAATGGCAGCTATGATGTGGATTGGTAACTCTTTATATTTCACATGGTTAACCCTAGCTTTTTTGCCTCCCCCAGTTGCAGAAGAAGGTGTACAAGGTGAAGTTTGGATGTTACATGGTGGTTTATTTTTTCATGTAAAACAAAGAATCATTGAAAAAAAAGCTATCCCTGATGTTTTACATTGGTTTAAATGGGAGTCTTACATCACATGGCTAAGTGGTGCTTTCATGCTCATTATTGTATATTACTTAGAGGGTAAACTCTATTTAGTTGACCCTACCATGAATGATGTTTCTGGTTTTACAGCAATTTTTGTAGGTATTTCATCACTTATTGTTGGCTGGATTGCTTATGATATTGTTTGGGTTACAAATATATCAAGCTCTAAACTTAAAGGAGTATTAACATCACTCTTTTTACTTTTAGTCATGTCTTTTTTCTTGACTCACTTTTTATCTGGTAGAGCTGCTTTTATTCATATTGGTGCTTTACTTGGTACAATCATGGCAGCAAATGTCTTTTTTCATATTATTCCAAGACAAGTAAAAATGATGCATGCTGTTGAAAACGGTTTAGAGTTCAAACAGGATGATGTGGCAAAAACAAGATCATTACACAATAACTATATTACCTATCCTGTAGTATTTATTATGCTTTCTAATCATTTTCCTAATATTTTTGGACACCATTATAACTGGATTATTTTAGCTCTTTTAATGCTTGTTAGTGCTTTTATCAAACACTTTGTAAATCTCAGTGAAAACCCAGCGTCTTTTTTACCAAGATCAGCTATTATATCTGCAATTGGTTTTACAATGATTTATTGGATTATGCTACCACCAGCTGCCAAACCAGTAGATAAAAATCATGTGGTTCAAAAAATTGAATATTCAAGAGTAGCTAAAATTATTAAAGATCGTTGTACTGAGTGCCACTCTGTAAAACCAAGCAACCCTATTCCTGTTCCTCCTGGTATTTATTTTGATACTAAAGGACAAATTTTAAAACTAGCATCTCGTATTAAAGCAAGAGTTGTTGACTCAAAAACAATGCCTCTTGGTAATATTACAAAAATGACAAAAGAAGAACGAAATACCATTAATACTTGGTTTTCACAATTAAAATAAGGGCTTTATGAACTATATTATATATTCTGATTTAGTAGTTTTTGAAAATGAAGTTAAATCTTCTTTTTTATGGATTAAAGATGGAAAGTTTCATGAAATAAGTGATACTAATCCAAATAATGACTTAGAGCTAAAATCTTTTGAAGGTAAATATATTTTACCAGGACTTGTTGATTCTCATGTTCATGTAAACGAGCCAGGCCGTACAGATTGGGAAGGTTTTGAAACAGCAACTAAAGCTTGTGCTGCTGGTGGTATCACAACTGTTGTTGATATGCCTCTTAACTGCTCTCCTGTTACTGTCTCAAAAGATAAATTTTATACAAAATTAGATATTTTAAAACAAGATAAACTTTATGTTGATACTGGTTTTTGGGGTGGTGTAACTCCAGACTCTGTTAATGATTTAGATGAGTTATTAAAAAGTGGGGTCTTAGGAGTAAAATCTTTTTTAATTGATTCTGGTATTGATGAGTTTCCTCCTATGGACATTGATGCTTTAAATAAAGCTATGCCCTATTTAACAAAACATAAAAAGCCTTATTTGATTCATGCAGAAATTGATAATGGTCAGGGAGATGGTGTCAATATTACCCCTAAATATTCAACTTTTTTAGAATCAAGACCAAAATCTTTTGAAAATGAAGCCGTTTTACAAATGATAGATTTATCTAAAAAACATAAAACTCATGTGCATATTGTACATTTATCATCAGCTGATGTCTTAGACGATATTGCTCTTGCTAAAGCTAATGGCGTCAACTTTACTGTTGAAACCTGTCCTCACTACTTAACACTAGAGGCCGAACAAATTAAAGATGGACAAACACTTTTTAAGTGTTGCCCTCCAATTAGAGAAAAATCTAATCAAGACCTTTTATGGAATGGGTTAAAAACAGGTACTATTGAGATGATTGTATCAGACCATTCACCATGTACTGCTAACTTAAAACTTCAAGAAGAAGGTGATTTGAAAGGTGCATGGGGCGGAGTATCCTCTTTACAATTTACTCTTTCACTTATCTGGAATGAAGCTCTTAAAAGAGACTTCACTCCTGTAGATATTTGTAGATGGATGTGTACAAACCCAGCAAGACTAATCGGCTTAAGCCATTATAAAGGTAGCATTGACTTAAATAATGTAGCTGACTTTGTAATTTTTGATGCAAATGATACTTTTGAAATTAAACAAGATGACATATTATATAAAAATAAAATTTCTCCATATTGTGGTAAACAAGTAACAGGTAAAGTACATAACACTTATCTTAGCGGAGAAATGATATACGATCATAACAATGATTTAAAAAACCCGAGTGGTAACTCAATTATTAAACCAAGTGGATTAAACTAAAGGATAAAAATGGCCGCAATAAATAAAGATTTTGATGATAGATTAGCAGTAAAATTTGTAAATTTAGCAGAAGAAAGACTTGGTACAAAAGTACTTTATACAACGGATGATTTTTTTGCAGAAAAAGAAAACTTAATTAAAGTTGGACGTGGTATTTTTATTCCTGATAAATACACCATAAATGGTAAATGGATGGATGGATGGGAGTCAAGACGTAAAAGAGTAGAAGGTCATGACTATTGTGACATACAACTTGGTTTACGTGGAATTATCAAAGGTTTTGACATTGATACTAATCACTTTTTAGGAAACCATCCTCCTCACGCTTCAATTGAAGCTTGTGATATAGACGGTAATATCGATGATAATACAGTTTGGACAGAAATTTTATCAAAAACCCCTCTTGATCCAGGCTCTCAACACTTATTAGAAATTAAAAATACAAATGCTTATACTCATGTAAGACTTCATATTTACCCCGATGGTGGAGTTGCTCGTTTAAGAGTTTTTGGTGATGTTAGTGTTGATTGGACAAAAAAAGATAATTCTCAAAGTTTTGATTTGCTAGCTATTCAAAATGGTGGTAAAGCAGTAACTGCAAATGATATGTTTTTTTCATCAAAAGATAACATTAATGTACCAGGTCGTGGCGTTAATATGGGCGATGGTTGGGAGACAAAGCGTCGTAGAGAGCCTGGTAATGATTGGTTAATTTTAGCCCTTGGTTGCCCTGGTACTATCCAAGAAATTGAGTTAGATACAGCCTATTTTAAGGGTAATTTCCCTCATGCCTTTTCTATCGAATGTGCAAACCTTATACCTTTAAGTCTTGATAATGTATTAGATGACAATATCGTTTGGCGACCTTTAATTGATAAACAATTTTTAAAAGCAGATCATATTCATAATTATAAAAACGAGGTACAAACTCAAGGCTTAATTACTCATGTAAGATTAAATATTTATCCTTGTGGTGGAGTATCAAGACTAAGACTTATTGGTAAATTTGATAATAATTATATTAATGTTTTAAATACTCTTTCAAAGTCTGATTTTATCTCACAGGCCAATAAATGTTGCTCAAGTACAACATGGTCTAAATATCTTGAGGCACAAAGACCTTTTAAAAATTTAAGTGACTTACAATCAAAATCAGATAGTATCTGGAAAGAAATGAAAGAACCAGATTTACTTGAAGCTTTTGATGGTCACTCAAAAATTGGTGATTTAGAGACTTTAAAAAAGAAGTATCACAATACAACAGCTTGGAGTAAAGACGAACAAGCCAAAGCATCAGACGCAGATATAGAAATTTTAAAAGAATTACAAAAATTAAATAATGACTATCAAGATAAATTTGGTTTTATATTCATTGTATTTGCTACAGGTAAATCAGCTCAAGAAATGTTAGATATTTTAAAAGGCCGTATAAATAATGACCGAACAACCGAGCTAACAAACGCCTCAAATGAGCAAAACAAAATTACACGTCTAAGATTGGAGAAATTATCATGAGCATCAGTACCCATGTTTTAAATACAGCATCAGGTAAACCAGCCGTTGGAGTAAAAATCCAACTAGAATTTATGAACAACGAAGGTACATTTGATATTTTAAATGATACTTGTACTAACAATGATGGACGAGCACCAGAGTTGATGAAAGATTGTGATTTCTTAGAGGGTACATATCGTATTACTTTTTTAACAAAAGATTATTTTTCACAAATGGATGAAAAGTGTTTTTATCCATACGCAACCATTGTATTTGATATTGACGATCAAGAGTCTCATTATCATGTACCACTATTAATCAGTAATTTTGCATATTCAACATACAGAGGAAGCTAAAATGGCATCAACATTTGAAAAATTTGATATTAAACACGTAACAAATGAGCTTGACTCAGCTAACAATTACTTTATAGAAGTTTACCCTGGTGAATCAACAAAAAGACAGCCAATACATACTGTATATGGTGGAGCAAGCCTCTTTAAAAGTGAAACTGCTAAAAAAATTGGTAACCTAGCTAACAAGTCTTTACTTGAGTATGCTCCAAACTTTGTTACGCTTGCTCATGCCCTTGAATTTGAAGGACACGAAAGTCTTCCTACATTACAAATAGATATTGATAAACTTGTAAACCATGTTAAAGAAAATGGTGTAGATCATTCTAGTAAAGCTATTTGGCTTGCACATACAGTCTATGAAAAAGTAAAAGAAAAAGTTTTAAGAGAGCCTTTAGAGGATTTTCGTATTGATTTTGAAGATGGTTTCGGAAATCGTGGTGACAAAGAAGAGGATGAAACCGCCATCTTTGCTGCCAAACAAGTCGCTATTGGAATGAAAAATAATACCCTTTCTCCTTTCATTGGAATCCGTATTAAACCTTTTAACAAAGAAGCAAGCGTAAGAGGTATTCGTACCTTAGATTTATTTGTAACAACCCTAGCTAATGAAACTGGCGGTAAACTACCAGATAATTTTGTAGTTACTTTACCAAAAGTCGAGATACCAGAGCAAGTTACAACACTTGTTAAACTATTTAAGATTTTAGAAGAAAAAACAGATTTAGCAGCAAATAGTTTAAAAATGGAAATCATGATAGAAACTACGCAAGCTGTTATTGACGTTAATGGTAACGCTACCATCAGAAGTCTAATCAATGCAGCAGAAGGTCGTTGTACTGGTGCTCACTTTGGTACTTATGATTATACTGCCTCTACTGATGTCATCGCTAAATATCAATTAATGGATAACCCAGTTTGTGACTTTGCTAGACATATCATGAAGGTTTCATTGATGGGGACTGGCGTTTTTATATCAGATGGTGCTACAAATGTTATGCCCGTTGGCCCACATAGAGCAACAGCTGAGACCCCTTTAACATCACTACAAATCAAAGAAAATATAGAGGTCGTACATAGAGCCTGGAAATTAGACTTTGATCATATCAGACATTCACTTTTTCATGCTTTTTATCAAGGTTGGGATTTGCATCCAGCACAGTTTCCAATTAGATATGCTGCAAATTATAGTTTCTTTTTAGAAAGTTTTATGGAGTCAGCAAACCGACTTAAAAACTTTGTAGAAAAAGCTGCTCAAGCAACTTTAAGTGGAGATGTATTTGATGATGCTGCTACTGGACAAGGGCTTTTAAACTATTTTTTAAGAGCTTTAAACTCAGGTGCATTAGATGAAAAAGACATAGAGTTAACAGGTCTTAGCTTAAAAGAAATTCAAACAAGATCATTTTTGAAAATCTTAGAGATGAGGAACCAACTTGACTAAATTATCATACCCTCCAAAACGTGTATTGATGGGCCCTGGCCCATCGGATGTTCATCCAAGAGTATTACAAGCAATGGCTCGACCAACCGTTGGTCATTTAGACCCATATTTTGTTGATTTAATGGATGATATTAAACGTCTACTCAAGCTTTCTTTTATGACAGAAAATGATTTAACTTTTCCTGTTTCTGCCCCAGGATCTGCTGGCATGGAAACCTGCTTTGCAAACCTAATTGAAAAAGGTGACAAAGTTGTTGTCATGCAAAACGGTGTTTTTGGTGGACGAATGAAAGAAAATGTTACCCGTATGGGAGGAGAATGTATTTTACATGAAACTCCTTGGGGAGAAGCTATCAACCCAGATGACTTAGAAAAAGTATTAAACGATAATAAAGATACCAAAATTGTAGCTTTTGTTCATGCTGAAACTTCAACTGGTGCTTTATCTGATGTTAAAACCTTAACTCAAATTGCCCATAAACATAATTGTTTAGTCATCGTTGATGCTGTTACCTCACTTGGTGGCTCAGAGTTAAAAGTCGATGAATGGCAAATTGATGCTATTTACTCTGGTTCTCAAAAATGTTTATCATGTACACCTGGTATTTCACCTGTATCTTTTAACAATCGAGCTATTGATAAAATTAAATCACGTAAAACCCCCTGTCAAAGTTGGTTTTTAGACCTTAATTTAGTCATGGGATATTGGGGAGAAAACTCTAAAAGATCATATCATCATACAGCTCCTGTAAATGCTTTATATGGTTTGCATGAGTCATTAATCATGCTTGAAGAAGAAGGTCTGAAAAACTCATGGCAACGTCATTTAGATATGCACCATGAGTTAATCCAAGGACTTGAATCAATTGGTTTAAAAGCAATTGTCAAGGAAAGTGATCGTATACCACAACTTAACGCTGTCGCTTTTGATTCAAACATTGATGAAGCTAAAGTCAGAAAAACACTTTTAAATACATACGATTTAGAAATTGGAGCAGGCTTAGGCCCATTAACTGGTAAAATATGGCGAATTGGTTTAATGGGAACTTCTGCTACTTTATCAAATGTTAATCACTGTATTCACTCATTGAAAAAGGTTTTGCCTTAAATATAACTAAATCATAAATGACCCAAATTAATAGAAACTCCATATTGGTGGAGTTTTTATTAACTTACTTATTACTACTATGAAAAACCTAATCATTATCACATTTATCTTATTACTAAGCTTTACTAGTAATATTCACTCAGAAAAAATTCACCTTCAAAATACAAATAAAATTTTGGTTGAGCTTTCTAACTCTCTTGATTTACTTCAAAAAGAGGTCTCTCTAAAGCAAAAACTTTTAAAAAACAGTAAACTTGAAAATGAAAAGACTCAAATAACAAATGACCTAACACAACTTTTTAGACAATTACAAAAAACTTCCTCTAAATTTGAAGAAATTGCTACAGGTATTGATACTTATAACATTAAAAATCCACATCCTCAAAAGATTTTACTTTCTGAAGAACTACAAATATTAATTAGACCACTTATTACAGTTGCTAAAAGTGTCACTCAAGATATGAGAGAAAAAGCAATTTTATTAAGCGAAATAGATGAGTACAGACATCTACTACCTAAAGCACAATTAGCTGTAATAAACCTTCAAAAACAACATAGTGCCAATAAAGTAAGTAAAAAAGTTGACCAACGAATTATAAAACTCATTTCTTACTGGAAAAAACAAAGTTCTTTAATTGAAAGTCAGTTTAAGTCATCCAAACATGAACTTTATAACTTAGAAAAATCAAAAGCCCCTTTATTTATTTCTATCCAAAGTAAAGTGAAAAGCTTTTTTAGACAAAGAGGCTTTTATCTCTTTGAAGCTCTTTTTGTTTCGATTTTAATTTTAATTTTCACTAAACTTTTATATACAGTTATTATCAAAGCATTTCCACAGTTTAGTAATAGTCCACGAAGTTTTTATATAAGGGTCATTGAACTTAGTTTTCGTATCATTAGTATTGTTTTAGCAATTTTAGGACCTATGCTTATTTTTTATATAGAAGAAGACTGGATTTTATTTAGTATTGGTTTATTAGTTTTTTTTGGAGCATTTTGGGTCTTTAGAAATACAATTCCAGGTTTATGGCAACAAGCACTTCTTTTATTAAATATAGGTACAGTACGTGAGAACGAAAGAGTTTTTTATAAAGGGCTACCTTGGTTAGTTAAAGAGATTAATTTATATTCAAAATTAGAAAACCCCATGAATGGTTTAAAACTTCGTTTACCAATTCATGAGCTATTAACCCTTATTTCTAAAAGCTCATCTAAATATGAGCCCTGGTTTCCTTGTAAATTATATGATTGGGTACTTTTATCTAATAATACTTATGGTAAAGTAATAGGTATTTCTTTAGAGTTTATTGATTTAATCATAGAGGGTGGCTCTAAATATACTTTAACTTTAGATAATTTTTTAGGTTTAAACCCTACTAACTTTTCTAAAAATTTTGTGATTAAGAGTATTTTAGGAGTATCTTACAAACATCAAAGTATATGCCATAAAACATTATTAAAACAATTAGAAGTTTTCATCCAAAATAAACTTAAAACAAATGATTATACAAAAAATGTTTTACATTTATCAATTGAAGTAGAGTTATTAAATGAATCTTCAATTGATATAGCTATCATCATAAATTTTGATGGACAAGCAGCCCCTTCTTATAAGAAGCTATCTCGTTTGACACAAATGTGGGCTATGGAAGCTTGTACAAATAATAATTGGGAAATACCATTTCCACAGCTATCAATACATAGTAATTAAAGAACATCACATAACAAAACCTACATTATTTTTTAGTAATATTATTTGAAAGCTTGTCTTTTTATTTTATTTTCGTATAGTTAAAGTATTAAAAATAATAAAAGGAACATCATGAGAAAAATTATCATTTTATTTTCAACAGCTATTTTTGCTCTAACTTTATTAGGCTGTGATAAAAAAACATCTACCCCACAAGAAACAAACAAAACTATTATTCCATCAAGTTCTGATGATTCTAATACTAATCCTACTAAAACTGATGTGCCAGACAATAATGATGTTCCAGGTAATAATGATGTGCCAACTCCTAACACAGAAGAAGTTGAACCTAAAAACACTCCTGATCCAACACCAACCACTAAAGACCCTATTCCTCCTGTAGAAAAAGTAGACCCCGAAAAAACAGAAGAAGTTGAAAATCCACCCCCAGTAATTGAAAAAGATAAGCCTTCTGATGAAACAAAAAATACTCCTTCTATGGAAGGCGTTGAATTTGGTGAAACTAAAGAAGTTAAAAGCCCAACTAAACCAATAACTAAAATAGAGCCAGAGCCAAGTGCTAAAGTTGTTCTTGAATATAACTTTATGGGACAAAGAGATGGCAGTGCTACTAAGTGGCTGACACAAAATGGTTTTACAGATAAAAAAAGTGGAGCAAGTTTACAGCCTCAATTTAAAGATGGCGCTTTAGTTTTTGCCCCTACTAGCAGCACATTTGGAGTATGGGTTCATCCTTTAAATTTACCTCAAGCCAAACGAGTTGTAATTGAATGGGGAGTATTAAAGTACCCTAAACCCATGAACTGGAAAAAAGACAATAAAAAAAGAGATGCTTTTGAACTACTACTTTCTTTTGGTAAAGAAAAGCTTCCTAGTGGCAGTTTTCTTATACCTAATGCACCACGATTTATTGGTTACTTCATCGGGAAAAAAGAACCCAAAAATAAAATTTATACTGGGGCTTATCATAAAGAAGGAGGCCGCTATATAAGTATTGAAAGCGGTAATCTTGAAGGCCAAAATTTAACAACTGAAATTTCACTTGAAAAAACTTATAAAAATGCTTTTGGTACAAAAATGCTTCCTATTTCTGGTATTGCCTTTGAAGTTGATGCAAGAGACTCCTCTAAAGGATCAAAAGCTTTTATCAAAAAAATTACATTTTATGATGAATAAATAATCTTTATAAAATCTAATCTGTTTAATTGGGATTGCTATACTTTCAATCTACTTTAAAGATTTTTATAAACCATACCTTCGTTGAATCACCTGTTTCAAGCCTTTATAAAACTGTTTAGCAATAGACTCTGGTTTTAGTTCTATTCTAAGTTCTCCACGTTTACCATGGTGTAGAACTTTTGATGGATTAAGCTTTGCTGTAACTAAAAAAAAGGATTCTTTTGTTCTTGTACCTGATGAATCATCATCTTTTGTAGCTATTTCTCCTCCTGCTTTCCAACCTAGACTGGCTGAGGGTAAAATATCTTGCTCGTATGGGATAATCGTTAGATTTTTAGATTCAATAGTTTCAGATGCCATTCCATACATTTTTACTTGAGATTTAAAGTTAGTTGATTTAAAAAGATCAAAAGAGTTATTTTGACTTACGACAGCTTTAAATTCATATTCATATAAATCAATAATTTGTCCTAAATGATGTCTAGTTTTTAACCATGTATTTTTTAATATTTTAATATCAGAGCTAATAAAAACTCCTGATTGTCTAGCCAAAATTATTAAAGATAATTGTTTTTTTTGAATTGTTTGAATCTGTTTTAAAATAGTTTCTTCTTTTTTACGAATTGGTTTTAAATCTGCAATTCTACTACTAATAGCCTGTATAATGAGTGCCTGTATTTCTACTAATTGGCTTTGATATTTTACGAGTTGTAAAGTTAAATCATGATTTTCTAATAAGGCTACTTTATCTCCTTTTTTTATATATTCTCCATTTTTTATGAAAGTTTCTTTTAAAAGTCCTTCAGTTGGGGTATAAATCGTTGAATAATTACTAGACTCGACGATTCCGTAGGCTCTAATAGATTTGTAAAATGGTATTGAAGTCAAACTAATCAATATGAATCCAATAAATCCAAATGATATAGTGATTGCTCTTAATCGATTGAGTCTTAATTTTTGATCGGTAAATAAGTAAGTAAAAAAACTATATAATGGTTTTAAAAGCCATGTATAAATAGCAACCATTGCCATGATTGATCCTAGTAAAAACCACTGGTCAGCTAAAAATAAAACAATTGAAAGAGATACAATAACTCTATAAATAGAACTTAAAAAACCATATAAGACAAGCCAAAAGCCCTCTAACATACTATCAGAACTTGACTGTAAACCTTCTTTAATTCTAAATATATATTTCTCAAATAAATAATAACTTTGTTTTCTTGAACGCTCATATAAATTAGGAATCTCTAAATAATCAGATAACATAAAATAGGAGTCAAATTTTAAAAGTGGATTTCCGTTAAAAACAATACTTGAAACAGAGCCAATTAACATAATATTAAATGCCAAGGAATGTATTAAACCATCCCCTGTATTCACCCAAACAATTACTGCAATGAATGAAATAAATAGCTCTACAAGCATTCCTGCAGCTCCGACTAAAATACGTTCATATTTATTGCCAAAAGCCCAACTACTACTTGCATCCATATATGGTATTGGTGTTAAAATTAATAACATAACTCCAGTACTAGATACTGTTCCACCAAATCTTTTTGTCATCATAGCATGTCCTGCTTCATGAAATAATTTCAAAAAAATTAATGAAAAATACAAATAAAATAAGTTGCTAGGAGCTAAAACCCCCTGTGTTTGTACAGATAATTTACCAAGGTTTTCAATAACTAATTTACCTGAGTATATTGCTAATATAATCCATATAATAAATACATATGATGTAAAAACTTTATCTATTAAAGGTTTCAGTTTTTTTAAGGTAGGTTCTGGATTCCATAAAGGGATTCTTAAAAACAAAAATGAAGAAATTTTAGCTTTAAACTCTTTTTGTTCTTTATTAGTTAATCTATCAAACATAGCTTCTGAGTTTGATTGATTTTTAAAATATAATAAATTACAGCTATGTAGATGTGATAGAAGACCAATCACTTCATCTTGTGTAGGAGTTATTTCAGGATTTTTTTTTAAAGAGTCTAGCCAAACTTCTCCAACTGCTCCATTACCACTTAGTTTCATTAAAAAACTATAGGCTTCTGGGGTTATTTTAAAAAACTTATTACTGTAAGCATCTTGAAGTACATACCACTTTCTTTCACGATAGTATTGCTTATGTATTTTAATATCATGTAGTATTTGTAACTCTAAGTTTGCTACTTGATGCCACGAGTCACTATAAATTCTTTTTTCCATTTTATAGCCAAAGTTTCATTCTAAGAGCATCTATAGTTTTGTGTAAAAAAATCCAAATAATAGGTCTTTTACCTGCATTTATATAAACAACCCCACTCATACCAGGTCTCCACCATTTTTGTGGTTTTTTTAATAAACTTGCCTTTAGATAAAAAATATTACCTTCACGAATATCAAGTTGTGCAATAGGTATAATCTTTTTAATTATTATTGGATGAACTTGATCTGGTTGAGAGATTAGTTTAAGCTCACCCAAAGCATCTATATCTACAAAATCAATATCTTGTTCATTGAGCTTAATTTTAAGATGTAAACTAGAGGAGTTTGCTACTTTTAATAATAAATCACCTTTAGATACAGGAGACCCGAGTAACTCTACTTTATCGCCATCTACAATAACTCCATCTAAAGGAGATTTTACCTTTGATTGATTGACGTAGTATTTTATTCGAGTTAACTCTGCTTGAGATTGTTTTACACGAGCTAAAGCTACTTTCATATCTACAAGTTTTCGATTTGAGCGTGCCTTTTCCATTTCTCTTGTATATCTAATTATATTTGCATTTTCTTCTAACTCTTTTAACTCAAGCTCTTCTGTATCTAATGATATTAAAATTTCACCTTTTTTTACAATATCACCTGAATGAGCAAGTACTTCTTTGATAAAACCATGAAAAGGAGAAGAAAGGTAAGCCACATTATCTGTTTCTAAAGTTGCACTAGCCTCTAATTTATAATCAATCTTAATAAAAAATGATAATATAATACAAATTATAAATGTAATAATAGATAATTTTAATAAACTCTTATTAGGACCAAACCACCAAGCTATAAAGTCTTTAAATTTATTAAATAGTTTTGTACCAAACCAAAGACTATTTTGATACAAATGCTCTAACCATGGGGTAACTTGATTAATAGCAATTGATATTAGTTCAATATCTTTTTTTTCTAAAGAGTCTTCTAAACATTCAATAGTCACAACTCCTACTGCTATTTGATTTAAATACATAGGAATAGAAATAAGTTGTGTTAAACCTTTTGAACGATGAAAAGTTTTATGACTATGACAAATTAAGTTTTCTTGATTTTCTATATCAGGAATAATAATTCTTTGTTCTTGATCAGCAGATTCTTCAAATAAAGTTTCTAACTCAAGTACAGAGTCACTACTTTTATCAAAAGTTTCAGTATGACTTATAGCAACTGTTTTTATATACGATTTTTTTAAAAAACCTATACTAACTTTAGAGCATTCAAATTTATTTACTAAATCATTTACTAAAGTCATACAAGCCAATAAAAAGTCCTTTTTATTAATAACATCATCTAAAAGCTCTAAAGCATAAACTAAATTACCCTCTCCAATTGTCATTGATAAATTATGTGACTTTTGATAATTGAGATATGAGTTATAAATTGTAGATAATAATTGGGTTCTAACAACTACATCATTAAATCTATCTAAGTTACTATGATTACAAACAATAGTAACTAAAAAAAATGACTCCTGTTTATAGTCATAAACTTTAAACGAAATAATAAATGCACTAGGCATATCCCAAATATGACTAGTTGGTTCAAATATAAATGGTTTATCCTTAATTTTATGAAGTAAAGACAAAGATTGTTTAATAAGATTATCTTTAATAGTCTCACTAATATCTAAATTAGAAAAAAAACTTTGCTCTAACCATTGGTCATCAGATATTTTTAAAACCAAAGCCAATGGTGATCTGCAAATAGCAGAACAACATTGAGCATATTTAATCCAAAAATCATTTTCTTCACCAGAAAAGCTAGCTAATTGTTTAATTTTTCCAAACGCATCAAGTGCATTTTCATTTTGTCCTTTTGATTCTATCATATTTTATAAATACACTTCTTCTGACCAAACATCAACTGTTGTTTGGATTTTTTCTTCGTCCTCAGAATCAGAACCACTATCGCTTGATGAACCAGCATCTCCTGTAATTGGTGAAAAGCTCATTGTATTACTAAAAGTTGATGAACTTGCTGGCTCAACAGTTATAGTAATTTCTTCTGATTTACTTTCTTCACTTGAACTATCATCTGAAAAGTCTTCTGTATTATTTTGTGTTCTTGAAATTGCGACTAAATCACTAATATCAGAAACAGATAATTGTCTAAAGTCTCGTAGTTTTGTTGAAACAGGATTTGATATATCTAACTTTTCAAAATTGCTTGTAGCTTTTGCTACAGATACAGTTAATACTTGAGGAACGTCGTATTCTTCACTTTTAATTGTTTCTACAATTACAATACCTATTGTTTCACCCTCAAGAATTTTAATTGATTTACCATTACTTAATTCAATTAACATAGTATCACCAAGTGCTACTTTATTACTAAGTTCAATTTGATAAGTTATCTCTTGACCTTCAACAATAGAGTCTTGTACAACACTTAAAGTTACTGTTGTTTCATCAATAGTATCTTCAATATTAGTACTAAATTTAGTACTATTATTAAAGTTGATAATATCACTACTATTAGTACCAACAAAATCAATCAACTTAGCTTTTACAACACTAGGGTCAATAAAATAAGTATCCTCTTTTACACCTATAGTTGTAGAACCAAGCTTTTCACCTTTTTTAATTTCAATGCTCGTACCATTATTAAGACGAACCGTAGTATCTTCACTAGCACCACTATGAATAATAGCAGTATAAGTTAAGCTACTACCTTCATCAACAGCGCTTGGTGCAGATATTACTATATTTTCGACATTTGAGTTTACATTTAATTTATCTAAATTTACAGACCCTAGTTTAGCATTCATTTGAACATCATTAGCTGCAATAAATATTGAACTTGTAGCGTTAATAACACCGCTCTTAAATTGAATTAAGTCTTTAGCATTAATAGTTACATTGCCATTTACAGAGTAAATCGCTCCATTTTCAATGCTTTGATTTTCTACAAAACCTAATTTATCAACTACATTATCAATATCACCAATTTGATTTGTAATGATTAAATTATTTGTTTCATTAATAATTATATGACTATTAGTAGTACCACGATTAATAACTGAAATTTCATTTACGTCTGTATTGATTGCACCTAAAATACCAAACGAATCTAAACGCAGTGTATTTGCTACAAATTGAGCATTACTAACATCAATCAATTCTGTACTTTTTAAAGATATATTTGTTGATGAAAAATCCATGTTTTCAAAGTATTCAATTTTATGAACTGAATTATTGGACTCATCAGATACATAAATTAAATTATCTTTTATATTTATGCTACGTATATCTACACCCATACCAGATGCTATAACAAATTGACTTCCATCTTTATTTAATCTAATTATACTACCTTTGTTTTCAAAAATTAGTCGATCTTGAGTATCAAAAGTTATTGCTCTTGGATTATCTAATTTGTCTAAAACGACTTCAACAAAGTCACCATCTAAAGTATATTTTGTAATACGCTTTTTATTTGATTCGGCTAAATATAAAAAACCATTATTAAACTCAATATCTGTTAAACCATCCATACCACCAGCAAGTTTTGTACGGCCACTTCCATCTAAATTTATTTTATAAATGCTAGAGTTGGTAGAACTATAAATACCAGCATACATATTGCCTTGATCATCAAAGGTTATATCAATGACTCCTTTTTTATTTTTATGATTAAAACCTTTGAAATCATAAAAAGTACTCATCTCTCCTGTTTGCATATTTATTTGTCTAATTCCATCATTATCTTTATCAGCTACAAACATAGTATTACCATCAGGGCTTAAAGTTAAACCAAACTGTCTCTCAAAACCAACCTCTAGCTTATCTCCACTACCATTATTAGTAGCACCATTTTTACCTGCAAAAATAGTTTTAACTCCATCTGGGGTTATTTTATAAATTAACTCATCTTCTGGTGCTGAAACATAAATATTACCATCTTTGTCTATAACTAGTTCATCAATATTCACACCATTTTTACTAGCGATATTACTTAAAAATAAATCGTTAGTAAAATAATCATTTTGAAGAATTAATTGTTTTTTAGAGTCTACATTTACATCTTCAATAGTATTATCAAATGATACTTTTGTACTTCCACTTGCAATATAATTTTGTCCTAAAATAAGTTGATTATTTTGAGCAATTGCTTCATCATTCAATACTATTTTATCAGTTCCAAAGCCACCAATAATTGTTGAAAAACCACCATTAATAATAGCTTCATCATCCCCACTTGCTAAATCAATTATATTTTTACCAGATTCTATATAAACCGTCTCATTACCAGCACCACCAGTAAATTTATCATCACCACTACCTAAGTAGTATTTTGCATTTGAGATTCCACCAATAATAGTGTCATTTCCGCTTCCTGATTCAATGATACTTAAATCACTGCCACCATAAATAGTTAAAATATCATCACCAGCACCACTATCAATATAAATATTTTGTGTTACTTCTTTGCCAATAGTGATTACATCGTTACCACTAGTGCCATCAAATACAATATTGCTAACCCCATCATAAGTTTTAACTGTATCACCACGAGTTACAAGTACACTATCATCATCAATAGCATTTACGATAAATTCTTTACCTTTTAAAGAGTTATTTAGAGTTAAAATACCTCCATTTAAAGTAGCTATAGTATCTGGTGGATTAAAACTAAATTTAAAAGTTTTAAACGCAGCAACTCTTCTTCCAGCCACTTTTATATAAGCTCCTAATTTAACACTAACATAGGTTTTCTTAATTTTAAGAGCACCTTCTGCTCCAAGTTTAATACTAGCCCTTCCTAGCCCCACTTTTATAGATCCATATACTGATCCTTCAAACCCTGAATTATCTATTTTTAATTTGATTCCACCTTTTAATCTTACAATAACTAGATTGATAGAAACTTTAGCATCAGCTTCAAAAGAAAACTTACCATCGGATTGAATGAAACCTGCAAAGTTAACAGCTACAGGACCAAGCTTTAATTTTGCTTCAGTTACTGATAAACGTATTTTATTATCTTGAATTAATATTTCACCTTCAAAAGCAGTTTTGAAGACTAAGATATTCATACTACCTTTTAAGGCAACTCTAAAAGTATTAGCTAAAACACCAAAGTGCTCTTGTGAACCGGTATTTATTTGTAGGATTGCTGTAGCTGATGCGCCAACTGCACCAACACCAAAACCTAATTTAGCAGAAGCCTCAATATTTAATGCAAAGACAGGAAGTTTTGTTTTAGACAGTTCAAGTATTACATCACCTGAAATATTTAAAGATCCTAAAATACCTAATTTAATACTTAAATCTACGTGACCTGCAAAACCACTTTTACTTAATTTGAATTCGATAGATCCAGATGCTTTTACAAGACCCATTAATTTAAGATCAGCTTCTCCAGATAGATATAAAGTCTTGCCATCAATCATTACTCTTTCAGTACCAATGACTTCACCCTTACCATCTACTTTCAACATTCTAACTTGTTTTGCTGAGTTAAAAGTATTGACTTGAAACAAAAATCTACCTGATAAAGTTAGTAACTTTGTATCAATTAATGTAGAGCCACTAGGTGCTCCGATTTGTAAGCTTCCGAATAGACCAAGTTCAAGCCCCTCATTTTCAAATGTTAATGAACCAACTGCTGCTACAGATGCTAAACCATCTATTTCAAGCTGGGCAAACATTTCTAAAGATGCTCTCATTTGTTTTGTAGCAAAATCTAAACTTAAAGTTATATAAAAATCACCCTTTACTTTTAAAGCATCTAATACATTTAAACTACCATTACCATAAATAGAAGCGTATAAATCTACTGGTTTTGTTTGTCCTTGTGGTGTTGCTGATACAATAAGTTCTGAGTAACCTACAGTTTCTACAAAGCTTTCAGGTACATTATAAATAAAATCTTCACCCATTGTATTTACTTCTAAGGTTAAAGCAGCATCTAAATCAAATACACCATCAATTTTAAAACTAGTACTTAAAGCCGCTTTTAATGCAATTCCATCTGAGTTAATTGCTAGTACACCAAGAGCATTTGCTTTAAAGTTTAATAAGTCAGAACCAATATATGCTTCTACATCAAAAAATGCGCTCAAGCCACTTTCACCAAATTCAAAAGCAAAAGAACCGTTCATTCCTACCATACCGGCTACATCAACTACTGCTTGGCCTCCTACAAAAAAGAAATCTCTCTTGAGATGAGCAAAGCTAAGTTCAACACCATCTGCTATATCTATGACAAAACCTTTACGGCCTTTTCCTGATTTTGAAAAATCAATACCAACCAATGGGTTAACACTAAAGTTTAAATCAAATCTAAAGTTTTGAGCAGATAAAGTCACACCAGGTATA
Organism: Candidatus Cloacimonadota bacterium; assembly: GCA_002402105.1. Lineage (GTDB taxonomy): Bacteria > Muiribacteriota > UBA6191 > UBA6191 > UBA6191. The sequence goes on from NVVD01000011.1 coordinate 51,481, forward strand.
CCAACTAATTGAACAGATCCTAAACTAGCTGTTATACCAACATATAAGTTAACTAAACCTACAAGATTTAAAGCAGCTTCACTAATTATATTTACATCTTTCCAAGTAGCTGCACCTGTTTGGCGCATGATAACAATACCAGCATTAAAATCTTCTACAGCCATTCCAACTATCGGATGATCAATATGAGCACCACCATCAGCTGATGTAATCTTTCCATCACCATTTACATCTTTCCAATAAGAAGGCTCAAACCCATAAAGTACTGTACGTATAGCATTTTGAATCCCAACATATCTAGGGTCTGCTAAAAAACCGTATCCATCAGAAATAGCTAAACTTAAAGCTACTGTTTCTCCTGTTCCTTCTGTCTTTGAAATTGCATCATAAAATGTTACTTCTTCAATTCTTTTTGCAATTGAGAAACCTGCACTTACTTGAATTGTACTTGCAATAGACATTTCTGCATAACCTTTAATTTCAATAACCTCTGTATCAAAATCTAAGAAAAAAGCTTCTGCGCCATTTGGGTTTAATAACATTCCACGATTTAAGACTTCAAGTCCCATCTCATTTGTGCCATTAATATTTTCACCAATATCTAAAATATTATTGTTATTTAAATCTTCTCCTTGAAAACTTGCTGCCCAATCAATTGTTGGTAAAGCTCCCCCAACAAGTGCTGCTACATAAATACCTATACCATAAGGAGTAGACATTAATGCTGTTGGAGGTAAAAGAGTATTTATATTTACTTGAACATCTTGAACATTTGCTGTTAAAAAGTCATCTGTACCAACTAAACCACCATATGCAACATCAACTTTAACTGTTAAAAACCTTGGTATAAACTCAGCTAAACCTGGTATTTGAGCGATACTTGGAGTTGACAATGCCACTCCTATATTTGCATTTTGAATGGATAAACCAACAGCAGTATCATCAAGTGCATCTTGATAGTCAACTATTCCATCACCATTTGTATCCTTTGAATGTGTTCCACCTATTCCTGCAAAGCCATAAACATTAGTCGCTGATATGACTAACATATCAACATCTAACTTAACTTGTGTAGCATCTAAACCAACTCCACTAGCTAAAGGCTGTATTAGTGCACCTAGATCGCCAGTATCTACAACAACTTCTTGATTTGTTAATTGACTAAAAGAAAAGCCACCCTGAAGAGTTAAAAAATCAGCTATTTTAAGTTCAGCAAAACCAACATCTACTTTTAAAAGAGCATCTTCAAAGTCAATATAAACAGGTGCATTTCCTGTATTTATAGCAAAAGCAGATTTATCTATTTTACCATCAAAGTTTAAGTCTTCACCAGCATCTAAAACACCATTACCATTTATATCTTCTGTAAAGTCTTTAAAACTTGATTTAAAATCAATAACAGCAGGGCCTAATGTACCGCCCCATTTAGCGCCATTATTATATTCAAAAGTAATATCTCTACCTTGAAATGAAGCCATTGCGTTTAAAACGCCATCTCCATTTTTATCTTCACTAACTATGACAAATTCAGCCTCTCCATTATCTCTGATACCATTTACATTTAAGTCTTGTGGAATATAGGTATCAATTATACCGTTATTATTGACATCCTCACCAACACCAACCATTCCAACAAACCCAGCTGTTACTTTTGCTGCTTGAAATTGCGGTAATATAGTATTTAAAAATGGAGTTTGAGTATCCATGATAACCATGCCAAAATCTACATCATCAATAGCAAGGCCAATGGCTTCTGGGTTGATATAATAATCATTATATTTATTACCATCACCGTTTGAATCTACATCCCAATCAAAATCTTGCTTATAAGGTCCACCAACACCAGCAAAAGCCTGAATATTAGAACCTCCAATAGTCATTGTTGAAACTAATACATTTTCAAATTTTGAAAAATTACTTTCTCCAAGACCCATATTTTTTAATAATTTGCTCAAACCAATGGCATCAATAACACCATCACCTAGTTTGGCTAAATCACCAAGTCCTGTTTTAACATCAACTAAGTAGCTAGCACCCTGATCAAAAGCAAATGACCCAGTTAAAGATAAAAACTGGTCTAATCTTATTACACCCTGCCCAACTGATACTCCTACTCTTTCTTTTTCAAAATCAAGAGCGATACTATTTGTTCCACCAGTAGGTACAATATATTCGCCATTTAAAGAAGTTTTGAAATCAATATTTTTACCATTTTGAGCTGAGTTAACAATTACACTTACATCTCTTGCTTGAAGCTCAAGAGCTTCAAAACCTACCAACCCTACTTTATCTGCATTTGCTTTCATAGTAAAGTAGCTATCACTACCTTCAAGTTCACTAAAAATACCTATCCCTAAGTTTACATTTTCAAGTACAAAGCCCATAGCCCTATCATTTGTAGTATCCTTTTCCCAAAGTACCCCATCTGCATCAATATAATCTGCTGAGTATATTCGACCATCATTATTTGAATCTTTAAAGTACCCACCATTACCAGCAAATATATTTACATTACTTGCACCAATAGTTAGACTTGACATAGAGACATTTTTAATTTTATTAAAATCAACACCTTTCATTAGATCAAGTAGTTGATCAATAAGTTCTCCAATATCTCCTGTTTTTAAAATTGATTTTACTGTATCAATAACAATATTTTTAATATCTTTAAAACTGACAGCACCGCTAAATAAATCATTTACTGTAGTTTCTGCTTTTATAGATGACCAAATAGCTTGAGCAATAACTGTTGGAGTTTTTAGTAAATCAAGTAAACCACCATTCATATTTACATCAAGAAATACATCAGCACCTTTTTGGAAATTTAATCCACCAATAACTTGTACATAACCATTGATATCCATTTCAGCGTATTCAACATCAATACCAACTGTTGCAAGACCTTTAGCATCTAAAGTATAAGCAACTTTGTCACTTGTACCGTTTCCTGAAGACGAAGCTCCATAAGTTACATCTAGATTTTTAGCTGAATAATCAATAACTCTACCATCAACAGATTTTGTATTCACAACAAGTTCAACACCATCAGCTTTTAAACTTAGATTATCAACTCCAATAAAGCCTATTTCTTTAGCTGATGCTTGAGCTGTTACCCAAAAGTTACTAGGGTTTGTAGAGTCAATTGCAAAAGCAAGTCCAAAACCAGCGTCATTCATTTCAAAGCCAACAGCATTATCAGAGCCTTGATTTACCCCTGCAAATACACTATCAATGTGTCCACCAAGAGTTAAGATATCTACATTACCAGTACTGCCATCTGCAAAAATTACAGATTGAGATTGTTTATCAAAAGAATAATAATCTGTAGTTTTATATAAACCAAAGATATTTATATCCATGTTTCCTTCGATACGGGTTGTATTTGCTTCATTAAAATCAAATATTATACCCTGTACATCTAAGTTAGTTTTAGTGAAGTCAATTGCTTGAACTCCCCCTGTTGTTTGGTTCATGTTTAATTTAATATCTGTAGCTTCTATGACTAAACCATCAACACCAACAAATCCTGCAAAGTCTGCACTTGCTTTAATAGAAGTCCATGTATTTTTTGAATTTTGTTTATCTTTCATAATAGCTAAAGCAAAATCCATATTTTGAACATCAAAACCAAGTTTATAAGAGCCTTTTGAAAGTCCTGCAAATGCATTTACATCAATAGCACTCATAGTTAATACATCTACAGATTTAACTTCCCCTGTGTTTTGAAGAACAATATCTTTACTTGTTTTATCAAAAGCAAAGTCACCATTTAAACTAATAAAATTATAAATATTTAAATCTAAGTTTGCTTTGATTCGATAAAGCTCCTGATTCATATCTGAATCTAAAGTGATCTTATCTGATAATTGTAAATTAACAGCATCAAAATCAATAGCTAAATCACTATCATAAGTAATACCACTAGCACCTATACCAAAAGCACCAGTATTTACTAATACTTCAATATTATTTACATCTGCTTTAATACCTTCAAGACCTTGAAAAGATGCTTGATCTGCTGTTGCTTTCATTGCAACCCATGACCGTAAACCATCAGTTATGATTGATAAACCAAAGTTTAAATTATCAATTTCAAAGCCGATATCTCCAAGCCCTGCTTTTGCATTGATATTACTTCGTGCAAAAGTAAGCATAGTTGCATTAATATCTGAACCATCACTTAACTTTAAAGTTTTTAAAGTCAGTCGTAATGAGTAAAATTTACTTGATTCATAAAAATTAAACAGACTGATATTTAATCTACCAGATAACTCTATAAAAGCACCTTCTGCTGCGCTCATATCAAAAAGTATAGTAGTCGCTGTTTCATCGACTAGATTAATTTTTGTAAATGAAACTTCATTATCTGTGCCGATCATTTTATTAAAATCAATCACTGTACTTAAACCGTTTTGATCAATAGCACCTTGATTTATTTGTACTGATAAATCTGTACCAGTAATACTAATATCATCAAGCCCTGTAAAACCTGCTTCATCTATATTTACTTTTAAAGCATCCCATGTACGTAAGTCACCATCTACTTCTGTAAATGTAGTGTAAGCAAAGTCAGCACCTTTTATTAAAAAGCCACTCTGATTATCTTTTTGATAATTAACACCAGCAAAAGCATTTAGGTCATTACCTGTAATTGCCATAACATCAACTGTAGTTGTTGTACCATCTGATAAAATTACATCTTGAGATGTTTTTGCAAAATCAAGAGTTCCGTTCAAGGCAAAAAAGTTATGTATCTGAATTTCAACTGAACCTGAAATTTCTAAAGTTTCACCACTCATGTTAAATAATTCATCACCAAAAGAAATGGTACTTGCACTATTTACATAATCAATAGCAACATCAGCAACTTTGGTATTATATTTAACTTTTAAATTTTCTGATTTTAATGTTACGCCTTTAATACCAGAAAGCTCGGCTGATTTTGCAGCTGCTTGAATTGATGTCCATTGTCTATTAGCACCATCATATACACCAGAAATTAAAGCAAAACCAACACTAACATCAGTGAGTGATAAACCTGTTTCATTCGATTTACCACGATTAGTTCCTGCAAAAATATTTGCATTATCTAAACTAAAAACTAAAGCTTTTGCATCTTCAAGACTATCTCCATTTGATAACTTTAAGTTTTTATCTGCTTTTTCAAAGCCAAAGTTACCGCTTAAGTAAATATAATTATCTAAATTTAGTGTTAAATCACCAGATACTTTAAGAGCTTTACCACTCATATCAAAGATAACTTCTTGAGTTGGATTTACTGCTACTGCTAAATCTGTTTTTGTATAATCAATAACTGAGTTATCTGATGCCTCTAGGTTTAACTCAAGTCCTAAGTTTTTGAAGCCTAAATTTAAAGCATCTACTTGAGATACAAAACCAGCACTTGTTGCACTTGCTTTTAATGAAAGCCATTGACGCTTAGTACCTGATTTTTCATTGACTATAGCTATAGCTAAATCAACACCAGTTAATTTGATACCTGTTTCATTTGAAGTATTGTGATTAACTCCAGCAAATAGCTCAACATCGCTTAGTCCAATTGTAAGTAAATCTGTTGCTACAATATCATCATTATTTAGAGTAACCTCAAAGTCAGATTTTTCAAAAGCAAATCCACCCGATACATAAAAGAAGTCACTAATACCTAAAGTTAACTCTCCACCAACTTTTAAAAAGTCCCCTTTATCTGCACTTACTTCAAATAACTCTAGTTCGTCACGACCAAATACATCTACTCCAGTAACTACAGTAAAGACGTTTTCATCTTCAAGCATTTGTGCAAAATCAATAACTGATCCATCACTAGCTGCATTGTTCATTTCGATTGATGAAGACTGTAATGAAATATCTAAATTATCAAGACCAATAAACGCTGCGTTTCCGGATGCTTTTAAAGCTGACCATGTTCGTTTATCACCAGAGTTTTCTTTAAATAGTGCTAGAGCAAARTTTACATCAGTAAAYGATAAACCTTTGTCATCATCAATACTATCACTTGTACCTYTYGTYCCAGCAAAWAGRCTTGCATCTGTTAAAGAYARRGTTAMTAGTTGTGTRTCTATTGTYTCGCTATCTACKGTYACAYCTTGATGYTGTTTTGTAACAATGGCATAACCACCACTTACAGWTACAAAGTCTTTAATKGTTAAATCTAARTTACCTGATATTCTAGCTTGTTGCCCATCGTTACCTTCAAAGCCAAATCGTGCATATTCRACWACTCCATCRATATTTGTACCAAGRGCTACAGTTAAATCWGTYGCWYYKAWTTCATCAYCAYTMGCYACRTARTCAATAACGCTKCCRTCACTAGCYGMTTTATTATAAGTAACAATTGTATTTGTAGCTGATAAACTTAARTCTTKKACWCCAAGTATTGAAATACCACCAACATCAGCAAATACACTAGACCACTTACGGTTGCCATCTACTTCATCAAATAATGCTAAAGCTAAATTGACATCTGAAAGCTCTACTCCGCTATCTTCTTTGCTAGTTTCACCTCGTGTCCCAACAAAAGCATCTACACCATACATACCAAAAGTTAAGATATCTGCTTGTATTGAATCATCAGACTGAACTTGATCATTAGTAATACTAATATACTTTGCGTTAACCTTTTGTAGTGCAAAGCCACCTGATACCTGTAAGAAACCATCAATATCAAGAATTACTTCTCCGGATACTTCAAAAAAGTCACCTCTATTATCATCAATATCAAGCTTTAATATTTGTAAAACTCCATCTGCATCTACTCCAAGAGCTACTTCTAGGTCTGTAACTGCTTGATCATTACCAAGAGAGTCAATATCATCATTAAATTGATAATCTACCACAAAGCCATCAATATCAGCCTTATTTACTTGTAATTGAGTATTGTTGACAGTTAAAGCTAAACCATCAATACCAATAACTTCCATTGATCCAATATTTGCTTGAATTGTTGAATATTTATCTTGTGGACGCTCTGTATTTTGAAGACTTACAAAAGCCAAGTCAACATTTTGTAAAGAAAATCCATTGTCCTTAGAACCAATAAAAGCAGAAGCATTATAAATTCCTAGAGCTAATAGATCTGCAGAGAACTCATACCTTCCCTCATTACCTGTTTCAGCATCTGACGCGTATACATAAGTCACTGATTTCTCAAAGGCAAAACCACCAGACACTTGTATATCATCATAAAAGTTAACATCGATATGTCCAGCAATTTGTAATAAATCACCTTTAGCATCATCTAAATCAAAAGTAGTAAAACGTTCAACTCCTGTTGAATCTACTCCAACCGACATTGTGAGTTCAGTCGCTTTAAATTCAACTGTTTTTAACTCTTTATCAGGGTCTATAGCCCCTACAATTTTCCAAGAAACTCTTGGTATTTTTATAGTTTTAAAGATTAAATTAATAGTTTTATAAGTTACAAACCTCTTAACTTCATAAATGGTTCCATCATCTATTGTGAAGATACCACCGATATCACCTTTTTTAGCTTGAGCAGTTAACTCTACTATAAATTTAGTTCCATCTTTATCTTTAAAAGTATGTTCTTTATTCTTTTTACTATATTTATGACTAAAATTATCATTAATAAACTCTATTTCTGTTTCTGTTTTTGCTATTTTATCTTCAGCACTGACTACAGCTAATGTTGTTATGGTTTCATCTTCTGTATATTTATAATCTATCAAGCTACCATCATTTGCAGCCTTATTAATTAGAATATTTGTATTGCTTACAGAAGCATCGACTCCATCAATACCGGCAAATGTAGCTAATCCAACATCTGCTTTTAAAGTCATCCAATGTCTATCTTCATTTGAAAATAAAGCTAGTGATAAATTAACATCATTTAAAATAAAACCACTGTCATCAAAAAGAGATGTATCATCAGCGCCACGATTTCCCATAAATGCACTAGCATCAGAAATTCCAAGTTTAGTGGTTTTTGCTGTTAAAACCTCTCTTTTTTCGTCTGTGAGTTTATTATCTGATACAACAATTGTTTCAAACGAGTTCTCAAGTGAGAAACCACCTTCAACAACTAAAGCATTAAAGATATTCAAATTAACTCTACCTGTAATCTTAAATAAATCACCCTTGCTATCATCAATATCAAGAGTCACTTTTTGAATATTACCATCTACATCAGACCCAACATTTAGTTCTATTTTTGTATTTGTAAAATCAATGGTTTCAATTTCTGGTGTAGTGATTACATCAACAATATTTCTCTCAGTAATTGTTTGATAAAAGTTATGCCCAAAAATTGAGCCTATTTTAATTTTATATGAGGTCTTTTTCATGATATAAATATCACCATCTACTTCAAAACCTTTTACAATTTTATCGTTTCTTGAGTCATAAAAACTTTCAATTAGATATTTATCTTCTGTTACTTGATCTTTAAAATATCTTTTCTTTTTGACTTTTTTATACTTATATTGATTATTAAATACATTCAATTCACCTTCTGTTAAACCATCTGACTCAGAAACCTTTTCAAGGCTAGTTATTGTTTCTAAGTCTTCATCAAATTGATAATCAATGACCATGTCATCATCTGATGCTGTATTTAATAATATATTTGTATCTGTAATTCCACCTGTAATACCTTCAATTAAATTTAAAGAAACAGCACCTACATTTGCTTTTAGAGTTGTCCAAGATCTGTCTCCATCTTTTTCTGTAAATATGGCTAGTGCCAAGTCGATATCTTCAATAATAAGACCTAGGTCATCACTAGTACTTTCACCGTCGTCACCTCTAACACCTGCAAAGGCATCAGCATGGTATAAACCAAAACTCAACATCTCAGCCCCGACAACTTCACGCTTTTCATCGGTAACTGAATTACTTGATAAAACAAGAGTCTGGCTTGACCTTTCTATTGCAAATCCACCGTTAATTTCTAGAGTATCAAATAAGTTTAAACTAACATAACCATCAATTTTAAAGTAGTCGCCACTAGAGTCATCCATCTTTAAATCAACAAACACTTCTGCGCCTAAATCATCAACGCCAACTAAAACAGATAAGTCTGTTGCACGATATGCTTTTTCAAATTTGACTAAGGTAGGAAGTCCTTGAGATATATTAGTATTACCTTCTAGACTTACTTCTCCATCATCAATTTCTACATTATAAACTATATTATCAAAGCTAGTGTATGTAAATTTTAAGTCATCATCATCATCTATAAAAGTATATTTATTTCCTTTTTTATCTTTATAAAAAAACATGGTTTTTTTAGCTACAGCCTCTACTGCTTCAACAGCATCACTTTCTGGTGTTGCTGGAGCAGCTTCAACTTCTTTAATTGCTGGTATTACTTCAAAACTATCAAGTGATAGACTAGAAAAGTCTAAAGTATCATCATGATATGTATATTTATTTCCTGCTAAATCTTCATATGATCTAATAAATACATCATCAATTATTCCTGTTGTTAACAAAGTTAAATCATCAAAGTTTGGGTTTTGTAAATCAATTACATCTTGTGCTTGTTCTACTAATGTTACATCTTCAATATCTTGATCAAATCGATAATCGATTACTTTTCCATCAGCTGACTCTTTATTTATTTTTAAATGAGTATCTGTAGTGAATAGTTCAAAACCATCTATACCAGAAATTTCAAGACCACCAATATCAGCAACAGCACTTGTCCATTTTCTATCACCATCAACTTCTGAAAATAAAGCCAGAGCTAAATTAACATCACTTAACTCAATACCAACACCTGTACTTTCATCCCCAACAAAAGCATTCACTCCAAACATTCCAAAAGTTAAAAGATCTGTTTGTAGATACTCTCTTTCTTCTGCAATAATTGTATTGTTTGATACTACAATGGCTTGTTTTTTTGTTTCTACAGCAAATGCACCATCAAAAGTTACTAAATTAAATAAGTTAATATTTGCAAAACCAGATAACTTTAAATAGTCTCCTAGACTATCATCCATATCAAATTTTACAGATTGTCTGATACCATCTGCATTTGCACCTACGGTTAAAGTTAAATCTGTTGCACCAAAATCATTACCTTTATATCTTATTATCTCTTCGCTATCTGCTTGATTTACATAATCAATTACTAAACCATCACTAGACGCTTCATTAATAGTTAAATGTGTATCTGAAATCAATAGGTCAACATTATCTAAACCTGCAATTTGAGCAAGTTCGATGTTTGATTTTAAACTCATCCATGATCTATTTCCATTTTTTTCATTAAATATGGCTAAAGCTAAATCAACATTTTCTAAAATAAGACCAGAGTCATCATTATTACTTGTATTATCTGCTCCACGTGTACCAATAAAAGCAGAAGCATGATAAAGCCCAAAACTACTCATTGAAGCTTCGGCTATCGTTCGTTTTTCATTTGTTAAGTCATTATCAGATAAAACCAATACTTGGTTAGTCTCTTTATATGAAAAACCACCACTAATATCAATATTATCATATAGGTTTAAACTTACATTTCCAAAGATTTCAGTTGTTGCTCCTTGTAAACCAGACATATCAAACTTCACTGTTTTATGAGGCGCTGTCCAAACTTCAAGGGCGTTATCATTTCCAAAGTCAATCACTGTACTATCACTAGCTGCCGTATTCATTAATACACCGATTCCAGCAAAGTCAAAAGAAACTCCTTCAATTAAACTATTAAAACCTACTGCTTCAAAACCTCCGACACTTGCTTGCAATGCGCTCCAAGTTCTATTCGCTCCACCACGTTCACTCATTATAGCTAAAGCAACGTTTACATTATTTATTGCAAAGCCTTTGGCATCAATCGAGTCTTTATTCACTCCTACAAAACCAGAAGCCCCATCTGCACCAATTGATAATAAATCAACTGCTACTGCTTCTCTATTTCCATTAATATCATATACATCTGTTTGATGAATATATTTTTGAATACCGAAACTACCCGATAAGCCAATAAAGTCACCAATACTTAAATCTAATGTAACTGCTGCTTGTAATAACTCGCCTTGTAGCGCTTTCATATCAAAAGCTACACTTGTAGTTGCACCTGTATAAACATCTAAAACTTCAGTAAAATCTAATACTCTTTCTCTACCATCAACCGAGCTAACAACTTTACTATTTAGGTTTAGCACTACATCTGAAATATCTAAGTCAAAAATTTGAGTAGGAATTAAATCAAAACCCACAAAGCCTGCTCGATGAATATCTGCCTTTATTGCCGTATATGTTTGATTATTTTTATCAGTCGCAAAAACTAAAGCATAATTAACATCCTCAAGTCTTACGCCTATTTCATCTGGTTCACCTTGATTTAAACCAGCAAAACCGTATACATTTTCAGCAGCAATAGTTAAAAGTTGCGCATCGATTTGTCCTATTCTTGTAGTCCCTACTTCACCTACCCTAACTTTAGCATCCACATTTTTACTAACAGCAAAGTTTCCTTCTAGATAAATAAAGTCATCTACTTTTAAATAAGCTTCATCAAGCCTAATTTCTTGTAATGAAGTAGATTGAATTAAATCTGTATATTCATAAGTTATACCTGCTGTACGGATAGTTTTACCAACATAGTCTTCACCTGTTGTATTCCATAATACAGCCGCTTTTTTTGCTGACAATTCAAATTTGTCTCCAAACTTGGCAAATATTTCATTACTTTTAGCCTCTAGAGCTGTACCGTCTGGCCCATGTACTAAACCAATAAAAGCATTATTTACTCCAACTATATAGTCACCTGCTCCTATTGATATAGAAGCATCCTTAGCAATAACAGTTATCTCACCTTTTGCTTTATCACTCTTGAACCCAAAATCACCAGAGATACTAAATATTGAGCCTAACTTACCGTCTAAATTAGTAATACTTACAGCAGATAAATCAGTAGAAGCTGGTTGATCTATAAATGAGTAACTTGAACCATCAAAAGAAATTTCAATACCTGTATATTTTAATCCTGAATGATTGATTGATACTGCACTTAAATCTGCTGTCGTATCATAAAATAATGAACCTTCTAAGATTGTTTCACCAGAAGCTTCCATTAATAAACCTTGGCTTGCTATTACTAAACCAAAGTTTCTGTTAGAAATTGCGCCAATAGCCATATCAATATCAGTGAACTCTAATTTTACAACAGTATTTTTAGCAACTGCGTGTACTCCACTAAACGCACTACTTGTAAACGAAAAGTCACCTGTAATGTCGTAATCATCGATATTCATATCAATAGAGCCAACTAAATCAAATCTTTCTCTATCTGAATAAAGTTCATCAAACACAGCTAAATTACCTAAATCATCAGAAATATCTAAAGCATTCTCACCAGAAAAGTCAATGAACTCATTATTTTCTATACCAATTTCATTGATACCAAATATTTTTGAACCTTCAATAATAATACGCTCATTATTACTTATAGTGGCATAAGTCATACCTTTATAACTAAGGCTATCTGTATTAATAATACCTTCTAAAGAAATCCATGAACGAGTATCCTCTTCAACTTTTGAATTGATGAGTACAACAGCTAAATTAGCATTATCACTAAATAAACCAATTTCTGATTTTAATTGATCTTCAGGTACTAATGCATTTGCTCCATAAAAATACTCTACGCCTCGACCAGAAAATGTCCAAACATCTGTATCTAAAACAATTCCGTTACTTAGAGTCGTGTCTTTTTGAACAAGATCAACTTGTAATAGTCCGTTAACATAGACTTCATCGCTTATTCTTAAAGTAGCATCAACTTCAATGCTACCTTCTGTTTCTCCAAAGTATTTATTATTTACTAGAGTACCGATAGCTGTATTTGCGTCTTCTGTATTACCGATTAAATAAAGTTCATCACCTTCAACTAGTTCTCTAACGATTAGTTTTAGTTTTGAACTAGTTTTAACTATCTCAAAGTAAAAGTCTTTATTATAACCATAGATACCAGTTGCTACATCAAATTGACCTACTCCATCATCAAAGCTAATAATATCAAATACATCGCCATCTTTTGCTTCATAGCTATCTAATACTGAGATATTTAAACGTCCATTAAAGATAGCCTTTTTATCAATCTTATAAGTTGTATATTCTTCTGATTTTTTTGTTCCACCAATTGTCACATCAATAACAGATTCATCGTTTAAAAGAAGATTATTACGCTCTATTAACATGGTTGTTTTAGTTTTATCTACATGAGCCTTACCAATCTCCCAAGTACGAGAGCCACTAAAAGAAATGCCAGCAATTGTTACAGATAAACTAACCTTTAGTGTTGGATCCCAATAAGAAATTCCTGCTGAAAAAGAAGCTAAAGTAAATCTTTTAGTAATAAAGCCTAAACTCAACTTAGCTACTAATGAACCAGAAATTTCGGCTGCAAAACCATTGTTACCAACTGCCAAATAAATTCGACCTTTTAGCTCTAATATACCTAGATCAATTCCCATTTTTGCTTCTGCTTCAAAAAAGAAGTCATCAGCTGATTTTATATATCCACTAACCTCTAAGGTGACCACTCCAAAATAATCTATTTTAAATTCATCAACTCTAAGTTCGAACTGTCCATCAACAACTCCAACTGACCCTTTAAAGCTACCTTCAAATACAACAAGAGTAGCAGAACCATCAAAGCCAACTAAAAATGTATTTTTTAAAACTCCAGCATGTTCTTCTGTTTGAGAAGTATTAATCATTACAGTAATGCCAGCTTCAATTGATATTAGTCCAACATTTAAAGCTTTTGCATCAGCTTCTAATCTTAAAGCAAATACAGCACCTTCTGATTCTGTGTAACCTAAAAATGCTTCTCCACTAATATTGATGCTTCCAAAAAAGCCCATTGATAAAGATAAATCCATTTTAATATTGATAGTGGTATTTTCAATTAATAATTCAATCTCACCATCCATTTTTGCAAAACCAGCAATATCAACAAAAGCACTACCTGCAAGTCTTAACATATTTGGGTTCAAAGCTAATGTTTTAAAGGCTAAATCTCCGTTATCTTCAAAGTATGGAACCTGTATTATTTTTTGCTCACTTGATGTATTGATATCAAGTTCAAATGTTCCACCAATTGAAAATAGAGCTGTATCAACAATAGCACCATTTTCACCTTTTCCACCAATAAACATACTTCCATATAAAGCACCATCAGCAATAATCAAAGTACCATTAGCTACAAGAGGACTAATAGCTTTTGTATTAAAAGTAGCTTGAGCCGCAAATTGTAATTCAATTGAACTTGTAGTTATTTCAAGTCTTACATATCCATCTATGTTAATCGCATCTAATATACCTAAATGTACTAAACCAGATACTTCTAAAAACGCTTTATCATAATCAAAACTAATAGAGTTTTCTGGACTACCTGTATCAATTGTATATGGTGTACCATCTACACCACTTTTTGAAAAATCAACAACATTTCCACCCTCAGATATCCCTGCATTAAATTGAAAGTTAAAATCATTTACTGAAAATTCAGCAAAACCTTCAAGTCCAACTAAACCAGCTGATTTAATACTTGCTTTTGCTGCAACATAAATACCAAGACTTTCATTATCACGCATGAAGATTGCACCAAAATCTAAGTCTTCAATGGCTATACCAATAGCACTACTGTTAGTTGTATCAAATTCATCGATTCGACCATTGCCATTTGTATCTTGAAAATAACCACCAACACCAATAAAAGCGTTGGCATTTACTAAAGCTACCTCTAAACTTGTTACTGTAGTTGTTGTTCCATCAGATAAAACAACCTCTTGAGACCCTTTTTTATTAAAGGCCATTGATGCACTACCCTGTATAACACCAGCTATATCAAACTCAGCATAGTCTACTTTTGCACTAATTAACTCTTGATCATATGTTAGATAAACTGGTGTACCACCAGTAGCTACCTCAAAACCAGCTGGTTTATCACCATCTGCTGGAAAACTTGCTAAAAAATCAATACTTGGACTTCTAAGAGCAAAAGCTGCTCCACCAAGGGCTACAAAAGCAGTTGGAATCGAACTTGTATTTAATTCAACTGAAATATCTTGGACCTTAGCGGTTAAGACAGACTCTAAACCAACAATAGCACCTTCTAAAACACTAGCATTACCCGCTAAAAAAGTGATATTTTGAGTCTTTAGAAATACTTCTTGAGCTAATAAATCGGGGTGAGATGCATCTGCTCCAGTAACACCCTTAAACTTCAAAATGGCTAAAGCTAAATCTACATCAGCAATACTGACACCAATAGCATCTTTATTTCTGATTAACTCACCATCTAAGTCTAAATCAGGATGTCCATCTTTATCTGCATCAACAAAGTATGGCCCACCAACTCCAGCAAAACCAAATACATCTTGAGCGCCAATTGTAATAATATCTACATCTACATCAAGGTTATTAGATAATATTGGATTGATTGTAGCCAAATCACCAAAATTTGCTTTAACTGTTTCTGTTCGTCCCATTGAAAAAGCAAATGAGCCTGATAAATATAAAAACTGTGATATTTGTAAATTTACATTTGTTAGTTGTACTTCGATTAAAAAACTATCATAATCAAGATTAATATCTATATCACCAGCTGCTACTGAAAAACCATCTGGATACACCCTACTATAATCAATTGATGCTATAGTATTACCTATTTTACCTGTATTTAACTTGAAAATAGAAGCATCAATTTCTGCTACTAAAAAGCTTTCAAATCCAACTAAACCTACGTTTTCTGTATCAAGTGAAACTGATAAAAATTTACCTGATTTTAACTCTGTATTTTTTTTGGCATCTACGTTAAAGACAGCTACTGCAAAATTTACATTTTTTGCATAAAATCCCATTGTATCGCCTTTATCACCCTCTCCAAAATATGGTCCTTTAACTCCCATAAAAATGTTAATATTGCTTCCACCAATAGTGAAACCTTTCATAATTACATTTTCATAAGTTTTTATTTGAGACTCTACATCTAAAGTTACTCCACTAATAAAGTTTAAACTAAGTGAACCACTAATATGGAGATAGCTACCTATAGTTAGTTTTGCTTCACCCAAAGTGACTCCGATTAAAGAGCTTCCATAATTTAAATTAAGACTATCTCCACCAATGTTTAAATCAAATCCACTACTTATATTATTAGCTTCATCAGCAGGAAAACTACCAGCAAAATTTACAAATGGATTTGTACCTAAAATTGAACCTTTCCATTTGCTTCCTGTATTTAGATTTAAAGACACTGTTGAAAGCTCTATACTTAGTTCACCAAAGTTTATATTTGGTAAAGCTACTTCAACTTGAAAAGCATACATTGTTGGCAAAATTTTTGATGTATCAGCCGTTTTATCAGCTTTCATGATAGCTAAACCAAATTTAATATCTTCTACTGCAAATAAAGGATCATCAACATCACCAACGATAATATCAATATTACCACCAAGAGTCATAACATTCATTGGCACATTTTCAAGAGTTGCCCCACCGTTGCTTGAGTAATCTAGTAAACTACCAAGTGAGCTTTGCCCACTTGTTATACCAGTTACAATATCAAGCTGAACACCCGAACTATATTCAAAAGCAAAGTCACCTCTTATAGTAAAAGCACTTGCTATAGATAACTCTGCACCAAGTAACTCAACACCTATTAGGTTTCTTGAATAATCAAAAGTTAGGGTTGTTTCTGTACCAGTTAAAGGTACGTCAATTGGAGCTGATGAAAAATCTGCATATGCTCCATAGTTTTTACCTGAGTTACCCCAGTTACCACTACTATTATAGTTTAATTTTATCGTTTCAATAGAAAACTGCAAAAGACCCCAATCTAAATCAATAGCGTCATTCCAGTTAGCTTGTACGGCATAAAAGCTTGGTAATATAGACTCGTCAGCATTATTATCTGCAATATCACTAACACTCATCATGACTAGACCAAGATCAATTTGGTCAAGTAAGATACCAAAAGCACTATCATCTGTTTCGCCTTCATCTATAACATTATTTCCATTTAAATCTGTAAAATATTTATCAACTCCAACATATAAAGTGATATTGCTACCACTCATAATTAAGCTATCTAATGAAACATCTGTTATTGTTGAATAATCATCACTTAAAACACCTGCTGTACGTAAATCATTTAAGTCTGTTTTTATATTTAAATCATTAACGATATCTTGTGTTAAGCCAGTTTTAATATCTACTTGATATGCACCTGTTGATTTCTCAAAATAGAAACCACCACTAACTACAACAAAACCACCAAGAGATAAAAGAGCATTATCTATTGAAACTCTTGTTACTTCATTACTTTCAGTAAATGTTATTGTTTCACTTGATGATACTTCTATTTCAAAAGTATCTGCTGCAAAATCAACTACAGTGCCATCATTTGCACTATTATTTACATCAACATTAATTCCTTGAGCTGCTAAATTGATACCTGAGATACCGACTAAAGCTAACTCAGATACCGATGAATGAAAAGCTGTCCAACTACGTTTTGAATCACTTTTATCTGTTAAAAGTGCTAATGCAAAATCTCCGTCTGTTAACTTAATACCAAGTTCGTTTGATTTTTCATAATTTACACCAGCAAAAAAATCAACACCTGACCCTGCTATAATTAAAGCGTCTGTTTGTACTTCTTCATTATTATTTAAAGTAATAGTTTTATCTGATTTCTTAAGAGCAAAGCTACCACTTAAATGTACAAAATCACTTACTTGTAATTTTAGATCTCCAGAAACCTGTAATAAGTCACCATCAGCTCCATCAAAGTCTAAAGTAATATTAGTTGAAGCCGAGGTTTTTACATCTAATGACTTTGCTTGATAATCAATTACTGTATTGTCACTAGCTTTTTGGTTTAATTGTAGTGAAAGATTTGTTGCTTCTATACCTAAATCATTTATACCGACAAATGCAGCTGAACCAATATTTGAATATAATGAAGTCCACTTTCGACTTCCATCTTTTTCTTTTAATAAAGCTAAAGCAAAATCAGTGTTTTGTACTTTAAAACCTATCTCATCTGCAGTACCGCCATTAACTCCAACAAATGCATTTACGCTACTTGCTCCAAGAGTTAATGAATCTACAAGTACTGTATTACCATTTGATAGAGTCATAGTCTCTGTTGATTGATTTAAACTAAAACCACCAGATACTTGAAAGAAGTTATATACGTTTATGTCTAAATTACCTGATACTGATAAAGTTTCTAATTTAGCACCATCAAAATCAAATTCGATTACTCCTGTATTAGAAGTTTTTACAGCCATTGGGCTTGTTAAAAAATCTACAACTAAACCATCTTTGTCAGCTTTATTAATTTCAATTGATAAATCACTTGATGAAATTGTTAAATCATCGCCAAGTCCAACAAAGCTTGCACTAGTAGCACTAGCTTTTAAACTTGTCCAATGTAAAGTTGAGTCTGCTTGGTCACTCATTAATGCTAAAGCAAAGTCAACTCCTGTTACTTCAAAACCTAATTGATCTGCTGTTGCGCCATCCATTCCAACAAAAGATGTGATATTTTCTCCACCTAAAGTTAATAAGTCGATATTTTTAATGCTTCCATCAGATAAAGTTACTTGAGTTTCATATTTTTCTAAAGCGAAGTTTCCAGACATTTGAAAAAAGTTAAATAAGTCTACATTTAAAGTACCACTTGCTGAAATTAGATTACCTCTAGCTCCATCCATATCAAGTGTTATATTTGTTGATGAACTCGTTAATACATCCAGATTTTTTGCATCAAAATCAACAACTAAATCTGCTGGATACTCTAGTACAGTGATTGTTTCTGTTACAACAAGTACACTATTTACGATTTGTTGAGTTAAAGTATCAACTTTAGTTTCACCCATTGATTGTATATAAAAACTTGCATTTACAGTTTTTGCGTCAATAACTAAAGACATAGCCGCAACATCAATACCAGCAAGTTCATTTTGAAAACTTACATCCCAAACTCCTGCTGAAATTTTTACTACCTTACTATGTGAACCAGTATTGTTTTCAAGTACCTTATTAATAGCATCTTGAACAGCTTGTGCATCAGCATCAATAGAAATGTTACCCGTTGTATAATTTTGAGAGTTTATATTTAAAGTAATTTTATAAGAGGCACTTGTCTCAGTAGAAATTGAAATTCTCTGAGTTTCTCCCAGTAAATCAATGCCTTCTGTATCTAAACCAATAGATACTGTGGCATTACGTAAACCTTTATTATCAACAGTAATTAATGATAAGTTTTCTTTGGCAAGTCCACTCTTAAAAGTAACAATATACTTTTGACTTGAGATTGTAGATGATTGATCAAAAGCTACAGATACATTACCAGTACCTACATTAGATAACTTCTCTAAAGCTTGTCTAATATACTTTGCATTATTTGTAACATCGTTTCCAGCATATCTAATGGCTTTTGTTTTTTGTCCATCAAAAGATAAAACATATCTACCAGAAGCTGTTAATGTTGCATCAATTGTTAATATTTGAACCTCTGAAACTCCTGTGCTTGTAGCACTTGTCTCAACTACCGAACTTGTTAATGTTGGTGCTTGAGTTGTTAAGGTAAAGTTAGTTACATTATTGCCATTTAATGCATTATTAAATTCAACAAAAAATCCATTTGCTTTTGTACCTGTTACTAGTACATTACCAGAGCCAACTAATGTTTCAAATGCACTTGTAATCTTTGTTAATAGTGTTGCATCAGAGTCAGTCTTATCTATAGTTAAGTTAGAGTTTGTAGAATTATAATCAATTGTTACCTGACCAAGAGTCTCTTTTAAATTTAGTGCTAGAACTGTATTTGTAACTGTAGTAGTTGTAGTTACTTTTTGTGTGGTAGTTGTTACTATGTTTTCTGAAACATCTTTACTTATTTCTATAGTTGAAGCATCTTTTGAACCTGTATATTGATTTACATCAATAAAAAAATCACTTGCAGCAATCTCAAGACCATCAACACCCTCAAAAGATAAAGAACCAACATTACCTTTTAATGCCAGCCATGATCGATCATCTCGATTTTTATCACTCATGATAGCTAGTCCAAAACTAACTCCAGATAAAACAAAACCTAGTTGATCTGCTGTGCCACCATTTAAACCAGCAAATGCTGATACATCGTTACCGCCAAGTGTTAGTAAATCTACTTCTGCCTCTGAGCCATCTGCTAAAGTAACAACTTCACTTGTTTTAACAAAAGCAAAACCACCATTAACTGTAAAAAAGTCAAAAACATTAATTTCTAAGTTTCCACTAATTTGAATTAACTCACCTTTAGTGCCATCCATATCTAATGTTAAACTAGTTGTTGTAGAGGTATCTACATCTAATGATTGAGCACTATAATCTATTAATTTACCATTTTGTGAAGCTTGATTGATATCTACAAGCATAGAAGTTGCTTGAACTGTTAAACCATCAATTCCAACTAAACTTATAGAGCCAGCTTCTGCTTTTAAACTAGTCCATTTTTGAGTCGGGTCTTGTTTACTTGTTGAAATTGCTAAAGCAAAATTAACTTGAACTAAACTCAAACCTAATTGGTCAACTGTTCCACCATCTAAACCAGCAAAAGCTGCTACATTATTTGCACCAAGTGTTAATAAGTCAACATCAACTGAGCTACCATCAGATAAAACTACAGTCTTGCTTGATTTTTCAAAAGAGAAGTCACCATTTACTTTAAAAAAGCCAAATACGCTAATGTCTAAAGTTGCAGACACTTTTAAAAGCTCGCCTTTTACTCCGTCTATTGTTAAGTCAATAGTCGTTGAACTTGATGTATCAATGCTTAAAGCATCTGTTGAATAATCTACAAGTAAAGAATCTACAGAATCTTGTAAATTTATTTCAAGACTAACATTACTTGCGCTGACTGTTAAATCATCAACTCCAACAAAAGAAGAACTTGTAGCTGTTGCATATAAAGAAGTCCATTTTCTTAATTTATTAGCTTGATCGGTCATTAAAGCTAAACCAAAATTAACGCCTGTTGTTTTAAAACCAATTTCATCATCTGATCCACCATTTATTCCAATAAATGAATCTACATTATTAGCACCAATAGTAAGCATATCTACTGTAGCTGTTGATGCATCAGATAAAGTAATTGTTTCAGTAGATTTTGAAAGAGCAAAAGCTCCGTTTACTGTAAAAAAACCTGCTACATCAATATTTAAGTTTCCACTAACTCTTAATAGCTCTGATCTAGCACCATCAAAGTTTAATGTTAAAATAGTGCTTGCTGAGGTTTGAACATCTAATGATTTTGTAGCAAAATCTACAACCGTACCATCACTAGCTTTTTTATTTATTTCTAGCAATAAGTCACTAGATTCAATTGTTAGTTTATCACTAAGACCTACAAATTCAGATTTTGCAATCGTTGAGTATAAAGATGTCCATTTTCGGTTTGTGCCACCTTTTTCTTTTAATATCGATAAAGCAAAATCAGCATCTTCTACTTTAAAACCGATCTCATCAGCAGTGCCTCCATTAACTCCAACAAAAGCATCAAGCCCTGTTGCACCTAAGGTTAATAAATCTACATCAACTGAGCTACCATCTGAAAGAGTCATTGTTTCGGTGTATTTATTTAAACTAAAACCACCAGATACAGTGAAAAAGTTATAAATATTTATATCTAAATTTCCAGATACAGATAGTAACTCTAATCTTGAACCATCCATGTCTAGTTCAATAGAGCCATTATTTGAAGTTTTAATACCCATCGGGCTTGTTAAAAAGTCAACAACTAAACCATCTTTATCTGCTTGGTTTACCTCAATTAGTAAATCACTAGAGCTAATTATTAAATCAGAACCTAAACCTTCAAAGCTTGAACTTACTGCACTTGCTTTTAATGCCATCCAATTTAAGGTAGAGTCTGCTTGATCAGTCATTAAAGCTAAAGCAAAGTCAACTCCTGTTAACGCAAAACCGATTTGATCTGCTGTACCGCCATCAACTCCTACAAAGGCTGAGATATTTTCTCCACCTAAAGTTAAAAGATCAATATTTTTAACGCTCTCATCTGATAAAGTGACTTGAGTTTCATACTTTTCAAATGCAAAATTACCATTAAGCTGTAAAAAGCCAAATACGTTTAAGTCTAAAGTACCGCTAGCTGAAATTAGATTCCCTCTAGCACCATCCATATCTAAATCGATTGAAGTAGAAGAACTTGTTAGTATATTTAAGTTTTGAGCATCAAAATCAACAACCAAATCTGCTGGAGTTTCAAGCACTGTGATTGTTTCTGTTACAATAACAATTGTATTTACAATTTGCTGAGTTTGTATATCAACAATAGTTTGACCCATAGCTTGTATAAATATATCAGCATTTGTATTTAAAGAACTAATACTAAGAGTCATTAAAGCCTGATCAATACCAACTAACTCACCCTTAAAAGTTACATCCCAGACTCCGTCAGAAATTTTAACAACTGAACTATGTAATCCTGTACTGTTATCTAGTGCTTTATTAATAGCATCTTGAACTTGTTGTGCTGTTGCACTCGACGAAATATTTTGAGTGGTTTTTGAATTTGTTGTAATTTTGAATTGATTTACAGATTCATTACCAATCGTGATTCGTTGAGTTTCTCCTATTACATCAACCCCTTCACTATCTATAGCAAGTGAAATTGTTGCATCTTTTAAACCTTTATTATCTACAGTGATTAATCCTAAACTTGTATTAGCTAGATTATTTTTAAAAGTTATAGTGTAACGCTGAGATGTAATTGTTGAAGTATTATCATAAACAACTGATACATTACCACTTCCTACATTTGATAATCTTTCTAAAGCCTTTTTAATAGCAGAAGCATTATTAGTAACATCAGACCCAGCAAACCGAATTGCTCTTGATTTTTGTCCATCAAAAGATAAAACATATCTACCAGAAGCTGTTAAACTAGCATCAATTGTCAATATTTGAATTTCAGATTGAACAGTGCTAGCAACATTAGTTTCAACTACACTACTTGTAATTGTTGGTGCTATTGTTGAAATTGCTAACCCATTAATTGAGTTACCATTTAAAGCATTGTTAAATTCAATTAAAAAACCACTTGATTTAGTTCCTGTAACTAAAACATTACCAGACCCGATACCAACTAAACCCTCAAAAGAAGTGGTAATTTTAGTGATTAAATCTGCATCACTATCAGCCTTATCAATCGTAAAATTAGAGTTATTTGAATTATAAGTTAAATTGACTTGTCCTAATGTATCTTTTATATCTAAAGATACTTGAGTATTTGTTTTTGTAGTAGTAGTTGTTACTTTTTCTGTGCTTGTTGTAACGATATTTTCAGAAACATCTTTACTTATTTCTATATTTGAAGCTCCATCTAAACCAGTATAATGATTAATATCAAGTACAAAGTTACTTGCTGTTACAACAAGTCCGTCAACCCCTTCAAAAGATAATGAACCAATGTTACCTTTTAAAGCTAACCATGAACGATCATCTCTATTTTGATCGCTCATAATAGCTAAACCAAAACTAAGCCCAGATAAAACTAAACCAATTTGATCTGTGCTACCACCGTTTAAACCAGCAAAAGCGGATACATTTTCAGCACCAAGAGTTAATAAATCAACCTCAACCTCTGAACCATCAGCCAAAGTCACAACTTCACTTGTTTTTACAAAAGCAAAACCACCATTGACTGTAAAAAAATCATAAACATTTAAGTCTACGTTTCCAGCAACTTTTATTAACTCGCCTTTTGTGCCATCCATATCTAAAGTCATGGTAGTAGAACTAGAAGTATCTACAACTAATGCTGTAGCAGCATAATCTATTAATTTTGCATCATGAGATTTTATATTCATCTCAATAGTCATGGCATTTGATGATAAAGTTAAACCATCAATACCAACCAACTCAATACCCCCAGCATCTGCTTTTAAAGAAGTCCATTTTAAACTTGTATCTTGTTTACTTGTTGCAAAAACCAAAGCTAAATTAACTTGAGTCAAAACTAAACCGAGTTGATCAGCAGAGCCACCACGTAATCCAGCAAATGCTGAAACATTATTTGCTCCGAGTGTTAATAAATCAACTTCTACGCTTGAACCATCTGATAAAGTTAAGTTTTGTGTTGATTTTTCAAATGCGAAACCACCACTGATAGAAAAGAAGTTAGATAGCTTTATATCTAAAGTTGCTGATACTTTTAAAAGCTCTAAATTAGCTCCATCCATATTTAAGTCTATTGATGTAGAGCTTGAAGTTGCTATTGTTAAAGCATCTGTTGAATAATCAACAACAAATGCATCAACACTATCTTTTAAGTTTATTTCTAGGCTTAAGTCACTTGCTGAAATTGTGTAATCTTTTGGTAAACCTACAAAACTTGCACCCGTTGCACTTGCCTTTAAAGAAGTCCATTTTCTTGATTTATTAGCTTGATCTGTCATTAAAGCTAAACCAAAGTTTACGCCAGTTGTATTAAAACCAATAGCATCATCAGACCCACCGTTAATACCAACAAATGCCGACGCATTATTTGCACCAATAGTAAGTAAATCTACAGTTATTGTTGATGTATCAGATAACTTTACACTTTGCGTTGATTTTGAAAAAGCAAAACCACCATCCACAATAAAAAAGTCTGCGATGTTTATATTTATATTACCGCTTACTTGCAGTAATTCTTTTTTTGCACCATCAAAATCTAATGTCATACTTGTACTTGATGAAGTCGCTATATCTAAATTAGATGCTTGAAAGTCTACTACATATTGGGTTGCTTTTTGATTAATTTGTACATTGATATTTGAGCCTTCAACTGTCACCCCATTGATTCCAGCAAAATCAAAACTACCTGCACTAGCTTTTAAAGCCATCCAATCTCTTTTAGCTACATCTTTTTCAGTCATTAAAGCTAAAGCAAACTCTACATCATTTAATGTGAAACCTATTTTATCAGCCGTATCGCCATTGGTACCTGCAAATGCAGAAGCTCCTGATGCCCCTAATGTTAACAAATCTACATCAACTGTATCACCGTTTTCTAGAGTGATTGTTTCACTTGATTTATTAAAAGCAAAACCACCATTGATAGTAAAAAAATTATTAACATTTATACCTAATGTACCAGAAATACTTACTATATTTTGAGAAGCTCCATCTATCGTTAAATCAATTGTTTGAGACGAGCCAACATCAATAGTAATTGGACTTTTTAATAAATCCATCTCAAGGCCACTAATATCAGAGTTATTTACCTCAACTATTAAATCACTCGCATCAATTGTTAGATTATTAACTCCTGTAAAACTTGCTGTACCTACTTCTGAATATAAGGCGCTCCATTTTTTTGTAGAATCTGCTTGATTTGTAGCAAGTACAAAACCAAAAGTTACATCACTTAAAACTAAACCAACTTTATCAGTACTGCCTGAGTTTAAACCAGCAAAAGCATTTAAGTTTGAGCCACCAACCTTTAACAAATCAACTGTTATTTCAGTAGCATCAACATCATTTAAAATAACAGTTTGAGAAGCTTTTTCAAATGCAAAAGACCCATTAACTGTAAAAAAATCTTGTACATTTACATCTAAATCAGAGGTAAATTTTATATTATCACCAAGTGAACCATCTGTTAAAAAACTAATATCATCTAAAGGGTCAGCACTTGTAGACACTTTATAAGTGCTACTAGCATCCGTCATTGCTTTAAAATCAATGACTGAACCTTCTGTGGCTTGCATATTTAATTCAACAACAATATTTGTTGCATCAATTGTAACACCTGGTAAACCTACCATTGAAGCAGAAGCAGCCGAACCATTAAAAGCTACCCATTGTCTTGTATTATCATCTTGCGCTGTAAAAATGCTTAAAGCAAAATCAGCATCAACTAATGATAAACCCGCTTGATCGGTACTACCTGCGTTGACTCCTGCAAAGACTGTTACATCTTTTGCTGCAATTGTTAGGGTATCTGTTGTGATTTTTGTTTTATCATCTAAAGAAACTTTTATGAGGCTATCATTAGATAAATCTACGATATAGATATCATCTCCAAAAAAATCAATATCTCTTGAAAGTGTCCCTAAACCCGTCATAATTGTTGAGATTGTACCGTCAGTATCTCTCATTTTTAATGAGCCAGACTCTCCCCACCATAATCGACCTTGAGAATCAAAGCTTGAATAATATACATTTGCCATACCTGTGACAATATCTGCAATATGGTTTCCATCTAAGTCATACTTTCTTATTTGTGAGTTTGTTGCATGAGTAGAAGTAACATAAAGCTTATCGTTTAGTATCTCAAGCCCCCAAACATTATTTGAAGTGCTTAAAATTTTTGTAGCTTTACTTCCATCTAAAGGTAATTTATACACACTAGCAGCTGAAGCATGATAAATTGTTACATAAGCATCACCATTACTAGCAAAAGCCATATCTACGGGGCCAGCATGATTACTTCCATTAAAATTATTTCTATCACCAAAGTCATAAAAGTTACTCATGATACCTGTAGCCATATCAATTTGGCGGATATTATCATTATCTTTATCCATGATATAAAGAGTTGAATAATCATTACTGAATTTTAAACCCATTTGGCGCTCAAAACTTACAGCTAATTTATCCCCAACAGCAGTATTTGAAACATTATTATTAATACCCGCAAATACTGTTTTTGTACCATCTGGTGTAATTTTATAAACAAGTTCATCTTCTCCAGCAGATACATAAACATTACCTGATTGATCAATTGCAATCCCATCTACAGGATGGTTTCCACCAAGAGTTGAAAGATCTGAGTTTAAAACACTCATCGTATAAGTATCTGGCACATTATCAAATGACGTACCACTATTATCTTTTAAAGTAATCTCTTGAGTACCTGTTTCAAATATAAAAGTACCATTTAGACTTACAAACTTATCTATTTTTATATCAGCCTGAATCTCAACTGATGCTGTACCACCAGTAAAATAAGTAGTATTGATTAATGTACCAAGAGAGTTATTTGCAGCAACATCACCAGTAGATATTGAAATATCACTGCCATCAAAAAGCTCTCTGACAATTAATTGAATACGATCACTTTTTTCAACAACTTCAAAGTAATAGTCATCTTTAAATCCAAATAAACCATCAATACTTGCAAATTTAGTACTTGTATCACCAAAAGTGATAATATCAAAAGTATCACCAACACTAGCATCGTATCCATTAATAATTTTAACATCTAAAAGGCCATCAAAAGATGCCGTATTTGTAACGTTTAATTGGTCAAACCCGTCTGCTGCACCAGCAGCACCTGTTCCACCAATCTCAATTTCAAGTGTCCCACCACTGAGTTGAGTAAAAGTAGATACATTTTCAATACCAGGAGAGTAACCAGGAGCAACTGTACCTGCATTAATTAAATCAACATTTAAAGACCCACTACCACCTAAAATAGCCCCACTATCAATTGTAAGCACTGAACCAATAGCTTCTTTATTTTTTTCAAGATCAGAAAAATCATAGACTACATTACTATCAAGAACAGTATCTTTGATAGAGCCACTATTTTTAGTTTCTGTTTGAATCGTTTGAGTGATAGTAGCTAAATTAGAATTATCATTAGAGTGATTGCTAAAAATATCTGTAGCTAAACCAAGTACAGGGTCTGCTGAAAGTAAAACTCTTGGCTCTAAGGCATCAATTTGAAAGAGGTTTTTTTGCCCTCCTGATGAACTTTTTTGTTTTTTTTGAAATCGTCTATTTTTGAATATTTTTGGGAATTTTTTACTCATAATAGTATGCCTTTTGGATTTTTAATTATCGCAACAAAAGCTATAAACAAAATTGTCTATAGCTTGGTTTTATTTTTATACTTTATCTAATTTACAGAACTCTTACTTAGGGCTCATCTAAAACCCTAGATTATACAGTAAATATCAATAAAAGTCATATAGTATTTATAGTCAGTATCAAAACAAAAATAAATAGTTTTAGTTGATTTTTGTCGACTTTTAGTAAATCGAGAAATAATAGGATTTATACTTATTTATGGCTTTTTAAATAATAGTTTGGCAGTTACTCCGGGTATGGCTTTTAAGTCTTTATTATCAAAGTAAATTTTGACCTTAACCCAACCGCTTCCTGTATCTGCTATTGTTGAAAGGTATTTTATTTGACCTTTTTTTATGAAAGTTTCATTGAGGCCTGTTATTTCAATAAAAATATTTTTTTGTTTTTCAAGCAAAATTTTTGCTGTAGTTAAATCAACATTTAACTCTAAATAACAAGTAGAACTATCAACAACTCTAACAACAGTTTCACCTGTTTTAACCCACTCACCAATACTTGCTTTAACCTCAACAACTCTACCATTAATAGGTGACTTTACAAAATATGATGACAAAATCTCACTAGAGATTAGATACTCTAATTTTTCTTTAATTTTTGTTGATGCTAAACTATCGTACTCGCCTTGCATTTTATTAAGTTGCATTTGATTTCGTTTTAACTCTGCTTTACTTACAGTTTGACTATTTTTAAAAAGTCTTTCTTTGGTTGTAACCATTTCTTTTAAAAGTTTTAAGTTTTTAAAAATGGTATCTATTTGAGAGGTATCATCATAAACTAATTTACGACGCTGTACCTCTAGCTTTTGAAGACGACTATCTTGACGCATTAAAATTTGGTCTATTTTAATTTTATCGCCTTCTTTAATTTCAATAGACATTAATTTAGCATCCATAGAAAAACTCAAGTTAACGTCTTCAATAGGCTTAACTATACCAATTAAATTAGCATAATTTAAATAAGTTAAACAAATAAACAGTATAGATTTCATTGAAAAGTCTCATAATAAATTTTAGATGGAATATTTGTTAAATCAATTGTTTTAGAAAAATTTTCATAATCAGGAAAGTAAATAGGCATCATTAACCCCATAAATTTATCATAATTAACTTTATTAATTTTATTTGATATAAATTGATTAACGATCTTTCTTTTATAAAGGCTGACTTCTTCTTCTTTTTTAATTAAATCTCTGATATCAACTTGACCAAATTTAAATTTTTTAACTTCACCCTCTAGTAATTTTTCTTTGATAGCAAAAGCTGAGTTCATAATTTTTAATTGGTGTGAAGAGCCTTTCATAGTATTTAAGAGTATTTTTAAATCAAGCATCACATTACGCTCTAAATATTTAAGCTCTGCTTCTGCTTGAATTAGATTTTGCTCAGCAATTGCCATAGAGTTTCTTTCTCTTTTAGGAGATAAAGGTACACTATATTCTAAGCCGATTTTCCATGAGATATAATCATCTTGAAATGCTTCTTTGCTAATAGCGCCATCAGCCAAGTTTGATAACCAAGTACTAGCAATGATATCTAAGTTAGCTTTAGCCTCATTTCTTTTTTTGTCTAACTCAATTTTAGATTTTTTATATTTTGCTTCTGCAATTTTAAATTGTGGCAAAACTTTTCTCATTTGAGAAAAGGCTTCAATCATTGATAGCTGAACATTATTTTCTTGATTTTCTATAGAAACATTAGTAGAAAACTGATAATCACTTTTTGTTGACAAATCTACATTCAATAATTTTAAAAGTGTGAACTTTGATTTGCTTTTGCTATTTAAAATAGCTGCTAGCTCAACTTCTCGAGACATACGAGTATTTTTTGCTTCTAAAAAGTGCGATTTTGCAATCTCTCCACTTTCAACCTTAATCTTTAAAAACCTTTCGCTTTCTTGTAACAGTTTTACAGATTTTTTTAAACTTTCAGCTAAATTTTGAGCTCCGTTTAATTTCCAGTATTCTCTTATGGTATAAGCAATTAAATCCATTGTTGTTTTTTCATAGTTTTGTCTTGCTACTTCTTCATCTAATTTTGCTTTATTAAAGTTTGCTAAAACAATATTAGAACCATAGCCCTTTAATAAAGGCTGTCTAAGAGTAAACTTAACTTGAGATTCATATTCTGTCTCATAGTTTCTAATGCTATCAATCAAGCTACTTCGGTTTCCGCTTTGCAGATACTCTATATCCCAGTTGGCTCCAGATACCATCAAGCCACCAATACCAGTTTTAAATGACCATTGGTCTTCGTGTTGAGTTGTTAAACCAC
The DNA here is from genome assembly GCA_002402105.1 of Candidatus Cloacimonadota bacterium. GTDB lineage: Bacteria > Muiribacteriota > UBA6191 > UBA6191 > UBA6191. The sequence continues at coordinate 81,621 of NVVD01000011.1, forward strand.
CTCTACTTAAAGTTTGCCCTGTATTATTTGGCACTTTTGTTTCATGGTGATTTAATTTTGCCATGTACTCTGGGATAAAAATATGTTTTTCGTAAGCTGTTTTAAAACCACTAGTTTTTAATTGCATCCGAGAGTAAAGTAAGGTCGCATTACGTTTAATAACTTCTCTTATTAAACCCTTTAAAGGTAAAGGTATAATTTGCTTATCTAAATTTAGATATATTTTAGATATATTTCTTTCAACTTTAATAGCTGAATAAATATCAGTAGAGAAAAGAGAAATTAAACTTCCCAATATATAAATTGTTTTTTTCATAGTTGTAACCTAGTTTGAATTTAGCTTCGACCAGCAAAAGACATAGATTGTCTAAGCTTAATTTCATGAATCAATTGTTTGACTCTTGTTTTTGAGGATTGTTTTTCTATAATAAATTGAATCACTATATAACACAATAGAGTAAATTTTTGACATAGCCAAAACTTAAAGTATTTTGATAAAAATTGTTTGAATGGTTTTGGTAAATGCAAAACTAATAATTGATCTTCTAAGCTTAAAATAGCTATACTACTACCTGATTGACCTTGACGACTCGCTCGACCATAAAGCTGTAAGTCAACTCGTCTTGAGTCATGTCTTTCTGTAGCAATCACATGTAAACCACCACAAGATAAAACATCATTCTCTAATAATATATCGGTACCGCGTCCTGCCATATTTGTAGCTATTGTAACACAAGATTTAGACCCCGCATTTTTAATAATTTCTTCTTCTTGCTTTTGGTATAAAGCATTTAAAACGACATTATTAATATCCTGACTATTTAATAAATTTGCTAATTCTTGGCTTTCTTTTACTGTTCTAGTACCAACCAAAATCGCTCGTCCTTTTTCACTCTTATTTTTTATTTCTGAAATTAGTCTTTGTTGTTGTGATTGTTTATCAATACAAATAACATCATTATAATAAATATGTTTCTTTTTAAGTCTATGTGGAATCCGTACTACGGCCAACTCATAAATTCTCCAAAGTTCTTTTTCTATTTTATGAAAAGTTCCACTCATGCCTGTTAATATTTCGTAGTTTCTAAAAAAACTTTGAAAACTCATTTTTTCTGATGTTTTTGTGGGGTCACTTAAAGCTAAACTTTCTTTAGCTTCAATTGCTTGATGTAAACCATGGCTCCATGATCTTTGATCCATTAATCTACCTGTTTTTTCATCTACAATAACAATTTTTTCATCTAAAATTACATATTGCTTGTCACAAGTATAAAAATATTTTGCTGTTAGAGCTTGTTTTATTAAGTAGCTACATCGATAGATTGGTTTCCAAGACAAAGGATATGATTGTGAAATGTTTTTTATTTTTTGATGACCTTTATCAGTAACTTGAATCACTTTAATATCTTTGTATACTTTATAATCAACATCTTTTTGATACTGCTTAATAGCTTGATAAGATAACTGGCTAGCTTGATGAAACTCGGTATCTTTTTCTTTAGAAGAAATGATTAAAGGAGTAATAGCATCATCACCTAAAACACTATCGGCCTCATCAACAATAGCCATAAATAAGCCCCTCATGACTCGTTTATGGTAATAATTAGAGTTTGATATTTTTCTTATCTTCTCTTTTGTTGAATCAAAATCATAATCAACTTTCATTTGATCTTTTAATAAGTCTGCCAGCAAATTATTGCTAGTAGCATATGTGATGTGACAAGTGTAATTTTCACGACGTTCGTTTTCTTGCATTTCAGATTCAATAAAACCTACATTTAAACCACAACAATTATAAAAAGGCTCTAAAGATTTTGCATCTCTTTTTGCTAAATAGTCATTTGTGGTTACGATATGACAGGGTTTATTTGTCCAAGAAAATAAAACAGCCGATAAAGCTGCTGTTAGGGTTTTACCTTCACCCGTTTGCATTTCAATAGCATATTGTTTATACATACAAAGTGCGCCTAATACCTGCACTAAATAGGGGCGTTTATTTATGGTGCGATCCATTATTTCAACTATTAAAGAAAAGGCTCTATTAAAATCTTGATCTTTGACTTCTTTTTTTGATAAAAAAAACTGTTTTATTTTATTAATTTCTTTAGCAATTTGCAAGTCACTTAATGAGCCAAACTGATCAGAGTTATCTAAAATTAATTGACATTGTTTTTTTAACTTATTTAAATTTAATGAATAAGATTTATATTTACCAATTAAAGTGTGTATAAAAGCATCTAGTCCCTCATGAACGGTTGATTTCATTTTATTTGTCTAGATTTTCTTTTGTTTTTACTTTGTATTAAAGCATCTTTTGTGATTCTAGAAATTAAATCTTTTGTCCATATTTTATTATCTAAGTCTATAAAAGATAATGTTTGATATTCTCCATAACCTTTGTTATCTAAAATAAAAGGGTCATAATCTTCATCAAATATAATAATAGAATCATTAAAAATTACGGAGTCTAAAATAGAAAAACTTAAACGATCTAAGGATTTTGGTGTTTTTAAAGTATGATAAGTTAACTGATAATGATTTAAATTAATATTAATTAAATTTATACTTTTATTTTCAAAAAACTCTTTAAATTTAGCCCTAGAGGTAAAAGTAAACGATGAGTTATACAAAACAGCATCTATAAACTTTGTCAAATCTAAGCCATTGATACCATTGTCTAATTTACTTTTAAAAAACTCTAATGTTTTTTGCTTTGCTAAAAAACTTTGCTTTTTAAAAAGATCTTTTAAAGTAAGATTTAATGCTATTTCTTGTAGCTGTTTTTTTGTTGGCTCAATTTTTTTTGTTTTTGGCTCAAAACTTTTTAATTTATCAATAGCAAATTGATCATTCTCTAAAGCTGCTTTTTTATAATATCTAATAGCAGTTTTAAGAACCCCTTCTTTTTCAAGTTTTTGGGCTCTTTTGCCCCAGAAAGTATTTGGGTTTGCAACTAAGCTAATTTGTAATAATAGTGTTAATAATAAAAGTTTCATAGGTTTACCTTATTTTAATCTTTGATTCGATAGTTTTATACCATATAATCTTTAATTTGTCAGATATATTTAAACCTTAAAATTATTTTTATAATTAAGCTAATACATAAAACCAAATAACCACAAGGGTATTTTTTTACTATTTTGAGTTGAGTCTGTATCTACAACTAAATAAGAGTTTTCAATATCTTTAATTTGTTCAAAACCCTTTTTAGCTCCTCCAATTTCAAGAGTGTATTTTTTATCAATTAAAAAGTCTCCTTTTTTGGGAATCTCTAAGCTATGCTTTTCTAACAATTGCGAAGCAAAAAAAGTCTCTCTTATAGTACCTATTTTTGGTTCCCCCCCCATAAGCATAAAACATGTTAGTATTATTTAAATATAATTTCTCTGGTTTAGCTAATTTAGACAAACCTTTTTTTGAACTTACAATCGGATGAATCAAGCCACCCTTTTCTAAATGCAATAAATAGCTATATATGGTATTTCTACTGACTTCCATATTAGCAGCTATCTTTGAAATATTTAATTCAAATGGATTTGACTCACTCAAAATATACAGCAATTTTTTAAGTTTATTAGTAAAGCTAGATGAAACCAAACCTAAGCTTACAAAATCAACATCAATGGTTAAATTAATTGTTGCTGATAAAAGATTTAAATAATTTTCTTTATTTGAAAAATAAAACGGATAGTAGCCCTGCTCTAAATACTCATTGAAAAATTCTAAGGGTATAAATTCATTTTCTAAAGAGTCTATAATTTCAATATTATTATTTAAAATTTCATTTAAAGAAAAGGTAGGTAATTTTTTTTTTAATTTTAAACATAAAAACTCTCTATAAGATAAACCAACCATCTTATATAAAACCACTCGACGGCTTAAGTCTGCTTGAGAGTTATAAATTGAGCTAGCACAAGATCCACTAAATATCACTTTTAAGTCAGGATAAAAATCATAAATTGCTTTTAACTCCTGAGAAAAATTTTGATACTTATGAATCTCATCTAAAATTAAAACCTCACCACCTTGCTTAGAAAACTCTTCTGCAAGCTCAATTAACTTTAAATCTGTATGACCTGGATAGTCATACGAAAAATATAAAGATTTATGTGGTGAAAGCTTATTTTTTAACTCATTTATATATTGTAATAATATAGTGGTTTTACCCACTCCACGAGCTCCTACTATCCCTATCAACTGAGATGAGTAATCTATTTTATTAAATAGATACCTCTTATATTGATTAGGCATATTAGATAATATTTTTTTTTCTAGTTTTCTGGCTGTACTAAACATTTTAACTCATTTTGATAATTGGAAGTTAACGAAAAGATGTTAAAGTGTTAACTGTCAATTAACAATTATACCATATTTTGTTAAATAACTAAAAAATATAGGTAGTTTTAGCCATAATCATATCCCAATCTCTACCTACATTTATTATAGTACCAGAGTTTAAAGTAGGTTTTACTCCAAAGTTAACTGTTTAATTCCTTCCAAATACTAATAAACTCTCGTATAAAGAGGAAACCAAGTCTAGATGAGTATAATTTATAAGTTCTCAGTTAGTTTTTCTTCAATTCTTGATCAATTCTTTCTTATAAAAATATTTTCATTAAAGATTGATAAGGTACATCTCTAACATTTGCCAAAGATTTTAGTTTAAAAATCATTGATTCAGGCATACGCATAGATATTGTTTTTAATGATGGTTTTAATTTAGGAAAGCAAACTTGCTCTGCATTACCCCAATCAACAAATTCAGAAGAACAATTATCATCCCAAAAGTCTCTTTCCTCATTTTCTGTTTTAAAGGCAGGTATATTTTTTTTATTTCCCATATATTTTCCTTTCTTTTTGAGTCATTTCTCTAGCAGAAATAACTCTAATAAGATCATCTTTAACAATAAAGCAAATAAAAAGTTTTTTACTTTCATCTGTTTTGCCTAGTGCTAAATGTCTTTCTTCTTTTGAGAATTGTTTTTATCATTTGTTATTAAAAGTGGAGAGTTAAAAAATAACAACTATTTTTATCAATAATTAAATATGTTTAAAACCCAGTCCTCATCTCCATAGGAGAAGCCAATAAAAAGACACTAATTGCTGAATAAATAATCATTACAAAAATTAGAGGTATAAAACTTAAAAAACCATTTTTTTCATGGCTAAATACTTTTTTGTAGATGTTATCAGCTGCATTAATACCAAACATATGTCCAATGATTACCAAAGACATCTGAATCCACCATACAACTTCTAAAGACAAAAATTGCGAGTAATTTTTACCTGCTGTACCAAATAAATCCCACCCATAAGAAAAAGGGTCTGATAATAGAGGTATTAAATGTTGAGCTTCCATAAAAAAATGCATAGAGTTATGAGCTAAATGATAAAAAAGTGCTAATGGTAAAACACTATAAGCATAAGTTTTAAAAAACTTTAAAGTACTGTATTTATCGTGGTTCATTAACTTTTTAGCTGTATATGCACTTAAATAATATGTAATTAATTGTGCAAATATTATCAAAGCCATTAAACAAGTAAATACAGTATATTTATCAAACCCTGTTTCTACTCTTAAAAGTTGGTTAATACGAGTCCATTGAGGGGTCATGGTCATACCATGAAAAGTAGTTAAAGCTAGTAATACAATAATAAATATAGCTTCGTCTTTTTTAAAAATTGATATCTTTTTTAAATCTGTACCAATCGGGCGTAAATTAATAGCCATGTTGTCTTCTGGACAGGCTCTAATACACTCTGTACATAAAGTACAATATTGATTGCTACTCAATTTAGCGGGGTTTAAAAACATTGGACAACCACGTTGTGTACTTGTACCCATTAAGCACTCTTTACCACTACAATCATTACAAACTTCTTTTGACTTAGCTCGTATCTCAAAAGGTGATAAAACAGAGTAAATACCACTAATACGTCCAACTGGACATACATATCTACAAAAAGTACGCTTTTCAAATATGATTGCAAAAAAAATAGCACAAAATACCATCGATACACCCATGAAAGCTGTAGTTTCTGGAGAGCTTGTAACCTCATAACCAAGCTCTACCCATGTTAAAATGATAAATAAAATTAAAGCTGGATATAAGTTTCTAAATTTTTTGGGGATTATCTTTGAAATGCCTAGACGATTAATACGGTCTGTAATCGAAAAAGATGTAACTATACTTGTTAGACCCTCCCAAGGGCACATGGCACAAAATAGATTTCCAAAAGCAAAAACAAAAAATATTAATAATGCCCACCACCAAGTCCATGTTAATTGTGGCACAATACTATGACGTTGTGAGGTCATAAACCCAGCAAATAATATAATTAAAAAAACTATAATTGAAAAAGACTGAATTAAAAAAGGAAAGGAATCATTTAAAACTAGCTTTTTAAATGGATAAAATTTTAATAGATTGAGACGAAAACCTTTACTTTTTTTTGAACTTTTAAAATATAATATGAAATGGCTACCAATTATAATAAAAGCCATAGATAAAATAGCAATCCATATCGGTATACCAGCCATTGTATGAGAGCTTGCATCAGCACCAATTTCTCTTGGTGCCATCATGCATAAGTACTCCCACGTTTTTTCAAGTGGTTTTGAAAACTGACTTATTATTTCAAAATTATGATTCATTTGATTGTTCGAGAAGCTTTTCTTTTCTGTCCATAGTTACTCGTTTTTTTCTAGCACCTATGGCTGTCATAAATAAAAGTAAAAACAAAACAAAAGAAACCCATTTACCCCAATGTGTTTTTTGAGATTCTAAAATAAATGGTACCCTCACCTCAAAATTATTGTCATCTACTAAAACTAGTTTTAAAGAGTAATCACCCTCTGAATTTAGTTTTCGATTAATTTGGTAGATGCTCTCTTCTTCTGCTTGTGGTTGATACTTTTCTTCAAGCATTGTATCACCATCAAAAATTTGAACTTTAGCTGCGCCTTTATAAACAGAGTTGTTTTTTAAATCATAAACTACTGAATATAATCTTGCTTCTCCAGGGTACTGAGCATCTTGTAAATTTATGCCTTGAAAGTCATAAATAACTAAAGATATTTCATATTTTCCATCTTGTCCTAAAAACTCTGTTTGAGGTATTTGTGGATAATTCTCAAAATATCCATAGTGAGGTAACCCTTTAAAATGATGAGCAAATAATAAAGTCTGAGAAATAAGTAAAATTAAAAGTAATTTCATTTTTTAAACCCGATACTTAAGCATTTAGTTGGACAAGCAATTAAACATTCACCACACAATGAACAATCAATCGTTTCATCAATTTTTGGATTTACATCTAATGGACAAATTAAAGTACAAGAGTTACAACTATCTAAACATTGACTACTATCTCTTTTAATTCTAACTAATGATTTAGACCCAATAAAACCAAGTATTTGCCCTGTAGGACACAAATATTTACAAGTAAAATGTTTTCCTAAAAACAAATCAACTAAAGTAAAAAATAATATTACAAATAAACAAGTTGATAGTGAGCCAAAAGCTATGGCATGAAACAAAGTTTGCCCAATAGCAAAGTAAGGTAATATGTGAGTCCAGACACCATGACTAAAAGTTAGAGATAATATCAAACCACCACAAAGAACACCATAAGCACTAGCTTTAGATAAATGAACTTCAGGAAAGTAAAAGTATTTTAACAAATATCTACGTACTCTTGAAGTCGTAAAAAACAAAAGTGATGCAGGACAAATATATGAGCAAAATACTCGCCCAAATATTAATGATAAAGATAAAGGTACAATCAAACCAACTGCAAAACCTAAAGATACTTCATGATTTTTAACAAGTACGCTTATAAAAGCTATGGGGTCAGTAAAAGGTACTCCCATTACTCTAATCGACCAAGTCATTCCAGCATTCGATTGAGCAATAACCATAGGATCACCAAATAATGAGTAAAAACCATCATATACTTCATAAAATAGTTTCCACCATTTACCAGCAGCTAAACCAACTAAACGAGATAAATTATAACCATTTTTCCAGTTTAAATATTGTAAATTTAAAGCAAAAACTACTAATAATAATAAAACCATTGCTCTTGTAAAGATAGAAAAAGTTAATAAAAAACGGCCCTGATTATTTTTCATTATTAAGCCTTTTTTTGTTTTTCAAGCTCTAGTCTTGGTATTACACGTATAGCTTGAGGCATATGGATACAAGCTTGCTCACATAGGCCACATCCCACACATAAATCATCTATGATTGTAGGTTGTTCATATAAACCGATTGTCATAGCCTTACCAGGTAGTGGACAAGCCCTATAACAAGCACCACAAGTACGCCCTTGATATGAAAAACAAATATCTTCCATGAGTACAGCTTTACCCATATTAACTGACTTTTTACCCTCGTCTGTCATAGGCAATTTTTCTAAGGCCCCTGTTGGACAAACTTGCGTACAAGCCATACATAAAATACAAGCTCTTGATCTAGCTACAATTGCTGGTGTTGCTAATTGATCAAGACCAGTATCAAAACCAAGTAAACTAATACATTGATTAGGGCAAACATTAGCACATTGACCACAGCCAGTACAAAGGTCTAAAAACTCTTTTTCAGGTTTAGCTCCAGGTGGTCTAAGTAACCTACGAATCAAAGGATTACTATGAAATTTTTGTAAAATTGGTAACACAAAAGGCAAAACCAAACCAATAATAAACGAACTAACAAAATTTCTTCTTTTCATATAAACCTAAGATAAAATTATTAAAAAATCGGAGATTGGAATTTATTCCAATAAATTAAATTTGACAGGGCTTAAAGCTTTTTATGGGAATAAATTCCCATCTCCGAGATAATACTTTAAATAAAAACCACTTAACTTGAATAATATCATAATAGTAATAAAAAATATCCACCTCAATACAATCAAGATGGATATTTTTATATTAAATCATTAAAAATAATTATTAAATTAATTCAACTCTACAAGCATTTTTCTTAAAGTCAGCTTGTCCAGAAATTGGATCAAATGCTCTATGAGTCGTGCCATTAGCTAACCACTTGTTTTTCTTAGGGTCAGCAGAGTCAGCTACAGAAAGGTTCCAAGGACTAAACAAAAAGCCTTTTGGTACTGTGTTTCTAGCTGGTTTTACAACCGAATCAAGGCCAATAGATGCTCTTGCTTCTAGTGACCCACGTCTTGTTACAATCTTAACCCATTGACCATCTTTAACACCTAGTTCTTTAGCATCATCTGGATGCATCTCAACATACATTTCTGGTACTAATTTAGAAGTAGTACCTGATCTGATTGTTTTTGATGTATGAAAATGCTCATAAACAACTCCAGTAGCCCACCAAAAAGGATAAGTCCCTTCAGGTGCTTCACCGATTTTATTACCTAAATGCTCTTTATCTGGTAACTCAGGAGTTAAACCAGCATCTCTTGCTTTTACTAATACATCAATATGATCAATTGCAAAATATGTTGGGTCTGTACCTAGTTTTTTAAGCTCATCAGTTATTTCTTTGTATTTAGAGTAATCTTGATGACACATATGCATATGCATTTTACCATCTTTATGTCTAAACTCTTCGTATGGTTTATCTGGCCAATAAGACTCTTGACCCATATATCTTCTTTTTGTTCCGCCAGCTTTTGCAATTGCAGCTGTTGGAGCAGGCCATTGTATACCTCTTAAGTTTCTGATTTGTTGATAAAGACCAACACCAGTTTCTTTTTCTACCTCAAGCATACCAGTCATGTCACCATCAGTACCTTTAGAGGCAATAACCATATCTCTAAATACTTCTTCTGGATCATAATAACCGTTTTCTTTTCTTTGATATGGGAAAATTGCATCAGCATCTAAACCTAATTTTTTAGCAATTAATTTACCTTTATCAATTACCATGTCCATATCTGGTCGACAACCTTTAATTGGGTTTGCTGTACCGTCTACAACATAAAAACGTCTCTCTGATTGAATATATGTACCACCAACCCACTCACCCCAAGTAGCAGCTGGTAAAATAACATCAGCATACAAGTTATTTGGAGCATTTTTATAGATTTCTTGCACAACTGTAAACATACGAGTCATAGCAGGTCTAGCACAATTATGAGCATCAGGTAAATCAATGTGAGTAGCATAAATTAAAAACATGGCGTTTACTTCGCCTTTAATTGCACGCTCCATCATACCAATTGCCATACCAGTATTTTGCATACCAGCAACTGCTGAGAGCCTTTCTTCTGGGATTCTCCAAGCTTTTGCCATATGTTTAACGTGCTCTTTATCATTTAAACCTTTATTAAAGGGTAATCTGCCAGTTAATCCACCAGTATATCTTTCTCCCATGGCATTTGGTTGACCAGTTTGAGAGTGAGGCCCACATCCAGGTCGACCAATATTACCAGTTAAAACCATTAAGTTTACAAGACCCATTGTATTATGTTGCCCGTGTAAATGTTGGTTGTATCCAATTCCCCAAAAAGTTAAAACTCCACCATGTCCACGTTTTTTACCTTTGATACTTGCCTCTGCCCAAAGCTTAGCCATATCATAGATACGCTTTGCTGGTATCATTGTTTTATCTTCTACGTCTTCTGGTTTGTAACCTTCTTTGACTTCTTTTATGTACTTTTCCCATCCCTTAACGTGATTTTTTAGTAAATCCCAATCAACGGCCTCTGGATGGTTTTGTAAAATTGCATAAGCCAAAGCATTATGAATAGAAATATCACCATTAATTGTTGAAAAGTGATGACTATTATCAGGGTTGATTTGCTCAAGACCCATTACAGTACCTGTACGACGAGGATCAACTACTAATGATGGAATATTATTTTTATCTTTATGATCTGCTACTCTCCAATATAAAATTGGATGAGAACCCCTTGCATTATGTCCCCAAAAAGTTACCATATCACACATTTCAATGTCATCATAACAAGTAGGAGGAGTATCAGAACCAAGTGATTTAAAATACCCAGTTACAGCTGATGTCATACACATTCTGGCGTTAGCTTCAATAGTATTTGATTGTATAACTCCTTTCATAAATAGGTTTTCAAGATATTGGCCCTCTACAGATAATTGACCTGACCCATATAAACCAATAGAGTTGCCACCTGAATGGTGAATAATCTCAACTGTTTTTTCAGCAATTAGCTCTTCTACTTCATCCCAGCTAGCTTCTCTAAATAAATCAGGATCAAATGAGCCCTTAGTTTTTGAAACATAACCTTTTACAGGGTCTGACATATCTTTTCTAATTAATGGTTTTGTTAATCTATCAACATAAATTGCTTCTGCTGATGTCAAACCTTTAATACATTGTAATCCCTTATTAGTTGGATGATCTTTATCAGGAATAATACTTGTTATTCTTCCGTTTTTGGTTTTAATGATTGTCCCACAACCTACACCACAATATGGACAAGCAGCTAAAATATTATCTGGACAATGATCTTTTTCAAGCTCATACTTTTCTTTACTAGGTACAGTCCAACCTGTTGTTGTAACCCCAGTAGCAACTCCAGCAGCAGCCATTCCCTTTAAAAATTTTCTTCTGTTAATTGACATTTTCTCTCCTAAAAGGTTAATACCTAATTTAAACTTCTTAAAAATACTATAATATCGTTGATTTCTTGTTTATTTAAGTTTGCCAAGCCCGAAGAACCTGCAAATGATTTCATGGCCGTACCAATACGACCATGTATAATTGTTTGTCTAATGTAATCATCACTAGCAACATCTAAAAAACCAGACTTACCAATGGCAGGTCCAGCTCCTCCAGCTAAATAACCTTCACCTTCATTACCATGACAATATCCACAAAACTGAATAAATTTTGCTTTCCCTGACTTTGCACTACCAGTAGCTTCAAAGTTATGATTTACATTTATACTAATTGGGTTTTTAACAGGTATCGATCTCATATAAGTTATAATTGATTTAATTGTAGTCTTATCTAAATCTGCTCTTGCTGGCATACTTGTACCTGGACGACCATGTTTAATAGTTTCTCTGATAAAAGCATTACTAGCAATTGCCAAAAAATCTCTATTAATAATTGATGGTGCAAAACCAACTTTTCCTTTTCCGTCTGCTTGATGGCAAGGAGAACAGTTCATCATAAATTGAGCTTTACCTTTAATTATAAGGTCTGCTTTGGATAATTTATTTTGTTTTGCTGATTTTTCATCATTGATGCCTCTTAAAAAAACAATTACATCTTCTGCTTCTTGTTTTGAGAGATTAGATAATCCTTTAGCTCCAATAAATGGTCTCATAGCTGTACCAGAACGGCCATGCTCTAGTGTTTTATATATATAATCATCACTAACTGTATCTAAAAAACCCTTTAAGCCAATACCAGTCCCTGGTCCACCAGAAATATAACCCTCACCTTTTTTACCATGACAAACAGCACAAGTTACTTTAAAGATTTCTTTACCTTTTTTGTAATCACCCTCTGCTTCCCAATGTTTATTTACTTTTACTTTTAATGGAGTATCAAATTTAAATGATCTTAAGTAAGCAACGATATTATTAAGTTGTTCCCCTTTTAAATCGGGACGTGCCATCATTGATGTTCCTGCTCTACCTTTTAAAACTGTAGTTTTGATAAACTTATCATCTGCAATTGCTAAAAAGTCTCTACTACCTATACTTGGAGCAAACCCTACTTTACCTAATGCGTCTGCTTGATGACAAGGAGAACAGTTCATCATATAAGCTGTTTTACCTTTATCAACTGCACTTGCAGCATCTACTTTTGCTACGACTAACAAAGAGCTTATAAATAACCCTTGAAATAAAATTGAATTTCCAAACCTAAACGCTCGTTTCATTTGTTTCACTACTTTCATTTAATATATCTAAACCTACCATTATATACATTAATGGGATTGTAATGAAATATATGTCATAATGTCAAGGTTATTAAGACATTATTATCTTAATAATTTATATTCTATAATCTATATATAGCTATATAATTGGTTTGATTGGAATTGACAAGATGGCAAAGTTTAATCGAAGACAACTATTTAAACTAAAATTAAACGACATTGTTAAATGTCTACATGAAGAAGAAGTTGGTAATGATAATTATTTAATTAGACCACCTGGTGCTATTGGTGAAACTGAGTTTCTAAATAAATGTGAGCGTTGTCATAAATGCTTAGAAGCTTGTGAATATGATAGTATTTCTACTCTTAGTGCTTCTTTTGGTAAGTTAGAGTTGACCCCTATTTTAAACCCCGAGTTTACAGCTTGCCATTTATGTTCTGATTTTCCTTGCATAAAGGCTTGCCCCAGTGGAGCATTACAAGATTCTTTAAAAAACATTTCTATGGCTACGGTTGAGTTTAACCATGAAAATTGTTTAAACTCGCATGGCACACTTTGTGATACCTGTGCCATGAATTGTCCACATACAGTCAAAGCCATTACAATGGAAGGCCCCTTTCACAAAAGATTACCCGTACTTAATGATAACCAATGTCTTGGCTGTGGTTTATGTATTTATTATTGTGATGAACCAAATGCCATAACAATAAAAAAAACTAGACAGTTTATCTTGTAATCTCTTTTAAATCTACATCACTTGGTTGAAAATAATCATATAATACATCATATGCTTTTTTGGCATGACTCATATGTCCACAAGTATATACATCAATCACAGCAGTGTTATTTTCTGGCCATGTATGAATACTAATATGTGACTCTGCTAATAAAACAACCCCTGTTACGCCTATAGGTTCAAATTGATGAAAACAAGAACCCACCATGCTAAGTTTTGCTTTTTCAACTGTTTCTTTTAAAGCTTTTTCAATGGTATTCAAATATTTTAACTTTTCTGAATCTATACCATACATATTAGCTAAAATATGTATACCCGATATATTGTCTTTATCTACCATTTTATTTAAACAACTTCACTAGGTAGTAAAAATGTACCATCATCTTGTACAGGAAAATTAATCAATTTAACAATTAAACTTGATTTTATATCCCCATATATATGAGGAAAAATTTGACCAGCCTCTTTTACAAACTCAACTTTTAAAGTTTCACCAACACTACTTTGCTCTATTTGAAAAAGAGATAAATTATTTATTGATTTATAAAAAGAGTTTGCAACAAGTAAAATTTGGTTTTTATAAGATAGGTGAATAAAACCTTCAAGCTTTAAACTTTCTGCTTCATATGAGGCAGACTCCATTGCCTGCTTTGCTAAATTTTTATCTACAATATGGTATATATATTTTTCATTTTTCATAATTAACCCTCATTTAAAAATTGATCAACAGATTTTTGTAATTGCTTCATAGAGTCACCATGTAAACCATGACTTGCACCTAAAATAACAAATAATTTTGCATTCATCATCTTTTTTGATAATAAATTTAACTCTTGTAATGGAAACAATCTATCAAACTCACATGCAATGATTAAAGTTTTTTGTTTTATTTTTGCTATAAACTCACTACTATTATGACTTATACAAGCTTTTATAGAGTTTACTAATAAAGATTTAGACCTTGGTTTTGGAACAATCAAGCGTAAACCAGATTCTGGTTTATAAGGTTTATTATAAATAACTTCTAAGGTCGATTTTTGTAAATCTTGCCAGTTTTCATTTTCTGATAACTCTTGCCACTCTAATAATGTATTTATTTCATCTGAATTTTGTTTATCAGAGCTCATTGCTAAAACTAATTTTTTACATATATCTGGTTTTATATTTATTAAATGTTGAGCGATAAGCCCGCCCATTGAAATACCGATCATTAAATCACATTTTGGTATTTGTGGTACTATCATCTTGGCAATGTTTTGACTCGTTGTAAGGTTTAGCTTATTGGGACGACTTATAAACATCAATCTATGACTTTGAGCTAAATCTCTCCATTGTCGTTTTAATATTTTTTCATTATCAAGGCAAGATTTAAAACTATCCATCAATGAGGGTAAAATTACAATGAGCTTTTCACCTTGCCCAAACTCTAAAATTGGTAAATTGACTTCTTTCATAAAACCTACTAATTATTAAAACAAAAACATACAAAAACAAACTACTTTACACTTGTCATTATCGTCAAGAGACTTTATACTTAAACTGGATCTAGTGTTTCTATTCACACATATTTAGTTTCAAACTTTTAAAAAACTTTTAGGCAACCATGCAATTTTATTTAAGCTTTATTCTGTTATGTATATTTAATAACTCAATACCTGCTAGTCAGTTTTCTAATGTTTCATTCAAAAAAATTAGTGAATTTTATAAAATCTATAGAGCTTACAGCCCTGACTGTCAAAGATTTTCAAAAAAGAAAAAAGTTTCACAAATAACCTTAAATAGCTGTGCTAACCTTAAAAATCAACTTCAAAAATCAGTCCGTAAAATTCAATTAAAATCTAATGTTAAATTAAAAAGTATTTTATCTGAAAGACAAAAGCTATACTTAAATCAAGATCTCAATAAAAACCTTGCTCAGTATTTAACAAAATTATCTAAGCAATATCAACAACAATTATCACAAAAACATGATAATTTATCTCAAGCACTTAATCATTTTCACCATCAAGTTGATACCCGATTAAAATCAGAATTGTACACATATAATCAAAGCCACCAAATTTTACAAAAAAGATTTGATTTACTCTATAGGGGTATTAACGACACCCTACTAAATAATAATATAGAAATTCTTTTTAATTCTTCTAAATATTTTTTATCTCCTCAACAATCTTCGTTTATTTCTTCTTATCAGTTTCCGTATGGTAAAGATTTATTTAATTTCATTTCTCATAGTAATATTTCATCTAAGCATATTTTAATTGCTTCAATTCAAAAAAATCAAACTCAGATAAACGCTCCAAAATCATATAATAATAATCAAAATATAACGCAACTTATTAAAGAGTACTCACTCAATGGACCAAAAAAAGTAACCGTTTCTTCTTGGAGACAAAAAGCTAATGTATCCAAGCCTGCTTTTTTTAAAAAAGAAAAAAAAATATCTCTGCAAGATGAATTTAGTTCTATCTTTTTATCTAGTAAAAAAACAGAATCTATACTAAACACTACCCCCTTAATTTCAAATTCAAAATTATTTGCTTTTGTTCAATTACCCATCTTATTAAGTTTTCACCCAGAAATGAAAAGATTTGATAATAAAAGTAAAAGATTCATTAATGACAATCCTCAGATATTTATAAATGAACATTTTTTTCAAGGGTTTAGTAAAAAACTTCTAAATCAAACAATAAATTCTCATAGTTTTGAAGAAATTTCAGAACTTCAAAAGCTCGAATCCACCAAATTAATGAGCTTTCTTGAGTCTGAAAATCACCTAAAAGCGATTCATCAAGATATCCAAAAAGCTATTTCTCAACTAACTAACAAACACCAATTTAAAGCCATTTTTTATGATAATTTAATTTTATCTAATAGTGATTCTATATTAAATCACAATAAAATTATTGTTAATAAAAATATTCAAGATTTAACCAAAGAAGCTTTAATTATACTTTATCAAAATGATGATCAACAAACTTTAAACCAAGTACTTAAAGCATTAGCAGACTCACAACTGTTAGATATTTAATTACTGGAGATATTATGATTCAAGTTTTTCTATTTATCCTCTTATTTACAAGTAGTTTCTCTCAAAGTGATGCCCTTTTACAGGCTTTATTAGAAAGAAATGGAGATGTTTATTTATTAATTTCTGATGGTACAGACGGAAGCATGCATCATTTTATTCGCTCTCAAAATTATAAACACGAAAAACTCATTACAAGTGGCCCTCTTCAATCTGAACTACCTAATTATGTAAATTTTTCTGTTGATAAGTTTGGACATATTAAATTATTTAGAACTTTTGATCGTGATGGTGTCGTATCTATTTTAAGTCTTAAAGGACGAATGCACCCTAGAGAAACTTCAAATATCGGTACAGTACCCTCTGGTACAAACCCTGTTAATTTGATTACAGTACAAAATTTTATCTCGACTGCCGCTGGATGGAGATATGTTATTTCTGCAAATGGTGATGAAGGATGGATGAAAGTCTATAACGGAATATCAGATGATCTTACAGCAAAAAAACAAGGTATAGGCTCTCCTGTTACCAATACTAATACTGATGATTTCTCTGGTGGATTTATATTAACAGAAATAGGTGGTGTCTTAAATACAGGTGATACAGTGTTACCTCCTCATTACAAAACATACCCTACAGCATTTGCATTACCTTATCATGGTGGTTTTTGGTCAGTATCTAGTCGGGTAAATTATATGGTTGAAGCTAGTGGCACTGTACCATTTGCATCTGCAGGCCCACCATTTACCCCTGATCCAATTAACGATTGGGGTTGTATCCAATTACCCTATCAAGGAGCCAATACAGACCATGTACTATGGAATAGAGGTGCACCTGGAAATGCCAAAGCATTTAAATTAAGCCCTCCTCTTGGAGCTTTATTTATTGTTGCTCATTGTGGTAATGGCTACCATAATTACGGGGCAATGAGAGCTGCTACTATTATCACAGATGTAACTAAATCAGTAAAAGTATTAACAGCAGATAGTTTTTTATCTGCTAAWGATAATAAACTTTTAAAAGATTATGCAGACTCTATTGTACCCGCTAAAATTTTTAATACATTAACTAATGATCAAGATTACTTCAATGGACCATATACAACTAATTCAGACTTTAGTTCTGACCCTAATAACGCATTTCCTGTTTCTGCAACTGTAACTTATGCTTCAAATATAAAAAGATGGAACCATTGTGGTGATTTATGTGGAGCTGGTCCAATTCCTAGTACAAATACTCCTCCACCTCCACCTCAATCTGATGCTTGGGCATCTAGTTATGGTAAAGATCAATCTCAGCAAAAAATGTACATGATTAAAATGGCATCATTTGGTCCAGATAACATTGAAACTTTTGTTGTTCAATTACAAAAAGGAGCAACAGGTAGTATAGAACTACCCTTTGTAGCTGATGATTGGACACTCCCTATTGATGCTCCAGCTAATTCTATTATTCTTGAACTTGGAGATGCTGACCCTGATTTTACAGACATAACAAAACAAGTTATTTATGATGCAACTGCTGCAAAACTAGGTGCATCTGTTAGTTGTCCAGACGGAGTATGTCCTAAGCACACAAGAGCTCTTGGCTTTTCAAAAAGAAGAGATGGATCTAAAGATTATGTTTATTTTACAAACCTTCCTCCTTCTCACTTTACTGTTTCTTCAAATTTTTGGGGAACAGGTGGAACCATCTGGTATGCTCAAGAGTCTAATGGTAATTTAATTCTTAACTTTCAAACATATAACCATACAACAGCAGGCTCTTTAGACTCTGGCTCAATTAATGTCGGAGCTAGATTACCCCTCAAGTCAATAGCTGCTGATGGTGATAACAATGTTTATATTGTACATTCTAAAGATGCCTATGATACTGATAAAAGCATGCTTTCTATGTTTACCAAAAAACCATCTAGAGGTGAGTTTATAAAAGCTTGCCAAGGCTCACGAACACTTATCATTAAAGACCCTTTAGATAATGATATGCCCTGTACAACTTTTGAAAATTTATTAGCTGGTTTTCCTGTTCCTTTAGTCAATAGTTCATTACCTAAAGATTATGAAGTTAGAATAAGTGTTCAGCAATACGCTGGTTTTGTTATAGAGAAACTTTCTCCTATTGAAGGCTCTGCTCCTCAGGTACTTGGTATCATACCTCAAATAGCCCTGAATGCACCTACTGGTGGCCCAGCATACTGTAGCAATACATTTACCTTTGATTTAGATAGTCCAGGTGATCCCATTTTTGATATGAGAAAAGCGGCAAAATCTAATATTGGTTGGATTTGTGATATCACAACTGGTGATTATAGCTCTGTTTTATCTAATGTTAGAGCTAAATTACAAGTCGTTAATGTACCAAACCCTCCATCTTCTGGGTCTAATTTTTTAATTGATATTGTAGACCCTTGCTATCAATCAAACAATAGTGTCTGTAATAATTTAGGTAATGTTTTTGAAGATACTTTAGTTAAGTTTAACATGGAAAATCCACCTCATTTTGCTGGAGTTCCTGCTGTTTTAGCCCAAAGCTCCGACCCAAATCTTAGAGCTATTGGTATTGCTCTTGGCCCTGTCACTATGATTTCTAATTACTCAGATGCAGGTATTCAATTTTCTAAATCAGAATTAGGAGCAAACTCTATACTATATTATGATGAAGATACTAGACAAGGTATTACACTTGCAACTTTTTTAAATGTAGATCGAACAATTTTAAACGCAAATACGAATCCAATTATTTCTAATAAAAAAGATATTGGAGCTACTGTTGGTAACAAAACGATGCGTTATAGATGGCAAGTACGCTCTCACACTCCTCCACATTCATTAATTGATTACTCACAAGGAGCCACCATTCCGTTTAAACCCGATTTTGATAATGATGGTGCAGGAGATAATCAAAAATTGAACTGTAATCCCGTTAAACATGACAATACTTTTACCTATCCAGAAGTTGAAGACCCATATAATAATGGTAAAGGGCAAGGTCTACTTTTTGACACATGCTGGCAAGATTTGGATAATAATATTTTAGCTACAGGTTCTGAAATGTTTGCCCCAAAAGAGCTACCTTATAATTTTAGAGATCCTGGTGAATATACTGTAACATTAATGATTGCAGCTCTTTCTGCAAACTTAAACGGAATTACATTTTTAAGTGACCCTCAATCAGTTGCTTCAACTATGATTGTTACTTACTATGCTATGCCTGTTACTGTTGGTACACAGCCACTAGCTAATGCCAATAATTTTGTCACAGATCTTGAAATTACAGCTAACTCTATAGCAAACGATGAACATCTTAAACTTAGCTTTAATACCTTAACACCATTTAAAAAATCTTTTGCAAATAAAGTTACAGATGGAGTACTTGAAGGAGATCTTGGTACTGCACCTTTATACCCTGTTCACTACTTTAAAGATAAAAGCTTAGTTGCTGTGCATCAAAATCAGCTTATGCCACTATATGGAGTAGCTAAAATTAAATTTTTTCAATCAGACCACACTCAATATTTAAATATTGATGGGTCAACAAAAATGGCTAAAACTACAGGGGCTGGTGTATGGGACTTTAGCTTTCCATGCCTAACTAGTGATATTGTTTCTAATACTTATACTGGTGTTCCTTGTGGAACAATAGACACTATTCCGCTCGTAGATAAATCAAGATATCATCCTGCAAATTATTCAAAACAAAGTACAGGTGCTATCAAACTAACAACATATTTTGGAAATGATGCTAGAGCAGATCAAAATGCTTCTCAATCTTCTCGTACTGTTCATTATGCTTCTGGTGCTAGCACCCCTACTATCATCAACCCTCCAGGAAACGGTAGTGATAATACATTTTATGCCCTTCACCAAGGAACAGTCGCTAGAGATGAATTTTTAAACGGAAACACAAGTTCTACAGGAGATTTTACAAATAATCCAAATGCATTTTACACTTGGTATGATATTAAATACTCTTGGTTTATTAGGTATAGACAACCGAATGGAGATATCCATAAAAAAATACTAAGAACAGGTAATTTATCTGAAGTTTTTTTATTAAACTATTATGCCAATAAAAAAAGCCAAACTAGTATGCAAGAGCTTCTTCATAAGATAGCACCCGTAGAGTTAGAAAATGGTCAAGCTTCTTTAGATAATGCCCATACTCTAATTCAAAAAACAGCAGATAGAGAATATTATGTGAGAGTTCCACTACTAAATAGAAATTCTTTTTTCTCTGGAACTGTCTTAGATGAGTCTTCTGGTTCATTATCTATTGACCCAGATACTTATCTTGCAGGGCAAACAACTCAAAACCTTTTATCAAAAATTCACCCCCTTAAATGGCCTATTCCTACAGGTACAACTGTTTTAGAAGTTGGTTTTCAAATCTATTCACCACTCGTTGGGTGGCAAGGACAAAAGCCTATTAAAAATGGAGCCGGTACAATCATATCTTATACATACTATGATGCTGTATCAGTAATTAACTCTGGTCCCGGAGCTTATCAAGTTGCAGAAGGTGCAACAAATGATAGCAAAAGCTTTTGTTTTGGTGCAAGCGAGTGCTTTAACGCACCAATACACTTTGCTAAATTAAAAAAATCTTTTACTGCAAGTATAAATATTGGAGAGTCTGGATTAGCTCTATCAAATGACCCTAGTGGATTCACTATCGCTAATGACGGTACAAGCTCTTTTAATTTTATTGAGGATAATTTTATTAATATTGTTGTTCATGACTTACAAAACCCAACATTAAATGTTGCTGCAATAGATTTAAATATCTTAGCGGGAAAGTCTCATAATCAAGATATCACTATTGGTTTATCTGATAATAATCCATATTCTCATTGGTTAAATTCTGATGGTACTCAAACACAAAATGAAGTTCCGAGTTTGACTCAAGTAATGTATCAGATCGGACATGACCCTAAAAATAGGTTGGGACTTGGTTTATTAAACGAAAATAGCTATGGTTTCTTAACTTCAAATCGTTTAGTTGACCCAGCTGCTAACCTTTTAGATAGACCTAATTTAGAAGCAAGCCCTACTTTTAAAAAGAATGAAGAAGCTGCAAAAGTTTATCCAAATAAAATGAATCAAGGTGGTACTATTGAAAGAGTTGATTTTCATTACCCTAATGATGCAAATGAAAACTGTTCAAATCGTTGCGATGATAGAACTTTTAGTTTTCAATATAATAACGGAAAAAAATATGACCCCCCATCCACTCTAGCTAATTCAAATAATCGAGGTTTAAATAATGCCTATTGGAATAAAACTTTTGAAAAAGAAACTATTTTTCCACCACTATCTACTGGGGCTACTTCAAATGTTACAGCTATCTATAATGCCAAAGAAAGCCGTATAACAAATGTAAACTATAAAATGCTTACAACAAGGTTTCCTAGCTCATCTAACTTTTTTCAGTTTCCTACAGATAATGGCAATAAAAAATATATACTCTTTAAAAATAGTACCGATAATAATGCAGATTGTTTAAAAGTTTTACCAGACTTAGAAACTTCTCAAAATTGTTATAGAAAAACATCTTGGACACTTCAACGAGACACTATTTTAGCACCATACTTTTTTCACTCTGACACTAACTTAAGCTATAATTTATATGCAGTTGGGCAAGATGCTAGACTATATGCAAATTATCTAACACCAGGTGGAGCTCAAAGTATTTCTCTCTCTAACTACCATTATAGATTAGCAGGAAAAACCAATACTCCTCATTTATACAACGGAGCCCTTTCTTCTCCCGCTAATTACTTAAAAAACTTTCAAGAGAAATCTTTTTATATTGAGCCAGATTTAATTGGTTCTATAAAATATAAAGATGAAGCCCCTCCACATCTTAGAGTTAGCTTAAGAGACTATAAAACAAATCAAATTATTTATTATGTAGTAACTCAAGTACCAGGTATGATCGGTAGTAACTCAGGTAATCTTACTTGGTCAGACAAAGTTAATGTGTATCGAAGTCAAGACCCAAGGTCTAATTCTAGTTTCTTTAACTCTAGCGCTATAAACAATGAAAAAGTACCTCCCCAAAATGACTACCGTATCTCTACTTGTAATAGTGGAAACCTCCAAGAATGTTTTTATCAAATACCAGAAGACACAAGGTTTGAAATTAGAGCAGAATTTTCTGATAATGTAACAGGAAAAAATTTACTTGGTTCGATTTCAATTACATCTGGTTTTTGTTCTAATAAAATTGTTGTTGATAACCTTGCTAGTACTAATGGTTTAGAATTAGTTGATACAGAAGACCGTTTAGCAAATAAAATAAAACAAATGGGTTATCAATACCAAGATAAATCTATATTTAAAAGGTTTCATCGCTATCCAAGACAAAATAAATATGACGAAATTAAAGTCAAAGCAATTGACTCAGAAGGTAATGACACAACAATTTGTATTCCTATTCATATTATTCCACAACAAGTACACTTTCGTAGCATAGGTCAAGAAAGAAGGTTGAAATAATGATGATTACACTTAAATACTTTTTATCATTTTTCTACATTACTCATATATCTTTTTGTCAAATAGGCTTGCTTGATTTCTCTAAAGTTTTTTTATTACATCCAAAAATGGCTCAATACCACTTTGGGTTAAATACTTTTTATAAACAAGAAACTACAATGCAAAATCGTATGATTATTGGCACAAAGTTACAAAATAAAAACAATCAATTTATTAAAAGTTTTGAGCGACAAAAAAGAACAATTTCTAAAAGTTATCAATTACAAAAGTCTCAAATAAACAAAAATTTAAAAGCTGTAAAAAACAAAGTAAATAAAGATGAATACTTTACTTATTTACAAAAATTACAAGACTTAAAAGCATCCTTTATAAAAAAGAAAAATAAGCTACAAAAATCTATACAAAAACAACGAGCAAAACTAATTAAAAAATATTTTGTAAGTTCTAAAAAACGAAATAAAACATTTTTATCTATCTCTAAAGAAATTAAAACTAAGCTTAATCTTTTGAGAAAAAAGACTCAAATAGATAATATATTTCAAGGATCTGATAAATTAAAGCTACCAATATCAACTATCAATTATGATGATTTACCATTATCTCAACTACCGTTCATTACAATTGATAACTTTTTTATCGCTTTTATTAATGATAGTAAAACTATAAATCAGCTCATAAATCGTCATAAACATGATACAAGTATTAGTGCTGAACAATTTGTTAATCAAGAAGACAAAGAAAGTTTAAATTATTACCTTTCTACCCATCTAATAACATCTCCTTTTCCACCATTTACAGGAGATACTATTAACTTATCATATCAAGTTTTAGAGCTTATCTATCACGATTATAGTATTCCACTTTTTAAGCTTTCAAATAGCTATCCTAAAAATTAATGATGCAATGGCAACATAAAGATTTAAAACCTGCAATCATTTCTATAGGTGATGAAATTCTCTTTGGAGAAATTGAAAATAACAATGCTTATTGGATTCAAAAAAAGTTTTTTGCACTTGGTATACCCTTTCAAAAAAGTATCAGTATTGGTGATGATATACTTTTAATTTCTAACGAAATAAAGTCTCTTAAAAATCAAGGTTATTTTCCTATTATTACAACTGGTGGACTTGGTGGTACTCATGATGATGTGAGTCGTGAAGGCATAGCTAAGGCTTTAGATTTAGATTATTGTATTCATCAGGAATGTTTAAAAAAACTACATGAGTTATATAAACTAGAAATAACAGATCAACGTAAACGAATGGCTATCTTACCCAAAAATTGTGATCTTATAGAAAACCCTTTAGGAGCTCCTGGCTTTTATATCAATGGAGTATATGCTCTTCCTGGTTTTCCTCAAATGTTTCAAGCTATGGTGCAAAATATTTTAGATCAAAGCTTACATTCAACACATATTAAATCAATCACTCAATCATGTTTATACAATACAACAGAAGGAGTAATTGCTATAGATGTTGAAAATTTTTCTAAAAAATTTCCATTAGTTAATGTAGGTATTTATGGAAATATTGACTCTTCTTTAAGGCAGACTACAGTTAAAATTAGATATAATGATACACATAATATAAATGATAAAACTATTGAATCATTTTTCTTAGAAATAGCTAATAAATATCAAATTGAATATCAAATTATTTAATTATTTAATTTCAACTTTAAATTTTTGCCCTAAATCTAAGATTCTTTGTTTCCATATACGTTGAGCTTGATCTGCTTTATCAAATACTTCAGTAGCCTGTTTATGGTATAGCCCATCTTTTGTTTCTAGGTTTTTAAGTACAAACTTATAACCAAGATCAGTATATTTTGCGCAAATAATGATTTGTTCATGAGCATTTTTTATTTTATCATTATAAATCATATGTGACTTTAACTTTGATAAATAGTTTTCTGATTGTTTTATTAGCTTTGATTTTAAAAGCTCAATTGTTGCTTTTTCATCTGTAGCTAGACTAATCATACTTTGCTCAAATTGATCCGATAAAATAGTTGCCTCTTTATTTATCCATAAAGTATCTTTATTTAAGTACTTGTTAATTTCATCTTCTAAGCTCGGTTTCATACAACCAGAAAAACTAACTACAAGAAAAAAAACTACTGCTGGTAAATACCAAAATTTTGTCATAAACGCTCTTTATTTTCTACAAATTACATTTTATTATACAATATTTTGTGTGAGTTGCTAAGCTCTTTTTACAAAAAAATTAGTTTTTATCTGTATCTTGAAGTAAATCGTCAAATACAAAGTATGGGTAAAACAGATCCTGCATTTTTATCATAGATTTTTCTATACTTGGTGGTACAGTTTGAGTAAATAAATCAAGTAAAATTAAGGCATTTAGCATTGCATCTTTTTCACAAACTTCTCTTAATCTTGCAGCTATATGACTATTTACAACCTGCATATTTTTATAAATTTTTTGTAGTCCCACCATCTCCCAATCTGGCTTTAAACCAATTGATTTTCTATGGTATTGAGATAATAAATACATACTTGAAGCCCTATAAATTGTTTCTTGGGTTTCAGCCATTGGTAAATGAAATCTTGCCATTGGTTTAAAAAACGATGTATGAGGACAACCAGAAGTTGCTATTATTAAACCCATTAAAGAGCTTAATGCCCTTTGAGCACTTGTATTTTGAGTGATTGTTCGTTGAGCAGTTACCACCTTAACATCAATATTTTGATAACTAATTACCCTACTCATATCAGATAAAATTTTATCTAAATTTACAGATAGCGGACATCTCTCATAATTTTTTGAAGACAAAGGACAATTTGAACATTTATTATTATTTAAAGCTGTCCAATCGGACGGCTCAAAAGACTCTTCATGCATTAAATTTAAAGACTTATCATCAATCTTAAATACAAAATCAACTTGCTCATGATCGGGAATTATAAATTGATAAGATATTTCAAAATATTTTTTCATTTCAACTTAGGTTTTTAATTTCATTACTAAACTTTGGATATTCTATCATTAATTTTTCTTTTATACCCAGTTCAAAGTCTTCTAATTTAAAACCTGGAGCCATAGTTGTTCCAAGTAAAGCCCATTTTCCACCTTTAATGAGACAAGATCCTTGCCATTCTCTAGCCCTTACAACAAATTGTAGTTGCTCTCCATCAAATATATTATTACCTAAGATAATATTTTTTGAGTTTTGTCCAAGTATAGTCAATTGTACAGGGTCACCTAAGTAAAAATGATAAATCTCATCATTTTTTAAACGATGTAAAATACTTTTTGTATCATCTGTTAAAAGATAATAAATACAAGTAGATACGATATTTTCACCTTCTGATTTTATATAAGTTTGTTTATAATATCCACCTTCAAACTCTAAAGGCTCTAAACCAAAATGCTTTATTATTTCTTCTTTATTAAAAATCATAGTGAATCCCCATCCCAATTACTGATCTCTCTGGTTTTAATATTATTGTTGAACCATCTACTTTTAAAAGGTGACCACTTCTTCCACCTTTTTCATAATGTAAATCAAAAGCTGTATGAGAGTCTAATTTACATTCTATACCTAATCTAGCTGATAGAGATTGAATAACACTTTGATCTAAGTCAAAACTTTTATCTCCACCCATTGTTGCTTCTTGTATGTTATATAAAACAGCCCCATAAGGAACAATCTTTTGAGTTTTTTTAGAGTTGAAGTATCTTTTTATACCAAGACAAATACTCTTGGTATCACCTATAAATACATCTGAAATATCTCTATTTTGAAACTCTAAAATCGCATGGGTTTTATCTGATATTTTATACCCTACTTGTACATACTTTGAAGAGTTTTGGGCTTTATCCATATCATATCTTTGCCCTGCTGAAACACTTAACCTATTTTCTTCTTCTTCGAGCTCTAAGATCACTTCTTGATATTTAACAGATTGCTTTTTAATTAATTTCATTAATTGATTTTCTATATTGTCTTCTTGTGGTTTAGAATGATTAGCTATGATAATTGTCTCTCTTGCTTTTACTACATGACAGGACTTTTTCTTTATTATCTTGGGTTTAAACTTAGTAAATGACAATTGTTGTTTTAGCTCACTTTTTTCTCTTTCTCTAATATCTGTTACTAATGACAATAATTTTGCATTTTGCATCATTAATTTTTCAATAAGATTTTTATGATTAATTTCTGTATTTTCAAGTACCCAATTATTTTGTATTAAAAGTATTATTAGAAAGAATATTTTCATTGTTAGTTCCATTATTTATAAATGTTATACAATAGTTATCTACAAAATGAATGTTAATTATTCTACCTTCAAAAATATCAAATTAGAAAGAAATACAATTATCTTTTATTTTATACCTACTTTGTTTAAAGGCAAAAAAAAAAAACTACCCTAAGGTAGTTTTTTCTAACTTCAAAAAGTAATTTAGTGAGATTTTTTTTCTTCAACAATTGGTACTGTTTTTGTCACTTTAAACTCTTTTGATACTTTAAATTTTCCAGATGCAGCTAACGAACTTTCATGAACACCATTTGAACTATGCCCTGATAACCATAAAAAAACTACAAATATACTTACTGCTATTGCAATATTTATAGGAACTATAATTCCGTATTGATCTTTTTCCATTTGAAAAACCCTTATTTAAGTATTAAATTTAATATTTATTTTGTACTTTACTTATTTTTAACCCCTATTACAAGAAAATGTTTCATTTTGTCCATGCATCTGAAATATAATTTATTATTAAAATCATAATTCCAAAAAAACTGAAGCTTTATATGCTAGTTATTTTAATATATAATCCGTGGCTCAATAATATCACCACCCTTTTCAATCAATTCAGGACTTACAAAATGGCAAAAACAAAAAGTAAAAACTTTATCAGAAGCATTATAGACAACGATCTTAGATTAGGTAAAAATAATAGTAAAGTCATTACTAGATTTCCCCCTGAGCCTAATGGTTTTTTACATATTGGTCATGCTAAATCAATTTGTCTAAATTTTGGTATTGCAAGTGATTATGAAGGTCCCTGTCACTTAAGATTTGATGATACTAATCCTGCTAACGAAGATACAATGTATGTAGAGTCTATAAAAGAAGATGTTAAATGGCTTGGTTTTGATTGGGGAGATAATCTTTTTTATACTTCTGATTATTTTGAAAAACTTTATCAATATGCTATTGACTTAATAAAGATTGGTAAAGCCTATATTTGTGAGTTAAGCCCAGAGCAAATGCGTGAATATCGTGGCAACCTCACAGAAGCAGGAACAAACAGCCCTTTTAGGGATAGAAGTATTAAAGAAAATTTAGATCTATTTACAAAAATGGCAAAAGGTAAATTTGAAGAAGGTAAATATATACTACGAGCTAAAATTGATATGGCTTCTCCTAATATGCACATGAGAGACCCAGCTGTTTACCGTGTTAAAAAAGAAAGCCATCACAGAACAGGTGATAAATTTAGTATTTATCCAATGTATGATTACGCTCACTGTATGAGTGACTCAATTGAGGGTATTACTCACTCTTTATGTACTCTTGAATTTGAAAACCATCGTCCTTTATATGATTGGTTTATTGACGCATTAAATATTGAATGCCACCCACAACAAATTGAATTTGCTAGACTAAATATCAATTATACAGTTTTATCTAAACGAAAGTTATTAGAATTAGTTGAAAGTAAAGCCGTCAACTCTTGGGATGACCCAAGGCTACCAACAATAGCTGGTTTACGTAGACGTGGATATACATCAGGCTCTATCAAAGAGTTTTGTAGCCGTATCGGTATAGCCAAAGTTGAGTCAACTGTAGATTTAGCCCTGCTTGAGTATTGTATTAGAGAAGATTTRAASWMAWWTKYYASTMNGTGSNAWKRMARWWTYAAWYSMNAWTAAAAGTAATTATTGAAAATTATCCTGTTGATAAGGTTGAGTACTTAAAAGCGAAAGTAAATCCAGAAGACCCAGATACAAAATATAGAGAGCTACCATTTACAAGAGAAATTTACTTAGACCATGATGACTTTATGGAAAACCCTCCTGAAAAATATTTTAGACTACAGCCTGGTGGAGAAATTAAACTTAAAAACTCTTATTTTATCAAATGCCAAGAAGTAATTAAAGATGATAATGGAAAAGTCATCGAACTAAGATGTACATACGACCAAGAGTCATTTTGTGGAAAAGCATCAGATGGTCGAAAAGTAAAAGGTACAGCCCATTGGGTCTCTGCTAAGTTTGCATTAGACATGGAAGTAAGACTCTATGATCGATTATTTATGAATGAAAATCCTCAAGCTTTAGAAAACTACTTAGAAGATTTAAATCCTAACTCTTTAACAGTATTACAAAACTGTAAAATTGAAAATACATTAAAAGACCTAAGTGCTGGTGATGGATTTCAATTTGAAAGAACAGGCTATTTTTGTGTTGATAAAGATTCTACAATGGATAAATTAGTATTTAATCGTACTGTTTCTTTGAAGGATTCTTTTAAGATTAAAAAAAAGTAAAACTTCTTTAATAAAACTCTCCCTAAAAAAGTAGGGAGAAAATACTAAAACTTGAGAAGTATAATAAAGAGATCTTTTCGTAAAGTTTTTCTCATCCTTTATTTGCATTTCAACTATAAACTCTTTTCCACTTTCATCTGTAGCTCGAACATCTAAAGTTGTTTGTTTTAGACCTTCTATTTTTGGCACATTATAGGGGTTTAAGAAATTTACATCTTTTATTTTAATTAAAGAAGCAATCTAAAATTATAAATTAGACTAAACAACTACCGATTAAAGATGCTCCCACTCAAACTTAGATATATTTTTTTCATCCTTACAAAAATTAATACCAACTAAATAAATATCTTTACCCTCAGATAAATACTTTTGATGATAGTTTTTTGATTTAATTTGCTCTAAAGCATCTGTATCACCCATTTTAAATTCAATAATATAAAT
This sequence comes from Candidatus Cloacimonadota bacterium, assembly GCA_002402105.1. GTDB lineage: Bacteria > Muiribacteriota > UBA6191 > UBA6191 > UBA6191. The sequence goes on from NVVD01000011.1 coordinate 111,694, forward strand.
AGCATTATTGAGCTTTAAAGTTAAATCTATACGACCTTTATTTGTTACATCCTCACCAATGATATCTAAACCTAAACTCTGAAAATATACATAAATTACAGAGGCATAAAAGCCCTCATAATCTTGAATATTATTTTTACGGTAATTATCGTTTGGGATAGATGCAAATATTGCTTTTAATGATGTTTTTAAGTCGCTTAAATTTGCATTTCTTAAAGATTTACTAATATCTTTTCTTTGCAATGAATTATCATGGTACAAACTATTGATTATGTATTGATTCAAAGATGACTTTACTTCTCGATTTGGTAGTTTTAAAGTATAGATAATATCTTCATCATCATCTACTCCAACACTTTCAATAGTCAAATAACCTGATTGATACAATATCACCTCTATATCAATGTTATCTATATCAAAACTATCTAGTAAATTTTCTCCTACTCTTAAATTAGATAATTTAGGTAAAAAATAATGATTTTGCTCTATTAATTTAATTAAAAAACTAGGAGTACCTGTATTAAACCAATAGTTTTTATATATAAAACCTTTTTTTATAAATAACAAAATATCAAAAGGATTATAAACATCATCTTTTAAAAAGTTATATCCATTGTACCAAGCTTTTAATTTTGCTAAATCGACTCCCTCTAAATAGGGTAAAAAAGTACTCTCGATATCATCTTGAGTATAACCACAGATATTTCCAAACTCTTCAACAAGTGAAATATCATCTAACATATTTAAACCACTAAAAATAGAAGCTTTTGAAAACTTACTCACACCTGTTAAAAATATAAATTTTAAATACTCATCGCTATCTTTTAAAATAGTATAAAGACCTTTAATCGTTTCTCTAGCTTCTTTGGCTACATCCATTTGATCTAAGTTATCTAAGATAGCTTTGTCATACTCATCAATTAAAACAACCACTCTTTTATTGTGTTTTTCAGATGTATTTTGTATTAATTCGCTAAAAAAAATATCAATATCTTCTTGGTTTTTACACTCTATACCAAGTCTTTTTTGATTTTTTTCTAATTTAGATAAAATTACTTTTTTTATAGAGTTTTTACTTCTTAAATCACCCGAAAAGCTTATTTTTATTACAGGATATTTAACATCAAAATCCCATTTATCATAAATGTACAAACCTTTAAATAGCTCTTTATTTCCTTCAAAAATGTTTTTTAGGGTATCTAAAAATAAAGACTTACCAAAACGTCTTGGGCGAGATAAAAAAATACTCTTATTATTTGTGATTAAATCAAAGGCTTCTTTTGTTTTATCTATATAAAGATGGTTATCTTCTATTATTTCTCTAAATGTTTGAATACCAATTGGTAGCTTTTTTAATTGTTTACTCATTTTTGCCTTTCTACTAATAGTATAACATTTTATTAATAAGTCTAATATCTATAAATCAAGACTAAAAAGCTTCAAATACATCAATATATTGACCTGATATTTTATCTATATCAAAGTCTTTTGAGCGTTCTAATGACTTTTTTGATAAGTTTTGTAAATAAGTTGAATCATCTATTAAATTAACTACTTTTAAACTCATATCCTCAACTATTTGTTTATCACTATTATCTTCTATCAATATTCCACAATTATCTAATAATATTTCTTTTGGTCCATACGGACAATCTACAGCTATAATAGCTAAACCACATGCCATTGCTTCTAACATTGCTATTCCAAAACCTTCAAATTCAGAACATTGCATATATATATGTGCATCTTTTTGAGATTGAGATAAAGAGTCTTCACCTAAAAGAAACACTACGCTTGTTAATTGATATTTTCTAACTAAATCAAGCAATGAGTCTTTCTTAAGCCCATCTCCAATAAGAGTCATTTTAAAGTCCACTTTTTTTTCTTTTAAAAATTTAGCTACTTCTATTAATAAATACATTCGTTTTTGATCTACAAACCTTCCATAAGATAAAAGCTGTATTGTTTTTAAAGTAGATGTATTTTGAACATATTTTTTGCAATCTATTAAGTTATAAATTGTATGTATATTTGTTAATTTATAGTCATTCTTTAATTCTTTTGAAATTCCTTTTGATACAGAAATAATAGGAGTTTTTTTATCTATCATTTTATAAAGTAATCTCCCCATAAGACGCTTTAAAAATGTTCTTTTACAAAAAGCATATTTTGGTGAGTTGTGGATTGATAACACACAATAAATTTGAGTCATTTTACAAGCTACATAAGAAATTAAATTAGCTCTCTCCATGAAACTTAAAATGATATCTATTTTTTCTGATTTTAAATAAGAATTTAATTTAATTACACTTAGTATAGTATTTTTTGTATTTAAACTATAAATAGGGACATCAAGGCTTAGTTGACCTTTTATTTCTTGAACTACAATACTAATATTATAGTGTTTTTTTAAAATAGGAATCAAAGTTTTAATTAAGCTTAAAGTGCCACCCATAGTTAAATCGGGTATAAAAAATACTAAACTTTTTTTTACTTTCATATTTATAAATGATTCCAATATTTTAAAATCTTTATTATACCCAAGTTAAATGGTCTTATCTTTTTGGATGCATTCTTTAAATGCCATACTAATTCTTTAAAATTATCTAATACATTGTATACAAATAAAATGATTTTCAACATATTTGATTAATATTGTACAAAAACACTCAATTAAAATATATAATCCATTAACAATAATAACTAATTCCCTATGGAGAATCTTATGACTCGTATCTTGATAAATTTATTCGCACTATTTCTACTAAGTAATATCTCAGTAGATGCTTTTAACCCTTTAATTTCTCAAATTCAAACTTACTTAAGAGAAATGCAAATTGACACGGGTGATATTGATGGAGTCTATGGCCCAAAAACTAAAGCAGCTATCATCAAATATCAAAAACTAACTTCTTTAAAAGCCGATGGTCTTGCAGATAAAAATTTATTAATTAGCATGAGAAGATACTATGCTTTGTATACAGATAATAAATATAGCACTGACTATTACCAAGACAATTACGCATACAACTATAATCATGACTCCAGACGATATGCTTCAAACTATAATTCAAAATGTCAAAGGTCATTAAATGAACTTTCTAGCTATTCTAATGATACAGCCAGATATACTCATGCATCTCCTGAGTTTATACAATACGATGCTAGATGGGAAAGCTTTTCTCCTAGATATAATAAAAGAAATACTCGTATTACTCAAAAAGTAAATAAATTAGATAGATTAATGAGACGTGTTAAACACAATTGTGAAAAACAACAATATACTCAAAACTACTATCAGCCTAGGTATATCAACCGAACAAATCGTAGAGCTATTAATCGTCCTACTCGTAAAAGATATAAAACAACTATGTATAATAACTCTCCATTTTTAACAGAAGTTGAAAATAAAAGTTTTAGGTATTATAGATAAAACCTCTGGTTACAAAGCTACATCTTATATTTTTTGATGTAGCTTTTTTTTATTAAATCAAAATATTTGTTGTAACCAATTTCTATCAATACAAATATCAGATTTTAAAAACATATCTGCCCAATACAAAGTTTTTTCATAATCTAAAACTTTACTGTATTGATATAGTTTTTTATTAATTTTAACTTCAATTATGTATTTATCATCGGATGACTTTGCACACTGAAAAAAGCTTCCGACTTTATCTTCATTCAAAACCACAAAAAAAGTATTATCAAATAAATTTAGTTGATTTAGCTCAAAATCTATATCTTTAATATTTACTGATAAAATTTTACTTTCATCCGCTCTTTGTAAAATAAACATTTTTACCCCTATGTCTTGATGCATCTTTATCACACTTGTAAAACAAAATCTTACCATATGATATAATAAAAATAGAAGGAACTCTTATGGAATTATTTTTTATCGTTTTTACAATATTTACTTTATGTTTTTTAGGTCTTGCTGTTGGTGTTATGATTACTGGTAAAACCCTATCTGGATCATGTGGTGGTCGTAAAGTCATGGTTGATGGCATAGAGGTTGAAATGGAATGCATCTGTGATAGTACTGGAGACCCTAATGCTTGTGATTCTACAATAACAGAAGATAAGCTAATCGCTGCCATGAAAGCAGCCAAAAATAGTTAAATGCTATCAAAATTAAGTAAAGACAAGACTTTCTATACTTGCTTAACTCTTGCCCCAATTTTTTGGTTTATATTATCCTGCTTTATCCCAATAAATCAAAGCTTTCAAATTGGGTCATTTATTATATTACAAAGCTTTTGTTGGCCCTTAGTTGAAGAAATTATTTTTAGAGGATTTATTCAAAAATATATTTCAAATAAATTTAAAGCAAATAAAATAGCCCCTATTTTACTAACTTCTATTTTATTTTCATTTTGCCATTTATATATACATAGTTTTCTTTGGGCTGGCGCGGTCTTTTTTCCATCTCTAATATTTAGCTATTTTTATCAAAAATATCAATCTATTATACCTTCATATCTATTGCATGCTTGGTATAATTTTGGTTTGTTTATATTATTTTAAATTAGAGTAATGTTTCAATTTCTTATCTTTATCAACAGCAATCAAATAATATTTAACACCTTTTAACTCTTTAAGTATTTTGATAGATTTGTCTAAGCCACTCACCATAGACATAGTTGCTAAAGCATCAGCATAATAACAATCTTTAGCAAAAATAGTAGCGCTTAAAACCTCAGTTTGAATCGGTTTTCCAGTAATTGGATCGATAATATGTCCAAGTATTTTATCTTTTGATTTTACAAAACTACGATAGTTCCCACTTGTTGCCATTGATTGATTAATAATTGGCACTACAGAGTAAAATTGGTCACTCTTAGACCCTCTTACGGGTTGATTAATACCAATATGCCAATTATCATCTCTTGGAGATTTACCTTTTGCTTTAATTTCTCCACCAATCTCTACTAAATAGTTTTCTATTTTACTCTTATCTAAAAATTTACAAATTAAATCTACTCCATAACCTTTAGCAATACTATTTAAATCTAATTGTATTTTTGGATGTAGTTTTTTAATTTGAAAGTCTTCAAGAAGTTTTACTTTTTTATACCCAATATAAGTTTTTATAGAGTTTATAGTTTCTTTAGTCGGAATTGAATTGACTCGTTTATTTGGGCCAAAACCATACTCTCTAAGTAATGGACCAACAGTAACATCATATCCTCCATTACTTAATTTGGATACTTTAAAAGCCTCATTCACCATAAACCATAAACCACTACTAATTGTCATAGGCTCAATTGATTGAAAACTATTAAATTTAGATATTTCTGAATCTTTTATATAAGTAGACATAGATTGATTTAAATCTCGTAGTACTTTTTCAACTTTTTGTTTTATTTTAATAGATTCATGAAAATCAAACTTAATATGGTAAGTAGTACCCATAGTTGAACCATGAATAAATTGATACGACTTTTCATTTTTTGTTTGAAAACTCATTCCAAATAATATCAATACAATAATAAATAATATTTGTCTAATCGGTATTTTAGGTCTTTGCATTTTTATCCTTAAATCTAAAAAACCCCCTCATTTCTAAGGGGGTTTTTGTGTTTAGTTTTTATCCACCAAAATCATCTAATCGAATCATATCGGGTTCAACACCTAAACTGTCTAACATCTCAATCACACATTTGTTCATGATTGGAGGCCCACATAAATAGTACTCTATCTCTGTTGGGTCTTCGTGATTATTTAAATATTCTTCAAGTAATACATTATGGATAAATCCTTTACTACCTTCCCACTTATCTTCTGGCATTGCATCAGATAAAGCTACAGTATATTTAAAGTTATCCATACGTTTTTCAATATCTAAAAATTGCTCATGGTAAAACATTTCTCGTCTTGATCTCGCCCCATACCAAAAAGTACCTTTACGTGATGTTTTAACAGTATTAAACAGATGAAAGATGTGTGAACGCATTGGAGCCATACCAGCACCACCACCAATAAAACACATTTCTCTTTCTGTTTCTTGAATAAAAAATTCACCGTAAGGTCCAGAAATTGTTACTTCGTCTCCTGGTTTTAGATTAAAAATCCATGATGAACATTGACCTGGAGGTAAGTCATCTCGCCCTGGAGGAGGAGAAGCAATACGTACATTCAACATAACAATATCATTTTCAGCAGGATGATTAGCCATAGAGTAAGCTCTGATTAATGGCTCATCAACTTTTGAATGGTATTTCCATATATCAAACTTATCCCAATCTGGATGATACTCTTTTTCAATATCAAACTCTTTATATGAACACTCATATACAGGAACTTCAATTTGAATATATCCACCATTTTTAAAATCAATCGTCTGACCATTTTCAAATTCAAGGACTAACTCTTTAATAAAAGTAGCAACATTATGATTTGACCTAACTTTTGTTTTAAATTTTTGGATTCCGAAGATTTCTTCTTCAACTTCGATATGCATGTCTTCTTTAACTTTAACCTGACATGCTAATCGAACACCTTCTTTTTGTTCTTTTCTTGATAAATGTCCCTCTTCTGTTGGTAGAACTTCTCCACCACCAGATACGATTTTACATTTACATTGAGCACAACTTCCTCCACCACCACAAGCTGATGGTAAAAAAATTCCTTGCCCAATTAAAGCGCCAAGTAATGTATCTCCAGCTGAGATCTCGGCTACTTTTTTTCCGCCATTAATATCTAAAGTTACTGGACCTGAGTCCACTAAAAAATTAGATGCAATGTTTAATATAAATACTAAGCCAACAATTAGACCAGTAAATGCTGCAACAGATATAGCAATTTCAAACATTATACTCTCCTAAAGACTTATTCCAGCAAAACCCATGAAACCAATAGCCATAAGTCCTGTGATAATAAAAGTAATACCTAGCCCTCTTAATCCCTTTGGAACATTAGAGTACATAAGTTTTTGACGAATAGCAGCCATAGCAATAATTGCAAGCCACCAACCAATACCAGATGATGTCCCAAAAACTACACTTTCAATCAAAGTATAGTCTCTTTCAATCATAAAAAGTGCCGCTCCTAAGATTGCACAATTTACAGCAATCAATGGTAAAAAAATACCCAGAGCTGCATATAGTGCCGGCATAAATTTATCCATAAACATTTCAATAATTTGAATCATAGCTGCAATTACAGCAATGAAACTAATAAATTTCAAAAAGCTTAAGTCAATATGAGCTAATGAAGGGCTAAACCGACCTAAAGCTCCTGGTGCTAATAAATAAGTATAAATCAACCAGTTTACAGGGCATATAATTGATAATACAAAGACTACTGCAATACCTAAACCCATAGCTGTTTCTACTTTTTTAGATACAGCCAAGAATGAACACATCCCTAAAAAGTTTGCTAATAAAATGTTATTAACAAAAATTGAGGATACTGCGAGAGAAATTAGTTCTGTAGACATTTTTACCTCCAATTTCCCTATTTAGTTTTAGCTGGAAACAAAGTATTTTGAGCCCAGATAAACAATCCAATTAATACAAAGGCGCCTGGTGCAAGCACCATTAAACCACAATTTTCATATCCAACATTATATAAAGCTTCTGGTACCACTTTGAAACCTAGTAATTTACCAGAGCCTAAAACTTCTCTAAATCCAGCAACAGTACATAAAACAATAGCGTATCCACCACCGTTTCCGATACCATCTAAGATAGAAGCTTTTGGAGTATTACCTAAAGCAAATGCTTCGGCTCTACCCATAATTATACAGTTTGTAATGATTAAACCCACAAATACTGAAAGTTGCTTATATAAATCATACTGAAAAGCTTTCAATACCTGATCTACTAAAATCACTAAAGATGCGATTACACATAATTCAACAATCATTCTAATTTTATTAGGGATACCCTTGCCAGTATTAGCCATCATAGATAAAAAGAAACTAGAAAAAACTAGTACTACCGTTACTGATAATGACATAACAATTGCTTGCTTTAATTGTACAGTTACAGCAAGAGCAGAACATACACCTAAAGCTTGAATTGAGATCGGGTTATTGAATATTAGAGGGTCAACCAAGACCTCCATCTCTTTTTTACTTAAACTCATGAGTTACCCCCATTACGAAATTTATTCAAAAATGGCTGATAAAACCTAAGAGTAGTTTCTAATAAATCTGTAACACCATTAGCTGTTATAGTAGCACCACTGATTCCATCAACTGTGTGCTCAAGTGGAGTACTAGCGTTTTTAGCCTCACCTTTTGCAACTACAACAGAGACTAATTCATTTGATGTATTGTATATCTTTTTACCAATAAAGTTTTTTTGAAACCATTCCTCAGCAATTTCTCCACCAAGACCAGCAGTCTCAGCTTGTGAATAAAAGGATAATCCCTCAACGGTATTAGCATCAGATTTTAAAGCTAAATATCCAAGTAATCTAGACCATAGTCCCTGACCAGATATACCAAATGCTAAACCAGTAATTTTACCATCTTCAATTTTTTTGAAAACAGGTAATAAACAATCTTTTGCATTTTTAGCAATATCATTTGGATGTACTGAGCAAGTTTTAACAATATCTAAAGTCTCTGGTGTTAAACCATCAACAATATTACCTTTTTGATCAATCACAAAACCTTGTACATAAGTTTTATATTTTTGAGCCACTACATTAGCATCTGCACTTGCATCCACTAAAGCAAAAGCTTTTAAAATATTTTTTTGTTTATCTAACTTTACATTTTCTTCTTGTAGTGGCTTTAAAGCTATTGCTGCTATAGATAATAACAAGCTACAAACTAAACAAACTACAATAGCGTAAGTAAATGTATAAATAGTATCTTTATTCATGCTTTCTCCTTCTTTTCGCAATATGAAATTGAATTACATAAAAGTCAATGAGTGGAGCAAATACATTCATGAATAAAATTGCAAGCATCATACCTTCTGGGTATGCTGGGTTTACTGTTCTAATTAAAACAGCTAATACACCAATCCCAAAGCCATAAATCATTTTACCTAAATTAGTTGCAGCACTTGATACTGGATCAGTTGCCATAAATACACAACCAAAAGCAAAACCACCCATTACTAAGTGTAAATGTGGAGGTAAATGATAAATACCAGCAGCACCATCTGGAGCCAAATTATAAAATACTAAGCCAGTAAGCATTGCACCAAATACACAAGATAACATTGTACGAAATGAAGCTACACCAACAATTGCCAATATTAATGCACCAAGCATAATAGCAACGGTTGAAGTTTCACCAATCGAACCTGGTATTAAACCACTAAACATTGACATAAAGTCAAAACCTTTAGCACTTAAAGCCTCAACTACACTTGGGTCGGTTACACTCATTTTATGATGAGCAGCGGCAACAGCAAGTGGAGTTGCACCAGAAAAACCATCTACTAATGTAGAAGCATCTTTAGCATAAACCCAAACATTATCACCACTCATTTTACCTGGATATGAAAAGAAACAAAATGCTCTAGCAACCAACGCAGGGTTTAAGACGTTCATTCCTGTTCCACCAAATACTTCTTTACCGATGACTACACCAAAAGAAATACCAATGGCAGCTTGCCATAATGGAATTGTCGGAGGTAATATTAAAGGAAACAATAAACCTGTAACTAAAAAACCTTCATTGATTGGGTGTTTTCTAATTACAGCAAAAATTGCTTCCCATGTTCCACCAACAGCATAAGATAATATAATTAATGGTACTACTAGTATTAAACCTTGAGTAAAACAATCTATAAAAGCAATACTTTGTGAAGTTGCTAACTGAGACTGGTATCCAGCGTTATAAATACCAAACAATAAAGCAGGTATTAAAGCCATGATAACCATAGACATATATCTTTTAGTATCTACAGAGTCTCTAACATGAGGGCCTTTTTTGGTCATGTGTACTGGTGAAAACAAAAATGTTTCAGCAGCATCAAAACCTGGCTCAAATTGCTCTAGAACCTTACCAGGTCCAAAAAAATCTTTACGGGATTTTTCAAAAATATCTAATAATAATTTCATTTTATCCCTCCTTATGTAAAAACTGCTGTGCAGAGCTAATAATTTCATCTAAATCAATTTTTGATGGACAAACATAGGTACAAAGCCCACAAAGTGAACAATCTTTAACACCTAATTTTTCTGCCATTGAATAATCTTCAGCTAAAATAGTTTTAAACAAAAATTGTGGTTTAATATCAACAGGACAAACGTCTTCACAGTGTGAACAAGCTATACAGGCTCTTTCTTCACCCATTTGAGATGAAGTTTGTACAAAAGACTCTGGCCCAAAAAATGTTGATAAAAAGACTCTTGAAAAAGATGCTTTTTCAAAACCAGGACGTTGAAAAGGTAAAAACTCTCTTTCAACTCCTTCTTGGATAACATGTAATGAGTGTCCGTAAAAACCCATATATCCATCTTGCTCGATTTTTAAACCAGTGAAAATTCCACCAGATATACATCTATTTTCACCACTAGAAACACCATCTTTTAAAAAAGTTTTAACAGGTGACCCTATGTATGTTTTAATATATTTGGCTTTATTTACACAAGAGCCAGATACTGTCATCACTCGAGAGTAATCTAATTTACCTGAATCAAATAAATTTGCTATAGCGATTAAGTCTTGAGCATTAATATGCCAAATAACTTCATCTTTTTTCATTGGAGCGATATTATAGCTCTGTACAGCTGCTTCTCCAGCTGGATAAATATTATTTGTATATACAGGTGTTGTATCTTTAAGTGATCTTAACCATTCTGGTATTTCAACTTCTGTATTAGCAAGTCCCATGAAAATGTTACCAGGGGTTATCTTTTTTAGTAATTGAACACCCTTTTCAAATGCTTCTTGCTGATCTTTGATGACAAAGTTCATGTCAGGAACATGAGGTTCGTTGGTTAATGTTTCAATGTAGATATCTCTTGGACGTAACTCAGGGTCTGCTATGACATTATAAGGATATTGTCTTATAAAAGCCCAACTACCTGTGTCCAACAAATGATTGATTAAATCATTCTCACTAATTTCATCGATACTTCTTGATTTAAATTGGGATACTGATTGTTTCCCACTAACATCAATGATTACTTCAAGTAAAACTCGTCGATTTCCACGTTTAATTTCTTTGATTGTTCCATCAAACGGTGCTACTATTTTAACTTTGTCGTTTAGCTTATTAATAAATAAAACATCACCAGCTTTTACAGAGTCGCCTTCTTTTACTTTCATCATAGGCTTGATTCCTTGTAAATCACTAGCCTTTACTGAAATTAAAGAGGGTAAATCTAAAGCTGTTGTTATATCTAAACTAGGCTTACCCGCCAAATTAAGATTATAGCCTCCGGATAATTGCATCCGCACCATAAATTCTCCTACCAAAAATTTGTTCATTTGATAATTGTGTTGCATTGGTTTCTTTATACAAAAAGAAACATTTAGGGCTAACCCCTATAATACAAAACAAGATACTCCTGTCTTAAAAAATTGGCAAGAAATATATCTTAAGAGAGTTTATTTAAACCCTTTAGCATCATCAAAATAAGAGTTTATATCTTTTAAAATATATCCTTCTGAACGATGAACTTGTTTTGTTGCAAATTCTTTCAATAAAGACTTTATAGAATCTGATTGCATTTTTTTTGCCAAACTTTTAGATGTTTGCCAAAAGCCAAGTATATGGTCTTTTTTCTTGTCTACTGTAGAGTACTCAAAAATTGTATTGGCTTTAACAGAATATATCTTTAATAAATATTCTCCAAAAGAATATCGACCTATTCCACCTAAAACTAAGCCAGCAGCTAGTACTCCTGCTCCATTAATTTTTGTAAAATGTTCTAACTTTTTAATTCTTAGAAAAACTACATACTTTGCTTTGTATTTATTTGCCAAAGCTTGAAAACTTTTTTCAAAAGCAGACTTTTCAATATTTTTTTGTTTTAAATATAAATTAGTCTCTAAAAATGAAGGTACTAAATAATTATAAGATCTAAAAAAGTTTGTTATTTGATTATAAGCGTAAGTATCAAAACCATTTCGCCCCTCATCTATAACAACTGGCAAAACCAAAACTGTCAATTGTGAGTTACGGCGTTTTCTATATTTTGAAATCTTTATATGAGCATATGCCCCTAAATTAGACCCATCTGGTTTTTTAGCTTCAGAAACAAAAAAGAGACTATTAAAAATTAGAAAAAATAATATGAAATATAGCTCTCGTATCTTGATCATATTTTAAAATTTACTTCCGTACTTATTTTTCAATGAACCTAAATCTTTTGAATATTTTTTCTGGAGATTTTTACCAGCAGACGACTTCATAATTTGTTGCATTTGACTTTTCATACTTGGGTCTTTCATAATATGACCATATTTATTTTGAAATTGTTGTTTAATTTGTGCTTTTTCTTTGGCATTTCGAGCGTTACCTAGTTTTCTTTTAAAGTTATCTATTTCTGCTACAATTTCTTGTTCTGACATATTTAAGCTTGCAAAAATATTTTTAGTTTGGGATCTAACTTCATTTATAGCTGACTTTTCATCATCTCTAGCTCTTTCAATAGCTTTATCACCTGCTTTAACCATAGCATCATAAATTTCTTTACCACCAGCTAAACTAATAAAGTCATCTATTGTTTCTTGTCTATCTTTGTTATTGTCCAAATCTTCAATCAAAAACTCTACAGTAGCATATAAAAAGTCGTCAGGTGCTTCATTTAAGGCCTTTTCAAAACTCTCTTTTGCTTCATTTTTATTTTTTAGTTTACTTTGAATAAACCCTAATTGATAAAAGTTTTCAAAGGACTCTTCATCTTCATCAATCTGTTTTGTTATATAGGTTTCAAATTTAATTTTGAAACCACCTACTCTTCTATTGGTCTCATCACTATGAAGTTTTAAAGCATAAGAATAGCGTTTATAGAAGTCGGCCTCATCTTCAATACTAGATTTATGCTCTAGTACATAAAGTAGAGACTTTTTTCCTATTTCATTTAATTTAGACTTCAACTTTTTAGCTATAGATATATTACTTTCAGTAGTTAAAACAAAATTATATTGGTCCCATGCATAAAGGTAATCTTTTGTTGCGTGATAATACTTACCAAGCAACAATCTATATTTAGGATGGTCAATTTCTGAAGATAATAACTCCTCTAATAATTCATAAGTTTTTTCATAATCTTTTTTTAAAAAAGCTAACTCAGCTTGGTAAAGATAAAGATCATCTGGATAATCTTGTTCTGCTTTAGCAATCATTTTTTCACATTTTTTTTTAATCGCAGGCTTTTTTACTTTGGCACAAGCCAATAAAGCACTAGAAACTTCTTCTAATTTAAAAAGATTAACAGCATAAAAGTATCTAATTTTATCGTCTTTTGGACGTTGTTTTAATAATCTTTTCCAGTATTTATGAGCTGCTTTATATTTTTGAGCTTTTCTGAGACCATTAGCTAATTTATACATCGACTTTAAATCGCTTGGGTTTTTTTTTACATAACGAGATAAATCTTTTAGTGATTGGGCATTAAGACATACTATATTTATAAATAAAATTATTAAAAAATATTTAAATTTCATATCTATTCACTAAGTTTATTAAATTGTTTATATAGTACTAAATAACTATAACTTAAATAAGCTATATAGTCTCCTTACTAATATACACAAAAAATTTATTTARTACTATTGGTTTTTCTTAATATATTTATTATTTGGAAGTACAGAAACTACAATTTACTTGATAAAGCTAATAAAATTGTCGATACATAATCTATACTTCTAACGATAATTTTAAGGATTAAAATGTACATAAACACAGATAATTTAATAAAAGCCTATTCAAATCATACGGCTTCAACTCAAGATTTATTTTTATATGCAAGTATGATGGGTAAAAATGAAAGAAAAAAATTTATAGGACAAGCAAAGAAAATTGTACTAGTTAAAAGCTAAACTTTTTATACGCCCTCTAAAACCTGAATCATATCAATATTTCTATCTAAAGAAGCTTCTAAGACTTTCAATAGTTTTTCTTTTATATTTATATATTGAAATGAATTGATTATATAATCAGGAATATAAATTATATTTTTTTCTTTTAATAAAAGATGCACAGACTCATCAGACAATTGATGATTTGCTGCTCCTACAATAAATTTACAGCCTAATTTAGAAATAGTTAATGGATTTAAAACTGCTCCTATAGCACAAGGGCAAAATACATCACAGTTTATAGTATATATATCATCTGAAAGTACTTCTATAGCATTAAAATTTTTAACTACTTTTTTTACTTTTTGTTTACTAATATCACTCACAATTATTTGTATTTTTGCTTCAAAACATAATCGAGATAGTTCATATCCGATTTGTCCTAATCCTTGTATAGCAACTTTCGCTTTATTTTTATTTTTTTTCAGACAAATAAGTATAATTTCAAATATAAATCGTGAAAGATCTTTATAATCTGTTTTATATTTTATACTTTTAATTGTCGTAAAGTATTTATTTGCATCATTTATCACTATATTATACTTATCTTCTACCTTTTTTTTAAATGTAGACATTAGTTTTAAATTAGATAATTCATCAATTGGGCCTGAAATAATCAAATGCCCTCCTGCTAAATTTTTATTATAAAGTTGAACCAATAACTGGCTTTTTTTTGCCCATAATAAACAAGCTTCCTTTAAAGAGTCTAAATTTAGCTCAGGGACAATTGAAAAACTACCTATATTTTCTATGCCATATGTACATAATATACATTTTAAATTTGATTCTACATCAAAAAAAGTTGATAAATCCTTAGTATTTAGAGTTTTTTTCATTGTCTTTTTTATCTATTCTATTAAAAAATTATTAATTAAAGAACTATGAACAGGACAAGATGCTTTAGGGAGCTTATCTTTATTAAAAACTTCATTAACTTTGTAAGGACATGACTTTAAAGCTAATAAACCAGACTTTTTACAAATCATTTGTTTCACCATATCTGATGGAAATAAATCATTGAATGAGCCTTCAACATATTTTGGTATTTCTGCTTTTAATCTTTTAATTAAAGCACCAACAACAGGCGCAGCTACGATAGCACTCGATGATTTTTTACCTAATGATTGTCTATCATTATAACCAAAATGTACGGCTATTGATATTATAGGTGTTACAGCTACGAACCATGTATCAATATAATCTTGACTTGTACCAGTTTTTCCTGCTATTTCAACACCCTTAACTTTAGCTCTTCTACCACTACCCCTATCAACTACACTCTTTAGCATATCAAGAGTTTTAAAAGCACTATTTGCACTTATAGACTCTACTTCAATAGCTTTACTTCTGTAAACCTCATTGTTTAATCTATCTGAAATTTTACTTATAAATATGGGGGGGGTATAGATACCGTCATTAGCAAATACACTATAAGCAGAAGACATTTCAAGTGTACTGACTTCTTTTACCCCAAGAGCTAATGATAATACGGGACTCATATGTGATTTTATACCCATTAATTTAACTGTTTTAATTAAATTAATGGGTTTAATCTTATCTAATAGTTTAATGGCAACTATATTATAAGAATGTTCTAATGCTGTACGTAACAAAGTAGGGCCATGATAGCGACCACCATAGTTTTCTGGAGTCCAATTTTTTTCTGATGCTGAAACTTTATAACTAATTGGCTCATCATTAATAATTATATTGCTACTAATACCCATTTCAAAAGCAGTTGCATAAACAAATGGTTTAAAAGAACTACCTGCCTGTCTCTTTGACTGGACAGCTCTATTAAACTTTGAGGAAGTATAATCTCGTCCACCAACCATAGCCAAAACCTCTCCACTTGCATTATCACGAATCACAAGTGAACCATCAATTCTTTTATTATTTAAAATAGGATTTTCTTTAATAATCTTAGCATTTAAAAATACCTCTTTAGCTATTTTTTGTAACTTTGAATCAAGGGTTGTTTTTATAACGAGCCCCCCTTGTTTCCAAGTTTTTTTATCAAATATTTTTTTAGATCTTTTGATTACTTCATTAACATAATATGGTGCTAATTCAAGACTTATATGATCTAATTTTTTATTCTTTTTTGCTTTTAAGACTAAATCTGCATCTTTATATTTTTCATAATCTATAGAACTAATATATCCATGTTCAAAAAGTTTTCTTAAAACAATTTGTCTTCTTTTTTTATTTTTTTTTGGGTGGTATTTAGGTGAATAAGCATTAGGAGCTTTTAATACTGCTGCTAAAGACGCTGCCTCTAAAATACTTAAATCAGAAGCACTTTTACCAAAATAATCTTTAGAAGCAGATTCAATACCATAATTTGAACCTCCAAAAAATACAGTATTAAGATACATTTCTAATATTTCAAACTTAGTAAATTCATACTCCATTTTAAGTGATAAAATAATTTCTTTTATTTTTCTAGTAAAGGTCTTTTCATGGCTTAAATAGATATTTCTAACTAATTGTTGAGTTATTGTGGAAGCTCCATGAGCTAGTCGTCCTTTTTTTATATCTATTAACAATGCACCTGCAATACGTTTTAAATCGATTCCTATATGTTGATGAAAACGTACATCTTCAATTGCAATAAAAGCATTTTTTACATAATCAGGAATTTCATCAATACTAACTAATGCATATCTCGCTGTTTGTACCCTAATAGAACGCAGCTCTTTGTTATTTCTATCTGTAATTTTTATCCTTAGTGCTGGTGCCATACTTTCATGGGCTAAAGCAGGTAATTCAGACCAAATATTTTGTAAAAAAGATAGAAGCCCTCCCCCAACGATAGCCAAAATTGGTGCCAAAATAAAAAAGCATAATAAAATAAATATTTTTAAAAGTTTTTTTAGCATGAATGATTTTAGGGTTACTTTTTTAACAATAGTTCAAGTTTTTTAATATCGTCATGAAAAGTCAGTTTAATATTATCTTTATGACCTTCGACTATAAATACATCATATAATTGCTCATAATATGATGAACAATCTGTTCCGTTATAGTTCTTAGAAATACCTATTTGATAACTTTCTAAAATTTTTTTATACGGAAAAATCTGTGGTGTTTGTACCTTAAATACCTCTCCACGATTTAAAGTTTTAACAACTTTTTGATAAGAGTCTACCTGCTTTATAGAATCACTACCAAGATAACCAGGGATAACTCCACAATCATTTTGGATACTTTTCTTTATAAGTTGTTTTATTAAATTAAATTTAATATTTGCTCTTGCTGAGTCATGAATTGCTACAAGTTTTGTGTCTTTAGGGCAAGCCATTAATCCATTATATACAGAGTTAGCACGTTCTTTTCCTGATTCAATAATTTTATAAGGAAGCTCATATTTTAAAAGTAGTTTTTCTATAAATGAGAAATATTCTTTTGGAGAGACTACAATAATAAAATGAAATTCTTTTGTTTTTAAAAAACTTAAATAACACCATTCTAGAAGACTTTTATTATTAATTTCTAAAAATTGTTTTGGTTGAGATAAACCAGTTCTACTACCAGTACCTCCCGCTAATAAAATAAGTGTATTCATTGTTAAGAATTTCTATTTAATAGATACTTGAGTAAATTTATTAGATTTTTTTTACTCTCACTATTTGTAAAAATATTCAAAGAGTCTATACCAGAGATCACATAGTCTTTAGCAAGTTCTCTTGATTTATCTAAACCTAACAAAGAGGGAAAAGTACTTTTATTTAAAGTCTCATCTAAGCCTGCTGTTTTACCTAAGCTTTGAGTTGTTCCTGTTACATCTAAAATATCATCTGTAATTTGAAAGGCCATTCCAAAAGACTTGCCGTAATTAATTAAAGCCAACTCTTCTTCTTTAGAAGATGATGAAAGTTTATAGCCCAACAATAAAGATCCAATAAAAAGTTTTCCTGTTTTATATTCATGAATTTTATTTAAGGTTTCTAAATTACATCGCTTATTTTCATTTTCTAAGTCTAAAACCTGTCCTGCAACCATTCCATAAGAACCTATAGATTTTGATAAAGTTTGAATCAAATCTACAATTACAGAGTCAGAGATTTTATTTATTTTGCATTGTTCAATTAAAAGGTCCCATGCATCCGTTAATAAAGCATCCCCAGCTAATGTTGCTATATCTTCACCATGTACTTTATGACAAGTTTTTTTCCCACGTCTCCAGTCTGAATTATCCATACTAGGTAAATCATCATGAATCAAAGAATATGTATGAAGGAGCTCAATACAAGGAGCAATATCTAATAAAACTTTTTTATCTCCACCACACATCAAACCTGCATGAATAGCTAAAATTGATCTTATTCGCTTTCCGCCAGCCATCAATGAATATTTCATCGCTTTATTTAAATTAGGGGCAATGATTTTATTTTGATCTTCATAAGAATCTAAATGAGACTCTATTTCTATTTTTAGTAGATCTAATTTTGAATTTAATTGAGTATTATCAGACATAATATTAATGAACTATAAAGTCAATACCTCTTGAATATATTTTTTTTCCAACTTGACGTTTTACATATTCTAAATCTTCTTGAAATTTCAACATTTCATCAGAGTCTATTTTATTAAGATGAATTTGAACTTCTTTACCAAGAGCAATCACTTTATTTAATTTTTTTAATAAATTTTCTYCCATGTAGAGTGTTGTAACATGAAAGAATCAACACTTCAAGATAGATACCAATAATATACTCATTCATAAGTTCTTATTGTACAAACAAAAAGTTACCTATTTTCAAAAAATAGTTGAAATTGTTTGAGGTCTTTTTCTATAGCTAACCTCAACTGAGATTTATCCGAAAAGTTTTTCTCATTTCTAAGAAATTTAATAAATTCTACATGAGCGACTTTACCATAAAAATTTTCTTTTTTATTAGGAAAATGTACCTCTAAACAATTTCCTCTTAATTCATGTAAAGTAGGCGCTACTCCAAAATTAGCTAATCCAAAGTGAGATTGGTTATTTATCTTAACTTTTACTAAATAAACACCATATTTAAGACTCATCTTATCAAGATTTATGTTTATCGTTGGGAAACCTATTTTTTTTCCAATTTGTTTTCCTTGTACGATTTTTCCTGTAATATGGTAGTCATATCCAGTTAAAAGTCTAAATCTATCAAAATCAGGTAATTTCAAACTATCTCTTAGCTCTCTGCTAGAGAATTTAATTTCAGTCTCTAATAATAATTCAAAATCATTGATTCGTTGATGCCCATAATAAGTTTTTAAAAAACCAACATCACCTTTTCCTTGATAGCCAAATTTAAAATCTTTACCTACATATATATTTGCTATATTTAAATAATTATCCAAACTTTTTAAAAAATCTTTGGGAGACAGATTACAAATTTCTTTGGTAAATGTTATTTCTAATATACCACTAATATTTAAACCCTCTAATTTATTTCGACGATCAAAGTAAGTTTGAACCAACTCAAAGTCATCTCGTAAAACAGATTTAGTATTTGGTGTGAATGTAACTATTATAGATTGTAAACTTTGAAAGGAAGAATCTAATAGCATTTTAGCAATCAATGCTTGATGCCCTTTATGAACACCATCAAAATTACCAATAGCTATATTGGTTGTTTTTACTTTATCAAAGTTATCAAATAAATGTAATTGAGCTTTCATTATTTTATCTAAGCAAAAGGAGTCTTAAAGTATTGACCGTCTATTGTTTCATTGTTTTGAATTAATCTTAATAGGTCCCAATGATAAATTGAGTTTTCGACTTCTAATTTTGCCACTTTTGTTCTAATAAGCCTATCTAAAGTCATATTTAAATTAATTTCTTTAGCAATATCTGCAACCAATTGGCGTATATAAGTGCCTTTTGAACACTCTACTTCAATTGTAAAACTACTTTCTCTTAAGTCTCTAATTTCTAAAGAAAAAATGGTTACTTCACGTTTTGGACGATCTTTAACTTCAATCCCTTCTCGAGCTGATTTATATAGTCTTTTTCCCTTTACTTTTCTTGCTGAAAAAGCTGGAGTATCTTGAAAAAAAGTACCTATAAATTTTGATTGTATAGAAAGTAAATGAGCCTGATTAATTTTTGAATCACCTATTTCTAGGATTTTACCCTCTGAGTCTAAAGTATCTGTTTTATAACCGGCCGTAACATGACCAATATATGATTTACTACCCTGCAAGTAAGACTCTAGTAGTTTTGTTCCCTTATTTATACCAATGGGTAAAATCCCTTCGGCAAATGGATCTAATGTGCCACCATGTCCAACTTTTTTAATGCAAAGTAATCTCTTAACCCAGTTAGTACAATCTGTAGAACTCACCCCAACTGGTTTATAAAGGTTTATTATTCCGTGGTAATCTGAATAAAATATCACTCATCTATCCTAATTCGTTACGTTTTAATTGATTTTAGTAATATGAGTTCTACCATATAAAAAGAAAAAAGCCTAAATAAAATTTATTTATTTAAGCTAGATTCAAAATCATTTACTTATTTCCTTAAGCTCATAACTCTTCTCAAAATGAAAAGTTACTTCTATTTAAATATTTAAAGCACTACTCTTCAATATTTTTTTGCAAATTTTCAAGTTCAATTCTCTCTTCTTCAAGAGATTCTTCCATTTTAATGACTTCATCTAAAAAGTCATCATAATAAAAATGTAACCTTGGTATGCTTTTCATTTTAATTGATTTCGCCAATTTAGACCTCAAAAAACCCTCTGCATCATTTAAGATACGTAAAACTTCTTTTTGATCATTATCAGTCAAATCTCTTTCTACAAAAGCGATATAGATTCTAGCACTTGTAATATCTGGAGATAAAATAACATCGTTTATTATACAACCAGCTTTTTCTACTCGAACATCCCTAATCTCTTTAAAAATTATTTGACTTAAGAGTCTTAAGATATCTTTTTGGATTCTTAGTTGCCTGATATTTATTTTTTCTCGTCTCATAAAAATTATTTTCTTTTAACTTTCCTAATAATTTCTTGCATTTCAAAAACTTCGATGACATCTTTTGGTTTTAAATCATTATATTTTAAATTTATACCACACTCATAACCGCTTAAAACCTCAGTTACCTGATCTTTAAATCGATTTAAGCCCTCAACCCTACCTTGATAAACTTGAACACTATCTCTTAATACTCTAGCTTGTTTACCTTTAACAATTTTACCCATTTCAACAAATGTACCAGCAATTTTACCGACTTTAGCAATACTAAATACTTCTCTGACATTTGCTTTACCTAAAATAACTTCGTTATAGATAGGCTCTAACATTCCGTTAATAGCATCTTCAATATCTTCGATAGCTTTATAAATAATTTGATAAGTTCTGATTTGAACTTTTTCTAAGTCTGCTAATTGCCTTGCTTTTGCATCTGGTCTTACATGAAAACAAATGATAATTGCACCTGCTGCAGAAGCAAGCATTACATCACTCTCAGTAACAGCACCAACTGCTGAATGAATCACTTTAACCTGAACATCTTCTTCTTTGATTTTTTCAAGGCTTTCGCTTAAAGCAATTGCTGAACCATGAACATCTGATTTAACGATAATTTTAAGATCACGAATTTTATTTTCTTCTACTTTTGCAAATAGAGTTTCAAGACTTACTACTTTACCAGCACCAGAGTCTTTAGCTTTTTTGATTTGCTCTCGTCTTTTATCCGCTGCTCCACGAGCAATTCTATCATTAGCAACAATATAAAATTTATCTGCAAATTGAGGAGCTTCAGAGAAACCTGTAATTTCTACTGGTGTTGAAGGCCCCGCTGATTTGATTTTTTTACCATGCTCATTAGTAATAGATCTTATTCGTCCCATAGAACTTCCAGATACCATTACATCACCAATTTTTACTGTCCCTTTTTGAACAAGTACAGTTGCACAAGCACCTTTACCTTTTTGAAGACCAGCCTCTATGATGATTCCAACACCATCTCTATTGGCATTCGCTTTTAGTTCCATTAGCTCTGATTGTAAGGCTATTAATTCTAAAAGTTCATCAATACCTTCACCTGTGATACCAGAAACACCCTGTGATGGGATTTTTCCACCCCATTGCTCTACGATTAAACCATTTGCACCTAAATCTTCATAGACTTTTTCAAGTCTAACATCTTGTTTATCTATTTTGGTAATTGCAACAATGATCGGCACGTCAGCATTTTTCGCATGATTAATTGCCTCTAATGTTTGAGGTTTTACAGAATCATCAGCTGCAATTACCAAAATAGCAATATCAGTGATTTGAGAGCCGTGTGCACGCATAGCTGTAAAAGCTTCGTGACCAGGAGTATCTAAAAAACAAATAGATTGCCCTGATTTAGTTTCTACTTTATATGCTCCAATATGTTGAGTGATTCCACCGGCTTCACCTTCCGTAACGGATGACTTTCTGATAAAGTCAAGTAAAGTTGTTTTACCATGATCTACGTGCCCCATAATTGTTACTACGGGCTCTCTTGGTAATAAATCTTCTTCTTTGTCTTCATAGTCAAAAGTTATTTCTTTTTCTTTTTCTTCTTCAGCAATACTATAACCATACTCTTCGGCAATGATTTCTAAAGTATCATCATCTAGTCTCTGATTAATAGAGGCTATAATCCCCATTGACATTAACTTTGCAGTTAAATCAACTGGTTTTATTTCCATTAGGTTGGCTATTTCCGCAACAGAAACAGCATCTCCTAATGTTAAAATTTTAGAAGCTTCATCTTTTTCGATTTCTTCTAATTCTCTTTTTTGTAATCGAGCATTTTGACGTTCTTTTTGTTGCTTTCTTTTTGTGATTTTTGCTGTTTGACGCTCAAATTCAGTCATCGCCTTTTTCTTGGCTTTTTTATGCTCTGGACTTGGATGAAAAACAGGTGCAACTTTTTTAGGTATTTCAGCTGCTTTTTTTGCTGCTTCAACAGCTTTTGTTGAAGGAACTGGTTTACCTGGAGTAACACCTTTCAATGGAGCGCGTGTTTTTGTAGGAGTTGAAGTTTCTTCTGTTTTTTTAACTCCAAGTCTAACACTACCTTTTTCAAGATCGTCAGAGCTTATAGAAGGAAGATCTTTCATAGAGCGTATTACTCCATCAGGAACAGCAACAACCTCAGGTTTTGCTTCTTCTTTCTTTTTAACTAGGTCTCTAACCTTTTGCGCTGTTGTCTCATCAATAGAACTCAATGGGCTTTTAATACCCAAACCAGCTTCTTTACATAAGGTTATCAACTGATTTTTATCATATTTCAGTTCACTCGCTAGTTGAAACACCCTTAATTTTGCCATAATTTTACCTTATCTTTATTCGCCTGACTGTAAGCTCCGAACGTAGTCACTTTCTTTGACTATGTCAATCTTTATTTTTGTTAATCTTGCTGCCAAACGAACGTTTTGTCCTTCTCGGCCTATTGCTAATGAAAGTTGTGAGTCTGGACAAACAACAAACATTCTATGTTCTTCTTCTTGATATTCCATTTTATTTGGCTGAGCTGGAGATAATGCATTAGCAATATAGACTTTTATATCTTCATTCCATTTTACAATATCAATCTTTTCTCCATGTAGCTCATTGACTACAACTTGGATTCTAGAACCCCTTAAGCCTACACATGAACCAACAGCATCAATATGATCTTCTGCAGAGTACACCGCTATTTTTGATCTGACTCCTGGTTCTCTTGCAATATTTTTTACTTCTACCAATTTATCTGAAATTTCAGGAATTTCTTGCTCAAATAGTCTTTCTAAAAAAATTGAATGTGCTCTTGATAAAAAGATCTGAGGACCTTTAGTATTTTTTTTGACCTCAGTAATAATTGCTTTAATATGTTCACCTTGGCGAAATCTTTGTCCAGGGATTTGATCTTTTACAGGGATAACAGCATCTAAACCATCTTCAAGTTCAACCAATATGATACCTTTATCAAATCTTTGAATCTTACCAACAATTAATTGATGGATTCTTGAGGAGTATCTGTCATAAACTTGTTTTCTATCAACTTCATGCATTTTTTGTACAATCACCTGTTTTGCTGTTTGAGCTGCAACACGACCAAATTGAGTAGGAGTAATATCTACTTTAATTTGATCTCCTGATTCAACCTCATCAGAGATTTCTTTGGCATCTTCTAATGTGATTTCATCATTCGCTAATATTTTACCTTCAATAACTGTTTTATAAGTCATTACAGCAATTGAACCATCATCAGCAAGTTCAATCATTAATTCACCATTATAATCGTAATTTTTTCTGTATGCTGAAACTAACGCAGATTCTAGAGTTAAAAATAATTCCTCTGCGGATATTCCTCTTTGCTTTTGCAGCTCCATTAAAGACGCTTGTAAATTAAACTTCATCTTTATTCCCCTTTAAAATTCAAGCTTAAAGCTCGCCTTTTTAACTTCATCCCATGAAAACTTTACTTCTTTGTTATCATCTGAAATACTCAAAGTTTCGTTCTCAGTATATATCTGCACCAACCCTGCATAGTTTTTACCATTTTTTAAAGAAATCTCAAAAGACTTATCTTTATAAAACAAAAAATCTTGTGGATAGCAACATTTTCTACTTAGTCCTGGTGTTGAAAAACTAATAATATAGTTATCAAAATCACTATCTGCCACATTCGACATAAACTCTTTATGAATCTTAGTAAACTCATCTAAATTTAAACCATTTTCTTGATCTAAAAAAATATCAATCGTCTGAGYCTTTTGTGAAATCTTGATAGTGTAAATATAAATACTTTCATCTAAAAAACTTTCTAAGATTGTTTTAATTGTATTTTGTTTCACTTCCATAAAACAATTTTTGCCTTTAATAAAAAAAGTGGCTTGCACCACTCAAAATGTGTTAAAAAAATAATGGATGTCAGATTAACATAGGTCTTATAAATTGACAAGACTTTTTAGCTCTGTTCAAATTGGAATTATTTCAGTTTTAATGCTGTGTTTAAGATTCCTGATGCGTATTCATCACTTGAGTTATATTTCAAAATAACCTTATGCATTTTATTGCTGATTTCTCCTCTTTGAAAGTCTTTTGTTAAAGCTTTTGACCAACCCTTTAATTTTATAAAATTAAAGGCCCCCGCTAAAGAATCAAATTGATTACTTGGATCAATAATACCATCACCATTTCCATCTTTTAAATAATGAAAGTTGAAGGGCATAAACTGCATAGGACCACAGGCCCCGGCCCATGAAGAATATAAGGTTTTTGATGGAATCCAATATTTATACAAATTAATAAGGCTGTATCTTGCTAATCGCTTTAGCCGTTTGATTCGTTTCAATGATAAATTTTTATTAAATTTAGAAACTTCGTCTATGTATAAAAGTTCTGACAATAAAATATTTAATGCTATATGAGGTAACTTGAACACACCTAATCTTGTTTCATGTGAGTATATTGAAGTTATTACTTCTTTTGGTACATGATACTTTGCTTCAAGTTCAGTTAAAATTATACTATTTTTAACAATAAATAATTTTATTCTATTTATATTTTTTTGTTTTAAAACACTATGAGCATTTTTTTTATTTGAACTCTTAGAAATATTTTTTCTTTTTGGCTCCAAATAACGTCTCAAAACTTTTTCATCATATTGAAAATCGGGTAAATTATATAACCACTTCAAAAAAATAGTTTCTGATACTCCTATTTTTTTACACGTTTTTTCTAATTCTCTTATTAAATCTTTATTGACTGTTTTTTTTATATTAATTTTTTGAGAATGTTTTTTTGTAAAGACCTTATAGTTTATTAAAAAATCGTTACAGCTAAGTGTTGAAAGACAAAAAATTAAAAGACATAGTTGTTTTATCATATATATACTATCGGTTCATTCATTTCTAATAAATAGACCTTTTAAATATTCAAATTAAGCAAAAAAAATCCCCTTACAAATCAAATTGTAAGAGGATTTTTTTTTCTATTAATTATGCACGATCTGCTATATCAACATATTTTAAATCGATATCACCAGTATATAAACATTTTGGTCTATATAATTTATTATCTGTCCATAGCTCTAAGATATGCGCTGACCAACCAGCTACTCTAGCTACAGCAAATATTGGAGTAAAGTAAATTGAGTCAATACCCATTAACTCATATAATGTACCAGAAAAATAATCTACATTTGGCCAAATCTCTTTGCCTTCTGCTTTTACTTTTTCTGCCATTTTTTCTGCTAATTTATCTAGAACTTCTAGTTGATTAGTATTTCCAGCTTTTTTAGATAAATCAAGTAAAAGCCCCTTTAAAATTTTTGCTCTTGGATCAATCGTTTTATAAACCCTATGACCCATTCCCATAATTTTTGTTTTTGAAGCCATTGCTTCATCAAACCATTTATCTACATTATCAACAGAACCAATAGATTTTGCCATTTCTAGAGCTTTTTCGTTTGCCCCACCATGTAATGGACCAAATAATGCCCCAGTTGCAGCAGATACTGATGTATACAAATCAGCTAAAGTTGCAGCAACAACTCGTCCTGTAAAAGTAGAGGCATTAAATGTATGCTCTGCATGTAATAATAAACAGGTATCAAACATCTTTGCAATTTCATCTGTTGGAGCCTCACCATTTAACATATATAAAAAGTTAGCTGCGTGACATAAATCGCTATTTGGCTTAACTATGTCTTTGCCTTCTCTGTGTCTTGCAAAATAAGCAACTAAAGTAGGAAACTGAGCAATTAATTTAACTGATCTTTTTTGATTTGTTTCTCTTGAGTCTTTTTCAGATGGAATGTCTTCCATGCCCAACATAGCAACACAAGTTTGTAGTGCTGTCATTGGATGAGTTTTTTTTGGAAATTTTTTAATAGTTTCTTCAATAAATTTAGGAATTTCTCTATTTTTTGTTAATTCAGCTCTAAAATTTTCTAATTGAGTTTTTGAAGGTAGTTTTCCATAAATTAATAAATAGGATGCTTCAGTAAAATTAGATTTTTCAGCCAACTCTTGAATTGGATAACCCATATAATAAAGCTCACCCTTAACACCGTCAATAACACAAATTTTTGATTCATCAGCTATAACACCAGCTAATCCTCGTGCATATGATACTTCTGCCATTACAATCTCCTTGGAATACCGTAATTTAAACACTATTTTTAAAAGATTTTAATAGATAAAAACCGCTTTAATAGGTCCAAGTAACAATCTACAAGTTTCCTAATTACTTAATTAAAAATAAATTCTACAAATCTTTTTTACAATACTAAAGAAAGCTGACTCCCTTTTCAAGTTATTTTATTTTGAATCTTAATAACTATATAAAGACTTTTCATACTAAACTTATTGATTTCACCTTGCATAAGTGATTTAATCATACAAATTAACACAAAAACAAACAAAATATGTCTATGAAATTTATATTAAAATACCTTTTTATCTCTTTTATTTCTTTACTGCTAAGTGGCTGTGGTGGTTCAGGTGTATCTGATAGTAATTCCCCCATAAATAAGCAAAATCCAACACCTATACCCTCTATTTTATCAGGTGTAGCTTCTAAAGGTCCTATCCGTAATGGAACGGTCAATGCTTATTCTGTAGTTAATGGACAAAAAGGAGAACTTTTATCTAGCACCCAAACCGATTTAGAAGGTAAATACTCTTTATCTCTTTTTAACTATAGTGGTCCTGTATTAATAGATGTAGTAGGTGGATCATACAAAGATGAAGCAACAGGGCTTACCAAAAGTTTAAGTAAAAAACTACAATCACTTGTACCTAGTTTAAAATTAAAAGAGACAGCTCATATCACTCCATTAACTCATATGGCAGTAAAACTACTTGAAAAAAAAGCAAGTATAACAACGAATAGTATACAAGATAGCTTAAATCAAATTAGTAACTTATACTCTATTGCTAACCTACTAGAAACAACCCCTATTGACCCCTCTTCAAACATTAATACTAATGTATCAAGTGCTCAAGCCCAATATGGGTTTATATTAAGTGGGTTTTCACAATTAGGCAAAAATTTATCTACTGACCCTCTTGAAGTCTTAGAAATACTCAGTCAAGATGCATCTGATGGTAAACTTGATGGCAAATCAGATGGTATTATTTTATCTTTTCAAAATAAAGAGCTTTCACCAACATTAGGCACAGCACAACTTTCTGAAGCCATCACTCAGTTTTCAACATCAAGCCAAAATATTACTACCTTTGTGCCTGATACTCAATTAATCATAAATCTTCAAACATCAAATGGAGATGTTAGTGATGCTTCTGTTAAATTAACGATCAACACATTTCCAAAAATCACTAAAAACAATTCATTTACATTATCTGGCTCAACTTTTCCTGGTAATGCAACTCTACAAGTTTTTCAAAATGACCAACTTAAGTCATCTATTATATCTAATAGTGAAGGTATATTTTCACTTTCAGTATTTTTACTGAGCAACCAAACAAATTCTTTTACAATTAAAGTAATTAGTGGCTTAAATCAAACTCAACGTAATATATCCATTTTACAGCATTCAAATGCACCAACCCTATCTATACTAAACCCATTAAGTACCTTTATTAATACAAATTCTATATCTTTATCTTATACACTTACTTCTTTATATGCTTCACCCTTTGTTTTAACAGCTACACATTCAAGTGGAGTACTTACAATTACAAGTAATTTTATTCATTTAAGTAACGTGTTAGATGGTTTTTCTGAAATTCAACTTCGATTTAGTGATCAATTAGGCAACTTTTCTAACCGTACTATTTCTTTCACAGTAGATACAATCAATCCAACAATAGTTACTACTGTAGCTACATGGTTTAATCAAGACACGTTACAAGCAATTACCTTTTCTGAGATTTTAACAAATGTTTCTTATTCTTTTGTGAGGTCTAACTTTATTGATAATTTTATATCAATACAAGAGCCTTATAACATAGCTCTAAGTTTTCAAAATATTGATGGTTCATATCGACTAGTTTTTCGTGGTAATGATTTAGCAGGTAATAATCTTGATACTAACTTACAAATTATTCAATTTGATCATACCTTACCAAATTTTATATCTCTACCAACTTTGCCAAATACTACTAATAGTAGTATTTTTCAATTTAACTACACAACAGATAGTGCAACAACTATTGCTTCACTCTCAATTAAAAAGCCTGATCTTTCTATACAAAATATTGGAGTCTTAACAGACCCATTTCAAAATATTTCACTAACTAATCCTAGTGATGGTACTTATATTTTTAATTTTTCACTGAATGATTTTGCAAACAATCAAAGTACTTATACTAGCTCAGTTATTCTTGATCTTACAAAACCAAATCCACCTAGCTTAAGTACCAATAATGTACTAACAAACTCTACTCAAATTACAATCAATGCCAGCAAAGAAAATCAATCAACTCTTAGATATTTTAATCTACTTAGCCCTACTAATTTTTTATTTTCTAATACATCTAATGTAGTGATAAATTCTATTCCAACAAATCAAACAAGTACATATTGTTTTCAAGACATTGACCTTGCCAATAACATCAGTGATTGTAATAACTTGCAAATTACTCAAGACTCACAAGCAATTTTATACCAAACTCAGATTTCGGCAAATAGTAATACTCCTTTTTTAAATAGTACAAATATTATTCAAGTGAAGGTTATATCTTCTCAAGTTGAACTAGGCTCTACTATTTCTTGTGTTTTTCTTTCAAAAAACTATGGTTTTATTAGTACTGACTCACAAAACTTCAATCTAAGTMTTTTAGTTTCTGATCATCTTACAAATTCAGAAATTAATCCTAATTTACAAGTTTTCACAAGTGATTTGGCTAAAAACTCTATCTCAAGTAACCATCTAATCACTTATATAATTGATACTGTTTTTCCTGCTTTTCAATCTGTAACATATAATGCTACTCAAACTTATGTTGGTTTAAATAAGACTATCTCAGTTACAATAGCGATGTCTAATAACGAAGTTGATGGTGTACTTAATCACTCATCTAACTTTCCATTAAACTTTACAAATTCAGGAGGTTTTTACTCTAGCCAGTTTACTGTTTTAAGTACTCAGCAACAGAGCTACCCTAATCTATTTACTATTCCTCTAACTTATATTGATAAAGCAGGTAATCAAACAAGTCTATTGAGTACTTCTTCATTAATTATAGATACTACACCACCAATTATTGATTTAATTGATAATACAGCCCTACAAACAAGTAACTTTAAAATTGGTGACTCAATTAGTTTTGAAATTTCTCTAAGACAATCAGAGCCAAATCTTCAAATTTTTTCTACTTTTAACTCTGTACCTTTATCTTTTATTGCTCAAACGAATAGTCAATCCTATAAAGCTACTTATATTGTATCGCAATCAAACCCATTATTAATAGCTACAAGTGCAAACTTTGTACTTAGCTCCGTATTTGATCAAGCAGGTAACACAGCAAGTATAGATTTAAACAAAATATCTACAAATAATGCTATCATTGACAATAGAAAACCTATTATTTCTAATCTTTTTATCTCACATCCACCAACAAATTCTCTAACCTTAAATCAAGTTGTTTCTTTTGTTATTTCACTAGATAGCTCTGTTGAAAATACATTTTCTGCTACAAATGTAACAATTAATGCAAGTTATAACTCACAACAACTAAATTTTATAACAAGTCCTCAAAATATTTATAGTAAAATTGCCACTTATATTGTTACTCGTGGCTCAATCAATCAAGCTAGCCCTGTAAACTTTACCTATCAGGCTATTGATTCTTTTTCAAACTCATCTATTTTAAGTTCTTATCTAACTACTTTTACAATTGATAGCCAAATACCAATTTTAGGAGACTTCTCACTCTTTAAAACCAGTAATAAAACAAGCATCATTACTTCTGATATTGTAACTTTAAAATTTTCTTATAATACATTACCTTCTATCTCATCAATTAGTGGAGATGTTTTACTTGGAGCAAACTCTGATTCTTTAACCTTTTTAAGTACTTCTAATCCCAGTATTTTTATAAGTACTTGGGCTGTACCATCAGCTGGTTTAATTACAGATCAACTAACTATTCAAAATGTTATTATTACCGAAAACTCAGGCAATCAATCTACTGCAAGTACAGCACATTTAACTTCTAGTTTTAATTCAAATTTATCTAAAGTTGATTTGTTAATTGATACTTTAGCACCTATTATTTCTTCTATTACTGCTAATCACAATAATTCTACAACTTTCGCTATTAATGATACGATTACCTTTTCATTTAATCCTTCTATCATTGAAACAGGTTTATCTTTAAGTTTAGACTTTAATGGTTTTAGTTTAAACGCAACAAGTAATACATCTGGTAGCACATACTCAGCTTCTTATACTCTTCTTGAAACTCATACTTCAAATAAAACTGGTGCAAATTTAACAAATGTTATATTTACTGACTCTAATTTACTTTCTGGCCCTAGCTCTTCAAATAATAGTTTTAATTTTATTTTAGATTCAAACAAACCAGTACTTGCTTCTATCTCTACTACAGCAACAAAAGTATCTACTCTTATATTAAATGATAAAATATTTTTTAGTGTCATGCCTACTTTAGCATCAAGTGATACTACTAGTATTGCAGCTTGGTTTAACTCAGTTACCTTAACTTTTATACCATCTAGTGCTCCAAATACTTTTGTATCAACTTATACTGTACTTTCAACACATAGTGATTGGCTAAGCACAAGTGCTCACCCTCAACTCAGTTTAATTTTAACTGACTCAGCCGGAAACTCTAGTAGCCTTACTCAATCAACAACTATGGCATATTACATAGATGCCCACCTCCCTATAGTTTCTATTTTATCTTATTCTCCAAGTGCTGTTACTACTTTTGTTATTGGTAGTAACCTTAATTTTAGCTTTGATGTCTTATCAAGTGCTGATACAAATTTATCTGTAACAGGTACTTATCTAACAAGTAATTTACAATTTTTTAGCAATATTTTAGGTACACAATATCAATCAACTTTCTCTTTTTTAGCTAATACCAATACTACTATTCCACCAGRGCTAACACTTACAATTTCAGACGCTGCTGGTAACTCACTCACTACTCAAACAACTGGTTTAATAAATAATCATACTGACTTAACAAGACCTATATTAAATGCTGTAACCTCAGAGGGAATGACGCAAAATGCCTCTCAAATTGGAGTTAATCAATCTATTCGATTTAGTGTTGCCGTATCAAATACTTCAACAAGTGGTGGTATTGACCCACTTGCTTATATTCAGGCTAATTATAAAGGTCAAACATTATCATTTAGCTCGACTGATAATGGTTTTAACTATTTTGCCTTTTATACAACAAACGCATCAACCCCAAGTACAAGTGCCTTAGAAAATATCACTACTGTTTTAGCATATGATTTATCTGGTAATAGTTCTTTAATGCTGACTGGGTCTGACATGGCATTTTCAATTGATACTATTTTACCTGGTATTCAATCTGTTTCATTTACGCCAAGTGTTACCCCTCTTCTTGATTTAACTCTTGGAAGCTCTGTTACTTTTACAATTACCCCTAGTGCTAGCTCTATTGATACAATTTCAGCATCTGGTACTTTTAACTCAACTGCAATCAATTTTGTATCTAGTGGCAATACCTATGTAGGAACATACACAGTAACAAGTGGACATGATGACCAGCTCTATAATTTAGTTGCTTTTCCACAATTATTTGCTTGGTTAAATGATGATGCTGGCAATAGAAGTAATAATTACGCAAGTACTGATATGGAGTTATTTATTGACGCAAAAAGTGAGCCTATTATTGTATCGGCTACTTCTATTTTCTCAACATCTGGGACAGCCAATGAAACCCACTTAAAAATTGGTGACTCTATAGAGTTTTTACTTACTTTAACCAATACTTTTACAGCTACTCCTGCTCAAATCATATCTACTTATCACGGTACAAGTTTACACTTTTCTTTAGCTTCTTCTAGTACAACTATATATACCACAACTTATATTGTTTCTGAATCAAACCCAAAACTACAAGGAGTCAGTGCTACTTATACATTAAGCTATGAAACTTCTTTTTCATCAAAAACAACCCTTTTAGATTTTACAAACCTATACTTTAACAGAAATACAATTGATAATAGAAAACCTGTATTAACTTCTATATCAACTACAGCAACAAAACTATCTACTTTAATTTTAAATGATGAAATCTATTTTAGTGTCTCTCCTGATTTAACCTCTAGTGATACATCTAGTGTTTCTGGATGGTTTAACTCAGTAACATTAACCTTTGTAGCTTCAAGCACACCTAATGTATTTTCATCTACTTATACTCTTTTATCTACACATAGTGATTGGTTAAATACTAGTATATTTTCACAGCTTAGTTTATTTTTAACAGACGCCTCTGGAAACAGCTCTGACTTAACTCAAACTACTACTATGGCTTATTATTTAGATGCACATMCTCCTACTATATCTATTTTATCTTATTCTCCAAGTAGTTTTACAACATTTAAAATTGGTAGTTTACTTAATTTTAGTTTTGATGTTTTATCTAGTGCTGATAAAAACTTATCTGTAACAGGTATTTATTTAACAAGTAATTTACAATTTTTTAGCAACTCTAGTGGTACTAACTATTTAAGTACTTATGCATTTGTCCAAAGCCCGAGTACAACAAATATTGCACCAGACTTAAGTATTACAGTTTCTGACCCATCAGGTAATACAATCACTACTCAAACAACTGGTTTAATTAATGATATTATTAATGTTTCAAGACCTCTCATATCAAACCTTACCTCCTCTTTTAATTTTACAGTTGGTGCTCTTCCAAATACTACTACTCATTTAAAAATTGGAGACTCTGTCTTTTTTAGTGTTACTTTATCTACTGAGTCTACAACAGACTTTGATCATTTATCAGCTTCATATAATGGTATAAATTTATCTTTTTCACAAGAGTCAATGAGCTCTGCTACTTATATAGCAACTTATACACTAGCAGAAGGACAAACAACTCAAACTAGTACTTTAGCTATTTTAGATCTTTATGCTTATGATACTGCAACCAATGCGTCTGTAGTTGCAACTTCAATGCTTACTCGAATCATTGATACAAGTAGACCATCAATAGTTAGTGTGACTTCATCAAGCATCGTAACCCCAAGTTATATTGAGCTTAATGAGCAACTCTTATTTTCTGTAAACTCACTAGAAAGTGGTGGTACAGTAACAGCATCATATAATGGAGTTACCCTTTCATGGGCCGAATTAATAAGTTTTCCTGGTACTTATAGTACAACTTATACAGCTTTACTTACACACTCTGATCATGTTACACCCTTACAAATTACAGGAGTTTTATTATACGATTTAGCAGGAAACGCATCTGCTATTAGCTCCAGTATTGATGTTAATAAATCAATTGATATCAATATCCCAATGACTCCTACTATTTCACCTGAGTCACTCATCACAAATAATAACCCTCTAGCAATTACAGTCAATGGTTCACAAAGTTTAGATTTATATGTAAATGACTTATTTCAATCAACAATTGGAGTATCTGGCACGACTCAATATAATGCTTCTTTAGTTGGTACAGATATCAATACATTTTCATTTATTTTTAAAGACTCTTTAGGTAAACCATCTGCTACTAAACTCGGATATTATCAGTTTGATTCAGCTACTGGTTTAAAAGTTTTAACGTCTTCAAGAAGTAGTTTAAAGTCTAGTGATGTTGAAATTGATTTAATTAAAGAGTCTATCCACGAAGACGGTTTATTTTATATCTCTTCAAGAGCAGGCTTTGGTAGTATTGATTTTGATACTTTAACATATACTGTACTTGACTCTGGTCTTTCAAATAGCCCTATTAACAATATCTCTCAACACCCAGATATCGCACAATCATCTGTTTTATTTTTGGGTACAAATAACGGAACATATTATTCTAATAACAAAGGTACAAGTTTTTCTCAGGTATCTACCTCTACTTTAGATAAAACTACAATTTATGACTATTTAATGATTTCTGGTGATTCTACTACTGTTTATGCTGCAACTAGTAAAGGGCTTTATAAATCAATTAACTCAGGTACTCTTTTTTCTCAATTTGCTAGTGGTGGTCCTGGTGCTGTAACTACTGCTACAAGAGAGCTTCATGCTTTAGCTTATGATAGCGGTACTTTTAAATTATTTTCTGGATTTCAGGGTGGTCTTTACTCATACGATACAATCGGGGCTTCTTGGAGTACTATTTTAACTGCAACTACAAATATCGCTCAAATTTCTTTTGCTCCTAGTCAATCTCAAACTATGTTTGTACTTTCTACTGATTTTATTTTAAGTGAGGATATTTTAGTAGCTTCACCATCTTTTTCAAATATTGTACCTGTTACCGCAGTAAGTTTAAGTATTAATGATATGGCACTAACTACAATACAAGGTCGTATATATGTTGCTTCAACCTTTGGTATCTTAGAGTCAACAACTCAAGGCAGTACTTATTTTGGTCCAAATGCTACAGCTTCGACTTTTATAGACTCTAATTATACAAGCTTAGATGTACGTGCTAGTAACCCTGATCAATTAATTATAGGTAGTTCAACAAAACTATTTAGAATCTCTAATACCCAAGTATCTCCTTATGCTAATATTGATATAACAAATAAAATTCCACCTAAAATCAACCTTATATCTAGTCCTAATACAAATGCTAGCTCTGTTTTTGTTTCAGCAGAGAGATGGATATATAAATTTCACCATTTAACAGATACTTGGGAGTTAATAGCAAACCCAACTCCATTAACGACATATACAGCTATCTACGCTAAAGAAGATACACAAAAGCTCTGGCTTGGTGCTGGCAATGATGGTTTAATACATACAAATTATGATGGTACGGGTTCTATAATTTTATCACTACCAGTCAATGAGCCAACTACTGTTATAAACAGTATTTTTGCTCACCCAAATGATAGTAATATTTTATTAATTGGCCTTGAAAACTATGGTTTATTTTTTACTAGTGATAATGGTACAACTCTAACTTCATCAAACTCTGGTCTTATTGCTCAAAGTATTGTAGATATAGACTCAAATATTGATGCTTCACTTTTATTTACCATTACAAGTACATCTATTTACTCTAGCTCTAATTTAACATTACCAGCAGCTTTAATATGGACAAAACAATTGTGTGGTTTTGCTGATGCTGATGATTTATTAATTAGCCAAAAGCCAAGCACTCAAAATACAGAAATTTATATTATAGCTGGTGGAGATATAATATTTTCATCTGATCAAGGTGCGTCATGTGCCACAAATACTCTTAGTTTTACACCAAACATCCATACAGCCGTTGAATATTCAACAGCTACATCACGAGTTTTTTACATTGGTACAGACCAAGGGTTGTATAAATCATATGACCTTGAAAACGGAGTTTTTGAAGTAATCCCTAATAATCATAAAACTAATGTACTGTCTATAGATATTTATAAAGAAGATACTTATACAATTGACTTGATGATAGGTACTGATAGTGGAGCTTATTTGTTGCATGATGTTAAGCCTTGATTGTATTATTTATATGCTTTTAAATAACCCTATTAGCTTTAAAGTTTTCAAAAAAAAGGCAGTATGAAAAATCTATTTATTGTTGTAGTAATAGCTTTACTTATTTTTATTGTAGTTTTTTTATTACCACTTAAAGAAATTAAATCATTTTTAGATTTTAAGCTATTTCCTAGTGGTGCAAAATTACGATACTTCAAAAAACTAGTAAATAAAAAAAATCAAACCGTTTATTTATTAGGTACGGCTCACTATATGCATATAGCTAATAAAGATTATTCTTTTTGGCATATCAAAGCTGTTATTAAATCATTAAGTCCAGATTTATTACTTGTTGAAATTCGTGATAGTGCTTTATCAAAAGGCAGATGGGGAGAAGGTCCAATTGAAATGCCTTTTGCTGCATTAGTAGCCAAAAACAATAAAATAATAGTTCATGGAATGGATGATTGGTCAGATCAATTTACTATCAGAGAAAATAATATGGTTAAAAATTCTCTCGATAAAATAGATGTTTCAAAAAAAACACTGATTCTTACTGGATTTTCACACATTTCAGGGTTTTTAAAGCGATTTGAAAAGTCTGGATTTCAAGAACAACACTTTTCTTCTAAAAATAAAAAATCTATCTTTAAAAAAACAGTCAATAAAAAATTTCCTTTAAAACTATCTGAAGAGTTGAATAAGATGATTCACTTAGTTAAAGAAGGACAAACTAGATATAATGACAATTGGGCTAAAAAAAGAAAACTATTTATAAAATTAATAAATAAATTGGATTAGTTATTTCAAGTAACGATAGGAAACTAATAAATAATAATTACTTCACCAAAATATAATCACTTTTGAAGGTAAAAGTAAAAGCTAAAAATAATAGTTTTAAAGTGAACAATATAAAAACTATAGAGAATAGATTAACCAAAATTCAAGTTTTATAATTTTTATCAAAAAACTGTATTTTCTTATGTTTTTATTAATGTTTCTTATTCTATCACTGCCTTTTATTATTTATGATATAATTATTATATGAATACACCATTTTATAAACTTACTAATGATATTTTATTTAAAAGAACTTTTGGCGACCCTAAAAGAAGTCAACTTCTAATACATTTAATTAATGCACTATTACAACTCGATGAATCAAATAAAATTACTCATGTAGAAATATTAAACCCCTTCAATGATAAGGAGTTTATCGGTGATAAATTAAGTATTGTAGATATTAAAGCTAAAGATTCTAATAACTTACATTATAATATTGAAATGCAAGTACAAGCACCAAGCTTTTGGAAAAAAAGAGCATTATATTATGCTTCTAAACTGTATACTTCTCAATTAAAAGAAACTAATATTTATGATAAACTTAACAAGACTATCAGCATTTCGATACTAGATAGTATTTGTTTTCCAAATATTACAGAGTTACACAACTTTTATCACTTTTGTAATCAACGCACATCAGAGCCCCTATCTGATTTAATTGAACTGCATTTCATTGAACTACCCAAATTTAATATAAAAGAACCTAATAAATTATCTTCTCCATTTGAAAATTGGCTTTATGCTTTAAAATTTGGGGACCTATACCAACAGGAGAGCGATATGTTACCTAAACAACTGCATAATGAAAATGGAATTCCAGAAGCAATTCAAGCAATGCAGTATGCTAATTCAAATAATCATGTACGTGAACTCATTGAATCGAGACAGAAATTTATCCACGATCAGTTATCTAGAGAAGCAGAAGTTAGAGCTGAGGGTAAAGCTGAGGGTCAAACCGATGGTCTTGAAAGTGTTGCACTTAACTTAATTAAAACCACCAAAATGTCAGACCTTGAGATTTCTAAAATATCATTACTCGATATTCATATTATTAATAAGCTAAGAAAGCCCTAAATATAATGTTTTGTGAAAAAACGACCCTTTTATTTACTGGATTTGATGACTTTGAAGCAATGCTTAATAACCCTAGTGGTCAATTAGCTCACTTTCTTCAAGATAATATCAAAGAAAGTAAAAGTTTAGAGATTATAAGCCTTAATTTACCAGTAATTTATGATAAAAGTTTCAAATTTTTAAAAGAAAGTATAATTAAATTTAAACCAAACTTTATAATAATGTTTGGAGCAGATAGCCGTCCAAATAGTATTAATAAAAACTTAGTCCGTGTTGAAAAAAAGGCACAAAATGAAGATAATGCTTCTATAGCTGATGCATCTAATGACTTTAGACAAGGTTCTAAAATTTTATCCCAATACGCTTTTTCAGAAAAACTTAAAACAAAAGTTAAAGCCCTACCGCTAAAGAAAGTCCTTGAAACAAGTGGTGTCAATGTCAAAACAAACACCGATGCGGGGAGATTCGTTTGTAATAATTTATATTTTCATACTTTAAATTTTATTACATCTGAAAACTTAAATACAGAAGCAGTTTTTATACATATTCCTATAAGCTTTCAACTTAAACAAAGCCTTCATGTTTTTAAAACTACTGTAGAACATCTCACTAAAAATAGCTTAAAGTTAAAATAAACCAAAATCGAAAGTATATAAGCTCAATATTTTAAAAATGTCAGACATCTCTATGCCTTTTTAAAATTAAACTACATTTTTTTTAATAATATTTAAATTAAAAATCGATTGACTTTATATAAAAATAAAATATAGTTAGTTATATAGCTAAATAACTAAAGGTGAAGTAAAATGAATGAAATGTTAAATATATTTAAAGCACTTTCTGATAATAATCGGCTGAGAGTATTTGTAGCTTTGTTAAACTTTGAAGAACTATGTGCTTGTCAATTAACGGAATTATTACAAATAAAAGGTGCAACTTGTTCTAGACATATGACTATATTAATTAACTCAAAGTTAATAGAAAGTAGAAAAGAAGGACGTTGGGTTTATTATAGAATTTCAAAAGATAGTTCTTCATTTTTATTAATACAAAAATGGATAGAGCAAAAATTTTTAACAAGTGACTTTCTACAAAAAGATATAGAAAACCTTGAACAAATAGTAAGTATTGATCCCGAAGTTTTATGTAAAAAACAACGTGGTGATAGTTGCTGTGATTAAATGAGAGATATTAAAATGAGTAAAAATTCAAATATATTATTTTTATGTACAGATAATTATTGTAGTAAACAAACGAATATTATTTTAGTGAAAACTTACGAATATTATTTTTGTAGTGATAAAGGAGGAGAGTTATGTTAGTAAAATTTGCCGATTGGCTAAGTTATGATTTAATGGGGCTTGATTCACAGTCTCAATTTGGTGGAGTTATTAATTTTTTTATCTATGATTCTATTAAAATTATTGGTCTATTATTTTTACTTATTTTATTTATTGGAATAATAAGAACATATTTACCTCAAAATAAGATTAAGCATTGGATGTCAAAATCAGGGGGGATAGGTAACATTTTTGCATCAATGTTTGGTGCAATTACTCCATTTTGTTCTTGCTCATCAGTACCTCTATTTTTAGGATTTTTAGAAGCAGGTGTACCTCTAGGAGTGACTTTTTCATTCTTAATTACTTCTCCTATCATTAATGAATATTTAGTTATTATTATGTTTAGTCTATTTGGATGGAAAATTACACTATCATATGTACTTTGTGGTTTGCTCATAGGTAGTTTATCTGGTTTTATAATAGGTAAGTTACATTTAGAACAATATTTAGAGCAAGATTTTGTAGGTAAAAAATGTAATGGAAAAGTTGATCAATTTAATGGTTTTAAAAGTAGATTTGATTTCGGACTGAAAGAAGCTATAGATATCGTAAGAAAAATATGGATTTGGGTTCTTGTAGGCGTAGCAATTGGATCACTTATTCATAATTATGTTCCTCAAGAAACAATACAATCTATTATTAATAAAACTGGTGTTTTCTCTGTACCTATCGCTACTGCTTTGGGAGTTCCTATGTATGGTGGTTGTGCTACAATTGTACCAATTGCAGTAACATTATTTCAAAAAGGAGTACCACTAGGTACGGCATTAGCCTTTATGATGGCTATTGCAGCGTTGAGTTTACCAGAAGCTATTATGCTAAGAAGAGCCATGAAGCCAAAGTTAATATTGATATTTTTTGGTATTACAACTGTAGCAATTATAATTATTGGTTATTTTTTAAATTTTGTTCAAGCTTTTTTGACTTAAGAAAATAAAGTATCAGACACCTCTATCTCCCCCTATCACTAAAGAAAGTCACAGCTTTAGTGGGAGACCAAAGTCATGCAGTATCATTCTTTTGTGGTGGCTCCAGAAATTTCGACTGTTTCATCCATCTATTCGATGAAGTTTTTGTACTAGAGGTTGATCTGAAAACATTGAACAAACGTCTTAGCTCCCGACCTGAAAACGAATGGGGTGGACAAGAAAACGAAAGAAAATTTATAGCCCAGTTACATGCAACAAAAGAAGATATTCCAAAAAGTGCAGTCATAATCGATGCCACGGCATCTGTCTCAAATATAGTCAACATAATTCTTGAAAAATCAACTTGATACTAAAAGTGTCAGATACTCCGTCTATATCCCCCTTCAAATAAATACCACCATTCTAAAATAACTCTTAATATGGTTTAATCTCGCTCTAATAATATTAAACAAATGAGTTTCAATGAAAATATATACAAAAACTGGTGATAAAGGGTCTACCTCATTAGCTGGTGGACAAAGAGTTAAAAAAAACAATCTAAGAATCGAGTCTTACGGTACAATTGATGAACTCAATAGTTTTATTGGTTTAGTTATTTCTAATAACCCTAGTGATAAGTCTAAAGACTATCTTCAACAAATTCAAAATCATTTATTTGATTTAGGAGCTGAACTCAGTATTTTGCCTGAAGATAAAGTTAAATTTAAACTAGCTAACTTTGATATAAACTACATTTTAATTTTAGAAAATATGATTGATGATTTATCACAAAAACTACCTCCACTAAAAGAATTTATTTTACCTGGTGGAAGTACATCATCTTCATATTTACATGTTTGTAGAACTGTCTGTAGGCGTGCTGAAAGACTATTAATCACTTTAATTAATCAAGAAAATACTATAAATGAGAATTGTATTAAATATTTAAATAGATTAAGTGACCTATGTTTTGTATTTGCAAGATACGAAAATATTATTCAAAATATCTCAGAACCTAAGTGGAAAAAAACTCTTTTAGATTAAATATCAATAGACAAGTTCCTTTAAGTAATCAATTTCATCTTTTCYTTGGAAACTTACTCGTCCAAATTGGATGTTTTATTGTTTCTGTAACAATGATATTTGTTTGGGCAATTTTACCAAAAATAGACTTATCATATATAGGATTTCAATTAGAAATAGTTGAAACTAAAGGAAAAATTACTAATATAGTTGAAATTTATAGTCCAAATTCAACAGATAGAAATAATTATATCTATCAATATTTCTATAGTTTTAAAAATAATAAAAAACAAAAACTTGAATCTCACTCCTATTACAACAAAAAAAAAAAAAAGTTTCGTATAGGAAAAACAATTATTATTGAAT
The DNA here is from genome assembly GCA_002402105.1 of Candidatus Cloacimonadota bacterium. Taxonomy (GTDB): domain Bacteria; phylum Muiribacteriota; class UBA6191; order UBA6191; family UBA6191. Next base: position 153,838 of record NVVD01000011.1, read on the forward strand.
ATCCAAAAGGAAAGATTTATTTATCAAGAATCAAAGGAATGAGARSWWRWTSTYWAYNAATRWTMGYTATTATAATATTTATTTTTCCTATTTTAGGATTTTCTTTTATCTTTTTAGGATTAAAGCAGTCACTCAACATCCTTAATTTACTGAAATTAGGAAACATAAGTACAGCTCACTTTATTAAAAAAGAAATGGCAAATTTAAAAAAAGATGGTCAAATAAATTATAATTTTATTTTTGAGTTTACATACCAAAATAAAAAGTACACAGTTTCTGAAAAAAGCGATTTATTAAACTTTTCTGAAAGTAAAAAGAGGCAAGTTCTTTATCTACAAGAAAATCCAAAAAATGTCCTTTTATTAGATTTTTCAACCTCATCACCATCTATTAATTCACAAGGAAATATTGAATCAACTCAAATTAATAACTATTACTTTTTTCAAATAATTCCTATGTTTGCCCATGGAGCTTATTTTATTTATTGGATAAGCTTGTAAATAGTTCAATAAACATAGAAGCTGACCATGCTTGAGATAAACAACCTTGTGACTCTTGTTTTGAAGCAGAAGATACCTCTGCATGATGCCCTGATGCTCCCATAAATACAATCTCATTAGATGAGGCATCTAATATTTTATCTACATAAAATTCATATTTTTTATAATTTAAATGTTTCATACAAAGAGCAGCCATATTATTGATATAATACCAAGAGTCTCCACGATGGTAACTTTCATTGGTTTCTCCTGTATAAGTATCATGATATAACTCAGACTTTTTATCAATACTAGAAAAGCCACCCCAGTCTAGCCATAAGTTATCAATCATTTGATCAAAGCATTTTTCCCATTCACTTGGCGACAATAATTGATGATAGACATAATAAGCAATAAATATATTAGGACGAACTACTTTATCTACATCACCATTAAAATCAAATCGATCATATAATATCTCTTTTAAAAACTTTTCTTTAATGAAAGCTAAACGATTTACCCTATCATTTTCTTTATTTAAAAGAGTTGCTAAATATTCAATTAAATCATGTATCCTTTGATTTAATAACTGGATTTCAATTAAAAATCCATCACGCTTATCATTATGCTCTCCTGTATCCATCCAAGTTTCCCAAGCACCTGAGCTTAATAAACCATCTACAAGATAATTTGACTCTAAAATCTTGATATTTTTAGAAAAAATATCATATAAACTTTCTAACTCTAATTTTGTAAAAATAGATGATTTAATATGTAATAATTGTAGTAACCTTGTAGCACACCAACCTGTTGAATCTGCACTAGCTAAATCCATTTTAGGAGAGCGACAAGAGATTCTACCATCATCCAAAAAATTATTTGCTTGTCTTAAAAGAACCTTTTTTACAAAGCTATAGTTTTTTAACTCTAAAAATGCACCTAAACTAATAGATTCATCACGTGACCACCAATGAAAAAACCAAGGTAAACCAGCATATACTCCACCTTCATTAATATTAGTACATAAAGATTTTAGACTAATTTGAGCAGATAAAAAAGCTTGATTATATAAATCAGAACTAAGTTTTTTACCAAAATCAAAATCTTGATTATTATGAATAGTTACTCTTAATTGCTCTGATCGATCTTGCAAAATACTATTCAACTTATTTTCAGATTCTTCTTGAGTTTTAGCAGACGCAATATAAAGTGTCCCATCCCCCTGAAAGTTAATATCTAAGCTTCCTGAAATATTACCTTTATCTGGGGTAGAGTTTCTAAATTTTTCAAGTGGATAAAAGTGCTCAACTTGAGCAAGAGCATCAAAAGTATAATCTTGAGTACAATAAATTGATACAAAATAACTATAGGGAGAACTACTATTAATTATACATTCTAACGAAATAATATTATCTTTAGACTTTGTAATTAACTTTAAAATGCGTTCACAGTTATCAAAATCATAAATAGCTCGTGGATCAAAAAATAAGTTGGCAATACCATAATAATTTTGCAATTTTATAGAGAGTACACCATTTTCTAACAGAAAATATCGAATACTAGATGCATCTGAATAATGTACCATAGGAACAGCACCAATAAACTGTAATGACTCAGCTATTGGCATTAATTGTATAGTATCTAAGCTTTTATATAAGTTCCAGGCTTCATTATCAGTCTCAAGAGAGTATAAGCCTTCAAATCGACTATTTTTTTGAGAGATAGATTGATAAAAGTAAGCACCTTGTTTACAAGACAATAAAATTGCTGGATTATCACAATCTTTAGCTACTTTTTTATATTGTACGTCTATCATAAATACTCCTATATCAAATCAAAAAGAGTATACCACCTATTAGCGATTATTTTTAAATATATTAATAAGATTTTTCACTCTTATTAATGATATAATCATAAGGTTTTATAAATTTACCCATAAAAATACCAATCATATGATCATCGCAACTGCTCAAAGTCAAATAGAAAATAACCTTGTCAATAATACTAATGAAATTATAAGACTAATACAATTAGCATCTGAAAAAGGAGCAAATTTTGTACATTTTCCTGAAGGTGCTTTATCGGGTTATGCTAAAGAACAAATATCTAACTGGTCACTTGTTGATTGGCACCAATTAGAAAATCAATTAAAATCTATACAAAAAATTTGTAAAAATCTTAATATCTGGGTTGCATTAGGATCAAATCACATGTTTCTAAGTGAAAAACGTCCTTACAATAGTATATATATTATTAATAATACAGGTAATATAGTAGCAAGATACGATAAGAGGTTTTGCTCTAATAGTGAGATAAATCATTGGTATAATGCTGGAAGTCAGGCTGTCACTGTAAAAATTCATGGAATTACATTTGGATTTTTACTTTGTATTGAGATAAACTTTCCTGAATTATTCATGGAATACGAAAAAATGGGTGTTGACTGTATTTTGATTTCATCATATTCAAAGTCAAAAATGTTTGCAATTCAAGCACAAGGCCATGCTGCTTGTAATAATATTTGGATAAGTTTTAGTACACCTCAAAATGTCAGTAACATACAAGAGTCTTTATTTATTGGTCCAGATGGATCTATAATTTCAAAATGTAAAAATAAAGAATCAGATTTAATTATAAATCAAATTAATCCAAGTTCTTCTCTATGGGATATACCGTGTAAAAAAGCAAGACCTTGGAGAACAAAAGCTAGATTAAAAAACATCTACAAAGTAAAGAGTTAAATATGAGACAATATATCAATAGACATATACCTATTAGTAATAAACTAAATATTTTTTTGGGAGGATTTCTTAATCAATTCGGTTGGCTTTTTACCTCTTTTGGATTCATTCTTGTTTGGCTATTTGCCCTGAATGCAGATTTATCATTCATAGATTTTCAAGGTGAAATAATTAAAACTCAAGGGCTAATAACAAATATAGTTGAAACTAATATATCAGAAAGTAAACAATCCATTTATGAATACCATTATAATTTTAAAAATTCTCAGGGTCAAATTTTTGATAGCTACTCTTATAAAAAAAGAAACCGACTCTCTATTGGTAAAAATATAACTATTGAATATCCAAAAAACAAGATACATCTATCAAGAATAAAAGGAATGAGAAGACAGTTTTTTTCTCCCTATGTTTTATTTGTTCTTATTTTCCCAATTATAGGGCTTTTTTGTTTATTTTTAGGAATAAAAAACTCTTTGAAATCATTAAAACTATTAAAAATGGGAATATTAACAAAAGGAGTTTTAATAAAGAAAGAACGAACTAATACATCAATAAATGAACAAACTGTATATAAAATGATATTTCAGTTTAAGGATAAAAATAATAAAGACTTTTTTATCTCTGAAAAAACACATCTTACTCATTTATTAGAAGATGATAAAGAAGAAAGATTATTATATTTAGAAGATAATCCTAATCAAGCTATTATGATAGATACCTTACCCTCCTCTCCTATTATTGATGAACAAGGTAATATAGGCCCCGTTTCTACTTTTTATTGCATCTCCCTTTTATTTATACCTACTTTAAGTATTATTGGTCATAGTGGATATTTTATTTTCTTTGTTTTAAACTAATTGAAAAGAAATTTTAAACAACAAATCTAAATAAAAAGATAACTATGAACCAAAAGTTAAAAAATAAAATTATACAAACCTGTAACCAAAAAATAGAATCAAAAGGAGATAATGTCGGCTTATCTTTTTATGCCTTTTTTTCCAATAAAAATACAGACCCAATATTACTCATGGAAGTAGCTACTTGGTGGATTCAAACCCATCAATTAGACCACTTTGAAAAAGCCATTAAAATAAAAAACATGCTTACTTAAAAGTAAATATATGAAACTTTATACAAATAGATGTTATTTACTCCCCATAACTCAAGAGGATTTTAAAGATATTAAAATACTTTATTCTGATGAAATCACTAGAAAATTTTTGGGGGGAACTGTTTTATCATTGGACTTTGAAAATAAGTTTAAACTTATATTAGAAGATAAAGAAGCATCACATTGGATAATCAAGTCTACCTTAAATAAAATATTTATCGGACTTATAACACTTGATCTACATCATGATAGAAAAAGTAAAGAAATCTCATATCAATTAATTTCAAACCAATTTAAAAAGGGTTACGCTTTTGAAGTAATGCAAATAGTTATCAGATACTGTTTTGAAAGTTTGAAACTAGATAAAGTCATAGCAGAAACTCAGTCGTCTAATATCAAGTCTATTCAACTACTTAAAAAGACTGGCTTTACATTTGATAAAACCCTCTATCGTTTTGGAGAAAGCCAAGATCTTTATATCATCTCTAAAAATTAATTCTAATACCAATCTCAATTAAAAAGCTTCGATTTATAATATAATTCTCATAAGAGACACTCACTCCTCTGTATCCTGACTTTATTGGACTAAAGTCCAATCCCCTATTTTATAATGGGGACTAAAAAAGTTAAACTTTCACTGAAATCAAAGATGGGTCTTTAGCCCCATTAGAAAAAAATTTGTAACGCAAAAATTCCCTTAAACTATCCTAAGATAATAAAAGGGAATTTTAAAAGCTGACTCCGACCTACTCTTCCACATGCAACCATGCAGTACCATCG
>NVVD01000029.1 GCA_002402105.1 Candidatus Cloacimonadota bacterium
AATAACTATGTGAATTACTTTATGTTTCATGTGAAACATTWTSWATARTAATGTGAATAATTATTCAATAATTTACTACTCTATTAACAATTTGTTAATAAAATGAGAATAGTTTTCTATAATTTAAGCAATAATGAGTTTAAATTAGATAAGTACTTTATATTTTAGTATAAGTCTGTGAATAACTATGTGAATTACTTTATGTTTCATGTGAAACATTTTGAATAGTAATGTGAATAGTTTTCAAATATTAAACTTAGATAATATTATGAATAGACTTTAAACTATCATAGGTATAATTATTATTTAGATTTCTAAATTAGGGTCAAAATGAAGATAGAACAATGCTTATAGCTAAAAGTTACGTCATCTTGAATAAATACCACCATATTAAAAGTTTAACTTTTTCAGATCTTATTATAAAAATAGGGGATTGGACTTTAATCTAATAAAGTCAGAATATAAAAGGATGAGTATACCTGATGGAAATAAACTCCTATCTCCAAAGTACATTCTAAATCTAAGCTTTTTAATTGAGATTGGTATAAGTTGAGAGATATCAAAAATAGTATTCTTTTATATGAAGATAAAATTTTTAAATTAATTCTATCTAAATATAGATAATTTACCTATTTTTATACTACTATATATGAATGAAGTCTCTATTTTTGATAGTAATTAATGAGAAGAAATGGTTTTTTAAAAATGTTCAATTTTTTATATAAAAGAGAGTTATCCCTAATTGGATATATAGTAAAAATACTATGCTAAACTAATAAATTGAGTGTATTTGTTCACATATGATTATTTATTGTGAATAAATATGTGAATAACTTAGTTTTTATTAACAAACTTAAGAAAACTACTAACTTCATTTTCATCTTGAAATTGAATCTCTAATTTCATATTTAAACCACTTTTCTTAAATTTACATTTATACTCTAAATTATTTTGAAATAGTTCTGTAAATTTTTTTGCATATTCAGTATCATTTTTATTAATAGAAGAAGATTGTTTAACCTCTAATGATTCATAATAAGATTTTACATATTGTTCAATTTGTCTAACATTATAACCATTTACAATAACATGAGAAGTAGCTAGTATAATATCTTCTTTACTTTTAAGACCAAGTAAAGCTCTTGCTCCACCAGTACTTAAAATACCTGACTCTAAATAATCTAAAACCTCTAGGGGAAGTCTAAGCAAACGCATACTATTACTAATATGAGATCTACTTTTACTTAATGATTTAGCTAATTCTTCATGTGTAAATGAGTAAATTTCAGCAAGTTGTTGATAAGATTTAGCCTCATCAAGAGGATTTAAGTCTTCTCTTTGAATATTTTCAAGAAGAGCATTAATCAACATTTGTTGATCGTTTATTTGAGTTAAAATAGCAGGTATTTTATCTCTATCAAGTAATTTATAAGCACGATACCGTCTTTCACCACTGACTATTTGATATTCAGTATCTTTTTTTCTAAGTAAAATTGGCTGTAATAAAGAGTTTTCTTTTATCGATGAAGCTAATTCTTGAATAGATTCTGATGAAAAAGTTTTTCTGGGTTGATATGGATTAGGTATAATTTTATCTAAATCAATCTCAAATACTTGATTATTATTACTAATATTTGGTTCATGAGTTTTGAGAAGTGCTCCTAAGCCTCGTCCTAGTCCTCTTTTTGTAGACATTGATCTAACTCCTTAGAGAACTCAAAGTAAGCTTTAGCCCCTGATGATTTAGCATCATAAATATGAATAGGAATACCATGACTAGGGGATTCTGATAATCTTACATTACGAGAAATAATAGTTTCAAATACATGGTATGGAAAATGTTCGTTTACTTCTTCAATTATCTGAGTGGTTAAATTTGTACGGTTATCAGCCATAGTAAGCAATATACCAGCAATCTTTAAATCTGGATTTAAATCACCTTTGATTAAAGTAAATGTATTTAATAATTGTGTTAAACCTTCTAATGCAAAATACTCGCATTGTAATGGTATTAAAATATGAGTTGATGCAGATAAAGCATTAATAGTAAGTAATCCAAGTGATGGAGGACAATCAATAATTATATAATCATAATTATCTAAAATATTTTGCAAAGATCTTTTGAGTTTATTTTCTCTGTTTATTTCATTGACTAATTCGATTTCAGCACCAGCTAATTGAATAGTTGCTGGTAGTATATCTAAACCCTGAATACTAGATTTAATAATAATATCATTTAAACTAACTTCACCAATTAAAGAATTATAAACACAAAACTTTTGATCACTTTTATCTATACCAAGACCGCTACTTGTATTACCTTGAGGGTCTAAATCTATAATTAAAACTTTTTTATTTAATTGGTCAGCCAAGCTAGAAGCAACACTAATAGATGTTGTTGTTTTACCAACGCCACCTTTTTGATTTACAACAGAAATAATTTTTGTCATGTTTTACTCTATAATTTTGAAATGAATTATTATCGAAACTATTGTTAAGATTATAGACAAAGAGTTTATCATATAAAGTAACAATGCTAAATAATATTTTATAGCGAAACATATATTTAAATGAAAATGGTCTTCATATTATTCTAATTTATTTTGATATACATAATGATTCAGATTATTTTTTAACCAATATTGAATAAATTGTTTAAATGATGAAGAATTAAATCTTTTGAAATCTAATTCTTTTGATAATAAATAAGATTGATATCTAAATGCTTTCCAACTATCTTCATTTTGATTTTGATAAGGGAAATTAAGTAATGAATCGTAAGTCATAGGAAATAAAACATGTTCACTTTGATCTTTTTCAATAAAGTTTGGATTTAAAAAATAACTATAAGCATATATTACAAAATGAGGTAAACGTTTATAACTAAATATATCTTTATCATGTAAAGTTAATTGATAACTTAATTGTAAATAGATAGCTGCTTGTAAAATAACTTTTAGCTTTTCCCATTTTAAAATATTATTTTGGTTAATAATAATTTGATGTGCAAAAGGATCATATATATAATCTTTGTTTATTACATTAAATTGGATATTAATAGTATTTTTTGGTAATTTTTTTTGTTTAATAACTTTTTGTATTTGTTTAAAAAATTTAATAAATTTATTTTGTAATTTAGGATGAATTAAATAATTATTACTCAATTGAATTGAACCCTCAATAATTGGTACAGGATGTGATTTAATAATTTTTAAGGGTTTATTAGAAAATTGATTCATCTGACTTAAATATTGATATTTAATACTTTGTAAAGGAAGACGATTCATAATCCTTACAGCAATGTGTTTATATTCAACACTTTCAAGTAGTTGATACCATAAGTCATAATTAAATTTTTCTTGTAAAATTAGCTCGCTATATGGACTTAAATTTTTTAAATCAATATTAATTGGCTTTTGTTTTAATATTTTCCATTTTAATAATTTATTCTGCTCAAAAAAGTTAAACCTTTTCAAATGTTTTTTAGTAATAAAATTTGGATGGTATTGGTGAACTAATAATAATGCACTAGGGTAAAAAATAGATGATTTTTTAAATTCTTTTAATAAATTTTTTATTTTATTTTTATTATCAAATGGAGCAAAATATTGTAATTTCATCCATGTATATACCTGATAGGGATCCTTTTTTCTTTGATGTATTATTTTAATAAATTTTGATGGTTTATTTATGAGTAATTCATAATCTTTTATATATTGATTTTTTAAATTGAAAAAGTTTTTATTAAATAGTTTAAGAGTACCTTTGTAATAACTTTCTATATATGAAATATATTCCAAAAACTTATGATTTGGTTTGTTGGCTGTTTTTAAGTACTTTTGAGTTTTATATAAATATAATAAGTGTAAATCTTTATATTTAAGTTTTTTTAAAGTATTAATAATGTTAAGGCTATATTTATTATTTAAACGTCTATTTAGTTCTGCATAGGGATGTAAACTTGAATGTAATTTATTTTTTGCTATTAATTCTTTAGCTAAAAACTCTAAGTCTTGATTGCTTTGAATCATTATTTGTTTTGATTTACCAAATGATTGTAAAACATTTGGTAAAAAAAATGAGTAAGAGTTACTAAAACTATTTGCTATAAATAATAAAAAAAAAACTATTTTCAAGAGGACTCCTTTTTTTTATGAATAGATCTTGCAAGCAATGCTAAATCACTTTGTCTAATACCTGAAATGAGTGAAGCTTGTTGTATGTTTATTGGACGAATATACTCTAGTTTACTTCTACCCTCATTACTTAGGGCTTTAATTTTATTAAAATCAAAATCTTTTGGTATAGGAATTGAACTCATTTTTTCTCTTTGTTTAATGATATTTCTTTGTTTATTTATATAACCTTCATATTTAATTTCAGTAATGGTTTCAGTGATTTCTTCATTATTAAAGTCTTTTAAACTATTTATTATTTTATCTTCTAAAGTACTTAGTGAAGAGAGAGTAATTTCAGGACGTTTTAATAGGCTTTTAAGAGATTTTCTGCCATGAAAACTTTTGGTGTCAATGAGTGAAAACTTTTCATGTGAAGAGTTGATCATAAAGTCTTCTAAAAAAGTATGCAATTTTAATATATTTTCTCGTTTTTTATTTAAAAGTAATAATCTTGATTGACTAGCTAAACCAGCATCATATGAAAGTTTAGTTAAACGATGGTCAGCATTATCATGTCTTATCCAAGTTCTGTGTTCAACTAAAGATGTAAACATTCTGTAAGGTTCTTTAGTACCTTTAGTAACTAGATCATGAATTAAAACACCAATATATGAGTTTTCTCTATTGATTTTAATAGCTTCTTTATTAGATAGTTTTAAAGCACTATTAATACCTGCTATAAGACCTTGTCCTGCAGCTTCTTCATAGCCACTTGTTCCGTTAATTTGACCTGCAAAGTATAGATTCTCTAATTTTTTACTTTCAAGAGAAGGGTATAAATCAATTGGATTGAAATAATCATATTCAACAGCATAACCAGGTCTTAAAATTATGGCTTGATCTAATCCAGGTAAAGATTGAATCATTTCAATTTGTACTTCGTGTGGTAAAGAAGTAGACATACCTTGAATATATATTTCTTGATTCCAGCGAGATTCTGGCTCTAAGTAACAAATATGTGATGGTTTATCAGGAAATCTACTAAATTTATCCTCAATACTTGGACAGTATCTAGCTCCAGTAGCATCTACTTGTCCATTATACATAGGAGAAAGGTGCATATTTTTAGTTATTACTTGTCTTGTTTTGTTGGTAGTGTGAGTAATCCAGCAATTTAATTGTTTTATGTTTGTTTTATCAGTTATAAATGAAAACTTTGGAGTAGGTTCGTCTCCACCTTGTATTTCAAGTTTTGAAAAATCAATACTTGAAGCTTGTACTCTTGGAGGTGTTCCTGTTTTTAATCTTCCTGATCTAAATCCAAGAGATTTTAAGGAGTCAGATAAATGAGTAGCTGGAGGCTCTCCGATTCTCCCAGCACTAAATATAGCTTGACCTATATGACATTTACCATTTAAAAAAGTACCTGTTGTAATAATTACATTTTTAGCTTGAATGGTTAAACCATCTAATATTTTTACCCCATATATTTTATTATTTTTTTCTAATATTTCACAAACTATACCCTGTCTTAAGAATAGGTTTTTTTCACTTTCTAAGACTCTTTTCATTTCTAGTTGGTAAAGAATTTTATCTGCCTGAGCTCTTAATGCTTGAACAGCTGGTCCTCTTTTTTGATTTAAGGTACGAATTTGCAACATAGTTTTATCTATAGTTAAACCCATTTGTCCACCAAGAGCATCTATTTCTCTAACTATATGACCTTTGGCTGGTCCACCAATGGACGGGTTACATGGCATTAAAGCAACTTTGTCTAAACTGATGGTTAAACATAAAGTTTTAATACCCATTCTAGCACTAGCCAATGCAGCCTCTACTCCTGCATGTCCTGCTCCAATTACGATTGTTTCATATGTTTGTAAATTTGACTGCATTTAATTATCTTTCATATTTTGTTTGTAATTATTAACAATTAATGATAAGTCACCAGGTTTTAATGATTTTAAAATTGATATTTGACCAATATTATATGCCTGTAATTTATTGAGTATAATAATTGTTTCATTAGATAAACCATTAACTTTTTGATAAGAAAACTGATTTAATATCATATCATCTAATTGATCACTATATTTCATTTTTTTTTGAAGTTTATCTAGAAAATTTTGGTATTTAAGTTGTATTTCAATTTTTCTGATTAATATAGGGTCTTCTACGCATTTATATCCAAAATATTCTAAATTTTTATAATGAATTTCATTTCTTGATAGTAATTCAGCATAAGTTATAGGTTTTTTAAAACTATCTGATTTTAAAGTATTTTCAATATAATTAAGTACTTCTTTGGTGGGTCTAATTTTATGTTCATGCATAGCTTTAATTTCATTATTAATAATTTCTTTATTTTTATTAACTAAATCAAATTGTTTTTGTTTTACTAAACCTAGTTTATATCCTATGTGGGTAAGACGTTCTTCAGCATTATCTGTTCTTAGGTGCAATCTAAATTCAGAAGAAGAAGTTGTTACACGTAGGGGTTCATCTCTTTCATTTGTGACAAGTTCATCCATCATATTAGCTATAAATGAACTGGTTCTTTTTAAAATAAATGGTTTTAAATTATAAGCTTTTAGGTGAGCATTGATGCCTGCAATTAATCCCTGTGCAGCAGCTTCTTCATAACCACTTGTACCATTAATTTGACCACAAGTGAATAAACCCTCAACACTTTTTAGTTCCATAGATTTTCGGAGCTGAGTACCTCTAATTGCATCGTATTCAATAGCATAACCATATCTTACAATTTTAGCATTTTCTAAACCTTCAATTGAGTGAATGATTAATTCTTGTATGTGAGGAGGCATTGATGTTGTTACACCTTGTAGATACCATTCATTATGAAAGTTTGATTCAGGTTCAATAAAAATTTGATGTAAATGTTTATCAGGAAAATTTATAACTTTTCTATCAATTGATGGACAATGTTTAGGACCATGTTGTGTAATGTTACCAAGTTTTAATGGAGATTCTTTTAAATTATCTTGAATAATTTTAATTGTTTTTTCATTTGTAAAAGTAAGATAACAACTTCTTTGATTTTTTTTGGGCTTTAATCCTGTGAAGGTTTGAATATGCTCGTGACCAGGTAGTTCTCTTAGGTTATTAAAATTTATGCTCGCACCATCAATTCTTGGAGGAGTTGCTGTTTGTAAACGATGTATTTTTACTCCTAAATTGATTAAACTTTCAGCTAGTATTTTTGTAGGAGACTCATTGGATGGACCACCATCATTTTTTTTATCTCCTATAATAATTTTACCATTTAAAAATGTGCCTGTAGCTAAAACTACAGATTTAGTGTAATAGGATAAACCTGTAATAATTTTGACCCCTTCTACAATATTATTTGTATGAATTATGTCTGTAGCTTCTGCTTGTAATAAAGTAATGTTAGGATGATTTTCTATAGCTTGTTTAACAATTAAATGATATAAAACTTTATCTGCTTGAGCTCGTAAAGCTCTGACAGCTGGGCCTCTTGATTCATTTAACTCTCTGATTTGTAAATAACTTTCATCTACATGTTTTGCTATTTGACCTCCAAGAGCATGAATTTCTCGAATTAAATGACCCTTTCCTGGACCTCCTATAGAAGGATTGCAAGGCATCATTGCTATACAGTTGAGGTTTGTTACTAAAAGCAAGACTTTTGAACCTAAATTGGCTGCAGCGAATGCAGCTTCTGTTCCAGCATGTCCTGCTCCAACAATTATGACATCAAATTTATTTTTCATAAGGTGTTTCCGAATAGATTGGTGTAAAAAAGAAAACTTGATTTATCTTTTTTAAATTATTGTAATAAGTTTGATTATACTCAAATATATTTAGTTTTACTCTTTTAGGTTCAGAAGTAAACAGTTTAAAACTTTGTTTTAATCAAGCTTTGGATATAATTTTATCTATTGATATACTGGTTTACCCAATAAATAGAAAAATCTGAATAAAGATCAAATAAGTATTGATCGCCAAAATACATGACAATTAGGGAGGCAAAAATTATATAAGGGCCATAAGCTATTAAAGTGTACCCTTGATTTTTTTGAATTAATTTGGATTTTACTAAGCTAAACAATCCAAAAATAGAACCTAATAATGAAGAGATAGCTAAAGCAATTAAAGTTGTTTTATATCCTAAAAATGCTCCTATAAATGCAATTAATTTTATATCTCCACCACCCATTGCTTCTTTATTAAGAATTGTACTAGTTAGATGCGCTATAGCAAATAAAATACCACTACTAAGTACTATACCGCTGATTGAAAAAACAAATCCATAATTTTGACTAGAAATATTAAAGAATGAACTGTTTGTGATGAATTGAAAGTGAACAGCTAGACTTAATGAAGTGTGTATAATTAAGCCTAGTGTTAAACCCAAATAGTTGAGTTCGTCTGGAATTATATAATATTTAAAATCGATGATTGTAATCATAAAAAAGAAGAATATTAAAATTAAAAAAAGAACAAAAAAATATGAAATTTTAAATKTTAAATAGAATATATATATAAAAGAAAATAATATTATTTCACTCATCAATAAAATAATAGTGTTTCGTTTATTACATTTATTAAAAAGGCTAAAAAAACTATTATACTGATAAAAATTATGTTTTTTGTGGCAACTTTCACATTTTCTTGGGTACAATGCAGAATAACTATCAATTACAGAGTAACAATAGTTGGATTGTATTTCATCATTAAACAGCATAACTTCCATTTGGTTTTCAAGTTGTGCCATGATTGAAAATCGATGTATAAAAAACCAAGAGATAGATGATATAAAAAAACTGATTATAATTAATAAAATTTCGGTCATGTTTCACGTGAAACATTCTAAAATGTTTCGAGGTAAGAGTTTATAAAAGTTAAAAATAATTGTACAGGATAGTAGATAGTATTCCAAATAGTTCGTTATTAATCACAAGAAAAAACACTATAATTTTAATTTAATAAATATAGTTTTACCTTTTTCTAGAAATTTCTCCACCAAAAAACTGTGTATCTAAGGGGTTTCCATTTTTATCTAATACACTTGAACGAGCATTTATAAAACCAATGATAGTAGTAAAATCAGCAGGACTTAATATTTCTAACGGAATAGATACGATTAGACCATTATAATTTTGTGCGGTTCCTAAATTACTTAATAAACTTTGTGAAAAGTGATATAGGCCTTGAGTATTATTATCATTTTTTCCAATAAAAACAACGGAGTTACTAGGTAAAAATTTACGTAACCTTGACTCTTGGGGTCCTTCTATAATTTCAACTTCATCTGAACTATCAATAATTTTTATAATATTTGGGTTATAATTAATAGAAAATGGAGAATCATAAATCCCTATAATATTTTTTACATATACATCTAAATGAACAAATCTAGAGTTTGGGCTTAGTTGATTGATATTTAGATAAATAGAATTATTAGGTATTTGATCTTTTTGTAAAACAAAACTATTTAGTTTATTCGGCATTGCTTCATCAAGTATCGAAAATTGAATAATATTTGATGTATTAATAACAGGAGCTTGATTTAAATCAAAAAAGGGTTGGTCTTTTACTCCACATCCTGCAAATAGAGTAAATAATAAAAAAATAATTATGTTACGGTGTTGCTTTTCCATAGGCCTTTATTAATATATTCATGTCTAATAAATCGATATTTCCATCTGAGTTAAAATCTAATGAACAATCACCTAAATGATTAATACATTGACTTGTTCTTATTGCTTTTGCCATAATAGATACATCATAACCATCAATAATATTATTGTCAGGATAAACTAAATTTGAAATAACTTTAGAAGCATCTAAATTTACAAATCTGACTTGATGATTAATATTTGGGTTCATTTGATGTTGATCTATAAATACTGTGATATTTGATGTTAAATTAAAACTTGATGCTCTTGATTGTAAAAATTGTGAATAACTACCATCACTATTTTTTTGAATTACTCCTATTAATTTACCCTGAGAAGCTTGAATAATAACACTAGAAGTTGTAGGTAAATTTAATGGTTCTCCGTTCACTGCTCTTGGAAAAATAATAATTTTTGAAGTTGATGTACCATCTGAATAAATAACAGGGTTATCAATTGTAATAAGGGTTCTTGTAGAGTCAGCTGATCCGACAATTGAATAGGTAATTTGATTTGATAATAAAGATAAAACATTATTTATTTTATAGGTAATAATAGCATTTGTTGAAAAGTTAGAAGATCTTATAGATAGTTGAAAGCTTCCATCATTATTACTAAAAAAAGTTACATCTGAATTTCCAATAGGTTTTAGTTCAAGCTGATTATTACTTCCAGGAACAAGAGTAAAACGTAAAAACTCACCAACATTAATACTTGCTGTTAAAGAATTAGTAGGAAAGTCTTTACCAATTGGAGATAAGTCAGGAAATAAAGGGGTAACTGTGACAGTAGTAACGCTTAATCCATCAGCTGAAAGAATACTTTCATTTAGTTTTATTCTTAAAAGGTTTGCTTCTGGTTCTACAAAACGAACATTATCGATAATATCAATACTTTCAAAACCATTTCCCTTAATAGTACCACTAATAGTTGCAACTCCTTCTCCAAAACAAGGATTTCCTGATGGGTGGCATGGTGAAATAGTCATGGTTAAAATAGCTCCACCAGCATAAGATGGGTGTAATCCAGCATCTCCAGGAGCTGCATGTATACCTAAACTATTTGAAATAATACCTCGATCAGTCACTAAGAAAATAAGCTGACTTAAGTCTAAATCAATAGGAAAATCGTTTAAAAACCTAGGATTAACTTCTACAAAAGCACTTTGTTTAGAGTTTGCTAAAAGGTAAGATTTATTAATAGATATTCTAGTTTTATTACCAGATGACCCTCTAATTTGTAAAGTTTGTTTGTCGTTTAATTCTCTATTTAATAGGTTTACTTTAAATGTTACATCTTGTGTATTAGACGAGCTTTCTACAATTGCGGTGTAGATAATTTCATTGGCTGCATCTTTTTCAAAAACTATGGGTCTGATAATAATGTCATTATTAAGAGAGTTTGGATTTACAATACCAATAGCAACTTGAGAAACTCCTATATCTATTGGTATTCTAGAGCTATCAGAAAAGTTAGCTTCGATTAAAAACTTTATACTTGGAGTTGTTGGTATAAGACTATCTTTAGAATGAACAAAGTTGGGATTGATTCTAAACTTTGATTGACCTAAACTTACACTTTCAAATTTAACATTTTTATCAATAATCATTTCTATGTTATCTAATAAAATTTTAGGAATAACATCTACCGGGGAGCTATTGGTCATTGTACATTGATAAAGGTTATTACCTAAACTAACAATGGGAGTAAAAGAGACAGTATTTGATGTACCACTTGAACTTAAAAATGTAAGGTTTGGGTCAAGATCAAGAATATCTCCAAAGTCACTACCATTACTAAACTTAGGTTTAATTTTAAAAGTAGCTGGAGCATTTAATCCAGCAAATACAGGTTTATTAAATTGGTCAATTCCATCATTTTGAAATTTTATTTCATTTGAAACTAATTTAATATCTGTTAATGTTGGAGAAGGTCTTTCATAAAAAATTCTTTTGCTTACAAAGTTTACTAAAACTCCATCTAAAAGAAGAGTAATATCAGAAGTTACAGAGTTTGTTGTTCCTGTTAAATTTGGTGCAAAAATACTTAGTTTATAAGTATGAGAACCATCATTTTGATATACGGGAGTTGCTTCTTTTTGATCAATAGCAGCGTTAAAACTACCAGAAGTTATTTTTAATTTGAGACGGCTTGAGATATCAGCTTGAATCATTTGATTATCAATAGTTTTTGGAGTTAGTATAACTATAGTGCTGGTTGTTCCGTTTCCGTAAAGATAGGTAGATTGGCTTGTAATAGTTGATCTAGTGAGATTTAAATTATTAGTATTTATATTACTGACAAAATTAATAACTTCACTGATAGGAGTTGTACCGTTATAAATAATATTTTGTGCTGTATTTTGTCCGTTTCCTAGTTCAAATTGTGACTCTGCTAGGCCATTATAAAACTCTAATGGAAAAGAAATAGCTTTATTATTGAAAAATATCTTATCTCCAGCTGAGGCATCATCTAAAAATGAGAAATCATTTTCATAAGAGATTGTTCCACCATCATAAGCAATAGGAAAAGGTTGGGCAAACACTTTATAGGTCCCTGGTTTTAAACCATTGATTTGAAACTCTCCATTAAAATTAACACCTGTTGATGTAAAACTAGATATGGTTGAAACAGCAATATTTTGAGATTGATCCCAAGCTACAATATGAGCTCCACTAATAAAGTCACCATTGATTAACCCAGATAACATTTTACCCTTTAAAATACCTTTATAAGGATTAGTAGCATTAGGATAAGTAAAAGCTAAAATAGATTTTTCATCTTCTTTTATTTCAGATTGTTCATCATGATATTTTGGAAACAGAGCACTTTTTTTGATTAAAGCTCCTCCAATATCTTGTTCTGAAATGGGAGAATGGTCAAAACCAAGTAAATGACCAAGTTCATGAGTTAAAACGGATCGTAATAAAGCTTGATTGAGATTAGGATTAGAACTTACACCAACTCCACCTTTTAAAAATTGAAAGTTTTTTTTATTTAAAATAATATCAGCATCTACAATTGTACGATTTGTTAAATTTACAGTTAAATAAGTAACCGCCATAACACCAAAGTTTTGATTTACAGAGTCTGAAAAATAAATAAAGTTTTGATTATCTGGAAGACCATTGTTTGTGGTTGGTAGATTATTTATTGGAATAACTCTAAATGGGGTGCTGGGTTGAGCTCCAATAGGGCTTGGTGAATTAGATGATACAGTGAATGTAAAATTTATGGCACTTCCGAGGCTATTTTGCCATTGATCTAAAGAATATTGTAACTCTGATAAAACATCTTGATTAGTTAAAGTGTTAGAAGATGAGGGATTAATCATTAATTGTATAGACGTATTGTTCCATCGAACTGGACCAAAACTTCCACTATTGTCTAAGACAATATAGGGTATTCCACTAAATAAATTTATGGTGAATAAAAATAAAAATAAAAATTTAAGATACATAAAAATGAATTAAATCCTTAAAGTTTTGCAATGTTTTATACTCAGAAAATTGATAATGTAATTGTAGCTCTTTGTTATTATTAATTTTTTTAAAAATATCAGAATTTAAAAAGTAATGATATTGATCGATTTGTATTATATTTTGATGAACAGGAAATGAACCTTGGGCATAGCCTAAAGTTTCTAAATTAGAATCATTATTTTGAATTAAAAATAATAAAAGTTGATCATTAATATAATATTTTCTAACTCCAGATACTAAAGTTTGAAGATTGTTATGTTTACCCCCAATTTGATGCATTATTAATTCGGAGCTACCATTCCCTTTTAAATAATCATGGATATTTATATGATATGAGGTATGAATAGAATCCTTTTTAAAGTAACTTTGTTTATTTGTGATTGTAGCAATAACAATTATATCAGCATGTTGATAGAGCTCTTTTAAAGTTAAAGGGCTTAGGCTAGTTGCATGAGTAATTATTGTTGTAAATAATAAATTTATTAATAATATAGTTTGTTTCATAAAAAATACTTTAGTTTTATAGTTAAATAGTATTCATATTTAACAAAAAGTATCGTTATTTAATAAGAATATATTAAGAGTTTTTAAACAAATTAATATAAAATAGATAAAGTTTTGTAATGGCATAGAACTAAACAAACAAAATACATGAAAAATATAGAATTTTTGTTTTATATATCCGATTCAATATGTATGAAAATAAAAAACATACTTAATTTAATCTTTTTAATATCTTTTTTTGTATTTGTAATGATGGGATGTACTTCTGGAGATCCATATTTAGATCCAGTACCAGCTAGTTTTGCCATTGTAAAAATAGAGCCTCAAGAAAATCAACAAAATATTCCTGTAAATCAATCAATAAAAGTTACTTTTGAAAATGATATTGATTTATCTACTTTAAATACTAGAACATTTATTGTATCTACAAGACGTGGAGAAACAGCGGGTGGAAATATTACTTATGATGCTAGTATTAAAACAGCTACTTATAGTCCAAGTTTACAATTACAAGAAGGTACAGATTATGAAGTTGTAGTGAATCAGGTAAAAGGAAAAAGTGGGGAATTTATTCCTCCATCTGTGTTTTTATTTCGTACAGCTAACCAATTTGAAACTGTTAAATTAACTCCAAGAGATGGTGCTATTGGAGTTAAAGTAGCTGGTTTTAATAGAGCAGATATATCTGTACAATTTAATGAATCTTTAAATGCAACAGGTTCAAATAATGCTATGATTTCTACTACATTTTTTGCACAAGAACAAGCAATTATATCTTTAGATGATATTAATGTAATGGCATCTTCTCCAGTATATGACGATACAATAAAGACTTTATCATTAAAACCAGCATCTGGACGTTTAAAATATTCATCCAAATATTATGTTACCTTACGAGATGTTGAGTCAATTCATGGAGGTAGAATAGATTTAGTTCAATGGTCTTTTACTACACAACAAGTGAGAGTAAATGCGACGGTTCCGAGTCAATCTACAACTAATATTTCAATAACATCTGATATTAGAATATTTTTTCAAGAAGCAATAGAATTTAATACAATTAGAGGTAGTGTAAAAATTAGAGAAGCATTTGGTATACAGCCAGTATTTAATTTTTTAGAGTCACCTCAGCTATTACCTAATCAAAAAGAATTACTTATTCGTACAAAAATTCAAGCATCTGACCCGGGTTTAAAGAAAAACACTCGTTATGAAATTTTGGTAGATGGTGTTGTAAGTACTCAAAATGAGCTTTATCAAAAGTTCACTTCTTATTTTACTACAGAGCCTTAATGTCTAAAGTAATACAGTTATACCAGTGGTATATGCATAATCAGCGTGATTTACCATGGCGCAAAAATAAAGATCCATATAAAATTTTGGTTTCTGAAATAATGCTACAACAAACTCGTGTAGAAGCAGTTATTATAAAATATAATGCATTTATAAAAAAGTTTCCAGACCTTAAATCTTTAGCTCAAGCTCAAGAAGACTCAGTATTAAAAGCTTGGGAAGGACTTGGGTATTATAGAAGAGCAAGAAATTTAAAAAAAACTTGTGAGCTTATTTATTATGAGTATTCAAATAAATTCCCTAGATATTATGTTAACTTACTTAAATTCCCTGGAATAGGTGAGTATACTGCTAGCGCTGTTGCTTCTATAGCTTTTGGAGAAAATGTAGCAGTTTTAGACGGAAATGTAATACGAATTATCTCTCGTATTTTTATGTTAGATGGTGACCCAAAAAAATCTGATATCCGTAAAAAATTTATGAAATGTATAATAGATGATTTTTTTTATGAAAAGGATTCAGGTAATTATAACCAAGCTATGATGGAGCTTGGAGCTTTGATATGTACTCCAAAGTCTCCAAAGTGTCATTTATGTCCAGTAAATGATTCATGTATATCAAAAAAAGAAAATAAAATAGATGAATATCCTCAAATTTTAAAACCAGTTAAAAAAGTAAAAGTGTTTCTCTACTTTTATTTAGATGTTATAGATAAAAAAATACAATTGACATCTAATAATTGGAAATCTTATCAAAAAGGTTATATTTGTCCTCCTTTTTTTGAATCTGAAACTTTATTAAATGATGAACAAATAAAAAAAATCATGAAGATAAATGAAAACTCTTTGAAAATAGTTTTTAAGCACAATATTACAAAATATAATATTGAGTGTATTGTATATGCTAAATCAAAAAGTGTAATTGAATTTTATGAAAAGTGTGAACAAGCTAAAAGTGGATTTTTGTTAAAGGCGTTATCTAAATTTAAGCAGTGACTTATATAGTGAAACGAAAATTATATATTTTATAGTATTTTGTAGTAGAATAAAAAATAGTAGGTAGTTTTTATTTTTTTGGGTGTATGAGATTAACTATCTTAGTTAAAGTAATAACCCCTAATATATTATGTTAACTTTTATCTTTTTTATATTCTTTAATTCATTTGTATATGGCATGCATGCAAAAATTATGTGTCCCAATGAAATTCTTAAAAAATATTCTATTAAACATAGATCAAAAATTAGATCAAATAGACAAACTATTAACGTTAATCTGCAAGATGAAGCAATATTTAAAATATTTAACTATCAATCCTTTCAATTTGAAAGTCATAATTTTACTGTAAGGTATATAACAAGTCTTCAAAGTGGTTCTGATTTAATATTTTGGGTAAAGGGTAAAAAATCCCCTTCTACTCAAGAAATACTTTTATCAGATTGGCATACTACAACTCCAAATTTATTAAATAGTCCATTAGTAAATAATTCCTCTAATTTAACTCAATTACAATCAGATAGATTTTCAGTGTTATCTAAATTAGCTAATACTTTAAAATTTGAAATAATTCCAAAAATGGAAAAAGTAACAAAAAAAATTACAGAACACGAATCTCCTAGGTTTAAGGGTATTCATATTTTACTTTATGATATTAAAGACTCCTTTGAACAAGATGAAGCATTTTTTGGTGGATACTTAGACCCTGTAGATCAAGAGAGTGCTCCAAATGGTCCAGTAAACTTAATTCATATGGATATCTATCCCATGACTCCAGGTGGAAGAGTATCCCCAGCTAAAGTTACTCAAAAAGACTTTTATCATACAATCACTCACGAATTATTTCATTTGTATCATTACCAAAGATCAAAAGTACTTAATAATACTTGGGGTGTTATTGGAAATTGGTTAAAAGAGGGTTTAGCTCAATTAGCAGTCTATGAATTTACAAAGGATAGTAAATTTTATCAAAGTAATGAAAAAATATTAGATGTTAAAAATGAATATGTATCACAGTTATCTTCTTATTTTGAATTAAAAACCCCTATTTCTATTTTTGATAATTTCTTTGAAAATTATGGTTTAAATTATATTTGGTTATCATTTTTACTAGATAAGAAAATAGGAGGTAATAGAGTTAAACTGTTTAACGATTTACTAGAAAAGACAGACTGCGCAATTGTAGACCCAAGACTTTGTATTAATGGATTTTCTAAAACTCTAGGTAATAATGGCTTAGATTTAAACGAAGAATTATTAAAATTTTCTATAGCTCAATTTTATAATCATGAGGGTTTAACTTTAAGTTCAATTTCAAATAGTACTTATACATCTTTAGAAAAAATATTAAGTAGTACACAAGTTTTTATATCAAGTTTAGATCAACAAAGCTTAGAAGAAAGCAGCAATTATCAAATAAAATATCAGCCAATCATCAATGACTCAAGCAAATATCAATCTATTAAATTTAGTTCAAATACATCTTTTATTTTAGCTAAATATCCAAGTCTCTTCGTAATTGAATCTTGTAAAACTTCAAATGATTTTCAATCTTGTTTTTTATCGCTTGAAAATGATTTAATTATTAGTAGCGGAAAAAGTATTACATTAAACTTTAGACCAAATGAAAAATCTTTAATGATTTATAGCTTTATAAATCATCCATTTGGTGATCGTGTTAAACACTTTTTAACAAGTGATATTTTATCATCTCATAATTTTGAAGATGGCCCATTTTTTAAATCTAGGCCAAAATTGAAAATTGTATCAAATTCATTGCAAATTGAGTTTAAGATAGAAAATAACAATTTAGAGAGTATTTCTACAAAATTTGATATTAGTTATAGTTTTTTTAATAAAAATCAAAAATATCCTCTTAAAACGAACGACTTTAAGATAGATATTTCTCCCGATAACTTATATAGATATACTTTATATACAGATAATGATGAAATAAGCTTAAATAGCTTAAATTTAGATATTTCATTAGTTAATATAGAAAATAGTAAAATAGGTGAAACTTTTTCTCATACTTTTATTTCTAGCTATCCATTGCAATTAGAAACTTATACACAACAACTATATGAAGGATGGAATTCTATTTCTATTTATCAGAGTGAAGAAAATCAAAGTTTTGAAAAATATTTAAATATAAATCAATTTGATTCAAATGATTGTATTTATACTTATGTTAACTTTTCTTTTTTTAATTTATCAGATAATTGTTCTATTAGTTTGTCACCTATTTCTACAATGATTTTTTCTAATGGTATTGGTATATATGTTAAAAGTGATAAAAATAAAGAGCTTATTTTATCAAGAAATAAATTAGCTCGAACTAAAATAACCTTAAATAAAGGATGGAACTTTAAAAGTTTAAGTTTTCATGATAAACAAAAAGAGTTTAATCAATCAGGTAATACTCCTATTTCATACGGTTATAACGCCCAATCTAAATTATGGGATAGTATCTATAACTTTGGAGATAATCGCCCTATTATTAATGGAAATGAACTTAATAGATTATTTGGGTTTAGAGCTTTTTTTATTTATTCTTTAAATAAGCATTCTTATTATAGTTATTAGGTAAAGTTATGTACATTAAATGGATTCATTGTAAGGTTCAGAGCAGTCAAAAGTTATCATTTTTTTTAGCTCAGCAACAATGGAATAAAATATCATCTTGTGATGGCTTTATTTTTCAAATTGGTGGTTGGAGTATAGATAATAATCTCAATGCATATATTCTTTGTGCTTGGAAATCTAAAAACTACTTTGATCAATTTATGGCAGATGTACATGATTTAATTACAGATTTAAACCATCAAGAAGATACATATTTAGAGTGTAATGTTTCTTTTTTTAAGTGTAAATTTTTAATGCCTGGAAAGTATAATGATTTACAAAGTCCTATTGCTGAAGGTAAATACTTACGTTTTGCTGATTGTTTAATATATGAAGACTGTATAGAGCATTTTATTGAAGTTCAAGAGAGTATATGGAAAGTGGAAATGTCTCAGATAAGTGGTATGTTAGGAGGTTTTTTTTTAGAATCTGATAATAACTCTTGTAGATTTTTAGTTGTAACACTTTGGGATTCTATAGAAAGTCATAATTTATATATAAAAACTAAAGTATCACAATTAAGAAAAGATGCTAAAGTTAGTAATGATTTATCAAATATATCAGGTTGTTTTATTGAATTAATAAATAAGTGGTCAATTTATACTTAAATATAGTAATTGAATACTTATTCTCTATTCACAAACTAACTTAATTTAGGTATAATTTTGTTATTATATTTTGTAGGAAAATATAAACTTAAATAAAAGTTATTATTATGGATCAAGCAACAGAAAAAATAGTTAAAAGCTTTGTGGATAAAGATTGGGTACAGTCTTATTATACTTTTTATAATACAGAGTTAGATAAAAAAACAGAAAACTTATGGAAACATAATGATGTAAGTTCTATGATTGAAAAAGAACTATATCTTACTAAAGTAGCTGTTAATGTTGCAAAAATTGGTTTTTTTATTGGAGTTATTTTACTATTATTTTCTGCTTATTTAATTGGATTTTTAACTTTGGCTGTTTCTATTGTATTACTTTATGAATCTAAAAAAAGTTTAGAAGAAGGCGAAGAACGTAAAGAAAAATTTAAAGATAAAGAAGAGGATAAACTAAAAAAACGACCTATTGACAAACAGCTTGTTTTAGACTTTTTTTGCTTACAGTTTATGGGAGAATTAGAAAAAACAACCAAGAGTTTAACCAGTAGACAAGAATCTTTAAAAAATGAATATGAGCAAGATTTAGAAAATCAAGATTTAAAGTTAGCTATACATTATTGTGATTCGGCTGTATTAGTCATGGTTGATGTAGAAAAAAATATGGATAACTCTATAGCTAATCTTAAAAAACAAATTTTTTCTGGTGGTGGCTCTAATGACCCTTCTAAAGAAGATGCTATGGTAAAGACTTTACTTAGGTATTTAAAAAACTTAGAGGAACATATAGTAGATCAACTACTATAGACTAAAGTGTTGCTCTAATTTTTCAATAGCTGCAATTCCCATATTCCATTGAGCTTCTTTTGCATTACCTCCAATATGTGGTGTAACCATTAAGTTTTCTAAAGCTAAAAACTTACTATTTTGAGGGGGCTCTTGTGGAAAAACATCTAAAGCTGCACCAGCAATTATATTATTAGATAAAGCATAGTGTAAATCATTGATATTGATTAAGTTGCCTCTAGCAGTATTGACCAAAAAAGCAGAAGGTTTCATTAATTTGAGGTTTTCTTTATTTATTATTTTTTTGGTACTTTGATCTAGCGGAACATGTAAAGTAACAATATCACAAGTTTTAAAAACTTCTTTTTTAGTAGCAATAATAAAGTTATTTTTAAGAGATAATTGATCTAAACTTTTAATGTCATTTACATAGATTTGGCAATCAAAAGGTTTTAAAAATTGATGAAGTGTTTGACCAACATTTCCATAGCCAATGATACCAACTTTTTTTTGATAAAGTTGATGACCTCCATTTTTTTGCCAAATAGACTTTTTCAGTAAAAATCCCTTTTGAAAGACATTGTGTAAGAGTCCTAAAATAAAAGATAATGTAAGCTCTGCAACAGAAACTTTATTGGTTCCAGAAGATAATAGAACTTTAATTTTATAGTTTTTTAAAGCTTCAAAATCTATATTGTCTATACCAACTCCATATTTTGATAGTACTTGTATATGTTGGCTATTTTCAGCTACTAGATGAGTAATTTTTTCAGTACCAACTAAAATTGCATCAGCATCTTTATAAAAATCAATTAACTGCTTTTCTGATAAATTTTCTTTGGAATTGGTAAAAACTGTATTTGGAAAACTTTTTAATAATCTTTGTCGTAAATCAAAGTTTTTACAAAATGAAATACTAGATACTTTAATAACTGGGCTAGTCATTTACATTCGCTCTAGTGTTTCTATTCCGAGTAAATCAAGACCAACTTTTAATGTTTTTGCACTTAAATTAGTTAAATGAATCAAAGAAGACCTCTTTTGTTGATTTTCTTCTTTTAGTATTGGAATTTGATTATAAAAGGATGAAAACTTTGATGATAATTGATATAAATAATCAGCTATTAAATTTGGTTTATTTTGACTTTTGGCATGATGGACAGCTTTTCCAAACATTAATATATGAAGAGCAAGTTCTTTTTCTATAGTTTCTTTAGAGCTACCACCATCAATAAAATTAATGATAAAATCAGAACTTTTTAGTTCATCTTTTGAATATTTTTCAAGATATTTTCGATAAATACTTCTAGCTCTAGCATAAGCATATTGTAAATATGGGGCAGAATTACCTTCTAAATTAAGGGCTTTCTCCCATGTGAAAGTTATATCAGTCATTGGGTTTTGAGATAAATCTTGATATTTAATAGCACCTAAGCCTACTACTCTAGCTATTTCTTGTTTTTCATCATCTAAATAATCTCTATCCAAAATAACGTCATATGCTCGTTTTTTTGCTTCATCTAAAAGAAATTGTAAACTGATTACAGCTCCTTTTCTAGTGGACATAACCGTACCTTCGCCAAACTTCATTAAACCAAACATTACGTGTTCTAAATCATAATTACATCCAAGTTGTTTAGAAATATGAAAAAACTGTTGAAAATGTAATTTTTGTCTATTATCTGTTACATAGATGGCTTTATTTGCAGCCAGTTTATTTTGTCTGTGAAATACAGTTGCAAGATCAGTTGTAGCATATAAAAAACTACCATCATTTTTTTGAACTAAACAAGGAGGATATTTATCATCTTCAAAAAATACTACTTGGGCTCCTTCTGATTCTTTGCATAAGCCTTTTTGATGTAATTGATCGATAATTCCTTGTAAGTCATCATTATAAAATGATTCTCCGTTTTCCATATCAAAATTAATATTTAATTGTTCATAAACTTTATGGAACTCTTTTAATGAGATATCAATAAACTTTTTCCAAAGTGAAAAGTTAGGCTCTTCTTTTTTTTGAAGAAGTACTAATTCTTGTCTAGCATAATCATCTAAATTTTTATCATTTTCTGCTTTTTGGTTAAACTCTTGATAGATTTTTTCAAGCATTGCTATTGAATCTTCTTCAATGTCTTTTGGTTTATCAAAGTTTTTATAAGCATATAAAATTTTACCAAATTGAGTACCCCAATCACCTATATGATTATCACCTAAAGCGTTATAGCCACAAGCTCTATAGATACGCTTTAAAGCATCCCCAATGATTGTTGAGCGTAGGTGTGCAACATGCATTGTTTTGGCAATATTTGGAGAAGAATAATCAATGATAATAGTATCTTGCGATTTTGTTTGTGCAATACCATTATTTTTACAACTTTGCATATTTAATAATATTTTATTAATAACTTTAGTATCAATAGTCATATTAACAAAACCAGGGTTTGCGATTTCTACTTTTGAAAATATGGCACTAGATTTTAAATTATTTGCAATATTTTGGGCAATATCTAAGGGTTTTTTTCTTAATATTTTGGCATGTTGTAAGGCAACATTTGTTTGAAAGTCTCCAAATTTACTATTAGTAGCAACAACGATATCTAATTTAGATAGATCGCTATTTTCTATTTGTGATAATGCTTGGGACACTTCTTTGTAGATTAAATCTAATAACATTTGTTCTCCTGAAAATATTGATAAAAATTTTATAGATTTAAATATACAAAAAGATGTTTAGTTTGTCTGTTTTGGGTTCATAAGTAAACTAAATATGATTAGTCTTTAGGTAGTTGTGGTCTTTTAACTTTCATATCTTGGTTTAATGAGGATAAAAAAGAAATTAAATCAAAAATTTCAGATTCATTTAAATTTAATTTTCTAACTAAACGATCTTTATGTTTAGCAGAGCCTCCACCTTTATTATAAAATCTAATAACTTCTTCTAATGATCTTAAAGAGCCATCATGCATGTATGGTGCAGATTTAGATATATTTCTTAAACCAGGGACTTTAAACTTTCCAAAATCTTTTTCATTTTTCGTAAAACCAGCAAGTCCACTATCTCCATCTTCTATACCAAGACTACGAAAACTTCCATCAGTAAAGTTTGCCCCGTTGTGGCAAATAATACAAAGTGCTTTTTTTCTAAATAAAAGTAGCCCTCTTTTTTGAGCAGGACTTAGAGCATTTATATCTCCTTTTTTATATTGATCAAAGGGGCTATGGTTTACAATTAGGGTTCTTTGATATGAAGCTAAAGCAGAAGCAATATTTTCTTTTGTAATTTCTGTTTGAGTATAAGCTTTTTGAAATAGCTCGAGGTACTTTGGAATACTTTCAAGTCTAATAATTAAATCATCTAAGTTCATATCCATTTCAGCAGGGTTTTGAATAGGACCTAGGGCTTGTTCTTCTAAAGATTTAGCACGACCATCCCAAAAAAAAGAATTATTCCAAGCCAGATTATATAAAGAAGGGGTGTTTCTTCCTAACGGATTGCCGTGAGTTCCTATTCCTTTACTTAAGCCATCAGAAAACCCAAGATCAGGATTATGGCAAGAAGCACAAGATTGTTTTTTATTTTTAGACAAGCGTGTATCAAAAAATAATAATTTACCTAACTTTATTTCATTTAAGCTTGGGGCTTTGTTATTGGGATATTTAATGTCTTCTATATTAGGTGGTCTTAAAATAATAGGCCCACTAAAAGATAAAAAGGTAAATATAAATAAAAGGAAATATTTTTTTTTCATGAACTTCTCATTCTAAAATAAATAAGGATAAAATTATTTTTATGGTTTATTTGAAATGAAAGAGAGCATAAAGAGGTAGGTCTCTATGCTCTCTTAATAACTCAAAAAAGAGTTTAAACAAATAGCAACAAAAAAATAATAACATCAAGTGATAATGAAAGTCAAATTCAAAATAAAAGTAGACAAAAAAGAGTGCCCCTGATAAACTAAGTGATAATGAAAGTCAAGTTCAACAAAAGAAGGTTAAAATGGAAAAACAAGTAATGGAAGATTTATTTTCAGGGTTATTTATTATTTTTATAACTTTTTGTGTGTTGTTTATATTTTTAAAAGAGTTTTTAATTGTTCTTTTAAAAGTTAATTAAGATAGGAAATATAAATGAAAAGTTACAAAATTAAGTTTATTTGGTGTAAAAAAAATAAGGTTTATTTTTGCTCGCCTAGTGTCATTAATAAAAAAAGAGTCTGAATGAATAAATATATTTTAAAATTACTTTTATTCGTTTCATGCATAATTTGGTCTGTTAAAGCAAATAATAAAATTGTAACCATTGGTACTTGTTCTACTGAAATTGTTTGTGCATTAGGAAATTGTCTTAACATTGAAGGAACAGATAGCAGTAGTTTAGATATTATAAATAGAGATATACCAAATATTGGATATTGGAGAGCAGTAAACATAGAGTCTATTTTAAGTTTAAAACCATCTTTGGTTATTTTGTCTAATAAAATTGGACCTAAAAAAATCACTAAACTATTAAAAAAAGCAAAAATAGAAGTTCTTACTTTAAATAGTCCAAAATCATGGTTAGATCTAATTTTAAATATAAAAAAAACAGCAATTATACTAGATGTAAAAGATAAAGCTAAAAACCTTTTATCAAAATTAAGCAATGATTTAAAAATTAAATCACCAGAAAAATTTTATCAAGAGCCATTTGTGGGATTATTTTCAATGGGGGGTGGCTCTTGGTATATGACTGGTTTAGAATCTCCATCTAATTTTATTATTGATCAATTAGGAGCTTTTAATGTATCAAAGTTTGAAGGAGCAAAAATAATATCTCTTGAAAGTATTTTACAATTAAATCCCAAAGGTTTTTTAGTAAGTGAATCTAGCGGCAATTTTTTAATTAATAAAAAATCTCCCTTTGAAAATTTTGTTAATAAAAGTCAAAATTTTAAAATTATAGTTAAAGATAAGATAATGACTGAAACATGTATTTCAAGCATAGAAACATATAGAAGGGTCGCTTTGAATGCAAATTAAACCAAGTGTTTTTTTTATTTTATGTTTTATTTCATTAATTATCTTTTTAATATCAGGAGTTTTAATTGGTCAATATGAAATTGAATATTCAAAATTTTTAGATATTTTAAAATATTTATTGAATGGTGAAAAAAGTCAAATTGATCCTTTAACTTGGATGGTAATAGTTGACCTTCGTTTTCCTAGATTAATTTGTACTTTTATTATCGGAGCTTTATTAGCAGTTTCGGGTGCTTGTATGCAAGGACTATTTAGAAATCCACTTGTTGAGCCCTCTTTACTTGGAGTGAGTGCTGGAGCTGCAACTTTTGTTGTTATTTTTTTAGTACTTGGATCTAGTATTATTGAAAAGTATCAAATATTAAGTAATATTTCTTCTTATTTGGTTCCTATTATTGCTTTTTCAGGATCACTTTTTACTGTAAAAATAGTTGTTTTTTTAGCTACTATTAATGGTCGTACATCGATTGGTTCATTATTGTTATCTGGTATTGCAATCAATGCTTTTTGTGGTGCTTTGATGGGTATGGTTCTTTATTTTGCAAACGATAACCAACTTAGATCTATTACTTTTTGGAATCTTGGTAGTTTTAGTAATATTGGATGGTTTGAAGTTTATTGTTTATTTCCATTTTTTATTTTTGGAATTTATTTTTTTTATAAATTGCATTCTGAATTAAATATTTTAGCACTTGGAGAAGATCAAGCAATTAGCCTTGGTATCCATGTAGAAAAATTAACAAAAAAAATAATTTACCTCTCTTGTTTAACAGTAGGAGCTTGTGTTTCTTTTACAGGAATCATTGGATTTGTTGGTTTAATTATACCTCATTTAACAAGGTTTATTCTTGGTCCAAATTTTAAACTATTAATACCTGGAAGTGCTTTTCTTGGAGGACTATTATTAATAGTTTCAGATATTGGAGCTAGATCTATGATTCAGGGAGCTGAACTACCTATTGGTTCAATTACAGCTTTACTTGGAGGTCCATTTTTTTTGTATCAAATTTTTAAATCTAGTCAGGAGTTAAATTTATGATAAAAATTAATAATTTAGATGTTTTTATAAATAAAATAAAAATTATAAGTCAGGTTAGTTTTGTTGTAAAAAAACCATCAATCATTGGGTTTTTAGGACCAAATGGAGCAGGAAAATCAACTTTAATTAATGCTATTTGTGGTCTTCCGAATTATAAAACTTGTGGGGAAATTAGTATTTTTGACAAAAATATAAAAGATTGGTCTTACCAAGATTTAGCTAAAAAAAGGGCAATATTACCTCAAAAGTTTGATTTACCTTTCCCCTTTAAAGTAAATGAAGTTGTAATGATGGGTGCATATCCTCATAACTCTGGAAGATTAACAAAAAATGATATTTTACTATTAAATAAGGCTTTAAGAGAATTAGATATATTTGATTTAAAAGAAAGGTTTTTTACTTCTTTATCGGGGGGTCAAAAACAAAGAGTATTAATTGCTCGAGTACTTCTTCAAATTTCTTATGAAAAAGAAACAGAAAAGCTTGTTTTATTAGATGAACCTACTTCAAATTTAGATTGGAAATATCAAATTCAAATAGCAAAAATGGCAAAAGATTTAGTGAGTAAAAACTGTTATGTTTTTGTTTCTTTACATGATGTAAATTTAGCTTTAAATTTTTGTGATTATTTATTAATTTTAAAAGAAGGTAAAAAAATATCTTATTTAGATGTACATCAAAGTTATTCAGAAAAAGAGTTTGAAGTAGCTTATGATTTAGATTTAGAGATGATCAATGGATTAAATAAGCAAAAAATTATTCAGCCTTCTTGGTATAAAGAGGTGTGATAATGAAAAAAATTAAAAATGAACTTATATAAGTTTAAAATATCCCAGTTATAAAGAAGGTCTAAAAATTTTATTAAAAAAGAAGGAAAACAATGGAAGAAAATAAGTTACAAAAAGCTCAAGAGGAATATTTATCTTTAATATCAAAACAAAAGTCAGTAGTTATTTCTAGTTTAGATAAAGAGGGAAAACCCTATATTAGTTTTGCACCTTTTGCTATTGATAAAGATTATAATTTTTATATTTTAATTTCAGAAATGTCAGAACATTTTTTTAACCTTTCAAAAAACTCTGATGCTAGTATTTTTCTTGCAGAAGATGAAAATGAAACCTCTAATATTTATGCAAGAGTTAGACTTAATTTTTCTATTATTGCGAAAAACTTAAAAGAAGATCATGATTTAGCTTATAAATTACTTCATGAAAGATTTGGTAATATGGTTGAACATTTAAAAAATATAGATGATTTTCACTTTTTTAAATTAGTTCCTCAAAAAGGAAGATTTATTATAGGGTTTGGTCAAGCATTTGACCTTTTACAAGATGACTTAAGTCAGTTGGTTCATGTAAAGGGTGGTAAAGGTGGTATGGGACATCGTATGAAAAAATAGTTAAAACTTTTAATATTGAATGTCTTAATTGAAAAATTAAGACATTTTTTGTTTTAGAAGAGTTTTCGTTTTTCTATTTTTATGTTTTATAAGTAAAATAATACCAGTTAAAATAAGTAATAAGAGACCTATAGAAGAGGGCATAACAATAAAATCTCTAATATTAGAACTCCAATAACTACCTTCATGGAGTTTAATTAAAAAACTACTTCGTCGAGGTGCTATTTCTAATATTTTACCATTACCACCATTTATTTGAATTTGTAAGCCTTGTTTAGTCCTTACTTGTATTAATCCTTTGCTTGGGCTTATTTTTATAGATTTTATATCTTTCCAGTTTTTGACTAAAGACTTTGGTTGATTTAATAAAACTTTATAAGTTTGCTCTATGCTAATCCAAGACTTTGGAATGTCTTGTTTAATACTTGCTGGTTGTACCCAAGGGATGTAACTACGCAATATAAGTAATATACCAGTACAAACAGTAATAGTCATTGGTATGATTATAAGTAAACCAATTATGCGATGAATTTTTCGGAGGTTTTTTTCTTTTAACACATGTAGTCCTTTATTAAAATAGGCTATAGAATGACTAGCTCTATACTCTCAAAGATTTTAAATAATAGTAAGACCTTAAGATACATAAATTGATAATGAAAGTCAAATTCAATAAATATTGTATAATGAGATAAAAAAAGACCCTCTTAAAGAGGGTCTTTTTTAGTATTTATTGAAGGGTAAAATTAGACTGCGTTTGTTCTTAGTCCCATTTTGTCATCAATCATAAAAATACCGTGTGAGCTATCTCCAACTAAAATAAGTTTATCAATAACTTCGTTAACTTGGGCTTCTTCTTGAACTTGTTCTTCAATAAACCAATGAAAAAATACACTAGTAGAATGATCATTATTTTCATGAGCAATTTGAAATAAATTATTTATTCTATTTGTTACTTCCTGTTCATGAATAAGTGTATATTGCATTACATTAAGTGGACCAGTCCACTCAGATTGAGGTGCATCCATTGAAGAAATTTCAATTTTTCCACCTTTTGCAGAAATGTAATCAAATATTTTCATTGCGTGTTCAAACTCTTCTTGAGCTTGTAATTTCATCCAATCTGCAAATCCATTCAGTGCGTTTCTTTTAAAGTATGCAGACATAGATAAGTAGACATTTGCTGAATACATTTCAAAGTTTAGTTGTTCATTTATTGCTTTTAACATAGATTCTGTAAGCATTGTTTTCTCCATTCTTTTTTTAATTGTTAAAAAATATTCTTTCATATTTCAACCTTATCAGATTCAGTTTTTATATCAATATTTAGATGTTATTGATACAGCTTTATTCTTTATAAAAATAAATATTAAATAACTCTTTTTTTTCTTCTACTATCCAATGACTTATTTTTAAACTTAATGATTTTTCAATCAATGGAGCAGGTAAAAAAGGAGCAATTAGTTGGTAAATTGTATTTTTATTTAATTTTTTAAGGTCTGTAATTACTTGGTTTACAGGTTGTTCACCATTTTCAAGCATTTCTTTTGCATTAAATGTTTGTGTAATTAATTTTTGATCATACCAATTAGGTTCAGTAAAATTATAGATATTTTTTTCGCTTGATTGATTAAAAAAATCTTGTCCAACTTCTTTTCTTAAAATATTGATTAAATCAGATACGTTTACTTTTCCAACGATTGCGGCTTGTTGCAAGCTAGCTATTTTAGCAACAGTATTTCTAAGAATAGGACTTTTTAACTTTTTAAAAGCAGGTACATAAGATATTAATATATCTTCTAATTTCGGATAAGTTTCAATTAGGTTTAAAACTTTTGTTTTAGGGGTTATGATTAGTTTTTCATTTTTCATAAGATAATATCCTCTGTTCACCTTCTAAAGCTCTATATTTAGATACATCATGAGAAACTTCTAGTGTGCCTAAATAATTTCCGCTCTCATCTTTAAGAGCAAAATACTCTATGTGTATCATTTTATCTTTCATGTTTATCCAAAAGGGTGCTCTATTTTGCTTTCCTGTTTTAAAATCATCAATAATCTTATCTACAATATGTGCACTTGCAGGGGGATGACAATGTCTGACATCTCTATTTAAAATAGCTCTATTTCTAACAAAAATTCTTTCTGATCCTTGAGAAAAATATTTAACTTTGTCATTTTTATCAACAAAGGTCATATCTAAGGGTAATGTATTTAATATACTTAATAACTCTTCTGCAGAGAAACTACCCGAAGGCAATTGCATATTTTCTCCAAACTTTTGAGTTTGATTTATAGATTGTTTCTCTACCCATTCAGGAACCCATTGAGTTTGAGGGTCATATAAACAATAACCAATTTCAAGAGATTGTTGATCAATTTCATACCAATCAGATTCACTTAATTTATCAAGAGACATTGGAAATAAAATTCTCTCTTCTTTAATAATCATTTCATCTATATCGATCAATGTAGGTATAATAATAATTTCACTTGAAGCAAGAAAATCATCTTTTGTTAAATCAGGAGTTTTTAGTATTTCAATACTACCTTTAATGAGTTCTCTAATTTGATCATGTTTTCCCCATAAAACTTTAGGTGGTCCTGTTATTCCTAGTTTCTCAAGATAAGGAAAAAGTAAGTATTCTTTTCTTTGATAATGTTTATCAACATCATATAAGCTATTAAATAGTTCTCTTAATTTTAAAATAGAATCAAAAAACTTTGTATCTGATTGAATTTGATTGATAATATTAAATACTTGTTTTGTAACTTTTGTTAGCTCTTTATTTTCATTGATCATTAAATCAATAGGGTGTCCAATGGGTACATCTTTAAAGCTTGTTAAATCTATATTATCCTTTAAAACAGAAGCATGAATATCACA
Source organism: Candidatus Cloacimonadota bacterium (assembly GCA_002402105.1). Taxonomy (GTDB): domain Bacteria; phylum Muiribacteriota; class UBA6191; order UBA6191; family UBA6191. The sequence goes on from NVVD01000029.1 coordinate 30,413, forward strand.
GAGTTTCAAAACTTCTTTTTCATCTAATCCCTCTTCTATTAATTCTTGTTCAACTTCGATAATATCTCCATAAGAAATTTGATTTAATAGACTTTTAATTTCTTTTTTAGCTTTTTTTTCAGAGTCTCCTTTGTGTAAACCTAAAATTATTTTTTTTAACTTTTCTTTTCTATCTTTGGAATTATTTATTAATTCACTCATAGTTTTTCCTTATTATTATATAAATAGTTAATAGGAGTATTAGTTTGCTTATAAAAAGCTTAATAGAAATTAAAGAAATTAGTAAAAATATTACAGATATGACTGTAGATAAGTATTTAATAAAGTTACTTTCAATTTCCATTAAAAAACCTAATAATAAACAAATTGTGATAAATTTTGCTTTACAATACTCTTATAGTGAACTTCTAACTCTAAAATAGAATCTAAACTTAAATTTTCATTTTTATATTTAACATTAAATCCCATTTTAATAAGTTCAATATCTTCGAGATTTTTATTGTATTGATGAGTACAAAAATAATTAATAAGTGTAAAACTAGAGGATAATTGAATAATGAATTGGTTTATTTTTTTTGAGTCTAATAACTTTTTAATTTCATTTTCAACTTGAATATAAATTTGGTTTTTACTTCCTCTTATAAATTTTAAATTTTTGAGAATTAAATGATTTGATTCTAAATGACAATGGCTATTTTGTTGACCTGATAACTCTAAAACTGAAATATTATTGTTCATGACTTTCTCCTTTAAGATATTTGTATCTTAATACAAATGATAATGAATGTCAATTTCATTATCATTTAAAAAAGAAAATAGACAAATTATTCTAATGCAATCATTTTTTGTACTAGAGAAACTCTTTGTTTATGATTGTAAGACTAGTTTTTTTGTATTTTATGAAGGTAAGAAAGAGAAAGGTTTTGTGCTTGGTTTAAATCATTTGAGGATATTTCATTTTGAATATCTTGAAGCTCGTCGAAAAACTCATGAGTGTGAGCATTTAAAACATTAAGCCAAGCATAGGCTTCAACTAGATTTTGATCGATGCTGTCGCCTTGAGAAAATAACTTATATAAGAGCATTTGAGCATCTTTATCATTTAATATAGCAGCTTGTTTATAGTGATAAACAGCCCTATTTGTATCAATTTCATGTCCTTCACCATTCATAAGCATTGAAGCTAATACGATGTGAGAATTTATATGACTTTGCTTAGCTGCTTTTTGATACCAGTAAAATGCTTGCTGTTTATTAGTTACAGTACCTAAACCTTTAGAGTAAAAAATAGCTAATTGATACTGAGACTCTGCTTCACCAAGTTTTGCTGCTTTCATCATCCAGTAAAAAGAATCTTGAAACAAAGATATTTTATCTGTATCTAAAGCCTTTTGATAAAGTATATTTGCATATAAATTAGAGGCTTTTGGATGATTAGAAAGAGCTGCTTGTTTTAAAAAGTATAGAAAAGATTTATAGTCTTTATTTACTCCGATTCCGTCTAAAAGCATTTTTGCTACCATGTATGAAGATCGGGAATCCCCAGTCAAAGCCAATTTTTGAAACCACTTAAAAGCTTTGGTATATAGTTTAATTTCTAAGTATAAACTAGCCAAAAGCTTTTGAGATTCTAGATGGTTTTTTTGTGCAGCTTTTTCTAACCATTTTTTTGCTAAATGTTGATTTTTAATGATTTTTGAATTTTTGTATAAATATAACTTTGCTAGATCAAAAATAGCGTTTAACTCTCCAAGTTTTGCAGCTTTTTGAAGGTAATTAAATGATTTTTTAAAATTGTAGGGTATTATTTTTCCTTCTGAAAGTAATAAAGAGAGTCTATAAGTTGCTTTAGCATGATTTTGATTGGAGGCAAAGTAATAAAACCTTATTGCAGATACCATATCTCGAGATAATAAAATACCCTCTTCATAAAATCTTGCTAAATAATAGCAAGCAGATGGATGATGATTAAGTGCAGCTTTTTTTAACCACTTTAAAGCTAACTTTTTATTAATTGTTATATTTTCTGAACCATCTAAATATAACATGGCTAGATAGTATGAAGCTTGACTAGAGCCTTTTTTATCAGCTAACTTTAAGTATTGAAGAGCTAACTTTTCATTTTTTGAAGTTCCTTCCCCGAGTAATTTCATTATGCCTAATTGTAAATAAGCAAAAACATGCACTTCATTTTCATTATCTGTTAAATCTAAATATCTTTTATAATTTTCAAACTCTTGTTTATTATTTAGGTTTTGATATTTTTTTAATAGATTTAAAATTAAATAGCTTTGTGGATATAAAGACTTAGAAGCTTTTTTAATCCATTTAACAGCTTTTTTGATATCTTGTTTATGTTGGATACCAAATAAGTAAAATAAGCCTAAAATGATCTGAGAATTGGCTTTATTATGATGTGCTTGTTGTATATATATTTTAATTTCTTCATTTGTAAATGGATGAGAATTTTTAGCACTTTGAAATAGTTCAAACTTATTTTGACTTTGGGCTTTAATTAATAAATTAATACTATTTTGTACCCAACGCATTCTATCATTTTGCCAAGTATTATAATCAATATCAATTGCATAAGAGTAGACAGAAGAAATTAAAATTAAAAGAGTTATTTGAAATATATTTAGTACATTCATAGATTTTTATTTAAATATATACTTGTTTGAATACTTTTTTATGAAGTAAGTTGCATTAATAATATTTGAGTATACTTATCTTTCGTACAAATATTATATTTTTAATAGGCTTCTAAAGTAATTGAAAATATATTTACTTTTGAATCACTTTTATCTTTACTTTTAGACCAATTTTATATAGATATTACTCACATAATTTTTAATTAAAAATTATACATAAATGTCCCAAAAACACCTCCAGACAAAAAAAAGATTTTATACTCAAAAGTGTATTACTATAGCCATTTTCAAACAAAAACAAACAAAAGGGATAAAAATTTGTCTTGATAAATTATAGAAAAGAGCCTATCCTCAATTTATGAAATTAAGTAAATTTCTTTCATTATTTCCTTTATAAATGTTTAAAATTATTCGATAGAAAATTTAGGTTTGCATTATAGAATTTAAAAACTCTATTAGACAGAGAGGTTGCTAATATGGATACGAATCTTGTATCAAGAGATGTAGTAACAAATTACTACACAGGTGAAAAGTGGTTTTTAGTTAGTGTTGAGGGTGGCGAAAAATACATCAGTGAGACAAAATACTTAGAACTCAACTCAGAGGCTATTAAATTAATGCCTAAGTTTTCTGCGTAAGATAAATCTCTTTCCCGTCAGTAATGGCGGGATTTTTTTTATCCCTAAATGAAAGTGAACAACTAAAAATGATTTTCATATGAGCCGATAAGTATTTGTACTTCAAATTTCTTTTGCAGGGGGGCTAAAATGAAGAAATTAAAGAATATAAAAGAAAATCATTTATCTTGGTTACATAATATAAAAAAATTGAAACATTTAGAAAGACTAAGTTCAATTTTGTTATTTTCGGGGGCAATTATTTTTGGTGCGGGATATTACTTTAATCAGTTTTGGACTTTATGTTTACCTAGTTTTATAATTTTGGCTTTATCTATAATATTAGGTGATTATACTTAAAGTACTTTTTCTATGAACTTAATGGTTTTTGAATCGCAAGCAAAGTCTGCCATCATATGTAAATCAGAGGTTTGAATAATTGGATTATTTTCAGAAAAGCTTCCTAAAATAAATGGCATATCATCCTTATTAAAAATAGGATATAAAATAAGAGATTTTACTTGATCATGAAAATCTTCATTTTGATAACAATATCTATGTCCAATGGCTTGTTTTAAGATAAAATCAAAATTATTTTGATATTTATTAATAATTTTTGAAGTCTCACTTTCAAAAAAGTACTCTTTCTTTTTAATATTATATAAAAATACATGATCATTACTCATATGGTATTTCATATTTTCTAGTAATATTTGTATCGAACTTGGTTCTAAGAGAAAATCTTTTACTGCTAAATTAAAGTTACAAATTTTATTTTTTCTATATAGGTCATCTGTTTGAACAATTTGGCCTATGAAAAATGGGAGATATTTTTTAAAAATTTTAAATGAATTAGAGCGTATCGAATCTTCATTAATACAAAAAAATGATTTTCGTCCGACATTGACGATGGGATGGAAGTAATAATCATCTATGATTGTTTCATTAGAAAAAATAGTATTATTTTTTAATTTATGTCTGTCTTCTAAGACCCCGTGACTAGCATATGTTTTACGACCTTGTAAACAAGGTAGGTAAAGATAAACTTCTGATAAATCAAATTGATCTTCTAAGATTTCTAACCATTGATAAATAAAGTTTTCAGCTATTTTACATTTTGAAAGTAGCTCATTACTGACTTGTAAAAATTGTAGTTCTATTTTTTGGAAATTAGAAAAATCATCCATGGTGAAGTCTCCTTAATATTAGAGTTTTCATAGTTTTCACTAGAATACTCTATATTATAGCCTAGATTTTGAAACAATAATATGAGTTCGCTTACAGCATAAGTTTGATATGATAAAGATAATTGAGATTGAACTTCGCCATTTTCATTGAGGATAATCTGTTTTTGTGAAAAAATATCTCTTTGTGGAAAGTATTGTCTCACCCAAAAGTGATTTTTTTGAGATTTTTTTTCAAAAGAGTTGAAGTTATTTAAATCTTGAAAGTTATTTGGACTTGGAAGATCAATGTATATAAATCCATTTTTTTTCAAATGTTTTTTGAGTTGAATTAATAGATTTTCTAACTCTTTTTTTTGTAAAAAACAAATTTGACCAAAAGATAGTAAAATATTATCAAAGCGCTTTTTAAGGGGTAACTTTGAATAATCAGCACACAAACAAGAGACTAACTTTGACTTTAAGGGATAAAAAGAAAAATCTAAGCCTAAACAATCAAACTGATTATTTAGATGTTTACTAAGTCGAAAGTTTCCACATCCTAAATCTAATACTGAACCAGGTTTAAGATTTTTTTTAAGAAATTCAATTTCAGATGAAATTGGAAAAAAACTTTCTTTAATGTTATGAAAAAAGTCATCAGAAAAAGGGGAATCTTTCCATTCATTTCCCCCAAAACTATCCTCTATATCTTCGTTTAAAAGGTTTAAAAATTTTGTTAAATTCATATAGCTTTTATTAAAACACTTTTAAATATATTTTAGAATAGCTAATCTTTATTTAATTAGAAAATAAAAAATATTTTGATATAAGTCAAAGTCTGAATATAAGATATAGGAAACTTTTGTAAGTTATATTTAGGAATATACAGTTTTATGTATAAAGCTAAGTAAAAAGAGAAAAGTTTGCTTATTATATATTTATTTAAGCTTTTTAAAAGCCGAAAGATAATTATCTATAAACAGACTTATAGACTGATATATCTTATTTTTTTATTTTTATTTTTTTATTTCTGTGATGGGTGTCAAATTGACTAAAAGCCATATCAGATCGAATTTGAAGAAAATGTGTTTGTTTTTTTTCAAAACTTAATTCTGATAAGTGTCTTTGAATAATCTCATTCATACAATACCTCCGTATATTGTTTTACACTGTTAATAAATCTTAAGAAATCAAATAGTTTATAAACTTCTAATCTAAGAATATTATAATTATGATTTTATAACATATCGACAAAATAATAATAAACTTTTGTATTTTTGTATGTTATTTTTATTTTATAAATTAAGAAAGTAAACTTAAGAAAGTAGAACTTGTTTGAGTTTAAAACTTTAGGAGAGTTTTAATGAAAGATATAAGAGCTTATTTAATTGGCATATCTATAGGCTTTTTTTCTTCTCTTCTTGGGATGGGCCCAGGGCTTATTTTAGTTCCTTCATTACATTTTATATATGACTATCCATTAAAAAGAGCCGCAGCAAGTTCTTTAATTATAATGATTCCTATAGCTTTATTTTCATGTATGACTCATTACTTTCATAATCATGCTTTTCCTGATTTTTATAATTGGTTAATGTATGTATATTTAGGATGTTTCTTTGGTTCTTTTATTGGAGTAAAAGTAAGACAAAGTGTTTCCCCTAAACTTTTAAAGTGTTTATTTGTATTTTTTTTGGTATTAATTCAAATTAAAATTTGGTTAAGTGTTACTCAGGCAATAAATGTTTTAGATATTTCAGTTTATCATCATTTATTAATTGGTTTTTGTGCAAGCTTTCTTTCATCTTTAATGGGAATAGGTGGAGGAGTTATCATTATCTCAGTATATATAGGGGTATTGGGTGTAGCTTCTAAACCAACAGCATTAATAAGCATATATGTCATTTTATTAAATTCTATATTGGCTAGTTTTCATGGAAAGTCAGACTTTGTTTATGATCCTATATTAAAAAAAATATTTTCACTTGCTTTAATAGGGGCTTTAATTGGTACTTATACACAATCATTTATATCAGATATTCATTTAATGTATTTTTTTAAAGTTTTTTTGATTATTGTTACTATAAAGATGGGATTAGGCTTAAAGAAAAAATAGTAAACTACTTAGTTATTGTATTATTTAGCATGAGTTGGTGATGATGAATAAAACTAGTATTTAATATATTTTTATTTCCAGTGCTTATTATACTAAATAGTAAATTTCCTCTTTTAAGAGTTTGTTGTATTAGTTTTAACTTTTTATTAGGGTAAGATACTTTATATTGATCGTAGTCGTATTCATATCCTAAATAACTTTTTTGCTTGGTAGAGATAAGATTTAATCCAAAAACTTTTTGATCGTCATTGAATATTTTTAAAATATTATCTTTAGTATAGGTATTAGTTGGAGCTATATATAAAATATGAGTTGAGAGTTTATTTTTAATTTTGACTTGATGTATATCTTTTTGATTAGAAATGAGCTCTTGTACTATGTTTTTTTGATTTAAAAAAGAAAACTGTAGCTTATGATTATAATAATGCTTTTTTGTAATCTTTATTTCATTTAGTTCTAAAAAATGAAAGTGTTTTAATAAATCTTGTAAGTCTTTTGGATTACCCTTAAAGATAGCATAAAATAATGAGTTATAATGTTTTCTTGTTAGTATAAAATAAGACTTATTATTAAGTTTAATTTCACTATAATAGATAGCTAGATATTCGGTAATTTGTATATTATCTATATTTTTTTGTGTTAGTTTTTTTAGTCTATCCTTATGAATATTTAGTTCAGACCTAGTAGTTTCAAACTTTAGGACTTGTGCTTCTAATGAATAGTTTTTAGTTAAATTATTTAAGTAAAACTCACTATAAATATAGTTTTGATTTGTTGTATTAATTTCAAAATTAATTTGTTCTTTTTTTGGGAAATTAATTTCTAAACCAGCTTTAAAGTTTCTATATTGATTTTTATAAAAACTTTGATAGTTATCTATATGTAGGTTTTTATTTATCTTAGTTTTAAAAAGTGACTTTGATTGTGGTTGACTTTTTTTATTGGTCCAATGAACGCGAGTATCAATAAATGTTTGAAAAAAGTTATGGTCTAAATAACTATTTGACTTAGCTGCAATTAAAACTTTTTTGTTTTTGTCTTTTTTTATAAATAGGTGGTAAAACACTTTATCTTTTTTATTTTTTATTAAGTAAATTTTACTACTTTTATTTTTAGTTAAAAACTCTATTTTTTTAATTGAGGGAGCAAAGTTAGTTAAAAATTCGCTAAAAACTTTTGTAGATTTTGGATAAGACTGAAATAAAAGCATTTGATCTTCATTTTTTAAACAAATTAAGCCATGGTTACAAGAGAATTGCTTAAACTTTGAATTTTGTAAATCAATAGAAAACTGTTGGCTTTGATTATAATAAGTTTGATTTGATATTACCCAATCTTTTTCAAAGTTAATATTTTGCGTAGGAGTTGTTTTATTATCATGTAATATTAATCTTGGCTTTAGAGAGTTTAACTTGATTAGTTTTTGTTTATGATCGATTAATATAGAGTATAGTTGGTAAACTATATCATTTTTTTTAATCAAATTAACTTCATAAAGAATATGGTGTCCATCTTGGTTTCCAGTTAAGTTAAAAGAAAGTGCTTCATAGCTCTGATGTTTGTAGTCTTTATAATTTGTAAGATAAATATCTAATATATCTAATTGATGAATAATTTTTTGTGAAAACTGTTTGAGATTAAGAGATTTAAGTTTATTTATTAATACAAAACTATAAAAATCTTGCTTTTCGTTAATAACTCCAATGATAGCATGTTTATGTATCTGTAAAATTTGTTCTTGATATAGAAAAGTGTGGCTTTTAGAAGCTTTTTGAATAGAAAAGTCATGTAGTTTATTTTTATAAAGGCTTGAGTCATTTGCTATGTTTATATTTTGAAAAAAGTAAAATAAAAAAATACATACAAAAGTTTTCATAATATATCTTCAAAGTCTGTTTCTTTAGAAGATAGAGATGGTGTAGTTGGGGTACTATCTTTTGTTGGAGGAAGATTTTTAGAAGGTGTAATGTGTTCTATGCATTGATTAAAAATCCATTGGTCAATTAAACTTTTTTTAAATCTCCATTGATTTCCAACTTTTGCAACGGGTATTTCACGTTTTTTAATAAGAGTTCTTAGAGACTCTGAAGATATCCTTAAATACTTAGATGTTTCTTTTAACGTTAAAATCTCTTCTAATAATTGCATTTTAAACTCTCTATTTTATAAACTTGAAAATTAATAAGTAATTTATGTATCGGATATAATTCAAATTGATTATATAAAATAGCTATAATCTTTAAAAAGTAGTGTTTATGTAAAATTTAACTTTAATGCTGTTTTATACAAAATAGACTAAATTAATAGGGATAATACTTATATTTGTTTAAATCTGTTGAATCCTGATGGTACTTGTAATGTATACTAAAGACAAAAAATTTAATATTCATTTGTTATAATCAAAATAGAAGTAAATAAAATTGATTTTTACTAAATATTGGGTATTAATGAGTGTTTATTCAAAAGCAATCAAAATTAGACTAAATTAGTAAAAACTATTATAAATGAAGCTAAATAAAGACGAAAATATGAGATCCAATCAATATTTTGATATAAAAAGCTCAAAAATAGGCTTCACAAAAGCAGGAATTTATTTATTAGTTTTTTGTTTAGGCTTAATGAGCTCTTCTTTTGCAACTGGTACTAATATTTTATTTTTATTAGATTTCTTTTTAATCAGCATATTAATTTTTAATTACCTTTATCTAAGATTATTATCTAAATCTAAATTGAAGTTAGAAATTCCAGATATAGTATTTGAAGATGAGTTTGTAAATTTAAAGTGGTGCTTTCAAAGTTATTATCCAATGAAGGCAAAAGTCACTTTTCAGATGAATCGTTTTGGAGAAGAAAAAGAATTTAAATCACTTTTTTTCTTTTTTAACTCAGAAGTTTTAATTGAATCATTTTTTTTTCCAATTAGAGGTTTATATGAGGTAAGTCATATTTATTTAGAAATAGAATTTCCTTTTCCGTTGTTTGTTTTACATTATGAGAGTACATTTAATCAAAATATTTTTGTCTTACCAAAAGCTCACGAAAGTATGACTCCAACTAGTTTTTTAGATGAATCTAAAGGTTTAGAACTAGAAGGATTTTATCAATTTAAAGAATATGTAACAGGTGACTCTATGAAACGAATTGCTTGGAAACAATATGCTAAAACAAATAAATTAATGGTCATTGAAGAATCTCCTTCTAAATCATCTAGAGAGATTTTTTCTTTGAATTATGAAAAAGAAAATGAAAAGGAGTATTTTAGTGGAGTTAGTAGCTTTTTTTTAAATTTATTAAATAATAATCACGACTTTATTATTGTAGGGCTTCAATCACAATTTATTAGTCAAAATAAAAAAGGATTAAAAGAAGATCTATTAAAGTTTTTAGCAACTTATCAAAGAGTAAAAATACAAGAAAAAGGTAATATTAAACTAGTTTTAAAATAATATGAGATTAATTACAAATATATCAAAGCGTCTAGAAAAATATGGAGACTTTTATCTGATTCCAATTTTTTCATTAATTTCAATGATGCCATTTTCATTATTATTTGAAGAGAGTAAATTTTTTTGGTTTTTTTATATTATATGTTTTTTATTTGTTATTTTTAGAAAAAAACTACAAAAGGATTTTTTTGTAGTTTTATGTTTTATTTTCGGAGTATTAGTTTCTAGTTTACATTGGTATTATGTATCAAAAATAGATTTACTTTTTTTTGGAAGAGTTTTATTATTTTTATTGATGGGGCTTTGTGGTAGCCAGATAAACAAAGAAAGAGCATTTGTAATTTGTTTTTTAGACTTTGTGATTGTTTTAGTTGCTGGGGCATTAACATATAAGTTTTGGTATGCAGTTTTTTTACTTTGTTTTTTATTATCTATCATTTATTTATGTTTAGATATTCAATACTTAGAGTTTAAAGCTAAAATTAATAAAAAACTAAGGCTTCATTATTCATTAAAATTATCATTTTTTTTAATAGCTTGTGGTTTTGTATTGTTTTTTTGTTTTCCAAGAGGTGCATTTGGTAGAGTCCCAAATGAGCTAGGTCTTTCAGTTAGTGGTTTTTCTGAAAAAATGACTTATCAAGAAATGACAAAATTATTACAATCAAAAAAAGTTGTGATGAGAGTTTTTTCTACAAACCCGGCAGGGTACTATCAAGGAGTGATTTTAGATCATTTTGATGGAAAGTCTTGGACAAATAGTTTTTCAAATACAAATAAGACCTATAATTCATCTAATAAATATTTTAAGTTTCCTTTTGTAAAAAGAAATAAAAATAATATTACATATCAGTTTAAAGTTCTCCCAACTAGAGAAAAAACAATTTTCTTACCTCCATTTACTAAAAGTTTAAAAATTAACCCATCTTCTATTAGAATGGATAAGCTAGGAAATATTAAAAGAATAAATACTCATACTAAAAGTTTAATTTATGAAGTCATTAGCGAAAACTTCAAAGAAAGTAAATCTTTATTGAATATTAATTTTGAAGCTCCAAAAGCTATAAAAAAGATTTATTTACAACTACCAAAGACTTCTAAAAAAGTTAAAAAATTAGCCTATCATTTAGTAGAAGGGAAAAAAACAAAACTTGAAAAAATTCAAGCAATAAATAGTTTTTTTCAAAGAAGCTTTGTTTATTCATTATCATCTATCCATTCAGGAAACCCGATTGAAAACTTTTTATTAACGAATAGAAAGGGTCACTGTCAATATTTTGCTGGAGCAATGGTATTATTGTTGAGATTAAACGGTATTTCTTCTCGTGTAGTTGGTGGATATTCGGGAGGTACCTATAATGCATATGGAGATTATTTTACTATAAGACAAAGCGATGCCCATGCTTGGGTAGAAGTATATGCAAAAAATAGATGGATTATTATTGATCCAACTCCGAATGAAATTCCTGATTGGGTAATATGGAAGCTTGCAAATAATTTAGCAGATGAATTATCAAAAGTAATGGAGTTTTTTGACTCTTCATGGCAGACTTATATTTTATATTTTTCACAAATTGATCAAAACTTATTTATTCAATTATTAAAAAACTATTTTAAAAAAATGCCAATAATGAGTGTAATATTGGTAACCTTTTTTCTTTTATCCTTTTTTTACTTATGGAAACTTTATTTTTTATCCTTTCAATGGAAAAGAAAATATCAGAATAAGAATTTAAAAAGATTAGATGATTGGTTTAGTAAAAAAAAATATCCAAGATCTTTTGATATAGGTTTATTAGAGCATATTAAAAACTCTAACTTGAATGAGGCCGAAAAAAAAATATTATTTCAAATACAAGAAATTTTTTATTTTGAGAGTTTTTCAACTTCAAAAATAGATAATTCAAAAAGTAGTTTTAAACTATTATTTTATAAGTTAAAAAATATATCAAAAAAGTGATTTTTTATTTTAAAACTTGTTTAGTTTTTTTTTGCTTGATAATATTAAGAAAGTTTATTACTTTTTGATTAATAAGGAGAAATTATATGGAATTACCAAAACAAGGAAGCCTATGTTGGTTTGACTTAAGAGCTAAAGATACTAGTAAAATTAAAAGCTTTTATAAAGAATTATTGAACTGGACATTTGAAGCTTTTGGAGATGGTTACGAATTAATTCAACTAGATGGTAGTCCAATAGGGGGGTTATGTAGTTTAGAAGATGAGATTATATATGGTAATACTCCTGTAATATATTTTGCTGTAGATGAATTAAACCCAGCTATTGAAAAACTAAAAACACTTAAAGCAGAGTTAGTGGGAGAAAGAATAGATATTGGGAGTGATTGTGGATGTTTTCAAAATTTTAAAGACCCAGCAGGAAATTTTGTTGCTCTTTGGGCTAGTAAATAAATATAGCTTGATTTTATAAATCAGTTGTGAGATTATTTTCTTTCTAAATTTTAATGTTGAATACTTTGTGTTTTATACATCTAAGATGGGTTTAGTTTTTTTAAGCTTTAAATAAGTGTATTTTAACATTTACTATCTATTAAGGGAGTTACTTTGAATTCAGAAGAAACTATAATAAATGAAGAAGAAAAGAAAATTATTGAAAAGTGTGATCAATGTTCACGAGATATTAGAAGAGAAATAACACTTGGTAATACTAAGAAAAAATTCTGTTCTGAATGGTGTTCAGTACAATATGTAGTTAGTGGACAAGCATTTGAAGAGTCTGCTTAAAAGTAAACTAACAATTTATATTATATAAAAATCCTATTGGTTAACTCTAATAGGATTTTTTTATATCCAAATAACAATGGCACTATTTATATAAATTAGAATAAAAAAATAAATTTTAAAATAGTTCTTGACTTTGTAAGAGGTCGAGCGTATTATAGCACTCCTCCCAACAAAGAGGGCGTCGCAGACAAGTGAAAGACAAGATTTAGATTG
>NVVD01000056.1 GCA_002402105.1 Candidatus Cloacimonadota bacterium
GAATTTTTGAGCGTTTGAGGAAATATGCAATATTTTAGATATCACAACCCCCGGAATACGACTCGTTGGCCGTAGAACATTACATGTTCCGGACAAGGTAGATTCCGTAGTGTTATGAAATGAGACAAACAAGTTTGTTGATTGAGAAATACTACGGTGAAGACCCTAAGATTTAGGAATTTATGTGATAAAAATATAGAAAATGGTTAATAAAAATAAAAAAAGTAAGTTGAAGTAGATGAGTTATATGAATTGTAAGGAAAAAGAGTAAAAAGTTAAAGAAAAAAGATAGTAAAATATAAAGTATGGTTATAAATTATGGATGAATTGTAAAAATAGATGAGTAAATAAGAATAATTTTATGTAAAGTAAGTATGATTTGTAAGAAAAAAGAAGAAAATTTGGGAAGGAGAAAATAATTAAAAAGTAAAGAAAAGATAAAAAAGATGAGATAATTTTGTAAAATAAGTTATAAAAAAGGTAAAAGATAAGTAAAAAAAGAAATATTATATATAAAAGAGGGGTAAAGTGTAATTAGTGCTTGATTTTGAGGTATTATTTACAAGAGACAAGAGTTAAAGAGTTAGGGCCAGGTACTGTGCTATTAGAAACTACATGCTACAAAACAGTAACATATAGTACAAAACTAGCACAACCCATCAACACAAACAAGAATTTGTCATTATKGACGACACCGAYATTTATCATCTTCCAATGCTAAGGCGCAAAGTTGGAACAGTGTAAAAATATCGAAAGGCATGTGTCTAGGGATTGGTAATTCAATAACTTTAATAAAAATAAATTTTTAAAGTAGTTATTTCAACATTTAGTCCATAGCGGTTAACTCATCGAACCAATTACATACGCAATTGTAGCAGTTCTATTCGCAGGTTAGAGATAAAAGAAGTAAGATGTTTTATAGAAAGTAAAAGAACTTTCATTATAGCGGGATAAGTAAAAATAATTTGTGTTACRGGCRTGAGAGAAAAATAATAAAACTAGTACGAAGGATGGAATATTGACATATTCTTTTTTTTTTGTTTGTATTGAGTAGGTTTGTTGGTGGAGAGTCAAGAGATGCGTAGTTTCGCCTTATTCGGCTACACACTGGGGCGTTAAGAAGTTGGTCCGTATGCAATAGGAATGAGAAAGTAATGATCGTTCGAAGCGGTCAGTTATTTTCGAAATAGACTTGTTTACTAATCCAGGGCTAGTACTCATCGCTTGGGTAGCGTCGACCGTACCGCAGAATTAGAACAAGTATAAAAAGAATTGCAAAGATTGGTGAGGTATTGATTTGTGGTTGCTTGGAACATAAAATAAAAATAAAATATGAAAAAAAAAAACGTATAATTAGAGGTTAAAAAAAGTCTAGATTTTAGAAAATCCACATGTGTTTTTTCAAAAATCGAGACAGGTTTATGGAATCCCATTTTTCACGAAAAAACGCAAAATTTACTACTTTTCACCCCAAAGAGATGGTTCGAAAAAAAGTAAAGCATGTGATTCGTTGGGTTTGGGTCTCAGAAACTATAAAAGTTTCTTGATACCTTCCTACTCTATATTTATCCGATGAAAGTTTGTTACGCTTACTAGGCTGTGTTTTTATCTCGGGGTATCCGCAAGCTCACCCTCTTCGATTAGACAACACGCTCTACCGCTCTCAAGCAATGTTTCATCGTTTAACTATATCAGTGGAAGTAAAGAGTTAAAGAAGCAAGAAGGTTAAGTTATAAGATACTAGATTGTAAGGTTTAGTTATAAATGTAAGGAGCAAGAGCAAGAACAAGAGTAAATATAGATAAAGTAGTTGTAAATTAYAAGATAATGTAKRAATCTTAGGGTGTATARAGAAGAAAACAAAGTAGRAYGAATTAAAAAGGTATAGAGACCAGRAATTARGCTATTAWATAAGAAAATAAGATGGTGTATGAGGATAAAATAATATAAAATAGTATAGAATTAGATAAAATTATATTGTAAACACGCGAGAGGTAGCATTTCGAGCGTGGGTACTATTGAATTTTAGGATATTGGTGGTATAATTAAGTGTAAAATAGGGTGGATAAGTATAAAATTCAATGTACCCACGCGCGCATAAGACAATGCGCGCGTGGGTACATCAAATTTTATAACGGATAAATGTCGATAGATAGGCTGTAAGTTAAAAGATAGTAAAATGATTGGTGCTAGAATTTGGAAAGTTTAAGTCCTGTAATTATAAATATTAAGGAAATAAGAATATAAATTATAAAATATAGTATGATGTAACACAAAATAAGTATAATATTGTAATAAAGTAGCAAAAGGTATGAAATCACTAAAATTAGCCCAAAATTAGGTAGAGTAG
Source organism: Candidatus Cloacimonadota bacterium (assembly GCA_002402105.1). Lineage (GTDB taxonomy): Bacteria > Muiribacteriota > UBA6191 > UBA6191 > UBA6191. The sequence goes on from NVVD01000056.1 coordinate 2,351, forward strand.
GGGTAAATAAGGATAGAATAATAAAAAAGCAGTAGTTATCTCTAAAATTCTCTCGTAAACACGCGAGAGGTAGCATTTCGAGCGTGGGTACATTGAATTTTATAGCAGGATATAGTTGATAATAAAGATATAAGATAGATATTATGAAGTATTATTAGTTAAAGTATAAAGAAATATGTTATAAAAGATGGTATAGTGTAGTAAAAAAGATTATAATATATAAAAAAGTATAAAATAAGTATGATAATAGATTATAAAATGAAAGAATATAAAAATTATGATGATTTGTAAATTAAAAGTATAGAAGTATAGTTATAAGAAGGGTAAAGTTGTAAAAATCTCTCGTAGACACGCGAGCGGTATAAGATATAGCGAGCGTGGGGGAATAGAATTTATAAATTGATAAAGTAGTATAAAAGTATAGAAATGATTGAAAAAGTAGCAAAAAGTTGCAAAAAGTTGACATATTTGGACAGATTTTGGAAATTTTGTCGAAAAGTTGTAAAATCTGGAAATCGAAGGGTTTTGGACGGAAATGGGGTCAAATTGTGGTCGTTTCTGTGGTTTTGGAGGGGGTAAATTGGAGGTTCTGGGGGGGTAAAACTAGGGTCCTGGAGAGGGTTTTGGAGGCTCTGGAGGGTAAAAGTAGGGCTCGGAGGGGGGGTCAGATCGTGTTTTTTGAGTGTTTTTGGAGTGTTTTTGCGAAGGGGAAAATGGCGTTTTTAGATTATTTGCCGCTGCTTTTGCGATTTTGGTGTAAAAGTTAGCATACGAAAGTGATGAAAAAGGTCGAAAATGTCGCAACTTTAGTAATTAGAGCTTATAGAATGTCCAAATTTTGGAATTGGGTTTTTGGTCGAAAWTYGATCGATTTTTGGGGTAAAAAGTAGCAAAATGTCACTAATAAGTCTGTACAAAATGGGCTGTTTTTGGCTGTTTTATAAAAAAAGTAAAAAAAGTAGAAAATGTGTGATTTTAGATTATTCGATACTGGAATGGGGTAAAAAAGTATAAAAAAATGACAAATTTTGTGATGAGTACTTGATTTTGAGGTATTTGGATGAAAAAATGAGTAAAAAAGGACAAAATCGGACACTTTTTTCGACTCATTCCCTGTAATAAATATTTCTATAAAAATCAGGTCTTCAGACCCCCTATAATGGTCATTTTAGAGGGTACTTTGACCCACAATCAGGTAGAGAKGGRCCTTTTTTTAAGTRTRATTTATGGGATGTGGTTTACATAATCCGGGAATAAAAGTCAGGGGTACCCTTTTGGGGGTGAGGTTGGTGAGRGAACTTAGGGTGGGTAGCGTCAATTAGCGGAAACGGGTCCTGGCGGACGAAATGGGGTAAAATGTCAAGAATTTTGCGTTTTTGGACGTTTTTGGTCGAAATAATCAAAAAAGTTGATAAAAAAGATAGAAAATCGTTTTTTGTAAGGTTGACGGTAAAATTTGACAGATTCTGAGTGTTTTTTATGATTTTTTAAAATAATTGGGTGGTAAATATAAAAAGATAAAGCTTGTAAGTATAAATAGTATATAATGTAAAAGATATGTTATGTTGTAAATAAAAAGCATATAATTTGTAAAATAGATGTATTGTAAAAGAAAGAAAGTATAATTTGTAAGAAAAAGTAATTGAATAAGTATGAAAATATAAATAGTTTAGTGTAAAATAGTAAGAATATAAGTTATAGATTATAAGTATGAGTGATATTATAGAATAGAAAAGATATATAAGATATAAGGAGTAAGCCTAAAATCAAGTAGATTAGTGTATAAATAAGTATAATGTAGTATAAAATAGCATAGATAGTGTGAAGTTTAATTGAAAACATACTAAAAATTGAGGTATTTGCAAATAAAACAGTTGAGATTTGTGTTAAGAACTATAGATAAATTGTGGTTACGTTTGATTGTCGATAAATTTATACTAAATTCCCCCCCAATCTTCCTTCTCTCACACTCTTATCTATCTTATCCCCCCCTGCGTGGTTTTAGTCACCCCCCTAAAGGGGGGTGACAAAACCACGCTGTCCCCCCCGTAAAATGTAGTCTCAAAATTCGTGACTTTTAGTCACTCTTTGGAGCCATCTTTTTCGTGTAGTACATCGCGGWGTAAKWTTTWTKWRGANATKTNTTTWTMMWWRYWAACNTTTATTTTTATTATTTGTGATTTTGTAACATAATTTTAATTTAGAGTACTGGTAGATTTATTTAATTTGGAATAGTTAGTAAGAAAGTTATATTTTTGTAGAATARTTTTATTTTATTGAGTGRAATGATTTAAAAAAGTATAGAATGCATTGAAAGTAATAMGATATGTAAGATATTTTTTAGTTTTTTAGTAAGAATTATAATTAAAAGRTTATTTATATTGAAAATTGTACTGTTTGTACTTGATTTTGCGGTATTTTTAAGAGTAGTATATATTGAGTAGAGATCTATATTAACTATAGGAAGTGATACAGAGCAAGAGCAAGAGGGTCCTCCGTCAGTAAGCTTTAAGGAGCAGTAGTATGGAATTGAGTTCAGGAAGCAGCCTTTCACTAAATTCTGTAATTTGGGGATTCATCACTACGTTKATTCATGACTAAAAAAAATATATTCGYTTCACTACATTTAATTTTTTGCCAAACCACGAACGTGTGAGCATGKCATRTYGAAATAAATTTCAACTTGCCATGCTCCCATCATGTGAGCGTGRYAAGTTGAAAATAAATTTCAACTTGCCACGCTCCCATTCGGTCGCGGTTTTTTTTATAAAAACTGGAAATTTTATTTTATAAAAAACTTTCAGTTTCTTATAAAAAAAAATTTCTTTTTTTATAACTAACGCATCAGCCGTGGGCCTCATCTTCCCCCTATA
>NVVD01000030.1 GCA_002402105.1 Candidatus Cloacimonadota bacterium
TTCTACGATCTATAGAGATTTTAATGATTTGATTGTTTCTTTTTATATATTTAAAAATCCCATTTGAGACTTTGTCTCTTGTGGGATTTTTTTTGTTTACTTTTGGTAATGAGATAAGTTTTAGACTTTTGTTTGAAAAGCTTTACTTACATTTTAGTTATTAAATATAAAACTTTAGATCATGTGGACTTTGGACATGAAAATTGATTTCCATAAGACGATCCAATTCCCTATTTTTATAATAAAAGCTAACTTTTTAACTGTAATTGGTATTACTTTACTGAGGATTTATTTTATCTTGAATACCTTTTGGTAAAACATAATAAAACTCAGGATAGTTTTGTAACTCAAATTTAAGATTGTACTTTCTTCCACAAATTTTTAAATCATTGACTTTAATAAAATAGTTATTAGTCATTTTACAGTAGTTTTTATAAATAGATGAATATTGATTTGAAGAGAATTTTTTATGCTTAGTATAGGTATGCCATTTTATAAAACTAAAGACTTCAAATCTAGCTTGATATGGTTTTATTTCGGGTGGAAAAGAGATTGGATAGGAGGGGTTTTTTAATAGCTTGTTTTTTAAAAAAATCTCGTATTGTTCAAAGCTTGGTAATGAAACTTGAGAAATAATTAAAAATTTTTTATTTTTGGATAATTCTATTTTGTAATTTATAATATCTGATTTGTTTATATAGTTGTTTCCGCTATAAGTGAGATTTTTATTGATATAGGCATATAAATTTTTGCTGATATTTTGTTCGTTTGGTGAGCCGATATAAAAAATACTAAACTTACTGATTTCCCATAATATAAATAAGAGGCTTATAATTATAGGTCTAGCCCATCCTTTGAAATAAGTAGTTTTAAATTTAGTATATGATACTTGGTAGGCTATTTTATTTTTATCAAAAAAACTTAATAAATCAAAGTCTTGTTTTTCTATTTGAATAATTTTAGAGTTAAATCGAATTGTATAATAATCATGATGATTTATTATTTTTAACTCTTGGTTTAAGCTTTCAAAATAGAGATGAAACCCAAATAGTGTATTTGATAGAGCTAGAGTATTATGATATAAGGTTAAAGTATAAAATTTACTTTTTTTATATTCTTTTAAGGGTATCAAAAAAACTTTATAATCAATTTCACAAATGGATACTTTTGATTTATTATCTATTAAAAATCTACTGGATATAGCATTTAACTCTTTATGTGAGCCATGCATTTTATTAGGGATAAATAAATGAAAAAACATCCAAGTACATAAAAAAGTAGGGATTAAACCTAAGACTTGAAAGTAGTGAAAAATTTGATAGAAATAAATAAAAGCCAAAATTAAAACTCCAAATTGAATAACTTTAACTTTTAGAATGGATTTATTTGAAGATGATTGCAAATATTTAAGGTAGTTTTTATCAAAATTATAAGAAATATAAATTAGAAAAATATAAAATAGATTATGTGAGAAAAGAAGCGTATTTGAGATGTTTTTAGAATAAAAATATAAACTAATGATATAAGGGCTAGTAAGGGTAAATAGCCATATAATTATAGTGTTTTGTTTCTTTTTTTGATGTATCCAATGAGAAATTTGTGCTAAACGTATGCCTAACATATTAATAGACTTTTCTTTATTTAAGTATTGATAGTGAAAACTATCTACAACTCCCCAAAGAGCTTGAACTTTATAGGACTTTTCAAAACAATTATAAGCATAAATATAATTAAGATTAGGGACAAAGGGTAAAAAACGAATGAACGAAGAAAAAGAAAAGTCATTATCGTCTTTTGTTATATAAAAAGGATGGTTATTTAAATCATAGTGGTTGACTTGATGAAATTCTTCTATGTGTAGATAGTGAGAGTTTATTTGTATACTACAGAGTTTAGGGGTGGAATTAGCATATAATAAAACTTTAAAATTAATGTATATCATTGGGATAAAAGCACTAATAAAAAAAGCCCAAATAAAGATTTGTTTTAATATTGGACCTATTTGAAAAGGGTTAAATTGAAAGCTAATAAAAGCTTGAAAAAATAAAGTAAAACAATTTGTTTGAAATAAAGCCATAGTAGATAATATTATTAAAAAAATAGGTGCAACTAATTGTAAAAATATAATTAAATCACCATAGTAATAATAATATAAATCATGTTTACTGCGTTTAGAAACTTCAAAATATAATTGCTCAAGGTGATTTGACTTTTTAATATTTAATTGAAACTTTTTTATAAAATCAAGGGCGACCTGTGACTTGTTTCTATGAAAGAGTTCATTAGTAATTACAAAAATAACTTCATTTTGGCTTTTATTTGGAAAGACTTTTTGATAATCTTTTATACATTGTTCAAAGTGTCTGTTTTCAAAATAAAAATAAGCTTCTTCTAAAAAAATATATTCAGAAAATATATTTAAACTTTTGGCTTTTATTAAATATTCTTTTGCTAATTGAATTTTTTTAATTTCTAAATTAAATCTATAAAGTAATATGTTTGTTTCAAAATGATTTAAGTTTTCATTAAGTTTGATATTGTTAATTGCTTTTTTATGATAACCAAATTTACGTAATTTACTAACTTTTTCAAAAAACTCAATATTTTTTGGCTCTAACATGAGGTGAATTTGCGAAAAATTATCTATAGATAGAGGCATCTATTGACTCTTTTTTAAGCGGGCATTTTTTCTTATTAAATTAAAATTACTTTTTATTATTTTGTTTAACTTTTCAGTTGAACTTGAGTATGCAATCGGGTTTAATTTTAAGAGTTTATCTTTGAAATATTTTGTAGTTTGTTTAGGGTAAACATTATAAACCTCTCTTAAAGTCCAACCAATAGCTTTTTGAACATAATATTCAGAGTCATTAAGTAGAGGATTTATAAAACTAATGAGCTCTTTAAAGGGTAAAATAATTTTTCTTTTACTAGAGTATTCTAATAAGCTTACTAATGATTGTCTTCGTTTCCAAAGGTTAGTAGATTTGTTCCATTGTTTTAAATATGGGAGTATCCAAGTTGGGTTTTCTTCTAAAGTTTGAGCATATATTTTAGATAAGTCATCACTATGTTCCCAACAATCACATTTATCAACCCAGGTGATAATATATTCAAACTCATTTTTATTTAAACTTACTTTTTGATAAACATATAAAGCTATATTCATTACTTCAAAAATAGCTGTTTTTTTCCAGATATAATCCCATATTTCAATTTTTTGACTTTTATTTAAATGAGAAAATGAATATTTAGATTTACTCTCTTTTCTAAGGACAGGAACTCTAATGTTAAGACGATGAATAGTTTTATTTGAAGGCAAATTAAGAGCTAATAGAGCTAATTTACTTTCAACTTCACTTAAGTACTTTTGGGTCATTTTATTTTTAAAATTTCTTGTATAGTTAGGGTTTTATTTTCAAGAAAAAGCTTTATTTTTTGGTCAAAAATTAATTGTTTACAACAGAGTCCGTTGAGTAGCTTTTCAGATAAAAATGGAAAAGAAAGTTTTTGTATATAAGAGTTATTATTTTCAAATTGTTCTACTTGATTAATTTCGATTAAAGTAGCTACATTTGGGCGAGTAAGAAAAACTTGTTTAAAAGAGTCGTATGAGTTTAAGCTACTTGGATGTAGATACCAGCCTGTTCCAACTAATTGATTAACAAACTTTTTGGTATTTAAAACATCTAATGCAATATGATGTAAACCAGCACCACGTTTATTTAAAGCATTTAGATAAGGGCCTTCTTTGAAAGCTTCAATTAATAAAACTTTAGCACTTTGTGAAATTTCACCTATATAAACTTCTTTTGTTCCCTCTGAATCAAATTGGTCGATTTGTCCAATCTTTGAATTTGTAAAAAGGTTAGATTGAATAATAGGAGTAATATTTTCAACTAGTATAGCAACGTGATTTAAATGGGCAATCATAGATGAAGTCCTTTATAAAGAGTATACTAGATTTTCTTTGTATACCCAACTAGAATTACTTATGAGTTTAAAATAGTATAATGTACCTCTATGATTCAAAAACAATATCAAAAACTAAATTTAGTTTCAAAAAAAATACGAAGATCTTATTCATACTTTGGTTTTCCTATTCAAACTTTATATTTGGGGTTTTTAAAACACCTTCCTCATAAAAAAAGAGTATTAGATATTGGTTGTGGAAATGGCTTTTTAATAAAGCACTTAAATTTTTGGAAAAATAATACTTTTGCCGTAGATGCATCTAAAGAATTAGTAGAGCATCTAAAAAATGAAAATATAAGTCAAGTTTTTCATCATCAATTTGGAAATTTAGAGTTTCCTATTGATGGAAAATTTGATTGGATATTTTGTTTAGATGTTTTAGAGCATGTAAATGATAGAGAGTCTTTTATTTTTTCTTTAAATACTTTAAAAACAAATGATAATCACTTAGTTATTATTTTTCCAAATCAAAAAGAACACGGAACAGAAGGTTTAATTTTATTAGAAGAGTTTGGAGGTTTGATAAATAAATATAGATTACAAATAGCAAAAATTGAGGCTTCAAGATGGTTTATACTTGCTCAAACCTTTAAAAAAATAGTAAAAATATTAGTGGGTTTTAAGGAGAATGATCTATTTCATAAAAACCCAAGTTTTGAAAAAATAAGATTACATAAATGGAGTTTTTTATTAACTAGACTTTTTGAAAATTACTTTACTTTATACGAAGTATTTCCTCCTACAATAAAGTTTGTTGATGATATAAAAAAAGAGGGAATTTATATGCTTTATTTTGGGGAAGAAACTATTAACAGCTAGTTAATTGATCAATTGCTTTTAATAAATCGTTCATTTTAAATGGTTTACGAAATGAAAAGTAAGCACCCATTTTCATACTTGCTTCTAGGTATTGATTAGCAACATCAGGTACTAATCTATGACCTCCAGAAAGAGTAATAACTAAAGTTTTTGGATTTAGTTTCAAGATCATTTCTAGCATTTCAAGGCCATCAACTTTGGGCATAATAATATCTGTTATAACTAAATCAAAAGAAATACTTTTAAATAGGTTAAAGCCTTGTTTACCATCATATGCGGTAATTACTTCATGTCCAGAAACTTTTAAAAAACTAGAAAGTACTTCTGACAGATCTGTATTGTTTTCTACTAGTAAAATTTTGCTCATAAAAGTTCTAAACTTTATCTAATTCTTGAATGATAGTTTCTTTCAAAAAAATTGGGGAAAAAGGTTTTGTTAGAACAGCTTTGATAAATTGAGGGTTTTTATCATGTAAATGTTGCAATTCAGATTGATCAAACCAACCAGACATTATAATGACTCGTGTAGACTTATATTTAGCTAAAATAATCTCTATTAGGGCAATACCATCCATGTCTGGCATCATTATATCTGGCATCATTATATCTGTTATTATAAGAGCATATGAATTTGATTTTAGTTTATCTAAAGCTTCGAGACCAGATGTACTTGTATCTACCTCAAAGTTTTCATACTCTAGTATTTCACTTAATAAAAGGACACAATCTTTTTCGTCGTCTATAATTAATATTTTTTTCATAATTGTATACTTTTGTAAAAGCAAATATGTTTGGGTATACTATCTTTATAAATTTAACGTTAGCCATATAAATTTTCAAGATGTATTTAATAAAAAAAGCACATAGTGACATATTAGAAGAAAAAAAGTCTAAGTTTATTAGTCATTTAATATTTTATAAAGACTTTGAAGAAAGTTTAAAGTCATTAAAGCTTTTGCACCCAAAAGCAAGACACTTTGTTTTTGCTTATCGCTTTTTAAATAAAAAAGAACAAATAGTTGAGGGTTTTACAGATGATGGTGAGCCAAAAAATACTTCAGGTAAACCAACTTTATCAGTACTACAAGGTAAAAATTTAATCAATATAGCTGTTATAACTGTTAGGTATTTTGGTGGAACAAAATTAGGTACAGGTGGTTTAGTAAGAGCTTATTCAGATAGTTGTAATATGACGATTTATGATGAAAACTTATATCTATATCAAAAGCTTGAGACTTTTTCTTTTAAAACTTTATATACTTACTTATCAAAAGTTGAATATCATTTAAAAGAAATGGAGATAAAAGTTAAATCTAAAGACTTTGATGCAACTCATTGTACTTTTATTTTTGAGTGTACAAATGAGGATTGGCTTAATTTTCAATCTGTATCAGATCGTATGATAGAAGTATTAAGGTAGTTTGAAACCTAAATTAATAGTAAATTACTTAGATGTATTTTTCAAGATATGCTAGGATTTGTCCATATTGATAATAAATAAAAAGGTAAATATTGAATGCAACAAGAAATAATAGATTTATTAGATGATAAAGTTTTTAATATTCTTGAAAAAGACTTTGGTATAAAGAAACAAGACTTAAAACCTTTAGGACAATCAGAGGCTTTTGTATATGCTTATCCAAAAAATAATCCAAGTGATATTTATAGATTAACATATAGCTCACATAGAAGTATTACAGACATGGAAGCAGAAGCAGAGTTTATTTTATATTTAAAGTCTTGTGGTGTTCAAACAATGAGTTCTAAGTATTTAAAAAATGATACTTTAGTTTCAAAAATACCCTGTGATAAAGGTTATTTTATTTTATCTAGATATAGTTATGAAATAGGTGTAGAGGTTGATTTAGCAATTTCAAAAAAACAAGATTTAGAGTTAGCTGTAAAATGGGGAAAGTTATTTGCCAAACTTCATGAAGCATCTATTGGTTTGACACAAAAAATAGATAGGTCTACTATTTTAGAACGTGAATGGATTCATGCAAAAGGTTTTGTTGAAAATAAAGAGATACTAAAAAAAAATGAAAATGCGATTATTTGGTTGAAGTCGCTTTCAAAAACAAAAGACAATTATGGCTTGATTCATGGAGATTTACATACGGGCAATATTTTACTAGATGATAGTAATGAGATTATCATGCTTGATTTTGATGATTGTTTATATCATTTTTATGTAGATGATTTAGCGGTTGTTTTACATGCTTACTCTCGTTCAAATGATTTAGAAGAAAACTGGAATATTTTTGAAGATGACTTTACTAAAACTTTATTAGAGGCTTATAGTTCTGTGCGTAAAGTGCCACAATTTTTTTATGATACTTTAGAAAATTTTATACAATTAAGAGAACAAAGTTTATATACATTTTATCATTTAAAAGAGCTACACTTAAAAGAATCTTTTCAAGATCATTTATTACGATCTAAAAAATCGATTTTATCTTATGATGTATGGTAAAAATAGAGGTTTAAATGAGTAGTTTAGCAATTGAAGTAAATGATTTAAAAGTTTCTTACTCAATGGGGTTTTTAAAAAAACCAAAAGAAGTATTAAAAGGTATTTCTTTTCATGTGAATAAGGGATGTATATTTGGTTTTTTGGGGCCTAATGGGGCTGGTAAAACAACAGCTATAAAAACAATGCTAGGCTTAAATCCAGTTTATACTGGTAAAATTGAAATATTTGGTAAAAGTATTAAAAACTTGGCTTTGCATGATTTCATTGGTTATTCTCCAGAAAATGCTTATTTTAGTGGGTATTTAACTCCAAATGAAGTTTTATTATCTATGGGTAAGTTATCAGGAATGAACACTGAAGAGATTAAAAAAACTTCATCTTTTTGGTTAGATCAGTTAAAGCTTGACCATGTTCAAAATCAAAAAATTTCTACATTTTCTAAAGGAATGAAACAAAGGTTAAACTTGATTCAGTCACTATTACATAGTCCAGATTTATATTTTTTGGATGAACCTGCTTCTGGATTAGACCCACTTGGTAAAAAAGAAATTAAATTGTTAATGCAAAAATTAAAGAAAGAAAATAAAACAGTATTTGTTAGCTCCCATCATTTATTAGATGCACAAGATTATTGTGATGAAATCTGTATTTTAAATGAGGGTCATTTTATTACTCAAGGTAAGTTAGATGATATCTTACCAAAAGGGCAAAACTTAGAAAACTTTTTTATAGAAAAACTTACAAAAAATAAGGGAGATGTGTAGTGACTCCTATTTTTCAAATTGCAAAAGATGTTGTATTAGAGGCAAAAAGAAATCAAATTTTTTGGTTGAGTATAATTTTAAATTTATTATTTTTTATATTATTTACAGTGGCTTCATCATCCAATGAAGCTTTTCAGGGTAAAATATTTTTAGAACTTGGTTTTACTGTTTTATGGTTTTTACATTTTTGTTTAGCTGTTTTTTTTGCTATTGAATCTTTATATAAAGATCAAGAAAGTAAAAGTATGTACTTTTATTTAGTAAGAAATGTTTCTCGATTACAATATTTATTGGGTAAATTTAGTGGTTTTTTAATAAGTATTACGGCTTCTATTTTTATATCTGGTATAGGCTTTTTTATATGTGTTTATCAATTGCAGGGTTTTGAGAGCAAGGTTTTATATGGCATATATTTTTTGATTCTTGAAATAGCCCTAACATTAGCAGTTTTGGTGTTTTTGACTCGTATATTTACTAAAATAATTACTATTTTTACATTTTTATTTTTATTCTTTTTGTCAAACTTTATAGAGTTTATTGAAGTTGTTTCGGAGTTTTCTATTTTTATCAAATCATTATTTTTGTTTGTTCCTAATTACAAATACTTTTCTTATATTGATATGATTGTACATGCAAAAGTTATGAGCTTTGAGTATGTTTACTTTATTTCAGCTTATTCTATTTGTTTAAGCATTTTCTTTTTGATATTAAGTAGCATTCAATTTGAAAAGAAAGTTTTGTAAGTATGAAAGCACGAAATGCTCTTTTAATTTTTTTCTTTTTAGCTGTTTATTTTCAATCTTTAATTTTAAACTTTAGACAATCACATCATATTTTCAAAAGTAGAAATATAGTCCACTTAGCACAAAAAGAATTAAAAACATTTTTTAGCTCTTGGTTTTGGAATAAAGTAGATACATATGGTCATTTTGGAAACTGGTCTAAGGACACTCAAAAAAATGGAGAGGTTAGATATTTTACAAAAATAACAAGACAAAAAGATGTTGAAGCTATTGGAGATATAAGCATAAGGCTTGACCCTAGCTTTACTCAAAGAGTTGCATTAATTGCGAGTGAACTTGTTTTTAAAAGTCATGATTTAGAAAAAGCTAGAGGGGTTTTGTTTCACTCTATTGTTTATTATCCAGAACAATTAAGGCTTTATCGTTTATATGGTGAATTTGGCCATATTTATCATAAAAAGTATAATAATCATACAAAGGCTTTACGATATTTTGTAAAATCAAAAGAGCTATTGAAAAGACTAAATAAAAAAGACTATAACTTTGAAGATACTTTTCATATAAGGCTATATGCTATGAATGCTGGTTTAAGTGCTTATAATTTAAAAAAATATGATTTAGCATATGAGTTTTATAAATTAAGTGGTTTTGAGTCACAGAGCCCAGAATATACTCATAGAATGGAGCAACTAGCTTTTTTTCAAGGTGATTTTAAATTATTAAGAAAAGAAAGAGTACGAGGTAAAAAAAATAAAAAGGCAGAAAAGGACTTTGTAGAACATAAGAGCCACGAAGGGCATGATCATAGCAATGAAACAAAATTAAATAAAAAACCAAATATAGAAGAAATTACATTATATAATCAAAAAATGAAACGTAAGTTTTTATCTTTAGTGCCAGATGTAAATGAAAGCTTTCATCGTCCAATCAGCTGGAAAACAGCACACTCTATATTATTTGTAACAATCATTTTTATGTTATTTTTTACTTTATATAGAGCAAAGCTAAATGAGTCTTAATTTTTTTGTTAAATTTAACAATAGATTTTTTTAGTGACCATCAACTAATAAACCTTTTTCAATTTTACTGATAAAACTTTCGGGTAAATAATTTTCTTCATTTAAAGGTAAGTTATGTGTAGAAGCATAAATGAGTGGTGTGATTTTAAAGTTAAGACTAGTATAAAAGTCACTTGCTTCTTTAAAAAATGTTCTGAGAGTTAATAATTTAAAATTTAATTTTGCATGTTTTATTAAGCTTTGTAATAATTGAGTGGCTATTTTTTGTCCTCTATAATCTTTTAAAACATATAAGTGACGTACTCTAGCTACATTAGGGTCTTCTAGGTATGGATCAATATTAAGTCCTACAAAACCAACAATCTTCTCATCTTTTAAGGCTAAAAAAATTGCTTCTTTATCTTTATCAAACTTATTTTTATTTCCTATGTATTCAGCTTTCATTTTAAGCATAAAACTATACTTTTCTTGTGAAGCTTCTTTAATAAGGTGGTCAAGTTCATTAATTTTAAGCTCTTTAACTGATAAAATTGTCAGGTTCATTGTTTTCCTTTATAACAAATACATTTGGAAAGGCCAAATGTATTTGATGTTTGATATATATTATCTTTTTTCAGTGATTTTATCTTTATGAATGTAATAAAAACAAGAAAAACTTAATATAAGTAGTAAAATAATGGTGTAAGTTTCTATTTGTTTTGTACGAGTAATAAAGTTAAATAGAAATAAATGTAAGAAAAGACTGGTAAAAAATAAGCTGATTCGTTCTTTAATAAAAGTAGATAAATTAATAGTTTGTATATACACACTAATTTGTACTAAAAACATCGAAAAGAAAAAGCTATATGCTAGATTATATGAAGAACAAGCATAAACAGTAATAGAATATGAAAAGAGAATCAATAGACCTGGAAGGTAGGTTTCAAATAGAAGTCGTTGTAGACTAATTGGTAACGAAAGTAAAAAATTATCACCATATTTTTTATCTTTATTATTCATGCTGATACCTGTAAATATAGAGGCTGTAAAATATAGTAAAAGTACTAGGCCATCAAAAGTTTTAGGTGGAGCATAATAAGACATAATAATAAAAAGTAAATTAATTATAATAAAGGTTGGTTTTAGAAAATAAATTTGTCTCCAAAATATTAATTGGCTCATGATATCCTCACACAATTATATAAATCTCTTAAATCTGTACTTTCACCAAGTTGAATAAATAAATCATTACTCATTTGAAGGCTAGGGTTATTTTGTACAAGGTAAGAATCAGTTTTTTCATCAAAATATTTAATACTTTTTGGATCAATATTATTTTGGTTTAACTCTTGTTTATTAAGGTTTCTAAATTGGTCTAAAGTACTTAAATTTATTTGTTCACTAATTTTCCCGTGATTTAGTATAAGTAGATCTGTTGCTATTTTTTCAACTTCTTCTAAGTAATGGGTTACATATAAAACTCCATTATTTTGTTCACTTACAAAATCAACAAGTATTTCCATTAAGTCATCTCTAGTTTCTGGATCAAGACCAGAACTAGCTTCATCAAGTACTAAAAACTGAGGTCGATAGGATAGAGCCAATAAAAGTGATAACTTTCTTTTCATTCCTCGTGATAATGTAGCAATTTTATCAGAAGGGTCAAGTTGAAACTTATCCATTAACCACTTTTGATAGTCAATATCCCAGTTAATATAAAATTTAGAAACCCAGTTAACCATAGAAGAGATAGTTTCTGTTTCAAATAATATGGGTTCATCACTGACATATCCAATTTTTTGTAAAATTGACTCTCTATTTTTGTCAAAACTTTGATTATTGAACCATGTAATATTACCAGAATCATATTTTAGACGGGCTAATAATGATTTAATTAAAGTAGATTTACCAGCACCATTGCTGCCCATTAAAGCTAAAACTTTACCTTTTGTTATAGACATGTCAATGTTAAAAATACCCTTTGATTTTCCAAAGCTTTTTGTTAAAGATTCTACTTGAAGTAAGTTCATTATTTTTTCTCTTTTATAGATTTTAAATTTGATTYCMRAAGTTTKNNAWSRKTRWYKKTATTKANTMTTAAAWNAKYWRWGNTWYMKYKMYMMMTCTWTTRNAKRTCTGMNTCWRWYNCWTCANASKTWTYTYYKWWKMTKWGASCMWWWMRNCTTMTCNTKGYWSRRRYKWACMTWMAYMWCRTYKGYASYARRWWRAKWMTTMKRATYTRNAGMTCKYRAAAARCYMWWKSCANCAGKYAANGNATTWNCNKWKARCWNCMTMNCWMSWRMWMTTWCTKMKKKWRCTWWRKCMTTYKYTTTTAGKWYWNNNGAAAAWATTWNTTSATKTWNYYKDTWMWMHRVBWKRBWWWKMNRAKNKKYMTNKVWWCKGYYWKKWTNKKNMWWKKANDKTVWTNATYMNRWKBHDBWTVHKBMBWYDWWWHKYWKWTDHBMRYHSKHVWVWSKWKNNNWKAWMKWSRTRYMKARTKYTKATNNWTTYATCMMARKTAAANTGRYSTWWWWTTNGKTYRGTNAKTKWTWRTAATAWMYCNTASYYTWRRWGTYWKRCNGYWGKAWWSWTNSMAMTGKTKYKAWANWWWKAMTGAGYTNARTWWTNGYYGKTKYTAWSWRAWGYWKANWMWAKCNCRAMYWMKGCTRYCWKTTTWTAMYKTTNTTAAGNYGTKAKYNGNYTKATTMWMTWMATTNATTKTMAWRANMTAGKTAKAKYTRMKANTTSTSRRRTRMCYWAYWRANGNKAMYTGKAANNATWAARRMAAWRGTTAKYTYRSAAKTYMYYWTKWMAMWKTKMWKGWKKTTKMTRMYSKTAWGNTMWKYCTAAYYTTYTTYKTTYWKAWSMKMKWTKANYARTNNYGWMAYKKWAKMWYTRAANRMCRWYGMTAKWWMAGWATKWGWCNKKAKRCCANSCWCCNTSCKTKWSAMWKCCMWWYWRAATTRMRCWYANTWMGYTKRTAANNGMTTKTNYWGYKYTGNNYRMKYTYKGMATKMTGNTGAMAACSKTTTNNTGKTTKCTTTYKASKYTCNANGNTTTCTGNTAKAMGAANRAAKMATANCGKTATRWTGNNGAANTWTRTGAKGTACSRKMYGNYKRKKKYTMGKTKTGSTWSCMWWMSWTMYKWTWGNRMWTRWYKYTATTSGWTTNCNKCYAAMGKGNRYKYKYGMTTYWAAWWSATKANNTKMAGGMWWTANNRMTMWGRTTTWKYWKWARKMARYYMCNYATWSRTWWRYRKYWAMKTTWGNTRMRMTCTMKRTGNCNWTKWAAATMTYSYWGKRWAAGWKRATWTCSKTTTNNNGNCTGAGTTYTWWWWRRAAAYTGYRMYSRTCNNKKMWYCMWTRCCAMWWWYRGYMYAWGNTTTMTTTKTWWTNAWYMGMANMGRTAKTSAMRAKWWRRWTGWAMYGRAYRGNRRAKYCAAYAYTKWMWYWRRCKWANGCMANSKYWASSYKTGMYWWKRYMMRTACCAACTTGTAATTGCTCCCAAGTACCATTTTTTGTAGCTAAGGGTTCTAAAAAATAGCTATTACTAGGGGTAATTAATGAAATACTAAACTTTGTATTTAAAATAGCCTTATCATTAACATCAATAATTTTAAACTTTTGAGTTGTTTTATTTTTAAGAACTTGAAACTTAAGATTAGGGTACTTTTGTTCAGTCCATGTAATAAAATTACCAGTATAGGGAGAACGAAAAATACTTTTAATTTGAACTTTGTTATGACTACGCTCAAAACGAAAACTTGTTAAGAGAAATAAGAAATATGAGATAGAAAGGCTAATTATAATTGCTTGAATAATTATGAATATTTTTTGTTTAGGTAAAACCTGCTTGTCGATTCGATTAATTTTAAAGTTTATACCAAGTAAAGTTAAAGATATTATTGTGTAAAGCCAATAAGTATTAAATATAGTAGAAGTATTATAAATATAATAAATAGTTATAGAACAAATTATTATAGATAATAATATAGATTCATATTTATTTTTGGTAAATGAAGCAATGACTCCTGTAATTAAAAACCAGATAAAAGATAATAAAAGTAACTTTGGCAAGTTAAGAATATTATTATTTATAATTTGATCAGTATGAATCCACCATTTAAGTTCATTTACTAAAAATATATGAATCAAAATATATGTAATTAGAATAGATATTGATGGTAAAAGTTTATCTTTAAAGATTTTATTTTTTTTAAAATGAATAAAAACAAACGATATTAATAGTATAGAAAAAATACTTATATTAATGGTATTTAATGAAAATATATTAGATATAAGATTATCTTTAGTTTCATGAGTAGATAAACAATAGCCAACTAATAAAGCACAAACATTAGAGTATATTAAAAATAGAAAGCCTAAAACTAAACCAACTAAAATTTTAGATAAAAACCATTCAAATTGAGAAATTGGTAAAGATAAACAATATTTATTATTGTTATTTTTTACAAATATTGAAGAGGCTATAAATGAAAAAAAGAATAATATACTAGATGCTGTTGTTAGGCCTGCTCCATTTGGTACTGAAAAATTAGATGCTATATAAATAGTTGTAATGAGCAAATATAAGCCACCTATTTTTTTAAATGAATGAATGTCTTGCATGAAAATACTTTTCATAATGTACCTTTTAATTAATAAGTGAATTACTTTTTTTTAGATATAATTAAGATAACACCATGTATTGGTGTATTACAATAGTAACACACCTATTTTTTTATTGAATACTTTATTTTTATATAAAATTAGTCGATATTATTGTAGTAACTTATGGCAGAAGCTTTTATTTTAGCCATGTAAATTAATAATTAAAACTGGTAAAGATATGTTTTGGTCAAAACTTTGTTTCAATTTGATATTGTTTATAACACTATCAGTAAGTATTAATGCTTTTGGTTTTTTAAAACATCAAGTTAGACGAATACTCAGAATAGATAAAAGAGATAAGTTTGATCATAGACGTTGTATTACTAAACCAGAGTTATTATATGGTCATTTTATTAATGATTTAGTACATCCAGATGAAATTCAGACCTTTTACATTAACCAAAAGTCCTCAAGATCAAGAAATGGGGTAGGTAGAGATTTAAAACCAATAGTAAGAAGAGTTTTAAGTATTGATAAGAAATACAAAAAAAATTATGACTCATTTACAATATTAAAGATAAAGGCTTGTATAGCAAATGAAGACTTTTTAGAGCCATCTTATAGGCGTGAGAGGTCTTTAATGGGGTTAGAGTCTCATTCAAATAAGAGTCTAAAGAGACAAGATAAAAAGTTTTATTATAAACCTTATAGATAGTTAATTATTGGTTTAATTTTTTATTAGTAGATTGTTGATAGTGTGAACATTGAATATTAGAGAGTTCTTTTTCAAAAATTGTGATTTCACCAGTAATTAAACATAAAGAAGCTAGAGGCATTTTATTTTGATCTGCAAATTCTTGTGCGTAATTTTGTTGGTTCACATTTACTCCTAAACCTTTTACAAGGTAAAAATTGATAGTTTTAACATAAAATCTTGTCAGGCTTCTAATGAAAAAAAAATGTTATTTGTTTGAAATAATTTCAATGACAAGAGCTCATTATACGATTTTTTTTCAAAATTGCACTATTAATTTTTATTTTTTGTAATCACAAACAAAATGTAATTTATAAGTTATTATCGGTTTCTACCTGTAGGTCTTTATTTTCAATTTGATGAACTTCATTTTTTAGATTAAACTGGTCTAGTAAAGTATTTAAATCATTAGATAATAAACTTAAAGAGTTACATTCATTTTTAGTTTCATTAGCAACCAATGTAGCCTTTTGAGAAGAGTTAGTAATTAAATCTAAGCCTATATTTATTTGTTGAATGGCTTCTGATTGCTCGATAGTTTCTTTATTAATTTTATTCATGTGTGAGTTAAGCTTTTCTATTTCATTAGAAATATCTGTTAATGATTGATTGGAGCTTTTAACAAGCTGTACTCCTTTTTTAACTCCTTTTGTGCTTTCTAGTATTAAAGTTTCTATTTCTTTAGAAGCTTTTGAGGAGCGACCAGCTAAGTTTCTTACTTTTTCAGCAACGACGGCAAAACCTGCACCAGCTTTACCAGCTCTTGCTGCTTCAATAGCTGCATTTAAAGCAAGTAGGTTGGTTTGAAAGGAAATATCTTCAATTACCTTTATAACTTTGTGAATATTTTCACTAGAAACTAAAATTTGGTTCATAGCAAATTGAGACTCACTTATTTGTTTTTTACCAGCTTTTGAAAGTTGAGTAGTATTTTGAGATAA
Source organism: Candidatus Cloacimonadota bacterium (assembly GCA_002402105.1). Taxonomy (GTDB): domain Bacteria; phylum Muiribacteriota; class UBA6191; order UBA6191; family UBA6191. The sequence continues at coordinate 16,079 of NVVD01000030.1, forward strand.
ATACAGCATATCTTTTGAGCTTTGAGCTATATTTTTTGATTGATTACTTAATTCTTGTAGTGAAACAGAAATTTGCTCAAGTGAAGAAGCCTGAGAAGAAGAGATATCTGAGAGCTTGGTATTAGAAACCAAAATATTATAGGAAGTATTTGAAAGGTTTTCTGATGATATTTTAATTTTTTGAATCATGTGTCTCAAAGTATTTAGCATATGTGAAAATGCTAGAGATAGAGTACCTTTTTTAGAGTTGATTTGAACTTCTATATCTAAATCTCCATTTTTGAGCTTGTTTTATTTCTATATTAACCTGTTTCATCAATTTTAAAATAGATTCAATAATCTGATTTTGATTTTTTAATAATACAACTTTGGCGATATTTTGTTTATTATTTATACTTTTTTGAATAGGTTCGTAAGCTTGAATAGCTGTTTGGTATCCAAATGATATTTTTTTGAGGATAAAATTGATTCGAGGTAACTTTTTTTTACGTAATTTTTTTGGTAGCTTATTAATTTTACTAATTAACTTATAAAGCTTTAGATATTGTTTTTTAATACTTGTAAAAATAGTTGATATATCTTCATTTGGAGGTTGATAAGTTTGAAGCCATTGTATAAGTTTGCTTTCATTTACACTGATAAATGGTAAATCAATTTCAGCTTTAATTAAATCTTTTACTTCTTTTTCAAATTGATAATGCTCTTGTTTGATATAATATAAAAAAAGGTTTAGATCATAGTTTTTATTAGAAAATCGAAAAAAGTACTCCATTTTTTTATTATGAGTTGTAATTACATTTTTTACTGACTGGTCAAAACTATAATAGTTTGATAGAAGTTTTTTAGATAATGCAGTAATTTTTTGATAGTTGTTTTGAGGAACAAACCTTTGAATTAGAATTGGTGCTTTTACTGATTCATTGATTTTCCAAAAGAATGGAAAATCTGGAAATTAATAGATACAACTTTAATAAAAATAGGTGCTTTACCAGATTGTGATGCTGATGCTTTACCAGAAGTTTATCAAGAAACCATCTTTACTTATTGTGAAGTAAAAGAAGGTGGGCCAGGTAAAGTAGGAATTTTAATTAATGCAAAGCATAAAGAAGCATTTAGTAAAAGATCTGGTATTTATAAAGATGGTGCAGATTTTATATTGCATCTTAAAGATATGAAAGTTTTGTTTACGACAGATTATAAAGATAATAAACCAGCTTATAAAGTTTTTACAGAAGATGGTAAAGATATTACTGTAAAAACAGTCCCACTGTCTGCTAATACTTGTATTACATGTCATACAGGTTATCGAAACTTTTGTAAAAATGGGCAATGTGGAGCTATTGTAAAATAACTAATTTCATTTAAATAAATATTTTTGTAAACCAAAGGTAAAAAGTCCGACTACTACATAAAAATAGAGTTTTTATTCGTAGAAACTATTATTTAATAGAGGGCTATGAGCTCAAAAGAGTAAAATAAATATGTTTGGATACAAAATAGGTCAATTGAATGAAGCTAATAATTTTATGTTTTATTTTCTTTTTTTTAGGAGATAAAAATCTTTTTGCTCAATTGTATAATTATTCTTTTAGTGATCCATGTAAATTAAAAAATGGCCTAGTAATTGGTGGTAATGGAATTACTAAGCTTCATTTTAATGGAATTGAAAAGATATTTCATACCCTTGTTGATGTTGCTACTTTTGAGCCAGTTTGTACAAGTAAAAGTATTTATGTTGGTAGTACAAATGGTGTTTTTTCTATTAATTCACAAAATGGAAATTTGCTTTGGCATTTTTTCTCTTCTCAAACTATTTACTCTCCTTTAGTAACAGATAGTTTTATTTATATTGCTGGACAAGATGAATATTTACGTAAATTAAATAAAAGAACGGGGCAACAAGTTTGGAAACGAAAACTGCAGGGGTGGTTATTTTCTCCAGTTATTATTAAAAATACTGTACTTGTAGGTGGGAGTGATGGAAGAGCTTTTGCTATAGATTCTATTTCAGGAAAAATTAAATGGACTAAAAATATTAGACAACAATTTGTTTTTCAAGCGGCAAGTGATTATCAAAAAACTTTTATTATAACTGATTATGAAGGGCGAATCATCGCTTTAGATGAAAATCAAGGAAAAATACTTTGGATATATCAAGGGAAATCACCTTTTTATACTCCTTTAATTGATAATAAAAACATTTTTCTTGGTAATTTATCAGGACAAATAAAAAAGTTTTCTATTGCTTTGGGAAAAGAAATTTGGACTCAACAATTAGATGGAGCTATAAGAAGTATTCCAATAAAAAAGAATAATAAAATTTATATACGAACAGATGATGGTTATCTTTATACTTTAAATAATGATTCAGGTCGTATTGTTGATAAAGTTTCTATACAGGGAGATTTATTTACTAGTGGTTTAATCACTAAAAAAGGATTAATGATTAAAACAAGTAATGAACAATTAACTTTGATTCAATTAAATTAAGGAAAAAAATGTTTAAGAAATTAGTATTTTTAGTAATGGCAGTAAATCTTCAAATAAATAATATTTATACTAGTGAAATTGTAGCACCAAAAATAAAAGAGCACATTATAGAAATGAAATTATTTCAAAATGAAGAAGAGGAGTGGAAATGGGTTTACTTTCCTAAACATATCACTATTTCTTGGGGTGATAAAGTAAGTTTTTTAATGCGCTCAGGAGGCCCACATACTGTAACTTTTTATCCAAATAAAGTGCCAGGAAAAACTGTAGAAGAAAAGAAAAGTTTGGCAAAAATTTTATCAAAAAATGAACGTGAAGAGCCACATTATTTTATGGTAGAAGGTGAAAAATATACGATTGATTTTTCAAATAAAAAAGGTGGCCCTAAATTTTATAAAGGAAAATATGAGTACTTTTGTCTTCCACATGAGCAAATGGGAATGACAGGCTCAATAACATTAAAATAAATATTTTCAATTGTTGAAAGTTAATAATATATGTATCAATCTATTGAATTAAACTTTAGGTTGAATGTGTTTAAATCATAATAAATTATTATGAAAGAAGGAAAAATATGAAGATTAAAAATTTTACCAGATCTATTTTGGGGACAATGGTTTTTGGTTTGTTGATTAATATTATAAGTGTTCAGGCTTCTGGAGATATGAGTCATTCTATGAAAAAAATGAAATCATCTCATAAAATGAAACCACCTTTTGGTCAATCAGAAGATGTTATGTTTTCTCAAAAACTTTGGAATAAATTATTACAAGAACGTTTAGTTGGACCAAATTCAATTAAAACAAATCCATATAAAGGGCAACACCCCCATGGAGCAATTTTAGAAACTATCATGAGTGATATTAGTATTGGTGAAGAGCATGGAGACGTTTTTATTAAAAAAAATTATGGAGGAAAAGGAATTTCTAGAACTAAAGTTAAAGCTAATAGATCAAAATGGTTAAAAGCTGTAACAGTTATGTTTAGGCGTTATGAGGGTTATGACCCAGAAGATAAAAACTTTTTTTGGGTAAAGTATAAACCAGATGGTTCTTTACATACTAATAAAATGAAGATGAAACTTGCAGGAAAAGTTGCGAAAGGAAAACCTATGGGCTGTATCGCATGTCATAAAGCAGCTCCTGGTAAAGACTTTCTTTTTATAGAAGATATCAAAACGAAAAGAAAAAGTCCTAAGGATGAAAGCCAAATGCCAGAATGGTTAAGAACGAATTAAGCTAGTTTTTATATATCATTTAAAAGGTTTGATAAAAATCGATTGAATCTAAACTAATAATAAAATGAAAGAGTATTACTTATTTGTAATATTCTTTCATTTTATTTATTTTTAAGTAAGATTAATAACTTAAACTTATATTAAATGAAATGGATAAATAAATGAGTAGAGTTGTACATATAAAAAGTGGTCGAATGATGGTTGTTTCTGATATTCAAGGAAACAAAAGAGACTTTGATAGAATCATTCAAATTTATCATTTATTAAAACAACATAAAAAAATTGAATATTTATTAATTTGTGGAGATTTGGTTCATGGTTATCCAGGGTATGAAGATGAGTCTTTTGATTTATTAAATTCAATTATTAAATTAAGAAAATCAGATAAAAATATTATTCATCTGATGGGAAACCATGAGCTTGCCCATGTATTGCACTGGAATCTAAAAAAAGGGATGATAGATTTCACTACGAATTTAGAAGAAAAAATAAAGTCTCATCGTAGTAATTATTGGGATTATTTATCAGAGTTACCTTTTGCAGTTACCACAGAAAATGGTATTTTTATTAATCATACAGGGCCATCAAAAGCTCTTGGTGGAGTAAAAGACCCTATTTATGATTTATATTTATCTGTATATAAACCTCACCTTTGGTATCAAAATTTAAACTTTTATAAAGACTTTAAAATGAATCAAAGTTTAAAGAACACCTTTGATGCTGAATTTGGCATGAAAATTAAAGAGAAACCAGAAGGTTATTTAACTTGGGAAGTATTCATGAATAAAAATGAATATGAATATAAAAAAAAATATCCAAAAGTAATTGATACATTTTTAGAAAATATGTCAAATATTTATCCAGTAAAACTATTAATATCCTCACATATTGAAGAATCAGAAGGGTATAAAATAGTAAGCTCTAAGCATTTTAGGGTTTGTACAAGTTATGGAGCAAATGATGATGAAGATAAAAAATATTTATATTTAGATACTCAAACAAATTTTGAAAGTGCTCAAGATTTAATTAGCAGGCTTAGACCCTTGTGGTGATATGACTTTTTCAACTTTACCAGTAGTTGTTGAAAATACAGAATCTTTTTGGTAATCAACTCCCCAAATACAAATAAAAGTTAGTAAAAGTAAAATTAAAGCATAAAACGAAAAAACTTGAACATATCTAATTAAATCTGGAGATAAAAGCTGTTCATCATCTGATTCTGCTTTTGTTAAAAACTTTTGTGGTTCCATATCATTGGCCCTTTGTTATTGCTAAAATTAGAGATATTTATTAAAGAATTTAAAAAATCGCTCAATATCACTTTTTGTATTATACCATTGTAAACTGATTCGCATGATACTTTGCTTCTCATTAAGACATTGATAGATATTTTTTGAATTAGGAATGCAAAAATAGCTGTCAAACTCATCCATAAAGGCTGCTTGTACATGTATACCAAAAGTTTTTAACTCAGTGGCTATTTTGACTAAGTCTTTACCTTCAATACAAAAGCTTAAAATACTAAGATTATCATTTATATTTTGATCATTTAGACCCAAAAATTTAATTTTTTTGATTTCTTTGAGTTTTTTATAGGTATATTTGGTGAGTTGTGAGAGGTGTTCAAATCGAGAAAACCCTTTAATATGAAAACCTTGATCAAGTTCAACCAAAAACTCACCGGATTTAATGATAGAAAGAATAGATAAAAAGTGAGGAGTTCCTGCTTCAATAACATTAGATAAAAGAAAGTTTGCTTTTTTTAAATCATTTTCTAAGCAAAGCTTTTTTTGTGTTTCTTCTTTAATAAAAATAGCACAACCTGGTAATGCAAATGACTTTTGTTGAGCAAAGAAATAAATATCTCCTGCCTGTTCACTGATTATAGTTTTAGAGTATGATTGTGATGCATCAACAATAAGTAAAATATTAGTTTTATTAAGGTAGTTATACTCTGAAATAACCTTTTCTATTTCTAAAGCATTTTGTTTAAGACCATTAATATTTGAGCATTGGTTTATAAATACAGCTGTAATATCTTTAGACAATGACGATTTTAAATGATTGAGACAAATAAAACCTAAAGAATCAAACTTTAAGTAAGTAGATGTAGATTGATGATAAGTACACTCGTAATTAATTGGGTTTTCAATCGTTTTATGGGATAAAGGATCAATTAAAAATTGTGTTTTTTGGTCACGACATAATATTTTAATAAGTCTTTCTATAAAACAATGAGCTCCCATATTAAAAAAAACTTCTAATTCATGCCTTTGATTTAAATTAGCAAAATTTGTTTTAAAGCTTTTGATATGATTTTTAATAAATGGATAATCGATATATTTTTTAATACTATCATTAACGGCTTGACTCATTAAGCTATAAGAAGAGTTATTTAAATAAACACTATTTTGATGCTCATCAGACTGAAAAAAAGAAACTAAAGAATGTAATGTCTTTTTATTGATATCTAAATTATTATCCATATTATACCTACTTTTATGTGTAAATTTAATTCAATTGAATTATACTGGAGAGCTTGCATAATCTCAAGATATGCGTAAAGTTTGCCATCTTATTTGATGAATGTAATTTAGGATAATTAAATGAAGTTTGATTGTATTATCATTGGTAGTGGCTTAGGTGGCTTAATTAGTGCGGCTTTATTGAGTAAATCAGGTATAAAAGTAGCTTTATTTGAAAAACATTATGTACTTGGTGGCTATGCTTCAAATTTTAAAAGAAAGGGTTTTTGTTTTGAAGTTGGTTTACACGCAATAGATGGCTTTGATTCAAGAGACTTAAAAACAAAGGTTTTTGAGTTTTTAGAAATATATAAAAAAATCTCTTGGGTTAGCTTAAAAGAGCTTTATTGTTTAAAACAAGGAGAACAAGAGTTCATTTTACCTCTTGGTAAAGAAAATGCTTTAAATTATTTGAGTGAAAAATTTCCAGAAGATGCAGATAAATTAAAAGAGTTTTTTAAACTATTGACTACGTTTTATGAGTTGACTAGATTTGATGGTAAGTATGCTGAAAAAAGTTCTTACTCTTTAGAACTACAAAAGTATATGACGAGTACCTGTGGGTCGGTAGTTGAATCGTTTTTTAAGAATGAAAAGTTAAGGCAACTTTTATTTGGTCATGCTTATTTTTATCATGATAACCCGTATGAACTCAGCTTTTTTTACTTTGGATGTGGTCTTGCAAATTATGTATTTGGTGGTGCTAAAATTCCTAAAAAGGGGTCGCTTGAGATAGTAAATGCTTTAGCTAATTGTATTAAAGAAAATGGTTCACAAATATTTTTACAGTCAGAGGTTGAAGAAATATTAATTGATGGTAGAAAGGTTTGTGGCGTGAGTGTTAAACACAAAAGTAAATCTATAGAAAATTACTTTTCTGAGATTATTATAGCGAATGCCCCGATGCCTCACGTTTATAAAAAATTACTTAAAAATAAATTTCAGCATCCATCTTGTAAGTTAGATAAGTTTTCTATTAGTACTAGTTTATCTTGTTTATATATTGGTTTATCAAAGAAATTAGATAACCCTTATTATTCTACTCATTTAGTAGATGATAACTTTAAAGCTCACCCTAAGCTTTATGCAGATATTTATAAAAACTTTTCAACGATAAAAAATAAAGAAATGATACATACTTTTAACTGTGTTGATTATGGGCAACTTGATTTAAATATGAGTAAATCAGGCTCACAGATATCTTTTTTGAGTTTAGATAGGTTAAAAAATTGGGCTAGTTTTTCTGAGTCTGAATATCGTATAGAAAAACAAAAAATGAAAGACTTTTATTTACAAAAGTTTTTACATTATTATCCACAAGCAGAAAGTTTGATTGAATTAGTGGAGTTTGCTACCCCTAAAACTTTTGTTAGGTATACTAACAATGAAGCAGGGGCCTTATATGGTTTTGCACCAACAATTCATCAATCAGGATTTTATAGACCAAGGCAAGAAGGGCCAATTAAAAATTTATATTTTTCATCAGCTTGGACTAGGCCAGGTGCTGGCTTTTCAGGAGTGATGATTTCTGGTATATCAGTGACTAAAAAAATATTAAAACGTCACTTTTCTATTAATTTAATGGAAGATTAAATCTTAGAAACAATTAAACTAGCATTGATACCACCAAAACCAGCGGCATTACTAATGATATGATTTAGCTTTTTTGCTTCGCCTTTACTATTTACGTGTTTAACAGGACAATCTGGGTCTGGCTCATTTAAAAATAATGTTGGTAAGCAGTATTGATTTTGTATCTCAAGACAAGCAACGATTAGATTCATGGCTCCTGCTGCTGCATAAGTATGACCAATACAAGATTTATTTGAATGAACTAAAATATCATGATCAAAAAGTTTTGAAATAGCATGAGACTCAGAGTAATCATTAACCGTTGTACCTGTGCCATGAGTTACGACTAAATCAATATCTTTTGGCTTTAGTTTAGCTTGTTTAATAGCTTGATACATACAATTTTTTAAGCCAAGTCCATTAGGTGGAGAGTTAACCATATGATGTAAGTTATTATTAGAAAAGTAAGAGTTAAGCTCAAAAAGTGGTGTACCACCTCTAGCTTTTAAATGTTTTTCACTTTCTAAGATAAAGTATGCTGCTCCCTCTCCATGTACAAGCCCTTTTCTATTGATATCAAAAGGGATACAAGAGTTTTTTATTTGAGTTGCTTTAGAATAGATGCCAAGTTTATGAAAAAAGAGACACATATTAGATGAAAAAGCTTCAGAGCCACCTGTAATAACCAAATCTTCAATTCCATCAGCAATATCATAAAAAGCTTCACCAATTGCTTGAGCTGAGCTGACACAAAGATTAGTGATATTTCTAATATTGCCCTCTGATTGTAACCATTCTTTTGTGTTACTGATGATATGTGTACATGAAGAGTTCATAAAATCATTGATGATAGACTCTTTACCTTCTGGATAGATTTTATTTAATTTTTTAAAGTTTTTATTGTATTCAATTAAATTTGGGTTTTCAAAACAATCTTCATTTTCTTTTTGTGGCATGGCAACACATAGTCTGACTAAATGCTTGGGTGATAGAGCTAAACCAACACCAAAACTAAGAGCTGCTTTTTTGGTCTGCTCTTTGGTGAGCTTGGCTTGCTCTAAAGCCTCTGAGATTGCTTGAAAAGTATAAGCTAAATTATGAGCTTTAGAGGCATCAATGATTGAGTGGTTTACCTTTGATTTAAAGTTTTTAACTAATGCAACTGGGCCTAAATCATTGGTTTTAAACTTTTCTTCAATTGTAATACCAGACTTTAAGTTTTTATAGTTTTCAAAAAACTCCTCAGAACTATGACCATTAGCATTAACACAGCCCATTCCTGTAATATATACTTTATTCTTCATCGTCATCTAGTTGATCCCATCTATTTAAAAAATCATTTTGTTCATCACTATGAACTTCTTGTTTAATGCTCCTGATTACTTGTACTTTTTGCTCTTTTTTGAAATCTTCGTTTATTGTTTCTATGTGCTCTGAAAGACTATTTAAAATATATTGAGATACAATGTGTTTTTGTACTTCAAGGGAGTTTAAATCAGTTTTATTTATTAGGTCTGAGCCTGTTTGTTCTTCTAAATACTTTGTTGTTAAGTCCTTTAGGGCATTTGGCTTTTTAATAATGGTATCAATTTTATCTTGGATAAAAGTGGATAAGTTTTTTTCAAGATATTGTAAAAATTTTTCGTTAACTTCTTTTGAGTCTGTACTAGAAAAATCATTTAAGTCTAAGCTAGGTAAATAAGTAGAGATTGCTTCTTGTATACTTAGGTTAAGTGACTCTCTACTGTTGTATCCAAGATAACCAAATTTTTTATTTTGTATCCACTCCTGTAGGGCTGATTTTACTAAAAAACTTTCTAACTTTTGATGAAAGTCTCCTTGTTGCATATCAACAGTTTGCAGTATATTAATATCCACTTCGTCTAAATATTTATGAATAGATTGAGTTTGAACATATTCAGATAACATTAATTTTTTTAAATCGTTTAAGTTTAATTGATTAAATAGTTTCCAGATATCGTCATTTTTATCTATAGGGCTATTTTTTTGAACTTGTAGCTTTTGCTCATCTGTTATTTTAATATCTTTTTTAAGAATTTCTTGAAGGTGTGGTTTTAAGGCCTCTAGGGATTTATTAGAGTTTACATGACTTTGAATTTGTTGTTGTATCAAGGTAATAATATGATGTACCTTCATTGAAGTAAAAAATAACTCTGGTTTTTGAGGGTCTAAATTTATAGATGTGTCTGATAAAACTATTTCAATTAGTTGATTTTGAATGGCTTGTCCATCAATTTCAATATTATGACTTTTATCAAATAAGTCTTGTAACTTTGATTGTATCTTAAAAAAGAGTTCTAAAAAATCTAAAGAGTCTAAACCTATTTCATTAACTAGAAGAGTTTTTTTTGTAATAGCTTGATTGTAAAAGGTTAGTTCTTTAAAAATTTCTGTTAAAAATTTGAAGATTTCTTCTTCATTAAGGTGATGGTTATTTAACATTTATAATCCTTGGTTTTTTTGAAATATAGTAGCCCACAAACTACCTTGAATACCTTGTTCAATTACAAGTACACTTTTTATATTGTTATTATTATCATTTAAAAATTCACAAGCATAATGACATAGGGCCATAGCACTTGAACAAAGGTTGTAGCCACTATAGGGACTAATATCTAAAAACCTTTTGGAATCATTTTCAAGGATACTTAGTGAACCTTGGTGAAAACCTTGAAATAAGATTAAGTCAATATTGTTTAATTTTAAGTTAATTTGAGATAGGTTGTCTATTAAAATATTTTGATATTTTTGAATTTGATTTTTTACTTTTTGTCCCTTTAAATTAAAAATTTTATTGGTAGTAATTGGAGGAAAGCTTTTATTAAATAATATTTCAATTTGACCATTTTCAATAGACTTAACCTTTTGAAATATAATACCTCCAGCATATTCACTAATAGGAGAGTGTAAAAGTATATCCATACAGGAGTAATGTTCAAAATACAATAGATACTTTACGAAATTAAAGTGTAAAAACATGGATGATAAAACAAAAACTTCTTTAAATCGAAAGTTTGACACTCGATTAATTGCCGTATCGATAGCTTGTGACGAAGAGTTTTCACCCATAAAATTAACATTAGAGTTTTTAAGTTTATGCTCTAAGGCAATGATTGATAATAGGTTATTAGGAATATTTAAAAGAGGAGTAATAGGATTTAAGTGCTTAATAGCTTTTATGGCACCTTTTAAATATGTTTCTTCATCATAATCAAAGTTTTGATTTGATAAAATACGAAAGGTGTTTCTCATTCCTACTGGAGAAAAATCATTCATATTACTAGCATAAAAGTGAGAATCTTTATAATCGATAAACTCTTTCATTTTTAATAGAATCAATTGAGCATATCTAATTTTTAAGGGGCCTTCACAAATAAGGCGATTGGTGGTTTCAAGGTTATTTAGTGAGACCTTAATTCTGAAGTGATTGACGTTTTTTAATATAGTTTTGATTTGATTTTTTTTATCATTATCTAATTTAGAAAGAAGGGGCTTTTTAAGAAGTAGTTGTTTATAGGACTCTTGGGTGTTATCACCAATAGCGCTAAATCCATGATATGCTTTTACAATAGTTGCCATAAAAAATTACCTGTATTAAACTGTGTTCGATAAAACTTAATAATTAAAAATAAGAGTTATTTCCTTTAAATTATCGCAAGCTTGTAAATAAGAAACAATTATATCAAAAAAGTTTCTTATACAAAAATATATTGAGTATAATTTTTATTGATTTCATCTGGGTAGATAATATGACCACAAAAAAAACACTAGGAATCATCGGATTTGGTAACTTTACTAGTTTTATAATTCCATTTTTAGGTAAATACTTTGATATTTTTGTATATGACTCAGTAGATTGTTCACAAAAAGCTCAAAATTTAAATATTTTAAGTTGCTCATTAAAGGAGGCTTGTTCAAAAGACTACTTGATAATTGCTATTCCTATCCAGTATTTAGAGAACTTTTTATTAAAAAGTTCAAATTTTATTAAAAAAAACACCTTTGTTATTGATGTTTCATCTGTAAAATTAAAAACTGTTTCTTTGTTAGAAAAATATTTAGATAAAGATATTCAATGGGTAGCAACTCATCCTTTATTTGGCCCACAATCGGGTAAAAATGGTTTGGATGGTTTATCAATTGTAGTTTGTACAAAACAAGATCAAAAATTAAAAACATTTAGAGACTTCTTACAAAATAAACTAAACTTAAAGGTTTTAGTTAAAACCCCCGATGAACATGATCAAGAAATGGCTTATGTTCAGGCTTTAAGCCACTTTGTTGCAAGAGCTTTAGATCAAATGAATATTCCTCAATCGGATCAAAAAACCTTTGCTTATCAATGTTTGATTGATATTAGAGAGACATTGAGAGGAGATTCATGGGATTTATTTGTAAGTATTCAAAATGAAAACCCCTATGCTGTTGATTTACGGCATGACTTTATGAGTGAATTGAAAACTTTAAATTGCTTATTAGATAAGCAAATTATACCTACATCAAATATTTAAATGCTTTATATAAGGTGTATTGATTGCTTATCTAAATATAATTTTCAAAGCTGTTTTATGTGAAAACCATTGATAAAAATGACCACTAAAGCTAGATTGTAGTTATTAACTATATTTAAGTACAAATGACTTTGTTTCTTAGAGAAGGATTTTTCTCATGGCTGAAAGCTTATATGATAAAATTGGCGGAAGAAAAACCTTAGAAAAAGTGCATAAAGTATTTTATACAAGATTATTAAAACATGAGTGGTTAAAGTTATTTTTTAGAGGAATCAATCAAACTATTTTAGAAAACCAACAATCAGACTTTATTTGTGAAGCAATGGGTGGACCAAAGTGTTATTCTGGTAAGTTTCCTATACCGACTCATAAACATATGTTGATTACAGACGAACAATTTATGATTAGACATAAAATATTAGAAGAATCTATTTTATTTTGTGGAGTATCAAAAGAATTAAGTTTAGCATGGTTAAAAATTGATAAAGCTTTTCAAGCTGGTATCTGTAAAAAATCAATTGATGAATGTGAAAAAAGATATGCAACAGATAAGCTTTTAGCTTTTCCTAAACCATAAAACTATAGAAAAGAAAAATTATGAAAATATCAATTCCTAGAGAAACCTTAGATAAAATAATGAAAGACTTTGGGGTGAGTGAAGAAAAGGCAACTCGTCTTTACTTATCTGCTTTTGATGACGCTGAGTCTTACTTTTGGGATAACATTGAAGAAAAAATGGCTGATGAGGGTATATCTTCTGTTAAAAGTTCAAAAATTCAACTTTATACACCAAAAGAAGTAAAAGCTTTTTTAGATAAATTTATTATTGGTCAAGAAGAGTATAAAAAACGTATTGCTATTGCCTCTGCTTTTCACTTTTCAATGATAAAAATTATGAGATCAAAAGATCATTCCTTGAGAAGATTTCGTAAAAAAAATACTTTAATAGCGGGGCCATCTGGTAGTGGTAAAACTTATTGTATCGAAGTACTTGGAGACTTAATTGATGTACCAACTTTAATTGTAGATGCAACTGATTATACAGAGGCTGGATATGTTGGTAAGTCAGCTGATGATATGGTGAGAGAGCTAATTGATATGGCTCCTGGTGCTACAAAAAAAGAGCAAGCTCAATATATTAATAAAAATGGTGCTATTATTTTTATTGATGAACTCGATAAAAAAGCTAGAGAAGGTAGTGGTGGACACGATATTTCAAAAGAAGGCTTTCAAAGAGCTATATTAAAATTAATTGAGCGTAAGCATGTTTCTATAGAAAACCCTATGTCTCCATCGGCTCAAATCCAAGACATGATGGATAAACAAAGAGGTAAAGGTAATCGTCAAGATAATATGGTTTCTACTGAAAATATCTTATTTATTTTAGGTGGCTCTTTTCAAAGAAGTGCAGACCCGTTAGAAAAAATCATTAAAAAGAGAATATCAAGAGGTCCTGGCTCAATGGATGAAGATGGTAACTTGGTGATTGGTGGCTTTACTTTACCAGATCAAAAAAAAGACGAATCTTATAAAAATTATTATCCATTTGCAGAAGAGTCTGATTATATTAAATTTGGTCTTATACCTGAACTTGTAGGACGTACACCTATTAGATCTTATGTAAACCATTTATCAAAAAATGATTTAATGCGTATCATGAACGACACTGAAGACTCTTTATTAAAACAATATCAATTAGAGTTTGAATCTTTTGGTATTGATTTACAGTTTACTGATGATGCGATTGAATTTGTAGCAGAAAAAGCAGAAAGACAAAAAACAGGAGCTAGAGCTTTGATCGGTGTTTGGGAGAATATTTTAACAGATTTTCAGTTTGAACTTCCTGGTGGTGACCGTAAAAGCTTACTGGTAAATAAAGAAGTATGTGAAACTCCAAAAGATTATCTTTTAAAAATATTATCAAGAAGTGCTTTTGATGACTTTATTAGTAAATTTCATGGTGAAATGGGTATTGATTTAGAGTTTACAAATGAAGCAAAAGAATATGTAAAAGAGTATGCTAAACAAGAAGGTATTCAATTAAGTGATGCTTTAACTGTTTTATTAACTGGTGCGAGTGCTATAAATTATATTGGGCATCAAGGAGTTTTTGAAATTACTTTGGAAGTTGTTAAAAACCCTAAATATTTTGATGACTTGTATATGAACTGGCATCAAAAGAAGTTTGCAAAAGAAGACTAAAAAAAAATTCCAGTTGACTTGTCGCTAATTTATGTTTAATGTGGCTCTAACTTTTAAGTATAAGTTAGAGCTTTTATGAACAAATTTATTTATTTACTATTTTTATGTTTTCAATTTCAAAGTAATGCGATTGATTTACAACTAAAAGCTGGTTGGAGTATGACAACTGGTATTAGTGGGCCTGTTGATAGTTTTTTGAATGATAATAATGAAATAGATATTGTATTAAGTTATTATCAAAAAAAATGGAAAAGTGCTTACCAATCAGAAAATATAAATATTTTAATTAAAAACTTAAAGACTCTGAGCTCACTTTCAAAAGATCAAGCTTATTATTTACATATTAAATCTGATATAAAACTATCTGTTTTTAATAGAGTAAATATGAGTAAAATACCCTTAAAAAGTGGTTGGAACTTTGTAGGTGGTATTAATAAACCTTTTTCTAAATTAATACTACAGTATCCTAATATAAAAAAAATATATCATTTAAAAAATAATGAATGGCAAGTTAGTAGTAGCTTAAACAACTCTTTAATTTTAGAAGCAAATGAGGCTTACTGGATTCAGTTTGCTTTAGATGATTCAAGTGATGGTGTATTTGAGCAGTCTATTTTTGGTATTTCACTATTTCAATAAGGATTAAAATGAAGTTTTTATATATATTTTTAATTTTGGTTTCAGTAGCATATACGACTAATTTTAAAGCAGGAGAAGTTATTTCAGCAGATGTTTTAAATGAAAGATTCTTGGCTTTAGAAAACTCTGCGAAAGTATTAGAGGCTTCGGATTTAGTAGGTCATTATAATTGTACTCATTGGATGAATACTAAAATAGGACCACATTCTATAAAGGGTATTTATAAAGTTTCATCTGGTATGATGGGCTTTAGAAGTGATGTTTTAAAAATTTATGACTTAGGTAATAATAACTATGAATATGAAACTTTATTATGGGGTAGTTTTGAACCACTTGTAGGGTTAGGAAATGGTGATACTCCCTTAAATTTTGTGAATGGGAAAAAAAAGTTTGCAGCTTATAATAACTTGGCTATTTTTGAGATAGGAAGCTCTTACCGTTCAAATTTAGCATATTTTGTTCAAAAAAAGAAAAACCATATAGCATTTACTTCCTTCAGGTTTAATGGCTTTAGCCAGTCTATTAAATGTGTTACTACCAAACTTTTAGCCAACGAACCATCAGATTTAAGTGCAATTTTAGAAGAAGCAAAGGTGACACTTACTTGGAAAGATAATAGTAGCGACGAAAATGGTTTTGATGTTTTAAGAAAAGATAGTTTATCTGGTGATTTTAAAACTATATTTAATACAGCTAGTGATACAGTTACTTATTCAGATACCCTTACTATAAATGGTTCTTATTGGTATAGAGTAAAAGCTTTTAATGGTAACGGAAACTCCATCGGAACAAATGTAATTAGAATAAATTTAGAAAGCCTAAGTTCAGGAGATTCTACAAGCTCAACTGACTCAACATCATCAACAGGTTCTACTACTAATACTTCATCACTTTAATTCAATCTCAGCCATCACTAAATCTTTAGTATGTAAAATTTGTTTTTGAAAGGTGCTCATCATTCCTGAAATCTGGCTTTTGAGCTCTGTTTTCTCTTTGGACCATTCAGCATTGATTTTTTCACCTTTTCCAAGGACTTGATTGATTTTACTAGATAGAGCTTCTCTATCGTACTGTTGTTTTTCAAGTAGTTTTTCTTGTTGAATCATTGCTTTGAGTTCGTAGACTTTTTTCATCATTTGGTCTTCAACTCGTTGAATAATTTGACTCATTTGTGAGGCTTCTTCACTAACAATAGACATTTGTCTGATTTGTTCTTTTAGTTTTTCCTCTATTTCTAAATTATCCTCTTTTAACTCGTATAGCTCATATAAAACTTTTCTACATTCACCAGTAGTTTGAGAGGCTTGTTTTATTTTATCAGCCAAAAACTCTTTTTTATAATGTAGATATAGCTCTACTTTGCTATCCCAAAAAGATAGGAGTTCACCTGCATTCATGGCATAACTTTCGTACTTATTTCTAATAGGACTTGAAATTAAAAGATAATCTTTATTGAGTAGGTATCTTTTTATAATAACTCCAATACCTGCTCCAGCTATACAAGTAAATAAACCAAAAAAGATTCCAACAGTTAAGCTAATTAGACTAAAGCCAGAAACCAGAAGATATATAAGTAAAGTAATACAAAATGTAGTGATAGCACCAGGTTTGAGGGCTTTTTGCTCTTCATTTTTGATAAACCTACTAACATCATCTGAAACTTTTCTATCTATGATTTGTTCTTGAAAACTTGTTAATTCGTCTTCCCAGTCCTTTTCAGATATTTCGTGAAGTAAATCTTGTAGTTCTTCATTTTGAAATTGTTTTTTTGATGGAATGTTTTGAGAAATATTAAAATCAAGGATTAAATCTTTTTTTGAGTATTCACTTTCACATTTTATACTTTGATGTAAATATAAAATAATACTTTTTGATTCAGATTCTTTGAAGTCTAATTGTAATCTTCCATGTATTTGTTGTAAAAATGCTTTTGGTGAAAACTTTTGAGGGTCAGAAAAACCTTCTAAAGACTCTTTTACTTGGGCTTTAATGGTAAAGAAGTCTTCTTTTTTTATTTTTAAGATTAAAGATAGGTTTCTAAAGTAAGCTTTTTCTTTTAGAGAAATCACTTGGTCTTTACCAGCCTCAAATAAAAAGGTCATTAATATGAACTCTTTAATTTTATATGGAATTTTTATTTCGGGCATTAGTAATAATTTTAATAGTTAGTTTATTTGAGATATATTTTAGTTTTTTAATAAGCAAGATTCAAGTATGATTATTATTAATAGACTAATTTTACTGTTAAATTAATAAAATAGTAATACTTTGAGTATTATTTGTAAAATAAATAGTAACAAAAAGACTAATTATGACGTAGGTCATATTAAGTTTTATTGTTTATTCAAGAAGGTTTTATGAGATTATATTTATTGTTATTTATTATTTTACTGACGAGTACATTTTCAAAAGCTAGACATGTTGTAAATTTTTCACCAAGCGTTGCTAAACAATTTGGTTTTGATATGACTAGATTTAATGAGGTTGCAGCACAAATACATTTTGGTTCCCCTTCATTATTAAATCAATGGAGTATCATCAATGCCTCAGCAGAAGCTACTTATAATGATATTTTAAACATTTTAGAGGTTAAAAAAGAATTATATATTTTTAAAAATGGTAAGGGGACTTTAATGTCTCTTAATCAATTAAAAAAGAAGTATCAATATGCTTATACTGTTAAAGTAGATACTATTTTTCATGAAATGGCTCATGCTGAGATGGATAAATTTATTGAAGAAGGTAAAACTCCTCAAGATAAAAAACTGTATAATGTTTTAAAAAATGAAGTAAAACCTTGGATCAAAAGAAACTCTAAACGTAGTTCATCTATTGGTATATTTGAGTTACACGGTTATTTTATAGGTCAAATTATTGAAACAATGTTTGCAGATATTGGTGATATTTACCTATTTAATGGTATTAATATTTATCAAAGTAAGTTTTTTGCTGGGCGTAATATTAAAAAGAAAGCAACAGAGCTATCATTAGAAGAGTTTATAAAATTATTAATCCCAAAAAGAAGAGCAAAAAAATTATATAGAGATAGAATTGAAGTTGGATATGTGTGGGTAAAAGGTAAAGAAATTGAGTTAAAAGGTAGTTCAAAAGATCCATTTAAAAAAGAATGGTTTCAAGCTATTTGGGATCACTTTGAGTACTTTTATAACCCTCCAACAAATATTCAAGAGTTAACACAACATTTAGCTAAAGATTTTCCTTTAAAAGAAAAACTAATTGAATATCGAAAGAAACTTCACGAAGAACAAAATAAACAAGAAGACTCTCAAGATCAAGATTTATTCAATGATTTAAATCAAGAATAAAAAAAAGCCCCTCAATTTGAGGGGTCTTTTTTTACCAAGAACAAAGTGGACAATACTCTGATATTGGTCGTCCGTGAGGACATTTTTTTTCTTCTGACATGTTAGTACCCCTTTTTGACTTCTTGTAATTAAGATTTAACTACATTATATAAATAGCACCCATTGTTTCATTTGGGAAGACCTTAAATACAATTATTTATTAAAACTTTAAATAGCTTCTTTTTTAGGTGCAAAAAAGGTAGAAACTTGATGTTTTTTGTAGATATAACATATATTATTACTAGAGAAAAGTACTTTAATATCATGTGCTGAATTTACCGTAACATTAGCTTCTTGGTTATAAAACTACCTCACAGTACAAGTTAGCTGATTAAAGTTCAATTGGATTGACAAATAAATTTCTGAACTTTAGAATGAGGTGTTCTAAAGATTAAGATTAATGAAGGAAAAATTATGAGATTAACACTATTTATATTCTTGGCAATGTTTACTTTTAATACTATTACTGCCGTAGACTTTGTCCCGTTGAACATGAAACTAGGACTTTGGGAATATGAAAATCCTTCTGCTAAAATATTAGAAAAAATGTTTGCTAGTATGCCAGCAGAAGTAAAACAGGTAATGAAAAGTAAAATGAAAAAACATAAACCAATTCAATCTTGCTTAACAAAAAAAGATATGAAAGATCCTAATCACTTCATTCAAAAAATGGGTGATAGTAATTGTATATTTGATTTGGTTAAAAGTACTAAAACTTTATTTGAAGGAAATCTAAATTGTACAAATTCTGCTCAAGCATCGTCTATAAATGTTATTATGGAAGTCGTGAATGATAAAAAAGTTATAAGTAAAACAACTATGGATACTGCGAGTTTTCCTGGTGGCGATATGGGTAAAATATCAGCAACAGGAATTTGGATTTCGGATGTGTGTCCTGCTTCTCTCAACAAAGAATAAGAGCATGATAATAAATGAAGGCAAATTTTTACGTTTTTGCAAAGAAGGAACTTGGGAATACGTAGAGCGCTCTAATTGTTCTGGTGCTGTAATTATTCTTTCTAAAACAAAAGATAATAAAGTTTTATTTGTAGAGCAATTTAGACCTCCTGTTAAGAAAAATGTGATTGAATTACCAGCAGGTTTGATTGGTGATGAAAAAGATCCAAGTGAATCTTGTTTGCTTGCTGCAAAAAGAGAGCTTATCGAGGAAACAGGTTATGAGGCAAAAGAGATAGAGTATTTATTTGGGGGGCCAATTAGTGCTGGTCTTAGTAATGAAATGCTCTATTTTGTATATGCTCATGATTTAACTAAAGTTTCTGGTGGAGGAGGAGTTGAAGGTGAAAATATTATCGTCCATGAAATTGAAGTCTCAGAGGTAGACCAATTTTTAAAAGAACAAGTGAAAATGGGGAAATTAATTGACCCTAAGTTGTATTTATTTTTAGCTCACCTTAGATGAACTTAAAAATCTCATACAAAGACTATCAATTTGTTTCATCAAAACAAAATACTCCCTATTTAATGATATCTCTTCATGGTAGAGGAGATACTTTTTTTGGCATGCGAAAAATAAAACATAAATTAAAACTAGATAATATGAATTACCTTTTTTTAAATGCCCCAGATGAATGGATAACAGATACAGGTTTTTTAGGTAAATCTTGGTATGAGAGACCTCCACATCATAATATGGGTTTAAAAAAGTCATTAAATTTATTAAGCCAACTTATAATAGAATTAAACTCTCAAGGCATAAACCAAATTTATTTAAATGGTTTTTCTCAGGGAAGTGTACTTGGTTTAGAGTATATACTCAGATATCCAAATGATGTTAAAGGTTTCTTTGGAATGAGTGGTTTTATTTTTAGAGAACAAGAGTTATCCCAATTAGACTCTAACAATCCTACCAATGTATTTTTAACTCATGGTTTATTAGACGAAGTTTTAAATGCTCAAGATTATAAAAACTCCTTGCAAAAAATTAGTAATAAATTTATAAGCTTTACCTATGAAGATTGGAATAAACTTCATTTAATAGATGATAGAGATATTCGATTGATGAAAAGTCATATAAATCAAGTATTTGATATCAGTTAGAAAGTAGATATGCAACAGTTTGAACAAAGAAAAAAGGGGTTATTATTAGCTTTTGTGGCTTCTTTAACTTGGGGTGTTTTAGCTATTGCTTTAAAGTATGCTTTACAAACTATACCTTTGTATAATGTAGTTTGGTTTCGGTTTTTATTTGCGAGCTTGGCCTTAATGTTATACTTTTTAATAAATGATAAATCTCAGTTAAAAAGTTTAATAAAAGCTCCTAAAAATGCAATTATTGCAGGTGTTTTTTTAGCTGCTAATTATGTTGGGTTTTTGGCTGGAGTTCAATATACTTCTGCAAGTAATGCTCAAATAATTATACAAACAGCTCCTTTAATGTTAGCTATATCTGGTTTTTTATTTTTTAAAGAGTCTATGAATCGCTTTAAGATAATTGGTTACTTAGTTTCATCTACTGGTTTTTTAATTTATTATAAATCTCAATTAGCACAGCTTGTAAACAATCAACAATTTAATCTAGGAAATTTTTATATATTTTTGGCGGCAATTGCTTGGGTAGTTTGGGCGATTTTACAAAAAAACTTGGTTAAAACTTATCAACCACAATTTATAAATTTAATTGTATATATTACAGCATGCATATCTCTAAGTTACTTTCCTGATTACAATAGTTTTATGATTATTAATATGGAGCAGTTTTTATTACTTTGTTTTTTAGGAGCAAATACCATTGTTGCTTATGGAGCTATGGGGGCCTCTTTAAAGTATGCTCCAGCAAATGAGGTTTCTTTGGTTATCTCACTAACGCCACTAATTACTTTTGCTCTAGTAGCTATGATGCAATTTTTTGATATTAGCTTTATTCCTGTTCAGTCAATGAGTATAATGAGTTTAATTGGAGCTTTAACCATAGTTGGTGGAGTGAGTTTAGTAGTTATAAAGGGATAAGCTTTTGAAGTTTTGTAGTGATTGTGCTCATGATTTAGAGTTAAAAATACCAAAAGATGATACTTTTTTACGTTATTGTTGTACAAATTGTAATCGAGTTTTTTATCAAAACCCTGCAGTTGTTGTTGGTTGTATGCCTATTTATGAAGATAAAGTTTTACTTTGTAAAAGGGCAATAGAGCCAAAAAAGGGTTTATGGACTTTACCTGCTGGTTTTATGGAAAATGGTGAATGCGTAGAAGAAGGTGCTATTCGTGAAACCTTTGAAGAAGCATACGCCAATGTAGAGATTGAAAGTTTATTTACAGTGTTTTCAGTTACTAATGTTAATTATGTTTACATGCTTTTTAAAGCAAAATTATTAGATTTAAACTTTAAATCTGGTGTTGAGTCACTAGAGGTTAAGCTTTTTTCAAAAGATGAAATACCATGGGATAATTTAGCCTTTGCCTCTATAAAACATTGTTTAAATTTATACTTTAATGAAGAGATAAAGCAAGATAATAAGACTCGCTTAGGTTCATTTAAATTAGATAAAGACAAAACAAAAAACTAGTAAATACTAAATTATTTGTCGATATATAAATTATGTATAATTATTTATTTCTTTTTTTACTCACAGTTAATTTTTCTTTTTCATGGAGTGGTATTACCCCCTCTATTCGTTATTTTCGTTCTAACTTAACAGGAAGCTTTAAAACTTCTAATGGTATAGCTTCGACGATTAATAAAACTAGCAATCAGTCTATGGGAGTAGATTTAAGACTTCATATTTTAGGTACTAATCTTAGGTTTAGATATGAGCCATTAAGTTATCGTACAAAATTAAAAGTGCAAAATACTTTTGATTTTCAAGGTCAATCATTTTTAATAGGTGATCAGCTTAATTTTGACTTAAAAATGAACAGTTACGACTTTCAATATGGTTTAAGTAAGTCGTCTTTTTTAAAATCAAGTTTTTATCTTGGTTCAGGACTTAATATAATTGAAACAAAAGCCAAGATTAGTGGTACAAGAGCACTAAATACTTTGAGTTCTGCAAGTAGTTCTAAATATTTACCAATGCCTTATCTGGTTGGTAATGCATCCTATGAATTTATTAAGGGCTTATCTATATTTACTGAATATCGTTGGCTAGACTTTTCGATGTTTCACAATAAGTTGTCTTCAAAAGATTTTGAAATAGGCTTTAAATATCATATGAATCCTCTAAGTGCAGTAAGCAGTAACTTCTTTGTTGGTTATAAAAGTAGATCACAAAACTTGTCATTAGATTATGCAGGTAATCAACCAACAATTGATTTAAATCATAAGGGTTTTTTAGCTAGTTATGACTTTCGATTTTAATGTATGAAATGTTTAGTTTTTGGAAACTTACAACAAAATGATTTATTTGGTGATTTTTACTTAAACTCATCAAATTGCAATGATTTTATTAAATCTCAAGAGTTTAACGGTTTAGGTACGTTTTCGTATGGTTTACATTTGAGTAATCAAGATGTTACTGAGTATAGAAGCATTCCTTTTAAAAACTATCATTGGGATATTAGAAAACATTTATGTAAGTTTCAGCTAGAACTAGAAAGTGTAAACCCAAAAATATCTTTAAATAGAATATCTAAGTTAAATCAAGACTTTTATCAATTTATAGAAAATAATTCTTTTGATACTTTTTTTACCAGAGAAATCTTTAGTTTTACAAAAGAATATTTAGAGTTTATTAAAAAATCTTTTTCTATTCGTATTTTGTGGCTTAGTTTTAGCCCCGGTCTTGCTCCTTTTGAAGGGTGGCAAGATAAATTATCTTACTTTACTCATATATTTTTAGTAGATCAAAAAGGTGTAGATTTTTTAAAGAAAAAAGGATACAACGCCTATTATTTGCCATTTGCTATGAGCGATTTTAAATGTGCTAAATATGCTCAAAATAAAAAGTATTCAGTAGGTTTTATCGGGACAATTTATCCAGATAGAATGAAACTATTAAATGCATTAACTCAATTTGACTTTCATTTTTGGAGTGGAAACTTTGAAGAAGATTCACAAGTTATGTATCCCGATTTACTTTCAAATTTTGAAGGAAAAGCTTGGGGAAATAATATGTTAGTTCGTACAGCTGAAATTGAAATCTTGATAAATCCAATACATAGAGGGTATATGCTTGGTCAAGAAGATAATGTATCAAATTTTAGAAACTTTGAATGTATAGGTACAAATACTTTTCAAATAAGTGAAGATAAGCAAGCCATTAGAGATATATTTGATGAAGATGAAATAGCATTTTATAAAGATATAATTGATTTAAACGATAAATTGAAATTTTATCTTAAACATAAAGATTTAAGGCAAAAAATGCTAAATAAAGCCTTTAATAAAGTTTCTAAAGATCATATGTATTCACATAGAATGAAAAAAATTATAAATATCTTAAAATAACTCTTGACATACGTTATCAATCTGCGGTACTCTATATGGCTCTTGAAAACACCCGAGAGCAACGAACTAAGTTCTTTACCTGAAAGGGAAAGAGAATATGTTCAAAAGGTTACATTGGGAGCCACCGTTAAACTTGTTTGATGACTGGCCAAATGTGTGAGAATAAAACCTTGAAGATTGATTTGAAGTCGTAGTGATATGATAGAGAGTAAGATCAAGAAGGTACAGCTTAGAAGTAAGTTAAGATCATACAGGTAATTCCAAAAAAGCCAAAATAATTGTAGGAGAAACCAGCTTAGTTAAAAGAGCAATCTTTTAATCGCTAGGGACTCATTAAGATAAAAACCGATGAAGCTTTGAAAAAAGGCAAGATYGGAATGCTYTAAGAAATTAGAGATACAGCTTAGTRAGGGRAAATCTTCAAGAGTAAAGGTTGAAGTCGGAACTAGACTTAARAGYGATGTGAGAGCARAGYTTGTATGTCAAAGGACTTGATTTAGAAAAGCCRKAGGCTACTGAAAAAGTAGAGGAYGGTCTCGAAAGTGAGAGTGTGAGTCGCAAGATGAGCAAGATCACCTGAAACGCTAGATTAGGGGGAAACCGACATGAACCCAAAGAAAGGGTCAGCGTAGTCTGATGACCGGCCTTRYRTATTGGCAACAAKRTGYAATTGARAGATTGGTTTTTGGTTRTAGYAATAYAGTCAAAGATGGRGGCTWGATTGAWWGWGRYGTAARYCWWRRAMRATYRGTTAAAGAATGAGMRTSKTGGTRACAWKASWATCAGGRAATCAGAAAACAGMTTWWAGKKWWKKNCTTTGAAGCGGCCAGTAAGATCAMAARAGGAYTTKTAAGGWRACTTAMRRGTAGRTKWWAMTSAARAANACCAAARRATAGTAATAACTATAGATTGGGGGCTTAGGTAACTAAGCTATTGAAAAAGACTAAAAACTCTAAGGATTAACTGAATCACATGAGAGACGAGCAAGAGTTTACTCAAGCTGCATTAAGATATGGGAAAACGTTAGGGCTCCGACTTGATTTCGGGAATGCTTTCAAAGCTTTAAAAAACCCCTCAAATTATTTATTTAGTTTGAGGGGTTTTTTGCTTTAATTATGTAAACTTTGTTTAAGTTTTAAAATTCTATCTAAAGATTGGATAAGTCTACTTCCAAACCAAGAAAAATCTTCTCCATCAACTAGAAGAGCTTTTGTATTGCTTTCTTGGCTTATTTTTTTGAGATGTTTTTCTTTAAAGGGGTAGGGCTCAGATGATAAAAAAATATAATCACTACAAGACTCTTTAATTTTTAAGCTACTTACCTCTGGGTATCTATTTAAATCTTTAAAAGCATTCTCAAACTTAAATAGTTTTAACATACTATTAATAAATGTGTCATTTCCACATATCATATAAGGGTTTTTCCAGATAAGATAAACGACTTTATTATTATGAAAACTATTTGTTTTAATGTTGTTTAATTTTTGAGTAATAGACTTTGAAATATCAAGGGCTTTAGAGTTAGTAAAAGTAAGTTTTCCTAGGTTTAAAATCATTGGGATTACATCATCGACTTTATCTACTTTAGTGACAAAAACTGGACAATGGTTTTTAAGCTCCATAATTTGATTTTTTGTGTTTTCTTCATGATTTGCTATGATTAAATCTGGTTTTAATTGTATTATTTTTTGTAGATCAAAGTTTTTTGTACCTCCTATACTTTCAATATCATTAACTTGATTAAAAGGATGAATACAAAAGTTAGTTTTAGCTATAATTTGTTTTCTTAACTGACCTTACGCGCTAACTATAACAATTGTGTATATTTTCCGACCTTTTATGTAAGAGGAATATTATGATAAACAATTTAATGGAATACTATACGG
>NVVD01000031.1 GCA_002402105.1 Candidatus Cloacimonadota bacterium
CGGTAAAAATCCAACAATCAAAAAAAACTCTTATGCTATTTTACATTTTAACTTTTCAGGAATTAATACAAAAACAAATGAAACAACAGTTGATAGTTTTAATTTAAGAGTAGAAAACTCTATTTTAGATTGTATAAACTCTTATTTTTCAAATTTACCTCAAAATGTAAAAGATAGAATATTTTCTTATGATGGAGCAGAAAAACAATTAAATACTTTTTTTACAGTATTAAAACAAGAAAGCCAAAAACTATATATTTTAGTGGATGAATATGATCATTTTGCCAATGAGATTTTATCTTTTAGATATAATGATTATTTAAACTCAGTAGGCAAAAATGGATTTGTAAGAAAGTTTTATGAAATCATAAAAACAGGCTCTGAATCTGGGGTTGTTGATCGTATTTTTATGACAGGTGTTAGCCCTATTACTTTAGACTCTTTAACTTCTGGTTTTAATATAGCTACTCACTTAACCCTAAGAAATAGTTTTCATAATATGATGGGTTTTGAAGAAAAAGAAGTTTTAGACTTATTGGGCTTAGCAAACCTAGATTTAAACTTAATTGACCTATTAAAAAAGTGGTATAACGGCTATAGATTTTGTGAAGACTCTAATCAAAGGCTTTTTAATTCAGATATGATTTTATATTTTGTATCTAATTATTTAGCTGAAAATAAAGCTCCCAAAGATATGATGGATACAAATATCTCATCAGATTTTGGTAAAATGAATAAAGTATTTGGAATAGAAGACAGAAAAAGAAACTTAAAATATTTAGATGAGTTATTAACAAAAAAAGAGGTTTTTACTTATATAACAAGGGAGTTTTCTTTAGAAAAAGAGTTTAGTAAAGAAGACTTTTTATCTTTATTATTTTATATGGGGATTTTAAGCATTAAAGATCAAAGAGGCTCTTTAACTATCCTTTCTATTCCTAATTTAGTCATCGAAAAGTTATACTCAAAATTTTTTATTAAAATTATCGAAGAAAAGTCTAATGTCAAATTCGCATTTTCAAATTTAGAACAAGCTTTAAATCAATTGGCTTTTGATGGAAGTATCACTCATTTAATAAAATTATGTGAAGACACTTTGCATAGTTTATCTAATCGAGATTTCTTAAATTTTGATGAAAAATACACAAAACTTATTTTATTTTCTTATTTACATTTATCTAATTTATATYTTACAAAATCAGAGTACGAAGTTGAAAACGGATACATAGATTTAGTTTTATTTGAACGTGAAGTCTACAAAGTAAACTATCAGTTTGCTATAGAGTTAAAATACATCAAAAAATCTGATTACGATAAAAACCCTAAAGTTTTAATTCAAAAAAGAGATGAAGCCAAAGAGCAAATGAATAAATATATAAATTCAAAAGAGATTTCAGAACTAAAACAAAAAAAATCTTGCCCATTAAAAACCTATATTTTAGTTTTTATTGGAGATAAATGTAAAATTAGTGAAGAAGTTTTATAAAAAATAAAGTGTCAGACACTTCTATTTCTAATTTGGCTTTCAACTTTGCACTGTACTTGGTTTGTTTTTTACTCATTTTTTCCTTCTTTTTTGATTATTATATCACTTGAGGGAAACTACTTTCATTTTTTGTGTCTGAATTTCTTGGGGCATTATAATTTTTGATTTATTCTCATAGCTATGTGAGCAATAAGTTAGGTAATTTTTATCCACTAGATCTTTTTGTATAGAATTAGTAAAATCTTGTTCGTATTTTAGTTCATAGCTATGATATAAATTGATAACCTACTTTTTTTAAAAAAATGAAAAAAAAGCTGTCAAGAACAAAGTTTCTATATTGAAAGTTTTTTAGGCGTAAGTAGTTACGATAAAGTTACGAAATCTAAAAATGCTAATCGTGGTAGAGAACAAATAGTTCTTGAAAAGTTAAAAGAACGTGGATTAGGAACCAATCAAATCAATGGGATTGGCCCAAGAAATAAAAAGAAAAATATTTATATAAATGCTGCTATTGAAGAGTTTGGTGAATAATGAAAAAGCAACGATTAAAAGTTGGAGATATAGTACAAATTCCATTAAATGAAATGAGATTTGCTCTAGGTAGACTAATGAAAGATTCTAATATAGGAATTTATAACTTTATCTACTCTACTTCTCCTAGTAGTCCTCCTGATGATAGCCTAGGTTTTAAATTTTTCCAAGGTGTTTTTGATACTAATATTAAAAATGGGTTGTGGTCTATTTTGTTTCATAAACCTTTTCTAAATACCAATGAAGAATGGGCTCCTCCACAATATATGCAGGATATTTTAGACTCTTCTCAATATAGTATTACTATAAAGGAGAAGTTATTTCTGCAACAAAACAAGAAACCATTGGAATGACTGAATTTGGAATGTATAAACCAGAACAATTAGTAGATAAAATTTTAAATGAGTTTAATCTTGTGTAAAATTAATTGTTATAGTTAAAAACTTCTTAGATAAAGAGCCAATTTCAAACTTTTAATTATGTCGTTCGGTATATAATAATTTATACAGTATCCCCCACAAAGTATTTTACACAGAGGTATAGTTTATGTCTTTTTTAAGGATACATCTAAAAAAGATCATTATGACTACCTATACGAACTAAAACAATCTCTTTATTGATATCATCAACAATATAAATTAAAAGCCAATCAGGGGATAGATGACATTCTCGGCACCCTCTATAGTTACCGATTAAAGCATGGTCATGCCTTGCTTCTGGTAGTTCTTTTCTTTCACAAAGTGAAATAATAGTTTCTTTGAAGGCTTTTATATTTTTAGAGTTAGTATTTTGAAATCGTTTAAAATCTTTTCTATATTGCTTTTTAGTGGTGATTGAAAACATTAAATACCAAGATCAGCAAATAATTGATCTGGTGTACCATGACAAATAATACCATCTTCATCTTTAATAGCTTTTAAAGTAGTTTCATTTAGCAAGGATATTTCAAAAGGTATACCTTTTTTTAAAATAATTTGTCTATAAAGCATATCGATAACTTGCGAAGAAGTCACACCAAGTTTAGTTAAAATCTCTTCTGCTTGAACTTTAATTTCTGTTTTACTTATTTGTTTCATAATTATGCTTCTTTAAATTAATTTTTTTGCTCATAAGATATTATATGACTAGCACTAAACTTTCTTAATAAAGCTATATTCATTATACTTTACACTCTATATATTTTTCAAATAAATGAAGAGTCTTTAAAGTGTCAGACATCTCTATGTCCCTCTCTATATCAAGATTTCTAATAAATTGGAAGAGATCATATCCTYGTATACCATTTAAAAATATATATAATAAAAATATACTACTAATCATTTTTTAATTATAAAGGAACATAATGATTGAAAGAAAAGAAACCAAACAACGAATGAGTCGAGCAGTTATTCATAACAATACGGTATATTTGTGTGGACAAGTCGCTAAAGACTCTACAGCTGATATCAGTGAACAAACCAAAACTATGTTAGAAAAGGTTGATATTCTTTTATTTGATATAGGATCTAGCAAAGAACAAATCTTATCCGCAACTATTTATATAAAAACAATGAATGACTTTCAAGCAATGAATAAGGTTTGGGATAGTTGGGTACCAAAAGGACAAGCACCTGCTCGAGCCTGTGTACAAGCCCAAATGGCGAGAGAAGAACTTCTAGTTGAAATTTCTGTGATAGCTGCAATATAACTAATCGAACTTATAATTTATAAAAGTCTATTAAATAAACAGTCACTAGCTATCAAAAGTTAGTTGCATCGTTAGCTCATCCTCGATAATAACTTCATCTATTAAAATAAAACCAAACTTGATATAGATGTTTTTTGCAATTTCATTTTCAGGTACTAAAGTTAAAATTAACGAATCAAATTTACATTCGTTTTTCAAATTTTTAATTATTTTTATTAATGCAAGTTGTCCTATGCCTTTATTTTGATATTGCTCGGCTATCATTATTTCAGCAAGCATATACCTCAAATGATTTGGGTCTTTTCCAAATTGAGTAAAACCAACTAATGTATCATTACAATAAATACCATAGGTAGCCAGTGATGGACAAACTTTAGAATAAGCAATCGAATAAAGATTACTATCAATATAGTCAACTTGATCTGAACTAACACGTAAACTAATTATAGAGTTAAAGTTTTCTCTATTGACCTCTTGAAATTCAATGGTATTTAATGACAAAACAGACTCCTTATTTATGAATAATATTTAAAAGTATATATAAAGTGTCAGACACTTCTATGTTCTTGATTTCAAAGTAATCTAAATTCCAAGAGCCTGAAGAAAAGTAGCGATTGAACTTGGATATTGCTAAGGATTTTAGTTTTGACTTATTTATTTCTTCATCTGTTATGGAATTGAGTAGAGTAGAGTTTCACTTAAAAAGTTTTTAACTGATAGTTTTTCCATTTGAATGATCCTTTTTATAGATAACTAAATAGTACCATTTTTTATAGTTTTGAACGATAAAAAGATAGATTTAAAGTAAAAGTATACTAAAACAAAACTACTGATAACCAAAGTTATCCATATTGATAATTTTACAAATAAAAATATAGAAATTGCTGTAGATAAAATAAATAAAAACTTAGTGACATTTTTATCATTTATTGTAAATTGGGTATAATTAACTTTTAAAAATTATATTATTTAGAAGGGCCAAAAAACTGTATATTTTTAATATAAGCTAATGAACCATTTGAACCTTTAGAAAATACTTGAAAAGCAAATCCAGTAATTGGGTCATACTTGATTCCTTCAAAATGTTTTTCAAAATCTTCTACTAAGTTAATATTTGAAGTGACCTCATTACTACTGTTAGATAAACAAAGTAATCGACCACTTTTTCTGTAGTACTTTCCTAGATATCTCTTATTTACCTTAGCTGTTTTACTGATAAAATAACCAATGAAACGAGGCATTTTAGGGTAATAAAATGGACCACCACTAGAGAATTTTTTTGTACCGAAACTTACTGCAAGACCGAGTGAGTTAAATTGTTTATTATTTTCCCAATCCTCGTTATTAGTAAATTTGCTAACTCCCCATGTAATAGACATTTTTGTAGCTTTACCAAAAGTAAAGTTTTTTACAAAAAATGCAACGCGTCCTTGTTTATCACCAATAAAGAGTCTTGACTCTTTTATCACAGGTTTTATTTTTGAAGCATCTAATTTAAAACTAAATCCAAGCTGTTTTAATATCTTTGTGGCGTTTCCATCTTTATATTTACTAAAATCAATTTCATATAATAAAACATCATCTTGAAGGTTAAAGTCTTCTTCAGGTATAGAGTATTTATATAAGTTATTAAATAAATTTGCTTCACAATAAACAGGAAATTGTAATAATAACACAAGGGATAAAAAAGTTAGGGTACGCATTGAATAGACCTTTATTAAATTAATTTAGTAAGTTGGATTATAGCTTGGGATATAAAGCATACTTATAATAACACTTATAAAAAACAACAGATATTAAATTCTATTTAAAGACAGACTTGTTACTCACTTTATTTAAAGTAAAGTGTCAGATACCTCTATCATGAAAAATAAAATACTTACAAAAAAAATTATACAAACATTCTAAATTGATAATAAATTAAGCTGTAATTTTCTTAAACTTCACTCATCTTTCAAACAAAAAGTAATATAATTTGAGTAAATTTGTCTACTAACTTATACTCCTTTTAACTTAGAGGGTATATGAAAAATTTATTTCAGCTACAAATCCATCTTAAAATGAAAATCTTCGTCAATAAATTATCTAGTATTCTAAATATTAATTTTCTAAATTTTCATAATTAATATGAATTTTCGTAAAGAAAACACTTCTCACACACCCTCTTACAAAGGAAAATCAAATGAAAATTTTATTATTTTTACTTCTAAACTTAGTTACTTTTTGCCAAATAATCTCTATTCACTCTAAGTTTATTAATTTTACATTTTCTAAAAAAATATTTGAACAAAGTAAGTTTGGTAATTTTACAAATCAACAATTTATGAACTGTAACAGCCAACTCAATGGTATGTATGAAATAGTTTCTTCTCAAAAGATTAAATTATATCCAGCAAAAACTTTACCCACATCTACAAAAATTAATTGTCATCCAAACCAGTTTCTTAAATCAAAAGGGATTTCTAAATCATTTCAATTTAAAACTGATAACTTTAAACTTGATAAAGTATTATATGACTCTTTTTTAAATAAATTAAGCACTCATATTTGGTTTAATGAAGCTGTATCTTATAAAAACTTAAAGAAAAACCTTNAAATGTATACACAAAATAATAAATCGAAACATAAGGTTTCTTATAAATTATTTCCTCAAAAAAAATCTAAACATTTTATCATTGATACACTCATAAAGGATAATACAAACCAAAATTTTATTATTGAAATCTCAAATCAGTTATTATCTATTCATCAAGCAAAATTTCAAAGTGATTATATTGGTTATATTAATACAAAAAAGTCAAAAGTCTTTAAAGAAAATCAAAAGTTAGCTCATTTAATATTTCAAGATCAAGCAATATTTGAAGCACAAAATCAGGGTCAAATTAATTTAAAAGTATATTTACCCCAATTATTAACAAATCAAAAACCTCTTGATTTTATTAAAATTAACCCAAAAGTAAAAATACAAGTTATTGATAATAGCTACAACTATTATTCAAACAACATTAAAAGCCCTTGCTATATTAGTTTTAAAGGAGACTTTAAACCAGATCAAAATTATAAAATAACTTTATTAAAAGGGCTAAAAACTAGAAGTTTTGAATTAAAAAAAGATAAAATAAATAACTTATTAAGCCCTCATTATTTACCATACTTTAAACTTATAAGTAAAAAACCTCGTTTATCTCCAAATAATCAATCTTTTGAAGTGCAATATACTAATCAAAAACAAGTACAAGTTGTAGTCGAAAAGCTTTTAAACCAAAACTATAGATACTTTATTAATTTTCAAAGAGCTAGATTAAGAGATTTTCATTTATATAGTAAAGTCATCAAAAATTATACTATTAATTTAAACGACAAAAAAAATATTATCAATCATAAAGTATTCAAATTATCAGACTTTTTAAATCAAAATAGTGGAACCTTTCGATTATCATTTTATTCTTCTAAAAAAAATACTAAAACCTTATTAGATCAAAAAGTATTTCATCTTAGCGACCTTAGTATTACCGCTATGTTAACAGATAAAAAACTACTAATAAATACTCAATCTATAGCAAAACTATCTGCTGTATCAAATACAATTATTAAAGTTTTTTCAAAAAAAAATCAACTACTAACACATGGTATAACAAACTCAGAAGGTATCTTAATTTTACCTATCAAACATTTAAAAAATAAGCCATTTAGTATTATAGCCACAAATAAAAAACAAAAGTCTTTTCTTTTATTAAACTCACCCGTCGGAAAAGCAAAACAAAATTCAACACTCATAGATCAATACAAAGCTTATATTCATTTAGAGAGAGGGTTAATTAGACCATCTGAGAGTATTCACTCTGCTATAATTATTAAAAATAAAGAGTTTCAATCTATTAGTATTCCATTAAAATTTCAACTACGTGACCCTAGTGGATTTATTGTCCAAGAAAAAATATTTTCTACTAATGATAAAGGTTTATTTGAAATACAAGTTAAAAGTCATAATTATTGGAAAACAGGGGTTTATCGATATGAAGTATATCTAGGACAAATTTTAATAGGGTCAAAGAAACTTCAAATTGAGAGCTTTTTAGCTCCTAAAGTTAAAAATACTATTGATATCCAAAATAAGCACCTCTATCAAAATGAAAACATTAAAATCAGCCTTACATCTAAATATTATTTTGGGGCTCCTGCTGCTAACTTAAAAGCAACACTTAAATTATCTGCCTTTACAAAAACAAATCAATTAAAAAGCTGGCCTGACTATCACTTTGGAGACCATAAAGAGCTTATTAATAATAATGATTTTCTACTAAAGACATATCCATTTACTTTAAAAGATGATGCACGTATGAGCTTTCATCTACCACTAGTTTTAAATAAACAATCAAGCCTAATGCTTAATGGACTCGTATCATTCTCAGTTTTTGATGATTCAAAAGAAGTAAACTCATTTGAAAACTTTACTCTTTATCCTAGTAAAAAAATGATTGGTATTAAAGCTTTATTTAAAAACAGGGTAAAAAGTTCAAAAGATCACGATTTTAAGATTATTTTAATAGACCCTAAATCAAATAAAAAAATAGAATCTAAACTACAAGTAAAAGTTTATAAAAAAGTCTGGCAATATCAATATGACTCCCAAAGAAACTATGGACAATACCAAGAGCAACATATTTTAATAGAAACAAAAGAAATTCAAGCACAACAAAAGCTCACATTAAATCACTCTCAGTCTGGCAACTATTACCTAGAAGTAAAAGACAGAGTAGGAGGACATAAATCTACTTATAGTTATTATGTATCTGGGTGGTCTTTTGAAGGACCAAACAAACTTTCAGAAAATACATTAAATATTCAAAGCAACTTAAAAACAATTAAATCAAATAAAGATATTATCAAGTTAGATATACAATCACAAATGCCTGGTAAACTATTAATTGTTGTTGAAGACTCTGATATTTTATTTCATCAGTTTTATACAATGTCTGGTACAACTGCTCATATTGTTTTACCAAAAATCAAAAAAATCTCAAGTGATTTTACTATTCATGCTTATTTAACAAGACCATCTAATTTTGAAAAAAATATACTACCATTTCGCTCATATGGCTCTATTGATATTAAAGTATCTCAAGAGAAACATCATATTTATCCAAAGTTTAAAGTTAATAGTACTACAAAAAGCAATCAAAATGTTGTTGTCACTGTATCATCATTAAAAAAAGGGGATATTTGTATCATCTCTGCTGTAGATCAAGGTATACACGATATGATTTCTGAAAAATACATTGATCCTTTTTTAGCCTTCCAAAGAAAAAAACTAAAAACTTTAGAGTATTATGATTTTTATAACCATTTAGATTTTTTAATTTCTAATTTAAACTATAAATCTTTTGGAGGAGATGAACCTAGTGAAAGTAGAAGAAAAAGACACCTTTCACCAGACTCCTTAAATGAAAGAGTTCAGTCTTTTTCACACTGGTCCTCTTTTTTAATTGCTGATTCAAATGGAGAAGTTAAGTGGAAGTTTCCAATAAAAAGTTTTCAAGGAGAAATTAAACTAAAAACTATTGTTATTAATGAAAGTCAAATAGGGGGGAATCATGTAAATATTATCTCTCAAGACCCCATTTATGTAAAAGCAAGTTTACCTCGTTATTTAGTAAATAAAGATCGCCTAAAAATACCCTATAAAATATTTAACTCAAGTAATAAAGAGCAAAACTTACATCTTAAAGTCAGTCTAAATGATAAATCTATTTATCTTAAACAGTCTAAATATATATTAAAACCGAAACAAAGATTTTCATCTAATTTTATTTTAAATACAAAGTTACTTAACAATCAAAGCAAGGGTATTTTAAACTTTAAATTAATGTCATCAACTGGGCTTAAATACTCTAAAAGCTACACTTTACCTTCTATTCCTTTATTACAAAATAAAACTTATTCTAAAATGGTAGCTTTAAAAGAAGATATTACTATTACTTTTCCTGATAAATTTTTTAAAGAACAAAACCCACAATTAATTATCACAGTTAAAGATGACCCCAGACAAGTTCTTAAAAAGTCTATGCAAAACCTAATTGCTTACCCTTATGGTTGCACAGAGCAAACTAGCTCTAAACTAATGGCATTAAATGAAATTTTTAAAATTGTGAATGATAAAGAAAAACCAATCATTCAATCTTTTATTAAAGCAGGTATGTTAAAGCTATTTAATCTGCAAACAAATAGAGGAGATTTTAACTATTGGCAAGGTGGAAACTACATCAATCAATTTGCCTCTATTTATACAAGTCATATTTTACTTAAACTAGAGCAAAATAATTTTTTACTAACTAAGCCAATCAAAAAGTTAATATTACAAAACCTTCATAAAAAAATTAATCAAAATAATCATGACTTTCAAAGTTTATACATAGCATGGATATTAAAAAATTATGATCACTTATCTCGTTCTAATTATCATGCTCTATTTGAAAAGTATAAAAACTCTAATAAACTTATGGTTCAATCTTTTTTATATGCTCTCTCAAAAATGTTTCAAGAAAATCATCGAGCAAATCAACTTGAAATTAAGATTTTAAAAAGCCTTAAAAAGTATTTAATAAAGCGTGAGTATTCACTCAACTTTAATTCGACCATAAGAAATAAATCTTTTTCTCTTTATTTATATTTATCTAATGGGGGTAAACGCTCTAAAGTACAAAAATATTTAGACTTATTATTTTTAAAACTTTCTCAAAATGAATTATATTCAACCCAAGAGAAAGCATTTACTTTAATGTTATTTAGTGATCAAATGAAAGACTGGCCACACAGTCAATCAAAACCCACATTACTAATTAACAATAAAAAGTTTAAACTCAGCTCTAAAACAGTATTTAAACAAATCATAAATGAAAAGCAAATTAAATTATCTATTAAAGATGGATTTTCTTACTTATTTGTTGAGTTGCTTGGAAAAGCTCCATTAACAATATCTAATGATAATAAGCTAGATTCAAAAATTACAATTGACACTTCATTAGTAGACTCTAATGATAAACAAGTTAATATTCACCAATTAAAAGTTTCTCAAAAAATATTTAAAAAAATTATAATCAATACAAGTCAAAAAATGGCTAACTTAGTTTTAATCAGTAAAGTGCCATCTTGTTTTGAATCTATTAACCCTAGGTTAAATAAAAGTTTTAAACTCCCTAAAAAGTTAAAACAATCTAATATTATAATCAATAACTTAGATTTAAGAGATGATCGCTTAATTGCATTTTTACAAGTCAATAAAAAAGGAGTTTATTATCACCCAATACAAATATCATTTGCAGGTAAATGCTCTAATTTAGAAACAAGCATAGAGGCAATGTATGACTCTAGAATATTTGATTATCATTTGAAAAATAAATCTTATACGATTTTAAAATAATAAAGTAGCCTTTTATTTACCAATTTAGTAAGCTATTAATGCGATATTAAATGAGGAAAGCAAATGATTGAACGAAATAATTATAATGGTATTGAATACGTTATTTATAGACCAGAGCAATATAGTAAAATTGATAATTTACCCGTTGTAGTACTATTTAGAGGACATCCAGATGAATGGTTTCAATCAAGGCAGGATACAAGTAGAGGTAAAAGAAACTCATACTTAGTTATTAATGACTTAATCACTAAAGGTTATGTTAAACCTGCTGCATATTTATTTCCTGCTACTTGTAACTCTGCTTTAGATGAGTATTACTTTTGCCATGATCTAAAAGCCCCAAAACAAAGAAATAACCAAGAAAACTACTTAACTCATCAAAATTTTGAAACTGAATTTTTACCTGATGTTTGTAAACAATATAACTTAGATGAAAACAAAGTAT
Organism: Candidatus Cloacimonadota bacterium; assembly: GCA_002402105.1. GTDB lineage: Bacteria > Muiribacteriota > UBA6191 > UBA6191 > UBA6191. The sequence continues at coordinate 11,570 of NVVD01000031.1, forward strand.
CATTAGATGGGTTTTCTTTAGGTGGCTACACATCTTTAGTTTACTCTTTTTTATCCCCTGAAAAATATATAAGTACAGGTTCTTTTGATGGTGCAATTTTAAATTATGAAACTGATAATATTAAATTGAATCCAAAAACAACATCAGATTTAACCTTTGATAGTTTTCCCTATATTTTTGGAGGAATCCCTAGCCAAAAAGATTTTGAAAGTATTGACCCACTTTTTAAAATTTCAAATGACTTTATAATCCCAAAAAACTTATTTATTAGTGGCACTAATTGTAATTTAGAGAACTCTAATAAACCAAGGGTTAAACTCTTACTTGAAACTATGCAATCTAAAAATATTAACAATCATTGTGACGCTAGTATTATTGATATTAACTCAAGTCATGAGTGGTTTTGGGTAGATGAATATTTATATAGAGCACTACCTTTTCATACTCATAAATTAAATAAGTAGTTCAATAGATCATAAAGATTTAATTACCAAATCAACTGTTTCTTTCAAAACAGCAAGCTTAACAGGCTTTGCAATAAAACCTTTAGCTCCTAATGCTCTCATTTCATCTTGAACACTATAAGAAGACAAGGCGCTCATAACATATACATGACTACTTAAAGATAATTCTAATAATTTAGGACAAAGACCTTTGCCACCTAAACCAGGCATCGTTAAATCTAGCGTGATTAAATGTGGTTGGTACTTTTTAGCTAGACTTAACGCCTCATCATCATTTTCAGCCGAATAAATAGATGCGTCTGGATACAATATCTCTAAGAGTTCATGTAGTGTTTTTCTTACGTATAGTTGGTCATCGATGATTAAAACTGTTAGTTTTTCCATAATAATTATTTTTAGTTAAAGTCTCCACAAATTTAAGTTAATCAATTTTACCTGAAAACTTATTTGTTTGCATTAAGTTATAGAACTTTTTTATCAATGAAGCTTATATTTCATACATTTTACTCATAATTTTAAATATTTTGTATCGTATTAAATCTTGCAATTTAGTTTATATTGATAGTATCTTACCCATATAAACTATATTAATATTTCTTTAAGGAGACTTATAAAATGAAATTGTTACTTTTATTTATTTTTACTATTGCTACTCATAGTCAGCAATTTGAGTTTGTTAAAAACTTACAAAGCAACTTTGAAAAAAACTTAACTATTCATACTTTAGATAATGGTCTAAAAGTTATGATCTATGAAAAACACGATGTACCTATTATCAATACATGGATTGGTTTTAAAGTAGGTTCTGTTGATGAGCATGCAGGTAACTTTGGTTGTGCTCATATGTTAGAACATATGTTATTTAAAGGTAACAAAATATACGGTACCACTAATCTTGAAAAAGAAAGTAAAATCACTAAAAATATTGAAACTCTAGCCAAAAAAATGGATAAAGAGCAACTTCAAGATTTTCCTAATCCAACTATTTTGAAACTATATAAAAGAAAAATGAAAAAACTTGTAGCAAACTTAAATAAGGTCGTTATTAAAAGCCCATATAGCCCTATTTATTCTGAAAATGGTGGTAAAGGTTTAAATGCATATACAAGTACTGATAATACAGTTTATATAGTAAATATCCCTAGTAATAAACTAGAGTTATGGGCTTTATTAGAATCTTCTAAATTTACAAATCCAATCTTAAGGTCTTATTATCCAGAAAGGGATGTAGTAATGGAAGAGCGTCGTATGCGTACTGACGGATCTCCTCGTGGACTGTTATGGGAGCAGTTTATGTTAACTGCTTTTACAGCTCATAATTATAGAAACCCTGTAATTGGTTATATGAGTGAGCTACAGACATTAGCAAAATCTACCTTAACTGACTTTTTTAAGCAATATTACGTACCTAATAATGCTACAATCGTTTTGGTTGGTGACGTATACCCAAAAGATGCTATAAAGCTTGTTAAACAATATTTTTCAAACTGGAAAACAAAAAAAGATTTACCAAGAACTCACATCAAAGAACCTAAACAATATGGTGAACGAGTTACTACAGTCAAGTATAAAGCACAACCATTTTTTTATAGTGGTTATCACATACCAAAATTAGATACTTTAGAAGGCTCAGCACTTGGTTTATTTGCAGAAGTAATCGCTGGTGGAAAAAGCTCTATCATGTACAAAGAAATTGTTCTTAAAAAACAACTTGCAGCTAGTGTCTGGGCTTTCGCTGGTGCTGGTGGAGAGAGATATTCTCCATTATTTATGATGGGCGGAACACCAAAAAAACCCAATTCAAATGCTGATGTTAATAAAGCTATTGAAGATGTTTTAAAATTGGTATTCAAAAATGGTATTTCACTAGATGAGCTAAATAGAGTAAAACGAAAATACAAGTCACAATATATTTACGCTATGGACTCTAGTAATAATATTGGTTCATTGATATTAAAAAATGAAATGAATCTTGGCAGCTACAAAGAAATATTTAATGATTTAGATAGAGTACTTGGATTAACACCACAGAACTTACTAAAAATAGCAAAAAAATATATCCATCAAGATAATAAAACTACAGCAAATCTAGAAACAAAGAAGTAGGAAAATCATGAAACTAATAAAATATCTAATCACTCTTTGTTTAATATTAAATCTAAACTATTCTATAGATTTACCTCATCAAAAATTAACGTACCCAGCCCTTACATTAAATATCCCAGATGTTAATAAGTTTAGTTTACAAAATGGATTAAAAGTCTACTTTTTACAAGACTCTAGTCTACCTATAATAAAGATGTCTTTATTTGTTAAAGGCGGTAGTTTTATTGATAATAAACAACTTACAGGCCTTTCTAGCTTACTTGCTAGCATACAAAGAGATGGAGGGAACTCCAAAATGACTCCTAGCCAATTAGATCAATATCTTGAAGAAAGAGGAGCAACCATTAGTACTAACTCTGGGGATATGACAAATGGTGCATCATTAAAGTGCTTAAGCGCAGACTTAAAAGATGTTATGCCTTTATATGTAAGTACTATCTTGCATCCAAAATTTAACAAAGCTAGGTTTCAACTTCAAAAAAAGCTTCTCTTAGAATCAATCAGAAGACAAAACGATGAACCAAAAGATGTACTCAGAAGAAAGTTTACTAAACTGATTTATAAAAGCCATAAAGCAGGCAATACTCCAAATTTTAAAAGTATTCAAAATATTAAGTTAAGTCATATAAAACTTGCTCATTCAACTAGATTTATACCTAATGATGCTCAACTACTCGTTGTTGGCGATATTACTTTAAAAAAATTAAAAGCTTTATTAAATAAATCATTTAGCTCATGGAAACCAACTTCAAATTCTATTAAAATTGATACAACCATGAAACTTGATTTTAAAAGTGAAAAAGTATTTATAGAGATGGATACTCCTCAACTAAACATCAGAATCGGTCATAAATCATTAAAAATATCTAACCCTGATTATTTTCCATTATTAATTGCTGATTATATTTTAGGTGGAGGTGGATTTAACTCTAGACTTATGCAAAGAGTACGTACAGAAATGGGATTAGCTTACTCCATTTACTCTTATATTTGGGGAGATGTATATTATGGTAGCATGGGAGTTTACTGTGGTACCAAAACTAGTGGAGCAGTGGACTCAATCTCAGAGATATTAAAACAAATTGATAAAGTTAGAGACGAAAAAGTATCTCAACAAGAGTTTGATTTAGCTAAAAACTCTATGATTAATCAATATGTTTTTAAGTTTTCTAGTAAATATCAAATTATCAATAGAATACTATATTTTGAACGAAAAAACCTTCCTGAAAACTTTATGCAATACTACTTAGACTCATTAAAAAAAGTCACCATTGAAGATGTTCAAGTAGCTGCAAAAAAGTACTGGAAACCAAAAAGTCTAAAAATATTATTAGTTGGTAAAGTCAGTACAATTAAAAAAGAACTTGAAACTAAGTTCGGCAAGTTTACAGAGCAAAAGTTGGAGAAAGTACAATGAAAAGTTATTTAATTAGCATATCTATAAGTTCTTTTGAGAAATCTGAAATTTTTTATACAAAATTTTTAGGTTTAAATTTAAGCCATAAAATCAATACTCCAAAAAGTAGCTTTTATTATATGTCAAATGAAGACAGAAGCTTTTCTATTCAATTAGTTCAAGAAAATAAAGCCCCGAATACAGGTACTTTACGACATATTAGTTTATACTCTGATGATGTTCAAAAAGATTGGTACCAAGCTATCAATGAATATCAGTTAAGCCCAATGCCTGTACAAAAATTACCTGGAGGGGCTTTATTCTTTTATGTCAAAGACCCAGATGGATATATCTATAGAATCATGGAAAATAGTGACTTTTTAAGTGCTAATACTCATAAATCATAATTACTATAAATCATTACTAGAAAAAGTATAAAAGTTAATACGTTGTATCTTGTAAATACCCGTTAAAAAACATAAAACACCACCAATGACCATAGCTATAAAAAATGAATAGCCAGTAACTTCAAATGGTAAATTCATCATGTAATAAGTTGAAATTGCTGACACTAAAAAAGTTGTCCCAGAAATTAAAACGACTTCTTTTTGATAATCAAAATAGTATAAAAATACAATCATAGCTTGAAACATATTTTGTAAAACCATATTTAAAATACTTATTTTCAAAAGAGGAATAGCGACTATTCCAAAACCTGTAAAATCAAAAGTAAATGTTAATACAAAAATATATATAATAGATAAAGTGGTATGAAATAAAAATAGGTTTAATAAACATTTTAAATAAGCTAAAAGTAACTTATTTGCATGCTCATCAATTTGTAATAAATCAGCACCCTGTTCTATAGCACCTAAATACTCTTTTTGAGCATCTGAAAAAGTTGTTTCTACAAATACAGTAAAGTAAGCAGTAGCCGGAATCATAGTTAAACTTGCTAAAAATATTACTAAATCATAATCAGGAAACAGAAAAAAACCCGGTGCTACTTCAACGCTTTTATTAGACAAAAACCAATACATTAGTTTATCACACCATACTGCTAAATTAGATAAAATTCCTGATATAAAAAGAGGAATTAAATCAAATCTTTTAACCCATTCAAAGTTTAGTTTTAATTCAAAACCAAACTCCTTAAAAAATCGTTCTAGCAAAACAAAGATAGTAAAACATGTACCTGCTGTAAAACAATTAATCGCTAAATAAACGTCATTTCCAGCATAAAAAACCATTAAAAGTATAGATATTAACATTCCTGATAAATAAGATAATACAACTCGATTAAAATCTTTCATTGCGCCTACAATGACCATAGTTAGCCATAAAATATTTAAAGATGTAAAAAAATAAGCTATTGTAGAATGATGTTCTAAAAGATAGGAGTTTTTATTTATAAACCACCAAGCAAATAAGTGAGATTGTATTCCAATAATTAAAGCTGCTGATAAAAAACTAGAAATAAGCTCTTCATCTTTTCCTAGATAAACTAAATCTGAAATATGACGAATCACCATTGTTATCCAAGGAGAACTTAGTATCATACTAAAAACAAAGCCATAAACGATGATACACATCATTAACATGAACTCTGATTCTTCCATGATTGGACTTAATAAAATTCTAAAGGCTGTAAAAGTAACAATCGAAATAATCCATGGCCCAGATGTAACCATCATAGATTTAAAAATTGCACCTAAACTATGATCACCAACTTCTTCGTGAAAAAGTTTTTTAAGCTCAAATCCTATCCCTGCCATTTTAGTTTTCTTTCTCTATTTCTTTTAGTTTTTCTTTATAAAGACCGTAATAATTTCTAATTAATTTTTTTTGTGAATATTTTAGCTCTACTCTCAATCTGCCAGCTTTTGAACATGCATGAAAAAAATGAGGTTCTTCAATTAATCTAATAAGTGCTCTAGCTGTAGATTTAGGGTCTTTTTGTAAAGTTACTAAACCACATTGATGCAAACCATCTAGTTTTTCATAGATMWYTKCMSTANAKYCAYSKWCATMKSMWSCYWSAATWGGWWWANNANAMRCTRMYGSWKCWARCAWSNACTWWWKGNTRTMMYNCTSRYRMRSWWKTTAMWMSSATAAWMTYRRWAKTATNNCAKARAAANCTTTNTSMATYARYMSGACYTNAWARWRTSWWRSYKATSWWNTAMMKKTRMWRRWGCARYKRAMWCWKYRMAGTCGTTAAAATAATCTTCGTCTTCTTCTGATGGACCAGCTAACTGAAATTGTGCCTCTGGGTGTTTTTGCTTAACCATATCAGCAGCACGAATCAAACATTTTACATCTTTAATTTTTACAATTCTACCAATAAAACCAATTTGTGGAATATCAGAAACCTTTTCTCTTTCACGATAAGAGTATAATGATAAATCAATACCATTTGGAATAGTAATAACTTTTTTTATATCTGCACCTTCTTCAATTTGAAGATCATTATTTTTTTGATACAAAGAAATAATTGGGTCAGCATATTTATAGGTATAATCAGACATTAAAGCAAATGATGCTCCCCACAACCTTTTGTAAAATCCCCCCCCAAACTCTGGTATATAATTATCTCTATCTTGATCGGGCCATTCAGCAATTGATAGTTCCATGGTTCTTTCACGAGTATAAATACCATGTTCAGTTAAAATAAGTTTTGAGTTTGGATTCGCCGTATGTAAAACTCCAGCCATTAATCCTGCATAACCTGTTGAAACTGCGTGATAAATTTTTGCTGGTGGTAAAGGGGCTGACAATACACTTAAATAACCATTAATTAAAGATCTAAGTAACCAAAAATAAGTTAAAAATGACTTACCTTGAAGTTTCTGATCTTTAAATAAGTCTTCCATCATTGTAAAAAAGCTTTGAGAAAAAATTAATTTTCTCCTAAGAGTGTGCCGTTTTTTATAATTGATACAAAAATCAACTAACATTTCTAAAGAATCTGTACTAAAGTTTTCATCCATAGCTTTTATAAATAAATCTGAGCCTGTAAAGTCTCTATGTAAAAAAATAGGTTTTTTAAGTTTTGCGTATAAAGGTACATGATATAAATTGATCACATTTTCTGGTAATGAATATTTCATTACTCTTGGGTCATTACCAGTAGCTTGTAAAATGACTAAATCAAATTTTATATCTGGCATATTACAAACTAATTGATGGCACCAACTAGCTACTCCACCAGAAACATAAGGATAGCTTCCTTCAATAATAAAAGTCACATCAGAAACTGATTCACTCATCAGAATCCCACCAAGTTTTGCTTAAAAATAAATTTTTATGCTTTTTTAAGTCATTTTCTGGAATATCTTTCATTAATTTTTTAACTTCTTCAAAGTTTTTTTCAATAAATAAAATTTTTGCTCTCCAAAATTTTATAACTAATAGGTCATCCCAATGATCTTTATATAAATTTAAATACTTACTTGCTTTATCAGTTTCTCTTTGTTCAATGTAAGTATCAATCAATTGCTCATATGATCTTTTATTTTTTGGATTGACTTCAATTACTTTAATATAACAATCTAGCATTCTTTCTAAAAAGAAACCTCTACTATCTACTTCAACCAAGCCACTTGATAAGTATAAATCATAAGTATCTGCTAGACTAAAATATAGTTCTTCAACAGCTTCAACGTCTTTTAATGAAGATTTTTCATCTATAAGTTTCTTTTGCTCAATAATTGATAGTAATAAATCATCTTCTAATTTTTGTAAAGCAGTTGAAGCTAAAATACGGACACTTTCATTAGAGTCATAAATAGCATTTTTTAATAAGTCAACATTATGGTGATTTACATGGGCAGATAAAATTGAAATTAAGTTTATCTTTAAGTGTGTATCATCTGATGACATTACTCTACTATAAGAAACGATATCCATTTGTTGTTCTAATGTCCTTTTTTCATGGTATTTTATTTTAGATATTTTTACATCTAAAGAAACTTCGGGCATATCTAAATCAACATGTACTAAGCCCTGTACTCGATCATCCTTAGTAAATAAAGATAAAATAAAGCTTAATAATACTCCAAAAATACCGTAGTAACCTAAAATGATACCAAAAACTAAACCAGAAATTACCCATTTCATAATCTATGGCTTTCTCTAAAAGATTTAATAGTAGCATCTTCTATAGTATTTGTTAAATTCAAACTAGAAGCAGATATTCTAAGTAAGTTTTTATTTGTTTTATAAGGGTAAATTTTATGACCATCAATTACATTTACAATTTTTGAAGTAATTAACTCTGTGCCTTGAGTATCTGTCATAGGTAATAAAATATGTACTCTATCATCCATGTTTTCATTAAAATAAAACTCATCAACATTTCTTAAAAAATTAGATGATATAGTTTTTATAATTTTTACCAATGTATCAAAATCATCAATATCTTCTCTGTCTTCTATTACTAGTGTAATTACTGATGCAAATAAATCATATCTTTTTACAAGTGCGACTTCTCTTGTAAACATATGATCAAAAAAAACAAGGCCGCTCAAGTCAGCACTGTTTCCTTCAATAAAACCCTCTAAAAACCCTTGTAGCCTTGTAATTCTTTCCATGATAGTTTCAGCATGCCTACAAAAAACCTCAAATAAGTTAATATTTGATTGCACCATTTCAAAGAAGTCCATTTCATGAATTGCCAAAATCCCATATAATCTATCTTCTAAAAAAACTGGGTATGCCATTAAAATTTCAAGCTGTAAAACGCCAGGATAATCTTTAACTGTAACTGTATGCCTTTTAGATTCAAGATCTTTAATCGCATGATGACTAACTTCAATAGTTTGCATTACTTTTGATTTACAATATAAAGAATGTGTTAGCTCTAAATCCTTATCAACCGTATAAAAACTTAAGGAATCAACTTTATTAAAATCTTTGACAGCACTTAAAAGTTCATGAATTACTGAATTATGGTCTTCACTATCTATCTTTTCCATAGCCAATTGAAATTTTAGGGTAAACTCATCATCTTTTAAAATTTGTTTCTCTAATTGTTCTTTGGTCATGATAGCTTCATTAAATTGATTTACAATGAGAGTTGAACTTTCTTCAAGACTATTTACACGATCTGTAGCATTAATTAATTGTATATGCTCTTGATATAAAAATTTATTAAGAAGTAATGAAATACTTATTATTAATATAGAAGGAGTAAATATTACAATTAAATTTAAATAATAATAGTCTGAAGGAATTAAAAAAGTATTTTGAATTAAAATGCTTATTAAAGAGCATATAACAATAAAAGCTAAAATATATTTATGGCGTGAAATACTAAATTTTACGATAAAAACAATCAGTAATAAATGTATTATTAAGCTCATAAGTAAATGCCAATTAAATTTGTTACAGCCTTATATTATTGCAAAGTTCATGCCAATATTTATATTAGTTTTAAATATTTCAATTGATAAGATTTAATATTTTGATTGCTAAATTTATCCTGAAAAATTTCATAATCAAAATACCAATTTCTATCCCATCTAAAACCAAAACCAAGTGAAGGATTCAATCCTCCAAAACGATAAGCCACCCCAACAAGAGCATAATACTTAAATTTAACATGGCCTCTTCTATCAAATCTATATTGTGTTGATAATGACCTAAAATCATCCAAAAAAACATTCGATTGAACTGGCGTGAAGTCTCTCACGTTTTCCTGTGAATATCCACCACTTAATGTATAATTTTTTGATATTGATTTACTAGCAGTTAAAGAGTATCCAGAAGTACTACCTATATTACCGAAAGGGTTTTTGTAATGACTACGTGAATATGTAGCTTGATAACCGATTTCTCCTAATTGAAAATCATAACTTAATTGAGAGAATGAATTTTGAGCCTTTTCTTGTGCCCCCACTAAAGTGTCTAAAAAGTATCTTGTACCTAATTTTCCTTTTAATTTATTACCACCATAAATATAGCGATCCATATTTCCAATGACTGCTCCTAAAGGAATCCTCTTATCATGAAAAATTTCTAAAAAATATCTAGTATGTTGCTCAATCTTACTTAAGTTAAGCTTCATCTCAAAATCACCATTTCTATTTTTATATTCTATTTTCTTTTCTTTAACTTCGTTTCTAAAGTTATAACTAAGTTCAATTGTATCATGTATTTTAGTTTCTAGTTGAAAGGCCACCTCTTGCAGTAACAAATCATTTCTTAATTTTAATGATTTTCTATAGTAGACTAATGCTTTTTTTTCTGCCCCTACTATTTCATATGTATATGCTATATCTGAATATAAATAGGAGTCTTTCAAATCTTTTTTATCTAATATTTTTTCTGCTCTAAGATATAAGTCTAAAGCTTTACTATAATCTTTGGCATAAGAAAAATAAGCACCCGCAATTTGTAATACTCTTTGGCGCTTCTCTTTTTCTAAATCTAATAAATCAACTTCATTGGCTAGCTCTTCATATTTTTTATTTGATAGTAAAAAGTCTAAAAAATCTATATAAATTTCATGTTCTCTACCATATTGATTAATCATATCAACATATAAAATATATGCTTCTTTTGTAAGTTTTAATCTAGCTGTCGCTCTAAGTACTAAAACTTTATCTTCATATATTTTCATATTTGCTAATTTTATAACTGATTTATACAAATGGGTCTTTAAAGCTGAACCATCTTCTAATGTATCAGCCAAATTAAAGTTAACTAACAGGTGAGTTTGATCTATTGAATAATACCTCTCAAAATAATACTTACCTCTGGTTAAGTCACCTGAATTATAAAATAATAGGCCCAATTGTAGTAAAGCCTCTTTAGCAAAAGGACTTGCAATTAAAGCTTTTTGGAAAGCAACTTGAGCTAATTGATTATTTTTATTTTCCTGTAGTTTTAAGGCTACATTTACTAAAATCCTTGCTTCTTTTTGCGTATCAACTAAACGAACCAATTCTTTTTCATACTTTTTTGGAAAGTTTTTATAATAATTCAAATAATCTTCAACCTGTGTCCAAACAAAAGGTCCATTTAATTGCGTATATATTTGAAAATTTTTCTCAAGACTATTTGATTGAATAGAGTAAGCCATAACTGTATCTTGAACATGAGAATATTTTGCACGATTGTAATATAAAATAAAAGTATCTATATTTTTTTGATTAATCGTTTGGAAATCACATAAATAAGCTAGCTCTGTATTTGTTAGTTGAACTTTATTTTTAGAATTAATTAAATCTATAAGTATTTTCGTTTGTCCAGACTCATGCAATACCACATATAATACTTGATAAGATAAGTTTAAATAATATAATTTATTATTTGAAGGGGACTTTTGAATACTTCTCAATTGTTTATTAATAAATAGATCACATTTTTTAATTGCTGATTTATATAATTTTTTTTGAATTAAATCATCAATTTCTTCTGAAAATAGATCATAATCATTTGTTAGAAGTGCTAAGTCAAAGCGATATTTTCTATACAATACCATATTATTAGTATACCTAGAGTTTTTTACAATTCTATCTAAAACTTCAAGATCTGGTTTTACTTTATAATATTGTACATACGAATCTAGCGACTCTTTTACATAACCATAATACTCTTGATAATATGCCCTTTGATTTAAATATTTTAAATCATTAGTTTCTTTAAACTTTAGATCATATATTTTAATCACTTGTAAATCATCTGAAAAATATATAGCCCTACTTAAATGTAAATCTTTATTATTTTTATCTAACTTTTCAACAGTAATATATTTTTTTGTCATATAATAAGCACGCTCAACTTGATTCGTCCATGACAAAAAGTTTCTCAATAAAGTTAAACCAGTCAAGTTTAAAGTTTCAACTCTTATAAAAAGTTGCTCAATAACATAAGTTTTATCGTTTAAACCAAAAAGATCATTTAATATATTTAGCTCTTGAGTATCAACATACAACTGTCTTAAAACTTTTATAAGTTTTTTACCCCAACCTAAAAAGCTGTATAATTTTTTTTGTAATATTAAATATTTTGTTTCTTTAGTAAAATTATATCCTATTTCTAATAACTGACCTTCTGATGCATAAACGTGCTTTGTAGTAAATTTTGTCAAAAGAGCATTAAAAAAATTTCCACTAAATGACTTTTGCAAATAACCCATAGCATATTGATCTGCTCCTTCTCGACGAAGCTCTACTTTCACAAGCAATAGTTTTTTCTCAATTAAGCTATTTGGCTTTTCTTTTAATTTTCTAGTATACAACCTCTCTAATTGTACATAATTTCGGTTTCTTTCAAAAACATAAATTAGCTCTTTTGTTCTAGGATACAAAAACCAACCCAGAGCTATTAAGCCCAAAGTAAAAAATATACTTAATCTATATAAACCTCTCATTTAAAAACACTTATTTTCAATATTAATTAATAAAATTTATTCAATTTACTTCGTCAAGTTCTAACTTTTGTACTATTTAAAAACTATACTTAAGTGATTGTTTTTGAGTTTATAAACAAGACATATTGTATAAAAGCTTTTTTGTCTGTGTTTTGCTTGTATACTACGAAACCAAGTTGTAAAATATAAATGTTTTTATTTTAAACCCACGACTATTTAAATCGGCTTTTAATAGAGCCTTCTAACTTTCTTTATCTTTCATATAATGGTAAAAAATCTGAATGATGTATAAAATTTTAAGGCTTACTTCTAAAAATCATGTTTAAATTTGATTCAATATTATTACAAATACAATATTTTCTATCTCTTTTTTTTGGAATATCTATATTTATTTTAATTAGCTTTTGTATTAAAACAAGTATTATTGATTATGCTTATTTAAAGCAAAAAGCATATCAAAATAATTTGAAGTATATGGATTTATTTATTGATGATTTAAACTCAGAATATACAAGAATCATTTCAGTTTTAAAGAAAAAAACAGAGTTTCACTCTCTTAAAAATATTAAATACTTTCAAGCCAAAAATAAAAGATTTGTAAATCGAATCAATCGTGAATATTTGATTCCAAGTGAATATAAAAAGTATAAGTCTAAACTAATTGCTCCTCCTATAGATGTAAACATCATACAATTAGAAAAAGAAAGTTTTCTAAATGCAAGTAAATGTATCTCTAATTTTTTTAAAACAGCAAATTTATGTAATAAAAATAGACCTGATGAAACCTTTATTCAAATAGCTCAAAAAATTCTAAAACTTAATTTAAAACTAATAACTAATAAAAACAGTAGGGGCTTATTTTTATCAAAAAAAGATTTCAAAAAGTTAGACCTTCTTGATGGTACCAAAGACCAAGTTTTTAGAAATAGTGGTTTCTCTACTAACTACTCTAATAATTTAATTAAATTTGATATTGGTTTAAATACTTGGAGTGTTATTGATACAAAAAAAGAGCTTCAAGAAAATAGCTTTCCTTTATCTAAAGAGTCTAAATTACATTATCTTAATAACTCAGCTATGCATTGGTTGGCAACAGGTTTAAGAAGAGCATTATTTAAAATGGGTCGTATTCAGCACCCTATTACTGATTACATTAATCAAGCATTAGATTTTGATTTTAGCCCTCAATCTAATCACTTAGTGAGTTTTAAAAATAAAGATATTATTTGGAATGTTTTTCCTCTTGATTATTTTCATCCCCAAACTGATTTAGTTCCCTTATATCCAACTCATATTCCTATGGTACAAATTAATAAAGCTCAACTTTATAAATCAATCATTGCAAAAACTCTTAATAAATATAATAAAAAATATGGTCTAATTGTTTTTTTTGATTCATTTAAAGATAGTTTATACACTCAAATTAGAGCTGGGCATCTACACCAAGATTTAGAAAAATCTCTAATAGGTCAATTTAACTTCAAAGAAAGCGAAGTTTATTTAGATCAAAAGTTTTTACCAAAATGGCTCTCTCCTATTCAAGAAATTAAAAATCAAAAGCTTCTAACTCCTACAAACTTTCAACTAAATCATCCTTTTTTAGGCAAACAACTTTTATCACTCCAACATTTTCAATTTAATGATGGTATTACTCTTGGAGTTTTTCAATCAAAACTCATTATTTTTAAATATTTTTTTGCTCGGTGGCTGATTATAATAGTGCTAATTTTTTTAATTCTATTGTATTTCCAAAAAATTGTTGAAAAAGGAGTTTCATTTATCCAATCATGTATAAACTCTTGTAATCAACTTGAGTTTCAAACAGAAGATAGTACAAACTCTGATAATATCTTAGAGTTTTCGGCTTTAAGAAAAGATATCAAAACCTTTCAAAAAGAGACTAATAACAAGCTTAATTTAATGTTATTACATCAAAAACTACAAAACCTCATGAACAAAGAAAGGCAAACTCTTAAATATTATTTAAGTGAATTTTATTATTGTTGCGCTGATATTTCTCCAAAATTTATGTGGTCAAGTCATAAAAAAGAAAACTCTTATTTACTTGAAATTACACTTGAAAATGAATATCAGTTTTTTTTACAAAAAGAAATAGGTAAAAAACATCTAGAGCTTTGGTTTAATCAGCCATTAAATAAAGATATAAAACAAATAATGAAACAATGTTTTCATACTATAATTGATAAATCATACTTAGAGTCTAAAGTTATCGAAGCTGACCAATTAGAGTTAGATTTTATGCTGTCCCAAAATATTCAAAAAGATCTATTTAAAACAAATAAATATAAAGGTAATTTTCAGAACACCTACCACTTCCATTTTAATAATGAAAAAAAAGTTAATTTTGACTTTGCAAATTTAATGAAAAAAAATAATGCCGATTTTATTTATCATGCTAATATTTTAAATTATGGATTAAGTGTAGCCCTACAAACCTGTAATTTAAAATCATACCTCGAAGGACTCATTGACATATATGATTCACCAAAAGTAATCATTTCAAAATTAGATGACTTTATTAAAGTAAATCAATTCTCTAATCTATACCTTTCTATCATCATCATCAAGATCAATCAAAATCAAATTGAGATTTGTAGTGCTGGTCATGGAGGACTATTTGAATCTAGTTCAAATAAGTTTTATTCCTGTCCTTATCCACCATTAGGTATTTTAACTAATTCAGTTTTTGAATCAGTTAAAATAGATATAAATACAAATGCTATTTACTCTATTATCGATTTACAAAATCAATATAAACTCTCAAAAAAAGACAAAAAAACAAGTTTTAATGAAATACCACATATGATTAAAATGGAATGTACTTGAAAAATTTCTCCCTTTTTACATACCTGCTTAAATTAGTAATTCAGTTTTTTATACCTATAATTATTTTAATGGTATTCTTGTCTTCATATTATTTTATTAACTCCTATAACAGAAATTTAAACAACTATTATGGAAAGTTAAATAATATTATTATTAATGAAGAGTCTAAGTATCATTCAAAAATAAAAGAAGTTAAAGAGTTTTTAATAAAGCGCTTATTAAAATTAAAAAAATTACTTAAAAAAGGAATTGATAATAAACCACTAAACCTTACCTCAAAAGAAAGCTTTATTGATGTAAAAGCCAAACAAAAGCTTACAAATAAACGTCTAAAAAAACTAGAACGTCAATTTCTTTTCAAATTTCAAAAAGTTGCTAAAAACYTAAATAAAAAATATYSNTMTNTTAWTWYTAWMNNTATTAGWWYCATSWNTTCATKATWTTTNCNACYTKKAAAWCSTNCTMATNNTAAMTTWYAWWMWKMTKTYAYWTCTNNACTMAWMKNNNTAWAAGCYTWTMMMMNGTMSTWRMARMYWWWKTMKARRWTSNTAWKMTWSCANNACTKATWMMATMWAYKTWTWYRRAMYWTYWWRMTWKAMRYTTATMYYWYTMTNATAWWNTTRAWTANTNATTYRYKNNATTYCTNCWARAAKTATMKWKAAYNCTCAANAATGRNAMCMMAWWSWMRARAMNTTYCMMYNARTTNTWAMTWWTKANNAAKAAMWKTYKWKANATTWWTKAKMAYKSARTTGTAGCGGATGAATCAAAGCAACAAGATACATTTTTGTTAAAAAAACTATCTCACATTAAAAAAGAAGATAGATATATGGGGTTTTTATCATGTACTATTGATATGCAATCATTATATGAAACCTATATGAAAAAAATAGCTAGTAAGCAATGGTCACATCATATTATTGCAAGTAATAATTATAAAACCCAAATAAAAGAAATATTTGACTCAAAACAAAATATAAATATTTTAGACAACCATACTCATCAAATAAACAAAAAAAACACTTTAGTAATGTCTGCTTTTTCAAACTATTTCACAACAAAAAAAGATCTTAAATTTTCTTATCTTAATAAATTAAATGAAACAATATTTTGCTTTCTTAAATTTGATGGTCAATTAAAAAATTATGCTCACCTTTTTCAAATTAACTCTAAAAAATTAACTTCTCCTATTTTTTCAGAACTCAAACTATTTTCTTTTTACATCTTAATTATATTATTTACTCTATTACTTTTAGGTTTTATCGGTATTTTTCAAATAACAAAGCCAATCTTATATTTAAGAAAAGTCATTGAAAGGTACAAGAGTGATCTTGATATCTCTCATTTTAATGATTTTCAAGCTAATACTTTTGAAATAAGAGGGTTAAAAAACTCTATTTTTAATCAAGTTAGTTCTATTAACAGAACTATCGTATTAATAAAAGGCTTACAAAAAATGCAAGAAGCTATTCATCAAAAGGTAGATGAAATAGATTTTCATAAAATTAGTTTAAACCTCTTTCAATCTCTTTTTCAAGCAACTTTAACTACAAAAAAGTCTCTAAGTAAGTTTACTCTAGCAATTGACAATAAAACTTATTTATTTTCATCTCCTATTACTATTAAATCTATCGAAGTAAATCCATTTATAGAACAGTACCAGTTTTTTTTCTTACAAGATAAGCTCAAAACCAAACATCTTGCATCTTTAACTCAAAAAAAACAATTTGAACTGGCTCAAAAAGTACAACAAGATTTAATGCCTCAAAATAATTTAAAATCAAAAAATATCTGTAGTTTTTATAAAGCTGCTAGATTTTTAGGAGGAGACTTTTATGATAATTTTTCAAATAAAAACATTGATTACTATATCATTGCTGATGTTTCGGGTAAGGGTTTACCTTCCTCTTTATATGGTCTATTGGTTAAATCATATTTAATGGCATTGATACAAAATACAGATTATCAAGCTGAAAAACTTTTATCTAAACTCAATGACTATCTCATAAAACAAAATAAAAGTGATTTTTTTTGTACTTTATTTTTAGCAAAATATAACAAAAAATCAAAAGTATTAGAATATGCATCAGCTGGCCATAATAAAATGATTCTTAAAAATAAAAATGATTTAAAGTTTTTAAGCACTAAAGGTCTACCTATTGGAATGATGGATATGAACCTATATGAATCTAAAAAAGTTACTATTTCTAATGAAAGTTTACTCTTTTTATATACAGATGGTGTAACTGAAGCAGAAAACCAAGCACTAGAATTATACGGAGAAGAAAACTTATATCGATTTTTGGAAACATTTAAGTATAATGATGCGTACCTGTTATCAACACAAATTGAACAAGAACTAAACACATTTTGTAAAAATGCAAATCAAAGTGATGATATTACTTTTGTAAGCATTGAATTAAACAAAGAGCTAAAATGAAAAAAATAATTTATCAACTTTTATTCTGTTTATTATTCACTTACCAAATTTCTTTTACAGAAAGTATATTCAAAAAATTTTTATCTGAGCCCGCATCTTTACCAGGTATCATCAAAAAAAAAATAGCTGAACTTGAAATCTCTGCTGATGCAAATTTTTTATCTTTAAATGCTTTTGAAGGAATCGGACTTGCCGCTAATTATAAATATGCTGTAGAGCCATCATATAATAAGGGCTTTTACACAAGAGTTGATAAATGGAAACTAAAAACCTCATTATTACCTGGTGATATTTTACAAAATGTATTAAATTTTCCTTTAGCTTTTGGTTTAGAGAGTGAAAGAGAAATTCTTTTTGTTAGACAATTTAAAGACTCTATAGAAGCATTAAAAGCAAAGCCATATTTTTTAAAACATTTACCCCTATCTTCTGAAAAAGCACTTGCCTTAAATCCTGGTGACTTTGTATCAATCCCTGCTCAATTAAATTTATTTGTTGAAGGAAGGCTTAGTATGATGCCAACTTTAATAGAAGCTTCTTTATCTACTCATTATCTTATTAGTGGAGAATTTACTATTCAAGTAATCAGAATGCCAGATAGTAAAGTTAGGCTAAGGGTAATGTCTAGCCTACGTAAAGAAATTCAAAAAATTGGTGGAGAACTTGGTTTACACTTTAAAATTTTTGGTTTCACAATTATAAATAAAAAAATTGATGCTATTGCTCGATTAGATTTAGCTAGTTTTAAAGTAACTTCTGAAAGTGGACAATTATATATGTCAGATTATATATTAGACCTTTCTCAGCCAGAATGTGCTGCGGCTTATGACTCTATTGTAAAAGAGGTTTATAAGTTTAAATCTGCGAAAATTTTAAGAGACTATGTACTAAGGCGTTCAGTACAAGAGCAAGTTGTACATGATTTTTCTACAATCGAAAATTTAGCTAAAAGTGATATCATGAAAAGAAACCCTAGAGTCCAAAAAGTGTTTAAAGGCTTAAACAACTTTAAACAGTCTACTGAAAAGTTTAAAATAGGACTTGGTTTTTTTAATTATACTGGTGGTAGCACTTATACTGAAAACCAAATTACAAGTTATAGTTTATTAAATCATCCAACTCGTTATTTATTTACCAATTTCACTCAATCCTATGATAGACGAATAATAGGATTTGGTCGTCAATCTATTGTTGACTCTGCATCAGCTCTATTTTTAATGGACAAACAAGAAAACATCTTAGGTATTAAAGATATTAATTTTGGTCATTACTTAAGAGATATGAAACACACTCCAAAAGAATTTAAAAAATTAAAAAACTATTTAAAACAAAACTTACCTGCTAGCATTTATCAAAATTTAGATCAAAAAATGGGACTCCGAAAAGAAGCTATTAAACGTCTTTTTTTCAACTTTCAAGTTTATTTTCACCGTAAAGCTTTCTTTTCTTTAGCTAATCTTGATAAAGAAAGTCTATCAATAGAATTTGAAAACTATGTACAAAAAAATAACTATCGTAAAAAGCTTACCTATGGTTATAACTTAAAAAGACTTTTAAATGATTTACAATCTGTGTTTAGTTCTAATAACTTTAAAACAAGTCTTCAAAATCAAATTAAACAAGCAATGAAACTAAAAGATAATGAGCTATTTAATGACATTGGATTAGGTTTTTTATTAAGTCTTCTAGATCAAGATAAACTTGATGAATACATTCATGTAGTTATTCATTCTCGTGCAATTAGTGAAAACGGTTTTGACTTTCATTGGGGAAGTGTTAAAAACTCTAAATTATATAAGCATCTTCATTATATGCAATCTTTAATGAACGAAAGAACTCTTGAAATTAGAAGTGGAGAAGATGAACTTATTGCTGAATCAACTGATTTATCAAAAAGTGCTTTGAATGCTAAAGAAAAAATATTTCATAAGTTATATTCAAAGTAAGTCCCTCTATCTTCTTTCTTTTAGCTTGAGTATTGCTTTCATAACTTATTTTTTGATTAAAGCTTCACTAATTAAATTTGACAACTCTAAATTACCTTTATTTGTTAAATGACAAAGATCACTAAATAAATTTTTTTCACTTCTTTCAAAATTGCTCTGTACATCTATCAAAATAAGTTTTTTATTCTGTTGAAGCAATAAGTTTATATATTCTCTATTTTTTATAAAAGAATGAATCTTTAATTGTTTTTTTTGTTGCGTCCAAATTTTACTTTCTTGAGTACTTTTAGATTTTTTTTCACTCAAATATGCCTGATGAATGAATAAAATTTTTTTAAAATTTGCCAACTTTATTATTTTTTTTATATTGATTAAATAGCTATTTTTATCAAATAATTTCTCTGGCGATTTTATTAGCTTTTGAAGTATTTTATTTACAAATAGACTTTCTCCAAAAAATGATAAATATTTTAAAAACTTTTTCTTTTTTTGTTCTTTTAATACTAAATTTTCAATCATAAAAGCATCATTAAATCCAGATACTAAAATCAGAGTTTTATTGGATAAATCAATTGAAAATAAACTTTTTAACTCTTGATTTAAGTTATAAGCTTCATTACAAGTTTCTAATACCTTTAAATTTGTTTTTTTACTAATAAGATTAGAAAGGTTAAAAGACTGCTCTTTAATACCATATGAACAAGCTACAGAGCCTCCCGATAATATAATGTCATAATCTTCACTTCTTTTTTTTTTTTTTGTTCCTGTTTTAGAGAGCTCTAATGAAGGTARRYKAKRRWRTAKAACTYMWWNTWKATWAWRKWWMMMNCAAATYRTMWAMATMAAANTGGTGTACTCTTACAAAAAGCTCGCTAGAACTTAAAAAAAAAAGGCAAATATTAAAGTAAACTTAATTTGTTTCATTGTTTATTTTTTGGAAATGTTGACTCATCATATAGGCACTAATAACAGCTCCAATAGATAAAAAACCAAGCACCTGAAAAACTTGAGCCCAACCTAAAGAGTCTGATAGTTGACCCGCACCCCAAGTCGCTATGGCTGCTCCGATATATCCGATACCATCAATTAAACCTGTACAACTTCCGGCACCTTTTGAACCAGCAATATCTAATGTTAAACAACCACTAGACATTGAGTATGGACCTAAAAGAAAAAACCCACAAAAACCCACTAATATAACAATTGTATTAGCATGTTGCATCCCTTGAGGAGCTAAGTATGCTACTAAAAATAAAGAAACGACTAGTCCAAGTAACATTATCCACATTGCTTTTGCTCGATCACCATTTTTTACATACTTATCTGTATAATAGCCAAGCATTACAGTACCTAAACATCCTAAAAATGGAAATAATGCTGATTTTAAAATAGCATTTGAGCTACCCATCCCAATATCTACTAAAAATTTGGGTGTCCACACAAAAAATACTGCTCTTAACATCGTAGTAACAAAAGAATAAATCAAAAGGTTTCTAAAAACAGGCATAGATAACAATTTTTTCATGATTTCAAATACAGAAGCTTTATCTTCAAAATCTGCTATTGAATCTTTTTTACCTGTACTTGAACTAAAGCTTGCTCCTTCAATTACATCGGATGGTTTATCACGAGAGTAGAAAAAAGACCAAATCCAAACAAATGTTACAACCATAGCAGGGTACAAAAATAATTTATCCCAAGTACAACCAAGTGAAACTAAATAACCAGTAAAAAGGGTCGTAACAACTCCACCAAATTGAAAGTTTAAACTAATAACACCCATTACTGTACCGTTTTTTTCTGGCTCGTACCAAGCTCCAATTACTTTTGCAAGTCCACCCCAACCCATAGATAAAAAGTATGAGCATAAACACCAACTAACAGTAAAGTAAGTAATAGAATCACCAAAAGAAAATAAAACATTACAACAAATAGCACCAGCCATACCAATTAGAAACATTTTACGCCCACCAACTTTATCGCCAAGTGGTCCGTTAATAAATTTTCCACATGAGTAAACCAAAGTTGCCCATGATGCTATAATACCCAAGTCAGAGTTACTATAGTTAAAAGCAGTCTCTAATAATGGTAATGCTGATGAAAGATTCTTTCTCACCATATAGTAGCCAATATAGCCAAACAACATGACAAAAAATGTTGATGTTCTCCAACGCTTTAAATGAGATATTTGATCTTGAGATAAGTTCATGATTTCCTTAAAAAAATATGTAATATTAAAAGCATATCATACAACATTGTCATATAAATGAAAATAATCTCAAATACTATTCAATAAACATTTCCATTTTTATCTTTTTCTATTACTCTTAATATAGTAATCATTAAAAGTAAGTGAGTAAAAATGTTATTTAATCGAAGAAATTTCATCAAAAATATCGGACTTAGTCTTGGTTCATTAGGCTTAATAAATACAAGTTATTTAGAAGCGAGTATTACAAGTCAAAAAAAATCAAAATTTATTCAAAACTTTTACTTACAATTACATAAATGGCATTGTGAAAATTTTTATGATTTTGATAAACAATTTCATCAAATAGAAAAAAACTACGTTAAAAAGTGTATTGAGCTAATGGACGATTGGGCTTATCAAGTTAATGAAAACTTTGTTTATAGTCTTGCATCATATTCTCACCATATTTCAAAACAAGGGGTTAACTCTAGTAGAATTTCTTTTGGAAGCTATAAATTTAGTGAACAACTAAAACCATATCTCCAAGAGGTACTAAAGTTACGTTCTATCCCACTCAATATTTTAGATAATAAAAAAGCTATTGGACTTGGATGGGATTTTGAAACAGGGGCTTTTAAAGTATATTTTCACCATGAAAATTTGTCTACTATCAATGATAATGATTTATTGTCATTAAAAAAGCAAGTAACAGACTCTATATACTCTAATGGTTTAAGTAGTTATAGTTTTCATGGCAACAAACTTGTTGAAAAAAAGTTATATGTAGCTCTTCATGAAAAACTGCCTCAAAGATTCAAACAATTATTTTCTAAAACAGATAAAATATCCCATACAAACTTGATGGTTTCATCAACTAGAGGTGTAATACCACAAATGGATTTAGAGCAATATAACTTTAAAACCTTAGATCAAAATGGTCAGCGTTTATTTAAAGAATATAAAACTACCTTTGGCAACCAATTAGATACAATTTCGTACAATACAAAAGATAGTTATACTTTATATTTTCCTCACTAAATGAATCAAAAAAATATCCCCTTTGGGCTTAGCTCAATTTTTTTTATAACTATTATTGTAGCTTTTTGCAGTATTGTATATGAGTTGTTACTAGCTCAGACTCTTACAGTAATTTTAGGTGGTAATGTAGTTAGATACTCCATTACTATCGGTCTTTATCTATTTTTTTTAGGCATTGGAGCATTAAGTTGTGAAAAACCTAAAGAATATCCATTAAAGACTTTTATCCTACTTGAAATAATTTTAAGTATAACAGGGGCTTTTTCTGTTGTAATACTATTTTATTTATCTACATTTCAATTTTCTCATCCTTACTTTTTTCTATTTATATCTCATGCTATGATAGCTTGGATTGGATTTTTATCTGGAATGGAGATTCCTTTATTAACTCAAATTTTGGGTGGAAACAAATTTGCTCGCATCCTTGGTTTTGATTATTTTGGCTCATTAATAGGGACTATAGTTTTTGCCCTTTATTTACACTCTGAACTTGGTTTAGTTACAAGCTCTTTTGTAATTGCTACTTTAAATCTATTTGTAGCTATTGCCTGTTTAATTAAATCAGACTTTAAATTATTAAAAGTTTTTTCTGTTATTTTATTAATTATTTTTTCTGTTGTTTTATACTTTTCTCAAAATATACAAAATTATTTAAGATTTTTTTATCAAAACTCATATATTTCAAGCTTGGTTCCTAATTCAAAAATTAGAATAACAAATGTTATTCAAACCAAATATCAAACAATCACAGAAGGACATGGAGAAGTTTTTAATAAAGAAGG
Source organism: Candidatus Cloacimonadota bacterium (assembly GCA_002402105.1). Lineage (GTDB taxonomy): Bacteria > Muiribacteriota > UBA6191 > UBA6191 > UBA6191. The sequence goes on from NVVD01000031.1 coordinate 35,151, forward strand.
GGTTTCATTTTTTAAAGATCATTTTATTTTTTTAGATAAAGGCCTTCAGCTTGGTACAACTTGGTTTAAGCCATATCATCAAGCTTTTGCAACAGGGGGACTACTTTATCAAAATAAGCCGAAGTTAGATATTTTAATACTAGGAGGGGGCGATCTTTTATTAGCTCAAGATTTACTTGGTTCTGGTAGAGTAAAGCATATAGACTTAGTAGATATCGACCAAGAGTTTATAAATTATTTAAAAGTTCATCCATATTATAGTCGTTATAATCAATATGCTCATAGTAGTAAAAATGTAAAAATTCATGTAAAAGATGCATTTTTATGGGTTCGTAAAAAAGCTATCTTACAAAAATCTAAATATGATTTGATATTTATTGATTTTGCTTCATTAAAAGAAAGTGATAAGGGTTTACATCTATATAGTCAGGAGTTTTTTACTTGGTGTAATCAACTTTTAAACAGTAACGGGGCAATGCTATCATGGGTCTATGACTCAAAAAATCACAAAAAAATTATGACTAACTTGTTTTTTGAATCAAACTTTAAATATAAAAAAGAGTATAAGGCATATACTATGAAACATTTAAAAGAGGTTAGTTACTCTCCTGATATAGATAATACTTTTGTACAAACGTTTTGGATTTTAAGCAAAAGTGATATCTCAAATTTTAAAAATTTAAGAGGCTTTTCTAGTTATCAGAAACTACTTTATAAAACGGTTCTAAACGAATCTTGGATAACTTTAAAAGCTAACAATAAAAAAGTAAATTCTATTTTTAAACCAAATTATAATTTAATTGTGTCTAATAAAAAATAATTCAAGGAAGAACTCTTTGAATCTTAATTACTTTTACTAAACTAGTATCAATAGATGAATCAACATAGCCTAAAGAATTTTCGTGAGTTGAAATATACTCTATTAAACTTTTTTGACTACTATAGGTTTTTAAAGAAGGACCTCTACCAGTAAAAACTTGCTTTTTCCAAAATCTTTTTAATTGAGTGGTATTTTTACCTAAAATATTACAAAAATTTCTATGGTTTTCTCCCTTTCTTAGTGAAGTTCTAATAATAGAACCACCATGAGCCCAAGTTTTTGATTTATTTTCATATATTTTTTGGAGATGCTTTACTGATATATGTTTTATTGGAGAATCTTTATGTACAATTAAGACTAACTCCGCATAGGAGAAATTAACCATTAAAATTAAAACTAAAATAATATTTTTTATTGTATGAATCATTTTAAAAACTGTAGGTTACTTTTGCCATAAACATATCCCAATTTTCACCTTTATTAAAAGATGGAATAAATTGACCACTAGGGTTTAAAACTCCACGAAGATTAGTTGTTCCCTCTAAATCATGATATTCCAACTTTAAAAGCCAATTATCTGAGATATCTACTCTAAGTGTAAAAGTTAAATCTTTTTGATATTGATTAATTAAATCTTTGCCTGCTAAAGAGTTTTTATGAGTTTTTTCATTGATTAAACCCAAACCATAGCGTTCGTTTAATCTATAAATTAATTGATGGTAATGATTTTGATAACTTATAAAAGTTTGAGTTGTACCAAAACCTATAAAATCAAGTCTTCCTGTGACATACTCACTTATGTAAGACCATTTATTTTTTACGTATTCTAATGATTTTACTTTAAGTTTTTTACTATTATTAATAATCATAGAGGGCAATGAAATCTGGAAGGGAAGAATTTTTGCATCAATACCAATATTTAGATTAAGAGAAGAAAAACCTAAGCGTAAACCTTTTATCCAAGTATTCCAGACCAAACTATAAGCTAAAACATTATCAGCATTTAATTTAACTGCAGTATTTAAATTAATGGGGTTTTGTTTAAAAAAACTTTGAATATCAGATGTAAATGCTGAGTTTTCATCAAAAGATACATTACCTTTAGAAAAATTATAACTAATTGAGTTTTTATCTCCTATATTTACATCTCCATGTAGGCTTAAGCCTTTCATTTGGCTAATATCTCTAAAATCTTCTGAATTTATGGCATTAGGTAGTAAAATACTATTTCTTAATAAATCTATATCACGACCCTCATTATATAAAGAGCCTGTAGTAAAAAATTTACCATATCTTACAGTAGCCCAATCTGTTAATTGATAATCTAAAAATGCCCAATCTAATGTTGGTTTATATTTACCTACTGTACCCAACTCTCTAGCTAAAATTTGAGCGCCTATTCGTAAACGGTCATGTGCTTGATATCCAAAATTGATACCTAACTCTCCCCATTTACTAGTACCCGTTGAGGAGTTTTCAGCTAAAAAGTTATATTTAGAAGTTTTAATATAACCACGGCTTAAATAACCATGTATTTCAATTTCTGTTTCACTTGCTTGAATAAAATAAATTTGTATAAAAAAAATAATAAAAAAAAGCTTTATCATTTATACTCCTAGTCTTATATTTTTGTATAATACATTTAACTTTTTTTATTGTTTATGTCAAGCTTTTTAGGTTTTCTATATCTAAAAGTATCTTCTCAATTTTGATGTCTAGTTCAATTTCTAAGAAACGTACTTTATCAAAATCATCCTTAGAGTTGATATCGTGCTCAGTTAAAGGCAAATCTTCTGTTAGTATTAAGCTTAAATTTAGGTTTAAATCTTTTTGGAGAAAGCTTCTTTTATCATTTAATTTTTCTAACTCTTGTATCATAAAATATAATTGAGTAATTTTTGTTTTATCAGATGTTTCTTGCGATAGCTTAGAAACTAGGCTGTTTAAAGTTTTATCCCAAAATAATCTAAAGCTTTTATAAGCAAAATATTTTATCTCATAATCTTTTTTTATTTCTAATTTACGTCTTTCACGTAAATGCTCTCCAGACATACCCTGAGTTACAGATAAAATAGTCAAAGAACAAATCGAACCAGAGCATGACAACAGCAATATATTTGCAAGTATACCAAAACTAGGGTCTAGTATAGTCAATGAAAGATGTATCAAAGAATAGATAAAAAGCAAAATTACTGTAAAAGAGCTAAAAACTACTGTAAAAAGCTGATGATATTTTGAAATTATATACAAAGTTATCAGTGAGATTATTACAAAAAAAATTAGAGTGAAATTATCTGGAAGTATTATTCCTAAAAATATACCTATAAAAAACCCAGGTATTGCTAAAGGTCTTAACTCCCATGGTTCAAGAGTAATAGGATGCAAGCTTAACTCTTGTTGCACCTCTTTTTCACGAAGTTCATCTTCATATATTTTAAATTCTTCATACAATGTCATATATATATCCAAAAATTTACTTTATTAATATAATTCTATCAGGTTTTCATTGACACTAGTTAGTTTTATCTTATAATTCTTGTGTATTTTAATTTAACAAATTGACAGGTTTTATAATGTTTCAAATCATTTTTCAAATAATAATTTTTATATCCCTTGTTTCTTTTACATATTGTAAACCTTTAGCGCATATACAAGATAGTGATATTTTGTCTACTTTAATTAATTTATCTGACCCGACACAAGTAAATAGCATGGAGCAATTAGAAACTAACATGATTGCCATAAAAACTATTTTTGGTGATCTTGAAAATAAAAGAGGATTTGTAGACCCAAGAGGTGCATTTCCTACTATTTATCAAGTAACAACCTCAAAAGGTCTCCAAAAAATTATTAGTTCTGAAAATGGTGAAGGGCCTTTTAATAACCCTAGTATGGTTCGATGTTTTGCTCTTCAATTTGGTAAGTTATATTTAAAAAACCTTCATGGTCATTTAACAAATGGTCCTGTAAGTGAAGGTTGGAGCACCTATTATAAAATGGCAACTAGCCCAAAAATACATATTTTACAAATTATGGGAGCTGGAGCAAATGTTCATATTAATTTAGATTTAACAACAGCTTTACAAACTTGTGAGGCTCCTAAAACTTTTTTAAAAGACTTTATGCAAGCTGGCAAACCACTTGTTCAAGAAATCCCAAAAATGGCAAAAGACTTACAAACTATTTATGACATAGACCCTAAACTTACATATGGTTTATTTAAAATGTATTTTATAGGCACAGCAGGAGATTTAATTTTTAAATTATTCAATTTTAAAGGTAATACCTCATCTGCTATTTTTCAAACACTTAGATGGATGGGTTTTAAAAACCATAAAAGCTTAACTAGGTTACATAATCCTAAATGGTATACGGTGATTCCGCATGCAAGAGAAGCACTTCTAAGAAAAAAAATGAGAACCATCTGGAAAGCTTCAAATTTTGTTTTAAATAAATGGATACATATAGCACATACCAAAAGTGTTAATGAGGCTGAAAATAGTTTAAACCATATTTTTAAAGATGCAATTAAGAATATTGGCTTTAATCTATTTAAAAAACAGAAAAATTCACAAAGCTTAATCGGTTTAGATTAATTTTTCTTTTAATGAATGAAATCTAAATATTTAAAAAAGATATATCCTCTTATTAAAGATTTACTTTATATTTTTGCTTTACCCTTTTTTCTATACTTTTTATTTGTATTTTTATATCAATTTTTACATTCTCAATTTCATAAAATAAATACTATTAAAATCAATATTAAACCAAAGTTTAAAGTTAAAACTACCCCTATAAAATTTAGCCAAAATCAAAACGAGCTAATAYAAGAGTTTTCACTTAAATATATTAAATCTGGCACTTTTATCATGGGCTCTCCAAGTTATGAGTATAATCGTATGAATGATGAAGGTCCCCAAAAAAAAATAACTATTTCTAAAGACTTTTATATTAGCCAATATGAATTAAGCCAAAAATTATGGCATAAATATATGGGAACCAATCCTAGTTTTTTCATAAACGATCAATTTCCTGTTGATAGTGTTAGCTGGGAAATGGTTCGCAGTTTTATTAAAATTCTAAATGTAAAATATAAATGTAAAACCCCAGATGCTTTGAGTTTAATAGATAAAAATGGACTTTCAATTATCAATAAGGGATGTTTTAGGTTACCCACAGAAGCAGAATGGGAATATGTAGCAAGAGCAAACATAAAAGGAGCCTATGCCAAAAACAAAACCTCTCAAAAAAGTTTTTTACTAAAAAGAACAAAAAATATTGGGACTTACCAGGCAAACAATTTTGGACTCCATGATCTTCACGGGAATGTCTGGGAATGGGTACAAGATGGATACCATATCGACTTTTATAAATCTTCACTTTTAATTGACCCAGTTAATAATATAAACCTAAAAAAAAGAGTCATCAGAGGGGGTAACTGGAAATATAATAATAGTATGCTTAGAACAGCTCAAAGAAACTACAATACTCCTGATTATAAATATTTCTTTTTAGGGTTTAGATTAGTTTATGWTATTTAGTGTAATCTATAAGAATATTATAATTACTTCAAAATATTCAAAAAAGCAGAAACCTTTATCGACATAAAATAATATATCTTAATAGTATTTGACAAAATACCTTCCTAATTGGTATCTTTTTTCGATTAGCGGTAGTCAGTTAATTTTAATTAACCTTTTCTTGTAAGGAATTTTTATGAAGTTTTATTTATTATTTATTTTTCTATTATTTACTTCCTTAAATTTCTCAAGAAC
>NVVD01000032.1 GCA_002402105.1 Candidatus Cloacimonadota bacterium
GATGTAAATAATTGGCTTCCATGGAATTGGCTTAAATACAGGTCTAATCAACTTTTAAACACAAACTAAAAAATTTACCCCTACAACTTGCAAGGACACTCTGTATCTCCAATTATTGTGGAGCCACTCGGTACGTCAGAATTGTTTGCAACTTCATGCCACGCTCTATTATTGGTATCATTTATTTGGAATGGATATTTCATAGTTCACCTCTTTTTATATTGAAACTGTATACAGTTGATAACTTTTAAATTATTATGGATGAACTCTTGTAAGGCTTATTGTTTTGTATGGGAGACATAAATGTTTAAAAACTTATACTTTTACCTATTTGGTTTTGGGAATCATTTTAAAATTATTTGTCCATATTGTAAAAAATCAATGTCTACTTCATTTAAAGATTTGAATAACGAGATAAGATGTGAATCATGCTCTAAGCAGTTAACAGAAAAAACTTCAAGTATTTCGGGGTTAGGAATATCACAGCTTAAATCTTTTTTAAAATCTAAATTTAATAATTACCCTAAATTTAGTAGTATTGTTATTTTGGAACATATTTGGCAACCATTATCCGAAGTAAGTGCCTTATTTGAAGAAGAAGGAAAAAAAAAGCTAAATTCAGCTTTTGTTATTAAGTGTATTAACACCTTAGATATTCCAGCAATTAGCAAAGAAATACAAAAACAAGTTTTTTATTCATCCGAAATGTATATTAATCATTATACAAATATTGTAGATCATGCAATCAATATTTATGAAGATGAAAAATTAATAAAGTTTAAATATGTTACTCATAAAAAACAGATTGAAATTGATAATATTGTGATTTTATTGAAGAAAAATTTGTCCTTATTAGATTCAGAACTTGGAGAAATATATGAAACTCAAGAACAAGTAAAAAAATACTTAAGCTTGATTAAAAATAATCTTGACTCTCCTTATTCTGATTTAGGGATGAACTGTTTGAAAAACTTCGCAACAGGTGCAATGATGGTTTCAAACCCTTTAGTTGGAGTTCCTATGGCTGCTTATAGGGCGTTTAGTTGGTTTGGTGACTCTAAGAAGTCAGATGAAAGCTTTGAATTATTTAACAAATATTGGATTAAATATATTGAAAAACTTGGTAAATTAGACGAAACTATTCACGATATATTTAATAGACAAACTGAAATTTTATCAGAAAAAATATCACATGATTTAACTCCTATTGTATTACAATTTTGTAATGAATTACACAAACGAGAATACAATATCAAAGATTATTATGAAGTCTTACTTCAAGATTACATTAATTTTGATAAAGAAATTAGTTTTTTTGGTTAATTTTAATTCAAAGTAATCTCCCTTATCTTATGATTTAGCCACTAAATATATAAAAGTGTCAGACACCTCTATGCCCCCCCCCCCAATAAAAAAGCTTCATTTTTTAGATATTTAAAATGTTTGATTGATTTTACAAGAGTCTTGATTAGTTATTTTAATGATAGAGGCTTTATTGACGATAAATCGAGCATTGTTGATATAAAAGCAAAAGACGCTCAAAATATTGTATTGAGATGCAAGTTCAAGTCCCGAATACTGGAAAAAATGTGCTCTTTATTATGCTTAAATATAAAGTGCTGTAATAAAAGTGTCAGACTTTAATTTGAGTTATATTTTACTATAAAGGGAGAGGATTGAGCTAATGAAATTTGCAGACCCTAAAAATGATATAGGTTTTAAAAAAAAATAGAAGTGTCAAACACCTCTATGGCTCTATATTCATAATCAGATATAAAATGTTATAATGAAACTAGTGATAACATTCTTAAAGGAAACTATTATGGAATTAAAGATGAAGCTGGATATTGAAGAATTTTGCCCAGAAATGACAGAAGAAAAAACAAAAGAGTTTCTTGTTTCTGCGTTATATTCAACAGGAAAAATACCATCTAAAATAGCACGTGAAATTATTGGTGTATCAAGAAGAGGTTTATCAGAACTTTTAGAAAAATTTGATTTATGCACATATACTGAAATTGATGAAAATGACTTAAATTTTTAGCATGAAAAAAAAGATAATTATAAGTGATACAGGACCTCTAATAAGTCTAGAAAAGTTAGATAAAGGTCTTGAATTTTTGTCTATGGTTTATGAAGAGATAATAATTCCTCAAGCTGTATTTGATGAGCTATCAGAAAAAGAAGAAAAACTCTATAAAAAATTAAGATTTAGTGGAGATATTAAAGTTGTTAAGGTAGAAACTATTGAAAACATACCTGATGTATCTTTTCTTGATTTAGGTGAAATAGAGGCTATATCACTAGCATTTCAAATGAAAGTAGATTTATTAATAGAAGAAAAAGCAGGAAGATTATCAGCAATTAGAATGGGAATTAATCGTTCTGGAATTGGTGGAGTAATTTTAAAAGCTTTTAGAGAAAAAATAATATCTAAAAAAGATGCCAGTAAAAAACTACAGACTTTAAAGGAGAAGGGTCGTTTAGATAAAACTTCTTATTCTACTTTGATAGTTAATATAGAAAAAATTTAATTTGCATTTCTAATATAAAAGTGTCAGACACCTCTATGTCATCTTAAAAATAATGCTAGTTTAATCCATACTTCAAAGAACGTTCGATAATATATTGTTCGAGGATTCCTTTGTTGAACCGCCTTTGATAGATTTTAATTTTTATGGGGAATTGCTGCAAAAGTGTCAGACACTTCTATATCTCCTTATTGAATATGATAGATAATATTAAACCTATGCAAGGAAGAGCAGAAAATAACTTTAGACTAAAAATAGGAAATGATGAATTAGTTTTAATTGTTATTAAAATTGGTTCAAGAGGGGATACTTATAAATGAGGGAGTTAAGATGTTAAGTACAGTTCAAAATAAAAATACTTTATTAAAAGTAATGTCTAAAAGTGTAGAGGCTTCTCTTGATGCTTTATTTCTTCTTTCTAAAGAAAAAAACTCTTTTTCTTTTTTAAGAAAAATTATAGATGAATACGATGAAAAACTAGAGGCCCAAGAACTAGCAGAAGATGAAAAGTGGCTAGAAGAAAATTTAGACGATATAGAAAAAGAAGAAGCTTTCTCTGATGAAGAAGTAATGAAAGATATTTTTAATAATAATATTAAAAGTATAAGAGTAAAATTAAAAATATCTCAATCTGAATTAGCAAAAAGATTAAATAAAACCTCAGCAGAAATTTCAAGATGGGAGTCTGGAGCAGTTACTCCAACTTTAAAAAACTATCGTTTAATAAGTGAAGCTCTTGAATGTTCTTTAGAGTCTTTATTAGATTAAACAAAAGTACCATTTTGTGTAGTAATCTCAGCAAAGAAACTTTTAGATATTTAAAATGTTTGATTGATTTTATAGGAGTCTTGATTAGTTATTTTAATATTATGGTATAATTGTCCTATGAGTAATAAATTTTATAATTTAACCAATGATATTTTATTTAAAGCTACTTTTGCAAATCAAGAAAGAAGCGAGCTTTTAATTTGTTTAATCAACGCACTTTTAAGATTAGAAGGAAAAGAAGAAATAGTAAAAATCGAGTTATTAAACCCTTTTAATGATAGAGATTTTATTGATGATAAATCGAGCATTGTTGATATAAAAGTAAGAGATGCTCAAAATATTGTATATTGTATATTGTATTGAGATGCAAGTTCAAGTCCCCCAATACTGGAAAAAACGTGCTCTTTATTGAACTTCCAAAATTTTACAAAGATAAACCAGATTCTTTAATTTCTTCATTTGAGAAGTGGTTATATCTTTTAAAGTTTGGTGATCTTTACCAAAAGGAGTCAGACATGATACCCAAAGAACTATTAGATGAAAAAGGCATTCCCGAAGCAATTCAAGCGATGCAATATGTAAATTCTGATGCTCATGTACGTGATTTAATTGAATCAAGAGAAAAGTACGAACATGATCAAGCCTCTCTTAAAGAGTTCTACGAAGAAGAAAGCAAAAAAAACCTAGAAAAAGGACTAAAACAGGGAAGAGAACAAGGAATAGAACGAGAAAAAATAGAGATAGCAAAAAAATTAATAAAGTCAAGTTCTATGAATGATCAAGAAATATTGAATATTACTCAATTAGATTTGGATATCATTAAAAAATTGAGATTATCGATTTAATTGAAAATGATATAGGTTTTAAAAAAACATTTGAGAATGAGCAAAAAAAAGAAGTTTTAATTTCATTTTTAAATTGAGTACTTGGTTTAGAAGATTCAAGAAAAATAAAAGATGTAAATTTATTAAATCCTTCAATATTTTTAAATCAAAACCTACGCCTCTGAGCAAAAGGGTGGTCTTCTTTTTCAATAATAGAGATTGCTTTTGTTGGGCAAACTGTGACGCATTTGTTACAGCCATCACATAAATCTAGTTTTAACATAGGCATGCCAAGCCCTGTAGAAAATAAAGCCTTTTTATCTGAGCATTGGTCGATACAAAGGTTACAATCAGGGTCTTCTTTACCCTGACAAACAACAGGGTCAACCAATGCTTTAGGGTTTTTAAAAGTAGAAGCCTCAGAAAGATAAACAGCAACGCTATCTTTCATTTGTTCTTTAATATATTTAAAAAAAAATCGTCGATCCATAATATAATTTTAATCCATAAATCAAAAAAAATCCATGATAATTATCATGGATTTTTGATTTTAGTAAATCTATTTTATTTGTGTTTCTGGTTCTGGTTCAACATGTAATGTTCCTTTATAGATGGGTATAACCATCTTGACCATCAAAGTATAAACCATAAAACCTGCTGCCCATATTCCAAAAGAAACTTGAACCTCTCCCATTGAAGGGATATATTCGTATAATTGTCCAATTGGTGTTGGTATAAATCCTGGGATAATTAATCCCATTCCTTTTTCAATCCAAATACCTACAAATGCCATGACACAAGCAAGATTTAAGAAAATTGCTTTATCAGATATTTTAGTAATTAATAAAATGATTGTAGCAGTTATATTTAAAACAATTGCTGTCCAGATCCATCCTACTAAGGCATTGGCTCCATGTAATCCAAAGAATAGGTATTGTGCTGATGCAACGTGTGTAGCATCAGTATAAAACTCTTTAAATACTTCGCATCCAAGTAAAAATAAGTTAATTACCATAGCAACAGTCATAATTTTTCTAAGGCTCTGTATAGCTGCATCTTTTACAGGGAAGTCCGCAACTTTTTTTATAATTTGTAGTGTAAGAATTAAAAAACCAGGACCTGCAGCAAAAGCAGAGGCTAAAAATCTTGGTGCGATAACAGCTGAGTTCCAAAAAGGTCTTCCTCCTAATCCACTATATAAAAAGGCAGTGACTGTATGAATACTAACAGCCCAAAAAATAGATAAAAAGATAAAAGGTGTATAAAACCAAGGGTTTGGTTTTACTCCACGATACATGCAATAAAAAGAGTAGCCACAAATATGGGCATTAATTAATAGGTATCCGTTTAAAACGATAACATCCCATGACAACATAGACATGGGCCAGTTAAAACGACCTATTCCGGGTATCATATGCCAAAATCTATCGGGTCGGCCTAAATCAGCTGTTACAAACAATAAACACATGATGATACTGGCAATGGCCAATAACTCCCCAAGAAGTACAACTTCTTTAAGTGCTTTATTGTTATATAAGTATGCAGGAATAACCATCATAACAGCAGCAGCTGCCATTCCGACAATAAATGTGAAATTGGCAATGTAAACACCCCAAGATACCTCATCTGTCATATTTGTTACGGCTAATCCATCTCGCAGTTGAATAGCATAAGCGTGAGCACCAATTACCATAACTACAGTTAAAATAGTAAGCCATAAAAAATATAGATTACTTCCAACAAAAATCTGTGATATTGAACGCTTACAAAATGTAAGATATTGTTTCATAGAAACTTCCTTTATAAACCTAAAAAATAGTAGGTTTTGAATTTAGATTAGTCAAAAAAGTAATAAAATCTTGGTTGAGTATTTAACTCTTCTTTTAATACAAAAACTCTTTTATTTTTAATAATGTAATTAATTTCAGATTCTGGGTCTAAGATGTTACCAAATTTACGAGAACCAGTTGGACAAGCTTCTAAACAAGCTGGGTATTTACCTTTTCTTGTTCTGTGTAGACAGAATGTGCATTTTTCAACAACACCTTTTGGGCGAGGTCTATTTGATAAATATCCCATATCTGGATTAATTTCTTCTTTTGGAATTTCTGGCTTTGAGAAGTTAAAACGTCTAGCAAAGTATGGACAAGCTGCTTCGCAATAACGACATCCAATGCACCAATTATAGTCAACAACTACGATACCATCTTTTTCTTGCCAAGTTGCTTGTACGGGGCAAACTTTGATACAAGGAGCATTATTACACTGATGACATTGTATCGGCATGTAGTACTTACCTTCTTGTGGTACTAGCTCAGGGTCATAACCTTGTGATGACTCTTCTAAATTAATAGAGCCTTTATTAAGTTCAAGGACTCTAATATTAGACATTCCAGAAGCTCGGTCAGAATTATTTTCTTTACTACAAGCCTTTTCACAGCCTCTACAACCGATACATTTGGATAAGTTTAAAGCATAAGCAAATTCAACACCAAGCATTGGCAGAGGGTCTTGTACAGTTGCATCTTCTACCCCGTAATCTTCTTTTACTTTATTTTCAATTCGTTTGAATATCTTTTCTTTTTGTTCGACAGTTAACTCTTGATAATGCTTTTGATAAAATTCATCCCAAGACAAATTTTTACCCATTTCAAGGGCAGGAGTCATAGCAGCTCCTAGTGCTGCTGTTGAGGCTAAAGCCCCAGAAACTCCTTTAATAAAGTCTCTTCTTGTAACGCTTTGATATGAGCTGTCACATTTATTTTGATTATTTTCGTTTTCTTGACACATATATACCTTTGGAATTAATGATGATTTTTTTTATGTTGTTCTTTTTTGATAGGGCCAAACCTATTTCTTGGTGGAGAAAAAGGTTTCATAGGAGCAAAAGGTGGTTGATGTGGATCGTGACATTTAATACATGCCAAAACTTCTTTTTCACCATTCCAGTAGCCTGTTCTTTTACCGTGTACCCCAGCATCCCAGTCTCTTTTAACCATGCCGTGACATTGGGCACAAACTTGAACAACATCTTTTGAGTCTACTAAAGAACCATCAATTAATTTTAATTTATTTCTATTGGTTTGATCGTGGCAAGAAAAGCACCACATATCACCATGGTTTACTTTTAATTTTTCGTGCTCACCAATTAGGGTTCTTTTTTTAAAGTTTTTATCTACTGTTCTGTGACAACTCATACATTCGAGTTTAAAACTACCCTTTTTTAAAGTTAGTTTTTCATTACTAATAACTTTGTCTGCGTGTAGTCCTATACATAGAGTAGAGAAGATTACTGCATATAATTTTGATTTAAATTTCATAAATATCTCTTTCGTTTACTTATTTTATAGTGGTTATGCAATATTGATACCAAACTAATGAGATAAAAATATCTGATTAGTTTCAAGTTGGCATTTATTGTGCTAAAGCAATAAGTGGTGGATCAATAGATCGAAAACAAAAGTTGGAATTCAAACGAGGAGGAGCAAAATGTCATACCAAAGTTTTGGTAAGAAATTACTTGTTCAAGGGCTAAAAGCTCTATCAATTGTGTCCTTAATGTCTTTTTTTAATCCTGTACATGCAGGGTTTTTTCCTAAAACATTGTCAGATGAGTCACGAGACTGTATCGAATGTCACAAAGAAAAAACACCCGGTATTTATGAGATGTGGGGAGATTCAAAACACTATCGTGCAAACATAGGTTGTTATGAATGTCACCAAGCAGAAAAAGATGATAAGGATGCTTTCAAGCACAAAGGTTACAGAATTTCTGTAATCGTATCTCCAAAAGATTGTGCAAAGTGTCACGAAAAAGAAGTACAAGAAATGACAGAATCACACCACGCAAAAGCTGGTAGGATTATGGGTTCATTAGATAATGTACTAGCAGAAGTAGTTGAAGGTGCACCTTATTTAAAAACAGAAGGTTTTCCTGATGGTGTATCACCAGCAGCTGTAAACGGTTGTTGGCAATGTCACGGTTCTATAGTAAAAGTATTAGATGATGGATCACTTGATCCTGCAACATGGCCAAACACTGGTATTGGGAGAATAAATCCTGATGGTAGTGAAGGTGCTTGTACAGCATGTCACTCAAGACATACATTTTCTGTAGCTCAAGCTAGAGAGCCAGAAACTTGTGGAAAATGTCATATGGGACCAGATCATCCACAAATCGAAATTTATAATGAGTCTAAGCACGGAATTGCTTATAGGGCTAATAAGCATAAAATGAATATGGATGCACCTAAGTGGATTGTTGGAGAAGATTATTCAGCAGCACCTACTTGTGCAACTTGTCATATGAGTGCTACTAAAAATCAAGATGTAACTCATGACGTTGGAATGAGAATATCTTGGAATAATCGACCACCAGTTTCGATAAGACCAGAAGTCTCAGATGCAAAAATGGGACTTGCAGGCGCAAAAGTAAATTGGATTAAGCGTCGTAAAAATATGAAAGATGTTTGTAGTAATTGTCATAACAAGAGTTATGTAAATAATTTTTATATACAATATGATTCTTTAATTGAATTGTATGGAGAAAAATTTGCAAAACCTGGTTTAAGACTATATGCATTGGCTAAACCATTAATGAAGCCTGTAAAGTTTGGTAATAAACTAGATTTTATTTGGTTTGAAATTTGGCATCACGAAGGTAGAAGAGCACGTCATGGTGCTGCTATGATGGGACCAGATTACACTCATTGGCATGGTACTTATGAAGTTGCTAAGCATTTTTATGTTAAATTTATTCCTGAACTTGAAAAATTAATCAAAGAAGGAAAGAAGAAAAATCCAAAGGCTGCTAAAGCATTACAAAAAGAATTAGATAAAGTTCTTAATAGTGATGATCACAAGTGGTTTTTAGGTAAAATGAGTGATAAAGAAAAAGCTAAAAGAAAGAAAGCTTCAGCAGACTTTAAAGCTAGATATAAATAAGATAAATTGATCCATCGTTGGCCTCCTATACTTTTAGGAGGCCTTTTTTTTTAGAAAAAAATGTAATTTATGTGATTATTTTAATAGGCACGTTACTTGCTATTTTAATAGTGTAATTATTATCTAACTAGGAGAAACAATGCCTGTATCATCGTTTATTATTGGTTTTAGAAAGCAAAATGAAGAAAATATTTTAAATTTTGTTAACTCAAAACCTCAGTATGAAATGTTAGGAATCAACAATGACAAAATGGCTGTCTTAGCAGATACCAAAAGCTTAGATGAAGAGTATGATTTATCAAAGCAATTAGTTGATGTAAAAGGTGTAAGAGAAATAAATATTCTTTTTCATCATACCCAAGATTTATTTGACCCAAAATTTCAATAAAAGGAGTAAATAATGGCTATTTCACGACGTGATTTTTTAAAAAATACTGCTGCTGCAGTGGCCCTGAGTAGTTTAACAGGGATTAGTACAGAAGCTAAAGTACAATTAAACAAAGATAAAAAAGAGCTTTTAAGCGGGACAAAAATGTTTAAGGCTCCATGTAGATTTTGTGGAACAGGGTGTGGAGTTCAAGTTCATACCAAAGATGGCAAAATTATTATGACAGAAGGAGATCCTAAAGCTCCTGTAAATTTAGGTTTAAATTGTATCAAAGGTTACAACCTATCAAATGTTTTATACGGAAAAGAAAGAATTCTTTATCCAGAAATTAGAAAAAATGGAAAACTTGAAAGAGTGAGTTGGGATGAAGCTATTAATTATATCGCAGATCGATATAAAAAAGTTCTAAAAGAAAAAGGACCGAATGCTGTTGCTATGGCTGGTTCAGGTCAATGGACCATTCCTGAGGGTTACGTAGCATCTAAATTTATGAAAGCTGGGTTAAAATCTAATAATATTGATCCTAATGCTAGATATTGTATGGCATCAGCTGTAGCTGCTTTTATCAGAACATTTCAAGCTGATGAACCTATGGGTTCTTATGAAGATTTTGAGCATGCAGATGTTTTTGTAACATGGGGTGCCAATATGGCAGAAATGCATCCTATCTTGTTTTCAAGGTTGGTTGCTCAAAAAGAAACAAATGGTTCTGTTTTATTTGATTTAACGACTAGAGAAAGTCGTACTTCAGATGAAGCTGAAACAGTTTTATTAATGAAACCTCAAACAGATTTAGCAATTTTAAATGCTATTGCAAATTATATTGTTGCAAATGATTTATATGATAAAAAGTTTGTAGAAAAAAACACTCGAATAAAAATGGCACAAATTGAGCCAGGATATGGTATTGACCCTATTTCTGCTCCTCACTTAGCTAACATGGAAAATGCTCAAAGAGGAAGAAAAAAAGCAGGAGCTGGGACTCCTATGAGCTTTGCTGAGTACAAGAAATTTTTGTCAACCTATTCATTTGAATATGCTGAAAAATTATCTGGTGTACCTGCAGGTAAAATAAAAAAACTAGCTAAAGCATATGCAGATCCAAGTTTAAAAGTAATGAGTTTATGGACAATGGGATTTAATCAGCATACTAGAGGTGTTTGGTGTAATCATTTGATTTATAATATTCATTTATTAATGGGTAAAATTTCAGAACCAGGCAATGGGCCTTTCTCTTTAACAGGTCAGCCATCAGCTTGTGGTACTGCTCGTGAAGTTGGTACTTTTGCTCATAAATTGCCAATCGGTGTTGTTATGAATAAGAAACACCGAGAGATAGCAGCTAAAATTTGGTTAGGAGATGCAAAAAAAGAGAATGAAATTCCTTCAAAACCTGGCTTTCATATGACAAAAATGATGCGAGAGTTTGAAAGAGGTCGTTTAGATATTATGTGGGTACAATGTTGTAATCCATTTACTGCAAGTCCAAATATWGCAAGATTTAGAGATAGGTCTTTAAATAAAGACTCTATGTTAATTGTGAGTGATTCTTATAGAACAGCTTCTACTGATTTAGCTGATGTTGTTTTACCTGCTGCTATGTGGGTAGAAAAAGAAGGGTTTTATGGAAATGCTGAGAGAAGAACTCAGCATTGGTTTCAAGCTGTTTTACCTCCAGGTGAAGCAAAAGATGATATGTGGCATCTTTTAGCAGTTGCCGAAAAACTTGGTTTAGGCCATATGTTTCCTGATAAAGATGACCCTCAAAAAGTTAAAAAAGTTTTTGAAGAGTATCGTTTGTTTAAAACAGGAAGTTCAAAAGATTTAGCTCCATATGAAGAGTATGTAAAAGCAAGAGGGCTTTGTTGGCCAGTTGTTCAAGATAAAAAAACAGGAGAATGGAAAGAAACTAAGTGGAGATATAACGCTAAGTATGATCCATATGCTAGCAAGGCCCTTGGTGGAAAAAAAGAAGGAATTATTTTCTATAAAGCAACGGGTAATAAAGCAACCATGTGGTGTTGTCCTTATGAGCCATCTTCAGAAATTCCTGATAATGATTATCCTTTTTGGTTATGTACAGGTAGAGTTTTAGAGCATTGGCATACGGGTACAATGACAAATCGTATACCAGCATTGCATAGAGCAGTACCTTACGCAAAAATGGAAATGCATCCAGATGATGCAAAAAAATTGGGGATTAGACGTGGAGAAAAAGCTAAAGTTTCTTCAAGACGTGGAACAGCTTTTTATGAAGTTGATACACATGGACGAGGAAAACCACAAAAAGGTTTAGTTTTTATTCCATTTTTTGATGAAAATAACCCAATTAACATGTTGACATTAGATCACTATGATCCAATTTCAAAACAACCAGATTATAAGAAGTGTGCCGTAAAAATAGAAAAGGCTTAAATGTATTAGGGGGCTATTAACTTAGTTCCCCTTAGTATAAAAGCTAAATCTTTTAGGAGTGCTATCATGAGCGAAAAAAAAGAAAAAGACTTATTAGAAGAAGTACAGTTTACTAGATCATCCGTCATAGTATTCTTTATATTTCTTTTTCATCTGTTTCGTGGTTTTGCTAGTGGAAGAGGTTTTAAACAAAGACCTCCAGGGGCTGGTGGAAACCGACGTAAATTAGAGCTTGATTCATATATTGCAGAAGCAAACTTTTTGTCAAAGTGCATAAGGTGTGGACAATGTGGCATTGTCTGTCCAGAGCAAGAACGTGGCGAAGGAAGCTTTAAAGCGATTCAGTTTTGTGAGAGTGGTTTTGACCAAGGAACTCCGTTTATTGAACCTCGAAAAGCTGCATGTATTATGTGTGTAGATAAACCATGTGTAGTGGCTTGTCCAACAGATGCTCTTGATTTAGGTGGCAAAGAGATAGAAGATAGTATCATGGGAACAGCTGAAATTGTGAGTCCTGGTGGTTGTTTGGCTATTCAAGGACTTCGATGTGAAGTTTGTTACAATCGTTGTCCCTTAATTGGCGATGCGATAAAACTAGAGAAAAAAGTTAATAAAAGAACAGGAGTACATATTACTTATGTACCAGTTGTAGATTCAGATGTTTGTACAGGGTGTGGAATTTGTGAGCAAGTTTGTATCGCAGAGGAGCCAGTAATAAAGGTTCGTCAATTTTATCCTCCGTTTAAAAATCCTGATTTTTATAAATTTAAGGGGTCATCATGAAAAAGTATAGACACCTTTTAAGACTGGTTATATTGGCAATATTTATTGCTCCATTTTATGTTAAAGACTTTCTTTGGTTTCAGGGTACATTTGATGGTTCAACAGTTATTTTAGGAAATGTTAAAGTTTTTTTAGCTGATCCTTTTACAGCTTTATCAATTTATTTAAGCTCTATGTCAATAGCGAGTGAGTTATTAACTGGTGCTATTATAGTATTTTTATTTTACTTGCTTTTGAAACCCAGAATTTTTTGCTCTTGGGTTTGCCCAGTAAACATGGCCATGGAAATTGGTCGTGGTTCAAAAATGAAGATTCAAAAACCGAGTAAAATATCTCGTTTAAATTATATAGTATTTATTGGTTTTTTACTCATTAGTTTTTTAACAGGAGTTGCTATATGGGTTCCTTTAAATCCATTGAGTAGTCTTGTTAGGGGATTACAATATCAACTGGTTTATGCTTTGTTATTTGTAGCTTTGATTGTTATTTTAGAAGTTTATGCAAAGAAATATTTCTTTTGTAAAAATATATGTCCGATTGGTACATTTTATTCTTTGTTTAATAAGACTTTTGGGATTTTTCAAATTGAAGTAAAACCATCATGCTCTGGTTGTCAAAAATGTACAACAGATTGTATGGCTCACGAAGATTTAGTAGCAAGTATTGCTCAAGCCAAAAAAGAAAATAGAAGTGTTATAGTTAGATCATATGATTGTACTTTGTGTGGAAACTGTACAGATTCATGTGAAAGTTTAGATATCAATATTATTAAAAAATTTCCAATTTTAAGTAAAAGTTAGTATGGAGAGAAGTATGAAAAATTTATTTTATTTAAGTCTGTTATTTTTAATAGCAGTATCAGTAAGTTCTGCTAGTGGTAGTAGGCAAAAATTAGTAGAAAAATATCCTTTTTTAAAGAGTAGAAATATTATACGTGGAGTACGGACAAGCTATTCTATTTTAGAGGAGTTTTATGGAGAGTATTATATTCCTCATCGTGAGAGAAAGAGCCATAAAAAAGCTCCTCCTTTTACGCCTCATGTAATGAAAGGTGATATGAAATCTTGTAAAGATTGTCATACTTTAAAAAACTACAAACAACCTAAGTTTGCTGGGATTAGAATACCATTTATTCCAAAATTGGTACCGAGTGGGTCTAAGCATCCTGATGCTAAGGGTTCATGTAGAATGTGTCATGTAAATCAACAAGGTAAACATAAGATTCAAGACTTTTATTTAGATGATGTTTATCCAAGGATTTATAATCCAAAAAGATAATAGTACTTAGATTAAAAAACCTGTAGAAATACAGGTTTTTTTGTTTTAAATAAGATATATTTATATATTAAATATGGAGATAATTAAATGAATTACTACGATATACATGAAAATGCCTATAAAGAAATAAAAGAAAAAGGTTATGAATCTTGGGATCAATACTTAGGTCAATCAGATAATTTTGATTCTTTTTATTTGAAAGACTTTATACAAGAAGCTTTAGCAAAAAGTGCTTTTCTTTCAAAAAATCCAAAAGCTTTAGAAATTGGTTGTGGAACAGGTCAAGTTAGTTGTTTTTTAGCCGAGAATGGTTTTGTTGTTGAAGGTGTAGATGTTTCTATAAGTGCCGTAGAGGTAGCTCAAGAGCAAGCTAAAAAGAGAAATTTTGATATATCTTATCGTCAAGCAGATGTTTGTAATGATAGCTTGGGTAATCTTGTATATGATTTAATCGTTGATGCTCACTGTATACATTGTATTGCTATGATTGAAGAGAGAAAATCTGTTTTTTCTAATATTCATAAGGCTTTAAAACCAGAAGGTTATTTTTGGATGGAGACTATGTTTGATACAGATGAGCGTAGTTATGAAGATAAACCTCACTTTCATTGGGATAAAGATGGAATCCTTTGGCTTAAGAGTACAAATGCAAGTGATTTTGGTATATCAAAGGTAATAAACGGTGAAGATTATATCCCACACCGTAGAATTTATAGAGACCATAAAAAGATAGAAAAAGAATTGATAGAAAATGGTTTTGAAATTGTATGGTCAAACTCTTTAGAAATTACTGAAAATAATGATCAGGATATTTATAAATCAATTTGTAAAAAGATTAAATAGGGTTTTTTCTTTCTTTAATTAAATACTTCAATAAAGTATCTGCTAATTCTTGTTTACTATTTTCTTGACATAAGTTTGAAATTGATAGTTCTTCATCAAGTGATATTTCGGTCATTTTTAAAAACTGCTCTTTTTCGTAGTAGTCTAATAAATGTTGTACACTGACTTCATAGTTTTTTCTAGTTTCTGGTTGTGCTATCCATAAACCTCTAATCACTTCTTGAGCTATTTCACACACTTGTAAGTCTCTCATTAATAGCTTTAAATCGTTTAAATCACCTCTATGTTGATTAACTACAAAATCTATTTTAATTTCTTCGTCATCATGAAATTGACTGATTAATATTCTGGTTAAATCGCCACGTCTTGATGAGCAAAATAGTTTTTCTTTCATTTTCTTTTCCTTAGTATTAATCTAAAACCAATGGTGTGATCATTTTTGGTTTTTGAGGCTGAACCTCTATATGTATGGTTTCTAACCTTATTTTGTGAAAAATTACTACCACCACGATATACTTTTCTATTAGAATCACTGATTATAATAGGGTCAGTTTGTAATTTTTTCAAATATTTTGATTTATTATCTTTTGTCCATTCCCAAACCCCAGAAAATAAATCACAAAATAGATTTATTTTTTGATATTCACAGACTTTATTAAACTCATTGATAGGAGTTTTATCTTCTTTTGTATAGTTTTTAGCTATGTACTCCCATTCGGCTTCAGTTGGTAATGAATATGTAACTAAATCTTGCATGGTGTTTAATTTATTAATAAAGTTATCGACTTGATTCCAGTTAGCATTGCTCATAGGGCATTTAAGGCAGTCATCTTGTAGAGTGAAATTATTATTTGGCATTATTTTAATCCAATCTTCTACACTTAGTTCTGTTTGTGAAG
The DNA here is from genome assembly GCA_002402105.1 of Candidatus Cloacimonadota bacterium. GTDB lineage: Bacteria > Muiribacteriota > UBA6191 > UBA6191 > UBA6191. Next base: position 15,674 of record NVVD01000032.1, read on the forward strand.
CATAAAAGTCTGTACTGATATTTACCATATGAGCTGGAGATTCATCTAAAAAAATGGGTACTTTTGTATCTCGTCCCATTTTAAATTGGCCCGCTTTTTTTAAAAAGAAAATATTAGAGAAAATAGGATCTCTGAAATTACTTAACTCCATAAATATTCTTTCTTTTTGCTTAAATGGCATATAATAAGATTGCATTGAATTTATATTTATGGTTTGTTTTTCAAAAGGAGTATAAAAAGATAATTGTTTATTTAAAATAAAACCTAAATATGTTTTTGACTTTGTTTTAACTTCAAATATATGATTTTTAGATTTAATAGAGTAAATATCATTTGGATGAATCTCAATTTTTTGACTTTTAGTTTGAATCTTAATTATTTGATCATCTAATACTACCGCAAATCGGTCTTTTTGTTTTAATATAAGGCCATAAGGAGCTTGTTTTTGTTGGCAGGTATTATTGATTTTTGAACTTGTAGATTGTATAACTCCTGTTAAAAAACCACCTAACTTTAAATAGATAGAGTCAAATGGTTTAGAAATTTGTTTTTTTATACACATTATTTCACTCCTTTTTAAAGAAATATTTTTAAAAATTTTGTGATAAATTATCGTATTAGAGGCAATAATATTTACTAAGATTAAAAATAAAAAGGCTTTCATAATATCTCCAATTGAATATACTCAAGTTTATATCCTTGTTTAAAGTCTCCACCTTCTTGGGGTATTTTGACTAATACATTAGCCTCGCATAAACAATGAAGATGGGCGCTTCCATGCATATTAATGAGTTTGAGAGTTCCATCAACTAATAATTTGGCTGGAATCAACTTAAGTCTTGTTTGTGTTTTAAAACTTTGAGCTTGAGATATAGGAGCTTTGAGACACTTTTGTTTGACGTTAAGCCCCATCAATTGATTTAGAGCGGGTAAAACAAAAAGATAGGTATTTACAAAACTAGCTACAGGGTTTCCAGGGAGACCAAAAAATATTTCTTTTTCTCCTTTAAAAAAACAAACAGGTTTACCAGGTTGTAGTGCTACTCCATGAAAAACTTTATCAAGGCTTTGATTTACGAGTATTTTTGGAATTAAATCATAATCTCCTACAGATACGCCACCAGTAGTTATAACTAAATCATTATCATTTAGAGCCTTTTTTAATGCTTTGATGATGTTTTCTTCATTATCATTGATGATTCCGTAGTCAATGCAGTCAAAGCCCCTTGATTTAAGGATACTAGAAACTAGAATAGAGTTACTATTTCTAATTTGTCCAATATTTGGGGTTTGATTTGGGGAGACAAGTTCACTACCAGTGGCAATGATTCCAACTTTTGGTTTTTGATAGGTCTTGATATCAGTAATACCAAAACTAGCTAAAATAGACAAGTCTTGAGGTTTTAGTTTTGTATTTTTAGAAATAACGAGATCACCTAGTTTTAGATCAACGCCTTCTTTAATAATATTTAAGTTATCTTTTGTATGTACTTCTATGTAATTGTTATTAGCATTCACATATTCTTGCCTTATTACTTGTTTGCAAGACTCTGGGACTCTTGCACCAGTAAAAATACGAACACATTGATTTTTTTGTAGAAGAAAATCTTTATGATCTCCAGCGGCAATTTCACCTATAACCTCATAGGATTTTTGGTTTTCTGAACCTAATGCATAGCCGTCCATAGCAGATTTAGAGAAAGAAGGATAATTTTGACTAGCAAAGATATCTTCTGCTATTACTCTATTAATACCTTCAAAAATAGAAGTTTTTTCAATTTTTAAGGTTTTTATATTTTGATCTAGAAGATCAATTGCTTCTTGATATTGAATCATTGTCGCTCCGAAAGTGGATATTTTTATAAATTATTAATTTACTACAGCAAATTTACTGCCATATCTTAAAGTATATTATAATTATTGGATAAAAGTTGGATTAAATCTTGTTTGGTATTAATATTTTGAAAGTAATTTATTTTTAAATCACTAAAATCAACAATAGTATGATTAATAGATTTAATAAATTTTTGAATAGCTAAAGACTGATTAGATATATAGTTTTCAAGTTGTAAAAGAATATTGGTATTATATAATGAGGCTAATGGTTGTAAACCATTGTAAAAAGAAATTACAGACTGATTTTGAGGGTTTTTAAGCAAACTAGATACAATTGTCTTATTAAAACATGGTAAGTCAGCGGATAAAACGAGTACATATTTTTGAGTTGAAAACTCTAAAGCTGTTTTTAAGCCAAAAATAGAAGCAGAGTCAACTTCTTTATCAAAAGCAAACTGTAGACATAGTGATTTATATTTATTTTGATGTTTTTTTTTACAAACTAAAAAGGTATTTTTATTTAAAGATTTGATACTATCAATTGTACATTGAATGATTGTTTTTTCATCAATTTTAGCTAGGGTTTTATCGTCTTTAAACCTTGAACTAAGGCCACCACATAAAATAGCTATATCAAAGTCTACTTGAGTTTGCATAACATTTTTGTAGTATGTAAAATAATATCACTAGCACACTCATAACACTCAGCAACAGCGCTTTCTTTACCAGGGAAATTTACAATTAAAGTATTTTGATAAATACCAGATACATATCTTGAAATCCATGCCTTTTTATTTAATTTAGCTGTTTCTGAACGCATGAGTTCTGCAATACCAGGGCAGTCTTTTTCAAATACCTTTTTACTTGCTTCTGGAGTACAATCATCAAGTCCAAGCCCAGTACCACCAATTGTAATTAATAAGTCTGTGGTGAGGGATAGTTTTTTTATAGAATCTGATAACTCATTGATCTCTAAGATACAAGACTCTGTTTTAACCTCGTCTATTATTTTTTCATTTAATAAAAGTAACTCTAGCTTTTTAGATGCTTTTTGACTTTTTATATTATCTCTTTGTGTATCTAAAGTTTGTAAAATAATTGCTTTCATTTTTCTCCAAAAACATATCAATTATAAAACTTTTTTCCTTTAATTCGGAGATGGGAATTTATTCCCATAAAAGATTTATTTATGACTGACACTTTTTTATTGGAATAAATTCCAATCTCCATGATTAAAGTTGCTGAGAGTATGTCTTTATTATATCAAAAAAGAATAAAATTATGATATTATTTTGAAATGAATACAGTAAAACAAGAATCAATATTTTTAGACTTTCAAAATTATAAATTACATCTAAGAAAAATTTATAAAAATGAAAATGACCCTGCTGTTTTAATGGTTCATGGGGCCATTGAAAACGGTAAAATTTTTTATACTAAAAAAAATAAAGGTTTTGCTCCTTTTTTAGCATCAAAAAACTATTGTTGTTATGTTATAGATTTAAGAGGACGTGGTGAAAGTAGTCCTTTAGTCTCAAAAGATTCAAAATTTGGTCAAACACAAATAATATGTGAAGACTTACCCTTCATTTTAGATGAATTATTAAAAAATCATTCGTCTATTACCTTGGTTGCTCACTCTTGGGGAGGAGTTTTATTAAACTCTTTTTTGTGTAGGTTTCCAAAATATATAGATAAGATTAATACTTGTATTTATTTTGCTTCAAAACGATCAATAACAGTTAATAATTTACAGGCAATTTTTTATATGGAAATTGTTTGGAGAGTTATATGTCCTTTATTATCTAAAATTTATGGATATTTACCAGCAAAACAATTTGGCTTAGGCTCTGATAACGAGTCTAAATTAACCCACTATGAAAGTCTGTTATGGGCAAGGATTTTACCGTGGATAGATCCACAAGATAGTTTTGACTATGGCAGTGCTATTAAAACGATGAAATTACCAAAAACTCTTTATTTAACAGGTATTAAAGATATGGCTTTAGGGCATCCTATTGATGTTAAAAGGTTTTTAGATGAATCTGGTGTAGGTATTAAAAAATCTGTAGTATTGTCAAAAAGTAATGGAAATAAAAATGATTATGACCACATTAATATTTTAACATCTAAAGATTCTGTTAATGATCATTTTTTAGAGGTTTTAAAGTTTATTGAAGAATAAAAAAAGGACTATACAAATAAATGTATAGTCCTTTTTTAAGTATTAAACTTTATTGTAAAGTAATAACACTACTTGTAGGAAGATTTGAGATATCGATACAGTTTTGAGTATTAACAACTTTAATTTGGGTAATGCTTGAGCCACACTCTGTAGTAGGGCTAAAAATTGGATCAAAGTAGTTGGCGGTAATTCGTGATTGACCCTGTACGTGGCTCATATTCAATGTGCCTGTGCTATCAGAAGTCAATAGCATAGAAAAACCTCTAAAAGTTAAGGTAGTGGGTGTGATAGAGATTTGCTTAGTAGTAGAACTAACAGTAGGGTTATAGGTTACAATACTTGTTTGTTGAGTTATAAGATATAAAGCTCCATGAACAATTTCCCACTTTCCTAGATAGATGTTACCATTTTCTCCTGTGTTAAAAGGGTCGTTTTCAGATCTTATAAATGTGCCATCAGTTTTAAAAACAATTTGACCATCAAACACTTTGCTTCTAACATCTGGAGCTCCGTATTTGAACTTTTTATCAGCAAGCATTGAAGTTGTAAATTTTGGAGTGCTATATGCAAAAGCATGAGTAGCAATTGGCATACAATCTGTACTTTTATCAGTAGAAGGACTTAAGTTTCCGGTATAAAATCGAATAGATGTTAAATCAGTTGCTCCACCACAAGTAGTAGTTGGAGTCCATCTAAACGTAGAATTAACAGCAATACCGGTTGAATCAGAAGTACCCGCTAATGTAAAACCTGTACTATCAATATCAGTAATTAAATCATACTGACCTATTAAAACCTCTCCAATCCTTGGAGAAAGGCTAGCCGGTGTATTTAAATGTCCAATAGCAGTGATTACACCATTGTTAGCAGTAGACGTGAGACTAACATTATAAGAGTTTAAAGCAAAAACTTGAAGTTTACCATCTTTAATTGTATAGGTACCTGCATTGTAGTTTCCAGCAAGAAGTCTAGTTGAACTTACTTGATATTCTCCATTATTTTTAAATAAAAGCATTGCTCGACTATGAGTATTTCCAAATTGTTGATAAAATTCAAATTTCTTACCTTGAAGCAAGCTTAGTTTGGCTTGGTCGCTTGATGATATAGTTGTTGTTGGTACACTTGTAGTAGTTGTTGTTGGGTTCGCTGGAGTTACAGCTACAACTTGAGGCTTAAATTGCCCCAGAAATGCTGTTGCTGTACTACCAATATTAACTTTGTTTATGCTTCCATCTGTTTTAAGAGATAAAGCATAAGTAGTTCCATCAGATGCTGTCCAGATATACTCAGTATTTGGTTTTGTAAAAAGTGAAGCAATTTTTGTGAAGTTATTACCAATAAATAAAGAGTTACTACTACTAAAGGTAAATAATAAAGTTTCACCATTAGTGTAAGGAGCACTTGTAACAGCATTGCTAAATACCATAGTCACAACTTGACCTTTTATTTGTGATGGCAGATTATTAGCATTTGAAGTTGGAACATCTACAGTAGGTATAACTTGTTCAAAAATAAAGGTAGTTTTAAAACTTTCGTCACCTCTAAAAGTATAAGCTGTTAAATCTAAACTTGCAGATTGAACAACATTAGTAGTCGGGATAGTACTGTAAGCAATATTAGCAGCATTTGCATTTAATCTTAAATTAATTGTAGCAGTAGTAACGTGTTTCACAGCTCCACTAGTGTGATTAATATAGATTTGTGCTTTTAATGCTCTTAAAGGAGTAGCTTTTGGAGTTTTATAGAAAAAATTTAAACCAGACGCTTTAATTGCTTTAGTAGTTTTACTACTAGGTGTAATTGATGGATAATAAGAATCACTAGGTAAATTACCTAACCTTGGAATAGCTAAAGCTATTGTTTTATTTTCTGTTGTTCCGTCTTGAAATGTTGAAAAAAACTCAAAATCTAAGAAGTCACTTGTAATACCAGAGTTAAATGAAGATGTTATTGTTGATAAATCTTCAACATCAGTAGTTAAACCTCTTTGAGGTGTACCAGATAATACTGTACCAAGTAAAGCAGTTTGCTTGATATCAAATCCAGTTAAAATATCTGATGTATAGTTTTTACCAGAAAACTTCATGCCGATTGCCGTTGTACCAATAAATTTACTAGAGCTGCTTTGTATCCTATGGTAAGTAGTACTAGCAGTAATAAAAGTTTTTTGTCCGTTTGGTAAAAACTTCCATTGATTATTTATTTTTTTAACTAAATTTTGTTTTCCAGGGAAACCAAAAATTCCACCATCTAAAGTAGCTCCATCTTTTTTACCTAATTGAAAATCAAGAGTTCTTGTTGTTCCGTTGATTGTTTCGATACTTAAAGAAGCTAAACTATCAACAGAAACTTCATTTTTTAGTAGCCGAGTGATTAAAGTATCTTTAGTAAAACCACTATAAATACCATCTTCAAAATATTTAGATAAGTCTCCGTTAGTTACATTAACTCCTGCTTTTTTACTAACAAGTTTTTTAGTAATATCAGTAATCATTTCTCTGATTTCAGGAATCTCAGAAACAATAGTTGTAGTAGCACGGGCAGCGACTTCAGAAACAAATATACTTGTTAATGAAGCTAAATTAGTAGTACTAACAGAAGGAATAGAAGCAAGTTCAATATTATTTTGAAATCTTGATCTAATTTTAACTGCATTATTACCGTTAAATTCAACTTTAACTGCATCAAGTAAACCATCAAAACCTTTGTTATTTGTTAAAAAAGTTGATGTTAAAGGATTAAAAGTTGAAGGTACATTATATGATGCATATAAGTTTTTAAAAATTTTATTTGTTAAATCTCTCGCTTGTGCAATTTTTGCTTTTAAATCAGCAATTCGGTTACCTGTTGATGGTGAATCAAATAAGACACTAGGATCTGTATTTGTTGCTGTTTTTAAGATTAAAGATGCAATAGGGTTTACATTAGCAACTCCGGCACTGGCGGTATAAGAAAATTGATTTACTCTTTTACCTCTAACAATTTTACTGGCTTTTAGTAAAAATGGCCCTGTAAGTGCAGAAACATCAAAAGAGTAGTTTCCACTTGCATCAGTTAAGCCTGATACAGACTTAGAAGTGCCACCTAAAGATTTTAGGGTTATATTAGTATTAGCCCAAGGAGCTCCAGAAGCTACACTACCATTAACAGTTGCAGTTGCTACAGCTACTGCCACCACGTCATCATCACTACCACAACCAATTAAAGACAAAGATAGTCCTGTAATTGCAGCAAATAAAGCAAATTTTTTCATTGTTATCCTTTTTTATAAAATTTATTTCAATTTGAAATGTATTCAGAAGATATTATCGAATACATGAAAAGATAAAGTAACATATAAAAAGGGAATTTAATATTAAATCTCTTTTAAGGGTTGACAATAACAAAAGTTATGTCCCCAAATACAAGTAGATATATTTTAGAGGGTTTTTATAATTCGAGGTGAGAATTATGCTGTATATTATGCTTAAGTTTATATTCTTTACTAATAGACGGAGCTTGTTTTTTAGAATATAAATGTTTAAAAGTAATTTTATCTTTAAGAGTTTTTCGTTTTAGTATTCGTAAAGCAGACCTTAATCTTCTGATTCTTTCATCTTCTATTTGACACTTACCCTTAGGAATCAAGCTAGTATTTGTACTCAAAGAGTTTACAGCTCTACCCTCAAAGTTTGTAATATAAATAGGAAGAGACTGACAGCTTTGTTTAATTGTCTCGACAATTCGGTTATGATCATTGTTTAGTTTTGTCCAATCAAGTACTAATAAGTCTGGATTGTATTGTTTTATTTTATTGATATTAAGAGAGGCATGGTAATTTAAATATTGAGGTTGAAACTTGTCCTCATTTTGAAATTCTTTCTCAACTTCTAAAAAAGAGCTATGGTCTTGGTCAGCAATAAGAACTTTAAATGGTTGCATCTTAATAAACCTTTGTTTTTAAAAAACTACTTTTACTTACTGGTAGGTATATCTTAAAAATTGTTCCTACATACTCTTCTGATTCAACCTCAATAAAACCATTATGTTTTTCAATGATTTGTTTGCACATGAAAAGACCTAGTCCATATCCTTTTGAGCCTTGTTGAACTGAAAAGAAAGGATCGAAAATATTTTCTAAGTGAGACTTTTTAATACCTTTACCATTATCTTGTAAGGAGATTACGTAGTAATTTGTATTTTCAAATTTAACTTTAGGTCTAAGTTTTATTTCTAGCATACCGTTTTCTGAGATTGCATTTTTAGCATTAATACAAATATTTAAAATTACTTGTTCTAAAAGAGTAGCATCTCCATTGGTATAATACTTAGAGTCAGGAAGATGTAATGTAAGTTTTACGGTATCACAAACAAGTGAACTAGCAAGCTCAAGACCAGAGGTTAACACTTCATTTAAGCAGATTTTTTGTTGTTTAAAGGCATTATCTTTTGTCAAAACAATTAATTGCTTTAATAGTGTTTTAATTTTAAGAATCCATCTCGAAACATCTAAAAAAGCTTGTTTTGGAGTGATTGAAAAATTACTACTATCTTGAATGCTAGCCATCTTTTCTAAATACCAAACACGTCCTTGTATAGCTGTTAAAATATTATTAACATCGTGTGCCATTCCGCAGGCTAATAAAGAACTTAAATCTTTATTACTTTCATTTTTAACTTTTGGAGATATAAAGTTGCCTTTTGACTCTTGGTTTTGGTTTTGTCTTAGTTTTGCTTTTGAAAATAGTACAGGAATTAGTAATTTAAACTCTCTAGCATTTGCTTCATGGTCAATAAAGTTAACTCGATCTCTATTTTTATAATTAGATAAAACCTCTTTGTTAATTGATTGTACTGAGGAGTTTAAGTGGATAAGGATTTCACTACTTTCGTTTTTCAGAAAAATAGAATTAAACTCTTGATGAAAAAAGCTAAGGCTTTTTAAACCGACACTTATAATAATTAATGGATGTATTTTTTTTATGTCTAATTGATTGAGGTTTTCAAAAAATAAAAATTCATTTTCAAGTAGTTTTTGAGTTTCTTTGTAGATTTGGCCGTTTTGATGAAACCAGATAAGAGAGATTAAATTAGAATCGTTTTGGGCTCGACTTATAGAAGAAGTATCAAAATTTGAGTCTAAATTTTCTCTCATTTTTATCCTTTAATATTATTTGGCTTAGAATAAATACTAGGCCTTGTAGACGAAGGAACAGAATCGTCTTTAATTTTGATGATTTTATGCTCTACTTCAAAAATTTCTTGGGCTAAGGAGCGAAGAAGGTCTGGTTGGGTTAGATTATTGTGCTCTTGCATTGTAAGTCCTTTATTTGAGTACTTACTAATATGCAAAGAAAATGCCAGATTAAAAAAAAGAAATATACGACTAATTAATGCCTATAGTTAGATTATGGTCATTGTGATGTATGGAACTGTACATCAAACTAGAAATAGTGTACGTATTCCAACAAATAATGTTCAGAGAAACAAGTTATTCATTTTTGGTGTTTTTGTTTATTTTACAATAAAGAGAGTTTCTTGATATACCTAAGTATTTAGCTGTTTTTGATTTATTTCCTTCAAATTTTTCAAGGGCTTTGGTAACAATTTTAGAATTTAGTGAGTCAATGTTTAGTTGATTGTCGGGAAGCTTGAAATCAGATTCATTTAAGGTAAGTTCTTGTATCATTTGATCGTTGTTATATTTTAGATTTGCACTACTTTTTAAAAATGATAAATGATGAATCTTTAATGAATCTTCGTCATAAATAAGAATAGCTCTTTCAATGGCGTTTTCAAGTTGTCTTATGTTACCTGGCCATGGGTGATTTATTAAAAAATTCATAGCATCTTCATCAATAGAGCTAAACCTTTTTTTACGCTTTTTTGACTCTCTAGCTAAAAAAGAATATACGAGCTCTGGGATGTCCTCTTTTCTNNCTCTAAGTGCAGGAATCTTAATATAACCAACATTTAATCTATAGAAAAGGTCACGTCTAAATGTGTTATCTTCGACCATTTCTTCTAGGTTTCTATTAGTAGCACAGATAATTCTTGCTTCTAAGTTTTCCTTTTTTAGCCCACCAACTTTATAATAAGTATTATCTTGTAATACTCTTAATAGTTTAGGCTGTAAATGTAGAGGCATTTCTCCGATTTCATCTAAAAAGAGGCTCCCTTTTTCAGCAATAGCAATTTTACCTTTCTCTCCTGTTGCTTTACCACCAGTAAAAGCACCCGCTTCATACCCAAATAATTCAGATTCAAATAGTTCAGGAGAAATTGCAGCACAGTTAATGTCTATAAAAGGGTTTTTATTAGGGGAGTCTCCGTAATGTATTAGTTTCGCAAAAAGTTCTTTTCCTGTACCTGTTTCTCCTTCAATAATGACGGGTACATCTTTATCTTGATGAAATAATAAGGCAGTTTTGATGACTTGTTTTATTTGCTCAGATTTACCTATGATTTGAAAAAGGCCTTCTTTTTGCAAATAAGCAGACCTATAATTATTGAGTTCGTTTTGTATTGAAGAAGTTGCCTGAGAGAGACTTTCATCAAATTGATTTGTGAGTTTGTTATTTTCAATAATTAAACGTTGGTGTTCTGCACATTTATCAACGAGTCTAGCGAGTTCAGAGACATTAATTGGTTTTTGAAGATAATCATAAGCTCCATGTCTTAAAGATGCTACAGCAGTGTCTATATCTCCGTGTCCCGTATAAATAATTACATCAACAGCTTTATCTTTGAGCTCTTTTAAGCGATGTAAAAATTCGATGCCATCCATACCAGGCATCCGAATATCTGTTATCACTAATGGATAATTTCCTTCTAAAAAATATTTATAAGCAGTGCCAGCATTACCAGCTTGCTTTACTTGGTGGCCAAGTTCAAAAAGAAACTCTGCTACAGACTCTCTACTGTTGCTTTCATCATCAACTAATAAAATATTCATTTTTTACTTTCTTTGGGTGAAATTGATATACAAATATATCTTTTAGGGTATTTACTTACAAGGGTTAGAGATGAAAAATTATTGCTTTGTAATTAGCTTTGATCAATTTTTAGTGAAATTAAAAATAGGGCTCCTCCATTTTTACTGTTTGAAGCAAAAATATCGCCATCCCAAGAAGATATGAAAGTATGTATTAACGAAAGGCCAAGTCCCATTCCTTCTCCTTGTTTGTTAGAGTAAAAAGGGTCAAAAATTTGTTTGATAGAATTTTTAAAGCCTAAACCATTATCTTCAAAGGTTAATAATATGACATTATTGGCAAGTGTAGTTTTTATTTTGATGCATTTATCTTTTGTATTAGAATGAGATAGAGCATAAATAGAGTTATTTAATAAGTTAATAATTACTTGTTCAAATTGAATAGAGTTAACTAAAGCATTGGGTATATTTTCATCTAAACTTAATTGAAACTGTATGTGCTCTTTATCTAGTGTACTTTTTTGTGTAGATAAGACTTTCGTAATTAAAGTATTAATAGAAGTTGGTTTTATCTCTCGAGGTTTTTTATTATATAGAGATCTTAGTTGGCTAATAATTTCAGCAATCCGATTTGCATGATTGGAGGCTTTTTTCAATTTCTCTCTAAGAGACTTTTCATCAAAGGACTTACCTTGTTGATACCAAAATTCAATGCCATCAATTGTAATTTTTAGGGCATTGAGAGGTTGAGAGATTTCATGTCCAATTCCAGCAGCTAAAGTACCAAGTGAAATCATTTTATTTGCTTGTATTAATTGATTTTCTATTTTAAGGTTTCGTTCTTTAGATTGTTTAATTTTTAAATAGGCAGCTTCTAGTTCAAGATTTTGTTTTTTTATTGTACGATTAATATCTTCCAGTTCTCTATTTTTTTGTTTAATCGCTTGTTCAGAAAGAAGTCTTTCTGTAATATCTCTGACAGCTATTACTTTTAAATTTTTATTTTCAGACGGAATTAATTTATGAGAAATTTCAGCATCATAAATAGAACCATCCTTACGAATAGCCTTTATATGATATGGTCTTTCATAATTAGAGGAGAGATTTTCAAGTATGGTAGACTTTGAAGACTCTTCAATCATAGATATGGTAGGTAGGCCTAAAATTTCGTAGGTTCTGTAGCCAAACATATCAGCCAAGGATCTATTTGCATCAATAATTAAACCATTTTGAATGATTCCGACTCCTTCATATGAGGCTTCACTTAATCTTCTATATCTGCTTTCATTTTCTCGTAACTCTAGTTCAATTCTTTTATGATCAGTAATGTTTACTAACACACAATAAATTTCAGCTTTTTTATTATTAGTAGGGTAAAACGATACATCGAATATTGAACCATAAATTTCGATAGGGGCTTTGAATCTCTCACCAGAAAGGGCAAAGTTTAAATATTTGACTAAAACTAGAGAATCTGAAAAAAATTCAAAAATATTTTTTAGATGAAGCTCATCTTCTTGAAGTCCAATTAAGTGATGTCCATCACCTAAAGAAAGGGTGATTATACCATTTTGATTGACTCTCCATAATATAAAGTCAGATTGTGAAATTAATTTGAGTATTTCTATATTGTCTAATTCAAGGCTTTGACCCGTCATGATTTATTTAAAATATTGGGTTTTAGATGTTTCCAAATAGATATTAATCTTTTTAGATTGAGTGTAGAGCGCTCAAGAGTTTCAAAACATGGGTTTATTTCAAGATCAACAAAAATTAGACGTAGTCCATGAGCTCTAAATAGGTTACAACTGTCTTTTAGGGTATGGCCTAACATTTTAATAGAGTAATAATCTTTATTATCAATAGAGAGTGATAACTTTTCGATTCCCTCATCAATGGCTTCTATAAAAAGTGCTATCATTTCAACGATGATCTCTCCTGTTCCGTCATCTAAGTCATCTACTTCTTCTAGGTTGAAACTAAAGTCTTTATCTAAAATAGGAGAATTTGGATCATATTTATTGAGATCTGTAGTTTTAATAGAAGTTTGGTTTTCTATTTTTTTTACTTCATCTGTGGTTTCTATGATAAACTTTTTATCAATATTTTTAAACATAGAAGCGATTAAGACTTTAGGTTTAACAGGTTTTGATATAAAGTCGTCCATTCCTGCGTTAAAACAATCTTTTTTATCTTGATCTCTAGCATTAGCTGTCATGGCAACTATTTTAATTGGAGGGATGTTATTTTCTTGCTCCCAGTTTCTAATTGCTATGGTACTATCGAGGCCTCCCATTTCTGGCATCATCATGTCCATTAAAATAATATCAAATTGTTTTTCTTTTCTAAGATTGAATGCTATAAGCCCGTTTTTTGCAATGGTTAAATGATAATCGTCACTTAAGATTTTTTTTAAGATTTGTTGATTAATAAGATTGTCTTCAGCAGCTAATACTCTAGGTTTTTTTATAAAAAGAAGCTTTTTAATAGTTTCTTTTTTATTGGACTCTTGGTTTGTTTTTAAATTAGGAAACAAATCAAAAATAATATCACCGGGTAAAAGAGGCTTACGTAAAAAACTAATTTTAGAGTCATAATCAAGAGGGTGAAATTTAGAGGGATCATCACATGCGACTATGATTCTGTGACTCTTATTTTTATTTAAAAAGTTTTGTATATTTTTGTTTCTAGAGTCAATAATAATAGTTTCATCATTTGAATTTATTTCATCTATTTGGTCAATACTATGCACAGTAAATCCAGATTTTTGTAGGTGCTCTTGGGTGAAATAAGTGAAGTCTTCGTTTTCAAGACATAGATAAATTTTAGGATTTTCTTGAATGTTAAACTTTAAAAGAGGAGGATTTTTTTTTGTTTTTAATGGAATAGAAAAAAAGAATGTACTACCAATTCCTGGTTCAGATTGTATTCCGATCGTTCCACCCATTAACTCGGTTAATTGTTTAGATATGGTTGTTCCGAGGCCTGTTCCACCGTATTTTCTAGTGGTAGAACCATCGACTTGGGTAAAAGATTGAAAAATAGCATCTTGCCTTTCAAATGGAATACCTATACCAGAATCAGTTACGCTAAATGTCAGGGATACTTCTTGTTCACTTTGTTTATTTAAACGAATATCGGTTGTAATTTCTCCATCATCTGAGAATTTAATAGCGTTGCCAACTAGATTAATTAAAATTTGGCTGATTCTGCCCGGGTCTCCAATAAGTAAAGAAGGGATATTATCTGGGATATCAAATAAAATTTCTAAACCTTTTTGAAAAGCACGGATACTCAAAGATGCATATGTACTTCTTAGTTGAGTTAAAAGATTGAACTCGATGGATTCTAGCTCTAGTTTGCCAGCTTCAATTTTAGATGAGTCTAAAATATCATTAATAATAGACATTAAATTTTTAGAAGATTCTTGTACGATTTCTAGGTTTTCTCGTTGTTCATCATTAATTTCGCTTTCTAAGGTTAGTTCAGTCATGGCAATGATACCATTCATAGGAGTTCGAATTTCATGGCTCATATTAGCTAAAAACTCACTTTTTGCTTTGTTAGCAGACTCTGCATGATTAACAGCTAAGCGAAGTTCTGAGGTTTTTTCTATTACTTTAGACTCTAAATTTAGACTATACTCTTGAAGTTCTTCATTTTTTTCAAGGTTTTCAGCTGAAATTTCATGAAACTGATCAGAGAGATTCTCCAGCTGGTTTTGCATATGGATAAATTTGGTTTTGTAAGTATCAAAATCTTGTTCATTAGAAAAAAGTTGGTATGAGAGCTTGATTTGTTTAATTAAATTAGAAATAAAACTAGATAGATTTTTACTTTCGTGAAAAATTTTGAGTTCTAAATATCCGATTAATTCTTCTTCTAAGTGAAATATAAATAAGAGAGTTTGATTATTAGCCTCATTTGTCACATGGATATGTGATTTAGTTTCTTTTAATTCATCAAGATGGTTATGCAACAGATTATCTAACTCTAGTGTTTGTAAACTGCTATCATTTAAGATGGAATTTAAGTTATGGTCAAATAAACTAAAAGCTAAATGAAAATGCAAAGACCAATCTGAAATTAAGCTATTAAGAGCGTCAAATTCGACTAACTTTGTATCATCATCTTTTAAAAATTCAAATAAATCCACTATTTATCCTCTACTAGTTCAATTAAATCTTTAGCTTTTTCAAACTCATGAGGTAGCTCGGCAACAATAATACCAATATCTTTTTTTCTAAAATTAAGTTGAGTGAGGGCAAAATTAAATTGTTGAGCATCAATTAGCCTTTCAGCTACAAAACCAACTTTTTGTCCGTTAATAATTACATCAGCTATGTGCATAATAGAAACAAATTTGCGGTATTTTTCTTTGGCTTTAATGGGCGAGTGGTGGTTTTCAATGACAGTTAAAAATTCTTCTGGAAGTTTCCAAGTTGTGGCAACTTCTGCTCCTAATTGGGTATGGGTGAAACCTAGAATTTCTTTTTCGGCTTCCCCGAGGTTCTGAGTTGTTTCGTGTTTTTCCATTATTTTAATAAAATGAGAATGAAGGTATTGATCTATCATAATGATACCTAGATCATGTAAAATACCAGTGCTAAAAACTTGGTCTTGAATATTTAGCTTAGTTTTTTGAGCAATTAGCTTGGCAGCTATTGCTACACATACAGAATGTCTCCAAAGGTCTGTCCTTCTATAACTGCCAATGGGTACATCATTGGAAAAAAGGTCACAAACAGAAGCAGCTAGTGCAATATCTTTTACTACTTTAAAACCCAAAAAAACAATTGCTTTTCTAATATTTAAAACAGGCTCACGCAAAGAAAAGTGAGCGGAGTTAACCATTTTCATCAGTTTTGATGTTAAAGCAGCATCAGTTTGAATGATTTTTTCCATGTCTTTAGCACCAGAACTAGAATTATTACCCAGTTTTAAAATTTCTAATGTTACATGGGGAAGAGTAGAGATGGATGTTATTTTACGTATAGTGGCTGCCATATTAGGGCGTACCAACGGTGTTGCTTGCATATTTAATCTATAAATTCACGATGGTTTAGTGAGATTAGTTTTAAGTGAATTTAATTATATCTCCAATCATTTTAGATTTTACCAAATGACCTTATGTCTTTACCAACTTAATCGCTAATTTTTATTTTTATTTAAAAAAAAATGGATACCCTTAGTAATTGTATAAATTATGATTTAGTATGGATATGAAAATGTTATACATAAATAGAAACTAGGAATTAAAATGAAAGATGAAGTTAAAAAGTACTACTCAGAGGTATTACAAAAATCAAGTGACTTACAAACAAATGCATGTTGTTCCATTGATGATGTTGATCCTGAACTAAAAAAAAGTATTAATAAAATTCATTCAGAAATTATTGAAAAGTTTTATGGTTGCGGTTCTCCTATCCCGTCAGTTGTTGAGGGTAAAACTATATTAGATTTAGGGTGTGGCTCAGGTAGAGATGTTTATATTTTGTCTTCACTAGTTGGAGAAAATGGTTTTGTTATTGGTGTTGATATGACTGATGAGCAACTTGAGGTTGCAAAAAAACACCAAGATTTTCAAAGAGAAAAGTTTTCATATAAAAAATCAAATGTTGAGTTTAAAAAAGGTTATATTGAAGATCTAAAGTCTTTAAATATTGAAGATAACTCTATTGATATCATTATTTCAAATTGTGTTATTAATTTATCTCCAGATAAAAAAGCCGTATTTAAAGAAATATATAGAGTTTTAAAGCCAGGTGGAGAGCTTTTCTTTTCAGATATTTATACAAATAGACGTATTCCAAAAGACTTACAAGAAGATCCTGAGTTATATGGCGAATGTTTGTCAGGTGCTATGTATAAAGAAGACTTTAGAAGGCTGATGTTTGAGGTTGGCTTTTGTGATGTTAGATTGCTTAACTCTGGTACAGTTACTATTGATAATGCCATTATTGAAGAAAAGTTAAGTAACTATAAATTTACATCAGAAACTTTAAGAGCTTTTAAAATACAAGAACTTGAAGATAGATGTGAAGACTATGGTCAAGTGGCATACTATCGTGGTGGGATTAAGAATAGTGACTGTTTTTATCATTTAGATGACCATCATATTTTTGAATTAAATCGACCCATGCTAGTTTGTTCAAATACTGCACGAATGTTAAAAGACACAAGATTATCTCCTTACTTTGAGATTATTGGTGATGAGTCTCAACATTTTGGTTTATTTGATTGTAGCTCTTCTGATGAGGGTTCTTCTAATTTGAAAGAAGATTCTTCTTGCTGTTAATTTAGCTTTAAAGGGTAAAAATATGAAAGTTCAATTAGATCCAAATACTTGGCTTGATGATTATGGTAGCTATTTATTTAAGTACGCAATTCATAGAGTTTCTGATACAGAAGTAGCAGAAGATTTAGTTCAAGAAACCTTTTTAGCAGGAATCAAAAGTAAAGATAATTTTAAAGGAAAGTCGACTGAAAAAACGTGGTTAACTGGAATTTTAAAATATAAAATTATTGATCATTATCGAAGAAAAAACAAAGAGATTCCTATTTCAAAAATATCAGATAAAATTGGTATAGAAACTACATTATATGATAAAAAAGGGCATTGGGTGAGTGCTCTAAAGTCATGGGGAGATGACCCAGAAGCTCACTTACAAAACTCAGAGTTTATGAGTGTACTTCATAAATGTGTTGATAATTTACCTAAAAACTTATCAGCAGTTTTTAAAATGAAAATGTTTGATGAAGAGCCATCATCTACTATTTGTAAAGAGTTAGGTATTAGCCCAAACAATTTGTGGGTGATTCTTTATCGCTCAAGGCTTAAATTAAAAGAGTGTATTACAATTAATTGGTTTAGTAAGTAATTTACCCTTCGATTAAAGTTTTAAGTCTTTCTACTTCTTTTTTTACTTTTTTTAATTCTTCTAATTGTAACTTAATAGATTTAAGTTCTTTTAAAATATCATTAGAAGAGCTATTTTTTGTAGGGTTATTTGTAAGTTCTTTTTCTATATTTTGAACTCTTTTTAGTAAAGGCAATGGTTTATTGTCTATTTTTTCAGGAACTTTATTGATAATTTCAAACCCATCTTTTTTTAAAACTTCTGTGACTTTTTCATTATTTTTATACTTAATGATAAGTTTACTAATTTTTAAGATTAACTTTAATGAACTTAATGGATAGATAGTAGAGCGACCATCTTTCTTAAAAGGAATATAAGCAATATACTCTTTTAAAACTTTTTTTGTTTTTGCTAAACTTAAATCTATCTCTGTAGCAATTTGATAAATTGTTAAATAATCTTCATTTTCCATTGTGCGCCTCTTTTATTCAAAATCGGTAAAAGTATTAATATATTCTGACTCCATAAAGGATTCCTACTGTAAATAATGAATAAATTAAATTTTATCATAAATAGGCTAACTATGGCTGAATTATAAATAAAAACTTGATAGTTCTACAAGAAATGGATTTTTTCCTTTAGTTGACTTTTAAAAAGGAAATACATTAGTCTATAATTATTACAAAGGAGAGTAATCCTTCATAGAACTTTGAAAGTATATAGTTATATAATCAAAAAAGAAAATTGTACTGTAAATATTGTGTTTTATAAGACTAGAAAAAAAACTTGCTAAAGAATGAGAAAAACAGAACAAGAAGAAAGAAATTCATCGGAAAGAATGTTTGAAAAAAGTGGTAAATGAAATAATTTCAAATACAAATAAAAGTATTTTGTTCTTGGGACTATGAGTGATACACAACAATAGTTATGCAAGGTGATTTTATTTGCTTAAATCTTATATTTACAGGGTATCTGTAGATRTTATAATAAAAACGAATTTATAATTATCAAATAAATGAAAAAAAGAGATAAAATGAAAGCTGTAAACTTTGATGAAATACATTTTCAAAAATTAGAAAATCATAAGATTAAATTATCTACAGTTTGTCAGATTGTAGATGACTCTAACAATCCAATTAAAAACTCTATTTTAGTATCTTCAATATTAAATAATGAATTGGAATGTTTTACAGATGAAAATGGATATACAAAAATTATTTCTATACAAGATGAAGAAACGCCTCTCTTATCTTCTTCTAAAGAAGAAATACAATCCTTATTTAAAATATTATTTAATACTTCTTTAGTGATTAAAGAAACTAGACAAGAAAAACAAGAGTTACAAAACTTTCCTTTAGGAACGGCAGATTTTGAAAATATCATCAATAAAAATAAACTTTATATAGATAAGACAAAACAAATTTATAAACTTATACAAACAAGCGAAGCTTGTTTCATATCTCGTCCACGACGATTTGGAAAGTCTTTAGTTGTTTCTACTTTAGAAGCATTATTTAAAGGTCAAAATGAACTATTTAATGGACTTGATATAGAAAAAGAAAATTATTCTTTTGAAGAATATCCTGTTCTTAGATTAGACCTATCTTCTCCTTCTGTTTCTTCAAAAGAAGAATTGAAAGAGTTAATACATGAAAAATTATTAAGAAATACAAAAAAATATGGTTTTTCTAAACCAATAAAAAATTATTCTTCTTTTTTAGAAGACTTTTCAAATCATACAAATAAAAAAATTGTAATATTAGTTGATGAATATGACAAACCAGTCTTAGACAATATTACAAAAGAAAATGTTAATGATATTTCTAATGAATTAGCTTCATTTTTTGGAGCGACAAAATCAGCTGATAAATTTGTTGAGTTTTTATTTATAACAGGAATCACAAAACTTTCTAATGTTAATATGTTTTCTGATGCAAATCATATTACTGATATGAGTACAGACAAAGACTTTGATGCTATGTTTGGATATACGCAAGAAGAGCTGGAAAATAGATTTAATCCATATATAAAAAATCTTGCAATAGAAGAAAGCTTATCAGTTGAAGAAACTCTTCTTAAAATAAAAGAATATTATAACGGGTATACTTTTTCAGAATCAGAAAGACCTATGTATAATCCTTATTCTATTTTAAATCTATTTCAAAAAAATAATTTTAAAAATTATTGGTTTGAATCTGGGACACCTGCCTTTGTCTTAGAGTTAATGAAAGAAAAAGGTTTTGATATATCAGATAAAAATGCTCTTACCTATGGTGAAGACCTTTTTGATAAAGTTAAATCGAGTGAGCTAACTATAAAAAATATATTATTTCAAGCGGGATATTTAACAGTCAAGAAAAATAAAGAAGGAGAAAAAGAACTTATTTTTCCTAATACAGAAGTTAGAGACTCTTTTTATAAATACTTTATAACTTTTTTTGCAAAAAAAGGTTTAAATTATTCAGTTCATCTTAAAAATATTAAGAATGCTTTTATAAGTAAAAACCCTAAACAAATTAAAGAAGTATTGAATGATTATTTTGCCGATTTTACTTATGAAACGACAGGATCAGAAAAACTGTACCATTCTTTGATTTTTGCTCTTCTTAATCTTACTGGCTTTAATGTTATTTCAGAAGTTTTAACTAAAAAGGGAAGAATAGATCAATATTTAGAAAATGGTGATGATATTTATATTATTGAATATAAATATAAACATTCAGCTAAAAAAGCAATGGAACAAATAATAGACCGAAAGTATTTTCAAAAATACTTAAATACAGATAAAAATATTTATCTTCTTGGTATAAATTTTGAAAAAGATGGCGAGATTAAGGATGATATTTTAATTATAAATCCTAGAGATAAAAAAGAGTTAGAAAGTTTTATTAATAGAAATAATAAATAACATCTATATAAGTGACGTACAAACCCAAATAAAACAACTGCCCCAGAAAAAGAAAAAACCCTTCAAAAGCTTGTAAAACAAGACCAATAAAGGGTTTTAAAGAATACACCCAACAGGGGTCGAACCTGTGACCTTCTGTTCCGCAATTCTAGTCAATGGTTATTGACAGTTACCATATTTTAACTAATTTGAAACTATTTGTTTTGTATAAAAGATATAGAAGATTTTTGTTACTTTTGAAATATCTGAATTGTGACTCAAAATCGACAATCCTTAAAAAAATAGACGAGAAATCGACAATTTTATTAAGTCATAATTTAATCACTTTCCTCAAATTAAATCTAGTTTAATTAGTTCAAATCAACTTTCGTTTTTTGTTCTATTAAAAACAAGCTATATATTAAAAACCCTCTTCTCATTTGAAAATAAGAAAAGGGTTTTTAATACATAGTGTTCTGTAAAGATTTATCTTTAGTATATACTACAAACGTACTTGCGAAAGGAGGTATGGCAATGAAACATTGCGGGTGAGTGTTCTAAGCACTCGCCCCATTGCTTACCTACTTTTCAAGTATACATCTAATAAAATAAAATAAAAAGTGTTTCTAAAAAATTATTTATCTTCTGGGAATAAATACTCTCCTAAAGTATCGATGATTTTACCTCTGTAATCGTTTGATAAATGAGCATATCGTTTTACCATATCAAGGGTTTTATGACCTAAGATATCAGCAATTGCTAGAAGGGGGACTCCTTGCATTGCTAAATATGAAGCACATGAATGTCTTAGATCATGAAATCTAAAGTCTTCTATTTCAGCAGCTTTTAATGCTGTTGGCCATGATCTTCTACATTGTTTAATATTAAAAACACTTACTTCATCCACTTTCTTAGCTTTCCAGCTTAATAGTAGGTCTTTTGAGTATTTACATAATGGTAATGCTCTTCTCTCATCATTTTTTGTATCTTCAAGAGTTATGAAGTTTTCTCTAAAGTTTATTTGACTCCATTGTAATGTCATAATTTCACTTTTTCTTGCACCTGTTGTTAAAGCCAAAATAACAACTAAATACAAATAATCAACTTTGATACATTCCTTTAATAGCCTTTCTCTTTCATCATCTGATAAAAATCTAACCCGACCTTTTGGTTCTTTTAATTTACCTAATTTTGAAAAGGGGTTTTCTGAAACCATTTCCCATTCAACACCCATTGCAAAGCTTCTACCAATTGTTGAGAAATATCTATTAATTGTTGTAAAGCTTATTTTTTGTTCTTTTATTACCTGTTGTCTAATATCATGTAATAATGGCAATGTAATATCCTTTACTTCTAAATGTCCTATTTTTGGTTGAAAAAAATTAAAAGCAGTTAAATATTTTTCAGGATGCTTTTTGAGAGGTACAACTTCTAAAACATACCTTTCAAATATTTTATGTACTAAAATATCACCTTTGACGTTTGAATATACTCCACTCTCAATTTCACCTTCAACTTCTAAGATATAGTTTCTTGCTTCCCCCATTGATCTAAAGCTCTTTGATATATCTTTACCATTTATTCTAATTCTAACCCTATAACTTGTTTTGTTATTTGATAGTTTTGCTTTTGTAATATATGCCATATTATTTCCTTGTATTACTTTACAATGAAAGAAGCGAATTAATATTTCAATTTTATATATGTAGTTGGATGGTCTACCGATAGATAGAAAAAGTAGATAGACCTATTAGGTTCCTCGGTGTGGTTTACGAGGATGAAAGCCTAGGAGGTGACTATGCGAAGAAATCTATCAAGAGCACTGCTCTATTTAGTTTTATTCATGATGTTCGTCAAGCCAATTTTCTAACATTATGAGTTGGTGACTCCATATTATGGGGTCGCCCTTTTCGTCACCTTCTAGGTTTCACTTCTATTATATCACATATATAAAAGAGAAAACAAAACTCTATTTTCTTCTTGTTTTATCTCTTCTATATACTGAATTTTTTAACTCTTTAAATATTACTCTTTCTTTTAAAGCAGTTTCTCGGTCAGGCCTAATGACTTTCTCTCTGGTTAAACCTTTTTCTTTACATTTCAAACAGATATTAAATTTAATTTGTCCAATAACTCCACAACCAATACAAAGAAAGTTACCTGATTTAATTCTAAGTACGTCTTTTGCTTTTCCCATTTTATTCATCCTTTTTTGATTGAAGCTCATTATATTTTGATTCAGATATGTATTTTTCACCCTTACCAATATTGACTAAAAACCACTTTTCACCTGTGTAATAATTTGTCACTATATCTAATATTTTTAAAGCCACTTTTCAATCCTTTTGACGGGAAATACACGTTTCCCAACATTCAATATACAAACCCCCATCAACACTCATTTCATTACTCCCAAAATCAACAACATTTTTACATTCCCCGACATTCATAAACATCTCCTTCAAATTCACTTGTTTTATAACTGTATTCATGGCATAATTTGTATATGGTGGATAAAAAAGATAAAGGATTATTTGAGTGGGTGGTTAAAACTGTCGTCTCTAGTGTTTGTAAATCACTGTTAAACCTCTCAGAAAAAAGCCCATCTGCTACTGTAGCTTTTGCCTTTTGTATTATTCTTTTTACTGTTTTTCTAAAACTTGATTCAAAACAGATAATTAAAGCATTAGAATTGTCCTTAAACTTTTCCGCATATTTAGCTATAGCAGTATCTCTTTTATTTCCTGTAAGTGTTCTCACTAAAGGATTTTTAATCAAAAACGATTCGCAAGATAAAAGAATAGATAAAATTGGTAAAATTTT
This sequence comes from Candidatus Cloacimonadota bacterium, assembly GCA_002402105.1. Lineage (GTDB taxonomy): Bacteria > Muiribacteriota > UBA6191 > UBA6191 > UBA6191. Next base: position 39,178 of record NVVD01000032.1, read on the forward strand.
ACGACATAGAGAAGAAAAGCTAATACCAGAAAGATTATCTACCGAAAAAAAAGAAACAGATACATTAGCAGGAAAAAAGGAAAAATAATGGAAACAATAGTCCCAATCATATTTTTTTTGATCGTTTATTTTCTTACTTTGCAAATAGCTTTTACTTATTATCACAATGCTATTCTTTATAAAGAAAAACAAAGACTCTATGTTATTAGAGAAGACATATATACTAGAATAATTGATGGAGAACTTGAGTCTGATGATCCAGATGTAGAGTATTTCATAAGATTTATTCATAGCCTTATTTATGTTGCTGATAACTTCTCTATAATCCATATGATTCAAGCTATAGCAAATACAAAACCTCTTGAAAATCAAAACTCTAAAGATAGGATGCACTCTATGTTTGAAAAAGAAATAGGAGAAGCTGTCAGTGCTTTCGACAATTGTATTTACAGAGCTAGCTTTTATGTACGACTTATAACTTTCTTTATCTTTGTAAGTTCTTCCAAAAATCAAATCGCTTTGAATTGGAAAAGTTTTAAAGAAAATTTGATAATAGATATTACTTTGAATAAATCTATCGAATCTATGGCTTAAATTAAGCATACTTACCTTCTTTCAGACAATAAAATTGCCTAATATTACCCTCAAAAAATGTAACAATTTTAATAAATTCGGAAATTCCGACTTTAGCTTATTTACTGGGTTTTACTAACTAATTAAATCTGACTTGATTTTCTTTAGCTTTAATATATTCTCTTGATTTTCTTTATCTAAATCTTTTAAAAACTTAACCAATTTCTTTGATTGAACATCTTGTCTATTTGCTAAATCTATATACTTTTGCTCTGATTGATAAGTTCTTTTAAAGAAAAATGACATCGTGATTAATGCTACTGCTAAAATAATATTCATCATTCCCCCAATACCCTATCTACTGACTCTAAAGCTTTGTTTTTGTTTTCTTCTCCACGATGAACATAGATGTCTGATGTTGTGGATAACTCGGCATGACCTAATACGTCTGAAATATCCTCTATTGGGATATTATTTTCTTTGGCTACTGTTGCAAACATGTGTCTTAAGCTATGGCAAGTGATTGATCGTCTATCTATTCCTACTCTTCTTGCTGATTTTTTGAATAGTTTTGATATAAAATCTTCGTGTAATTGGATTCCGTCTGGTCTTGAGAATAAATAATCATTTGGTTTTTTATGGCTTTTAAGCTCTAAATAATCT
>NVVD01000033.1 GCA_002402105.1 Candidatus Cloacimonadota bacterium
CGCATCATTTTACAACGAATGGCAGCTAATACTAATGCCGCGACAGCCAGTGTACTGAGTGCAGTTAATGTCAATGCGCGCGCGGCCCTAACAAGTTCGATAGAAGCCGATTTGTTCTTGCTAGAAAAAAGCCTCGAGATTATGTCTGCGGATAACAAAGAGGCTTTAGACGAGGCTAAGCAAGATGGTTCAGATGTCTCACTGTTATTGAAAATTAATGCGATAGCACAACGCTTGGCGGAGTTGGCTATTAGTATTCGAAAAGTGATGGGCTCTCTTGTCGTGACTCAGGATATTAATAAGCATGTGCAATTGCTTGTTGAGGACAGCGGCTTACTAATAACGCCAGTTCAGCAGTTGGTAAAAGATCGACTACAGTTAACCAAGGGTTTCACTAAAGAACGGTTGTCGCTATATCTTGCTATTAGGCTTTGTATGATGGTCAATTAACATTTTTAGAAAGTTCTTTAAAAGCAATGTTTGCCTCTATCCCAAATGATAATTTTAGAAAAAATAACATTCAAGATTATGAGGGCTTTTATGCCTCTGTAATTTATGCATATTTTCAAAGTTTAGGTTTAGATATTATTGGTGAGGATGTAACTAATAAAGGTCGTATAGATTTAACCTTAAAAATAAATGATTTAATTTATATCATTGAATTTAAAATGGGTGATACAGATGCTTTAGCTCAAATTAAAGCAAAAAACTATCAACAAAAGTATTTAAGTGAAGGTAAAAATATTTATTTAATTGGTATTAACTTTTGTAAAGACGAGAAAAATATATCTAGGTTTGAGTGGGAGAAAGTTTAAAGTTTTATTGTATTGAATATAAAATGGCTAGTAAGAATGAATGTCCTTGGAGATTGGACTTGTGTGTCCATCAAAGCTGGATTAGCGTATAAATAAAGGTTTACGATGGGAATAAATTCCCATTCCCGAGTGAAAAATAAAAAATGTTCTGTATATGAATTTATCTTTTAATGGGGATTAGCATAAAAAGTGTCAGACACCTCTGTGTCCCTATGATTCGAAAATATAATTTTCAATTAAATATAAGTGCTGTATTTAATTGGAGTATAATCCTTCTGTAATATTCCCAGAGACAAAGAGTCCACTTTGATATAATTGATAATCCTTAATAGAGGCTTCTTTAACTTTAATAGAGCTACCTTTTAGAAGGTTAAAGTTTGATGTAGATTTGCTTTGAAGGATTGCAGTAATTGTTTTGTTTTTCCATGATATGACTTTAACCCAAATCCATTCATTAAAATTAGAAATCCCTGGTAATTGAACAAGTAAGAGCAAGTCTAATTTATCGTTAATAAATTTTTGCTTTAAATAAGGGGCTTTTGTTTGGACTTTTAATAATGCTACTTGTAAGTCAATACTGATTTTAAAGGTATCTAGCTGAACTTCCTTTTTTCCAAATAATTGGTCAAGTTTATAAATCATAGCTTCATCTTGTGAGTATTTTTTTTTGAAAAATCGAACTCTTAAAAGTCTATTTTTGTGAGTTAAGCCTCTTAAATTATCTTTTCCTAAGTGGATAAAGATTTCATTTTTACTATTATCTAAAATGTGGGTTTCATAATTTAGAGATTTGTTAAGTTCTATTTTAAAGGATCCATCATTTTTACTTAGTTGATTATTGACTAATAAGTGACAAGTTTGTTTTAAGAGATCATCTAGTCTTGGTTCATTTACCTGTGTTTTTATATATAAGTCAGGAAAGCCAAAAAAGTCCATGCCAGATGTATAAATAAAATTTCCGCTTTGATAAATATTAATTATTTCAAATGCTTGAACTATTTCTAATTTCAAACTTTTAATAAATTTATCATTAAAGGATTCAAGATTTAAATAGCTACTATTGAAGTTTATTTTAGAATCAACAGACTTAAGAAAGTTTTGTAAAGACCTGATGATATAAAACAAATTATCTTGATTGGATAAATATATTTTTAATTCATAAATGTTATTGTTTTGAAAGTTAGACTCAACTTTAGAAAAGTCAGTTGTAAGGCTTTTAATCAAAGTACAAGATTTAACTTTTATTTTGGTGAGCTGACTTAGGGAGATTTTATCAAAAACTTGAAATTTAAATGATAGTTTTCTTAGACTATTATCCTTTAACTCTTGGTTTTTAAACGGTACGAAGTTTTGAATGTCTAAATATTCTTCTTTAGAAAGTATCTTTCTAGTAGCACCATCATACTCTGTATTAAAAAAGATGCTTAAGTAATAAGTAGTGATACCAATACTAAGTATTAAAATAAGAAGAAGTATAAATTTAATAATTTGTCTATCTGACATAAATTATATTGTATCATGTTTTTAGATAACAGCAGCTCTAATTATGAAAAAAAGCTCTTCATTTAGCTCGGAGATGGGAATTTATGCCCATAAAAAACTTTATTTATGACTGATACTTCCTTATTGGAATAAATTCCAATCTCCATTAGTTTTAATTTCTTTATAATTAGAATTGCTGTTTAGATAAAGTCGATCTTTGAAATTATTAAAGTCTTTTAGTACAATCAATTGAACTAATACTAAGGAAAATATAAATGATAATTCAACTTAAAAAAATAAATAAAGATAATTGGCAAAGTGCTTTAAAACTAGAGATTAGTCAAGATCATAAAAGTTTTGTAGCTCCCAATTTATATTCAATTGCAGAAGCTCAATTTTATCCAGATATGCACGTTTATGGTATTTATAATAATCAAGTAATGGTTGGCTTAACAATGTACGGAACCTCAAAGTATCCAGAAAACGATAAGATTGATGAGCGTTGTTGGATTTGGCGTTTAATGATTGGACAAAATCATCGACAAAAAGGTTATGGTAGACAAGCATTAAAATTAATTATTGAAGACATCAAATCTCAAGGTTTGGACGTTTTACTTTTAAGCACTGAACCTGAAAATATAAAAGCAATTTCATTGTACAAAAGCCTAGGGTTTTTGCCTACCGGTATTGTTGAAGATGGCGAAGAAGAATACATTTTAACTTTTACAAAAGAGAAAACAAATGAAACCCTTTGAACTATATATTCCTGATAAAATTATACATCCATTGTTTATTTCTATTCCGCATTGTGGTACTCATATTGATGAAAATATAAAGTCAAAAATGACTAATAATGCTAAAAAATTAATAGATACAGATTGGATACTTCAAGATTTATATTTCTTTGCAAAAGAAATGAGTATCCCGATGATTTATGCAAATTATTCGAGATATCAAATTGACTTAAATCGTCCTCTTCCTAGTCAAGAAAACTTATATAAACGAAAAACGAGTGCTTTAGTGCCTACCTTAGACTTTACAAATCAAAAAATATATACAGATTATAATCCAGATAAAAAAGAGATTCAAAACCGAATTTCTCAAATATATCAACCCTATTATCAGCAAATAGATGATTTATTTGATTTAGTACAAAAAAAGTTTAATAAGGTACTTTTATTTGATGCTCATAGCATTAGGCGTTCAGTAAAAGAAATCTCTGATGTAGCTTTTAAAGATTTAATGCTCGGTAATAGAGATGGAGAAACTTGTTATAAGTCTTTACTTTTAGAAGGAGCAAAGATATTTGAAGCACATAACTATAAGCACTCTAATAACTCTCCTTTTAAGGGCGGTAATATTACAAGAACTTTTTATAATAAAGAAAAAAATAGATACTCGGTTCAACTTGAAATGTCTCAAGATATTTATATGGAGTCAGATGATAAATTTAATTCATGTAAAAAAATGTTAAAAGAGTTATTAATTAAATTTTCAGATATTATGAAAAATGAGAGCAAATGAAATACTTTAGTGAGCTATTATTTGATGGAGAGAAATGGCTAAATGATGTTTATTTTGAGGTAGATGAAAAAGGTTTAATATCTAAATTTCAAGAAAACTCTAAAAATAAGGTCAATAATTTAGGAGTTGTAATACCTGGTTTTATCAATTGTCATTCTCATAGTTTTCAACGTGCTATGTCGGCTTTAGCCGAAAAGGTACATGACTTTAACTCTAGTGATAGCTTTTGGACATGGAGAGAAGCCATGTATGATTTAGTAGAAAAACTAGATCAAAAATCTTTTAGTATTATTGCTGATTTTGTTTATATGGATATGTTAGAGGCAGGTTTTACAACAGTAGGTGAGTTTCACTATTTACATAAAGATATCATTGAAAGTGATTTAACTTTAATGGGAGAGACTATAATAAATAGCGCTTTTAGTGTTGGTATTAGATTGTCTTTATTTCCTGTACTTTATCAACAAGGTGGTATCAATCAAGAGCTAGAAGACAAGCAACTTAGATTTAACTTATCTACAGATCAAATGATAAAGTACTTTGATGAGATATCTTTAAAAGTAAAAGATGGCAATAACTTAGGTTTGTCTATCCATTCTTTAAGAGCCGTAGATCAAGAAAATATGCATCGTTTGGTAAAATTCCAAAAAGAAAAAGACTGTATGCTTCATATACATATTTCAGAGCAACCAAAAGAAGTTGAAGAAATAAAAGAAGCCTATAAAAAAAGACCCGTAGAGTACTTATTTGATCAATTTGAAGTTGGTAAAAAATGGTGTTTAATTCATGCTACTCATGTAAATGAAAATGAAGTTAAACTAATGGCTAAATCTGGCTGCGTGGTTGGTATTTGCCCTATTACAGAAGCAAATTTAGGTGATGGAATTTTTCCTTTAGTTGATTATCTTAATTTAGGTGGGACATTTGCAATTGGTTCTGATTCTCATGTACGTGTAGATGCTTTAGAAGAACTTCGGCTGTTAGAGTATTCGCAAAGGTATAGAGACTTAAAAAGAAATAGAATTGCTTTAAAAGAGTTTGATGGCTCTGTAGGTAAAACTTTAATTTCAAAAACTTATAAGGGTGGAGCAAAGGCAGTAGATTTACCTGTAGGTACATTAAAAGTAGGAAACTACGCTGATTTTTTAGTTTTAAATGAAAAGTCACCAAGTGTTAGGCTAAAAAGAGTCGATAGCTTGATGGATGAAATTATTTTTAATTCATCATCTAATATAATTAATGATGTATATGTTTGCGGAATTAAAAAAGTGTCTAATAGTAAGCATATAAATAAACAAAAAATAGAAGATCAATATGTATCTATTTTAAAGAGCATTTCATGAAGTATTTTATTTGTCTTTTATTTTTAATAAGTATCAATTTTTCTGAAAACTTAGCTCAGCTAGAAAACATGTATCGACGTACTGGTAATTTAGAGGCTTTATATTATTTAACAAAAGGTTTAATAGCTGAAAAAAACTTTAAAAAAGCAATCAGAGTAATTAAAATTTTGCATAAAAAAATGCCCAATAGTCCAAAAGTACTAGATATGGAGATTCAAATTAAATGGGCAATTCATCAAAAATACGAAGCATATAAATTAGCTTACGAGTCTCCAGATTCAGAGTTTAGAGATAAAAGATTGTCTTTTATCAAATATAAAAATCAAAATTTTTATCCTTTTTTTAAATTAAAATATGAATTTTTATCTACTGAGAAAATGGACGAAATTTTATTTGAAGATTTATTAAAATTATTTCCAAAAAATAAATTATTACTCAATTTATTAATGGATTATTTTATTTTTTTAGAAGAATACGAGTTTGCATATGATTTAAATATTGACTTTCCTAAAACTTTTGACAAATTAGATAGCTTTGAAAACTTAGGCAATAAATATAGTGGTCATTGTAAAAGAAGTCTCGCCAAAGATAATTTAAATGATGAAGTAAAAAAATCATGTTATTTTGCTTGGAAATTTACTCCATATTTAATGACTCGATTTAAAAAAATAGAAATTAAAGATTTAATCTGGTTTTTTGAAGAAAAAGTCTCTCACAGAAAAACAAGTAACTTTATAAATTATTATCGTTTGTCTTATTTATATGCTCGAATCAAAGAAACAGAAAAAGCAAAAACGAGTTTGTCAAAAGCTATTGAAAAATCTCCATCCTATTTTTTTGATTTAATTTTAGAGAGGCTACCCTATAAGTATATGAATTTTAAAAATGAGATTCAGATTCAAGTAAAAAAATTATAGCTTGATTTACTTTCAATCAAGAAAGTTTATAGTTATAATCAAGTTCAATTTATAAAGTTGTAAACTACGAAAGTTGGTGCCATGGATATTAAAGATGCCTGTAAAATAGCTATTAATCAATTAGAGCATTGTCATAACCCTTATTCAAAATTTTCAGTAGGGGCTTCATTGCATGCTACTGACGGTAAAGTATTTGGGGGATGTAACATAGAGAATGCCTCTTATGGTGGTACTGTTTGTGCTGAAAGAGTAGCAATATTTAAAGCTGCTAGTGAAGGTTATCGTGAGTTTGATTATATTGTCATAGCTACAGAAACTAAAAAACCAGCTCCTCCCTGTGCCTTTTGTTTACAAGTTATTACAGAGTTTTGTAGTGGAGACTTTCAGATTCATCTAGCAAATAGGGGAGGAATCGTTAAGTCTTATCGTTTAGATGAGCTTTTACCTCATCCATTCGACCCAAGTTGGTTAGATGCAGATAAAGAGAAAGCATGACAGACTTTTATTTAGCTAATTTTATTAATCCAAAAGATGATAAACAAGCAGATTATCATCCAAACTCAGTACTAATTGTTGAAGATGGTTTGATTAAAAACTTAGTACCATTATCTGAGATAGATAAAGATGAAAATCTGATAAAACTTGAAGATGAAAATGGCCTATTAACAATTATTCCTCCTTTTTGTGATACTCATTTTCATTGGGTTCAAGACCCTGTATCTGACATGGATAAAGAAAACCTATTAGCTTGGTTAGAGCAATATGTTTTTCCTGAAGAACGTAAGTTTGAAGATATTGATTATGCTAAAGCTAAAGCTAAATTCTTTTTTGATAAATTAAAAAAGTCGGGTACATTTTATGGAGCTATTTATGCTTCAATCCATGATAATTCAGTTATTGAGGCTTTTGATTGTTGTATGGGTGATTTTTTAATTGGTAATGTTGTCATGACAGATAATTCACCCGATTTTTTAAAAAGAGATTTAAACTATTATAAAAACCTATTAGATGAGATGTATCAAAAGTTTGGAGATAAATATATTGTAACTCCAAGGTTTGCATTGAGTTGTAATCCAGAAATAATGTCTTATTTGGGTGACTTTTCAGTTAAAAATGACCTTTATATGCAAACTCATTTATCTGAGACTAAAAATGAAATAAATATAACTCGAGATTATTATCAAAGCTTTTCACAATATAAAGATAAATCATATGATTATATGGATTTATACAATGATTGTGGTTTAGTACATCAAAAAGCTATTTTTGGACACTGTATTCATTTAACAGATCATGAGCTTGATTTATTTGAATCAAGCAAAGCAAAAATAGCTCATTGCCCTACCTCTAATGCTCCTATTGAAAAAAGGGGCCTTGGTTCTGGTTTACTTGATTATACAGAGTTAGATAAAAGAAAGATTGATTGGGCATTAGCTTCTGATATTGGGGCAGGGCCTTATATATCTATGTTTGATGTCATGAAAAGCTTTATTGAGCAACATAATCAAGAGGGCCGAGACACTGATTCTATTAGAGCATTATATAGAGCAAGTAAAAAGGGTACTGAAATACTCGGTATGACTAATAAAGGGGCTTTTGAAGTAGGTTACTCAGCAGATTTTATTTGTTTACCATCTAGTCAGCTTGAGTCAGCCAAAGCTATCTTAGATGAGCTTTTAGCAAAACCAAGAGATGTTTTTAATAATATAGTTGTAAGTGGCTATTTTGAGGGAGAAAAGGTTTTATAAGGTTTTAATGATGATTTATGACCCGAGTAAAAAGCTTGAAAAGCTTCTTAAAACCGATGGTTTCTTCTAATTTCTTATTAACCAAAAACAGGATCATTTAAGTATAAGTTGGTCTTTTTATATCTGGAAAAATGTGATAAATATTGATAAAATTAATAAGCAATTAAATAAGGGAGTACTGAAACTTACATTGCTTCAAATAATAAATGACATAAATAATAATGAGTGTATTGAAAATATTACTAAAAGCTTAAAAAGTATAGAGCCAATGTCTTTAATGGTGGCTTTAGAAAAAGCCGTATTTAAAAATAAATTTGAGTTCTACAAATCTATTTGTAAATTTAACAAAAATAATAGAACCCAATATGATCAAATTTTAAGTAAAGTAATATACATTATTTACTTTGTATCATCAAAAAAAAGTATTGAAACAATAGAAGATAAATCTTTACAGTTTTTACATGACAAACTTTTATTAGAAATAACTGACTCAAATATTAATAATAATTTGAATCAATCAACTATAAATATTATATTAAGTGAGTTAGATGAAGATAAATTTATACCTGCTGGTGATTTAAGTAAATTAATTGCTGGTGATGGTGTAGCAACTTCTACAGATTTAAAAGAGTTTGACGAGCTCTGTGCTGAATTAGATAAATTATTATAAATATGTTTAACTTTTAGCAGTTATTACTTTTTATTTGTAATAAATATCAAATTTGATAATTAATCATTCTTAACTTTTGAGAGTATTCAGGATTCAATTCTATATGATTCCACGAAAAAATAAATTATAGTTTGCTAATTCAAATAAATAATGACTTAAAAAAGTATAAATTAATGAATATTGAAAGACCATTAATTTTTTATATTAGAAAATTAATTACTTCATTATATACAATTTGTAATACTCCAATAAAAAGCACTCTCCTTTAACCATAAACCTTTTTGATATTTAGTATCTGAAGTCGGGAGAAGGGTATATTTTTAGTTTTTTAGTATAGAAAACCTCTTTCAAATACACCAAAATACCTAATATTGGCATAAGTGCTGAAAATAAAAATAATCCATGTATACCAATTATATTGTATAGATAAGCAATCAAGAGATTTCCGATAACTCCACTGACTCCAAATGAGGCTGCATTATACAAAGTAAATCCATAAGATTGAGATTCTAATGGAAATAACTCTTTCACTTTATCCATAGATGCTAAATGAAAAGCAGCAAAGGTAAAGGCATGACAAGCTTGTATTAATAGTTGTCCCCAGTAAACAGGAATAAAAGCAACTAGAGCCCATCTGATACTCGCTATTACTAAAGATAATAAAATAATAGAATTGCTAGAAAAGTTTTTAAACCATTTTGAATAAAATTGCATCAATATCATTTCGCATAAAACAGCAAATACCCAAAAGAAACCTATATTTTGAAATGATATACTCATTTCTTCTTTTAAAAAGATGGAGTAATATACAAAATAAGTACAATGTGAAATATTCATAAAAACAGCACATATTAAAAAAGTGATTTGTCTTGAGTTTAATTTTGCGGTTTGCATTCCTCCTTTAGTTTCAAAGAGTCCTTCTTCTTTTAAAGAATAAAAAACAGGGATACAAAGAGCAATTAAAAAAGTATAAGTAATTAAAAAATAAAATCCATTATCATCAAAAAATAAAAAGCCTCCAAAGTATGAGGCAATTAAAAAACCAAATGACCCGTAAATTCTGATTTTACCGTATTCTAAGTTTCTGATACTAGTAAAAGATACAGTCAAACAATCTAATAGAGGATTGATAATAACTCGTGCGGCAAAATGAAACCCAAAAGCTATCATGGCTATAGTAAAACTAAGATTTAAAAATAAAAGAGAGCAAGTAAATAAAGTAATTAAAGCTGTTATTAAAATAAGCTTTTGAGGAGACTTTTTATATTTACTTAAAAAGTAGCCAGAAATTGGAGAAAATATCATCAAAAAAAATGGTTGTAATGATGATAAAAGAGCTATTTGGCTAGGGGAGTATCCCATTTTTTGAAATAAAACAGGAAAAAACGGAATCAATAAACCAAAGGATAAGTAAAATATAAAGAAGGCTAAACTATAGCGTAATTTTTGGTTCATAATTGAGGGAGTAGATATTTAACTATTGTTAGTTACTTTCCTCTTCATCTGAAGATTTACCGCTTAATATTTTTTTTAAATCAGATTCAGATTTAATACGTTTAACTTTAACTTTATGGCTAGGAAACTGTGCTTTTAGATTAGCATAAGTAATTTTAGTTTCATTTGTATCTAGGTTTGCAGCTTTCATACCAGCATTTAACATTTGAGATATTGATGATCTACTTTTACGATGAAAGGGTTGTTTAGGAAAACTCATTAAATAAATTCTTTTAAGTTTTTCTGTATCACCTTTTTTATCATTATCATTATCTTCATTTTGTTGCTGATTTGGATAAGCTTGGCCTAAATTAGTTTGTTTGACCTCAACAGTAAATAAAAATACAGAGATTAAATTGTCTAAACCATTTTGAATTTGGTAAAAGCTCATATTAGGTGGAACTTCATCAGGTATATTTAACTCTTTAGGAGTGATATTTTCAACAGCTTCAATAGTGTAAGTATTGTGAAATCTAACTCCATCTCTAAAAGCATAAAGAGGAAATTTTTTGCTTAATTGAAAGATCATCATATTGATAGCTTTCATCATAGCTTCTTTAGAATGCTCCCAGTTAGCTTGTCCTTTGGATACATCGTATCTTTTTTGACTTTCTGATGTTGCTTCTACTGATACTTCTTGAGATTCTGATTTTGAAATTTTACTGGCAATTGGCATTAGAGCTTGGTATGCAGGTTGAGATAAAAACTTTATTTTGTATAACTTTTCAATTACTCTTGAATCTGACTCTTGGCTTTGTTGCTGTTGTTGTTGTTCTGAACCAGCCATGTTTTGAAGGTTTTTCATGAAACGGTTTACTTCGTATCTTGTGCCACCTTGCTGAGTAACTGCTTGAGTTAAACTAAACTTAAATGCAAATATAGCTGTAGTATCTCTTTTATCGTCTTTTTCTTTGCTGATATTTTGAATAGATCTTACGCTAAAATGTTGAGTAACTTTAACACCTTTTTTTTGACGTTCTCTAGGGAACTCTTGGTTAAGTCGCTGATCTATTAACTCTAAAGCTTTGAGCATAGTTGGTAGTGAATGCTCCCAATCAGGTCGTTTAACTTTAGCTGGGTCTTGTACTTTTTGTGTAGGAGAAGTTCGATTGATATTTTCTATAGAAGGGCTAGCAGCACAAAGGGGCATAATAAGCGAAAAGGATAAAAATAATTTAAATAACATAAGTACCTCAGTGAAAAGAGTATATAATAGAACCCTATACATATATTATACGGTAATAAAGAGAAAATGTTTCAATTGACTATTTCTGATTGGTTCATTTGTTTAACACTGACCATGATACCCGTAGTTTCAATCATAAACTCTCCTTCAGAGCCACTATATTTTAAAAAAACTTTAGAGGCACCATTTGTACCTTTGATTCTTTGAGTTGTCCATGATGTTTCATCATCTTTTGATTTTTGGTGGTAGGGGTGTTCAACAGGATATAAACTTAAAAACTCTTGGTATATTAAATAGATATGTTCTTGTTGTTCTTGGTTTCGTTCAGAAAATGATTTTTCTGCGCCAAACCTGACTTCACGTATATTAAACTGCCAGAAATAATCGATTGCAATTAATATTTTAATAACAGCGTGACAGGGCTGAATACGCCCTCTATCAGACATTAGTGAAAGATCTCTACTTTTGATAAACCTTTCAAATAAGTGTTTACAACTTTGCATAGTTGATAGAACACCTTTAGACCAGTTATCAAGGTCTTTAACTAAGGGCAATCTCCATTGATAATCTGTTTTTTTTAAAGAGATTAGCTCCCATAAGACAGATTCTCTAATTCCAATATCGGGGTAACTTTTTATTTCGTAATCTTTACCTTCTGGGCTTATTATTTCTTTTTTCTCTTCTTTTTTACTATTTTTATCTAAATTTAAAGTTCTATTAGTTTGCCTAAAATAAACAGCACCATCACTACATTCAACCATGATTTCTTCTTCATAGTTTAAAAAACGTAAAATTAATTTTTGAGCACCTTTTGTACCAGAAACTCTTTCTGTCGCCCAATCTCTTTGATTTGTAGATTTATGAAAGGGGTGATTGTCAGGTAGTAACCTTACAAAAAGATCCGAAATTGCATTGATTTGGCCATACATCATGATTCTGGCTTGACTTAAAGGTAGGTTTTTATCCATATCAACCTCTCTTCTATTGTATAACCAAAAATATTCAGATGCAATCAATAGATTAACTAAATTATGATGGGGTTGAAGCTTAACATCATTTAATAAAATTCTTGTTTTAAATTTAGACTTTTGAATGAGATAATATAAGGAGTATGTTCTGGTCATACCATTTAAAATACCTTTGGCCCAACTAGGAAAATTATTCAAAAAATCATTATCCCATTCAATTTCACCTTGGGTTTTAGTATCCCATAGCTCGGCTATTCCAGAGGCTGTTACCCCTGGGTCTTTGTGGTCTGAGATGAAGCAAAAGTCTTTATTCATAGAAAGAGGATCGGCTTTAGTTATATTTGATTCACCAACTTTATAAAGTTGTTTAATTTTGTTGTAAACATCGGGGGTTTTAATTTTGCTAAGACTAAGAAAAACTTTAATGATATCATCTTCACTTTCTGGAAAATGCAGATTTAAGACACTTTTTACTTTATCAACAATAGTTGGGGTTGGAGGATAATAAGGTTGATAAATAGCGTGAGAATAACGCAAACTATAAGCAAAGATTTTTTCTAAGGTAATTAAAATAAAAGATGTTTTAAGCCCTTTGTCTACATGGAGGCTATAATCTAAAATTTGAGGTTTATTACGTAAAAGATCGGTGAGGGTTTGTAAAAAATAGATATCTCCTCTTTTAGTATTATTAAGTATAATCTCAGATAATGCTAAATCAAGTTGGTCTATTTCTAAATCAGAAATTGGAGACATTTTTATTCGTCGTAATAATCGTCTTCATCTTGTACTTCTACTTCTCTATCAATTGCTCTTTGTAAACGTTGGATACTACCAGGAGCAAATTCTTCGGTCCAGTTAACTTCTTCAAAAGAGCCAGAGTCTGTTTCATAAGAAATTAGAAATGTAATTTTGTGTTTTGTATCATGAGAATATCCATCATCTTGAGTTACTTCTTCTGCTTCCCATTGAAAATCTTCGATCATATCTCTTTGAATATCAAATTGAATAGAATTTGGCATTTTAATTTGAAGTCCTTTTTCATGAAAGATCAATCGACTATTTTTTAAACTTAAAGCAGAAAAAACACTGTATAAAGTACCAGCTAATAATAAACCAAAAATAACTTTACCAATAATTCCGAAAGTCAGAACAAAGGTAAAAAATAAAAAAGAGAAAAAGATTGAGACTATAAGTTGAGTTTTGTACAAAGGTTCAAAAGATTCGTATTTTTTTCCAAGAGACATTTTTTATCCTTATAAGTCAATGAACATATTTAAAAGTAATTCTACAACAATTTAAAAGAAATGTCTGTATATAAGAGTTAAATATAAATTGCTTATATGATTTTTGGTATAATATGAGTTATTCTGTATTTATATTAAAAGTCTAAGATTAAGAGGTTCTTACTCGTAGTTCAAAAGGATTAAAAAATGAAAACTTTAGTTTTGTGTATTGTTATCTTATTCTCTAGTCAGCTAAATGTATGGACAAATCAATTACATTTAGTTGATAGACTTATTTTATCAGAAAACTACTCTCAAGCTTTATTTTTTTTAGTAAATAACAGAAATCATTCAAAAGCAGTCAACTTAGATTTTTATAAAGAGCTTTTAAATTATTTCATTCATAAAGATATAGAGCATTTGAAAAACTTATTTTCAACTTATTCTGAACTAAATAATGAACAAAAAACTTTGTTAGAAGATAGTTTAATAAAATTTTATACAAAAAAAAATGTATCTCAAGAAGAAGCACAAGTTTTAAAAATGAATTTTCCAAAAAGTAATTTAGAGCTAACAAAATGGAAAAAAGTATTTATTAAAACTCAATTTGAAAATGGTTTGTTTGAAGAAATAATCAAAGAAAACCAAAATATACGCTCAGCAGAAGTCATGCAGTATGTATATGACTCTTATTCAGAGCTAAGCCAGTCAGAAATATTTTTTCAAAAAACGTCAAAAATTAAATTTATCAAAAACTCTTTGAAAATTAGATTTATTCAACTACTTTTATTAGAAGATAAATTAAATTTAGCTGTAAAATTCTTTAGTCAAATTAAAAGCCTTAAAACAGAGCAAATAGGAGATTTAATGATTGAAATAGGAGATAGAGTAAATGATTTATCTCTTGTTGAAAGTGGTTATAATTTAAAAATAAAAACTGCTAAAAACTTATTTTTTGCTACAAGAGATTTAGCCGCCTTTTATTTTGTTAATAAAAGAGAGATTGAAGGGCGTAAGTTATTATTTCAATACCTTTCAAAACATTCAAACTCGTTTCAATATCCAAAAGATGTAGCTCAAATATTAGTAGATCATAATCAGTTTGACGCTTTGGTGACTTTTGTAAGTACTTATAGAAAGAAATTAAACTTTAAGTCTTATATGAGTAATGTATTACTTTTTACATATTCTATGAAAAGCGATCATGAATCTTTTTTAAAAGAGTTAGTTTATACTTATGGTAGAGTTTCAGGTAAATATATTGCAGGTAAGATAATAGATTCATACCCAGAAGAACAATGGACAGGTGTTTTAAAGGTTTTTAAAGAATTACACCCAAAGTTTTATGAGGTAAGCATAGAAATTACAGCTATGCTTGCAGAAAAGCGAATAGACCCTACAATTAATCTAGAAAGTTTTATAAAAGATTCCTCTTCAAATTATTTAATTGATTTAGCGTTTCATTTTTATAAGAGATCAAATTATAAATCAGCATTGTTTTTATTGAAAAGTCAAGATACAAACAATGAGAAGGTTCAATTTACTTTAGGTAGTTCTTATTATGCATTAGGTAAACTATCAAAATCTTGGCTTTATTTAAAACCTTTAACTAATAAAAAACAAAAAGAAGTTTTAAACAAAGTTATTTTAATGTCTAAAAGTCAAATCATTGAAGCAAAGCAACTCTTAAAAATAATTGCTTCATATAAAGATTTATCTACGTCTTTATTTGTGAATGATAAAAAAAGTATTACACAAATAGAAGCTTTTTGCCATATCTCCACATTACAATGGAAAAACTTAGATACTCTTTTAGATAAAGAAAAATCCCTTTTTAAAAAATCAGATTTACAAGTGATATTTTTCTTTAAATCTTTATTTTTATATGAATACAAAGATGCTATGAATATAGCAAAGGCATTTTTATATATCGAACTCAAAAATCCATATTATACTCTTATGCTTGATATGTATGAGTTTTTATTAGAGCACTCAAAAAGTTTAAAAGAAGAGTATTTTAAAGATTTAATTGATTTACAAAGAATGATGTTGAGTAGGCAAGTTAAATTAATTGATGAAACGATTATAAAATTAGAGCTTGCAACTAAAAATGAAGCTATTTATTTAAAAATTTCTCCTTTTCTTTTTTATTCTAAAAATCAAAAATTACTTATAAATTCGTCAATTGAGATAGATTTAGCTAAAAAAAGTGATTTATTTTCAAAATGGGAGAAATCAAGCATAGAAATGTTTGAAGAATTTCCTCATTCCCATTATACTTCGTGGGTAATCGAGCAGTTGTCAGATTATTATGAAGAAAACAGACTAAAAGATAAGCAAACTTCTTTAATAAAAAAGTACTTATTGAAGTTTCCTTCTAATTTATTAGCACAACGTTTGCGTAACAAGCTTTTGTAAAAACATTTAACATACAGAGGGTTATTGATGAAAATTCATGAGTACCAAGCCAAAGAAATTCTAAAAGAATATGGCATTCAAATTCCTGTTGGATTTGTAACGGATAAAGTATCCGAAGTAAAAAAATTAGTAAAAAAACTTCCTACAAAACTATCTGTCATTAAAGCACAGATTCACGCTGGTGGTAGAGGTAAAGGTGGAGGAGTTAAATTAGCGAAAACTGTTCAAGAAGCTGAAATTCATGCTAAAGCCATTTTAGGTATGCAATTAGTAACACATCAAACAGGACCAGAAGGTCAAAAAGTTAAAAAGTTATTAATAGAACAAGGAATGGACATCGAGCATGAGTATTACTTAGGTGTAACTTTAGATAGAGGCACTGGTAAAATTACCATGATTGGTTCTACTGAGGGCGGAATGGATATTGAAAAAGTATCAGCAGAAACTCCAGAAAAAATTATAAAAGTAAGAGTTGACCCAGCAAATGGTTTAACTGCTTGTAATATCCGTAAGCTAATTGCTGGTATGGGTTTTACTGATAAGGCATTACAAAAAAAGTTTACAGAATTTTGTAAAGCTTTATATAATGTTTATCTTGATAAAGATTGTAGCTTAATTGAAATTAATCCGTTAGTAGTTACAAAGCAAGAAGACATGTACGCTTTAGATTGTAAAATAAATATTGATGATTCTGCTTTTTATCGACAAAAAGACATCATGAAGTACCATGATGAAGATGAAGAAGAGCCTTTAGAGCTTGAAGCTCAAAAATATGGTTTAAACTATATTAAACTAGATGGTAATGTCGGTTGTATGGTTAACGGTGCTGGTCTTGCGATGGGTACTATGGATATCATTAAAGCATATGGTGGTTCACCAGCAAACTTTTTAGATGTAGGCGGAACAGCCGATGCAACAAGAGTTGCAAATGCTTTTAAAATTTTTCAAAAAGATAAAAATGTAAAAGCAATTTTAATCAATATTTTTGGTGGAATTGTTAGATGTGATAGAGTTGCTCAAGGTGTAGTTGACGCTATGAAAACATCAAAACTAGATTTACCTTTAGTTGTTAGATTAGCTGGTACAAATGCTATTGAGGCTAAACAACTACTAGAAGACTCAGGTGTTAGTGTAATCGCTGCTTCTAACTTAGAAGATGCGGCTAAAAAAGTTTGTGAAACTGTTAAATAATCTTTAGGAGATTTAAAATGAGTATACTTGTTGGAAACGATTCTAAAGTTATTGTACAAGGAATCACAGGAAAAGAAGGCGGATTTCACGNCAAGCAATGTATGGAATATGGTACTAATCTTGTTGGCGGTGTTACTCCTGGTAAAGGTGGACAAACATTTGAAGGAGTTCCTGTATTTGATACTGTAGCTCAAGCAAGAGCAGAGACTGGTTGTAATGTAACATTAATTTTTGTACCACCAGCTTTTGCTGCTGATGCAGTACTTGAGGCTATTGAGGCCGAAATTGAGTTAATTATTACTATTACAGAGGGTATCCCTGTAAATGATATGGTTAAAGTTAATAGTGCTTTAAAAAATTCAAACTCTCGAATGATTGGGCCAAACTGTCCAGGTATCATTACACCAGGTGAAGCAAAAATTGGTATTATGCCAGGTTTTATTCACCAAAAGGGAAGAGTCGGAGTTATATCTAAATCTGGTACTTTAACTTATGAAGCTGTTAATCAGTTAAGTGAGTTAAATATTGGTCAATCCACTTGTATCGGTATTGGTGGAGATCCAATCATCGGTAGTGGATATATTGATTTATTAAAATTATTTGAAGCAGATCCAGATACTGATGCAGTTGTTTTAATCGGTGAAATTGGTGGACAACTAGAAACTGATGCTGCTAAATGGATTAGAGATAATATGACAAAACCAGTAATTGGTTTTATCGCTGGTAAAACAGCACCTCCTGGTCGACGAATGGGCCATGCTGGTGCGATTGTTTCTGGTGGAGATGATACAGCAGAAGCTAAATTAGCTATGATGAAAAAATGTGGTCTTTTTATTGCTGAAACTCCAGCATCAATTGGTACTACTGTGAAGCATGCTCTTGAGTGTACTTCTAATAAATCTAAATTTGGTGGGCCAGCCGAGCTTTCAATGGTCTACTAAACTTTCGGGTTTATCTGATTGCGTCTTTTGGTCCACATCATTTTCTCGTGTACACTAGTACACGTCGAAAATGAGCTGAACCAAAATACACTAATCATATAAACCCTTGTGGAAAGCCCCTCGAAATCTTCGATTTCTTGGGGCTTTTTTTGTTTTGTGGGGTTTTTCTTTTTTATGGTGGTTTTGAAATCTTTGTTTTTTTTGGGCTTTGTTTGTTGATGTACTTTTAATATGATTAGGGGGTGGTTGATGATAGATTTTAATATTCAAGACTTACGCTTTTTTTTAACAAATCTGAGTATACGAACCCTTATCAATCAATTTGGATATCCATTAGATCAGATGGATAATAAGACAGATGAGATTATACAAGAGTATATTTCTAATCCGAAACAAGTAATTTTTGGGTTTACTTTAGGTATGTCTATAATAGGATTGATTGGCTTAAGATTTAATTCAGATGTAGAAACAGAGTTACGTCATATAATAGTAGATAGAAATTATCGAAGAATGGGATTAGCAACAATTTTAATAGAACAGATAGCTAAAAAGTTCAAGCTTGATATTTTGATAGCTGAAACAGATTGTGAAGGTTTAAAGTTTTATGAGAACTTAGGGTTTAAAATAGAGTCGTTAGGAATGAAATATCCAAATGTAGAAAGATTTCAATGCATTGTTGTTTTTGAATAAATATTTAGTGAGTTTTACTTAAAGTATTTTGATGAAAATTATTTTTATTTTTTACTTGCCAGTATTTAATTAAGGTTTAGAAAATTCAATAATTTCTTTAATAATAGGATTATTGATATCTATATTTGTAAAGTACATGTGTATTCGCTTTTTATCCTCGATATTATTGATTTCTTTTAAAAGATTTTTCATGGTTTCTTGCGTGCGTATTGAATTTTGTTTTGACCAATTTTCTAAAAAGTTGTTAATATTTATTTTTCTTAGTTTATAATAGCTATAGGAGTACCAAAGTTTTAATTCAGGATGGTTTTCTAAAGGTTCTAGTTTAGATAAAAGCAGGATTGCTTCATTAGCTGTATTTCTCATTAAATATGAAATGCATCCTACTGCTAGTCTACGTACTACGTCATCTGGGTCATTTTTTATTAAAAATAATATTTGAGTTATACAGTTTTGAAGGTCCCACTCTTCACAAGTTTCAACAGATAGTATTCTTACCATATCATCAGAATGAGTTAGCAATTGAGGAAAAATTGTTAAATCAGGATTTATGATGTCATAAATTATAAACTCAAGTAAGTCACTTAAATAACAGCTAGCTTCAAAAGTATTTAGGTGTTCGACTTTATTTAAAACTCTAAGTATTTTCTTAATTTTTTTGTTTAGAAGCTTTGAGTTATTTTGATAAAAGCTTTCAATATGTTGCGATATGCCATTATAACCGCATTTAATTTGTTTTTTGATTTGTCTTGTTTTCATAATAGTCTTGAGGGAGTTTATCTACATATTATTGTATCATAATATAAAGTATAACTATTATTTTAAATAATACTTTTTGTTAAATTACTTATATCAAGATTTATCATGATAAATAATGATATACTGTAATTAAAAGGAGTCATTATGAATATAAAAGTAAAGTTCTCAACTCAAGTTGGACCAGATTTATTAAATATGGTGAAACAAATAGCAAAAGATGAAGGACGACAACTTCAATCACTAATTGAAGAAGCACTAATTGATTTACTTGAAAAAAAACAAAGTGATAAACCAAGAGACTTTGTTATGAAAAACTATAAGAGTAGTCACAAGAAATATTCAGATTTGTTTACAAAATTAGCTAAATGATTGATTATTTAACAATAGTTGAAGTTTTATCAATACACGAAAATCTAATAAATGTTTATGGTGGCAGTCATGGTATCAGAGATATGGGAGCATTAGAATCTTCTTTATTTAGACCACAATCAGGATATTATTCAGATGTCATACAGCAAGCTTCAGCATTGTGGGAAAGCCTTAGTCAAAATCATCCTTTTATAGATGGAAATAAAAGAGTTTCATTTGCCTGTGTTTACACTTTTTTATTAAATAATGATATTGAAATTACAGCAAATTCTGATGAAGTTTATAATTTTATGATGAAGCTTTTTGAAAATTCTACTTTTAATTTTGAGCATTTAGATAAATGGTTAAGAGTTAATACAACATCAAATTGACTATTTTTAATAAAATAAGCATTATTTAAAATATTGAAGACAAAAAGATTGAGGATAGGAAAAAAAACTCAAATTTCATTGCGAATAATAAAATTTAATTACACTTGAATTTCTAGTAAAAGTTAGTAAACTAGTTTTAACATTTACTTTTAGCTAGAAAAGGATACAATGGAAAAAGTTTCAAGAGAAGTTATTCAAGAAATTTTAGATAATGTTGAAATTTTAGACATTGTTGGTTCGGTGGTACCTTTAAAAAGGGCTGGTTCGAGTCATAGTGGTTTATGTCCTTTTCATAGTGAAAAAAGTCCTTCTTTTCATGTATCACCTTCTAAAAAAATGTTTAAATGTTTTGGTTGTGGAGTTGGCGGAGATGCGATTGCATTTTTGATGAAGTATGAAAGTAAATCTTTTCCTCAAGTTCTTAGAGAGTTGGGTGATCGAGTTGGTATTACAGTATTTGATGAGTCAAGTACTGGAGAGTACACCTCTTTAATAGAACTTCATAAAGTAGCTCAAGAATTTTTTTTAGCAAACTTAAAATCAAATCCAAAAATTCATGAATATTTAAAAAAAAGAGGACTTTCTTTAAAAACAATTCACCAATATGGCTTAGGTTATGCCCCTGACTCTTGGGATGACTTATTAGGAGTCTCAAAAAGAAAACTCCCCAAAGTCGAAGAAAGCTATTTTGAATCTTGTGGTTTATTTACAAAAAGTGATAAAGGTAAAGTTTATAACAGATTTCGTGATCGAGTTATGTTTCCTATACGAGATTTAAAGAGTAGAGTTGTTGGTTTTGGAGGTCGAATCCTCACAAATGATAAGAGCTCGGCTAAATATTTAAATAGCCCCGAAACAAGCTTATTTCAAAAAGGAAAACTCTTATATAATTTAGATCGTGTGATTGACCAAGGTTTTGAAGAAGTCTTGGTTGTTGAGGGTTACATGGATGTCATTGGTCTATTTGAATTTGGAATTAAAAATGCCGTAGCTCCTCTAGGAACAGGGTATACTAATGAACAAGTAGCTCTTTTAGAGGGCAAGTTTAAAAAAGTAACTTTAATTTTTGATGGAGATAATGCTGGTGATAAAGCTACATCAAGAGCTATTGAAAAATTAGTAGACTCTAGTTTAATTGTCATGGCAGTAAGGTTAAAAAATGGCTTAGACCCTTTAGAGTATTTACAAGAGTACGGGGTAGACTTATTTCAAAAAGAAATAGACGAGGCTTTAAGTGCTTCTAGGTTTTATTGTGAAGAGGTTATAAAAAATAACCCCCTTAATGATAGACGAAATAAAAAAATTGCTTACGTTCAAATAAGAGATTTTTTTAGAGGAAGAAACCAAGTGTTTTTGCTTGGTGATGATACCATGAACGAACCAGAAGTTGTTCACTTTTTATCAGCACAGTTTGGGGTTGATGAAGGAATATTAAGAGAACAGTTTTTTCAGCCAGCAGAAAGAAAGATAGATTATCAAGCTACAAAAAAAAGAGCTTATCCAAAACAACAAGACCTCGGCATGAAATTAATGCTTTGGGCTTATGAAACTAAAGAACTTATGGATTTGTTTTTTGAAAACTTGAAAGAAGAAGACTTTGAAGAATCCATTCAAAAAGAGCTGTTTATAAATTTACGACTTTTTTTTACTAAAGAGGAATGTTCTTTAGAGCAATTAGTTCATCAAAGTTCAGATGAATTAGCAAAATATTTAAATGATTATCAGTGGGAGTGCGATCATCAAGAAAATATAAATAGAGGTATGGATAAAAAATCGTATAAAATGCGACTGAAAGAGTACATGACTGGAAAATTTCAGATAGAACTTTCCGATGTACTAAATGAGATATCAAAAGCATCTATTGAAGATGAAAATTATAATAGTTTAGTTCAAAAGAGAAATTCTTTGATGGCTAGAAGAAATAATATTTTAAGAAACCTATAGTATTTTTGCATTTAACCTTGATTTATTTCAAAAAAAATGTATATATATTGTCTCGGCTTTAACTTGAGGTGATTTATGACCGGAAAATCTAATGAAAATGAAAATGAAAATGAATCTGAAGAAAACATTGATGATGCTGTTGTGTCAACAGACGAGGATGATGCTGAAGAGGCAGAACCAGAAGAAGTCTTAGACACCGAACCTGAACAAGGTGACGGAGCGCAAGAGTTGGATGATGTAATCAACTATTTGCAACAAACAGGTATTGTTAGTAATCGTGATATGATTCTTGAAGATAATGATGGTGGACCAACTAATTCACAGTATAAAGCCATCTACGACGAAGAAAAGAAAAGTGCTAAAAAAGCTGTTGCTGATGATGGCTTGCGTTATGACGACTCGGTTAAAATTTACTTAAAAGAAATTGGTTCAATCCAACTATTAACAGTAGAAGAAGAAATCGCTCTTGCAAAACGAATCGAAAAGCATGATAAGGGTGCAATGGCAAAGCTAATTAAAGCAAACTTGCGTTTAGTTGTTTCTGTTGCTAAAAAATATACTAAACGTGGCTTACACTTTTTAGATTTAATTCAAGAAGGTAACCAAGGTTTAATCAGGGCTGTTGAAAAGTTTAAATACAAAAAAGGTTTTAAATTTTCAACATATGCTATTTGGTGGATTAGGCAAGCTATTACCAGAGCAATTGCTGATCAAGCAAGAACAATCCGTATTCCTGTACATATGGTTGAAACCATTAATAAGGTTCGTAAGGTTGCTCGTATCCTAACTCAAAAGTTAGGTCGTGAGCCCACATACGAAGAGATCGGTAATGAACTTGATTTAACACCAGATAAGGTTAAGGGTATTTTAAAAACTGCCATGGACCCTATCTCTTTAGAAACTCCAATTAATGGTGAAAATGATTCGGCATTAGGTGACTTTGTTGAAGATAAGCAAGTTTTGGAGCCTGTTAAAAGTGCCTACGGAAATATGCTTAAAGAGCAAATTCATGATGTATTAGGCAGTTTAACTGATAGAGAGCATAAGGTAATCAACTATAGATTTGGTCTAGAGGATGGTTGGCAACGAACTCTTGAAGAGGTTGGACAAAAGTTTGGTGTAACTAGAGAGAGAATACGTCAAATTGAAGCGAAAGCTCTAAGAAAATTAAGGCATCCATCAAGAAGTAAAAAACTAATGGAATTTTACATCGACTAAATTTTTTTAAAAACCGTAGTTGATTTACTACGGTTTTTTGTTAACTTTATATATTTATTTTAGCGATAGAGAGCAAATAGTGTAAATAAATACTATTGCTAGCAGATTTAGCATTGTCATTATCTAAT
The DNA here is from genome assembly GCA_002402105.1 of Candidatus Cloacimonadota bacterium. Lineage (GTDB taxonomy): Bacteria > Muiribacteriota > UBA6191 > UBA6191 > UBA6191. The sequence continues at coordinate 23,400 of NVVD01000033.1, forward strand.
AAGATTGTTAAGATAGTAATATAAAATTGCTAAAAAGGATGAAACTTGAAAATTGATTTTAAAAAATTATCTAAAGATGAATTACTTGTTATTGCGAGTCGCCAAGCAGAACAAATCCGAATTTTTACTGAAGTAAATACTCAGTTAAAAGGGCACTTTGTTTTAGAGTCGCTATTACAGGGTATTATGACTTATACAACAGATATTTTAAATTCAGAAACATGTTCGTTACTTTTACATAACGAAGATGATGATAGACTGTATTTTTCAATTACTGATGAGTCAGGCTTAAATTTAAGTGACTTTAGTATTGAGTGTAATCAAGGAATTGTAGGAACAGTTTTTAAATCTGGTGAAGCATTAATCGTAAATGATGCTCAAAATGATGACCGTGTATTTAAAGGTATGGATGATTCTACTGGCTTTACAACAAAGTCTTTAGTTTGTGTACCAATGATGATTGAATCAAAAAAAATTGGTGTTGTTGAGGTTTTAAATAGTAAATCAGGTACATACGATCAATCAGATTTAGATATTTTAGAATCTATTGCTTCTCAGTCAGCTCTAGCAATTCAATATGTTCGTGCTAATGACAAAAGGTTTATGAATCAACGTATGGCAGTTGTCGGAAACATGGCAGCTGGAATTGTTCATGACTTAAGAAACTCTATGCAAGTAATTGGTGGCTTTTCGCAATTAATTGCTTTAAAAAATCCAGATCAATCAAGATATTGTGACATTATCAGAAATGAGATAGATAAATTAGTTGGAATGACAGAAGAAGTGTTAGAGTTTTCAAGAGGGGAAACTATAAATATCTCTCCATTTAAGATTTCCCTACACGAATTTATAAGCAGCATTTATGAGTTTAACCGAGATGCATTAAAAGAGCGTGGAATAGAATTTGAATTAAAATCTAAAAAAGATATCTTTGTTAAAATTGATCAAGGTAAAATGCAAAGAGTAATTCAAAATATTATCTCTAACGGAATAGACGCCATGGAAAACTGTGAAACTAAAAAAGTTTTAATTTCTTGTGGTTCTAAAGATAAGATTCCTTTTATATCTATTACTGATTATGGTAAAGGTATGGATGAAAAAACTATGGCTAGTATTTTCAAACCCTTTTTTACTAAAGGTAAAGAAAATGGTACAGGTTTAGGCATGGCAATAGTCCAAAATATTATTGAAAGACACCATGCTGAAATTAATATTGAATCTACTCTAGGTAAAGGTTCATCATTTATAATTACATTCCCACAAGATTTATAAAAATTTATATTCAAATAGTTTTACTCTTTGGGCTATATAAGGTTAAAAACCTTATAAATAATTTTTTTAGTAAATAAAACTGTTCCTGAATAGTAAGCCCCTTACTTCAAAAGTAAAATAGGTGAATAATTAAAGAGTTATCTTCATATAAAAAATAGGAAAAACATGGATCAAAAAGAATTAAGTATAGTTGTACAGTCTATTATTCAAAATATAAATAAAAATGGCGGAAAAATAGATTTTGAAATGATAAATGATATTTTACCTAAAGATTTACCTATTGATGCTATTGAAAATGTAATTGATTTATTGTTTGAACTACAGTCAGAAGAAGAAGAAAAAGAAGAAGTAGTAGATTTAGACAAGGAACCAGACAAAAAATTTGATGACTCTAATGCTTTAGCACGTTATGTACAAATTGTAAGCAAGATTAAAAGAATCGACTCAGAAGAAGAAACAAGTTTGATTGAATACATTGAAGGTGGAAACCCTAGAGCGAAACAAAGTTTAATTGAAGCATATCTACCTTTAGTATTAAATATTTCAAGAGAAAAGGGCAAAAATAGAGATGAAATATTAGATTTTATTCAAGACGGTAATATAGGCTTAATAAAAGCAGCAAATACTTATAAAAGCAATGGTAATCGTAGTTTTAGAGATTATGCCAAATGGTGTATAAAAAAATCAATCTCTAAAGCACATCAAAGACAATTAGCCTCAATGAGCCTTCCTAAAAAAATAACAACTTTTTTTAGAAATTTCAAAGTGGTTAGTAATGGTCTTAGAAGTAAACTAAATAGATTACCTGACTTAGAAGAAATAGCATCAGTCATGAATATACCTCAAGAAGAAGTACAAAAAAACTTAATGTTAGGTGGAGCCTTATTAGATTCAGACTCTACATTAGATGAAGGAAACGCAGCTGTCATCAAATATGTTAAAGAAGTAACAGCAGCAACAGAAGTAAAATTAGAAGACCCTAGTAAATTGCATAAAGTTATTAGAGATAACTTTGACTTATTATCTCCTGTTGAAAAGGAAGTCGTTTCATTATATTATGGCCTTGAAGATGAAAAACCTTATGACTATGTTGAAATTGGTGAAATGCTAGGTTTAAAATCTAGCATGATTAGAGATTTACAATCAGCTGCTTTAACCAGAATCAACATCACATTGAGCAACGAACAATCTTAAAAAGGATTCAAAATGAAATTAATTATACTTACTTTATTATTATTTAATTATTCTCAAGCTGCAAAAGTTGAGTTTTTTTCAGGTAAAGTCATCCGTGGCGCAACAATGGTCAAAGATGGCTTAATAAGTATTTCTAGTAACAAAGGGCTCTACCAATATACTCTTTCTCTTGTTAAGAGCATACAAGCCAGAAAAAAAGAGTTAATTGTTATTGGTAATATCATCGAATTAAAAAAAGATGCTAAACAAGACTCTGATGTAATCTATCAATTGTATGAAGGAACAACAGTTAGAAAACTTTCATCGGTACAAAATGGTTTTATTAGAGTAAAAATATTTGATGAAATTGGCTATATCCAAGAGTCAAAATTATCAAGAAAACTGTTAAAAAGCGTTTTACCAAACCCAATTGTTGAATTAACAACTACTAAAGGTGATATCAGATTTGAACTACTTGAAGATCAAACTCCAAATACTGTAGCTAACTTTATTAGATTAGTTGAAAGATCATTTTATGACTCATTAACTTTTCATAGAAAAGATGATGATTTTGTTATTATGGCAGGTGACCCTGAAGGTACTGGAGAGGGTGGACCAGGTTATTATATTAAAAGTGAAATTTTTCCTGATTTAAAAAATAAAAAAGGCTACGTTGGGATGGCTGACTCAGGCTTAAATACAGCAGGTTCTCAATTTTATATTCTTTTACAAGATGCGCCTCATTTAAATGGTCGATACACTATTTTTGCTAAAGTAATATCAGGAATGGACGTTGTAGCAAAATTAATTGTTGGAGATGAAATTTTACAAGCAGAAGTAACTCAAAAAAGAGATCATTTATATACGATTGATATGATTTCAAACGAGCATATGGCTTATAGAAAAAAACAACAACAAAATGCAGTCAAAGAAGAAACAGTTGAGATTATTAAAGATCCTGTAAAAGATAAATCAAAAAGACGTAGAAGAAGACGTAAAAGATAATGTTTAAAGTTGTTTCTGAATTTGAGCCTCAAGGTGATCAAATATCAGCTATTGCAGATTTAAGTTCTAGTTTAGAAAATAAAAATAAACATCAGATTTTAAAAGGTGTTACGGGGTCTGGTAAAACCTACGTAATGGCAAAAACCATTGAAAAATTGAATAGACCAACTTTAGTTTTAACTCATAATAAAACTTTAGTAGGACAATTATATCAAGAGTTTAAATCGTTTTTCCCAAATAATGCAGTTGAATATTTTGTTTCGTACTATGATTATTATCAACCTGAGGCTTATCTACCTTCTCGTGATGTTTTTATAGAAAAAGACTCTCAGATTAACGAAGAAATAGATTATTTAAGGCACAGGGCAACGGGGTCTGTYTTTCAGCGTGAAGACGTTATTATTGTGGCTTCTGTTTCTTGCATTTATGGTTTGGGTTCACCTGACTTATATTTAAAGATGAGTGTTTCTTTAAAGTGCGGTGAAGAGGTAGATAGAGATACTATTTTAAAACAATTAGTTTCGATTCAATATACAAGAGCTGCTTATTTAACTAGAGGGACATTTCGTGTACGTGGTGATGTTGTAGAAGTTTTTCCAAAAACATCAGAGTCTGCCATTCGAGTAGAGTTTTTTGGTGATGATGTTGAAAAAATAATGGAGTTTGACCCCTTAACTGGAGTTGTATTTAATGAGCTAAAAGAAGTAAATCTATATCCTGCTCAACATTATGTTACTCCAAAAAATGTGATTGGTGATGCACTTTTAAGAATAAGAAAAGAGCTAAAAGAACAAGAACTAAAATTTGCAAAAAATGGTCAATTAATTGAAGCCCAAAGAATCAGAGAAAGAACCTCATTTGATTTAGAAATGATTAGTGAGATTGGTTTTTGCTCTGGGATTGAAAATTACTCAAGACACCTAGAAGGCCGAAAAGAGGGTGACCCTCCAACTACTTTACTTGATTATTTACCTCATAATGCTTTAATTTTTTTAGATGAATCTCACGCTACACTTCCACAGCTAAAAGGGATGTATAATGGAGATAGAGCTAGAAAACAAAATTTAGTTGATTATGGTTTTCGTTTACCGTCGGCTCTTGATAATCGACCATTACAATACGAAGAATTTGATAAAATAGATAGACAGGTTATTTACGTTTCTGCTACTCCTGGGCCGATTGAGCTTCAAAATGCATCTAATAATTTAATACCATTAATCATCAGGCCTACGGGTTTATTAGACCCTGAAATAATAATTAAACCAATAGAATTTCAAGTGGATGATGTTATCAAAGAATGTAAGATACGTGTTGAAAAAAATGAACGTGTTTTTGTCACTACTTTAACAAAAAAAATGTCAGAAGACTTGAGTGAATATATGGTTGATCAAGGGGTCAATGCAAAATATTTACACTCTGAAATTAAAACGATTGAAAGACAAGAAATTATTAGAGATTTACGTCTTGGCAAATTTGATGTTTTAATTGGTATCAATTTACTTAGAGAAGGGCTTGATGTACCAGAAGTATCTTTAGTTTGTGTATTAGATGCAGATAAAGAAGGTTTTTTAAGATCAAGCACAGCTTTGATTCAAATTTCAGGACGTGCAGCTAGAAATGTAAATGGGCAAGTTATTTATTATGCTGATAAGATGACAGACGCTATTAAATTTTCTATTCAAGAGGCTAATACTAGACGTTCAATACAAAAAGAATATAACAGAGTCAATAATATTATACCTAAAACTATTTATAAAACTATTTATGATTCTATTCGAGATGAAATTCCTGTTGAAGAAGAAGCAGAGCAGGCAATTGAAGCAGTCAAACAAATCAAAAATTTAAGTGAAAAAGAAAAGCTATCTGAAATTAAAAATTTAAGCAAATTAATGCATAAATCCTCAGAAGAATTAAACTTTGAATTAGCCGCAAGATTAAGGGATGAAATATATGTCCTTCAAAATAAATCTTAGTGAAGAAATAAAAAAAACCTTAGAACAAATACCAAATGAACCTGGGGTATATCAATATTTTAATCAATCAAATAAGGTTATATATGTTGGTAAATCAAAATTTTTAAAAAAAAGAGTGCGCTCCTATTTTGATCGTAAACATGATTCTATGCGTACTTGCCAATTGGTTAAGCATATTTTTAGAATTGAATATACTATCACTCAAAATGAGCTAGAAGCTTTAATTTTAGAGTGTAATTTAATTAAATCATATATGCCAAAATATAATGTTTTATTTAAAGATGGAAAAACTTATCCTTATATAAAGTTTCACACTCATTTAAAGTTTCCATTTATTGAAAAAGTTAGAAAAGTACAATCAGATGGCGCAAAGTATTATGGGCCCTTTGTAGATACTTATAAATTATCTCAAATATTAAAGTATTTAGATCAATACTACCCATTAATAAAATGCAACAAAGATGTATCTAAGCAAGATGGTAAGGCTTGTTTAGAGTATCAAATCAATCGCTGCGTGGGTTCTTGTTTTAAAAAAGTAGATGAACCACAATACGATCAATGGATTTTACAAATTAAAGATTTATTTGAAGGTAAAATAAATCTAGTTGCAACGCAACTACAAGAACAAATGAAACAACAAGCAAAGTTACTTGAATTTGAAAAAGCAGCAATCTTAAGAAATCAACTACAGGCTTTAGATATTTTTACAAATAAACAAGATGCCATGTCTTTGGTTAGTAAAAATGAAGATGTTATAGCTATTAGTATGGTAGATAATCATTATTTAATTCAACATCTATTAGTTCGTAAGGGCAAAATTATTGATCAAAGAAAGATAATCGAAAAAAATGAATTTTTACAGAGTAAGCAAGAAATATTAATTCAATATTTTAAACAGTTTTATTTGTCTTTTGTAGATTGTGCCATAGAAGTTATTTGTGAAGAAGTTTTTGAAAAAAATGATTTATTTTTAGACTTTTGCAACTCTTATGAGTTAATGCATAAAAAAAAGTTTATAGTTTCTATTCCAAAAATTGGCCGTCGGCGTAGGCTTTTAAATTTAGCGATTAAAAATTCATCAGAGTCTTTAAGAGCAGAGTTATATAAAGCAGATAAGACAGGTAAACTTTTAATTGAAACAAAAGAAAACCTAAATTTAAAAAGTATTCCATATCGTATAGAGTGTTTTGATATATCTAATATACAAGGGACAGACCCAGTTGCTTCTATGGTAGTCGCTATTAATGGAAAGATGGATAACTCTGAGTATAGACGTTTTAAGATTAAAATAAAGCAGACCCCAGATGACTTTGCTATGATGAGTGAAGCTATTTTAAGAAGGTATAAAAGACTACAAGATGAAAATAAAAAAATGCCAGACCTTATTATTATTGATGGTGGTCTTGGACAATTACATGCCGCAGCTAAAAGTTTAAACGACTTAGGATTATCAATTGAATTAACCTCTTTAGCAAAAAGAGAAGAATTAATATATGTGGAAAATAATTTTAATAGTCCATACCAATTAGGTCAATTTTCTCAAGTCCGTTTGTTTTTTCAAAGAATTAGAGATGAAGCCCATAGGTTTGCTATAACTTACCATAAAAAATTAAGATCAAAACGTACCTTACATTCTATATTAGATGAAGTTAGTGGTATCGGTAAAAAAAGAAGAGAAAAACTTTTAAAGACTTTTAAAAGTATAGAAGAAATATCAGAGCAAAATATTCAAAGTTTAGTTGATACTGGAATACCTCAAATGATTGCTTCTGATTTATTGGCTTATTTAAAATTATATTACTCCAAATAATAATTTATTCAGAAGTTTGAACATTTTCATCAAGAAATGTCATGGAATTGTAAAATATTTTGAAGTTCTCTTTTGAATGAAAGCAATCTATTTTGTAAATATTGGTATTTATTTGCACAAAATTGTATGAAATATATGGTGTTCGTACCTTTAGCCAAGCTTTGGCACAATAGGGTACTTAAAAGACTCTAAAGTAGCATAAATAGTAGCTATAGAGCTTTTTTTGTTCGGATAAAAAATGTAAAAAAACCTGCATTTTGTATAACATTTAAATTAATATGAGTCGAAAATAAAAAAGACCGCAATAAAGAAATCAATTACATTCAATTGAGATGGAAATTTTCAAAAAAATGTATACGCAGTAGAAAATGAAGCAGTATTAAACGAAGTAACTAAGAATAGAGGAAATTGCGATGAAAAGTTTTTTTACACCAAAAGAAGTGGCGAGAATCATAGATATCTCGTACAGACAGATTCAGTATTGGGATAAGACAAATTTTATAAAGCCGTCTTATCGCCGAAAATCAAAGTATAGATTATATACTTTTACAGATTTATTTCAATTAAAGATTTCAAAGGTTCTTAGAAAACATGGGTTTTCAATTCAAAAATTAAGAACAACAATTGAAAACTTAAGAAAATTATTACCTCAAGTAAACCATCCATTAATTGAATTAACATTTTTAATTGATGAACATAAGATTCTTGTGTTTAATGGTGATGTTGTAATGGATGAAAAAGCAGGCGAAAGCTATATTAAATTTAGAGTTAAAAATCTAAGAACAGAAGTAGATTCTATTTACCCATCTGTAGAAACTTCAAGTTTTATTTCAGAAAATAGAGTTAGTTTTGGATAGTTTTTAATGTAGGTTTAAGTTTTGAATATATAAATTGGGTATATCTACTAAAAAAGATATGCCCAATTTTTACGTTTCAGACACTCTTTTAATAAAAAGGAATTATTTATGAGATATATATTTATTGTATTATTACTTTCTTATCAAATTTCAGCCATTGCACTAAGAAAAAACAGTTTTCGAGGAAATGGGGTTGTATATACAAATATAATCCAATCTGATGGCGGTTTTGAGCAATTAAAAAACTATGATTATAAGCAAATATATTATCCATCAGGAAAAATAGAACTTGATGGAGAATTTGTAAGAAAAAAAACAATTACATGGAATACAGATGAAAAAAAATGGTTAAGCCGTTTTTATTATGATCATAATTTAGAATATATTATTGGTAAAAAATTACAAAATAAATTTCAAAAAAATTCTTATGAAGAGAAGAAAACCTCTGAAATTTTAATCAAAGAAATTACTTATTACGAAGGTAAATTTCAAAATATTATTTTAGATTTAAGTAAATACTGTGATGATAATTTTAATATCAATTATTTGAGACAATCATTAAAAAAATACAATAAAAAATTAGGCTTGAAACTTAGTATAGACTCTCTTAAAAAAAAGAAAAACATTTTTAAAAGTTCTCCAGATTTTTTTATATTTGAAGTTGATTTGTATAAACAAGATGATTTAAAAATACATATCGAAAAATTATCAAAGTTAAATGTTCCTTATTATCTTTCATATACAATGAAGTCACAATATTTTAGCAATCATCAGAAAGTCGATTTAAAATCAGAAGACTTAGAAGAATTAAATTTAATCTCTGAAGAAAAACATAAATCAGGTGCTAAAAAAATATATAAAGTTGTATCAAATAACAATTCAAAATTAAAAAAGAATAGTATAATTGTAGAGTTATCTCCATCTGTAATGATATTAAATAAAGCATTAGATTTATCAGAAAAAATAGATAATTTTTGGTATAATGGACATATAATCCATTTAAATAGGTGGAGTTCAAGACTATTAACACGAAACCATATAAAATATATAGCGCCGTCTATTGATTATTTGAAAAAGCAAACAAATAAGGGTTTAGAGTTATCTTTGAGTTTAATGAATCCTAATCCAGTTGGAACAAACCATTATAAAGATCAAGCTGGTATTGCATTAAAATTAAGAGGGTATCAATTAAAATCAATTGATATGTCAGCTTTTGATAATATCAAGGCTTCTAATATAAATGGAGAAAAGATTTTATATTTTACTTTAAATCAGATGGATGCTTTTTCAAGAAGTGGTACAATTAAATTACACTTAGATGAAAATGGTGCACAGCCAAATATCTCAAGTGTAGCATGGATAAAACTACCAGCAGAAATTGATTATTTATATAGTAATGGGGATTTTAGTACACGTATTCCAGAGTATCAACTAAAACATTTTTCAAAGTCACTAGATTAGCAGATATAGAGGATAGATATGGTTAAACCTTTAGTATTAATAGTAGAAGACACAATAGAAAATATAAAGGTCTTAGGTGCTATATTAAAACCTCTTGATTGTAATATTGCAATTGCAAAAGAAGGAAAAACAGCCTTATCTATAGCAGAAACAAAACTTCCGGATTTGATTTTACTTGATGTCATGATGCCTGGTATGTCAGGTTTTGAAGTTTGTGAAAAGCTCAAAGAAAATAAAAAAACTAAGGATATTCCTGTAATATTTTTAACTGCTCTAGCAGAGGTTAGTGATATTACCAAAGGGTTTAAACTAGGGGCTGTAGATTATGTTACAAAACCTTTTATTTCAGAGGTTTTATTAGCCCGTGTGATTACACATTTATCAATTAGTAAAGACAGAAAAATAATATATAATCAAAAAACGAAATTACAAAGTTTAATACATATGCTTTGCCATGATTTAATGAATCCAACTCATGCTATTTTAACAGTATTACAATTATTAAAAAGAGAGCAATTAGAAAACAATGAATCTTTTGAATTAATTGAAGACTCTGCAAATAGAACAAAAAACCTTTTAATTGTAATTAGAGAATTTATGTCTATTGAAGCAAAAGGACTAAAAATAGAAAAAGTTGATTTATTTTATGCTATAAAAGAAGCAATTGAAAGCGTTAAATTTCGCTTAAAAGAAAAAGAAGTTTCAGTAATATTAAATATGAAAGAGCCTAAATATATATTGGCTGAAGAGGCTACTTTAATTCACTCTGTTTTAGTTAATCTTTTAACAAATTCTATTAAATTTTCAAAAGCAGGAGATAAAATTCAAATTGATTGTATAGAGCATGATAATGAAATTGAATGCATTGTTTCTGATGATGGCATAGGGATACCAAAAACAATTTTAAATAAATTATTTGACGTAGATGCTTGTACAACAAGAAGAGGCACATCAGGAGAGTCTGGTACTGGCTTTGGTATGCCATTAGTAAAAGAGTTGATGGGAAGATATGGCGGAGATTTGGATGTAGAATCTTCTATTGTAAAACCAACAGGAACACAGGTCCATTTAAAGTTTAAAAGAATTTAAAATGGCAAATAAAGCTTTAAGTATTGAAGAAGAACTCTTTTTTTTAAAAGAACAATTAGCAGAAACAGAGGAAATAGCAAAATTAGGGCATTGGATTTATGATGTTCAAGAAGGTAAATTTTGGCTCTCAGAACAAGTAAAAAAAATTCTTTATATTTCAAATGATACGAATGACTTTAGTATTGAAGAGCTTTTGAATTTAATTGATGAAAAGGATAAAAATAAATTTATTGATGAAGTCATACGAGCAACAGATACTGGCGAAGGCTTCTTTTTAGAATTTAGAACTACCTATATAAAAAATATCCCAAAGATTATATACTCAAGATGGAAATGTAAATTTGACGAGAATAATAATGTTTATCAACTTTTTGGTATTTTTCAAGATATTACGGATCAAAAAATATTAGAAGAAGTCTTAAAAAGAGAAAGGTTAAAGGCTGATAGGGCAAATTCAGCAAAAAGCACTTTTTTATCAAACATGAGTCATGAAATAAGAACTCCTATGAATGCAATTTTGGGGTTTAGTGAACTATTATCTGGTGAGATTAAAAATAAGGTTCATAAAAATTATTTAAAAATAATTTTAAACTCAGGTCGATCATTATTAAAGATAATCAATGATATCTTAGATTTATCTAAAGTTGAATCAGGAAAAATGTCTTTAGAGGATGGTTATTTTAGTTTAGTAAATTTAATAAAAGAAACATTATCAACATTTCAACTCAATAGTAAAAAAATTAAGCTTATTAGTAAATTCTCTAAGGGCTTTCCGAAACAAATTAAACTAGATAAAGTTAGATTAAGGCAAGTTTTAATAAACCTAATTAGTAATGCTTTAAAATTTACAAATAAAGGTTTTATACAAATTAATATATCCTATAACAAAGATTCTGAACTAAGTATATCAGTAGAAGATACTGGCATAGGAATAGAAAAAAGCCAAATAAAAAAAATATTTTTGGCCTTTGAACAAACAGAGAATCAATCATTTGAAAAGTACGGAGGAACAGGCCTTGGATTAGCAATTACTAAACAAATCGTAGAGCTAATGGGAGGGGAGATAAATGTAGAATCTCAACTTGATAAAGGCTCAATATTTAGTGTCAGAATACCCGATGTGAAGTTTAAAGAAGAAATTGAAGAACAATTAATGATTGAGTCACCTATCATAAGTGATTTAAGTCGCTTTTCAGTTTTAATTGTAGACAAGGATTTATCTTCTAAAGATTTATATGAGGGTTTTTTAAAACATACTGGTATAAAAATAAGCTTTAGCCAAAGTTGTAAAACAGTTGTAAAACTTATACTTAAAAATAGGTTTGATATAGTTTTGATAGATAAAAAAGGTTTTTTTATCGATGAAATTGCAAAACTTAACTTTAAAGATAAGATTGCTATTATACAAAGACCAAAATTAGTATTAATTGATGCCTCACTACAATCAAAAAGTGACTTATTATTAGATGGGTTAAGCGATTATTTATTAAAACCTATTTCACAAAAAAACTTAATTGAATGTTTTAATAAGTTGCTATTAATAAATTTAACAAAACCAATAAAAGTAGAACCTACTATTTCAAGAGTAATTACTTTTCCAAAAGAGATTCAAGAAAATTTTTTAATTTCTATAGATGGTTTAGTTGTTGATGAATTAGAAGAGTTGATTCAAAAAACAATTTTTGATTATTCTAATGACAAAGTGATTATAAAGTGGTGCGAAGAGCTTACTAGTGCTCTTTCTATGTTTGATATAGAGAGAGTTGAAGAGCTTATTAGAGAGATTAAAGTTTCAAAGACAGTTTAATATAATTTAATCTATTTTGGAAATTCCTATATAAATCTGTTATGTTTGAAACAGTTGAATGTGTTTAGGGAAACTATGAGAGTATTACTCTTACATATAGATAAAGTAAAAATATAGACTTAGATGTATTGATCTCTAGGTTAGTTAAAAAATAAAATTGATAATTTACAAACGGAGTAGAGATGAGTAGAGAATTTAAAAATGTATCTAAAGAAAGAAATAATAGTGTGAGTAAAGGTCAAACAAATAAAGGCTCAAAACCCTTAGTAAATAAGCCTGTTAATAGTATTAACGCGGCTACAAAACCTAGAAAGAAACAATAAATCAAAGAGTGGTTTAATAAATTGAGATTTAGATATTAAAGTATTAAAGTGTCAGATACCCCTATGTCCCCATACTTTGATGATGGCAAGTTATTTCCCAAAAAAATCTCTCTATTAGACCAACTTTATTGGAGTAAACTTCAATCTCCGATTTAGGAAAAATTAAAAAACTATGTATTACAGCTAGATGTTATAATAACATTGAAAAATTTGCTCATGAAATGAAAAAAAGAGATACGATGAAAGCTGTAGATTTTGATAAAATACATTTTCAAAAGTTAGAGAATAATAAGATTGAGCTATCTACAACTTGTCAAATTTTAGATAGTTTAAATAAGCCAGTTAAAAATTCTATTTTGGTATCTTCTATATTAAATTCTAAATTAGAGTGCTCTACTGATGAAAATGGATATACAAAAGTTATCTCAATACAAGAGCAAGATACCCCTCTTTTAGCCTCCTCTAAAAAAGAAATACAATCTATATTTAAAGTATTATTTAATACCTCTCTTATGATGAAAGAGTCAATCAAAAAAGAAATACTTTCAAATGATGAAAAGCTGCAAGAGTTTCCTTTGGGAGGGTATAGCTTTGAGAGACTAATCAAAGAAAATAAACTCTATGTAGATAAAACAAAGTATATATATGATCTTATTAGTGTCAGTAAGGCATGTTTTATATCTCGTCCAAGAAGATTTGGTAAGTCGCTAGTAATTTCGACTTTAGAGTCTTTATTTAAAGGTAAAAAAGCTCTATTTGAAGGTTTAGAAATAGAAAAAACAAATTATTCTTTTGAAGAATATCCTGTGATTCGATTAGACTTCTCTTCTACAGAAGTTTCTTCAAGAGAAGAGTGTAAAGAGTTAATTCATGATCTTTTATCAGAACAAATTAAAGAGTATGGATATTATAAGTCAATAAAAAACTATAGCTCTTTTTTGAAAGAATTTTCAAAATTTACCAATAAAGAAATAATAGTTCTTGTTGATGAATATGATAAACCTATATTAGATAATGTAACAAAAGAGAATGCACTGGAGATTCAAAAAGAATTAAAAAGTTTTTTTGGAGCAACAAAATCAGCAGGGGATTATATTAAGTTTTTGTTTGTCACCGGGATCACTAAATTTTCTAATGCTAGTATGTTTTCAGAAGGAAATCATATTACAGACCTCGGAAGACATGAAAAATTTGATTCTATGTTTGGATATACCCAAGAAGAGTTAGAAGATAAGTTTAATCCATATATAGAAATATTATCTAAAAAAGAAAAACATTCTAAAGAAAAAACTTTAGAGAAAGTAAGAAAATATTATAATGGATATACTTTTTCTAATAGAAATAAAGCTATTTATAACCCTTATTCAATTTTAGAGCTTTTTTCAGCGAATGAGTTTAATAATTATTGGTTTAAGTCAGGGACACCGACATTTTTATTTGATTTATTAAAAGTAAAATCTGTAAATTTCTCTAAAGAAGGTGGAATTGAAGCAAGTAACGAAATTTTTGAATTTTCAAAATTAGATAGTTTAAGTGTGAAAGCTCTAATGTTTCAAGCAGGTTATTTAATTATTAAACAAAAAATTCATGACAAAAAATATATATTAGATTTTCCTAATACCGAAGTAAAAGAATCTTTTTATGATTATTTTTTAAGAGAGCTATTAGATGACTCTTCTTTACAGCCAAAATTTGTTGAAAAAATACAAGAGGCTTTAATAACTAGAAATATGACTTTACTAAAAGAAACTTTTAATGCATATATAAAAAAAGTACCCTATACAATACATGCTAAAAAAGATGAGCCCTATTATCAGACTATACTTCATTGCTTAATTGTATGCTCTTCTTATTATCCAAATGCAGAAATGGCAACTAATGATGGAAGGTCTGACCATATCATTTCTACTAAAAACAGGCATTATTGTATTGAATATAAAATGACCAGTAAAAATGAATGTCCTATTGAGCAAATTAAAGAAAAAAAATATTATAGAGCTATTCAACCAACAGATAAAACAATTGACTTAATCGGAATTAAATTTGATGCAAATGGAAATATTGTAGAAGATATTATGATTGAAGAGTTAAAAGAGTAAAAGTGTCAGACAGCTCTATGTCTTTTTTTTAGTGTGATTAGAATTTTATAATATATTTTTGAATTTCTAATAAAGAACTTGTAAAAATTCAATATTTAAGGGGTTTGATGTTAGATTGGAAAAGTAAATATTATAAATTAGAAAAAACGGTTGAACTTGATTCGTCTTTTTTGTGTTCAGTATATCTGAATGAAAATAACATATATTATACTTCTAGTATAAATGGTTCTACTTCTTTATATAAAAATGAAAATCCTCTTGGAAATGAAAATATTGCAGCACTATGTGAAGAGATTAGTATAGATGATTTATCGGCGAGAAAATTAAACAATGGAGTTTTCTATATATATGAAGATGCATTTTTTGTAAGGGGTCAGATAGTATTTATTTGTATCCAAACAATAAACTCTAAAACTCTATGGCCATTTAAATTAATTAACTTATCTAAGAATAAAATTGTTTTTGACTTTGAAAAATATATAAATAATTTAGATTATAATTTTCAAGATATAGATATCCCTCATATAGACTTTATAAATAATGCTATTCATTGGGTTGTAAAAGCAAAAATTATACCAATCCCAGTTAAAATATGGACAGACCGCATTGCTCAAGGTCCTGTTGATTTCCATATGATTCCATAGTTTTTATACCAACCTCAATTAAT
>NVVD01000034.1 GCA_002402105.1 Candidatus Cloacimonadota bacterium
TAAATAAAAAATCTATTTTATCTGAGATGGGAGATATTACTCAAGTTGCAAAAACTAGTTTAACTCAAGAGGCAAATGCAGATATTACAACATCAACAAATGTTTCATTAACTGCTACAGACAATAAGTTAACTTTAAACGCAAAAGTAGAGTCAACAGGTAGTGGTAATATTGATGTTATAGCTACAACTCAAGACATTGAAATGTCAGCAACATCAAGTGTAAAAGCTACAAGTGGTTTTATACATTTAAATGCAACAAATGGTGCAATCACATCAAATAATCTAAACACTACAAATGGTGGTGAAATAACTATAAATGCTAAAAATGCTATTGTTACAAACAATGGTTTAGTAGCAACAGGTGCTGGTAAGATTGATGTAATATCTACTGCTAGTACAGTTACTGTAGCAAGTGYATTAAATGCAGGTAGYGGAATTGTAACRATCACTGGTCAAACAGGTGTTGTTTCAAATGCTAGTTCAGCAATTTCAACAAGTTCTAATGCAGTGATTAATATTACAGC
Organism: Candidatus Cloacimonadota bacterium; assembly: GCA_002402105.1. GTDB lineage: Bacteria > Muiribacteriota > UBA6191 > UBA6191 > UBA6191. Next base: position 527 of record NVVD01000034.1, read on the forward strand.
AACAACACAAGATGTGGTTTTAAATTCAGGTGTTACATCAGCTACTGGTAAGATTACAATTACTGCAAATAATGATGTTTCACAAAATGGAGATATTACAACGAGTGGTGGAGCGGTTGATGTTACAGCAACAAACGCTTCAATTACTCAAAGTGGTAATATAAGTTCAAATAATGGTGCAATTACTTTAGTAGCCAAAACAAATATTACTCAATTAGGTAATATTTCAAGTGCTAGTGGTGTTATTTTAATAACAGCACAAACAGGTAAGATAGCTCAATCAGGTATGATTGCTTCAAGTAATGCAAATGTTACGATGAGTGCTCAAACAGATYTAAYTCAAGATGGAGTCATTACAACTGGTGGTGGRGTATTATCTCAAACATCAAATAGTGGTGATTTATCTCAAAATGCTAAYATTACAACAARTGGYGGTAATTTARTTCAAACARCTACAGTAAAATCTATTATTTTAGCAAATGATGTTATCTCTAAAACTGATGGTGGARTTGTAACAATSMMWGCYGGTAATAGTGTAGTAATGAATGCAAGTTCAAGTATTGATACAAAATCATCAACAGATGCAGGTACAATTGCCATAACAGCTAATGTTGATGTAGCAACAGGTAYTTTAGTTGCAGATTCAACAATTAGTATTAATGCAACAACAGGGTTTATTTTAAATAATAAATCAATTATCTCTGARATTGGTGATATTACGCAAGTTGCAAAACTTGGTTTAACTCAAAAAGTTAATGCAGATATTACAACAGCAGGTAATATTTCATTAACAGCAACAGATAACAAGTTAACTTTAAATGCAAAAGTGGAGTCAACAGGTACTGGTGACATAGATATTACAGCTACAAATCAAGATATTGATATGTCAAATACATCTAATGTAAAAGCAACAAGTGGACATATTCATTTAAGTGCAGTAAACGCTAAAATTACAAGTAATGACTTAAGCACATCAAACGGTGGTGAAATAACTATCAATGCTAAAGGTGCAGTGATTATTAATAATAATTTAAGTGCAAGTGGTACTGGTAAAGTGGATATAACATCAACTTCAAGTACTATTGCAATAGCAAGTACATTAGATGGTGGAGCTGGAATTGTAACTATAATTGCAAATGATAATGTTTCAATAAATAAGATTGTTACAACAAATGATGTAAGTATCACAGCAACAAGTGGTGCTATTTCAGATTTTTCAACAAATGAAGAAAATAATATAGAAGCTAAGTTATTAACAATCGTTGCAGATAAGGGTATTGGTACAAAAGTATCTGACATTGATATAAATGTGGATAGATTAAATGTTACTAATAATATTAGTGGAGATATTAATATAAATGAAGCTGATGGAGTAATTGTAGAAAAGTTAGTTTCTAATGCAACAGATTCAGATATTATCTTTAATGTAACCGAAGGTGCAGTATCTATTGTTGGAGATTTTAAAACTTCTGGTAGTATTGTTTTATCTAATGGTGGCGATATTGTTTTAGATAAAGAGATTAATATAAGCTCTGGTAGTATAGATATAACTGCTGGTGGTTCTATCACTCAAAATGTAGATGTTTCTACAAATGATGGAGATATTAATTTTACGGCAGGTACATCAATTATAATGAAAGATACAGTTGTTTTGAGTGCTAAAAAATCTGGCAATGCAACAATAACTATTAATGYAAAAGATGAGATTAAGATTTCYCAAATAAAYTCAGATAAGATTATTAATATTACAAGTACACAAGGTAATATTTCAGATAATAGTGCTAGTGAAAATGCTAACTTGATTGCAAACACTTTAAAGTTAGTTGCAAAGACTGGTATTGCTACATCGTCAAATGATTTAGATACACAAGTTGTAAATATTGAGATTAGCAATCAAACAAGTGGTGGTGTTTATATAGATGAGGCAGATGATYTGAATGTAAATTCWGCAAATGTTTCAAATAACTTTGTTGTATCTGCGGGTAGTATTATGCAAAGTGGTGATATTACATCATCGAATGGTTTTGTATATTTAAAATCTAGTGACAGTATTACAATGGCAAGTGGTGCAAAAACAAGTGTAAATAGTAAGACTATTTCTTACGAGGCTAATGGTAATATTAGTTTAGCTACATTGGATGCAAAATCTGGTCATGTAGATTTAAAAACAAATATAAATGCAGAGATTTTAGATGTAAATAATGATAATAAAGTTAATGTTACAGCAAATAGTTTAAACATGATGGGCCATGGTGCTTTAGGTCGTGGAGCAAATAGCAGTGATGCTAGTATTGCTTCATTAAAATCTAAGGCTATTGAAACGAGTGTAAATAAAGTATATATGTCAACGGTATCCGATGCTAGGGTTGATGTATTAATTGGAAAAGATACTCTTGCGACTTTGATTGAGAAAGAGTCTTATTCTTTACAATTTGTAAATGATGGCTTGTTTTTAAATTCATCGAGTATGTTATTATCTGGTAGTGGTCTAGCTACAGATGGTTTAAATGCAGTTGAAGAGTATAAGTTTACGAAAGTTCTTGATTATGATTTGCTTGATTTTTTATCTAGAAAGTCAGATCAATTAGTGTCTCAAAATGTTGTTCCATCACTGCAAAGGTCATTAAGAAGTGTTGATGTAGATTCTTTATCTAGTGTGAGGGATTTTTCTTTAGAGGATATGGGTTCATCATCAATAGAGTTAAGAGAGAGTAGTGTATTAGATTTACAGTCAGAGGTTTTAGATTTAGGTTCTTTATCTTTAGAAGAAAACAATATGATGCCAGGTTTTGGTTTAAATTATATTGATGATTCTATTTTAGAAGAAGAGGATGAAGACTTTATGTTTGAATACTGGATTGAAAATATAGCTATTTAAAGTAAAATAAAACTAATAAATATAGATAATGTTTCGATAGAAATTATTAATACTATTGAATTTAAATAAAAGGGGATTTCATTGAAATTTCGACATATAATTTTTGCAATATCTTTGTCCATAATGAGTGACTTAACTTATGCAACAGAAAAACAAGATTTAGAAAAAAAGCAAATAGCATTTAATTTATCAGATGATCATTTCTTCAGAAAAAGGTTTGAAAAGTTACGTAATAAAAGAGTTAAGAAAAAACCAAAGTCATTAAAAAAAAACATTCCTAAATTAAAAATTATAGTTTCTCCCAAAGTAGAAATTAAAAAAGTTAAAATAGCTACTGAAAAAGAAACAGGTTTCTTTAGAAAAAAATACTCAAAAATAAAAAAACAAAGACAAATCACAGAAATAAAAATAGAAAATAAAGCTTTTGAAAAAAGTAAATCGTTACAAGTACGAGTTATAAAAAACAATACATTTGAAAAATATTATTTAAATAATGTATCTGATGCTGATACAAAAACTATAGTACCTATTTCGATATATGAACTAGTGAAAGATATTGTAAAATATAATGCAAACTCTATATTTCAAAATATTCAGAGTAAAATTTCAGACGAGCAAATAAAATATGAAAGAGGCGTTTTAGACCCAAATTTTATATTTAATATTAGACGTTCAGACACAGAAAATCCAAACAATGCAGAAGAAGCTTTATCTCGTAGTTTTCAAAACCAATATTTAGAACGTAAATCAGATTATGAACTTGGCTTAGGTGGAATTTCAGTAGATGGTTTACAGTGGAATGTAAAGGTTTCATATAATAAACGTGCTAGTAGTATTATTAAACAACAAAGAAGATATAATAGAGAGCATGAAAATGGTTTAGACTTGAGCTTGAGACAGCCCTTATTAAAAGGTAAAGGCAAAGGAGTCACTTTAATTAAAATTAATATGGCTAAAATGAATAAAAAGATTTCTATTGATCAATACAAAAAAAAGATTATGGACTTAATAGGAGTTGCCATACAGAGCTATTGGAGATTATACGGAGCTCAAAAATTATATGAGAGTTGGTCAGAGTCTTTAAAAATAGCAAATAAACAACTTTCAGAAATTAAAATAAAAGTAAAAAGTGGAATGAGCCCTCGAACCTCTATTTTAGAAATAAATAGTGCAATTTCTTTAAGAAAAATAGAGCTATATTCAGTAAAAAATCAAATTGTTCAATATCAAAATCAAGTTTTTAGTTTGTTAAATTTATCAGCAAGTAAAAATAAGAATATTATATTAAAAGCAGTTGGTTCACCAAAAATATCAGAGACTAGAGTTCCAACTTTAGAACTCAGTTTTAAAAAAGCAATTGAAAATTGGCCAGAATTTAAAATAGCTAAAAATAAAATTGAAATGGAGAAAATGAAAATTAAATTTGCCAAAAATCAATCGAAGGCACAATTTGATATAACAGCTAATGTAAATACTAATAATTTAAATGACTCTAGTACTTTTGCTTATAAAGCTGCCTTATCTAAAGAGAATATTTCTTGGTATTTAGGGCTTGAATATAAAATGCCGATGAACAACATCATGGCAAAGTCTAATATTAAAATAGAAGATTTAAGGCTAAAGCAAGCTGAGCTTGAGCTAGAAAGCCTTTATAGAAGTTTAAATAATGGTTTATATGGTAAAATAAATAAGTTAATTAGCACCAGAGAGCAGTTACTTGAATTACAAAATGGAATGGGTATTAAAAGAAAACTTTTAAGTATCTCAAAACAAAAGCTACACTTTGGAAAAACTAGCATCAGAGAAATATTTGATCAACAAGAGAAGTTAATTAACTATCAACGTAAAATATTAAGTGGAGTGGTTGAACTTAAGTTAGCGAAAGCATCATTAGATAAAGCTGTTGGTACATTATTAAATAGATTTGATATTAAGATTGATAGTGCTAAAGATGATTTAGAAGTTTTTGAAGATAAAGCTTATAAAGGTTTAAGATAATGAATAAATTAAAATATATAATGGGGTTTGGTCTTAGCATTTTATTAAGTACTAATAATATAATAGCTGAAAATATTTTTCCTGGAGTAGTAAAACCAATTCATGATGTAGAGTTAAGTTTTCCTATTGATGGTACAGCTTTAATAAGATTTGTTGATGAAGGAGATAGGGTTGAAATTGGCTCAAAACTTTTAAAAGTAGATGACTCTTTACAGGCATTAGAAGTAAGTAGGAGAAAACTACTTTGGAATGACCGAACAAAACTAGATTCATTAAATAAACAAAACAATATTATTAAAGGATTGTATAAATCAACAAAAAACTTGTATGAAAAAACAGGTTCTGTTAGTAAAGATGAACTAAAAAAATTAGAAATAAGAGTATTGAGTGGTGATGGTACAATACTTGGCTTAGAGCAACTAGAAAAAAAAGAAAAGTTAGAGTATGAAATTGCTAGACAGGTTTTAAGCAAGTACTTATTAAACTCTCCGATTAAAGGTATTGTAACAAATGTAGCAATAGAGGTAGGAGAGTGGGTAAAAACTGGTGGACCTGTTGTTAGAATTGTTGATAATTCAATTTGTTACTTAGAAGTAAATATTGAAGAAAAATATATTCAGCGTTTAAAATTAAATTCAGAAGTTAAAATTAGTATAAAATCTGGTGATTTATTTATTGATAAAAAAGCTATTGTAACTTTTGTATCACCAATCGCAGACCAAGCTAGTGGACTTGTATTAATTCGTGCTCAATTTGATAATCAAGATGAAAAAATCATACCAGGAATCACTGGAGAAATTTCTTTTGTTGATTAATAAAATCTCTTAAAGAGGTCTATTCAAAATTACTTTGGATAGACATATTTTTTTAAAATTGGAAAATAAAAATGGCTGAAAACGTAGACGCAAAAACCTTATTAGATGATTTAAAATCTTTAAGATATTTTACTGGTGAAAGTGATGAATTTTGGCCAGAGTATTTAAAAAATGTAGCATTGTTATGTAAATCACCCTTTGCCGTTTCTTTTGTCTGGAAAACCCAAGAAAAAGAATGGGGCGTTTTAAATGCCGTAGGCCTTGATGGAGAGTTAAAAGATTTTCAATCTGAAATAATTCAAATGGGTTTAGCTGTTTCTCAACGAGCAATGCAAAATGGTTTTGCTTATGATAGACAGCGTCTAAAGTGGATTAAATTTTCTCAACCTACATCATTGGCTTTTAAATTAGATGAGATGAGAGATTCTACATCAGATATTGTAATTTTTGTTTTAGTTGATCGTATTAAAACTACAGACTTTAATGAGTTAGTTATTAGGACTCAATTAATAGCTGATATTCCTAAAACCTATACAATGCCATTACAAGAAATGAATGCAGAAAGCTCTGATGGTTTTGATGATGTTTTAGAGATAACATCTAATGTAATTAATGAAAAAAAGTTTATACTAGCTTGTATGAAGCTTGTAAGTGATTTAGCAGTTAGATTTAGTTGTTCAAGAGTTAGTATTGGTTGGCAAAAAAAAGAATACGTAGAAACAATTGCAATATCTCATTTAGAAAGTTTTGAAAAAAATACAGATGCAATTACAGAGTTAGAAAATGTATTAGAAGAGTCTTTTGACCAAGATGAAGAAATTTTGGTTCCTGTAATGAATGACAACGGTACAATTGTTAATTCTCATTTATCTTACTTAAGAAAAAATGGCTTGACTGAACTTTTATCTTTACCTATAAGAGTAGATGAAAAACCAATAGGAGTTTTACTATTTGAAAAGTTAGACGAACCCTTTAATGATTATGATTTAATGGTATTGAGATTAGCAAGTAATCAAATCTCTTATATCATGCAAAATTTATATTTTTCAGACCAATGGTTTTATCAAAAAATGGCAAGGTCTTTTAAAAAATCATTAGAGTGGATTTTTGGTCCAGAAAAAACCCTTATAAAGTTAATTTCAGTTTTGCTAAGTTTATTTTTGATTTATATTTGTATCTATAAATGGGAACATAAAATAGAGGTTGGAGCTGATTTAGCTACAAAAAATATTGCTTTTGTGTCTGCTCCTTATGATGCTGTTGTACATGAAGTACTAGCTTACTCTGGTGATAAAGTTAAAAAGGGTGATCTTTTATTAACCTTTGATACAGAAGAGTTATATTTAAAAGAAACAGAGGCCCGTTCAGATGTAATTAGGTATGATAGAGAGTCTCAAAAGGCAAGAGCTAGTAGAAAACTTGCGGATATGGGTATCGCTAAAGCTAGAAAACTACAAGTAGAAACAAAGTTAAAACGTATCCAATATTATTTAAGTCAATCTAAAGTTTACTCTCCTTTTGATGGAATCATTGTTGAGGGAAATAAAGAAGACTTACTGGGTGCTCCTATTTCAAAAGGAGATTTAATATTTAAAATTGTTAGACCAACAGATATGTTTTTAAAATTAAAAATAAATGAAAAATATGTAGATGAAATCAAAATTGGTGATATGGGCAAATTAGCTTTACTGAGTAGACCAAATGTTAGATTTTCATTTATAATAGATAAAATTATACCTGTTGCTGAGGTAGATTCAAAAGCAGGTAATATTTTTGTTATTAAAGCAAAATTTCAAGAAGAGCCCAAAGAGTGGTGGCGACCAGGTATGAGTGGAATAGCAAAAATTGAAGTAGGAGAGAAACCAATTATATGGATTTTTACCCATAAACTGATGGATTCTATCAGACTTTATTTTTGGTGGTAAATCATGAGTAATGGTAATATATTTAGTGAATCTTGGTACCGGGTAGCTAACTTAAATATAAGTTTAGTTTATTCAATTTCAATTCAAAAACAATGTTATAGAGGTAGTGACTGGTATGTTCTTCATGATCCATTTAATAATAAATTTTTTAGAATCCGCCCAGAAGCCTATGAATTTGTAGCAAGGTTAGATTCTAATAAAACAGTAGAGCAAGTTTGGGAAGAATGTTTAAGTATGTTTCCTGAAGAATGCCCTACTCAAGATGAGGTCATTAGACTTTTATCTCAGTTGCATTATGTTAATTTATTATTCTATAAAAATAGACCAAATAGTGATGATATTTTTAAAAGATTTAGCGATAAAAAGCAACGTGAATTAGGTAATAAGTTATTTACCTTTTTATACTTTAGAATACCAGTTTGGGACCCAGAAGTTTGGCTACAAAAAAGTAAATTTATAATTAATTTAATGTTTTCTAAATTGGGCGCAATTATATGGTTTACAGTTTTATTTTTAGGTATAAAATCTTTAGCCGAAAACTATGAAGCTTTATACTTACAAACTCAAGGACTTTTATCTCCAAGTAATTTAGGTTTACTTTATGTCTCTATGATGGGCATTAAATTTTTACATGAGTTGGGCCACGCAATGATGACTAATAAATTTGGAGGCGCTGTACATACGGTGGGCATCATGTTTTTAGTTTTTACACCATTACCTTATATGGATGCTAGCACAAGTTGGTCATTTAGAAATAAATGGCACAGGTTTTTAGTGGGTTCTGCTGGAATGATAGTCGAGTTATTTATAGCTTCACTTGCTGCTATATTTTGGGCAAACTCAGGTAATGGAGCAGTAAATAGTATTGCTTTTAATTTGATGGTGATAGGGTCAGTTTCTAGTATCATTTTTAACGGAAACCCTCTAACGAAATTAGATTCTTATTATATGCTCTCAGATATTTTAGAGATTCCAAATCTTTATGAAAGATCACGTTTGCAATGGTACTATTTAATTGAAAAATATATTTATGGAGTAGAGCAAAACTATTCTCCATCAAAAACAAAAGGCGAAGGTTTTTGGCTTTTATTATATGGTATTGCAAGTAGTTTTTATCGAATATTAATTTCGGTTGGTATTGCTTTATTTGTTGCAGATCAATGGTTAGAACTTGGCGTTATTATTATTATAATTTCAATATCGATGTATATTATAAAACCTTCATATAGCTTTTTTACTTATTTATTTACTGATCAGAAACTAGAGAGAGTAAGAAAAAGAGCCGTTTTTACTTCATTTACTTTTATAGCTTTATTGGTTTTTGTAATTGGTTTCATTCCATTTTCAAATAATGTATATGCTCCTGGAATTATCCACTCTAATGATTTTGTGCATGTTTTTACTTCAGCTGGCGGATTTTTAGAAAAATTAAACGTAAGTAATGGGCAAAAAGTTAAAAAAGGTGAGGTTTTATTATCTTTAAAAAATGATGAGCTTAATTTTGATATTAATGTTGTTCAAGCTCAGTTAGAAGAAAGCTATGCTCAACGAAAAAAGGTAACAAAAACTTCAATTGCTGATTTAAAACCTCTTCAAGAAAGAATTTTATTTTTAAAGTCAAAATATAAACTTTTATTATCTAATAAAGAAAAATTAAATATTAAAGCTGTGACAAGTGGTATTTGGTATTCTAATCATTTGGATCAATTAAAAGAAACATGGATATTGCCACATAGAGAGTTGGGTTCAATCGTTCCAACAAGTAATTTTGGATTTTTAGCCATTATTACTCAAGGTGAATCTTTTGATATTTTCAAGCAAAAAAAAGTTGTTGGAAATATAAAGTTAAGAGGACTAGTAGAACATACTATCGAACCAACAGAAATTAAAGTTTTACCCTATGAAAAATTTAAATTACCTTCTCCTGCTCTTGGTTGGTATGGTGGGGGAGAAATTGCAGTTGGTCAAAAAGATGGAGTAACAGCTTTAGAATCGTTTTTTGAAGTTAGGGTAAAATTAGAAAAAAGTGATGTAAATAAATACTTTTTACAAGGACGAGTTGGCACTTTACGAATAAGACTTGATGATCAAACTATTTTTGAAGGTTTTTATAAATTTTTAAAACAATTAATGCAAAAAAGATATGCAATATGATTGACTTATCTTTTGAGTATAGGCGCTTTACAATTCCAAAAGAAAAAAAATCTCTTTTAGGTCTTGATGCTATATTACATACTTTTGTTGGTAAGGTTTTGAAAACTTTAACTAATCCAAGAAAACTAAGAAAACAATCAGAAATTATTTATACTTTATCTTTAAACTATGCAGACCTAAGTGATAAACAATTACAAAGAAAATTAAAAGATTGTCGTAAAGTAGTTAGATTTGGAAAATTAAAAACAGATAAACAGTTGAATGAGGCTTTATCATATATTGCAGAAGCTTCTGTACGAACTCTCAAATTAAGACCGTATTCAGTACAGCTAATGGGGGCAGTAGCACAATATAAAAATTTTGCTATTCAAATGTTACCAGGAGAAGGTAAAACAATAACAGCTGCACTTTCAGCTATTTTAATGGCTTGGATGGGTAAGCCTTGTCATGTTGCAACTTCAAATGATTATTTAGCAAAAAGAGATTCTATTATAATGTCTTCTATTTATGAGTTTTGTGGTGTTAGTGTTGGGCATATTATTAGTGATATGGAAAGCGATGATAGAAAAGAAAACTATTTAAAAGATGTTGTTTATACAACTAGCAAAGAGCTTTTAGCTGATTTTTTACGTGATCAAATGCATGATACTGAGGTGACTAATTTTAATAAAAGTTTGATTCGTGGAATCTCTGGTAAAAAACTATCTACAAAACGTGTGATGCGAGGTTTATACTCAGCAATTATTGATGAAGCAGATAGTGTGTTAGCAGATGAGGCAACTACTCCTTTAATTATCTCAGCTCCAAGTAAAAATGAGATGCTTAGAGATGCTACAATGATTGCAAAAGATATGTCTGATAAATTACTTGTAGATATTCATTATACTGTCAATCGAAAATTTCATGATATTAAAATAACAGATGATGGCAATGAAAAATTGGATAAATTAGCCCAAGATTTACCTCCTATGTGGAGCTCATTTGCTAGACGAGAGTTTTTAGTAAAACAAGCTTTAATTGCTAGAGAATTTTATTCAAACAATGAACAATATATTATTAATGAAGAAAATGAAATAATTATAGTTGATGAGAAAACAGGTCGTATGATGCCTGGTAGATCATGGGGGTCTGGGTTACATCAAGCAGTAGAGGCAAAAGAAGGGGTTGAGTTATCTAATCCTACAGAAACACATACTCGTATGAGTTTTCAAAGATATTTTAGATTGTATACAAATCTTTCAGGAATGAGTGGAACTCTTCAAAAACTAGAAGATGAGTTTTGGTATATTTATAAACTACCTACGATTAAAATTCCTAAAAATGTGCCTACGACCTATGATCTTTTACCTTATAAGCTATATTCAACCATCGAAGAAAAATGGGAGGCAGTAGTTGAGAATGTAAAAGAAATCAATGCTCTTGGTCGTCCTATTTTAATTGGTACAAGAAGTATTGAAGAGTCATTTGACTTAAGTAATCGATTAAAAAAACATGACTTAGAAGGAATGGTTTTAAATGCTCTTTATCATGAAGAAGAAGCAGAAATAGTTGAGCTTGCAGGTGAAAGAGCAAAAATAACAATAGCAACAAATATGGCTGGCCGTGGTACAGATATTAAAATGGAGCCAGATGTTATTGCCCTTGGGGGTTTACATGTAATTTCTACTCAAAGGTTTGATTCAAAACGAGTGGATTTACAATTATATGGTCGTGCAGCAAGACAGGGGCAACCAGGCAGTGTACAACCTATATTAAGTTTAGACGATGAGTTATTTATTCAATTATGTCCGAAATGGTTGCATAAAGTTTTAAAAAACTCAGTCCATACTTATATGGGAAAACTTTTAACTTCTCTTGTGTATAGTCGTTTTCAATCAAAATCTGAAAATTTATCATCAAAAATGAGAAAGAAAATTCTACAAAAAGATTTTAGTTTAAATGAGATGTTATCTTTTTCTTTGCAATAGGATAAGTTTTATTAACTGGGGCAATTAGTTTTACTTAGTCTAGGTTTTTAATTAAAAAATAAGTATAGTCAATCTTGAAAAAATATGATCTTTTAGGTTTCTCGTTGTGGTTTACGAGAATGAAAACCTAGGAGGTGACTATGCGAAAAAAACTTTTAAGAGTAATACTCTATACCGTTTTGTTTATGATGTTCGTTAAACCACTACACTAACATTGTAAACTGGGAGTCTCGTAAAGAGGCTTCCTTTTGTTATCACCTTCTAGGTTTCAAATTTATTATAGCATAATCAATATATGTATATCCATGTAGATTTGATATAAATAAAAAATTCATTGAAAAAGGTTTATACCTAAAAAGTAATTTTATTAAGTGATTAACTTTAAATAAGGTTAAATCTACCTCAATAGCATCAAATAAAAGAAAATAGTAGCTCTAAAAATTTGACCAAGTAGATATGCGATTGATATTATTTTGTCATAAAAAAAACATTTCATATAAATATATACAAAAATATCATTAAGGAGCATATTTATGGGTAAGTCTTTGAATAATTATTTGAACGGATCATTCACGCCCTCAATAGGACAAGAGACGTTAGATATTGTAAATCCATCAACATTAGAAACCCTAGGTCAAACACCTTTAGGTACTATAGAAGATGTTGATAAAGCAGTTGAATATGCAAAAGCGGCATTTTTTTCATGGAGTCAAGTTCCGGCAATTGATCGAGTACAACCATTATTTAAATTAAAGATGTTACTTCAAGATAGTGTTGATGAAATCGCTACATTAATTGTAAAAGAACACGGTAAAACTTTTAGAGAAGCAAAAGGCGATATTTTACGTGGAATCCAGATGGTTGACGTGGCCTGTGGTATGCCAAACTTAATGATGGGCGAATCTCTTCAAAATATAGCTCCTGGAATTGATTGCAATACAATTAGACGGTCATTGGGTGTATTTGCAGGAATAACTCCTTTTAATTTTCCAGCAATGGTACCGTTTTGGTTCTGGCCTTTTGCAGTTGCTGCTGGTAATACATATGTTTTAAAACCATCAGAGAGAGTTCCATTAACCCAAATGAAAATATTTGAACTTATTTCAAAGTGTGGTTTTCCTGATGGGGTTATTAATATGGTTCATGGTGGTAAAGAGGTTGTAAATGCTCTTTTAGATCATGAAGATATTGCAGGGATAAGTTTTGTTGGTTCAACACCAGTTGCTAAACATGTATATACTAGAGGTTCAGCAAATGGCAAAAGAGTTCAGGCTTTAGGTGGGGCAAAAAATTATATGGTTATGCTACCAGATGCTCCAGTTGAACAAGCAGTTAGAGCGATGGTTGACTCATGTTATGGCTGTGCTGGTGAAAGATGTTTAGCTGCTTCTGTATTAGTTGGAGTTGGTGAAGCCTATCATAAAATGAAAAAACAAGTTTTAATAGAAGTTGCAAAAGTGGTTGTAGGAGATGGCTTAGACCCAAAAACAACACTTGGTCCTGTAATCTCAAAAGAAGCAAAAGAGCGAATCATATCTGACATTACTACAGCTATTGAACAAGGTGCAGAGATTTTGGTTGATGGTAGAGAGCAAACAGGTGAAGGTTATTTTGTTGGCCCTACTGTTTTAGATAATATCAAAACAGGCACTTTAATGGCTGACAAAGAGATTTTTGGTCCAGTTATTGGTTTAATGCAAGTAAAAACAATGGATGAAGCTATTGATTTAATCAATGGTTCAAATTATGCAAATACCACATCAATTTTTACAACAAATGGTGGAGCAGCAAGAGATTTTATTAATAAAGTAACCCCATCAATGGTTGGTGTTAATTTAGGTGTACCAGCTCCAATGGCATTTTTTAGCTTTGGTGGGTCAAAAGACTCATTTTTTGGAGATATAAAGGTTCATGGGGCTAGCTCAGTAGAGTTTTTTACAGAAAAACATACAGCTATGATTAGATGGTATCAAGAAGGTTCAAATGAAGTGGTTTCACCACTATGGAAGGATTAATAATGTCACAATCAACTTTAATTGTAAACGGACATATTTGGAGTGCTCACGATGATTTTATCGCTGATATTTTAGTTAATGATGGTAAAATAGTAGCCATTGGTAAAGATTTACACAAACAATATTCAGCTGATGAAACTATTGATGCAAGTGGTTTATATGTTTTACCAGGTGGTATAGATGCACATACTCACATGGAGTTACCTTTCATGGGTACAAAAGCAGCCGATGATTTTGAAACAGGTACGCTTGCAGGTTTACATGGCGGTACTACATCTATTATTGACTTTGCTATCCAAACTCAAGGTAAAAGTATGCAAAGTGCTTTAGATGATTGGCATGCAAAAGCTGATGGTAAAGCAGTTGGAGACTACTCCTTTCATTTAGCGGTTACTGACTTTAATGAAAGCACTAAAAAAGAAGTAGCTAAAATGGTTGAACAGGGTGTTACATCTTTTAAAACTTTTATGGCTTATAAAGGTGCTTTAATGGTTGATGATGCCATGATGCTTGGTTTAATGACCGAAGTAAAAACTCAAGGTGGAATCATTACTGTTCATGCTGAAAATGGTGATATTGTTGATAGTTTAGTTAAAAAGTTTAAACAAGAGGGTACATTATCTCCAAAGTATCATTGTTTAGCTCACCCAGCTATCGCCGAAGCAGAAGCAGCCAATAGAGTTATGGATTTAGCTCATATGACAGACTCGTCTTTATATATTGTTCATACAAGTTGTAGAGATTCTTTAGCAAATGTAAAACGTAACTTTTTAAGAGATCAAAGAGTATTTCTAGAAACCTGTACACAATATTTACTTTTAGATGATTCTGTTTATGAAAAGCCAAACTTTGAAGGTGCAAAATATGTTATGTCTCCACCCATCAGAAAAAAAGACGATCAAGTAGCTTTATGGGCTTCTATGCAAGCTGGTCATGTTCATACAGTAGCAACAGATCATTGTCCATTTAACTTTTGTGGTCAAAAAGACATGGGGAAAGACGATTTTTCAAAAATTCCAAATGGAGCTGCAGGTATTGAGCATAGATTAGAGCTAATTTTTTCAGAAGGTGTAGTAAATAAAAAAATTACTATGAACCGTTTTGTTGAAGTTATGTGTACAAATCCAGCGACTATTTTTGGTTTATCAAATAAAGGTAGTATTACGATTGGTAAAGATGCAGATATTGTTCTTTTAGACCCAAATGAAAAACACACCATTCATTCTAAAACTCATCACCATAATGTTGATAGTGGTATTTATGATGGATGGAAAGTAACAGGAAGAGTAAAAACAGTTTTATCTAACGGAAAAATTGTAATTAGAGATAATAAAGCTGACCAAGTTGTAAAAGGTCAGGGTAAGTTTCAGAAACGTAAGCAATTTAATTATAGCTTATAATCCAAGGAGAATTAATGAGTAGAAATGTAAAGTGTGGAATTATTCAATTAGCAAACAAAGTAGATACAGATCGCCCATGTGAAGAACATCGAGTTGGAATGATCGAGGCTCATATGCCTTACATTGATGAAGCAGCGGCAGCTGGAGTACAGATTTTATGCTTTGAAGAAGTATTTACTGGTCCTTACTTTTGTCCATCTCAAGATAGAAAATGGTATGGACTTGCAGAGCAAATTCCAGAAGGGCCAACTTGTCAGTTAATGATGGAGTTAGCTAAAAAACATAATATGGTGATGATTGTACCAATTTATGAAGAGCATATGACAGGTGTATATTATAATACAGCAGCTGTTATTGATGCTGATGGTACATATCTTGGTAAGTATCGAAAAAATCATATTCCTCAAGTAGCTGGTTTTTGGGAGAAGTTTTTCTTTAAGCCTGGTAATACAAACTATCCAGTATTTAAAACAAAATATGCTGATGTTGGAGTATATATTTGTTATGACAGACATTTTCCTGATGGAGCTAGATGTCTAGGTCTTTCAGGTGCTGAAATTGTATTTAATCCGTCTGCAACAGTTGCTGGATTATCAGAGTATTTATGGAAAATCGAACAACCAGCTCATGCTGTTGCAAACGGATATTTTGTTGCAGCTATCAATAGAGTAGGTAAAGAAGCACCATGGAATATCGGTGAATTTTACGGAAACTCATACTTTGTAAACCCAAGAGGTGAAATCATTGCTTGTGCAAGTCGTGATAAAGATGAACTTTTAATTGCAGATCTTGATCTTGATTTAATTAGAGAGGTCAGGGATACATGGCAGTTTTACAGAGATAGAAGACCAGATACTTATGGACAGTTAACAGAAATTTAATTTGTAAAAACTATAATGTAGGATTCTAACTAATGATTAAGTTAGTTAGAATCCACTTTTTTAATAAAATTAAAAATATATCTAATAAGCTCTAATAGCTATGTTTGAGCGAAATAGTAAAATAAATTTAGCCTAAAATGGCATACCAATAGAAAAAAAGAGGGTGATAGTGAGAAACGAAGAGATTATAGAAACTAGACAAAAATATTTGTATTATAATAAAAAAGCAATGTATAAAGAGCCTATACAGCTAGTAAAAGCTAAAGGGACAAAAGTTTGGGACAATGAAGGCAATGAGTATTTAGATGCAATTGGCGGTATTGTTTGTAATTCAGCAGGACATAATCATCCTCGTATCATAAAAAAAATAAAAGAGATGTTGGACTCTGATGCAATTCAACATACTACTTATCTATATCTATCAGAACACATGGCAACATTGGCAAAAAAGATATCGGAGCAAGCACCAGGTTCAAAATTAACTAGATGTTATATAACTAATTCAGGTTCAGAAGCCAACGAAATGGCAATAATGAGTGCAAGAGTAGCAACAGGCCATCAGACTGTTATTGCTTTACGTCATGGATATCATGGCGGGACAAACGTAGCTCAAGGTTTATGTGGACATAGTATCTGGAAACAAAACTCACAACCCCAAGTAAATATTGTTCATGCAGTAGAACCAAATTGCTATCGTTGTCCATTTGGCCAAAAAAGAGATTCATGTGACTTAGAATGTGCTAAAGAAATAAAAAATGTGATCGAAACAGCAACTTGTGGCAAAATCGCTGCAATGATTGTAGAGCCTATTTTAGGTGTTGGAGGATTTATTGACCCTCCTTTTGAGTATCATAGGCAAATAGCAAAAACTGTCAGAAGCTATGGTGGAAAATATGTCTCTGATGAAGTTCAAACAGGAGTGGGTCGTACTGGAAAACACTTTTTTGCAATTGAGGATAGTGATGTTGAGCCAGATATCATATCAATGGCAAAAGGTATCGGTAATGGTGCAGCAGTCGGGGCTATTGTTGCTAGAGATGAAATTGCAAAAGCCATGGAAGGTAAAGCCCACTTTAATACTTTTGGTGGCGACCCTTATCAAGCGATGCAAGCAGCAGAAACCATTGATATTATCCTAGAAGAGCAGTTAATTCAAAACTCTGCAAAAATGGGAGACTATTTAAAGCAAGGTTTAAAAGACTTACAAAAAGATTTTACATTGATAGGCGATGTAAGAGGTCGAGGTTTATTAGTTGGTATGGAGCTAGTGACTAATCTTGAAACTAAAGAATATGCAACACAAGAAGCCGCAAATCTTATCGAATATGCAAAACATGAAGGACTCTTAATTGGTAAGGGTGGTCTTTACGGAAATGTCATTCGATTAGCTCCTTCAATGGCTATTACAAAAAAGGAATGTGATGATTTACTAATTAAATTACGTAAATCATTTGAAAAACTATAACTTTATGAACAATTTAAGCAATGAAGATTTAAGACCAACCACCGAAAAAGAAAAAACATGGAATGCTTTAAACTTTTTCTCCCTTTGGGTTGGAATGGCAGTATGTATTCCTTCTTATATGATTGCAGCTAGTTTAATTACAGCTGGTATGAGTATGTATCAAGCTGTTTCATGTGTATTAGTTGGAAATGGAATAGTATTAATTCCTATGCTTTTAAATGGAAGCGTAGGGGCTAAATACGGGATTCCATATCCAGTTTTTGCTAGAGCATCCTTTGGAATTTACGGATCAAACGTACCAGCTTTATTAAGAGCTGTTGTAGCTTGTGGTTGGTTTGGAATACAGTCATGGATTGGTGGAACAGCTATTATGGCTGTTATCACTATTATGTGGCCAGGTTTTGCAACTAKTCCTGATATATTTCCTGCATTTATGGATGTACATACTGCTCCTTTTATTAGTTTTTTAATATTTTGGGCAATTAATGTAGCGATTATTTTAAAGGGTGTAGATTCTATAAAATGGCTAGAAACAGCTACTGCTCCATTGCTGTTAATTGCAGGTGTTGCTTTACTTTTATGGGCTGTTATTGAAACAGGTCATGTTAAAGGTGGGATTTTTAAAGGTCTATCAGCATTAATGAATCAACCCTCAAATTTTAAAACATCAGCCGAATTTTGGGCGGTATTTATACCAAGTTTAACGGGTATGGTCGGCTTTTGGGCGACTATGAGTTTAAATATTCCTGATTTTACACGTTATGCTAAAGATCAAAAATCACAGTTATATGGTCAGGCTTTAGGTTTACCAACAACAATGACTTTGTTTGCGTTGATTGGTGTTATGGTAACAAAAGCGACTGAAATTATTTATGGTACTGCTATCTGGGATCCAGTTCAGGTGATTCAAAAATTTAATTCACCAATGTTAATCTTTTTATCTATGATTGTGATTGTTATTGCAACACTTTCAACAAATGTTGCGGCAAATGTAGTAGGGCCTGCAAATGACTTTGCAAATGCGGCACCAACAAAAATAAATTTTACTCGTGGTGGTTTATTAACAGCTTTTATTGGTATTATTATAATGCCATGGAAGCTAATTTCAGACCCAACGGGCTATATTTTTACTTGGTTAATTGGTTATGCAAGTTTACTAGGCCCGATTGGTGGAATTTTGCTTGTTGATTATTATTTAGTTAGAAAACAAATATTAAAAGTAGATGATTTATATAGTTTAAAAGGAGACTACTTTTATAAAGGTGGTTTTAATTTTGTAGCATTATTTGCTTTTGTATTAGGAGTTTTGCCAAATGTACCAGGTTTTTTACATCAAATCGGTGTAATGACCACAATACTTCCTGTATTTAAAACAATTTACTCGTATGCATGGTTTGTAGGTTTACCTACAGCAGGTATTATATACTTTGTTTTAATGAAAGTATTTTATAAAAAAGCGTTTACTGTGTCTTAAAAATATTTATCGTCTTTTCGACCGAAGTGGAGAAATCTTTTCTAATAAAGCTTTGGTTAATAAGTACTTAAATGACTTACAAATTAAAAAAGAAAAAGAAATAATTAAAATAAAGGGATAAAAGCTCTTTATAAACAAAAGGAAATGAAATGGCTAAAGATTTATCAGTTGTTGTTAATGGAATTAAGTTTGAAAACCCGTTTGTTATTGCATCGGGCCCTCCAGGAACAAACAAAGCAACTATTAAAAAAGCTTTCAATGAAGGATGGGGTGGAGTAGTCGTAAAGACTTTTTCAATGGACCCATCAAAAGTAAATAATGTAGCTCCTCGTTACGGAAAACTAAAAAGTAGAATCAATGGTGAAGTCATTGGTTTTCAAAATATTGAATTAATCTCTGATAGACCATTTGAAGATTGGCTTAAAAATCTAAGAGAATTAAAAGAAGAGTATCCAAATAAGGTTTTAATTGCTTCAATCATGGAAGAATACGACAAAGAAAGATGGCAAAAAATTGTAAAACTTGTTCAAGAAACAGGTGTTGATGCTTTTGAATTAAACTTTTCTTGTCCTCATGGACTTCCTGAGCGAAAAATGGGAATGGCAATGGGAGAAAACCCGAAAATTGTAAAAGAAGTAACAGAGTGGGTAACTGAAGTTGCAACGATTCCTGTATGGGCAAAAATGACTCCAAATTTAACTGATATTACAGTACCTTCACAACAAGCAATTGATGGTGGGGCTCATGGTATCGCATTGATTAATACAATATTGGCAGTTATTGGAATCAATTTAAAAACGCTTAGACCAATGCCAACAGTAAAAGGATATTCAATTCCTGGTGGGTACTCAGGACAAGCATGTCGTCCGATTGCTTTAAGACACGTAATGACTTTAGGTAGACACCTGCGAGCTAAAAATGATTCTAAAACTACTATTAGTGGAATGGGTGGGGTTGAGAAAGCAGCAGATGCTATTGAGTTTATTTTACTTGGCTCTGATACAGTACAAGCATGTACAGGCCCAATGCTTCAAGGTTTTGGAATGGTAAAAGAGTTAATTAGTGGCTTAGAGGCTTTCATGGAAGAGCATGATTTTAATTCAGTTGCAGAGTTTAAGGGTAAATCTTTAGAGTACTTTACAACTCATGCTCATTTAGCAGAGCTAAAATCAGGTAAGTTTGAAAAGAAAGAAGTTGCAAAAGATACTGATTGGAGTGGAGAAGACATCAGTAATCAAACAGCAAATTTAACTACAGAATAAACTTAGGTTTATAAATAGCTAACATATTAAAGCTCCTAGTAATAGGGGCTTTTTTTAATTAAAATGGCTGAGTTAGATATAGACATTAGTGAAAACWCTTATATTAATAAACTATCTATAAAATGTTATACTATTGGTAGAAAGGTATGTAATGGATAAACATTTAAAGAAATTACCAATAGGTATTCAGACATTTAGAGAAATAATTGAAGATAATCATCTCTATATAGATAAGACCAAAGAAGCTTTTGATTTAATAACAAATTATAAGCCTGTTTTTTTATCTCGTCCTCGTCGTTTTGGTAAATCTTTATTTTTGGATACTCTACAAAATATTTTTGAAGGAAACAAAGAGTTATTTAAGGGTTTATATATTTACGATAAATGGGATTTTGATACAAAATATCCAGTTATAAAAATAAGCTTTGCAGGAGATTTAAGGAGTGCGGAGTTAATTAAAGAAACGATTTTAAATTTATTAGATGAAAATAGTGAAAGATTAAATGTAAATTGTGATAAAAATAAATCTATAGGTCTTTATTTTAGACAATTAATACGAAAGGTTTTTAAAAAATATAATCAAAGAGTCGTCGTTTTAATTGATGAGTATGATAAAGCCATTTTAGATAATTTAGATCAAATGAGTGTAGCAAAAGAAGCTAGAGAAACAATTAAAGGTCTTTATACAATTTTAAAAGATAGTGATAAATATTTAAAATTTATATTTTTAACAGGTGTGAGTAAGTTTTCAAAAGCATCAATCTTTAGTGGTTTAAATATGTTGACAGATATTTCATTACATGAAGATTTTGGAAATGTATGCGGATACACTCAAAAAGATATAGAGAGTACATTTTTACCTTATTTAGATGGTGTAGATTTAACTAAGTTAAAGACTTGGTATAATGGTTATAATTTTTTAAAAGATGATGTTTATAATCCTTTTGATATTTTGTTATTTATAAATAATAAATATAAATATAAAAACTATTGGTTTAATACAGGTACTCCAAGTTTTTTAATTAAATTGATTAAACAAAATCAATATTTTTTACCTAAATTAGCTAATTTAAGGGTAGGAGAAAACCTATTAGATAGTTTTGATATAGATAATATAGATTTAGAAGTTATATTGTATCAGTCAGGGTATTTAACTATTGATAGTATTGAGATAGATGAAGATGAAGATACTATTTATACTTTAAAGTTACCAAACCGAGAAGTAAAGTCATCTTTCAATCAATATATAATTAATAATTTATATCATGATAATTCATTACAAAGAAAAGAGATTAGCAAATCTTTAAGAAATGTAAATTTAAATGATTTAGAAACATCATTAAAGTCAATGTTTGCATCTATCCCAAATGATAATTATCGTAAAAATAAAATCCAAGAGTATGAAGGTTTTTATGCGTCTGTTATTTATGTTTACTTTCAAAGTTTAGGTTTAGATATTATTGGTGAAGATGTGACTAATAGAGGTCGAATAGATTTAACTTTAAAACTCAATAATGCTATTTATATTATTGAATTTAAAATGGGTGATGAAAATGCCTTAGAGCAGATCAAGTCAAAAAACTATCATCAAAAGTATTTAACTGAAAATAAAGAAATCTATTTAGTAGGTATTAATTTTAATAAAGAAGACAAAAACATTTCTAAGTTTGAGTGGAAGAAAATAGAAATAAAACTTAATTGAGTCTATATATACAAATAACTTACATTCCGCACATTAGAGTGCTAATTTATGATGAGCCATATAGAGAGCGGACTTCAAGAGGGAATATTGAAATTATTCGTCTTTGAACTTCATCTAATTCGGACATTATTTCTTGATAAGAACCATTAATGTTAAAGTCATAATCATCATYAATGCATCTATTCTTTCTGRCTTTTTTAAAAATACTTCACCAACTTGAAATCTATTGTCTTTTATAAATTTAAAACCTCTTTCTACTCCCTCCTGAGCTTTATATTCTTCGATCAGTTCTTCATCACTAAATTGTGACTTAACATGTTGCTAGCTAGGATATATATTCTTAATCGTAATCTTTTTTTCTTTATTAAATCTTCATTTTTTTGCATCTGAATACTTAATTGGTAAAGACAGACAGGTGTCTGACACTTTACTTTCTTTACTTTTTTATTATTTTTTTCTTGACAAAGTTTCAAAAAAAACTTCCAATTTATATGATATATGATGAATGGGAGGATAGTATTTATTTTAAAAAATGGTATCTATAATCGTTAAATTATTCCTTATTTATGCTTGGAGATATAATTGGGATTTTCAATAAACTCTAGCTTGTCAGGAGTTGTTCGAGGATACATACAGAACAGTAGGACAAGTTTAACCACTTCTATTGAGAGGTTATCATCGGGTCTCCGAATAAACAAAGGAGCTGATGATGCTTCTGGTTTAACTGTATCTGAAAAACTTCGAGGACAAATCCGAGGATTAAATAGAGCAGTTACAAACTCTCAAGATGGTATTTCTATAATTCAATCTGCTGATGGTGCTTTAAATGAAGATGCGAGTATGTTAAATCGTCTCAGAGAACTTGCTATACAGGCTCAAGATGATGTTTTAACTAGCACAGATAGATTAGATATACAAAAAGAAGTAGATCAAATGATAGAAGAGATTGATAGAATCGCTTTTACTACAGAGTTTAATACTAAAAATTTATTAGATGGAAGTGCTAGTGCAAATATATCTGTAAATAAAAAGGGTATAGAGTTTCATCAAAAAAGTAATTCGGGTCTATTTTTTGGTGACTATAACCTAAAAGTGAAAGAGGCAGAGAAAGGTATAAAACAAGAACAAATATCTAATATATTTTCTTCCACTAGCACAGGTTTTCAAGCAGATATAGATACTAAATTATCTGATTTAAAACAATTTAAAGATGAAAGTGGCAGATCCATCTTACAAGGTTCTCAAGAGCTTATCATTCGTGGAAATAAAGAAAGTACAAGCATTATTTTGACTAGTGATATGACTCTTTTTGATCTTACTACTCAATTAAAATCAGCTATTGTAAAAGATAAAGAAGATGGTGGACTCTCTTTAAAAGGTAGTGATGTTTCTTTTAACCTTTACGAGTCACAAATTTATATTAAAAGTTCAAAATCAGGTGTAGAAGGAGAAATCTCTTTTAGTGGTGATGAGGATATTTTAAAAGCCTTTGGGTTTCAACAAAGTACTCAGGTAAAAGAGCCAAGGCATGAAATATCATCAGAATATGGGGAAGATATAAAGGCGTTATTACTTAATGTTGATATAAAAGCAAGTAAACCTGAAAAAGCTATGCTTGAGTCTACTTTGTCTCCTGTAAAGTCTTTAAAAGTAAGCAATGATGATATTAGTTTTAAACTAAAAACTACTAATGGTTCAGCTGCTGAGATATTTTTCAGTAAGAATACAACTTATTCTTTAGTATCTATTGTTGATGTTATTAATACAAATATTAAAACAGGAGTAAATACTGTAAAGGGTACTACTTTTGCGGATGATTCTTATAGACCGTCTGATATTCAAGTGAAAATTGAAGATGGGAAGTTGATTTTTAATAGTGATAAAGGAGAGCAAATAAAACTATCAAGTATTTCGAGAGGTGCAACTGAGAATTTGGGTATTATAGCTAAAGGTGAAGATGGATATGTAATTTCTCAAAGTAACATATTTAATGATGAGTTAATTAGTCCTGCAAATTGGGGGATATATGGCGGTCCTATGCTTCCTACTTTTAACAACTCCATTTATGGAGAAACTGATGGAGTAGCGTGGTTTGCTGATACCCTGCATAATATGGAATCTAGAGATACTTTTAGTTCTGGCTCAGAAGGAATGATTTTTGAAACAAAGTTTTATAATGATAGTACATTAGGTGGAGGAGAGTCTTTTAGGTTAAATTTAAGATCGTCATCATCACTTTCCTCTATTGATTTTGGTAATTCATTTGGCAATGGATTTGCAATAAGAGTTTACGCAGATGATGGAAGTATTGAAAATTTAAATGGTGGAGCTTTTACCCCATTTACATCAGACAGTTGGCATACTATTAGAGCAGAAATATCGAAAGATGGCTTTGTAAGTGCTTATTTAGACAATGATTTAATTGCTAACTCTGCGACTCAAGTAAGTGCAAGTTTTTTAACAAGCTTCGGTTTTTCTATGAATAATACAAGGAATCTTGCGCTTGACTACTTCTCAATCGATCAACTAGATATTGATAATGGCATTATAATTGATGGACTTTATTCGGCAGAATTAAATATAAACAGTTTAACAACAGGCTACACCTTCGACACTACCACCTCTTTTGATTTAACAGATAAAAATGGTAGTTCCACAGGGCAAATAAACCTTGGGGTTGATGGAAGAAGTGGTACTTCAATAGCTACTAATAATAATATCACTTATTCTCAAGTCTCTATTGCGAGTGCTATTAATTCCTCTAATATAAGTTCCACTGATATTGATTTTGAATTTGATCATGGTGGTAAGTTAAACTTTATTACAAGGTCTCAAGGAGAGAAATCTACAATCAATCTAAATACTATTGATCCAAGGTTTGGGGTAGTAGGAGAACCTGCAAATTTTAATTCAAGCACAAGTTCTGCAACTTTAGATTCTACTTTTCGATTTAAGTCTCATCAAGGGAAAGGTACAGGTAGTGATACATTTCAACTTCATGTAGCAGATACAAGTTTAAGCTTTCAGGTAGGAGCAAATCAATCTCAATTCATAAAGTTTGGTATTGGAGATTTTAGTGCTTCTAGTCTAGGTCTAAAAGGCTTAGATATTACAAATCATTCAAAAGCAACATATTCTCTTGGTAAAATTGATTATGCAATTGCAGAGGTTTCTTCTGCTAGGTCTCAGTTAGGGTCTTATCAAAACAGATTAACAAGTACCATTAATAATATACAGGTATCATCAACTAACCTCGCTTCAACAGAGTCAAAAATAAGAGATGTTGATTTAGCCTTAGAGACCTTAGAGTTTACTAAAAATAAAATACTTCTTGATAGTGGAAGCATTTTTTTAAATAAAACAAAAGACCTTGGGTTTATGTTATTAGAATTACTATAACATAGTCTTTAATCATATCTTAAATTAGAGCTTATTGAATAGATGGGGACAGACAGGTGTCTGACACTTTATGTATTATTGATTGGTTTGAAATATAAATTTTAATATTAAAAAATCTTGTTAATTATTTATAAAAACTTAACTTTGCCATCTTGCAATGACTCAATCTGAGCAAGAGAATGTAAGTTAATATCTAATGCTTTAAGTCTTTTTCGGCCAGTTTGAAATGATTTTTCAATAACAATACCGACTCCAATTAAATTTGCTTGAGCTTGAGTGATTAAGTCTAATAAACCAATGATGGCATTTCCACTAGCTAAAAAATCATCAACAACTAAAATATTTTCATCTTTTTTAAGGTACTCTTTAGATATACTAATATCGCTATTTTTTTGTTTAGTAAACGAAAAAACTTGGGTACAAAATGCTTTTGATAGAGTTGATGGTTTACCTTTTTTTGCATAAACTAAGGGTAAATTTAAAGCTTTAGCAACCATGACTCCAATAACGATTCCAGAAGCTTCTATGGTGACTATTTTATCAATTTTTAAATGGCCAAATATTTTATGAAACTCTATGCCAATATTTTCCATAAGTTTCCAATCAATTTGGTGATTTAAAAAGCTATCTACTTTTAGTATTGATTCAGAGATAATATGTCCATCATTTTTGATTCTGTTTTTTAATTCTTGCATTTTGTTCCTAGCTTTACTTTTAACTTATATCTTTAGATTAGTTTATTCGGTTGTAATGATATTAAATCTAAATAAATAAGAGTAATTTCTTTAATAAATAGTTTATTACTTTGAAGTAATGGACACAAAAGTTATATTGTATTTTCAAAATATTTCAAATATATAGTTTGTTTTATTTAGTTATGGACCCAAATATAGATAGATGTAAATAAAGGTTAGTAGAAAATGATTGCTATATTAGATTTTGGTGGGCAATATGCACATTTAATTGCTACACGTTTTAGAAGTTTTGGAGTTTTTACACAAATATATGATTCAGATATATCAATAGATAAATTAGATTCAGTTAAAGGAATTGTATTATCTGGAGGTCCTCAAAGTGTCTTTTCAGATGACTCTTTAAAGATTGATTCAAAAATATTTAAAATGAAAATCCCTACTTTAGCTATTTGCTTTGGACACCAAATAACATCTCATACTCTTGGAGGAATCGTTTCAAAAGGAGTAAAAGGTGAATATGGCCCAGCACTTCTAAGGGTAGAAAAAGAATCTTTAATTTTTAAAGATGTTTCTTTAGAGTCTAAGGTTTGGATGAGTCATTTTGATGAAGTAACTAAAATTCCAAATAATTTTGAAATTATAGCTTCAACCAAAGATTGCCAAATTGCTGCTATGCAAAATAAAGATTTGAATATCTATGGTATTCAGTTTCACCCAGAAGTCATACATACAAAAGAAGGGCTTAAGATATTAAGTAATTTCGCAGATATTTGTGAAGTTAAAAATACATGGGATTTAGGTTCATTTATAGATAAAGAATGTTTAAAAATAAGAGAAAAGGTAAAAGACAAAAAAGTTTTTTTATTGGTATCAGGAGGAGTAGACTCTTCTGTAGCTTTTGCTCTACTTGAAAAGGCACTAGGGAAGGAGAGAGTTTTTGGCGTATTTATGGATACGGGCTTACTTCGTAAAGATGAAAGAAAGTATGTAGAAAGTTCTATGAAAGAGGCTGGCTTTGAAAACTTATATACAGAAATTTGTGAAGATATATTTTTGAAAAATTTAGAGAAAAAATTCCTTCCAGAAGAAAAACGAAAAATTATAGGTAATACCTTTTTAGATGTACAAAAAGAAATAGTAAAACGTTTAGGCTTAAATCCAGAAGACTGGTTACTAGGTCAGGGTACAATTTATCCAGATACTATAGAGTCTGGTGCAACAAAAAACTCTCATACTATAAAAACTCATCATAATAGAGTTCCAGAAATTCAAAAAATGATTGACGAAGGTAAGGTAATCGAGCCATTAGTAGACCTTTATAAGGATGAAGTTAGAGAGGTTGGCAGAAAATTAGGTCTTTCTAATAAATTAGTAGATAGACATCCTTTTCCTGGCCCTGGGCTTGGTGTAAGAATTTTATGCTCTAATGAAAATGATTTAACTATTATAGAAGAAGGTGAAGTAAATAATTTTAAATATCAGATTTTACCTATTAAATCGGTAGGGGTACAGGGAGATCAAAGAACCTATAAACACCCAGCGGTGCTCTATTTAAATAATGACAGATTAGATTGGGATAAGTTAGATCAAAGCTCTGTAAAGATTGTAAATGAATCAGATAATGTAAACCGTGTTGTACTTTCATTATCAAGTAAAGTGCTACAAAAGTTTAAATCAAAAGAAAAGTATATAGATAAAAATCGTATTAAACTATTACAAGAAGTAGATTTTATAGCTCAAAAAATCTTATATGACTACGAGTTAAAAGCCTTAGATGTACAAAAAGTATGGCAATTTCCTGTTGTTTTATTACCTTTAGTAAATGAAAAAAATGAAGAATGTGTTGTTTTAAGGCCAATTTGGTCTCAAGAAGCAATGACAGCTGAGTTTGCTAGATTACCTCAAGAAATATTAAATCAAATGTCAGAGAAAATTTTAGAAATAGATGGTATAGGTGAAGTATTTTATGATTTAACCCATAAGCCACCAGGTACTATTGAGTGGGAGTAAAAAAGCTTTATAAAACTAAATAGAATCGTAATATTTTGAATTAATCTAGCAGAATTTATTTTATAATTTATAAATATCAAGTGCTTAATAAAATGTTATACTATTCGTAGAAAGGTATACAATGGATAAACATTTAAAAAAGCTGCCAATTGGTATTCAGACATTTAGAGAAATAATTGAAGATAATCATCTTTATATAGATAAGACCAAAGAAGCTTTTGATTTAATAACAAATTATAAGCCTGTTTTTTTATCTCGTCCTCGTCGTTTTGGTAAATCTTTATTTTTAGATACTCTTAAAAATATTTTTGAAGGAAACAAAGAGTTATTTAAGGGTTTATATATTTATGATCAGTGGGACTTTGATGTTAAGTATCCTGTTATAAAAATAAGCTTTGCAGGAGATTTAAGAAGTAAGGATTCTATAAAAAATATTATTCACCGTATTTTAAAAGAAAATGAAAAAAGGCTTCAAGTAGGGTGTGAAGATAAAGACGATATTGGTATATACTTTAGAGATTTAATTCAAAAAACTCATGAAAAATATAATCAAAGAGTCGTTGTTTTAGTTGATGAGTATGATAAAGCCATTTTAGATAATTTAGATCAAATGGATGTAGCAAAAGAAGCTAGAGAAACAATTAAGGGTCTTTATACAATTTTAAAAGATAGTGATGAATATTTAAAATTTATATTTTTAACAGGTGTGAGTAAGTTTTCAAAAGCATCAATCTTTAGTGGTTTAAATATGTTGACAGACATTTCATTGCACGAAGACTTTGGAAATGTTTGTGGATATACTCAAAAAGATATAGAGAGTACATTTTTACCTTATTTGGATGGTGTGGATTTAGTAGACTTAAAGGCTTGGTATAATGGCTATAATTTTTTAAAAGATGATGTTTATAATCCTTTTGATATATTATTATTTATAGACAATAAACATAAATACAAAAACTATTGGTTTAGTACGGGTACTCCAAGCTTTTTAATTAAACTAATAGAGCAAAACAATTATTTTGTACCTAAGTTATCCAATTTAAAAGTTGGAGAAAGCTTATTAGATAGCTTTGATATAGATAATATTGATTTAGAGGTCATATTATATCAATCAGGATATTTAACAATTCAAGAGCAAGTTACAACTAAAAGAAAGCGAATTGAGTATAGATTAAAGTTACCAAACATAGAAGTAAAGCAAGCTTTCAATGATATTTTAATTGATTTTTTAACAAATCAAAAAACGGAAAAACTAGATTTTCAAGACAATATATATGATGCTCTTTGTGATGGAAAGCTAGATGACCTAGAAGCCTCCTTAAAATCAATGTTTGCCTCCATCCCAAATGATAACTATCGAAAAAACAAAATCCAAGAATATGAAGGCTTTTATGCCTCTGTTATTTATGTTTACTTTCAAAGTTTAGGTTTAGACATTGTTGGTGAAGATGTCACTAACAAGGGTCGGATAGATTTAACTTTAAAACTAAATAATGTCATATACATTATTGAGTTTAAAATGGGTGATGAAAATGCTTTAGAGCAAATTAAATCAAAAAACTATCACCAAAAGTATTTAAATGAAAATAAAGATATCTATTTAGTAGGGATTAACTTCTGTAAAGAAGATAAAAACATATCTAAGTTTGAGTGGGAAAAACGATTATAAAGAAATAAAAATGTTAGGTATTTTTTATAGTATAGAGTTCGAAGATGATGTTTAAAAGAGACTTTTATTTGGTTTGATGTATAGCTTTTAACTCTTAAAAATAAATATTTAAAATAGTTCTTGACTTTGTAAGAGGTCGAGCGTATTATAGCACTCCTCCCAACAAAGAGGGCGTCGCAGACAAGTGAAAGACAA
>NVVD01000012.1 GCA_002402105.1 Candidatus Cloacimonadota bacterium
TTAATTGAGGTTGGTATAAAAACTATGGAATCATATGGAAATCAACAGGACCTTGAGCAATGCGGTCTGTCCATATTTTAACTGGGATTGGTATAATTACTTTACTAATTTTAACTCATTAAATGATGTCGCTAAAATTAATTCAGAAATTTTCATTTTTTCTCCATTTGATAATTTAATTATTCAAAGAAAAAAATTAAGTACATTTTTTAACTTTGATTATCAAATTGAATGTTATGTTCCTGCTTCAAAAAGAAAGTATGGCTATTTTTGTTTGCCTGTATTTATTGGAAATCAGCCAGTCGCTCGCATTGATTGTAAAGCGTACAGAAAAGAAGAAAAACTGATAGTTAACTCAATCCATTATGAAAAAGGTATAGATAAAAAACTATTACAATTGACAGATAAGCTAAACTTAAAACTAGAATTGTTTGCAAAATTTAATAAATGTAAATTAGGATGATAGCTTCCAAAGTAAATTCATTTGGCTGTAAATAAAGTCTTCTTGAAGATCGTAAAACCTCAAGAGGTTTTATGTTCAGACTATATATGATGCTTTTATTAAAAAAAATTAAGCGAATAATGCAATAAGTAAAATTATGAAGTATATTACAAAGGTTTAAAATAGTTTTTATGGTCGATATATAAAGTAAAAAAGTTGTTGAGGAAAAATGAAAAAAGAAAAAAAAACTCCACTAACAAAAGAAGAAAGAAAAAATAACTGGGATACTTTTAGATTTAAACTATTAGACCTTCTTTTTTCTCAAGACTTTTTAATTAGTACATTTTTAATAATTTTTATACTAAGCTTTTCGTTTTTACTTTGGGGTATTGTAGCACCATTTTTTATTGCATTTATTTTGGCTTATTTATTAAATCCATTAGTATTATTTTGGCAAAAAAGAATCAAAAAGCTAGGGCGTATGAGCGCTGTAGTTATTGTTTTTTCAAAATTCTTTCTTTTGGGCACCTTATTTATCGTACCATTTATGTTACAGCTTTCAAGTAATGTTATTTCGATGTCTAATGAGTTGGCTAACATAGACTATAAGCCCATTCTTCAAAAAGCACGTAAAAAAATTGTTGGTCTAAAAAATATGACAATTCCAGAACCATTAAAAAAATATGTAGATGATGCTTTTTTAGATGCAGACCAATATCAAGATAAGGTCGAGCAAGTTTTAATTAATGTAAATAAAGGTGTAGGTAAAATTATAAAAGTAATCGCTTCTGCATTTGTTAAAATTTTTTCTACGACATTTCAGACAACAATGGATTTAGTGTTAATACCAGTATATCTATTTTATTTTTTATTAGACTTTCCTTCTATTTACCCATTGATTATGAGACTAGTACCAGCTGGTTATAGAGATTGGGTGGATGCTTTTATGTGTGAAACTGATGAAACTTTAAAAAAATTCATTAAAGGACAGTTTTTATTAGCTATTATATTTGGAGTCTTGATGAGCGTAGGTTTATGGATAATTGGTATAAAGTTTTTTTTAGTGATTGGTCCAATTTCTGGGTTTGCTAATCTTATACCATATTTAGGGTCTATCATTGGCTTAACCCCAGCTTTATTGTTGGCAATTTATCAAGGAGCTTTATCAGGTGGTTTGATTGGAGTTTTAATTATGGTAATAAAAGTGATTGCTTTGATTGCAGTGATTCAAACTTTAGATGGATTTATTTTTCAACCAAAAATTATTGGTGATGAACTAGAACTTCATCCATTATTGATTATGGGCTCTTTAATTATTGGTGGAGAGCTTTTAGGAGTTTACGGAATGATTTTTGCTGTCCCGTTTGTTGCTGTTGCAAAAGTACTAGTATTAGAGTTATATCATGTTATATACATAGGTGATTCTCTTTTAATGAAAAGAAAAAGCTAAGAATTTGTTTATTTATGAATCATAAACAGACAAATAAAATAGCTTTAGGTATAGTCACACCTTAAAATGATTACAAGTAAAAAACAGGATAAAAATGAGTGAAATAAAAGAATCAGAAGATAGACAAAAAATAATCAAAAAACAAAAAGAGCAATATAGTAGTGAAGATGTATTAGCCACGATTCTTGCTATATTAGAAGATAAGCATGGGGAAGACATTTTTTGTTTAGAAGTAACTAAAAACACGACCCTTACAGATTATATTGTAATAACTCATGGTACATCTAGCACACAACAAAAAGTTCTTGCAGAAACTTGTAGAAAAGCATGTCACAAATTAAAATATGAGCACTTAAACCCCTTAGAAGTAAGAGATAATGAGTGGTCTGTTCTTGATTATGGTTCTGTTATTGTTCATGTATTTAACCCAGAGTCTAGGCTAAGGTATAACTTAGAACAAATATGGGAAAAGAGCATTGTAATAGATCATCTAGAGTTTATAAAAGAGAATCCTTGCGCTTCATTAAGCTAGAAAAGAAATTTGATAAATACGAGATACCCGTAAAAGAAAAAAATCATTTACGGGTACTCCGATGTAAATTTCCTTTAACAATTAAAGCAGTTTGTGAACAAACAGAACTTGAAATTGTAATAGAACAATTAGGTAATGATTTAATTGTTAAAAATGTAAAAAAAATCAAAAAGCTTGAGGTCTCTGGTCTTATAGTTTATTTTCCATTAATTGATTCAAAAAGATTAGAATGGGGACTTGAAAAAATAATAGAGTTATCCATTCAAAAGATTTACTTTTATTATAGTGATCATTGTTTTTACAATAAAAAACAAATTAAAAAATTTCAAGATCGTTTTGATAAGCTTCAAAACTTAGTAGAAGAAGCTCAAAAACAAAGTGGAAACTTAACAAAACCGCTACTGTTTAATGCAGTTCCATTAGAAAAGCTATATAATGAAATGCAAAAACCTTTGGTGCTTGGGGTACATGGGCAAGATGTACTTGAAGCAAGTGATATCAAAGAAATGAGTAGTTTGTTAATTGGCCCAGAAGGCGATTTTTCAAAGCGTGAATACGACGACTTTTCTAAAAGAAATTTTACTCTAAAAAAGTTAGAAGGCGAAAGTATTTTACGTACAGAAACGGCTTTAATATATATGGCTTCTTTGAATAAGTTTTTTTAGGATTTATATGTTGCAAAAATTGCTACCAATAAAAAAGGGAGAGGGCTTAATAGTTTTCTTTTTGATGCTTTATTTGATGGTAGTATGCATAGGCACTTCAATAGGTATTGCTGTATCAACCTCTTTGCTTCTCGAAAACTTTGGGGCATCAAAGTTACCCTATATATTTGTTGGAATCTCATTTATTTCGCTTTTTACGTCTTCTTTTTATACGTTTATTATAAAAAAAATAGGATGTTCAAAGTTATATAAATATTTTTTATTAATAGCTTTTATTTCTACTTTAATTTGTAATATATTGCTTAGAAATAACATTCAAATTTATGGAATCCCCATTGCTATTATTATTCAATATATGGCTTTTTTTATATTTCTTGGAATAGAAATTATTAATTTCAATAATTACTCCTCAAAATATTTGAATCCCATTCAAAAAAAGAGGCTTTACTCTTTTATACTATCTGCAACAAAACTTGGGGGGATGATTGGTGGCTTTAGCCTTAGTTATTTATTAACTTTCTTTAAACAAGAAAATGTTTTATTAATATGGCCCTTTGCTTATTTTTTAGCTCTTTTAGTTTTACTTACTTTTGAATCAAAAGTTTTAAATAAAAATGAAAATTTGGGGGTAAATAGACAGAGAAAATCAAACTTTTTTAAAGACTTGTCACTTGGTATTCAACAAGTTAAATCGAATCATTTTTATTTTTTATTCGCATTGTTAATTGCTCTTGACATTTGTTGTGGCTCTTTGATTATTTTACAGTTCAATGAAGGGCTCGGAAAGGTATTTATGGGTAAACCACAAGAGTTATCAGCATTTTTGGGTAAATTTTGTGCGTTTGCAAATATAATAGCCTTATTTTTACAGATGTTTGTTGCTCCTAAGTTATCTCAAAAGTTTGGAGTAACAAAAATAAACTTTTTGTTTCCTGTAATATCAATTATTTTATTGATTGTTTCTTTATATTCTTGGAAACTGACAATTATAGGCTTACTAATGTTTCATAAAGACTATTTTATGTCTATTTTTCACTTTCCTAATAGAGCACAATTTTATAATGGGGTCGAATCACAAAAAAAGAGTTTTTTTCTAGGGTTTTTTGAAGGTATTTGGACTCATAGTGTCAGTATGATTTTTGGATTGGTGTTAATTTTTGTTGTTCAGTTTTTACCTAGATACTTTCCAATTTTAAAAGATGGCTTTGCTTATTATTTTTCAATAGCGGGTATTATTTTATTTAGTTTATATATCTATATAGCATATCAGTTAATTAGATCTTATAAAAAACAACTATTAAACCTAATGACAGGTGATGATGTTAAGACAAAACTAATGGCCTGTAATTTAAGTTATATTGAGTTAGAAGGGGTTTTTCAATCTTCATCATCAAAAGATGTAGCAATGTATGACTTTATGGTTGCTTGTGATGATATTTATTTTCAAAAAATAATTTTATCAGGAGATAAAAATGCCCTTTGGAAAATATTAGAATTATACCCAAATAAGTTTAAAAAAGTGCTAGTGAGCTTAAATGATAATGAAAAGTATGAAATTTTAAATTCTTTTAATGATAAATATAAAGACTTTGGCTTTGATAAAGTTTTAGTAAAGGATGAACTTTTACTTTATGTAGACTCTTTAAATGTAAAAAGAGCATCTAAATATTTTGATTGCTTGTTTTCATATATTCTATTGTTTGATTTACAAAGTTTAATATTGCCCTTAGAAAAATATTTCTTTTGTTTAAAAGAAAGTCAAAAGTTACAATTTTTAAATTTAATTGAGTATTATAAAATAAGTTTAAGTAAAGCCATAAGCCTTAAAATTTTATCTAATGTTTTCAAAGAGAGTATATTACTACAAAAAATAAGCTTTAAAGCTTTAGAGCATAGTAATCACATAGAAATGTTAAAAAACTTATTTAACTATTTTGAATCTAATTCAAAAAGTATAAGAAAATCTGTTTTTAACCTGACTCTTAAATGGGTAGAAAAACTACAGGACTCTAGTATTATCTTAGAATATTATTACGAAAGAAAGTGGAGTTTTCAAGCAAAAGTTTGTTGGTATAATTTATTTTCGGTTTTAGATAAAGAATTTAATCAAATAGCTAAAAAGGATTTATTTAAAAATGAAAAAAAAGAGTTATTACTTCTTTTGTCTCAAGTGGTTTGTTTGAAAAATTTTTTAGATAAAGAATCTGTTTTATTAGAGGTTTTATCTCAAGATATATATGACCATTTGAAGTTTTTATTATTATTTTTTGAAGATGACTTTGATGAAAACAGTTTAAGAATTATAGAAAAAAGTTTTTTAAACCAAAATCATAAGTATGAAGCAATAGAACTAATAACGAGTTCTAATAATAAAGAGGTTTGCTCTTTATTGATGGCTTTTTTAGAGGTTTCCTCTTTAGAAGAAACATATGAAACTTTATTTTCAAAAGATGAAAAAGGTTTTGATTTAAGTAAGATATTAAACGACTTATTAGATGGTGATGATGCTTGGGTTCGTGCTCTTACAATGAATGAAATTATTAGATTAAATTTAAAAGACTTTAAAGAAAAAATACTTTCTTTTGAAAATTGTGTTACAGATTTATATTCAGGAGAAATGGCCCAACATTGCATTAAAGTTTGGTCTTAGGTTTATATTTAAAGAGTTTTTTAAATGTGATTTTTGAAATATATATAGAAAGTAGTAGTAATGTTAACAACAGTAGAAAAAGTTGAAAGTTTAAAATCTGTTTCTTTGTTTCAATCACTTGATGCTAGAGAAAGATTATTAATAGCATTAATTTGCTCAGATGAAACTTTAGAAAAAGATGAAATTTTGTGTGAAGAAGGTGAAGAGGGTGATGAGCTTTATTTATTGATATCAGGTAAAATTTCAGTGGGCAAAGAAGAAGATGGAACATGGAAAGAGCTTGCTATTATTAACGAAAACTCTTGTGTTGGAGAAACAGCTTTGTTTTTAGATCAGCCAAGAAATGCTAGTTTAAAAACAAAAGAAAAGTGTCATCTATTATATCTGTCTAAGGTTCTTTTACATGAACTAATACAAGATTATCCACAAGTATCTATTGGTATTATCAAAGAGCTAATGAAAAGGTAGTTGATGAAGATAAAAAAAATCCAATATAAAATATTATTGTTATTATCAATTATATTAATTTTTTCATTAGGAACCTCTTTATTAATGGTTTTAAAATCTGTTTCATCTAATTTAGAATTACAAATTAATCAAGATTTAGATGCTAAATTTAGTTTAATAGAGGTGCTTTTAAAATCAGAAGAGTTAGCTTTAAAAAAACAAGTTAATTTACTTTCAGAAGAGCCTACTCTAAAAATGTCTTTGCAGACTAAAGATCATATAACAATTCAAGATACTGCTTCTCAACTACAAAAAATGCTTGAAAATGATTTGTTTTTAATTTTATCAGATGAAATTGAAGTAATGGCAAAGTTTCCTAAATTAGCTAAGTTCAAAAACATTGAAAAAGTTATTTTTTTTCAAAGGGTATTAGATGAGGAGATAAGCTCAAATATATGGATAGTTAATAATAAAACTTATTTAATTGCAGCTTCTGCTGTTGAGTTTTATGATTTTATTATTGGAGTTGTTGTTGTTGGTAAAGAGTTGGGTGATTCATTTACAAAGTTTTTAAGTAAAAAAGCAAAATCTCCTGTCTCAATCTACTCTAAAGATATTTTATTGAGTAGTAGCTGGGGTAGCGAGGTTAAGCTCCTTCCATTACAAAATCAAACAATAGACCAAACAGTTTGGCAGGGTAAGTCTTTTAACTTTAAGTTAAATGATACTTCTTTAAGCTTTTATTTACAGTCTTCATATTCATATATTTTAAGTTTATTAAATGAAATTTCGTTGAAATTACTTTTGCTTGGGTTAATAATATTTTTGATTGCTCTTTTTGTTTCATTTATATTTTCAAAGCAATTAATACGACCCATAGAAACTTTAATGAAATCAGCAATGCGTCTTAAAGATGGAGACTTTAATCATGAAGTTTTGGTTAACTCTCATGATGAGCTTTCAATTTTAGCTAATAGCTTTGAAAGCATGAGAGTATCTTTAATAAAACAGCATAAAGAGCTAGCACAAAATGAAGCAATGAAAAAAGATTTAGAACTAGCTTCTAAAATTCAAACCTCTTTGTTACCCAAAAGTTGTCCAAAAGCTGACGGTATAGAATTTAATGCAAAGCTTTTACCATCTTCCCATATTGGTGGAGATTACTATGGTTATTTTACAGAGCCAAAGAATGGTTTTGGAGTCATAATAGCAGATGTTTCTGGTCATGGTGCAGCTTCTGCTATTTTAATGGCTATGGCTAGATCTGTGCTACAGTCAAGGGTTGACTTGCATAGTCAACCAGCTAAGTTACTAGAGTTTGTAAATCACGTTTTATATTCAGACTTAGAAGAAGCTGAATGTTTTATCTCTATGTTTTATTGTTTTTATAATGAAAAAACAAAAGAGTTGAAGTACTCCAACGCTGGTCATAATAGACCTTTGTATTATAGAGATAATGAATATGAAGAGTTAGATACAGATGGAATGTTAATAGGTATATTAGATGACTCAGAATATGAAGAAAAGTCTATCGTATTAAATGATGATGGTTTTTTAGTTTTATATACAGATGGTTTAACAGAGCCTCATAATAAAAGTGGTGAAGAGTATTCTTTGGATAGATTGAAAACACATTTTTTGTTAGATCATATAAACTTAGTACAGAGTTTATATGATGATGTTGATGACTTTGCAGGTGAAAATGCTTATTATGATGATAGGACTTGTGTGTATATTAAATGGAAAAGTAGCTAAATATGGAAATAGTTAAAAATTATATAGAAGAAGACGAAATTTTGGAGATTAAAATTTTAGAAAACTTAATCTCAAGTAAATCATCTGATTTTAAAGATTTTTTTATATCATGTATTGATGAATCTCCAAAAAATATATTACTTAACTTTGGAGATATGGAGTTTTTAGATTCTAGCGGAATTTCATCTTTAGTTTCTATGCACCGAAAATTAAAAAAGCTTAAAATAAATCTAGCGATTTATTTTGAAAGCGATGTTATTGAGGAGGTTTTTGTTTTAACAAAACTAAATAAACTCTTTAGTATTTTTAAAGATTATGATGAAGCTATTGACGAGTTGTTAGGTGATTAAACCTGAGCAATCAAACTAGAAAAAAGAGGGTTTGTTCCTGCTTTAAAAACTTGCTCTTTGGTACCATCTTGTACGACTCGCCCTTTGTTTAAAACGAGTACTCGGTTACAAGTTCGTCTGGCTTGTTCCATGTTATGAGTAACAAAAACGGTAGTAATTTTTTTGGCAAAAGATTGAACTAATTGCTCAATGTTATTTGTAGTATCTGGGTCTAATGATGCAGTTGGCTCATCAAGTAACAAAATTTTTGGTTTTAAAATTAAGGCTCTTGCAATACAAAGCCTTTGTTGTTGTCCAACTGATAGCTCTTGAGCAGAAGATTTTAATCTGTCTTTGACCTCATCAAATAGTCCTACATCTACTAGTATTTCTTCAGTAAGTTTGCGTTTTTGTAGCTCTGTTAGATTGCGCTCAAATTTCAAACCAAAGAGCACATTATCAATAATACTACACGGAAAAATACATGGTTTTTGAAAAACTAAACCGACTGTTTTTCTGATTTCATGTAGAGGAGTATTTATATCAAGAAGGTCTTTGCCATTTAGTAGGATTTCTCCATTTTGATAAAAGTTAGAGTCTTCTTCATTGATGCGATTTAAACAGCGTAAAAGTGTAGATTTACCAGACCCAGAAGGTCCAATGATACCTAATATATCTCCTTTTTTAATATGTAGATTGATATTAAAAAGGACTTGAGTATTTCCATAACCAGCAGAAAAGTCATTAATTTTTAACATGTTTAAAATACTCCTTTTTGGTAAATAGCTTCAATCATAAGTCTTATTATATAAAAATTCCTTACAGGTTTTTAATTTTTAATGATGATAGGCTAAATATCATAACAATGCTAATTAAAACTAAAGAGCTACCCCAAGCATTAGAAAGTGCAATAGGGTTGTTAGCTTGTTGAGCTAAGTTAAAAATATGAGTTGGTAGCGATGCTACAGGTTCAAATAAAGTTGTTGGAATCTCTCCACCAAAAAAAGCTGTTGCAATAAATAAAACAGGTGCTGTTTCTCCGATGGTTCTGGCAAGTCCTAAAAATAAACCAGATAAGGTAGCATTTAAACTTTGAGGTAAAATGACAGATAGAATAATTTGCCATGTATTTAAGCCGAGTGCTTGAGCTGACTCTTTATATTGAGAAGGTATAGCTTGGATAGCATGATAAGAGGACATCATAATGGTTGGCATAATCATTAAACCCAAAATAATAGAGCCAACAAACCAACTAATGCCTGTTTTTAAAAAATCAACGAAAAAGATATAACCAAAAAGACCATATATAATAGAGGGTATGCCGTTTAAACCAAAAATAATAACTCTTGTGAAATAATGTGAACTATCAGCAGGAAATAGCTCGGTAGTACAAAGTACTGTACCAAGAGAAAGAGGTAGAGCAATTAAGCTAGCTACAAAAACCATTAAAAGGCTTCCAATGATTTGATAGAAAATTCCACCTGATGTCCCAAAATCTTTACTAGGAGATGTTAGAAAAGTAAAACTAATAGAAGAATAGCCCTGTGAGATAATTCCATAAAGAATAAAAAATAATAGACTACAACAAATAGCTGTAATCATTAATATAAATATATAAAAAAAACGATCAATGTTTGTTCTATTCATAAGATGAATATCCCTTTGATTTTAATAAATTTTGGGCTATAAAGCTAATGATCATGACAGCTATAAATAATAAGAGTCCAATTAAAACTAAATGGTTAAAATGAAGTGAACCAACCGAAACCTCTCCAAATTCACGTCCAAGTTTTGAGGTTAAAGTTTGTCCTGGTTGAAGCAGGTTATAAATGGGGGAAGGTAGTCGGTCAATAGAGCCAATTACTAACATAACAGCCATTGTTTCACCAAGAGCTCTTCCCATCGCTAAAATAAACGCTCCTAAAATACCAGGCCATGCCATAGGCAGTAAAACTGTAAAAATACTTTCGGTTTTGGTAAGACCTAATGCAAAAGATGACTCTCTAAAACTATTGGGTATACGATGAAGAGCATCTTCACTTAATGTCATAATTAAAGGTAAAACCATGACGGCTAATAATATGCTTGCAGTTAAAATAGACCTTCCTATTCCTACTCCTCCCACGTGAGCAACAAAGGGTGCTAAAAACTGGATTCCGAGTAAACCATATACAATAGAAGGAATCCCCGCTAATAACTCAAGTAAGCTTTTAATAATATTTCGATGGCTCTTTAATAGATATTCAGAAAGAAAAATAGCACAACAAAGAGCAGGTGGTATCGATAAAAAAAGTGCAATCAAACTAACTAAAGCAGTTGAATAAACCATTGGTAATAGACCAAATTTATTTTCAGCAGGATTCCAGGCAGTTGAGGTGAGGTTATAAAATAAATCAGGAATAGCAGGGGCTGCGTTAATAAAAAAGGCGATACAAAATAAAAATAAAATGGAGACTGTAATTAATTGAGATAAATAGAGTAAAAAAACTCCAGTTTTTTGATCAAATATTGCTAACATAGCCAGACTTTGTTACAAACTTTTGACCTTGAGCAGATAATATAAAATC
The DNA here is from genome assembly GCA_002402105.1 of Candidatus Cloacimonadota bacterium. GTDB lineage: Bacteria > Muiribacteriota > UBA6191 > UBA6191 > UBA6191. The sequence goes on from NVVD01000012.1 coordinate 10,838, forward strand.
TAAGAACTTTTTAACCTCTGGTTTAGCTGATTTTTTACTGATTAAATTAAGGTTTCTTGATAATGGATAATTATCAGATAAAATAGTTTTGAGAGTGGGCTCTATAATTTTACCTTTAATATTAAGGTTTGCCCCTTTAACTTCATTGTTTAACCATGAGTGAGAAATCATACCGATTGCTGCATTGCTTTGGGTTAATGCTGAGAGCTCTTCATTGTTGCTACCTGTTACTAAACTTGTACCTGGAGTATTTTGGTGCTCATTTCCAAATACATTTTTCATAAATACGTGACGTGTTCCTCTAGACTTTTCTTTGTCAATGACAAATATTTTACGATCAGGGCCACCTAGTATTTTCCAATTTTTAATTTCCCCCATATAAATCTTTCTGATTTGTTTTAAGTTGAGTGTAGTTACTCCAGAATCAAAAATTTCAGAAGATAAAGCAACGGCAACAGCATCTCTACCAATGGTATTGATTTCGTAATTTATACCTTTATTGCTGGTTTTTTCATGGTCAGAAATATCACGAGACATCATACCGATATCTACAATACCTTTTGAAAACTGACTAAACCCAACACCAGAACCACCAGAGTTAATTAAAATATGAACATCTGGATTTAAAATACGATAAGCCTCAGCAGCCTTTGAAATAACAGGTAAAACAGTCGTTGAGCCAGAAATTTTGATGGTAGTTTTTTTTGAGTTACATCCTATTAAAAATAAACTAGAACATATTATTGATAAAGTAATAAATATTTTCATTTTAAGTTTCTCCCTAGAAATCGATTTGAAGTCTCATGTTAAAACTTTTGCTGTCACCAAGAGTTTGATGATCTGATAGTACATAATTCCACATAACTCTTGTATTTGAGGTTAAGTGCCAATTAAGTCCGAAAGTTTGACTATTTACTTTTCCACCAAAAACTTTAGCAGATGTATCGTTTAGGTCAAGTGTAGAATATCGAGCTGCAATTTGCCAAGCTCCTCTACCACCTTTGGTATAGTCACTGTTTGGTTTGACTCGGCTAGATAAACGATATTTTCTATTATATGGACGATGATCGTTAGTTAAAAAATAACTAGCAAATACGTACCATCCAGAAAATTCAGAGTCAAGACCATTGACTGCATTAACCTCTGATTTAACATACTCAGATTGAACAGAAAGTTTATCTTTATTCCAGAGAAATTCTAATCCATATAAATCTGTAGAGTTTGCACTTATGTTACCTGTAGTATTAAATTTTTTATTCCATAAATGAGACCCAGGAGTAATAGAGAACGATATTGAGTTACCGTTAGAGTTTCTATGTGATTGAGCAAAACCTAGATGTAAATAATGTTTACCATTATTTTTATAATAAGGATCATAAATGAAACGAGCAGTGGTGTTCCAGACAGATTTGCCAACAAGACCTGTTTTACCATCAGACCCAGCATCCCCAAATAGACCGAGTGCCCAAGTAAACTTCTTTTTAGGGTCTTCATCCATATAGAAAATACCTGAGTTATATTTAGGATAAAATGCATCAATAACCGATCTTTCCATAAAAGTAATGTATTTAGAGCTGTTCATATATTCTAAACCAAATGGTTCAACAGTATGTCCAATACGAAGTCCTTTTTGGCTATTACTTTTATATTTAATAAAGGTATCTTTTATAGTGGCATTAGCTTTACTAAATTCATAACTTAATTTATAAGAAATTTTATCATTAGTTGCACCAGCGATATGTATTCTTGCTCGTCGAAATTCTGAAGAATTTTTTAAGTTAGGATTAAACTTATTGATAAGTCCTTGATCTGCACTCAAAAAAGAATAGTCGATCATCATTCGTCCACCAACTTTAATATATTGTTTGGTGTTTGGTTTTTTGATGATTAATCCTTTAGAAGGATTTGATAACTTTGGTTTAGATTTCTCGGCTTCTATTACTAGTTTTAGTTCAGTTTTTAGGGCGTTTAATCCCTGCTCTAGGAGTTTAATTCTTGTTTCAAGTTTATCTGTATGGGTATCAGCAAAAAAGTGGCCTGTGATTAGAGCAAATAGTGCTAGTTTTTTCATTGTTTTCCTGTGTTTTCATTTAGTGTGTAAGTTAAAAAGTGTTAAACTATTGATCGTTGAGTTTCCAGTCATAAGGTAAAAACTGTATTCGTGGTTGTCTTTTTAAGAGGTTTTTTTTGGCTTTTTCTGACATATATTGTATAAAAAATTCAATAACTCCTGACATCTTGCCATATTTACGAGTTCTTTTTTTTGCAAATTTTCTAAAATCATTTGGAAACCATTCAAATATTTTACTAATTTTTAAATCAGAGCAATCAGCACAAAAATGAAACTTATGAACTTGTTTCATAAATAGACTAACTCTTGAATCTAGTTGTGCATCTAGTTTATTTGCTTCAAAAGCAAAATTAGGTAAATCAGGGCAAGAAACAGCCCCACAAACCATAGCTAGATGGACTCTACCGTCTTTAAACTTTCTAACATATTTATGCTCTATATCATTGAGTGTTAACTTTTTGCCTGCAACTTTAAACCTAAGTCGATCCCAAACTCCAGAAATTTGACGAATACTGTTGGTAGGAGCTTTACGAGTTGTTACTTTAATCGGATAGTGGTCAATAACAGCTTTAATGGTATATGCGTTATAGGCATTTATATAAAATGCTAATTTTTGATTTCTTGAAAAAGAAGATAGGTCAGCTTTAGCAATTTTAGCTAGATATTTTAATAGTTTTTGTGGTGATTTTTTAATGCTTTGGTAATCTACTTTTCCTTGAGAAACATTTTTATTTAAAATAACATCAAATAATCGATGGTTAAATCTTTCACTTATAACTTCTCTTATTTGATAGTGGCTTGAGGATGCATTTGTAAAAGATAAACAAATTGATAATAGTAGCCAAGTTTTAAGAATATATGTCATGGGCTCTCCGATATAATATTTAATAAATTTAAATACTTTGTGTTTTTTATATTCTAAAACTTACATTTATTTTTTAGATAAAATATTGTAATTGAATTTATTAATTTTCGACTTTAATAAGGATTTGGGTAAATATTGAAAGGGAAGTGAAAATGTCAAAACAGAAAAGAGTTTTGACCTTTATAATTATAATATTTGTATGGTTTTTTTACGGATATTTGATTATTTTATACGGAAAATTTAATGATGGTGGTTGGTATACTAGCTCTGCTATATCAATTGATAAAGGTCTAAGTCTATATAAAGACTTTTATTTTCCTCATACTCCTTTTTATGTTTATTTATATTCATTTTTTTTGTGTTTTTTTTCAGAGCCAAATATTTTAGTTGGAAGATTTATACATTGGTTTATTACGAGTCTATTGTTTGCTTTTTTATGTTTGAAATTATTTAAAAAAACAAGTAAAAAATCAATTTTTTTATTTGTTATTTTAGTTTTATCGAACCCTTGTTTCATCTATTATTTGTCAATTATTAAATCCTACTCCTTTGTACAAGTTCTATTATTAATATCACTATGGACGTTTTTATCTGAAAATAAAAAACTATCCTATTTTTTTTTAGGTTTGGCTAGTTCTATGAGAATTAGTTTTATTCCAATAGTTTTTTTGTATTGGTTTTATGATAAAGAGAAAAGTCTAAAAAAGGTTTTATTATTTTTATTTCCATGGATATTTTTGCTGCACTTTGATTTTATTGCATTAAAGCAAAACTTGTACTTACCAATTAAGTTATTTGGTGTTTATATTAATGAAATAAGCGCCTATCATTTACAAAATGTTAGTGCTTTATCTTTATTAGCCATATTTCAAAGAAAACTAGCTTATTTGATACAAACATTGAGTTTATTTTTGCCCTTTTTACTATTGGTATTTTATCTAAGAAAAAATAGTAAAGTTAAATTTTTGTTTTATATTTTTATAATGTCTACTTTAACCCATGGACTTAGCTTGTTACCATATGATGAATATCATTCTCCATTATGGTTAGCTTTATTATTTTTAAGCTTATTTTATATAAAAACTCTGCAAAATAAAGAGTTTAAAAATATAATAAAAGTTTGTGCTATCACTTTTTTAATTAGTCTATCAAGGTTTAAAAGCAAATTGGTTTTAGAAAAAAGTCAAATATTAAAACTAATAAAAATAAGTAATCAGATACAAAAAAAAGTTCAAACAAAAAAGTATAAACTTTTGTGTTTTGATGCTTATATGAATGTTTCAACTAGGTTTGACTTCCCCAAAGAGTTAATAATGTCTAGATTTTCATTTTATTACAAATGGACTGAAAATCAGGTTAAAAAGCATAATGTAGTAAACTCTATTATGATAAAAAAGTGGATAATAAATAAAGATTTTGATTTTATTTTATTAACAAATAGTGAAATAGAGAAAATGAAGTTAAATAAAGTAGTGCAAGAAAACTATTTTCTAATTTCACAATATAATCATCTATTTGAATTGAAAGAAGTGTCTAACTTATATGCTTTAGAAAGGATTAAACTATTTTGAGTTTTTTTAATTTACGATTAAAATTAGAACGATCAATTCCTAGTTTTTTAGCGCATTGTGCTTGATTATTATTTGTTTGCGATAGGGCTTGATGGATATATTCTCTTTGAAAATCGTTTATGGCATCACTTAGCTTTTTTAACTCTACTTCTTTTTTATTTTTATAAACCATAGAGATGTTTTTGTTAGAGCTTTGATTCATAGATTGAATTAAAGGTAAATTTAATTCGGGGTGGGTAAATTGTTTTGACCAAACTAATGCTCTTTCTATGAAGTGTTCTAACTCTCTTACGTTTCCAAGCCAAGACATTTTTTGTAGTTGTTCAATAAATTCATTTCGTAGGGGTATGTTTTCGGTGCTTAATCCTTGGGTATGTTTTCTAATGAAGTGTTCTACAAGTAGTGGTATATCATCTAATCTTTGTTTTAGCGAAGGTGCTATTATCGGGAAAATAGAAATACGATGGTACAAATCTATTCTGAAGTTGCCTAAACTAACTTCATGTAATAAGTCTTTATTACTAGCTGAGATGATTCTTACGTTTACTTTTGTTATTTTATCGTCACCTACTGGAGATATTTCTCCTTCTTGTAGGGCTCTTAATAGCTTTGGTTGAGCTGTTAATGGTAAATCACCAATTTCATCTAAAAATAATGTACCACCATTTGCAGCACGAAACTTTCCGACTCTATCCTGAATTGCTCCTGTAAAAGCTCCCTTTTTGTGACCAAATAACTCACTTTCAATTAAATTTTCGGGAATAGCTGCACAATTCACATAAATTAGGGGCTTATGAGAACGATGTGAGTTTTGATGAATATACCTTGCGATAATCTCTTTACCTGTTCCTGTTTCTCCTTGAATTAAAACAGATTTATCAGAGGGTGAAATTATATTTAAATTTGATTTTAACTCTTTCATTAAATAAGACTCTCCAATTAAATCAGAGCCGCCAGATTTAATTTTAATTTCTTCTCTTAAATTTTTATTTTGAACTTCTAACTCTTGTTTTGACTTTTTAAGCTGGTCTACTAATTTAGCATTTCTAATGGCTATACTGGCAAAACTAGCAAAGGTCATTAAAGTGTCTTCATCTTGTGATGTAAACATATTTTTCTTTAAGCTATCTACGGTTATGATTCCAATACTTTTATTATCAAATAATAATGGGCTAGCCATACAAGAATGTACTTTTTTTAATGCTTGGTTAGGGTCGTCAATGAGTCCATCAAAAGGGTCTGGTGCATTTATATCATCAAACCTTATTGTATAATTAGATTTAACTGCCATTTGAAGTCTTGGGTTTTGATCGATGTGAAAATGTATTTCTGAGGGACTTAAAAACCCTCTAGTTTTTAGTGAGATTAAGGAGTTTCCTTCTTTAATTAATATACTAGCTACATCATAAGAAATAAGTTTTTGTAATTCGTCCAAAATACGATTTAAAACCTCTTGTAAATCTAAACTAGAGTTTAACTGAATGGCAGCCTGTACCACTCCTTGAGAATATCCTTTAGTGTTCATTTGTATTACCCTTATAGTTTCGTTGTAAAAATAACAACACGAAGTCATAATGACAACGAATCTGTAGTCAAATATACAACAAAAAATTATCTTTTACAAGCAAACAAAGCATTTTTATATTGGCATGAGCTTTGCCTAGTTAAAAGTATTAATTAACTTTAATCATATTCATATATATGGTTAAAAATAAATACTAGGAGTAAAAATGAAAAATATGAGTGTAGGTAAAGTATTGATAGCTATGTTAGTAGCCTCGTTTACCGTTTTATTGTATATGGGAACGATAATTTATAGAGAAAAACCACCAATTCCATTAAAGGTATTGGGCTTAAATGATGAGATAATCATGACAGCTGACTCTATATTGAATGGGCAAAAAACAACTTTAAATAATCAATTAACAGATTATGGAAGTATATTAGGTCATGGGGCTTACTATGGTCCTGACTTTACAGCAGAATCTGTTCACCAATTGGTGTTAAGCTATCAGTCAAAGATGAATAAAGAGTCTGTAATTAAAGAGTTTAAAACAAATACTTTTGATTCTAAGAGTAGAGTTTTAAAACTAAGTGCTACTCAGTATAAAGGTCTATCTGAACTAGAAAACTATTATAAAAAACAAATTAAAACAAAGTGGGTGGATGACGGAGTTAATTTGAAGGCTTCTGATGCTCAAATTAAAGATATGATTCATTATTTTTGGTGGACAGCATGGGCTGCTACAACTAATAGACCAAATCAAAAATATACTTATACTAATAATTGGCCTTATGATGTGGATGCTGGAAACAATGTTAGTGCAGATACAATTTTGTGGAGTGCTCTTTCAGTTGGTATTTTGATTTTAGGCATTGGTATTATTACCCTGTTATATTTTAGAGGAAAGTTTTACGGTAAAGAGATTGATGCAAAAAAGAGCTCTTTAAGTGATTTAACTCCAACAAACTCTCAAAAAAAGACATTAAAGTATTTTTTATTGGCAGTTATATTGTTTTTAGTTCAGTCCTTGCTTGGCGGCTATATGGCTCATGCCTATGTTGAAACAAACGCCTTTTACGGAATAGAATTAAGCTCTATTTTACCATTTAACTTAGCTAGAGGTTTACATTTACAATTAGCAATTTTTTGGATAGCTCTTTGTTTTTTAGGAATGGGTATTTTCATGGCACCAATCATTGGTGGAAAAGAACAGAAATTTCAAGGGGTTCTAGTAGATATATTGTTTGGGGCAGTCGTTTTAGTGGCAGTTGGTTCAATGGTAGGAGAAGTATTTACAGTTCTTGGACATATGCCAGAGTCATTAGCATTTTTAGGTAGTGATGGATGGGAATACATGGAGCTTGGATATTTTTGGAGAGCTCTATTATTTTCTGGTTTATTAATTTGGGCTTTTATAGTAATAAGAGGGGTTTGGCCTAGACTTGTTTTAGAAAAAGAAAAACTTGGACTTGTACATTTATTTTCTTACGCAACAGCAGGTGTGGCTTTAGCATATGGTGCTTCTTTATTATTTGATGCAAAAACTCATGTGACTATTGCTGAATACTGGAGATGGTGGGTAATTCATTTATGGGTAGAGGGTACATTTGAGGTATTTGCTATTGTTGTAATGGGAGTTATTTTTGTAGCAATGGGTTTACTTGAAATAAAGTCTACTGTTAGAGCATTACAATTTCAGATTGTTATTTTACTCGGAAGCGGAGTAATTGGTACAGGACATCATTTATATTTTACAGGAAGTCCTTCTATAATTATTGCTCTTGCTGCATGTTTTTCAGCTCTTGAAGTTGTGCCACTTTGTTTACTTTGTGTAGAAGCATGGGACCAGTATAAATCTATGAAAGGACAGGGCGTTGATTTTGCTTATAAAAATGTTTTTTATTGCTTGATTGCAGTAGGTTTTTGGAACTTTTTTGGAGCAGGTGTTCTTGGGTTTATCATTAATCAACCAGTTATTAGTTATTTTGAAATGGGAAGTTGGTTAACAGCAGCTCATGCTCATGGTGCTATGATGGGTGTTTATGGATTTTTATCTATAGCTATGATTGTTTTTGCCATGAGAACATTATTAAAAGCGAGCTACTTTGAAAATAACAATGCTTTTACTCATGCTTTTTGGGCCATGAATATAGGATTATTTTTAATGGTATGTTTAGTAATTTTACCGATTGGTTCTTTACAATTAGCAACATCTGTAGAAAGTGGCTTTTGGTTTGCAAGAACAAGAGAGTTTTATCAATTGGCAAGTGTCAATGCTTTATTATGGTTTAGAATTGTTCCTGATACAATTTTCTTATATGGTGTTTTAAGATTATTACAATTTGTACTTGGTGGAATATGGTCTATTAAGGATAAAGAGGAAAATACAGTAGAGTCAGATAAAATGATGAATTTAGTTTTTTCAGATAAAAACTAAATAGTATATATAAAAGAAAGCTCAATAAAAATTGGGCTTTCTTTATCGTTTAGTAAAAGTAGAGAATTATATGTTACCAATATTTAAAGCCCCTCACAGAATATTTTTTGCCTCTGGTGCGATGTTAATGTTATTGCCCATGCTTTGGTGGGTAGGGATTCAAAGCAATCTATTTGTACCAAATCAAACAAGTACAGTTTTTTATGCTGGAGCACATATGTATTTAATGTGTTACGCAGTTTTAAGTGCATTTATTTTAGGTTTTATATTAACGGTATTTCCTAAATGGTTAAACTTTGAGAGTTATAGTTTAAAACACATTTATATTTTAACGGTTCTTTTTGTAGGCTCTTACGTATTAGCTATGTTTGGCCTTATGAGAAGTGATTATTTATATAAAATAAGCTCTGTTTTAAATGCATTGGGTTTTATTTATTTAAGTGGATTATTGTTACAGTCTTTTATTAAAGTTAAACATCCCTCAAAAATGCAACCAGGTTTTACTGTACTTGGAATCATCGGTGGTGCTGTAGGTAGTATCTTTTATAGCTTGTCTTTGTTTCAAAATAGTTTTACTTACTACGAAATATCATATGCTATAGGTATTTATTTTTATTTATTTTTAGTGGTTTGTAGTGTTGCATTTAGAATGGTCCCATTTTTTACATCTTGTATTCATAAAGGGTATGAAGTTGTTAGAGTACCTTGGTTTTTACCATTTTTAACGATAGGCTCAATTTTAAAAGTAGCTTTGTTTATATGGCATTTTCCTCAATATTATTTTTTAAGTGACGCTTTTATTTTGGTAGCTGTTCTATTTCAATTCAAACAATGGAAATTTAAGCTAAATCAAGGTGTACCACTTTTATCTATGCTTTATTATTCAATGATTTGGCTTCCTATTTATTTGTTTTTATCAGGAATTTATAGTGTAAATACTCTTATAAACGGAGTACCTTTGATTTTTGTAGAAGAGGCAGCTTTACATGCACTTACTATTGGCTGTTATAGCTCTTTAGTTTACGCCATGGCAACTCGTGTAACCTTAGGTCATTCAGGTCAAAAACTTCAAACACCAATGTTGATTAATATAATCTTTTATCTCTTTCAATTATGCGTAATCATGAGAGTTTTTATGGGCTTTTATGCTTATATAAATCCAGTTGTAGCATTAAAAAGCTATATGGCAGGGTATATATGGATACTTTGTTTTGGAGTATGGTTTATTAAATATTTTTGGGTTTATTTTGTTAAAAGATTTGATGGTAAAGAAGGGTAGTTTAAAATTTGACGTACTTATTATGATTATTCATTCATCTTAAAACTCACTAAAATAATCCCAAAAAGGAATAACTAAGATATCGTCAATTATCTCTTCACTTTGGTTGTAAGTTATAATAACTTTTTCTTTACACTTAATTTGTAGCTTTTGTAAACCTTTAAATTCTTTAGCCAGATTTTGAGAGTGTAGATCATAACAAACTTGAATAGCGATAATTTCATCGTTATGTTTACAAATAAAATCACATTCTGTATCAGTACTTATAAAATATATTTCAGAATACTTTTTATAGAGTTCTGTAAAAACTAAGTTTTCAAAAAGCTTACCTGTATCTTTACTAAATCGAAATGATATTTGAGCTAAAAAACTATTGTCCACTACATATGATTTTTTTTTATGTTTAATTTGTTGCTTTAAAGAATAAGAAAACTGTTTAATTTCACAACAAATAAAACTATCAATGATAGTATTTATATATTCTTTGACTGTATTGTCATTGATTCCAATGTTTTTTGAAATTGAGTTGTAAGAGTATAGATTAGTACTATTTGAAATATAAAAATAAAGAAGCTCTTTGAATGATTTAGAATCTCTTAGGTTGTTGTTAGCAATACAATCTTTGTATACAATAGTTTCATAGTAACTTAATATTATATCTCGTTTAAACTCTTTTTCTTGTATTACTTCAAAAAATGATCCGTATTCTAATATAGAATCAATAGTTTTTAAGGCTGTTGTTTTATTTGAAAAAAGCTCTAATCTATTAGATATACTTTTAAATTTTAGTAACTCATTAAAATTTGGAGGATGAATTTGAGTTTTTATATAACGTCCACTGAGTAAAGTTGCATATTCTCCGTCTAAAAGTGATGAATTAGAGCCTGTAACAAATATTTTTTTAACAATGTTATTATCATAAATACTTTTAATAAACTTTTCCCAAGCTAAGACATTTTGAATTTCATCAAAAAATATATATTGAACTTTAATGGAAGTAAGTTTTTCACTAAGTTCTAGTAACTTGTATAGACTTTTACTGTTTTTATATAATTCGCTGAAAAAAGGATCGTCTAAATTAATATAGAGAATTGATTTTGGATCACAATGAGTGATTAAATCATTAATGATTAATTTGAATAATGTTGTTTTTCCACTTCTTCTGATTCCTGTTAATACATGGATTTGTTTTAAATGAATACGATCTAAAATATATTCTAATTTATTTCTTTTATGGATATTTTTGTAAGGGTTATTCCAATGTGAATTATGTTTTAAGATTGCATTTTCCATAATTAGCTTTCATTTTTAGGAGATGTTTTATAAGTATACCGTTATTTTACTAATTATAACTCGTAAAATCAATGTTACTTATAAGGTATAGTTAGTAAAAACAGGAATATCCCGAATTATAATCAAAGTAATCAAGCAATTATACTAATTATAACCTGTATAAACTATATCATAAGATAAATCAAACAGCTCCAGAAAGTTCTATATCTATTCTCAATGTTTTATTCATGGTAGATTTAATGCGATTGAGACACTCAAGCTTGGATACAAAAAAAATGTGATCAATAAGTGCTCTAAAATTAATTTGGATTTTTTTCTTTAAGTGATAAAAGTATTTAAAGTTTTGTTTTTAAGAATCTAAAAGAGAAGTTATATAGCTTCTTACTCACTAGTTTAAATATTTACGGGATTATTATGTCAAATCAAGAAAACTTTTTTCAATTTTCTCCACAAGGTTTTGAAAATTATATAGTAGAAGAACTCAAACAAAAAAAGTTTGTTGCAAAACAAATTCTTGACTGGGTTTATAAAAAGAAAGTCTATGACTTTTCAGAAATGAGTAATCTTAAAAAAGAGTTAAGAGATACCTTACAAAAAAGGTTTAAGTTTGAAGTACCAGCAATAGTTTATCAATTAAAGGCAGCCGATCACTCTACAATAAAAGTAACTTTAGAGTTAGCAGATAAAAAACAAGTAGAAACAGTTTTTATGAAAGAGGATCGTGGTGTTACTATTTGTATTTCCTCTCAAGTAGGCTGTGCTCAAAAATGTATTTTTTGTGCCACTGGTAAAATGTATGGTCTAAGAAATTTACAGGCTCATGAAATTGTAGGGCAAATTATTGCTTTACAAGAAATGCTTGGAGATAAATTTCCCGAAAATTATAGAGTAGTCTATATGGGGATGGGTGAACCTCTAAATAATATAAATCAAGTGTTTAAATCACTTGAAATTTTGACTGATACTAGAGGTTTTGATATAGGTAGTCGTAAAATAACAATGTCTACTTCTGGAGTAGTTAAAGGTATTTATCGTTTAGCAGAAAAATTTCCTCAAGTTCAACTAGCAATATCTTTGCATACCGTTGACCAAGTTTTGCGAAAAAAATGGGTTCCTAATCAAAAAGAAACAGTAAAAGAAATTTTAGACGCAGCTAGAGATTTTATCAAAACAACAAGTAGAAAAATAACTTTTGAACTTGTTTTATTTGGCGGTAGTCAAGTATCAACTTCTAAAATTAATTTATTAGGTAAGGCTTTAAAAGGTATACATTGTAATGTGAATGCTATTCCTTATAATCCTATTGAAGATGGACCTCATTATTTAACAAGACCAACTCATCAAGAGGTTGAATACTTCAAAGATATTATGTCTAAGTGGCATCGTGAAGTAACTGTACGAGTTTCTAGAGGAAGGGATATTCAAGCTGCATGTGGTCAACTAGCCATCAAGAATTCTTAGAGAGTTATAAAGATTTTATAGAGTTTTTTCCTTCCTTTGACTTTAAGGTATTGTCTTCACAAAAAAGCCATGCTTTTTGCTTAAATGGACATGAAATAGCAAACTTATTTTCTTTTAGCTCTCAGTTTATATTGCATTTATTATGCGATGATATAAATAAACCATGTATGAAATGTAATGGGTGTAGGGCTTATTTAAAACAAGATGTAACTCGTTTTATATCTGTTTTTCCATTAGCTCAAACTATATCAATTAAAAAAATACGCTTAATTTTATCTAATTTAGGACATCGGCTAGCAAAAGGTGAAAGACAAGTTATTGCTATATATTACCCCGCTCTTATGGCTAAAGAGGCTGCAAATGCTTTGTTAAAAGTATTAGAAGAACCTCCAGAGGGTAGGGTATTTGTTTTGGTAAACCCAAATCAACGTTTTTTACTACCGACAATTAGTTCAAGATTAACTCATATACATTTGCCTTCAGCAGAAGTAATAAAAAATAACACTGAGGACGAGTATTTAATTGGTCGTTTTAGTGACTTTAATTTAATCGTTAATCATGAAAAGGTTATAAGAGTAATTGAAAGACGTTCTTCACTTTCAAAAGTATATTATAATTTTTCTTTAAAAATAAAAGATGAAAAAATTTCTATAGATAAACTTTTATCTTATCAGTTAATAAATGCAGAAATGCAAGCCTCAAGAAAAATAGCAATTATAGAGTTTTTAGAACAAATCTCTTCTCTTGGCTATTTATATTTAGAAAAAGAACTCTTTTTATTAAAGAGCTCGATAAAAGAGTTAGAAAAATCAATTCAAATAAGTTTAATGACAAAAAAAAGAACTTTACAAGAAGAGCTAGGAAAAGACTTTTCTCATTGGTTACTAGAAGACTTTTCAACTCAAAAAATAGATACTTTTGTTAGGGGCTTCGTACGAAGAGAAATAGAAATTTTATTTGTAGAGGTTTTAAAGGTTTTAGAATTTTTGTTAGTAGATCATCGTGAAATTGGTATTTTATCTAGTGAAAGACAAATAGCTCTTAATTATGCTGTATTTTCTGAAAGTACAAATCTTTTTGAATTAAGTGAAGAGTTAACTAAATTACAAAGAATGTTACATAATAATATCTCCTGGGACTCTTTACTCGAATATTTAGGTTTATATTTTATTAAAAGCTTAAATATTTCACATTAGACGGTAAATTAAATAAACTTTTAAAGTTTATTTTTATAAGTGGAGACTTTACTTTCTTGAGGCTTCAACTTTATTAAAAACCACCTTTTTAATGCTTATTTTCTTTTGAAATAAAGAGAAATATCATGTACAATTTAAGCTCTTAAGAGTATATATATACTCTAGCTTTAATAGTTTGACTATTTGGCTAAAATATTATTTGATAATACTAAAAAACTTAGGTTAATACTATATATGAATATAACAGAAAATGAACTAAACAAAGAAGTAATAAACGCACAGCTTTTGAGCCCAATTCCCCAACACAAACAAGACGAAAACCGTGATTTGGTTTATGGATTAAAATTTGAAAATAAACTAGGTGTTTTTACAATTAAAACAAATGATGAATATAAAATAGGAGATCAATTAATTGTTAAAACAGATCGTGCAAAAGAGTTAGCAACAGTAAAATATATTGACTTAAATAGAGAGATAGACAGAAAAAGAGAATTAGAAATTTACTCAATTATTAAAGTTGTTGATGAAAATGATAAAGCAATCATTCTAAGAAATATTGAAAAACAAAAATCAGCGTTAGATATAGCAAAAAGAAAAATAGAAGCACTCAATCTTCATATGAAAATTTCTACAGTTGAATATCTTTTTGACTCTTCTCGTATATTATTTTATTTTATTGCTCCTAAAAAAGTAGATTTTAGAGAGTTGGTAAGACTTTTAGCATCTGAGTTTAAAACACGTATAGAGTTAAGGCAAATTACAACAAGACAAAATGTTAGCATGAAAGGTGCTGTGGGTGCTTGTGGTCGAGAGACTTGTTGCTCTAGTTTTTTAACAAAAACACCAGTGGTTTCTATGGATATGGTTGAGACTCAAAGGTTAAGTAAAAATCCAGCAAAATTAAATGGAGTTTGTGGCAAGCTTAAATGTTGTTTATCATATGAAAACAATTTTTATGAAGAAGCGAGTAAGGGTATACCGACTCGTGGTAGCTGCGTAAGTTGTAAATCAGGTAAAAAGGGTAAAGTTTGTGGTATCAATGTTTTTTCGGAAGAGATGACTATTTATGTTGACGAAGAAGCCACTTATGAAAACATTTCTTTTAGTGATATTTTAACAGAAGAAGAAATCAAAAAAAGAGCTGAGCAAAAAGTAAAAAAACAAACTGACTTAAAAAAAATAGATAAAAGAGAGAATAAAAAACAGTCGTCAGATAGTAAAAGTAATCCACAAGAGAAAACAAACTTTCAAAAACCAGTAAATAAACAACAAAAAAATAAAAACTCTCAAGATAATAAATCTACAAATGAGTTGAAACCAGAGCAAGAAATAGAGACTAATAAGTCGAGAAATAAAAATAGAAGAAACCGTAAAAAAAACACTCCAAAAACTGAAAATAAAAACACTCCAAATTCTACAAAAGAGTAATCAAGAGAAAATTATGGAAAATCAATCAATCAAACAACTTGGAATCATAGCTGGCTATGGTGAACTCCCTCTTGAAGTAATTCAAGAAGCTAAAAAACAAGGGTATACTCCATATGTAGTCGCTTTATCTGGAATGGCTAGAGATGACTATCAAAATAAAGTAGACCAGTGTTTATATGTGGGTTTAGGTGAGCTACAAAAAGCCTTGATGTTTTTTTTACAACATCAAGTAAAAGAGTTAGTTTTAGTTGGTAAAGTAAATAAAAAACTTTTAGTACAGGGGGGAGTTGAGTTAGATGCTCAAGCTCTTCAAGTGATTAGTAGCTTATCAGCGGGTAATGACGATTCAATGTTACTTGGGGTTGTCAATTTACTTGAAATGCAGGGCATTAAGGTACTTGATTCAACGAAATTTTTACAAAACTTGATTCCTTCAGAAGAGATTTTAACAACAATGGAGATTGATAAAGACTTTTTGAGTGATGTCGATTATGGTATGTCAATGGCAAAGCAAATGGGACAGTTAGATATTGGACAGACCGTTGTTGTTAAAAATAAGAGTATCATGGCAGTAGAAGCTATTGAGGGTACTGACTTAGCTATCTCTCGAGGAGGGCAATTGGCAAAACAAGGCGGTGTAGTTGTAAAAGCATCGAAACCAAATCAAGATCTAAGATTTGATGTGCCAACAATTGGCTTAGATACTTTAAAGTCTTGTGTTGATGCAAATATTTCAGTTTTAGCTTTTGAGGCAGATTCTACAATTGTTTTAGATAAAACAAAAATGATTGAGATGGCTGAAAAAGAAAATATCCATATAATTGCGGTTAAGGCTAAATGAGTAAACGTCTTGTAGTACATTCTAATAGAAAAAAGATTTTGATTCTTGTTGGCGAAGAATCAGGAGACTTACATGGTTCTCATTTAATCAAAGAATTATTAAATCGTGAAGATAAAGCACAGATATTTGCTTATGGTGGACGACGCATGAAAGATGCTGGAGCTAAATTAATAAAAAATACTATGAAAACTTCAGTTCTTGGAGTGACAGAGGTTATACAAGCGATTCCGGAGTTATTAAAACAAGAAAAAGAAGTCAAAAAATGGGTTTCTCAAAATAATCCAAATTTGATAATTGTAATAGACTACCCAGGTTTTCACCTAAAACTTTTGCCCTATTTGAGTAAATGGGCACCAGTCCATTATTATATTCCACCAAAAGTATGGGTCTGGAAAAAAAATAGAGCTGATAAAATTAATAAATACTGTGAAAAAGTTTATACGATTTTTCCGTTTGAACAAAAATACTATCCTAAGATAGGAAGATATTTTGGGCACCCTTTAGTAGATATTGTTAAACCAGAAATATCTAAAAAAGACTTTTATGAAAAGTATAATTTAACTGTAAATGATATTGTAATTGGTTTATTACCTGGCTCTCGAAATCAAGAGCTCAAAAAGCTATTGCCTGAGTTTTTAAAATCAGCAAAACTATTAGCTAAAAAAGTAAAAAATATTCATTTTTTTATTCCAAAAGTATCTACAGTAGATGAGTCTTTATATGAAATATGTAAAGATTATAAAACTTTAAAAATTCATATTTTAGACGGGATGCCTTACTCTATTATTGCAAATTCAAAGTTAGTATTACTAGCATCAGGTACTGTTACTTTAGAGGCAACAATTTTAGGTACACCTATGTTAATTTGTTATCAGACAAATTGGTTGACTAAAAAAGCTTTTGATTTATTATCTCAAACTCCGCATATTGGTTTACCAAATATTATTGCTGGTAAAGAGATTGTTAAAGAGTTTAAACAAGAAGATTTTACAAGTGAAAAAATAGTGTCTTACTCAGAAAGCTTGTTAAAGTCTGACTTAGCCATGGAAAAACAATTAGAGAGATTGAAATCTGTTCAAGTTTCTCTAGGCGATCAAGGTGTTATCAAAAAAATTGCTGATGATATGATGGAGGAACTTTAATGAAAGAAAGCCCATCCGATATTAAAAGACTTCTGGCTTTTTCTAAACCTTATAAATTTTATTTAATTTTAAGTTTGTTGGCAGCTGTTGGTGTTGCTATTGCAACAACTTTAAATGCTCATGTTTTACAGATGTTGGTAGATGATGTATTAACAGTTCCTTCTGGTGTTGAAGCAAGATCTTATTATGCATCAAGGCTAGGTAACTTATATTTTGTTATTGCTTGTGCTGTTGGAGTAACTGCTTTAAAGGGATCTTCCTCTTTTGCTCAAACTTATATGATGTCTTGGATTTGTCAAAAAATTACTTTAAAAATAAAAGTTGATTTTTTTGATAGATTACAAAAATTACCTCTTAATTTTTACTCTTCTCACCGTACTGGTGATTTAATCTCAAGATTAAATGGTGATGTTGTTGTTGTTGAGGGAATGCTCAAAGAAATGACAAAAATTATAGCAGACCCTTTAATTATTATTTGTGTCATTGGATATATGTTTACTATTTATTGGGAGCTAGGCCTTGTTATCTTTTTGATAATCCCTGTTTTAGCTTTTGTAGTTAAAATAATTTCAAGAAGATTAAGAAAGGTTGGTCAACAATTACAAGATAAAATTGGAGATATCTCATCAATTATTCAAGAGTCTGTCTTGGGTATTAAAATTATTAAGTCTTTTGGAATGGAGAAAGAGCATTCTAAGCGTTTTGAATTAGAAGCAGAAGAGAACTTCACAATTTCGATGAAAAGTATCAAATATAATGCTTTAAACTCACCGATTGTTGAGCTTTTTGACTCTTTTGGTGTTGCTGTGATGCTATATTTTGGTTCAAAAGGTGTGATTGATGGTCGTATTACTCCAGGTGATTTGATTGGATTTTTAACAGCTCTTGGTTTAATGTTCCATCCAATTAAAAAAATTACAAATGGTAATGGTATTATACAACAATCAAGAGGGGCACTAGCTAGAATTTTTGAAATCTTAGATTCTGCTTGTGAAGAGGATTTAGGTACAAGAGAAGTTCCTAAAGACGCTAAAATTAATTTAGAATTTCAAAACTTGGATTTTTCTTTTACATCAGATAGGCGTGTTTTAAAAAATATTAATTTAAAAGTGGATGAAGGTGAAGTTATCGCTCTTGTTGGGCAGTCGGGTGGCGGTAAAACCTCTTTAGTTAATTTAATACCAAGATTTTATAAATGGCAATCAGGCTCTATATTATTAGATGGTATTGATATTAGAGAGTACAAGTTAGATAGTTATCGAAAACTATTTGGAATAGTGCCTCAAGAGGTTATTTTATTTAAAGGCAGTATTACTGACAATGTCTGTTTTGGCCGACCAAACGCAACTCAAGATGAGGTGATGAGTGCTTGTAAATCAGCAAATGCCCACGATTTTATCATGAGTTTAAAAAATGGTTACAATACTGAGATTTCTGAAATGGGTGTTGGTTTATCAGGTGGACAAAGACAAAGAATTGCTATTGCACGCTCTATTTTAAAAGATCCAAAAATATTAATTTTAGATGAGGCAACCTCAGCTTTAGATAATCAAAGTGAAAAGATAGTTCAACAAGCTTTAGATTGTTTAATGAAAGGGCGTACAACTTTTGTTATTGCACATCGTTTATCAACAGTTGTAAATGCTAGTCGTATTATAGTTTTACAAGATGGAGATATAAAAGCAATAGGCACACATCAAGAGTTATTAAATAGCTCTGACACATACTCTAAATTATATCACTCTAGTGAGTCTAAATAATTATGGATAATAAAAAGAAAATATTTGTATCAGCAGGAGAGTATTCAGGTAGCATGTATGTTAGCGGAGTACTTAAGTCTGTAAAACAAAACTATCCTGATTTGATTTTAGAAGGTATTGGTGGAACTGAGTTAAAAAAAATAGGTGTAAATACTATTTATAACTCAGATGATTGGGGTTCTATTGGTATTGTTGAGGCTTTAAAAAGATGGAAACTAATCTGGATAAACTTAAAAGTTCAAAAATATTTAGAAGAATCTAAGCCAGACTTAATAATACTAGTAGATTATCCTGGCTTTAATATGCATTTAGCCAGAAAAGCAAAAAAATTAGGCATTCCTAGTATTTATGTTTTTCCGCCACGAAAGTTTTGTGTTGATGCAAGTCGTTTAACAGATGCTGTCAATAATATTAAAAGAGTTGCAGCAGAGTTTCAGCCTACTTTTGATTGCTATAAAGAAGCAGGTGCTTGTGTAGACTTTGTAGGTCATCCAATGCTTGACCTTTTGCCTGTTGGTGATCCTCAAGCTTTAAGGCAAGATTTGGGTTTTCAAAAGAAAGATTTTATTATTTTGTTAATGCCAGGTTCAAGAGCTCAAGAGATAAACCTTTTATTGCCGCTATATGAAGAAACAGTTCAAAAAATTTATCAAAACAAGAAAAATTTAAAATTTGTTTTACTTGGTGCAAATAATTTTGAAAGCCAAGAAAATATGAAATCAGAGTTAGAAAGTATTCATTCTAACTTAAAAAAATATGGTGTAGATATTAATTTATCGTGGGAAAACCGTTTTAATCTGATGCAAGTTGCTGATTTAGCCTTAGTTACATCCGGAACTGCTACCATGGAACTCACGGTTTATGGAGTTCCGATGGTTATTTGTTACAAGGTTTCAAAATTAACCGAAGTATTGGCAGTTTTTTTTAATAAATTACCAAAGTATATTGGGTTACCAAATTTGTTAGCAAATGAAATGATAATATCAGAGTTTATTCAAGAAGAGGCTAATTCAGAAAACTTATCAAAAGAGATTTTAAAATTAGTAGATGATGATAAAAAAAGAGCTCAATTAAAAAAACAATTATTAGAAGTCAAAGAAAAAATGGGAAGCAAGGGAGCCTTAGCTAGAATCGAAACTATGATTGTAGAGGAGCTTGGCTTAAAGTCTTAGATTATGGGAATTATAATATTATTTGTATTTTATACTTTGTATACTATTTGTTTTTTGGTTCCTAGAGGGCTGTTATTAAAGCTATCTAAATTTTGTGCATTTTTCTTAAGCTTTTTACCTATTCCTGCAGTAGACAGAAATCTTAAAGTGATTTTAAATTTTCAAAAGTTAAATGGTATTACTTCAAAACCAAAAAGCGAGTTAAAGAGAAAGTATTATTACTATTTTTTAAAAAATATTATAGATTTTTATAAGTTTTTGGTAATTGACCCAGAGCAGTTTTATAAAGTTTTAAAAATTGACCCTTTATTTGATGGTTTTTTAAAAAGTTATGAAGATGGTCAAGGCATTATATTTGCTGGGATGCATCTAGGTAATTGGGAGTTAGGGCCATTGGTTGGTTACAAGTATAAAGTAAAAATGAGCTCATTGGTTTTTCATCAAATTAGTCCTGTATTTGAGTCTTTAATTTCATCCTTACGACGTAGATATGGTGTAAATTTATTGCATCAAAGAAAAGGAATCAAAGAAGCAATAAATAGATTAAATGATGGGGAAGTTTTAATTTTTTTAGGAGATCAAGATGGTACAAAGGGTGGTCATTTCCAAAAACTATGTGGAATGACCTGTTCTTATCCAAGAGGTATTGAGTTATTTGTAAAAAAAACAAAAGCAAAAGTAATACCATCTATTTTAGTACATGATGGAGATAACTATAGATTAGCTGTTGAGCCAGATATTAATTGTGATGAAATGAGAGAAAGTAAAGACTTTAATCAATTACATCAGCAACTAAAAAGTGTTTACGAAAAGTATATTTTAGAGTACCCGGAGCAATGGTTACTTGTTTATGATCGTTTTAAATTTAGGCATGATAAACATTTACAAAAAAATGGTCTTTATGATGAAGTAAAAAAAGAGCATGAAGAGATGTTTTTGAAATGAAAAAAGTTGCTTTAACTATGGGGGATCCTTTTGGGATAGGCCCAGAAATTATTTATTACTCTTTAAAAGATACGATTGATAAAATCTCCTTTCAACCAATCATTATTGGGAATCCAAATATTTATAAAAAATTAGGTATAAATCCAGAAAAATGGTTTTTAGACCTTTTTGTAGATGGCTTTGATAAAACTTTAAACTCAGACTTGGGAAAGATTAGTTTAGAGGGAGGATGTGAGTCCTTTTCTTATTTAAAAAAAAGTGTAGATCTTGTAAAGTCTTTTGAAATTGTCGGAATTATTAACGCTCCTGTTTCTAAGCAAGCTATTTCTATGAGTCAAAATGGTTTTTTGGGACATACAGGTTATTACGAAGATTATTTATCAAAAAATCAAGCTGTAATGACTTTTTTTGGGGAATACTTTTCTCTTATTTTACTAAGTCATCATATTCCGTTAAAAGATGTTTCGGATTTTTTATTTCAATCAGATATTGAAAAAACTTCAGAAATTGCTCTTGAGGGTTTTAGAGGTTTATATGGTAGAGAGCCTATTATAAAAGTACTTGGTGTAAACCCTCATGCTGGTGAAGCTGGTTTAATTTCATATGGTGAAGATCAAAGATTACAAAGAATGGTGTCTACTCTAGAAAGTAAAGGCTTTGATATATCGGGGCCATATCCAGCAGATACTTTATTTACAGGCGATAATTTGCTTGGGACTGATATTGTTATCTCTTCTTATCATGATCAAGGTTTGATACCTTTTAAATTAATGCATTTTCAAACGGGTGTATCAATAACTTGGGGTTTAGATATACCAAGAATGACAGTAGACCATGGGACAGCTTATGATTTAGCTGGAAAGTCTAAAGCAAAATATAACTCTATGTCAGAGGTTATACTTTGTATGGATAATTATTTGAAATAACTATAGCAAAAGAAAAAGAGTTCATTTTAAGCTAGCTCTTTTCAAAACTTCTATATTTTTAGTATTGTTGTTACATCCGAAAGAAGGTGTAGCAATGAAACGAAAAATACGAACCATTTTAGTTTTAATGCTTTTGCTAGTTAATAACTTGCATTAGACATTGTGGGTAAGTGTTCAAACCACTTGCCCCATTGCTCACCACATTTATATTATAAAACAAATTAAATAATTTGAAAAGATTTTTTCTTAATTAATGATATTTTAGTGAAACTATGATAAAAAAAGTATTTTATACCATACTCTATTTTTACCTCTTATTTTATGCAGGTCAGATAAAAGATTTCTCTTCAAATTATCTTAGCTTTATCACTTTATGGTTAGGTTTAGGTTTACTTTGTTTTTTAATATCAAAGTCGACCGTAGAAAAATATAATAAATATACAATATTTTTTATTTTGGTTTTAAGTTTATTCGCTAGGTACTTGGTGATAGAACATCCAATAAGTGATGATACTTATCGTTATATGTGGGAAGGATACATTCAGCAGTTTGGTGTAAACCCATATTTGTTAGCTCCAGACTCACAAGAGCTTATAAAGTATAGATGGTCAGAATTTAAGATGCCAAATCACGAATCTATGACAGCAATATATCCTGCTTTTTCTTTAATGCTTATGAAACTTACTTCATATATAAGCCTAGATTATAGATCTTTTAAAATAGTTTTTGGTTTCTTTGATTTTTTATCTATTTTATTGTTATTGATGTTGATGTACTCCTATAAAATACCTTCGGGTAGGGTTTTTATTTATGCTTTAAATCCAGTGACTTTATTTTCATTTGTTGGTCAGGGACATCTAGATTCAATGATGATGTTTTTTGTAATTTTATCCTTACTACTATTTGAAAAAGAAAAGTTTTCAATAATGTGGATTAGCCTCGCTTTAGCATTTTGTAGTAAATATTTGTGTTTATTACTTATTCCTATGTTTATTAATCGTAAGAGCTATAAGAGCTTCTATTTATTTTTTGTGTTTACTCTTTTATGTTTTATTCCTTATTTAAGTGCAAAGTTTCATATTTTCGATAGTCTTTTATCTTTTTCATTTAATATGCAATACAATGCATTTATTTTTTCATTAGTAAAAACTATTCTTTTTGGTAATCATATATTAGCCCATTTTTTGTTATCAAGTATTGGTATAGTATTAGGAACTTGGTTATTTATTTCAAGAACAAACCCCATATATCCTGCTTTAAGTATAAGTGCCATGTTTTTAATATTTGCCCCAACGATACACTTTTGGTATCTGTCTTTATTTATTCCATTTTTATGTTTTGTTGAATCTCCAGCCTTAGTTTTTTGGACGGTGAGTTCTGGTTTATGGTACTGCCATTATCAAAATTTAGAGTTTAGTCATCTGCCTTTAGTCAGCCTACTAGAATACTCTCCCGTTTTATTATTATTACTTTGGGATTTATTTAGAGTAAAAGACTTTACTCAAAGAAAAAATCAAAAAATATCAAATAAGATAAGTGTGATTATACCTGAATATAATGATCATAAAAATTTAAAAATAATTTTGAATCAATTACAAAATCTAGAAGTTATTGCTGATGAAGTTATAGTTGCTCATGCAGGAGAGTCTAAAGAAAGTTTTTTTATTTGTGAAAACTTTAATGTAAATATTTTAGATTGTGAAAAAGGGCGTGGAAATCAAATAGTTCAGGCGATAGATAATACTAAACATGAAATAATTTTGATTTTACATTGCGATACAAGTTTAAATGGAGAAATAATCTCTCAAGTTTTATACGCTATGCAACAAGAAGAAAATATTGGTGGATGTTTGGGTAGCTCTTTTGAGGGAAGTTTAGATGGGCAATGGTTCATTACTTTTTTAAATAGAGTTCGGGCAAGATTTTTAGGGATCAGTTTTGGAGATCAAGGGCAGTTTTTTAGAAGGTCTGTTTATATAAATGATGAGTGGGATTTAAAGATGCCATTGATGGAAGATGTTGAACTATCGCTTCAACTCTTAAAATCAAAAGGTAGAGTGTTGTTTTTAGGAAATGGTCTAAAATCTTCTATAAGAAGGTGGCAAAATAAAAGTCGTTTAAAGAATGCAATTCTGATTATTAGATTAGTTTTTATTTATTGTTTTAAGCGTAGATTTCAGCAAAAAGTGGATACAAAAAAGTTATATCAAGAATACTACCTTTGAATGTTTTAGTATCCTTTAATTATAAAATGAAGGAATAAAGTATTTGTATTTGAGCTTAAAGTTGGAGTTTAAGGTGTTTTTTTTGTAAAGTAAGGGTATATTAATGCAAGTGATTGAAGGGTGCGACATGAAAATATTAATAGCTGAAGATGAATTTATTAACCGTAAACTGATACATAAACTTTTAAGTGCTTATGGTGATGTGGATGTAACCACAGATGGTGAAGAGGCAATTGAGGCATTTACGATGGCTTTAGATGAAGAAGATCCATATGATTTATTATGTTTAGATATCATGATGCCAAAAAAAGATGGTTTAACGGCTTTAAAAGAAATTCGTCAAATTGAAGCTGATAGAGATATCTCTATTGGTAAAGATAGTGTAAAAATTATGATGACTACCGCACTCGGAGATTCAAAAAGTGTATTGGGTGCTTTTAGAGATGGGTGTGAGTCCTATGTAGTAAAGCCTTTGATAAAAGAAAAGATCTTTAGTGAACTCTTAAAACTAGGGTTAATTCAGTCTTCGGATTAATTTATAAACCCGTAGGAAACTCTAAAAACTCAATATCAAAAGAAAACTTTTTATTTAAATATTGACCGATAGCTTTAGGTCCTAAAGTCTCGGTACGGTAATGTCCAGCTAAGATTAAATTAATATTAGATTCTTTGGCTACGTGATACATATAGTGGTTCATTTCACCTGTAATAAAAGTATCAAAACCTTTTTCTTGTGCTTCAAATAATCCATCTTGTCCTTGTCCTGTGATTAGGGCAACTTTTTGAACGTCTTGATCATTAAATAAATATGCTTTCACTTTATCGTTTAATTGTTGCTCAACAAATTGAGTAAAGTTTTCAAAGCTCATTGAGTTTTCTAGGTCTCCCATTAAGCCAAGTTGTAAACCATGAAAGTTACCCATTTTTTCTAATTTTTGGAGTTTTAAAAGGTCAAATAAGCTTTTATTGTTGCCATAAATAGGGTGAATATCAAGAGGTAAATGAGATGCATATAAAGAAATTTCATTATCAAATAGAAATCTGAGCTTTTCTTTTTGTTTCAAACTGATATTACTTTCTTTATTAAAATTCCAAAAGATACCGTGGTGAACAAAAATAAAGTTACAGCCTTTTGCTTTTGCTTCTTCAAAGACCTCCATAGAAGCATCTGTAGCAACAGCTATTTTACTAATACTAATTTCACTTGGTATTTGTAAACCATTACATGAAACGTCTGATATTTTTTCAGGATCTAAGAGTTGATCTAAGTGTTTAGAAAGTTCTATGGAGTTCATGATTTTGCCTTATTGACTATAAATATTGATGTTATGTTGAGTAAAATTAAATATTTTAGAGTTAACTTACTATATTACTGAAAAGATATAAAGACTCTCTAAGATAATACTTGAAAAATTATCTAATATTGGATAAATTCTCACTCGTAACCAAGAAAGGCTTTTTCAATATGTATTTATTTTATAAAAATAAGTCCTTTTTTAATTAATAAAATTTATTTTGTCAAAATGAAAGGACAATAAAATGGCTGTAGAGCAAACATACACAATGGTAAAACCTGACGGAGTTCAAAGACAATTAGTTGGAGAAATTATCGCACGATTTGAAAATAAAGGTTTAAAGCTTGCTGGATTGAAAATAACTCAAATTTCAAAAGAAAAAGCAGAAATACATTATGGTGAGCACAAAGAAAGACCATTTTTTGGTGAACTTGTTGATTTTATTACTTCTGGGCCTGTAGTTGCTATGGTTTGGGAAGGAGAAGGGGCTATTGCTATTTCTCGAACATTAATGGGAGCTACAAAAGCAGAAGAAGCAGCACCTGGTACTATCCGTGGTGATTATGCTCTTTATACTGGTAAAAACTTAGTTCATGGCTCTGATTCAACAGAAAGCGCTAAAAGAGAAATCGGAATCTTTTTTGATGAGTCTGAATTAGTATCATACAATCTAGATGCAGCAGCTTGGATTGTATAAATTTTTGATATGGATGCTTTAAGACATCTATAGGATAAAAAAGCTTGAAGCCATTGACTCTTTGTTGTGGCTTCTTTTTTTATGCGGTCACATCTAATCATTGCCTTTTTCTCCTCCTTTTTTACTGAAATCTTATATTTAATAGAGTATCTGTAGATGTTATAATAAAAACGGATTTATAATTATCAAATAAATGAAAAAAAGAGATAAGATGAAAGCTGTAAATTTTGATGACATACAATTTCAAAAACTAGAACATCATAAGATTAAATTATCTACAGTTTGTCAGATTGTAGATGATTCTAATAATCCAATTAAAAATTCTATTTTAGTATCTTCAATAATGAATTAGAATGTTTTACAGATGAAAATGGATATACAAAAGTTGTTTCTATACAAGATGAAGAAACACCTTTTTTATTGTCTTCTAAAGAAGAAATACAATCTTTATTTAAAATATTATTTAATACTTCTTTAATGATTAAAGAAACTATACAAGAAAAACAAGAGTTACAAAATTTTCCTTTAGGAACAGCAGACTTTGAAACTATCATCAATAAAAATAAACTTTATATAGATAAGACAAAGCAAATTCATAAACTTATACAAACAAGTGATGCTTGTTTTATATCTCGTCCACGACGATTTGGAAAGTCACTTATTGTTTCTACGTTAGAATGTTTGTTCAAAGGTAAAAAACATTTANTTAATGGTTTAGATATAGAAAAAACAAATTTTTCTTTTGAAACGCTCCCTGTTATTCGATTAGATTTTTCTTCTGTAAAGGTTTCTTCAAAAGAAGAGTGTAGAGCTTTAATACATGAACTGTTATTAGAACAAGCTGAAGAGTATGGATATAAAGAACCTATCTTAAACTATACGGCATTCTTAAAGGGTATTTCCAAGCATACAAATAAAAAAATTGTGATATTAGTTGATGAATATGACAAACCAGTCTTAGACAATATTACAAAAGAAAGTGTTAATGATATTTCTAATGAATTAGCTTCATTTTTTGGAGCGACAAAATCAGCAGATAAATCTATTGAATTTTTATTTATAACAGGAATCACAAAGCTTTCTAATGTTAATATATTTTCTGATGCAAATCATATTATAAATTTGAGTGAAGACAAAAAGTTTGATTCTATGTTTGGATATACTCAAGAAGAATTAGAAAATCGTTTTAAGCCATACATAGAAAAACTTGCAAAAAAAGAAAGCCTATCAGTTGAAGAAACTCTTCTTAAAATAAAAGATTATTATAATGGATATACATTTTCAGATGAAGAAATAGCAATATACAACCCATTCTCTCTTCTATATTTATTTGATGAAAATAGGTTTGATAATTATTGGTTCGACTCAGGAACTCCAACTTTTGTTTTAGAGTTAATGAAAGAAAAAGGTTTTGATATATCAGATAAAAATGCTCTTACCTATGGGGAAGACCTTTTTGATAAAGTCAAAGCTAGTGAATTAACTATCAAAAATGTATTATTTCAAGCTGGATATTTAACTATCAAAAAAAATAAAGAAGGAGAGAAAGAACTTGTTTTTCCTAATACAGAAATCCAAGACTCTTTTTATAGATACTTTATAACCTTTTTTGCCAAAAAGGGTATAAACTATTCTGTTCATCTTAAAAATATTAAAAAGGCTTTTATCAATAAGGATTCTAAACAAATTCAAGAAGTCTTAAATAATTATTTTTCAGAATTTACATATGAAACAACAGGTTCTGAAAAGCTTTATCATTCCTTAATTTTTGCTCTTCTTAACCTTACAGGTTTTAAAGTAATTTCAGAGGTCTTAACTAAAAAAGGAAGAATAGATCAATATTTAGAAAATGAAGATGATATTTATATTATTGAATATAAATACAAGGCTTCATCTAAAAAGGCAATGGAACAAATAATAGATAGAAGGTATTTTCAAAAATACTTAAATACAGATAAAAATATTCATCTTCTTGGCATAAACTTTGAGAAAGATGGAGAAATTAAAGATGATATTTTAGTTGTCAATCCAAGAAATAAAGAAGAATTAGAAAAGTTTATTAATAGAAAATAAAGGAGTAAATATGAGTATAGGTGAGCTAATGAAAATTTTATATATTTTATTTTTAACGTCCTCTTTCTATTTTAATTTTTCTGATGAAAAAGATAAATTTGGCTTAAATTCAAAGGATATGCTGAAACTTTTAAAAAAAGAAGAAGTACATGCACCTGTATCTACTATTCAATTTCAAACCAAAACTCTCTATAAGTCAGGTGAACTTGAAAGTAAACAACAATTTAAAGGTATAAAGCTACATGGTTTAAAAGAAGTTTTTTATAAAAATGGAAACTTTAAATCAAAATTAATTTATAAAAACGGTTTACTTAACGGAATCATTAAAAAATATTATATTGATGGGACTTTACAAAGTAAAGAAACCTATCTAGCAGACCAACTTCACGGAAAATTAAAATTTTTTCACCCAAATGGTAATATAAAAAACTCAGAAATCTATGTATATGGACAACTTACAGGCATTGCAAAAACTTACTTTTTGAATGGAACATTAGAAAGCACTCAATTATTTAAAAATAGCAAAAGAAATGGTGTTCTTAAGATGTACTATACTAATGGTCAATTGCGATCTCATCAATTTTATAAAGATGGTTTAATTGAAGGTCGTGTTAAAGAGTATTTTGAAAATGGTGTATTGCAAAACGATTTTTTTTACCAAAAAGGTAAGCTAAATGGTACGGTTAAAATATATTCAAATAACGGTACTTTACTCACTTATGATAAATATAAAGATGACCAACTTATAACAGAAAATATAAAATCTAGCTCAAACAATGAAATTAATCTTAAAAAGAATAATTTACCTCAAGAAAGCAAAGTTATCTACAAACAAAAGTCTAACATTCAAAAAGCACCTCTAAATAATGAAGACGACTTTTATAACAAAAATTTTAATCAAGACCCTCAAGCTAAATGTAAGGCAAAGTGTTTAAAGTTATCTGATAGTAGGTGGTTCTTTTTTAGCTCTAAACAAGAAAACTGTTTGGATAAATGCCGTTAAAATACTATGAATAGAAAAGTAACCCCTAAAGTCAAAAACGGCTTGGTTCAAAAAAAGAATAATCATTCTAAAACTAAAGGTGCTTACAATCATGATGGTAGTGAACTATTAATTTTTAAATACAAAGCACTTAAAAATTACTCTCATGTAGTTTCAGTATCTGATCTTCATAAATTTATTTCAATTTTTCCTGATTTTAAAAAGTACTCTGAAGGATTACACTCTATTATCCTTGATGGCAGTTTTCACTCTCCTATGGGCTTATGTGAAATTGGAGTTATTAGCCTTATGGCGTGGGAAAAAGATTCTTTTGATGACCCAGACTCATGCCCTGATTGGTTAGAAGAGCATAAAGATGTCTTAACTACTCTTGGAGTAGAATTTTCTATAGAAAATAAATATTCTTATTTTACAAAAAAAACAGCTAGAGATTTTATGTTAATTCATGTGTTTGTACATGAAATCGGCCATCACTACGATAGATGGTGTACATACTCTAAAAATTCATTTCCTGGTGGAGAACCTTTTGCCGAAAACTTTGCAAATAATTTATTTGATGAAATCTGGCCTAAATACCAAGATATATTTTATAAGTAGGTTTTAAATCGGAGATGGTTCTTTAGTCCCATAGTAAGAGGTTTATTTATGATTGATACTTCCTTATTGGAATAAATTTCAATCTCCATATTACTAATAAATTAAAACTTAATCTTATACTCAACAGTTATCATTCTACCAAGAGGATAAGACCATGCTTTACTACCCTGAATATCTTTCTCGGGGTAAATATACTCTTTAGCAAACATATTTTGTACTGATAGTATGATTGAACGTTGATCGCTATGCTTATAATCAATTACCATATTATGTAGAGTGTATCCACCTAAATCTTGATAATCAAAACGACCATCCCATCTGTTTAACTCAGGGCCTGTATATTTTGCAAAGTAGTCAATTGTCCATCTATCATTTGCTTTATACTGAAAACCAAAATTTATCATTCTTTCAATGCTAGAGTGAGTAAAGTCTCCACTTCTTATTCGACCAGAATCTAAACCAACTCTTGCTGATTGAGGGTTGTTATCATATATCTTTTGACCCTTATATCTCATTTCAGTTAAATCAATAGAGTACATCCAATTATCTGACACTTGATCTTTAAAACTTATTTCAAAACCACTACTATAAAATGGTCCATCATTATCATGTTGATTTATTTTATCATTTTGGAAGATGAAGTCTTCTATTTTTATTTCAAATCTACTAATTTCAAATTGCTTTCGACCATTTGAAAAACTATTTGAATAAGAAATTTCTAATGATTTTACTCTTTCATTTTTTAGATCAGCATTTGGATTTAAACTACCAATTACATAAGTAAATGCTTCATGTCCACTTGGATATCTAAAAGATCTTCCCCAAGCCACTTTTAAATATTCGTCTTTACCTAATTGATAAGAAGCTGCAATTTTTGGAACTTCTTCATCACCAAAGTTACTATTTCTATTTAATCTATAGCCAAATAATAAGTTCATTTTTTCATTAATATTATGAGTTGCTTGAACATAGTAACCATCAATAATTGTAGATACTGGGTTAGTAAGCCTACTACCTAAATCAAAGTTGGCTGCTATCAATAAAAGTTTATCAAACTCTCTATTATAATCAATAGTTTCTCTGATAGCTCCAAATACAAAGCTCCATGAATCATTTGCTTTATAATCAACTTGTATTTCTAAGTCAAATGCATAAGAGTTTGAATGAGTTTGAAACTCTACACTACCAGCATCTGTAGCAGTTAAACCATTTTCACTTGTTTCAACTCTAACATCACTATATTTTGATAAAAACTTAAAGTTAGCTTTATCAGACATTGGACGCTCATATTGAAGTGCAAAATAATCATACTCTGATTGATTACCTAAATGTTGCTCTGTAGTACGTATATAATCAGTATTTCTTGATGAGTTAAACTTACCAAACATAAACTGCCATGATTTATGAGTAACTACTCCAAAATAACTTTGAACATAATCTTTTAATTGATAATCTTCAAGACCAACAAAAGTAGTATGATTTGGACTATTTGGATCAACATCATAAACTGATTTGTAAGGTATACCAAAACCATTAGTAGAAACCCCGTCAGCAGATGGTCTATTTTTGCCCCCAACTTCTTTTAATTGAAAAGAGAAGTAAGAGCTATAATTATCATCACCTTTATCAAACAACTCTAATTTAAGATGTCTTTGTGCATCGTTACCAAGACCAAAACTTACCATATTTTGTTTGTAAGCATTGCCTGTAAAAGTAGTTATGTGTATTGAAGCTGCAAATGCATTTGCACCATATAATACAGAACCAGGCCCCWTAACAATTTCAAGTCTTTTGATTGACCAAATAGGGACTATATCTAAATGAGTCTCAGGCCCTACTTCATCAGCAATTTTATGCCCGTTAATAGTTATTAAAATTTTGTTGTTATAAATTTGGTGATTATTACCACGTACTTGTATGTATCTCGCATTTCTACGGCTTGCTTCAACTTTAAAACCATTAATAGTATTTAAAAAATCATATAATGATTTAAACTTAGCCAAATCTTTTTGTGTGTATGAGTGTACAATTGCAGGTGCACTTTTAACAGCAGTCAAACTTTTTAATGCTCCACTAGTTGACCTTTTATCTACTGCTTCTTCAACGGAAGATAAAACACTTAAAATAGATTGCTCATTTGCAAAGCCAGCAAAAGTAAAAATTAATATAAATATTAGTTGAAGAAATTTCATTGTTTTCTCCTTTTTAAAATATTTATAAACCTCAAAAAAGTGGAGTCGAAATGGGTTCTTGAATTTAATAATGAATCTCTGTTTGCTATAATTGTTGGGCTTGTATTTTTTAACACAATCCCTAAACAGGCACCATCAAGCACCATTTTTTTAGATGTCGCTATTGAAAATATTTGTTTCGGTAAAGAAATATTTGAATCTAGCTGAATTAAAATATTAGATTTTGATTTAAGTGGGTTTTTTTCCCAAATCATATCGAAAGATATTTTTTTACCCGCAGAACTTATTTTTGCATTTTTTTTAAATATACGCTGAAAGTTTTTAGCTCTTAACTCGTCTCTACAGACAATCCCAATTTGTAGCTTTGTATGAGAATGTTTTATCTGAGAAATCACCATCGCCATTACTCTTGCATAGTCATCATCTTGCAATCTGTTGGCTACAGCCACAAATTGAATAGATAGAAAAAGTAATATGTAGGTTCTTAATTTTAGCATCTCTACAAGATTAGCAAATATTTTCAAAAATGAACATCTTTTTTTTAATTTTTACACTACTTATTTAAAGTAGATTTATAATCTCCTTTAATATATAATATCGCTTGTAATAACTGTTAAAAAAGGAGAATCAAATGGCCAAAATTCTTGCATCCAGTAAAGAAGCAATGAACTTTGTAAAAGATGGTATGACTCTAATGGTTGGTGGATTCGGTGTTTGCGGATTACCTGAAAATTTAGTACATGCTTTAGCAGATACAAAAACAAAAGATATTACTCTTATTTCAAATAACGGAAGTGTTGATAACTGGGGTAATGGTAAATTAATTGCCAATAAACAAATTAAAAAACTCTATGCCTCATATATCGGTGAAAATGCAGAGCTTGCAGAGCAATTTATTAGCGGTAAAATTGATGTTGAACTTGTCCCACAAGGCACATTAGCTGAACGAATCAGAGCTGGTGGAGCAGGTATTCCTGCTTTTTTTACTCCAACTGGCTTTGGTACAAAAGTAGCAGAAGGCAAAGAATCTCGTAATATCAACGGTAAAGACTGTATTTTAGAAGAGGCCCTACTTGCTGATGTATCTTTTATTAAAGCTCATAAAGCAGATAAAATGGGTAATCTTGTTTTTAATAAAACAGCACAAAACTTCAACCCTTTAATGGCAACAGCAGGTAAAATAACCATTGTTGAAGTTGAAGAAATTGTTGAAAATGGTCAATTAGCTCCAGATGAAATTCATTTGGCTTCTATATATGTAAACTACTTAGTAAAAGGAGAGCAATATGACAGGCGCATCGAAAAAAGAACGTATCGCAATGAGGCTAGCTAAAGAGCTACAAGATGGTTATTATGTAAATCTAGGTATAGGTATCCCAACACTTGTTGCTAATTATATCCCAGATAATATGGATATCGTATTACAATCTGAAAACGGTTTACTTGGTATTGGTCCCTATCCTCTTGAAAAAGATATGGACCCCGATTTAATCAATGCAGGTAAAGAGACTATCTCAACCCTACCTGGTTCTGTATTTTTTTCTTSWGSTKAATCRYKWRCTNTSAWYWNARRAGNGTYAMRWRGASGYWMKYYWWYWRSRWGYCRYSSNAGYCKMTRAWAWTRRASNAKAWNGYCRAMKMYWTRANTAMMKRGTWRWNTRGWWAAAGSWAWRSRMGRYGSYATKRMWYTMGYNGSWRGMWSTSATARWNTKATNTRTTRMYMTNATGCNNACWTYWWSMKMWRRWYRGTCTAAAGTTTTAAAAAAATGTACTCTACCTTTAACTGGTATAAGTTGTGTTAAAAAAATAGTCTCTGATATGGGAGTCTTAGAAGTTTCAAAAGATGGTTTAATTTTAATTGAAACCGCTATTGGATACTCAATTGAAGATGTTGTTAATGCAACAGAAGCAAAAATAACTATTTCTGATAATTGTGTAGTTGGAGCTTATTAATAACTTATTTTGAAAGACTTTCATTTTTTATCAAATATCTCTTTATTTTTTAAAGCCCTTTTTTTGGTTTGGCTCTGGATAGAAGTTTCTACTTTTTTATCTAATAAAATTAGCAGTAAACCAATCAAAAGGCTTTTTAAACAAGGAACATTCGATTCGATTTTTTTATTTTGTCTTTTGCTTCATTTTATTCCTGATAATAATTTTCAACATCATCTTAAGTCATTATTTTTTCCCTTTCTTATATTTGATATTTTTATTGTTAAATTTAAAAATAAAATAAAAATGTTTTTTTGGCTAGAAATTGTAGTCGTTTATGCTCTAGTCAAATCAGGACTCCTAATCTCTTTTGTTGGAAATCCAAATGGAGGTTTTTACTTTTTTGGAGATTCTTCATTCTTTATCACTTTTTTTTGGTTTATCTTTTTTGTATCTTTAATCAACTTGCTCAATTTAATTGAAGGTCTTTTATTTGGTATGACAAGTGTATTATGCCTAACTTTTTTAGTCGGTATTTTTTTACAGCCCACAATAAACCCTGTTGCGTTACCTTTTGCAATTACTTTAAGTGCATTTTCAATATTACTTTGGATGTTTAGTTTATTTAGGGTTAAAAAAGGCTTAACCTCTCCTATTCTATCCTCTATTTTAGCTATATTAGTCGGTATGTTATCTATCATTGCTACCTCTAAAAAACTAGCATTAATATCAATTTCTATTACTCTTGGTATTTTTTTGATTCCAATTGTTTTTTTCTCATTTATTATCTATTTTACTCATTTTTTATATAAATTAAAACCAACAGAATTTGCAGAGCAACCTCAAATTTTATGGAGATTTACCACCCGAACTGTAAACGCTTTTGCTTTATGCGCTACAATCACTCTTAATGTTATCGTTGGGGTTATTGTTTTACATCCAAACAAACTATGGTCTTTAGCTATTTTTATCTTTTGTTCTTTAATGTTTATTAGAGTCACCCGCCTTATTTTCATCAAAAATTATAAAAAATGTAAAGATATTATTTTTCCTTTAGAAGACTTCATCATTATGTTTGGCGTCAAAATTTTTAGAGGTAAAAAAGCAAGAGCCATTGAGATTATAGACCAAGTTTTACAAAAACCTTTTACGAAAATGAATCATTTAGTCACCCCTGACGCACTTTGTCTATATAAAACAGTTCAAGATGACTACTTTAAACATATTTTTCATCAATCCATGATGGCTATTCCTGATGGATCAGGCGTTTTGTGGGCATCTATCTTTTTGTGTGAACGTCCTATTCTCCAACGTATACCTGGTATTGAGTTTTCAAAAGACCTATTTCAATTATCTATTGAAAAAAACTACAAAATCTATTTTTTAGGCGCTAAAGATGAAACTCTTGATAAAGCCTGTGAAAAAATTAAAACTGAGTTCCCTAATTTACAAATCGTCGGAAAAAGAAATGGCTATTTTCAACAAGATCAAGAAAATGAAATTATCAATACGATTAACAAACTAGAAGTAGATATTTTATTTGTAGCTTTAGGCGTACCCTTACAGGAGTACTTTATTGATAGAAATAGAAATCATTTTAAAGTTAAACTTTGTGTAGGAATCGGTGGTTCTTTAGATGTTATATCAGGTAATCTAAAACGCTCTCCTAAGTTTTTTCAAGACTACGGACTTGAGTGGTTCTATCGTACTTTAAAAGAACCATGGCGCTTTACACGTATTTTATCTTTACCACTTTATATTTTATATATATTAAAACAAAAACTAAAACAAGGTGATGCCGAAACTTTAGCTTTGCATGAAATCACCCATCTAAACGAAAGTATACAAAAACATGATATTTAAATTGCTTGCCCTTATTTTAATAAGTAGTTCTCTTCTAAACGCTCAAGATGTACATATTTTTTATAGTACAGATATCCATGGATATGCTTTTCCTTATCGAGATCAAAAAACACATATTAAATATGGTAGTTTAGCCTCTATGGCAACTATTTTAGAAAAGCGAAAAGCACAAAATAAGTCTATTTTATTTTTTGACTCAGGAGATGCTTTTCAAGGAACACTCATTGATAGAGTCACTAAAGGTCAATTAATTTCAGATATTTTAAATGACCCTATTTTATCTTATACAGCAAGAGTCCTTGGCAACCATGACTTTGATTATGGTACTAAAATCACAAAAGAAAGGTTTTCAAAAGCTACACACCCAATTATGGCTATTAATATTAAAGCTAAAGACCCTATTATTATTGATTATCTTCATGACTATGCAATCATTGAAAGAAATGGTATCAAATTTGGTATTTTTGGATTAATTGATAAACATACTCCAAAAAATCAAATTGCATCTAACATCGAGGGACTCATATTTGATGACGAGT
Organism: Candidatus Cloacimonadota bacterium; assembly: GCA_002402105.1. Classification (GTDB taxonomy): domain Bacteria; phylum Muiribacteriota; class UBA6191; order UBA6191; family UBA6191. Next base: position 47,145 of record NVVD01000012.1, read on the forward strand.
CATCATATGTTAAAAATATGCCCAAGTTTTTAAAAAATAAAGGTGCTGATGTCATCGTTATGCTTGCTCACATTGGCTTTTTTAGAACAAAAAGAACTCCTCATCACCATGTTGCTAGTAACCGCCCTAAATTACTCAAACAAATTTTAACACAAAATGACAACATTGATATTTTACTAGATGGGCACTCTCATGATTTAATTTATAAAAAATATGATAATACAATTATCACTCAAGCTGGTTATTATGGTATGTATCTTGGTGAGTTAACCATTAGCTTTAAAGACAAAAAAATAGCTAAAGTTTCACAACAATTTCATCATCTTGATGTTAAAAAATATCCTACTAGTAAAAAGTTTTTAAATAAATTTAGTAAATTAAGAGCACAGCAAATTAAACTAAATCAACGTTTAGTTGCAAAAGTAAAACGTGGATTTTTTATTGAAAACGATATGGAAGCCAAGCCTCAAGCAAACGATGCTGTCAACTTTGTTACTAATGCCTACTACGAAAGCGCTAAAAATCATGGAGTTGATATTGATTTAGCTTTTAATAATGTCTTTGGAGTCAGAAACCACTTTTTTTCAAGAGTAGGCAAAATTACCTATGGCATGTTACATAAAGTTTCACCATTTAGAAACACTCTACAAGTATACGATTTAACAGGCCAACAAATTCTAAAAATTTTAAAACATAAAGGTAGGAGACTTGGTTTTTATGGGGCAACTATGACCATTGATAAATCAGAATACAATGCACAAAAAGATGGTTATACAAGCACTGATTTTTACTTTATTAAAAATGGTACTAAAACTAAATTACAAAAAGATAGAGTATATAAAGTAGTCTCACCAAATTATACTGCTCAAACCAATAATTTTTTAATTTCAAAATATAAACAAAATGTACAAGACCTTGGTACTCTTGATATTAGTGCACTTGAAAACTTTTTAATCACTCAATCAAAACTAAATCCAAAGTTAAGCTCACAAAAGTTTCTTAGTTTAAAAGATAGAAGTCTAACAATAATTAATTAATTTCAGACCTTTTGTTGTATCTAATTACAAGTTAAGTTTTCGTCCCTAAGTTTATATTCTATCCATCATTTAATTAGCCGAAGATAAATATGTGAAAACTTTTCTTTTTTTTATATCATTTTTGTTAATTAACAAAGTTTATTGTGACCCTAGCCTTATTCATGATGAACTCATCTTAAAAGATGAGTTTTCTCATGTTATCAAAAACTCTATTACCTTTTTTCAAAATCGACAAAATACTGATGGTAGCTTTATTTATGATGTTTTACCCTTTACTGGTAAAACTATTTATAAAGGTAATATGGTCAGACAAGCAGGCACTTTATTTTCACTTGCTTTTTCTTATGATGGTAAAGATAAAAATGTAAAAAGATTAATTGATAATTCATTACAATACTTTTTAGATAATGTTAAAGAATTTAATTATCAAGGTAAAAGTTTAATGGTTATCTCTGAAAATAATGAATCTCTTACTGGTACAATTTGTTTATTTTTATCCAGTTTTTTCTATTTACACTCCCAATATAAAGAACAATTTCCTGTTAATAATAAAGCTTATGTAGGTTTAATGAATACTTTAGAAGAGTTTTCTATTATAGAAGGTGGGATTACTGAGTATATCAACACCGAAGAAAACTATATGGATAGACTTGGTAGAGGGTCTGAAATTTATGCTACTGCACAACATTTTTTGACTCTCTCATTGTTTCACTATGCTTTTAAACGTAAAAAAATGACAACAACTCTAAGCAATTATATTAACCTATATGACCGTAAGTGGGTCTATGGTGATTTAATCCCTAGTTACCAATGGGTAATGCTTTCCTATCTATTTTTATCACGCCAAAATTTTAGTGAATATAAATGGCAAATAATCAATAGTATCGAAAATCTACAAAGTGCATATCAATATCAAATTCCTATTAAATATATTAAAAGAAACTATTGCACACAACTTGAAGGGTTTTCATACTACTTACAATATAAACAAGAGCATAATGAACTAAATAGATTTTTGTTTTATCGTTTGACCAAACACCTCAGATATAGCCAAAATTTTCAAATTAAATCTAATACTAAAAAAGTAATAAGTAAAGTAGAAACCTTTCTTAAAAAACCCCTTCAAACTGTAGGTGGCTTTTGGAATAAAAAAGAGGGTATTTATCACACCAGAATAGATTACACTCAACATTGTTTGTCTGCTTATCAAGGTCATCATTTACTTGCAAATAATATGTCTAAAAGTCTTGAAGAGTACGAAAAAGAAATAGAACTCGCTCGCATTCAACAAATAGAACAAGATGCCTATAAAAAAATAGAATTTAAAAGAATGAATCGAGTCATTCCTAAGATTATTCCAAACTACTAAAAAAAACGCTTACTAAAATCGAAGATGGGTCTTTAGCCCTATTAATCTTTTTGTTGGAATAAATTCCAACCCCCATATAATTAAAACGATTAAAAAAGCCTCAAAAATAATCATTTTTAAGGCTTTTTTTATTTTGAAGACACAAAAGTGTCAGACACTTTTTATTTCAACATTGACTTAGCAATCACCATTTTTTGAATTTCGGTTGTGCCTTCACCGATTTCACAAAGTTTCATATCTCGGTAATATCTTTCTACGTGGTATTCTTCCATGTATCCGTATCCACCATGAATTTGGATACCATCAGAGCAAATTTTCATGCCTACTTCAGATGCATGGTATTTAGCTGTTGAAGCTTCTAAGCCAAATGGTTTACCTTGATCTTTTAAATAAGCTGCTTGATGAACAAGTAATCTTGCGCCTTCAAGCTCTGTAGCCATTTCAGCTATTTTAAACTGTATTGCCTGTAATTTTGATAAAGGCTTACCAAATTGGACTCTTTCTTTAGCGTGAGCGATACTATCATCTAAAGCACCTCTTGCTAAACCAATAGCTAAGGCTCCAATACCAATACGCCCACCCTCAAGTACTTTCATAGTATCAATAAAACCATGGTTTAACTCACCAAGTAAGTTTTCTTTTGGTACTTTTACATTTTCAAAGATTAACTCACGAGTATCTGATGATCTCATTCCAAGTTTATCCATTTTTTCACCGTGACTAAAACCATCCATAGAGCTTTCTAAAACAAAAGCAGATATACCTTTATTGCCTTTAGAACGATCAGTTACAGCTAAAATAACAAATGTTTTACCAACAGAACCCTGAGTGATGAAGAGCTTTCCACCATTAATGATATAATGATCTCCATCAAGTACAGCTGTAGTTTTCATACCAGATGCATCTGAGCCAGAACCTGCCTCAGTTAAACCCCAACCACCAAGTTTAGTGCCACTGACTAAATCTGGCATATATTTATCTTTTAGCTCTTTTGAACCAAACTGAAAAATATGACCTGTACATAAAGAAGTATGAGAAGCAACAGTTAAAGCTAAAGAACCATCATGTCTAGCAAGTTCTTCGATTGCTAAAGCAAAAGAAATTGTGTCAACGCCTGTCCCTCCGTACTCTTCTGGATAAACCATGCCCATTAAACCGTGCTCTGCTAATTGCGCTACGATATCATGTGGAAACTCCATTGATGTATCTCTCTCTAATATACCTGGTTCTACATATTTTTTAGCAAAATCTCTAACCATATCTTGAATCATTTTTTGATCTTCTGTTAGTTCAAAATTCATTTGATTTTCCTTTTTATTTAGTCATTTGACGTGCAATTACTATTTTTTGTATTTCTGATGTTCCTTCGTAAATACTAGTTATCCGAGCGTCTCTGTATAATTTTTCTATTTTATATTCACTTATATAGCCGTTGCCACCATGTATTTGCAAGGCTTGATCTACTATTTTTAGACAGTTTTCTGCAGCAAAATATTTTGCCATTGAAGCACTTTTTACGTAATTACTACCAGAGTCTTTTACATACGCTGCATTTAAAGTCATAAGCTTTGAGGCTTCAAGTAAAGTACCCATCTCAGCTATTTTATCTTGAATAACTGGTAATCTGTTTAGAGGTTTACCAAAAGCTTGTCTATCTTTTGCATAAGATAAAGCCTCATCAAGTGCTGAACTTGCTAAACCACAACATAAAGATGCAATACCGATACGACCACTATTTAAACCATTCATCATTACTTTAAAGCCATTTGTACCAGCAAGCATATTTGATACAGGCACTCTTACATTTTCAAGAGTTACTTCAATTGTATTAGAAGCACATTGTCCCATTTTATGCTCAGGCTGACCTAATATTAGGCCTTCGGCATCTTTTTCAACTAAAAAAGCACTTATTTCTTTTTTAGGAGCATCTTTAGCACTTGTAACAGCCGTCACAATAAAAACATCTGAATAAGTACCATTTGTAATAAATGCTTTTTTACCATTTAATATATAATCATCACCATCTAGTTTTGCTGTTGTTTTTTGATTTTGTGCATCAGAGCCTGCTTGCGGTTCTGTTAAACAAAACGCACCTAAATGATCTCCCGATGCTAAAGGAACTAAATACTTTTTTTTGTTTTCTTCGCTTCCGTAAAGCCTAATAATCTCACAAACTAAATGATTAACACTCATAGTCACAGCAAATGAGCTACAACCTTTTGCAATTTCCATGACAGCTAATGAATAAGAAACTGTATCAAAACCAGCTCCGCCGTATTCTTCTGGGATATTTACTCCCATTAAACCAAGTTCACCCATTTCTTTAATCAGTTTTTGAGGAAACTGATGGCTTTTATCAAATTCCATAGCAATGGGCTCGATTCTGCTTTTTGCAAAATCTCTTGCCATGTCTTGAACCATTTGCTGATCTTCAGATAATGAAAATTTCATAGTTTATCCTAATCTAAATGTAATACCATGACCAGATTCAGGGAAGTTCCATTTAACTGCACCTTGATCACAAGCATGTAAACAAGTACCACACTCTATACAATCTTCATATTGAAATTGCATTTTGCCGTTTTCAATTTCAAAACACTTTGCAGGGCAAACCCTTGTTGTACAAAGATGCTTACAAGTCGTATCGCAAATTTCTGTCTCTACAATAATATGAGGTTTTTTAGATAATTTTGTTTTATTAGTAGCTAAACGATCTTTTACTGACATTCTCATAATGAAATCCCTCCTTGAAGTGTAGTTTTCATTAAATCCCAATAACTTAGATCAGACTCATCTACTGCTTTTTTTATAATATCTCTAGTTTTTTGTTTTTCTTGGCCGTCTACTAAAAATACATCTTTCATAATACTATTAATTAAATCAGGATATTTTTGAAACATATCAGGGTTATGAATAAACTGAAAAGCTCCCCTAAAGTTTTTTAAATCTTTCATGACAAAAGACTCACTTAAGCGATCTTGATAATTTTTTAGACTATTTTTTGAAAAGTCTTTTTTCTTTTTTGCATCAATAATAGCTAAAGCTGCAAGTCGACCAGACTCCATTGCTAAGTTCATGCCTTCAATAGATTTACCTGTATTTAATAAAAGCCCTGCTGCATCTCCAACAACAACAGCACCATCTGTATAAAGTTGTTTAGGAATCATATCAATATCACCAACAGGTACAACATGAGCAGAGTACTCAACCATCTTGCCACCTTTTAATATATTTTTGATACTTGTATGTTCTTTAAATTTATCTAAAACATCATATATATTATGGTCTGACTCTCTTAAATCTTTGATACCAAGTACTAAACCAAGAGATATAGAGTCTTTATTTGTATATAAAAAGCCTCCACCTTCAATACCCTGAGTACAACCAACAAACTCATTAGACAGACCTTCTAAGCCATCTAATTGAAATTTTGCCTCTAATAAGTCACGGTCATATTGCCAAATTTCTTTGATACCACTAGCAACATATTTAGCATCAACCATTTCTTTTTGTAAGCCAATTTGTCTGGTTAATAATGAATTTACGCCCTCTGCTAAAATAACGCAGTCAGCTTCAAATTCGTCTTCTCCAGCTTTGATTCCACAAACCTTACCATTTTTAACAATCAACGATTCAACCATTACTTCAGTAGCAACAAAAGAGTCCTCAGCAAAGCTTGATTTTGAAATAGCTTCTTCGACCTGCTCACCAAGCCATCTATCAAATTTTGAGCGTAAAACAGAAACTCCATTATAAGGTACTTTATTATAATGGTCTGTTTTATAGTCAATAGAAAATGAAGATTCTTCGCTCACAAAGCTTAATCTTCTTCGATTAATAAATCTTTCAAAAGGTGGGTTTTCTAAAGTATTGTATAATTCAGGAAAGATTTCCCAAGCAGTTGGACCATATAAAACCCCACCTGATACGTTTTTGCTTCCTGTCCATTCACCTTTTTCAACAAGAAGAATTTTCATATTGTTATCAGCTAATATTTTTGCAGCTGCACATCCAGCAACTCCACCACCAACAATAATACAATCAAACTTTTCATCTTCCATCTTATTACCTTTTATTTAAGTTTAGCCACGGAGATGGGAATTTATTCCCATAAAAAACCCTATCTCTCACCAAACTTATTTTATTGGAATCAATTCCAATCTCCGATTTTTATCCGAATCAATTTATAATCTTGAGCCAATTCAAAAATCTAAACCTCATTTTTACGACTTTAACTCTTTTACTGCTTCTGTTAGTTTTGGGACAATATCAAATAAGTCTCCAACTAATCCATAATCTGCTAAAGCAAAAATTGGTGCTTCTTCGTCTTTATTGATTGCAACTATCACTTTTGAATTACTCATACCAGCTGTATGTTGTACAGCACCAGAAATACCAATAGCGATATATAAGTCTGGTGATACAACCTTACCTGTTTGACCAACTTGCAAAGAAGCTTCTGCTACTCCATTTTCAACTAAAGCTCTAGTTGACCCAACAGCCGCACCAAAAACATCTGCTAATTTTTCAATTAATTCAAAGCCTGCTTTATCTTTAACACCACGACCACAAGCAACAACAACACTAGCATCATCTAAACTAACACGGTCACTTTGAGCAGAAATTAGCTCTTTAAAGATTGCTTTAATATCAAGGGTACCTAAATCAATAGATTCAATATCACAGCTTAATGAAGTATCTGCCTCAACAGCATCAAAAGACCCAGAGCGTATAGATAAAATTATTAAATCATCACTACTTTGCATTTTACTAACAGCTTTTGCAGCCATTAATGGTCTTTCAATAGAAACCGTATTACCATCAATATCTACACTAGAGCAATCCATGATTCCACAAGCATTTGTAGCTCCCACTAAACCAGGTAAATAATCTTTAACAGACTCACAAGTTGGCACTAATACTAACCTTGGAGATGAAGCCTCAATAGCTTTTTTAATACCATCAATATATGGCTGATTTAGATAATTTTTAAAAATTGAATTTTCAATAGTATATACTTTTGATACACCATAGTGTGCTAAAACTTTTGCCTCGTCTGCAATAGCTTCACCTAAAATGACTGCCTCTAAGGCTAAACCAGACTTATCTGCAAGTTTTTTTGCTTCTGATAAAACTTCTAAGGTTGATTTTTTTAATTTATTTTGTTTTTGATCTGCAATTACTAAAATTTTACTCATAATAATCTCCTATAAAACTTTAGCTTCGTTAGTAAGCTTATCGATTAATGTAGAAACTAACTCATCAGCATCACCTTGAAACTTTTCTCCAGCTTTTCTAGCTTTTGGAAAGTCCATTGATAATAATGTTGATTTTGAACCAGACTTACCAACTTGGTCTTCACTTAAACCTAAATCAGCAACACCAATTTTATTCATTGGTTTCTTTTTTGACTGCATAATACCTCTTAAAGAAGGTATTCGTGGCTCGTTCATGTCATTTGAGCAACTAACAATACAAGGAAAAGGAAGTTCAATCATTTCTTGTCCTTCATCACCTTGTCTAGTCACTGTTATAGTTTTAGCTTCTTCGTTTACTTTTAATGCTACTGCGTTTGTTACATAAGGTATTGATAACTTTTGAGCTAATAATCCACTGGTCAAACCCATATCCATATCTTGAGATTGCTTACCACATAAAATAGCATCATAATCTTTATCTTTAAAAAATGCCTCTAAAACATTTGCAGCAGAATGAGAGTCTGATCCTTCAAAAGCATCGCCTTCAATATGAAAAGCCTCTTTTGCACCCATAGCAAGACCTTTTCTAAGTGCCTCTTTACCTTTTTCAGCACCTATTAATACTAATGATAAATCAAGTTCTGAAACATTAGATTGAATAACTAATGACTCTTCAATAGCAGAGGCATCATAAGCATTTAATACATAATTTAAATCATCTTTTTGTAATTCGCCATCTTTGATTTGAAATGCCATGGCAACATCTGGCACTTGTTTACAACAAACAAAAAATTTCATTTTGATTACCTTCCTATTAATATTGATGAAACAACTAGTTTTTGAATTTCAGTTGTACCCTCATAGATTTCTGTGATTCGAGCATCTCTAAAAAATCTTTCGACGTCATACTCTTTAATATAACCATATCCACCATGAATCTGAACCGCTTTATTAGAAGCAAAGGTTGCAGTTTCTGCAGCTAAAATTTTAGCCTTACTTGAATGCAATGAAAAGTTTTTACCTGAGTCTTTTAAAAATGCAGCTTTTAGAGTAACTAAACGAGAAGCATCATATTTTGCATGCATCTCTGCAAGCATAAATTGAATCCCCTGAAAGTTACTGATTGTTTTGCCAAATTGAGCTCTTTCTTTTGAATATTTTACAGACTCAACAATACAACCTTTTGTAATACCAAGAGCTTGAGCAGCAATACCAATACGACCAGCATCTAATGTAGTCATAGCAACTTTAAAGCCTTTATTAAAATCACCTAAACGATAATCATCAGTTAATTTAACATCTTCAAAAACTAGTTCTGCAAGTCCCGATGCTCTTATTCCCATTTTACCGTGCATTGGTAAAACGCTCACACCTGGCATTGTTCTTTCAATAATAAAAGCTGTTATACCTCGATTACCAAGTGAAGCATCAGTACAGGTAAATACAATAAAAGTATCTGCATTTGTACCATTGGTAATAAATATTTTTGAACCGTTTATAATCCAACCATCGCCATCTTTTTTTGCTACAGTTTTCATTGATCCACAATCAGATCCAGAATTGGCCTCTGTTAAACCATAACATCCAACTTTTTCACCCATAGCTAAGGGTTTTAAAAACTTTTGTTTTTGGTCTTCTGTGCCGTATTTTAATAATGGGTCACAAACTAAAGAGTTATTTACGCTTAAAATAACTCCAGTAGATGCACAATGTCTTGAGATTTCTTCCATCATCAATACGTAAGATACATAATCCATGCCAGAGCCACCGTACTCCTCTGGAATCGCAACTCCCATGAAACCCATCTCTCCAGCTTGTTTAATTAAATCTACTGGAAACTCTTCAGTCTCGTCTAATTTTCTTGCAATTGGGGCAACATATTTTTCAGCAAAATCTCTTGCTGAATCACGAATCATTTTTTGATCTTCATTTAGTTCTAAAATCATAACTTCTCCGTTATTCTATTGATAAGTAAAACTCTTTCAAAAGAATTAAATTATTTCATTTTTTTGTATAACTTTATTTAAGACAACTAGGTCTTTAAGATTTTTGCAGTATATCATTTAAGATATTTTGTAGCAATTAGACAAAAAAAAAGACCACCTAATGAAAGGTAGTCTTTTTTTTTAATTTTAAAAAATATTATCTAATATTTAAACGAACCAACTCGCTCAATACGCTTAAAGCCATATTTTTTCTTTCTGCTCTAGCCTCATATACACTAATATACTGAGCTTTTCTTTTAAGTTGTCTTAAAAGGTCAGGGGTTGTGTTTCTTAGTCTTTTCCAGAAATTTGAAGGCAATGTGTATGGATCAAAATCAAATCTTGAAATATCTGATCTTGTTAATCCGACTTTATAATCAACACCCTCTTTTAACATTTTGATTTCTGCTGTTAAACGACTCCAAGAGATTGAACCAAGTTCTATTCTGTTTCTGTAATAACGTAGTTCTTCTGTTGATGGTGCCCTGTGTAATTGCTCTTTGAAAATCCTTACGATTCTTTCTGAAACTCCACCAGTATGAGGATGACCTTTTAATCTCTCACACTCTCTACGCAATTGTGGAAGAGTCATTGTCCCTCGTCTAAGTTTATCTGAGTAAATTACTTTTTCTTGCTCACTTGCATGTCTATTGGCATATCTAATAAAGTACTGAGATACAAGCTCTGTATACTCATCTTCAAATTGATCGTTTTCTAAGTTACGAATCATTCGTCTAACTTGAGCAGTTGTTTTTACTTTTGAGTCAAGTAATCTACCGTAATAGTTTAACTCTTTACTAGTAGGATATCTTTGATGGTAAGTTCTAAATACTCTATTTACAAAATCAATGCTTCGTTGAGTAACAGTACCGTTTGAATTTTTAACTTCAACAGTTTCAACTTTTACACCAAGTAATGCTAAAGAACTACCGTGACTTTGAAGATTAATCTCAATATGGTTCATTCCATCTACCATATACTGAGCAATTGACCAACCACTCTCAATAAATCTCCATCTATCAATAGGGCTATGATTAGAAATCACATTTCTACCATTTACATAAATAGCTAATTTACCTGATTGTGAACCAACTAATCTTTCTAAGATAGAAAGTCTTGCTGTTCGTACTGAGTACTTAGCACTCTTTTTAAAATAAATATCTAATTTAGAAAAGCCTGGTCGCTCTAAAATGACATAATTATAGTTGCCTTGTGGCTCATGTGCATATCGAATCCCTATAGAATTCATTGTCATGTTGCCTTCTAAGTAACCTTTTTGAAAAGCACAGTATAAATATCTGTCTACTGTATTTTTACCCGGAATTGGAGAATATATGCTTCCTGAATCTTTATGAGAACGTACCCCATAAGAAATAGACTTTGCATAGCTTGTACTTGCTATAGCAAGTAAGCAAAGTAATGTTAAAAATTTCATGTTAACCTCATTAAAAGTTGTTATTACATTTTAAAGATATACTTTTGGTTTATCTTTATTAGCTAGTTAGACTCTCTTCAAAATGCTATTGTTTTTCAAAACTATAACGATTATTTGACTTATGTCAATAGATTCTAATAATATTGTTTTTAAAAACAATATTATTTTCAATTCGCATTTTTTTAAGTAGTATCGTATAATTTTTATATGTATCAATATATTTATTTTTCTACTCTACCTTTTTTAATATTTTTTCTTAATACTCTAATTGATGACCTATCTTTTGGAGGCAACTATGCTTATTTTTTCTTTGGCATTTTTGTAATTCCTATTTTTTCTGATAAAAAAATAAAATTTAAACCTCTTTATAATTTACTATTTCTTTTTTTATCAATAATACTTCTTCAAGTATTTTCTTTTCAATTTACTTTTATTCTTTCTTCTTTTTTATCTTTTTTGCTTATCATACATTTTATCTCTTTTTTCAGGAGCTTAAGACTTTTACTACCTGTTACCGTTCTTATACCTGTTTTAGCTCTTTCTTATATTGAATTTAAAAATCAAAACAGTCAAGAATTATTAGGACTCCAAGAGCTTTTTACACCACAAAAGTTTTCAAAAAAATATCTATCCCTCAAACAAATTAAAGATATTAGTCTTAAAAATAAATCTATTTTATTTCCACTTAGTCAAAACCCTTTAATATATATAAATGGACAAATTCAATATTCTGACTACTGGAAAAACCTCTACTTGAATATAGTTAAAGAATACCCTATTTTCTATATTTTTAAAGATGGTAATACATTTTGGTTTTACGGAAACCAATCAAAGTCATATATAAGTTTTTTTCAAAATTTTCAAAGTAAAATAATCTCTCAAGAAGATAATTTACTAATCAAAACTAAAATTTCTAATTTATTACTCCATCAAGTTATAAGTTTTGATGGAATGCTCCATGATTACCAAACATTAAAAAGACAAGTCATTAAAAAAGCATTTTTTAACCCATTTAAAACAGTTAATAAAATTCGCTTACACAAATATCATGAAAACTTTCCATATTTAATCTATAAAGAGTTATTTTCAAAAGAAAAGACTACTTTTTTATTTTCTAAAGAGGTTTTGCAAAAAAGCATATTAAAGCTGATTAAAAATCAAGATTTTTTAGTAGCAGACAATTTAACCTATTTTTATTTTACCCTTTACGGGCCTGATGATAACTACCACCTTTTAACCACTTTATTGTCTACTGTTTACATTAGTCCTCAAACATCAATTGCTTTACTATTTCATCAAGATCCCAAAAAAATGAATAACGCACTACTTTTTCAGAGTTTCAGACTCTTAGAAACCCAAGAAAAAAACTTTATTTCATATGGCAAATCATATATATATGACCCTATATTAATATGTCTTAAAAAACTGTTGAAACAAAATAAAAATAATTATATGTACTTTCAAAATAAAATTATTAAGTACTCAAGATTAGACGCAATTGCCCCTGAGTATAGTGGGTGTGGTTGTTCTGAGCCTATTAAACCAGAAATTCATGATAAATAAAAAGTTTCTTAAACCTTCACCAAAAATTCATCACCGATTTCTCTTAAAAAACGAGATGGAACCTGATATTTTTCGACTCCATGAATAAACCTTGTTCTTGCTGATGATAAATATAGCTCTTTCATTGTACGTGTTACACCAACATAACAAAGTCTACGCTCTTCTTCTAATAAGAGAGGGTCTTGTAAAGAGTTAGCATGCGGGAAAAGCTCCTCCTCTAAACCAACCATAAATACATAGTCAAACTCTAAACCTTTAGCATTATGTAAAGTCATCATAGTAACCATACCAGAGTCATCTTCAAAACCATCAATCGCTGCAACTAAAGCTGTTTTTTCAAGATAACCCTCTAAACTTGGGTTTTTTTCATTTTCTTCGTATTCTGCCATTGTGTTAATTAGCTCATCAAGGTTTTCTAGTCTATCATGCTCTTCTTTTGCTTTTAAAAAGTTTAGATAATCTATTTTTTCAAGTAAAAACCTCGTCAGATCAACCAAACTATGGCCTTCATGATAAAAGTCTAAAAACTCTAAATAAAACTCATAAAAAGCCATTAATTTTTTTTGAACACTTGCTCCAACTGTGTCTATTCCATCTAATGCTAAAAGAGGAGGTATTCTATGATTTTCAGCAAATGATCGTAATTTTGTTAAAGTAACAGCACCGATACCACGAGCAGGCACATTAATAATACGATATAAAGCCTCTGTATCTTTGGCATTATGTAATAAAGATAAATAGGCTAATACGTCTTTGACTTCTTTTCTTTCAAAAAAACGATGCCCCCCAAAAATTTGATAAGGTACAGATTCTCTAATAAATTGTTGTTCCATCACTCGTGATTGAGCGTGGGTTCTGTATAAAATAACAGTCGTACTTAAATCAACACCTTCATCTTGTAAATTTAAGATAGTCCGAGTGACATCTCTTGCTTCATCATGCCCATCAAAACCAAGATAATAAGGTAACATATCTCCATCTTCTTTATGAGGAATCATGTCTTGTTTATCTGTTGTACGCTGGGTATTATTTGAAATTAATAAATTTGCAGCTTTCAAACAATTACCAGGGCATCTATAATTAATATTTAGCTCATATCTCTTTACTTTTTTTTCTGGTGTTGCATAATCTTGGGTAAAGTTAATAATATTTTGAATATTAGCCCCTCGCCAAGAATAAATCGATTGATCTTCATCACCAACAACACAAACATTTCCGTGCTTTTTTGAAAGCATTTTAACCAAGTCATATTGTATTTGATTTGTATCTTGATACTCATCTACTAAAATATATTCAAATCTTTCTTGATAAATTTCTAAAATATCTGGGTGTTTATTAAACAAAGTCAATAAATGAAATTGTAAGTCATCAAAGTCCATGGCATTGGCTTCTTTTAACAAAGCTTGATATCTATCATAAACATTTGATATATTTCTATCATTAATTGCATCAAAAGCCTCATCAGGATGAATATTATCTCCCTTTAAATTAGAAATTGAAGATAAAACCGTTTTAACTTGGTATCTTTGAGTATCAATATTTAGGTCTTTCATAATTGCTTTAATTAAAGTTTTTTGCTCACTTGTCCCATAAATAGAAAAGTTTTTATCAAAACCTAAAACTTCTGGGTGCTTTCGTAAAATTTTTGAACCCATAGAGTGAAAAGTAGTTACCCAAAGCCCTCGACTTTCTTCTTGGATTAAATCTTTTACTCGCTCAAGCATTTCTTTTGAAGCTTTATTAGTAAAAGTTACAGCTAAAACAGCCTCTGGTGCAATGCCTCTATCTCTAATTAAATGGGCAATTCTATGAGTAATCACACGAGTTTTACCAGAGCCAGCACCAGCCAAAATTAAAACAGGACCTTCTACCTCAAGTACTGCAATTTTTTGAGTCTCATTTAAACCTACAATAAAAGGAGTTTTTGAATAATCTACTGTTTCTTCCATATTTTTCTCGATTTTAAATTTTATTATTGAATTAACAGATTAATACAAAACCTATCTATTTGTAACGAAGAATTACTTTGAAGCAATTTTAAATAAAAAACTCAATAAATAAATATAGATTTTAAGACTTTTTAAAGTATATAATACTTGAATTACTAATTTTTTGTAAAAATTTATGTTTTACCATGGCTAAAAAGGAGAATAAAAGTAGTTTTCCCATTGAGTTTGGTAAAAATCGGAGATTGGAATTTATTCCAATAAAATAAGTTTAATAAAAGATAGTTTTATGGGAATAAATTCCCATCCTCATTCTTAATATTTAGAAAAGTTTAGAGACTAGGAGAACAATGCAAATACTTGATGGTAAAATCGTAGCTAAAAAAATTAGATCATCGGTAAAACGTGAACTCTTTGAATTAAAAGAAAAACTAGGACTTGCTGTTATTTTAGTCGGTGAAAACCCTGCTTCTAAAATTTATGTAGCAAAAAAAGAAAAAGTAGCAAAAAGACTTGGTTTTAACTCTTATAACTTTTGTTTACCAAGCAATACTACAAAAGCTCTATTAATTAATTTAATTCATCGGCTTAACTCTGATGATACTATCCATGGTATTTTATTACAATTGCCACTACCAGAGCACCTAAACCCTAAAGACTTTTATCATCAAATAGTACCTCACAAAGATATTGATGGTTTTCATCCAACAAATGTGGGCAAATTACACCTTGAAATTCCTGCTCTTTATCCATGTACTCCAATAGGAGTCATAGCACTATTAAAGTATTATAACATTCAAATCGAAGGCCAAAATATCGTGATGATTGGTCGATCAAATTTAGTCGGTAAGCCCCTCGCTCAACTTCTATCAAATCATGAAGGAAGTGTTTCTATACTTCACCACAAAACAAAAGACCTAAAAGACTTTACAAAAAATGCAGATATAATTATTACTGCTTGTGGTGACCCTAAATTTTTTAATTCTAGTTATCTTGGTAGACCTTGTAGCTTAATTGATATTGGCATTAATCGTCTTGAAGATGGTAGTATTTGTGGTGATATGGATTATCAAGACATGATAAAGTCAAAATATTGTAAAGCTATAACACCTGTACCTGGTGGAATTGGACCTCTAACAATAGCTTCACTCATGAACAACACATTAAAAGCTTTTAAATTATTTAAAGACTCTATATGAAAATACTAATTAATATTCCCACTTGGTTGGGTGACGCTGTCATGTGTACCCCATCTATTTTAAAGCTTGTTGAGCTACATCCTAATTGTGAGATTACTTTGATTGGATCAATGATTTCAAATGAAGCCCTTAAAACTTTACCAAATGTTACTAATACTATTATAGATGACTCTAAAAAAAGTAGCATGAGATTACTTGGTTTACAAAAATTAGCTTCTAAATTACAAGGTTTTGATTTTTCAATTACATTTAGACAATCTATTTCATCAGCTTTACTTTTAAAATTAACAGGCTGTCCAATCAGAATAGGCCTTGGTAAATGGTACCAAAGTTTTCTATTAACTCATGATTATGAAAGACCCAAAAGCACTCATCAAGTTCAAATATACACAAGTATTTTAGAGCAATTTTTTAAAGAAAAATTTACACCAAAAGATATGTATTTAAACTTTGAAAAGTTTAGATATCCTAAAAAAACAATTGGTATTAATCCTGGGGCTAGTTATGGCAATGCTAAAAGATGGTATCCAAAAAAGTTTGCTCAAGTAGCCATCGAGCTGTCAAAGCAAGCAGATATCATCATTTTTGGAGGGCCTGCTGAAGTTGATATAGCTAAAGATATAGAAATTATTTTAATTGAATCTAATATTACAAACTTCAAAAATTTAGCTGGTAAAACAAAAGTTGATGAGCTTATCTCAAAAATAGCTGGGCTTGATTTATTTGTAACTGGTGATAGTGGCCCGATGCATGTAGCAACAGCCTACCAAATACCCTTAGTCTCTATTTTTGGGCCAACTGACCCAGAGCACACCCATCCGTGGCAACACAAAAATCATATCATGATTAACAAAAAGCTTGATTGTGCACCATGCATGAAAAGAAAATGCCCACTAGAGCACCATCAATGCATGAAAGACATAGGCTCACAAGAAGTTATTGAAGCAAGCCTAAAGTTATTAAATTTATAAATCTAAAGTTTTTAAATACTCTCTAAATTCTGGGCCTAAATCTTCTCTTTTTAAAGCAAACTCAACTGTAGCTTTTAAAAAACCCATCTTTGAGCCAGTATCGTATCTATTACCTTCAAACTGATAACCATAAAAATTTTGAGTTTTTAACAAAGTACGTAAACCATCAGTTAATTGGATTTCACCACCAGCACCTTTTTGAGTTTTTTCTAAGATATCAAAAATTTCTGGAGTTAAAATATATCTACCAATAATAGCTAAATCACTTGGAGCATCTTCTCTTTTTGGTTTTTCTACCATATCAGATATTTTGTAAAGTCTATCCTCTAATTTTTCACCAGCGATTACTCCATAAGATGATACGTGCTCCATACTTACTTGCTCAACTGCAAT
Organism: Candidatus Cloacimonadota bacterium; assembly: GCA_002402105.1. Taxonomy (GTDB): domain Bacteria; phylum Muiribacteriota; class UBA6191; order UBA6191; family UBA6191. Next base: position 64,241 of record NVVD01000012.1, read on the forward strand.
GATTGAGCATTGGTGCTTATCCCAAGCCTTCATCATTTGAGCCATACAAGGTACATCAGCATCAACAATATCATCGCCCAAAAAGACAGCAAAAGGTTCATTACCAACTAAGTGTTTAGCGCATAAAATAGCATGACCTAAACCAAGAGCCTCTTTTTGTCTAACATAAGAAATAGTAATCATATTAGATACAGATTGCACTAGCTCAAGTAACTCAGTTTTACCTTTTTCTTCAAGATTACGCTCAAGCTCATAAGACATATCAAAATGATCTTCAATTGAGTTTTTACCTCGCCCAGTAATAATAATTACATGTTCGATTCCTGACTTTTGAGCCTCTTCAATGACGTATTGAATCATTGGTTTATCTACCAATGGTAACATCTCTTTTGGTTGTGCTTTTGTTGCTGGTAAAAACCTTGTACCTAAGCCCGCTGCTGGAAATACTGCTGTTTTAATTTTCATAGTTTTATAATCTTTCTTGAATTAATCCGCCACCTATTACTAGATCATTATCATACAATACTGCTGATTGACCTGGTGCTACGGCATTTTGTGGCTCTATAAATTTTATAATTATATCTTTTTCATTTTCAGGAAACACCATACAATCCACTGGTTTTTGATTATATCTAATTTGAACCTTAGCACAAAAAGAGGTCTTTCTTGGTTTATAAGTAACCCAATTAAAACCTTCTACTTTCATAGATGAGCACCCTAATTGCTCTTTTGACCCTAAACGAACTTCATTTGTATTTGCATCAATCGAGGTAACATATGTTTTTTCAGGAAAAGATATACCTAGGCCCTTTCTTTGCCCAATAGTATAAAAAGGTATACCTTCATGTTTGCCCAGTACTTTACCGTTATGATCTACAAAGGTACCTTTTTTTATAGTTTTACCAACAGAATTTTTTAAATAATCTCTGTAATCATCAGGCACAAAACAAATTTCTTGAGAGTCTGGTTTATTAGCAACTCTTTTAAAACCTTGTTCAAAAGCAATTTCTCTTATTCTGTCTTTTTCAAAGTCAGCTAATGGAAATAAAGTACGCTCTAATTGCTCTTGAGTTAGATTATACAAAACATAAGATTGGTCTTTATTGGCATCTTCACCCATACGAATAGCATACCTACCATCTATTTTTTCGAGTCTTGCATAATGTCCAGTAGCTACATAAAATGCGCCTAACTCATTTGCTTTATCCATTAAATAACCAAATTTAAGTTTATAGTTACATCTAATACATGGATTTGGCGTACGACCTTTAAGATATTCTGATTGAAAGTCTTCAATAATGGTTTCTCTAAAAATTTCTTCCATATCAAGGGCAATATAGGGTATATCTAATTTTGCAGCTACTCGTCTTGCATCATCAATATCATCTATTCCACAACAAGACCTCTCAGCTTTGGAAGTATCTCTAGCCCATGTTTTCATGGTTACACCAATAACTTCATAGCCCATTTCTTTTAATAAATATGCACAAACAGAAGAATCGACTCCCCCACTCATAGCACATAAGACTTTTTTCTTATCCATTTTATTTTTTTATCCTATTAACAATTTCTTCTAGTATATCAAGTAAAGCCACAACTTCATCTTTAGTATTATATCTACCAAAGCTAAATCTTAACGTTGATCTTGCTTTTTTATCACTAAAACCCATTTCAAGTAAAACATGTGAGGGAGTTATTGAACCAGCGGCACAAGCAGAACCCAATGATACACAAATATTTTTTATATCAAGTGAAAACATCAAACTTTCACCCGAGCAACCTCTAAAATTAATATTTGATGTATTATCAACTCTATTTTGTTCAAAGCAAGTAATACTAACATTATTTAATCTTTTTAAAATTTCTGATTCAAAAAAGTCTCTTAATTCTTTTATCTTATTTTTATGAAAGATAGATTCTAAAGCAATTCCAAGAGAGTTAATGCCAATCGTATTTTCTGTCCCACCACGCACACCCTTTTCTTGGGTAGAATAAGGAAATAAAGGCGCTAGTGAAATTGAGGATTTTTTATATAAAAAGCCAACTCCCTTAAAAGAACCTATTTTATGCCCGCTAAAACTAGCTAAATCAATATTTGTAAAGTCCATCTTTATTTTGGTAAAAGCTTGTACACAATCACTATGAAACACTACATTGTTTTCTTTACAAAGCTTAGCAACCTTATCAATAGGAAAAATTAAACCTGTTTCATTGTTTACATACATCATAGTTACAAATGAAGCATCTACAACTTCTTTAGAAAACTCATTCATGTCAGGTAGACCATTGGAGTCTACTGCTATTTTAACGCAATGAAACCCTTTTTCACTTAAATTTTTTATTGCTCCAAGTAAACTTGGATGCTCTACACCTAAATAAAGTATTTTATTACCTGACTTCAAATTTTTATCACAGTATCCAAGCAAAGCTAAAACATTACTTTCTGTTCCACCTGATGTAAAAAATATTTCTTTGTAAGATACACCCAAATAATCTGCTATTTTCTCTCTAACGGACTCCATTGCATCTTTTGCAGTACGTCCTATTTTATGAGCAGATGAAGGGTTACCGTCACTTTCAATTAATTTTTTGAAATTATTTTCAATTTCAACACATATTGGATGAGTTGCATTATAATCAAAATACATAATTACCTACAATTTTAGCTATTTAATAATATGTTGTTATACCTAAACATATTTAGTTTGTCTTCATTGATATAAACTATGTTCAATTATTGCACAATATCATAAAACTTGCTCTAGTGAATAACTTAATATACTATGTACTTCACTAAGCAGGTTAAACCTCCCCTTCAAACCATGAAGTTTCGTTGGGTACATCAGATATTTATAATCTGATACATACACAAATAAATTGTCTATTTGTGTTATTTTTAGCCTGTTTACTATTATAGTAAATAGGTTTTTTTTATTACGGAGGATTACTATCATACGGAGAAAAAGTTCAAGAAGAACTCAGCAGTCAGATTCTAAAAATCGGACAAGAACAAATGAATACATTAGAGCTAGTACACTACGTGTAATTGGAGCAGATGGAACACAACTTGGTGTTATATCTAAATACGAAGCTTTACAAATTGCTAAAGAAACTGGATTAGATTTAGTGGAAGTATCACCAAATGCTGACCCTCCTGTTGCTAGAATCATGGATTATGGTAAGTATAAATACCAATTAGAGAAAAAAGCTAAAGAATCCAAGAAAAAAGCTCATACTGTAATCATCAAAGAAATTAAATTACGTCCAAAAATTGGTCAACATGATTTAGACACCAAGTTTAAACATATCGAAGAGTTTTTAGGCGATGGAAATAAAGTAAAGTTAACAATGCAGTTCAGAGGTAGAGAAATCGCATATACGGACTTAGGCAAAGAAGTTTTGTTAAAATTAATCGAAAGATTAAATGCTACAGAGCTTGGAGCTGCTGAAGGTTATCCTAAACAAGAAGGTCGTAATATGTCAGTCACTTTTGCCCCAAAGAAAAGCACGTAAATATAATACATTCAAAGAGAGGGTTATAATGCCTAAAATGAAAACTAAAAGCTCAGCTAAGAAAAGGTTTTTTCCAATCAAATCTGGTAAAATCAAAAGAAAAAAATGTGGTCTGCGACATGGTATGAGAAACCAACAAACAACTACTAAAAGAAACTTAGGACATACTGGTTATGTTAATGACGCTTCAATGAAAGCAATGAAAGTAATGTTACCTTACGGTACTAAATAGGAGTCGACCATGAGAATTAAAGGTGGATCAACCAGTAACGCTAGAAAAAAGAAAATATTAGACAGAACCAAAGGCTATAGAGGAAGTAGAAGTACCCTCATCAGAAGAGCAACCGAAGCTTCAATGAGAGCTGGTAGAAATTCATACATCGGCAGAAAACTCAAAAAAAGAGATTTTAGAAGATTATGGATTACTAGAATCAACGCTGCTGTTCGTGAATTTGGTATGAGCTATAGTGTATTTATGCATGCTTTAAAAGTAGCAAATATTGATCTTGACAGAAAAGTTCTAGCAGAACTTGCTGTTAATGACAAACCAGAATTTGCAAAGATTGTTGAATTAGCTAAAAAAGCTGCTTAGTTTAACTTTAAAAAAGCCCTCAGATTTTTATCTGAGGGCTTTTTTTATTGCCATAATCGGAGATTGGAATTTATTCCAATAAACTAAGATTACTATTATTTTAAGACACCTGATTTTAATTGAAATCCAAATGGCTTGTAATCTACAGTATTTAGGTAAGTATCATCTTCTAATGAATACATAAAGTATTTTTCTATTTTATTGTCAATCACTACATCATTTAAGTCTTTTAGTACCTCTTTAAATTGCTTTTCTGATAAAACACTACTCTTTATATTGACTCTTTCATCATTAGAGTGTAACCATCCTATTTCACTTATCCAGATAGCCTTTTTTTCTATTTTATTACTTTTCCAACTTAATCTTATATTATCAATAATTGTTTTAAATTTAACACTATTAAAAGTCGCTACAGATAGTTTATTAGGATAACAATAGGGATGAATAGATAAAACATCATAGTATTTAGAAGTCTCTTTTTTTGTCAAAAAGTCTAACCAGTTTTGATAGTTTCCTTCTAATAAAAGCCCACCTGTAACAATCTTTCTGTTATATTTTTTTGCTATTGGATAAAGTGTTTGCAAAATTTTAAAATATGTTTCTGTTGGTTTGTTTCCACCTTCAAAATATTTTAAAATATTCATTTCATTTAAAATTTCAAAGTATTTTATAAATGGATATTGAATGATGGCTTTTTCAAAATATTTACTAAACTTATAAATAAGATAGTTAGACTCATTTTCAATTGGCATCTGAGACAGGTTTTTAGATAGTTTTACAAAGTTAAACTTATTTTTTGCATACTTAGTGTTTGAATAAGCAATTAAAGCTAGAATATTAATATTACTTTGCTTATACACATCAAAAGACTTGTTTATTTTTTTTGAATACTTTTTATCTTGGTAAGATTGCCAGTAGATGCCTTCTCTTACTTCATTAAAGTTAAGTTTCTTAAGGTTTTGAATATCATTTTTAATTTGATGGATATTTTTATTAACAAAATTGTTTCCTAGGTGATGAACAATGCCTTTAGCATATGAAATATCAAAAAAAAGAAATAAAGTGAAAAGATTTATCATAAATTATTTATTAAATTTAATTAAGTAGATAACCTCAACTCTTTCACCTTATTTAAATCTAATTTAGTTATATTAGATATTTCTTGGTCTGTCATAGAAGTTGATTTCATTAAATCAATAGCAACCTGAGCTATTCCTTTTTCTATTCCTTTTTCTATTCCCTTTTCTAGGACTTTTTCACTCTCTTTTTTATAGAAATCTTGATAAAATTCTTGGTAGAACTCTTTAAAAGAGGCTTGATCATGTTCATACTTTTCTCTTGATTCAATTAAATCACGTACATGAGCATCTGAATTTACATATTGCATAGCTTGAATTGCCTCAGAAATTCCTTTTTCATCTGATAGTTCTTTTGGGATCATGTCAGACTCCTTTTGGTAAAGTTCACCAAATTTCAAAATATATAACCATTTTTCAAATGAAGAGACCAAAGAATCTGGTTTGTTTTTATGAAACTTAGGGAGTTCAATAAAATGTAGCTCAATCAAATCATCTAATGATTCTAGAGTTTTATTATTATGAAAAGTATATAAATTATGAATTTCTTTAGAATCTGGAAAACAAATACCATTTAATATTGAGATGCTAATTGTTTTATTTAATTTATTATAAGAAATACCCTTTTCTAATTGAGAAGTATAAAGCTTTGAAGCATAGTAGAGAGCTCGTTTTTCCCAATATTGCGGAACTTGAACTTGCATCTCAATATTGTATACAATATTTTTAGCATCTTTTGCTTTTATGTCTACAATAGTTAGTTTATCATCAAAAAAATCTCTATCATTAAAAGGATTTAACAGTTCTATTTCAACTATTTTTTCTTGACCTTCTAATTTTAATAATGCATTGATTAAACAAATTAAAAGTTCAATTCTTTCTTGATTTGCAAAAGTAGCTTTAAATAAAATATCATTTGTTAAATTATAAAATCTATTATTCATAAAATAATTATATCATATCTAATTGAGCTTTTAATAAAGTCTATCAATAATTTAAGTACTCTCGTGTTGTTTCATTGATTTTTTATATAATTGATTGCAAACTTGAAAGCTATGAAATATCAGATTTTAATAAAAAAAATCCCCTGCCATACATGATGACAGGGGATTGTTAAACTAAATTACTGAGTTTTCATTAAATGAAAAGGCTCTGCACTTAATATTACATCACTTGAACTTTTAACAAAATGAATACCATTTACATGATCTCCAAATGTATTTCCTTCAAATCTATGTGTTTCATTATTTAGAACATATGAAAAAGCAAAATCAGGGTTAGTGAATTTAAATACACTTGCATTTACTGGATCTGCACCAGGAGGTACAAGAGAGCCATTTACAATATAATCTGTATGAGATTCACTGCCAATATCATTAATTACAAAAGTTCCAATTTTTGAAGGATTACCACTATTTGCAAGTTCGTAATCTCCTTCTTCAATACCACTACCCATGTTTTCGCGAGATATCGTTATTTTCCAACCCATTCTTTGATGAATAGTACATGCAAAATACAATTGTTCAGGAGTAGTTTCATTTGGGGTAAAGTTTAACGTTCCATTCAAATTATCTACGCCTTCATTAAATACATTATTAGTATTTCCACCAATCAACTCATTATTAATAACAAATGGGTGAGCGCTAGATGCACTATTAATAAATCGATAATGAATTCCACGATAAAGAACAAGTTTAGTTGTATAATCAACTTCTGAACCATTTTCAATACGTGTCATTTTATATCTATTACCAGAATTTGGCTGATTTGGCCATTGAGAATCAGCTGCCACAACACTTACATCAAAAATAATTGTAGGTAATTCACTAGATGAAAAGCCTTTCACAAGAAAATCAATACTTGAAGTAGTACCAGAGTTATCTCTAATAGAAGCTACTGTTGAATCAATAGTCAAAGGAATTTGATTAGAAAGTCGAAGCTTCAACTTTTCTCCTAAGCCAACAATTGCACCCATTGGAGATACATGCCATGAACCAATAGTAGTGATATCATCACCATTATCATTTACATCATCAACATGTACTGTATCTTTATTTACAAAATATACATTATAATCTGCTGACTCAAACTTTTTACCAACTAAATTAGCTTTAGGTATTTTAAAAGTATCAGCTTCTGTTTCCATATCTGCTCTATTGAAAAAGAATTTTTCCCGATCATTTCCACCAACCTCTTGTGCATCAAGAAATTTTGCTGTAGAAGTCAAGAGCCTAAAAACTTCTGAACTTTCACCAACTTGAGCCAATACTAAATCACCACTAGTAGTAACAGACCAAGTTTCTGAATCATTTAGAGTATTAAAGTCATCATTTAAGTCATTGTCCCAAACAAGAGTACCATCTGCTTTGAAATATACACTTTCACGATATATTTTAAATTTAGGTCCATCTTCACCATCTTGGTCTACCCAAGTTGTATAATATGTTGTACCAGATAATCCGCTTGTACTAAAAGTACCCATAACTGAGTTACCACTAGTATTACTAGTATCAGTTGTACTACCACCATCTCTAAATGAAGTTAAAATAGCTGAAAAGTTCACTGAATCAACCATATTTAGATTAAATGGCTCAAATTGAGCATTATCTGAAAAGATCATCCAAGACTCATCTTCAACGTCTTTTTCAAACAAAGATGGCTTACCATCACAAGCCTGACCATACTCTTTGATTCCGCCAACCATACAATAATGATCAAAATCAACTGAGTGCTCAGAACCTAAAATCATACCTGATTTACTGATAAAAAGAATTTCAAGCTCTTTGTTTCCTGGCCAAATACCTTCACCTGTTGCTTTCACCCAAACTGTACTTCCAACAGTCCTTGAAACACTAGTATTGATATCTTGCCTTCTAACAACCAAAACATCAGTAAATTCTTTTTCATCAGTACCAAAACCAATTTTAACAAAAGGTAAAAAACCAATAATTTCAGAGTCTTCTTGAAACAAGCTAGCCCATTCATTATTACCATCACCATTAATATTAGTATAAGCTTCTCTATGTATATGCTGCCCAACTTTAACAAAAGACTTTGGATTACCTAACACAGTATCTTTACTAGCTAAAGTTACTTCTGCAAAAAACTCTTTATCAACAGCTCGTTGATCTAAAACTTTAGCACTAACTTTTTTTCTATCACTATCAAAATAAGCCACATTAAATACATCACCTGTTTCTAGTTTCCAAGTTAGGTCTAAATCTTCAACAACATAACCTTCACTTGGGTTTTCTGCCATCACAAAGTATTGTTCGATGTATGAAGTTTTTAAATCAGAGGTTAATCTATAAGAACCCCCATCTACACCACCAAATTCAACTTTATCAAAAGCAATTGCATCAAAACCAGTAGCTACATCTGTAGGTAAGTCTGATGACTCTCCAACTCTAGCAAAAGATTTCACAGTATTTGTATTCATGAAAGATAAACCAACACTAGAATCTTGAAAAGTAAACTTAGTCACTCCATTAAACATCATACCAGTTTCAGCATAACCTCTTACTCTACCTGCTTGACCAAATAAAGCATATTGAGTCATATCAACAGTAGCCTCTCTATAAGCAGTAATACCTCGTAACATTTCATCATCATCACTCATAGTAAATGGACTAAAGTAAAATGTGTAATTACCATTAGGTGTTAATGGGAAATTACTGATTACAAAACTATCTATGCTTGTTACTCCAGTCGTATTACCTGCTACAAAAGTTTTCCCACTTAAGCCAAGTACTAATGACTTAAAGTCATTAAAGTAAGTTGAACTTTTATGATCTAATGTTAATAACTCCATATACTCAATAGCAGATAAACCATCAAATACTAAAAAGCTACCTGCACCAAATTCTGCTTTAAGCCCTTCATTAGAAGTAGCAACAGTTAAAATACTAACACTATCGTAACCTTTAACAATTAAGTTAGTCATATCTAAGTCATTGCTAAATTGAACATGAAACTCATCTGGATTAGATGTTGGTTTCACTCCTAATACTCTAAAGGTATCACTTATAGCAGCCACTGTTGTACCAGTAGTACCACCAGTTGAGTTATCCATACCATCCATACTTTGAATATGATTAATTAAATCTTGTTCTGTAAAAAACCAATTCATGTCCATATCAACATTTATATGACGAACACGAAGATGAGTATTACTTGTATTCAATAAAGCAAAAGTAGAATTAAGTCCACTCACAGTAATATCTAATTTACCATTTTCATCTATAAAAGTTGTTAAAGGTATAGTAGTTTGAGTTGCTAAATTTATTTTAGAACCCGTATTAGTAGCATCAAAAACATACTTATATGTAGTTGGTGTTGTATTTTCCATACTAACAATAAAGTATTCTTTATTATCAATATGACTATCTGTAAATGGCATGAAAGTCATTGAACCAGTAGTAGTACCAGTTGTATCTCCTCCACCATTGACAGACTCACAACCAAAGCTATAAGTATCACAAATATTTTGTTTATCTTCCATAAAGTTTATTGCATCAGAAAAGTCATTAAACATAAAGGTTAATTCAAAATCTCCTGCATTATCTGTTTCTTCTGCAAAAACAGTACCTATTGATAATGGTGTACCAGAAATATCTGCTTTTTTATACCACTCAAATGCATCTAAATCATTATCATTAGAGAAAGTAGTATTAAAAGTCATAGCTTTTGATAAATTATTATAAACATAAGTACCTGCTAAATTAGGCATTACACTGCTTGTAGTAGGAAAAAATGCAAAAGTACTTTCAGAATCACCAGTCAGATCAGTAGAGTCTGCTGACATTTTAACTCTACCTAAGTGAAACATCTTATTATCAGAGTAAACTAAAAACTTATCTAAACCTTGTGAAGCACTTGGTCTATCAGATGACATATCCATGTTTAAAGCATCAACAGTATTGAAAGAAACTGGTGCAAAATTATTACCTTCACCTTCATTTCCTGTTCCGCCACCTGTTGAACAATTAAAGTCAAACATTGTACAAGGCTTATCACTATTTAAAAATGAGTCAGCAAATGCTTGAGTTGTAAACATCAATACAGGATCAAACAAATCATCTTGATCTCTAGCTTCCATATAAAGAGTCATTCCTAAGTTAAGAAATACTTCTTTTTTGAAAAGAAGAGTTTCTTCATTTTCATTTGGATCTGAATCATGAACAAAAAATGATTTACTATCTGCATTAATAACCCAAGTTCCAACCTCATGTTTAGTAACAGAAGTCATAGGGTCAACTGAATCAAGTGTATAATTACCTGAACCAATATTTGAAGTTGCAGTTAAAACTAAATCTCCAACTTTAAATGTACCATTTTTCTCTGATGTAAAAAGAACAAACTCTTTAGTATTACCTGATGCGAATGGAAAATCAGTTGTAGTTATTGTTAAAGCAGTACTAGTATCAAAATCAATACCAGGAACGCTTGTACCTGGCCCTTCAAAACCATTACCACTTATACTAACACCAGTTATATCAATAAATGTTGACAATCTACTAAGAGGAATACTAGCTCTAAGTTCTGTAACATTAAAAGAATCAAAAGGCAAATAATCTTTTGGTCCAAAGTAAATAGCTAATGGTCCACTTAAACTAATTGTTGAATCAGTTGAAGGAAAATCACTAGGTACACTTAAAAGAGGACCTAAATCAATACTTAAGCTATCAGTAGAAACTTCTGTACTGCTACCTGATTTAGAACCTGTTTTATACTCTACACCAAATATTGCATTATTTTCTAAATTAGAAATAGCAATTTCTACACCAAAAGTCCAACCTCTATAAAGTGAACCATCAGTAAAAATTTGCATAGGTAAAAAGCTGTTTTCTTCACGAGTACTTATAATACTAGAATCAATTGCTCTCATTGCATTTTTATAAAAAATTGCATCTGGAGTAAATGAATTAAATAAAGCTTCTACATTAGTAATATTAAACAATGGATGCTCAATACCAGTATCATTAAAATCTCCTCTAAATGTTAATACAGGAGAGTTTGGTACTGATGTTGGGTTTTGATAGGCAAACATAGTAGTTTCAATATTAGTAATAATATTAGCCCCCTGAATACAATCTAATGCACTCGTTGCAGTACTTGTACTATTATTAGAAAATACTCCATTATCTGAATACGAGTTTACTGTAAACAAAAAGTCATTTCCGTTGTTATGCTGTCTTGCAATATATGCGTCTCTTACTGGAGAAACACCTACATGACAACCATCTGTATTAAATTCTGCAAATATTTCAGATTTTAACTTTAAAGTTGTAACAGTATGATCATTTGAAATAAGTGCTGATGAATGTAATGCAGTCTTCATACGAAATAAATCAGAAGGTTTTACTAACGAACGATCTGCACCACCATTAACATTTAAAGTCACGATATGTGAAGCTCTAGCACGGTCAATATTTTCAACTTGAACATTAACTACTGACATATTAGAAATTTCAATATCAGAGTTTGTAGATACACAGTTATTAAGAGGACGATCTTTATCAAATTCTCCAGTACTAGGATCTTCAGTTAAGATATCCAAATCAATACACTGCCCAGAGTTCACATTAAAAAAGAAATCAAATCTTGCTTTTAACTGATCAAAGTTTTCTCCACCTTTAAAATCAGCTGTATTTACAGGTTTTCCTATAAAGTTTACAGAAGATTCATCAAAATCATCACTTAAAACATACTTAAAAGTTATTTTTTTATCTGAAGAGTTAACTCCTTCAACAATTAATAAAGCATAGATATCTTTATCAACATTATTGATTCTTGAAGCACTGTTCATTTTAATTAAAACCATTGAAGCATCAGAAACTTCTAAGTTAGTCTGATTTGTAGTTAAGTGATATTTAGAGTCAGATTGAAAACCTTCAAAGTTTATTCTATTAAAATCTAAAGCATCTTTAAAAGACCCTTCACCTTCAACTAAACGAATAACTTTCGTAGTATCTAAGTTTCCACCACTACTAGCTTCTAATAATTGAATATTAGCCATGCCAGTAGTATCAAAAGAAACTATAAAATCTGCTGCTTCTGGTGAAGACTCTTTAGAATTTTTGATTAAACTAAAAATTTCACCTTCATTCAGAGGAATTCCTCCACCTTCTCTAGTCAAATCAACATACCAAAAAGCATTTAATTGACTTTTCTCTAGTTGAATACTTCTTTCATCTATCAAACCATTTCTATCTGTAATTTTTACTAAAATAGTATAAGAGTTACTTCCTGAAATTGGCTTTATTCCATTTCTATTTTCTACAGAAAATGCTGGTATCTTAATTTCACCTACAACTTGCCCTTGATCTGCAAATGCAAAAGGAGCAGTAGTCATAGTAGAACCATTAGGATTTCCATCCTCTAGTGAATACTGCAACAACCTTTCTATATTATCTGTCTGATAAAAGCTCATAGTATATGGAGCCTGAAAGTTATCTGGAGCAAGTAAACCAACTTCTAAGTTGATTCCTTTAAATTGAACTCCATCTAATCCACTTAAATTACCTGATTGTAAATCTCCAACTTGATAACCAAGTAACTCTAACTTTCTAAAACCTAAGAAATCAAAACCAGTAGTTGTATGAGCTTCTTGACTATGAGAGATTAACCCAATTCCTTCTGCAAAAGCAAACTTATGGGTAACAAAAGCAGCCACACCATCAACCATAGCTTCTGAATTTACAATAAAGATTCCTACATTATCAAATTCTTGTCCACCAGACCAAAACTTTCTAAACATTTCTTCAAATCTTACATCAGTCTTAGATTGAGGAATATAAAAACCAGAACCTAATTTACTATCTGCATTAAATAAAGGTACACATCCACCTTGTTCATCAGAACAATATGAAAAGTTTCCATTTACATTTTGAAATTCACGAACTACATCACTTGTATTTTTTGATAATACAAAAGAGTTTCCATTTTTAGTTAAAGTTACGGCCTTTTCAACACTGTTAAATGGTTCATCACCAAATTGTCCACCAATCTCATAAACATAACCATTACCCTCAACAACTGGAAATAAACTATTTATTCCATCTGCATCAAAAGTAATCATACTTTTATTACTATATCTCAACCAAGAGTCAGGTAATAATGCACCATCATTTGCTCTGATACCCTCTGGTTGAAAGTTTCCAAAGTCTTGACCAATAAATAACTCATAGCTACCTTCTGAGTCAAATACTTCTAACTCATCACTAGGTGAAAAATATACTTTCAAAATATTATCTTGAGCATCTATCTCAATAGGTTGAATATGTACAAGCACTTGTATATCAGTTGTATTGACTTGAGTTGGGTCATACTCAATAAAACGCTTTACGTTTACTAAGTATGGGTACTCATATACATCATCAGCTAATGGCTTATTAAAAGTAAGTTCTAAAAACTTTTCTCCATCAGTAGTCACTCTAGACACAGTACTTAGTAATTTAAAACCTCCACCAGTCTGTCCAACAGGAGCAGTAGGTTGATCATTAAATTCAAAAGTTACATTAAAGTCTGTAGATATTAATGTTGTACTACTTCCTGGTAGGTTCCAAGATAACTGAGTTAATCTGATTTCTTGTCCTCTAAATCTTGATTTATCATCACCAGCAAAATCAAATAAGATTCTACCATTCATGAAAGCACCAAAATCTAAATTTCCAAGCTCAATTCCTTGAATTGCTTCTGACTTATCAATTTTTACTTCACCTTGACCATCAAATCGATCTATTTTAAAGCTATTAACTAAGTCACCTACTGTAAATTTGGCAAATACTTTAGCTCCTCTTAAAACATCTGGTGAAATACCTTCTGCTGCAAACACTCTAAAGTCACCATTTTGTCTATTAGACTCAATTGTTAATTTAGCTTGAGCAGCATCAGTAATTTCAACATACTCTCTACCAGTTAAATTAAAGTCTAATTGAACTGGATGAACTACAAATGCTGAATTATCTCTAATTAATGATCCTTCATTTACATAGTATCTTTCATCAACAACGTTATCATATAAATATGTAAACTCTAAAGCAAAGCTTTCAGGCTCTCCAACAGAATCTAAATTAGAATAATCTGGAAAAATACTTACTAATATATGATTACCGTTTTCATGAGTCAATACAAAGCTTGAACCTCCATTATGAGTATCACTAGAACTAACTAGATTAGAATCAGTTAATGAAGCACTATTGATTGCACTAGGTAAACTATGTATATCAACAAAGTTTGGTAACTTATGCACAACACTAATAGATGCTAGATTTGATATCGTAAATGACTTATTAACCGTATCTACAGTCACTGAAACATCAGGTGTCGTATTAATTGTAGAAGAAGCTGACTCAATGGTATGAGAGTCTCCATCAATATTAAAATCAATACTATTTGTACCCGATTTTGATAATGCTCTAAAACCTTTGATTCTAACAGTGTGACCATAATGATCTTCAACTGCTTGAAAGCCAAAGTTATTATTTACATCAACACCTTGAAAATCAAGTGAGTTTTCACCACCTTGAATATTTTTCAATAAATATACAAATCCAAAGTTGTCATCATTAACATGAGTAATACCAATAACAGCAATCACACGATCACTACCAGTACCTTTCATGCTTTCAACACCAGGGCCAAAGTATAAATAAGTCTGTCCAGCAATCGGCTCGATTTCAGCACCTGTAACAATATTATTCAAAGATAATGAATTTGTTTGAGTGACTAAGTTTGTAAATTTCTCTTTCATGTCGTTTCCGTCAATGAAAACATTAGCAAGAAATCTATTTGCTGGATCACCATTTGGTAAATTAGGGTTTACAGATATTTCAAAACCATTTCCGTTGGTTCTGAAATCAAATTTAATATCTGCTTTATCATCAAAAGCACCTAAGTATTCACCAGCTAAGAAACTATATCCCGAACCTGCATATAACAAGTTAGAAATTTCTTCTCCGTCTGCACGTAATTCAATATGTACATCAACTCGTGGGCGTTTTCCATCAATAACTACCGGTACGTTAGCTACTAAAGGAGTATCTGTAACAACAATCATGTTATTAGAACTTGTTCCTAAGTCAAACTGATATATCTTGAAGTTCCAAGGGATATTCGCTGTGACTGGATCAATATTTTCTACTGGAAATTCAATATATGAATAAGAAGACAATACATTAAATGGCTCTATTTGAGTCTGTACAGTTGTATCTATTGTATAACCACTAGATACAGTATGATCTGGTTTTTCAACAACTAACTTATAAAGCTTGTCACCTTTACCAAGGTCTACTGCTACATTAACAATATCAAAACCAATATTTTCTGTTTCGCTATTTTTCAATAATTCAACAGAAACGTTTCCAGCTACGGGACGAAGATTACCATGTCGATAAGCAACGATTCTTGTTTTTTGACCATATGAATGACCTGCTGGTCCTCCAAGATCAAAAGAATTTATTTGCTCACTTCTCTCGTCAACTAAAACGATGCCAACATATGAAACGATCCACATTCTACGAGTTCTCATCTCATAGTTATCATTAGCAAAAGATGTTGCGTTTCCATCCACATCCCACTCAGTAGGAAATCTATGTTTTTCAACAATTCTAACTTCAACAGCATTCTGAAATAACATATCTCCAAGTTGTACAGTAGGTAATGTTCTTAATACTGTTGATTGAAATTCTACTCTAGTTCTGTAATCATTTCCAAACTCTCCACTCGCATTCTCAAGAGAATATGAAGAACCGTTTCTATATACTGCTGTAGTAATATCTCCTACTCTAGCACCATTTTCTAAAACATAAATTGGCTCAATAATTGAAGTATTTGAGAAAGGATCAAAAGAATCTTGTTGAGGGACTTCAAAGAAATTTCTAGTATTGTTAAAACCATCGAAGTTTCCTCTACCCTTATATGCCCAACCTTTACCAGCAGATAAAAAATCAAACGCTAGAAAATCTTTATAATCTCCATTAGCATCATATTCATTAAATTCAATAAAAGTTGTATCTCCCTCAATCTTAGCTATTTTTAAGTAAGGCTGTGACTTAAAGCCATAATCATCCTCACGAACTTCTAGCCACTTAGTATCAGCACTAGGAAGTTGAATGAGTCCTGCTGCATTTCCAACATTTGCATCATACAACATTGCTGATGTGATTACGTGTTTTGGACGCTGAACTTCTTCGCCATCTGTTGAAACCATTGCATTTGATGCAACTAATGAAACATAGATATCTGTTGATGACAGGTCTACTGATGCATCAATAGTAACAATAATAACACCTTCAACTTCTTCACCATCACCAGCACCAAATGCTACATTTGTGATTGGTAAAATAGTTGCATCTTTAAATAACATCTTACTAAAAGTATCACTTACTCTTAAAGTCATATTAGCAGAAGTAATCGTTGACATATCTGGACTACCAAAATATGCAATTTCAAACTCTTGAGGTCCTGTTATTTTTGTAAAACCAAGACCAAATCCACCAAATTTCTCTTCTTTATAAATAAATCTAATCGGGTTTGGTAACTCTACTTGTCTTATATCACCTTGTAAGTTTTCATAACTATATGCATTAATTGCAACATAGTCACCATCAACAAGGTTATTTGAGTCATCAAGTTCAATAGAAACTTTCAATTCACCTTCGGTATTGAATCTACCAACACATGTTTGTGTAGGAATATTAGTATCAATAACTGCACCAAGTCCACATTCTGTAGTTGGAACTCCGTTATTAACACCAGTTACTATATATCCTTTTGGAGATGATGAAGATACTTCAAAGTATGAACCTGGTACTCCACCAGAAACATAGATTAAGTTTTCATCAAAATCTGCAATCATTTCAATTTGATCTTTAGCTACCGCTCCACCAAAACTAATCTCTGGTAAAGTTCTTGTTGATTTAGCATATCTAAATGCAAAACCATACTCATCACTAAAGTTGATTAACATTAATACATAAGTATTAAAATCATTAAAGTCTTGATATTCAACCATAAACAATGCACCACTATTTGGGATAATTGCACCATTGATAGAGCCTTCATCAAAAGTTGATGGATCAAAGCTTATATTTGCACCATTACTTAAAGCTCTTTCAAAGTAATCCTTGCCAGAAACAACACCAGTTGTATCACTTGGTGGCTGAATAGGAACTACCCTTCTTGTACCTACAGTAGCAAAAGTAATTGCTCTTACTTTTGTAGTTACACTAGTTGTACCAGTAGCTTGTGTAACTAATTGAGTAGTTGTACCAACTACGATATCTAAATCTGTTCTATCTGCACCATTTTCATCTTCAGTTGAAGTTACAACTTCATCTAAATTGAATGAGAAGTAATCTCCTGGCTTTAGATATGTACCTTCAATTTCAACTGACCCTGCTCTATTTACAAGATCCACATAGAAGTCTCCCTCTTTTGGAATTTCAGGAAAAAATTGAGATAATTTAACTTTATTATTTGCATTAGTTGCTTGAGTATCTACAACTTCAACCAAAATACCAACTATTTTATGTCCACCAATGTTTGTAGGTAAACCATAAACAAATGTTTGATCTTGTGTTGCAATATCAGTAAATACAGCAATAGTTGTTGATAACTTACTTGCAGTTTCAGCTTTTTTATCGATTGACTGAGAAGTCACAGGATAAAAATCTACAGATAAAGTTGACCAATCAAGTTTTTGATCTGGGTCAATAATATTTGCAAACATTCTTACATTATCAGAAACAACTCTAAAGTAAAAACCTTTAAAATCTTGAAATTCGTTTTCATCTTCATCAAACGCTTCTACTTCAAGTGATATTTCATATTCACCTGGTAAAACATTAGTAAAAGTAACCTCAATTACATCTTGAGTAGCTGTAACTTCAAATCCACCTTCAACACTAGTTAATGTAGAGTTATTATGAGTAGCACCTACTTGTACAGAAGTATCAAAGTTAGAAACATTGAACAATCCAAATCTGTACTCATACTCCCAATCACCTGTATTTGGGTTACGAGCCTCAAATGTTACAGTAATAGAAGTACCAGTTGATGCATCTGCTAAAAATTTAGCTTTGCCGCCTGTTAAGATATTTGCTCTAATTGGAAACAATTTCTTTGTTACATTGATTACAAATTTTCTCTCTGCTCTAAAAGATTGATCTAAAGTCTGATCATATAATTTATTAGGGTCAGTATCCACCCAAGCAAAAGTCCTAACTAAATATTCACCTTCATTTGCAAAACTAGTTTGAATAGTTGAGTGGTTTGCACTAAAGCCGTAGTTTCCTACCTCTGCTCCTAATGTACCATTCAAGTTAAGTTCATTTATTACAACCGTATGATAAAGTTTATCAGCTGGAGTAACTGGTCTTGTTTGAATAGGGAAGAAACTAAAATCAGATTTAATTTCAACTGGTCCATTTACAAAAGCATCTCTTGGAAAAGCATCTGAAAAGCCATCTACATCCCAAACAACACTTGCAACAATTTCACGTTCTTTTTCTACTTTAATGATTACAAGATCTCTACCTTTTTCTACGTTATTATCTTCTGAATCAGAAACAACTAGATTAAAATAGTGAACACCTTCTGTTAATGTTGCCACTGGAGCAACATTAGTACTTATATTTTGTGTACCAAATACTGATGTATCTAAACCATTATATGTCCATTTATATTTTAACAGATGTCCAACAGGAGAAAAACTTCCAAATCCGTTTAAACCAACCTGAACATTTGTTTCAATTGCACTAATTACTAATTCTTCGTCTTCGCCAGCATCAGCAATCGGAGCTGCTCCAACTTGTGAGGCTAAAGTAATTAATACATTTACACCCTTACTCTCAACATTAGCTTCAATATCTTTAACTTTTAATGTTAATTGTAATGTTCTTGATTTTTGACTTAAAGGTAAACCAAAAACTAGTTTTGACCTATTTAGACCTAAAAATCTAATATTTGGAGCCCCTTCTGTATCTCTAATTGARCCAACCCACTTATTTGTCCATGAGTAACTTAAGCCACCTCCAGCTGGGTTAGTACTATTTGAACCATCAACTGTAATAAATACAAAATCATCTGAAAACTTACCTGTATATATATCAGTACCGATTTTTATTGTACCTAAAGACTCAGTTTCAATTGAATCAACAAATGCTACAGCCTTTGGTAATAATGTTCTGTCTAACTTATCTGGTCTTACTCTAAATGGTAAAACTCTTGTACTAGTATTAGACACATTTGAACCAGATACTTCAATAACAACAGCGTACCAAGTAGATTTTGTAGTTAATGATGTACTAGCAATGCTAAAATCTACAAATTTTCCGCTCGTTGCATCTGTTGCAATTGTTGCAAAACCTGTTGCATCAGACGTAGTTTTAGTTGCTGGATCAAATAAGTAGATATTTGCATTAACATTTACCGTATCTTCAAATAAAGGGTCAAAAGCAAAACCAGAGATTTTAACTGTATCTGTTTTTTTATAAACAGGTACTCCATTTGTATCTCTAACTGGTAAAATTCTACGATTTGTAAAGTCAAAACTTTCTTCAAAGTTTATGCCTTCAAATTCATATTTTACAGCAGAAGCTTTTTTCTTGATTCTGACAAAAGATTTTCTACTTGCAGATAAACCATTTGTATCTGTTATCTTTAATACAACTTCTTGAACTGTATCTTCAACAATATCTGTCGCAGCCACTAAAGCAATTTCTGAATCTGTTGATACACTACCATCCGCTAAAGATAGTTTTGTTCTATCAAATGACCACTTAAAAGTAATATCATTATCACTTCTTGAAAAAGAGTCATCTCCTGATAAAAACACTAACTTATTTGTATCAGACTTTGTAAAAGAAAACTCAGGAAACACAATTGCTTCTGGTGGTCTTTTATCTGATTTAATTAATAATTTAACTGATTGCTTAGATTTTTTAGATGTTACAGTATCTGTCACAACTAGAGTAAATTTAACAACAGTATCTTTTGAAACTTGAGGTAAGGTAGCTTCAACTACAGACCCCTCAATTAAACCTTCAAAAACAACCGGTGTTAATAAAATATTACTTAAGCTTGTCCAAGCATAAGATAAATCATTACCTTCTGGTGAGAAAGAAAAATCACCAGCAAGCTCAATTGACTCACCAGCTCTGTAAGCTAGTTTTCTTGGGAAAATTTCAACTACTGCAACTGGAGGCCGCACAGAAGGAACAACAATCAAAGTCATTGTATCTGATGCAGTACCATTTGTATCTGTAACATTTAAAGTAAAATCAAGCTCTGTCACCTCTGTAAAATCACTAGGACTTAAAGTTACTAATGCAACATTTGATGTCTTAGTTGAACCATCAAAGCTCACTGAACCCTCCCAACCATAAGTTGGAGTATCAGAAATAGTTGAAAAAGAAAATGAACCATCTAATTTAATTGTTTTAGAATCTGAACCTAATCGAACGATTCTTGTTCCACCTGCATCAGCAAATGGAGGCTCGCCAGCTCTTACTGTTATTAAAATTGAATCTGAAGCTGTTTGAGTTGAAAGAACTACCCCAGCTTGACTCTTTAACTCTTCAGTTACTGTCAATACAATTTCATATGTGCCTGGTTTTGTGGCAACAAAATATGGATTAACACTAGTGGCACCTTTACCTGCTTCTTGAGAGAAAACAGATAGTGGAGACCATTCATATGTCAAGTTTGCTCCATCAAAGTTTTCTTGTGAAAAAGAGTAGTTATCTAACTCTAATCCTAAAACTGTTGAGCCATCTACTAACTCTGCAGAGTCAACAACGTAATCATAACCAGCATCAGCGATTGGTGCTAATGTACCAACTGCTTTAATTGTGATTGCTTGAGTTGCTGACCCACCACTACTTTTTGAAACCGTTAGTACTCTTTTATAAACACCAGCTTTTGCAAACGTATAAGTAACATTTGCAGTTGTGTGTTCTACTTGACCATTAGTATCCGCCCAAGAATAAACCAATGTTCTTGTTTCGTTTTCTGGATCAAATGAACCAGCTGCTGAAATTACAAGATTAGTATTAATTTTTGTTTTAACAAATCTAGGAGCAATAATAACAGGAGGTAATGCTCTAAAAGCTCTCCAAGTTACAAAGCCCTCATCAGAACTTTTACCTGCAAACAATTTAACTTTAACTCTTCTTTTAAACTCTTGAGTGTTTGCATCTAAAACTATTGTTGTAGTAGCAACGATTGAACTCTCAGACTTTGTAGATATTGCGGTCTCTACACCAGCTGCATCAATAAAAAACCACTGATATGATGAGGTTACACCTGTTGGTACACTAGAGTTTCTAGCATCTAATCTTATAGTTGCTGTTAATGCACCCTCTTTTAGCTTAATTGTTGTGTCAATACCTGCATCAACAAATACACCTTGATCTAATGCAAATTCATTTTTAATTCTGTCATCAGACAAAACTTCTTCTAGGTCTTTTTTAGTTAGACTTCTGTTACCTCTTGATAAAACCTTTTTAGCTTCTGAAGCATCACTAGAATTTGAAGCTAATAATTTTACAGTAGCTGAAATATTATCAAAATTCCCTGAGTTTCTATCTATTGCATCAGCAAAGTCAAACTTTTTAGTTGATGACTCTGTACTAAACTCTTTTTTTACATCTTTGATTATATCAAAAATTATTTTAGCTGTTTTTTCGTGATCGGAAACTGCATCAACGATTACTCCAACTAAAAAGTTTCTAGTTTCATCCTCTTCTACATCTTTTAAAATCCTTTTCAAGATTTTTTTAGCTGCAGCAATTTTTGCTTTAATTTTACCTTTACCATCTAACACTCTTTGAGCTTTTGGCAATTTTGTATCAGCAAGCTGTTGTTTAAAAATAGCCTTCATTGCTTCTGCAACTGGTATAACTATATCTTCTAGTTTTTCTTCATCTGAGATTACTTCTGCGATTTCTGAATCAGTAATTGAAATTGAATCAGCTTGTAACTCTAAGTTTTTAAGTAAAAATTCACTTTCAGTTAAGTTATCATCAACAAGAGTTGCAACAGAACTTAACAAAGCACTCATTTTTGCTGATTTCTTTTTGTTATCATTAGCATTACTATCAGTACTTGAAAAACTTTCAAATTGTGCTGCTAGTGTTTTTGCCATTGTAGCATTTGGGTTTAAATCAGAAGTTGCAGTTTCAGCAGTTGTAGCATCAAAGCTTTTTGCAAACATTTTTTTCAAAACATTATCAACTAATGCTTTACTAGATGCAATTCCCTGATCTTCTCCACTAGAAGCTTCTTTCTTTT
This sequence comes from Candidatus Cloacimonadota bacterium, assembly GCA_002402105.1. Taxonomy (GTDB): domain Bacteria; phylum Muiribacteriota; class UBA6191; order UBA6191; family UBA6191. The sequence continues at coordinate 86,717 of NVVD01000012.1, forward strand.
TTGCTTTTTTTACTGATGCTAGTAAGTCAGATGACGTATTTGCAACATCTTTGTACTCTTTTAACATCGTTCCAAAAGTTGAGTCATTTTTAGTTACTGGAGACTCACCTGTAAACAATTTTCTAATTTCAGATGAGCCATCTGTAGATAGACCTTCTGTACGTAGGTTAGCTGGATTATTTAAAGAGTCTAAAGCTTCACGCATTTTTGACATTACACCAGTACCACTTGTAGCAGCTTTAGTCATTTGCTGACTTAACTCTGCAACATCAATGCTACCGTTAGTCTCACTAACAAGAGCTGCGATTGATTGATTTGGTTCAGAAAAACCTGAGTTTTCTTCACCGATTTTAAACTTATCTGATGGTATACCTAAATTTTTAGCTATTTGATTTCCAACCTCTTCTGCTCCTAGAGTTGTAGCAGAACTCATTGTATGAGTTGTTGGATTTTGAGCTCCATTAGCAAACGAACTTACTTCTTGATCAAAACCAGTTAAAATAGTTTTTTGAGTTTGACCCGTTAATAAAGCAACCTTTACCACTAGCGATTTTGTAATCTCTGTATGAGTTTGTAAGTATGTGCTCTCTTCTGAAGAAAACTTAACTGCGTATGTTGGTGTATATGTTTGCCCAACTGAGTAATGACATAACACTGGAGATGGTTGATCTGCATTTAGTTTTTTACCATCTACACTGTAAGCCTCTGCCCAGCCCATAATTTTATTGTCGTCTTCTGGCTTTTCACAAGTAAATGTTTGAGTACTTGTTAAAGTTGTTGCTCTTGCTGATCTTGAACCAAATCTTGAGTTTGATGCTCGTAGCATTAATGGTTGTTGTTGTCCTGTTGGAGGAGTTAATGTTGTTGCTCCACCGATTACTAGCTGTGCAGCCCCCGTTGCGCCAACTGGTGTTATTGTCATCTGACTTGAAGATGATACTGTTTTACCATTTGTATTTTGTACTTTAAACCAATATGCACGTTGTACCTTGATTGTTGTTAAAGCATTTGTAGTTGAAGCTGGCTCATATTTTGACCACGTACTATCAAACTCCCAAATTTTTAAAATATTTTGAGGCTCGTGATTTGTATCTACTGTTTCTGTAGATAAAACCTTAGTAGCAATATCAAGCTCAGATGTTTGGTTAAAACTTACTAAAGCCCAACCTGTTCTATCTAAAACTAAAGGTGAAGCCGTAACTCCATCAATATTAACTACCAAGTCACTAGCACTAGACATTTTAAACCAGTATCCGTGATTTGCTATAAATGTGTTGAATCTACCTGTACCAGTATTAGTTTCACCAGGTACGTATTTCTCCCAAGCACCATTATATGTCCATATCTTAGATAGTTTACCTCTAAAGGTATCATCTAATATATCTGACACTACTTTATCAGTATTTACTGGAATCGATACGAGATTCCATCCTTTAGCTAATGCCCTTGTAGCATTAGCTGCCCCCACTCCATTTACCATAATAAGTAATAGAGCTAAAAATTTAACCGTTTGGTTGAAAAAACCAGACATAAATCCCCCTTGTTTTTGTTTAATACAATATATATTCTTGAATACAATTTCATTTAGAATTATAAATTTCACAACTTATCTACGAGGTTATCACAAATAATTGTAATATTTCAACTGTTTTGAGCTTTATACATAACTAATTTCACTTCTTGATAGAAACTACCACCAAAGCAAACAATACCACTCAAATATAAACAAATCTAATCCCCCATATATATAGTAGTAATAATCACCATTTTGTTACTACAAAAAAAAAGAGCCTATCTCATATTAAATGAGATAGGCTCTAATTTTTATCTTAGCTTATTTTCTTCTTATGTATAGAAGTCCAAGAGGTAAGAATATTAAAAAGAAGTTTATCCAACCAGCGATACCATCATCACCAGCAGTTAAGCTACATCCACCACCGCCACCAGATCGAATAACGACTGGTACTGCAGGTACGTTTACAGCAGCAAAAGGAGAACCTTCACCTTTTGAAGAAAGTTTAATACATGTTTGATTAGCCGCAACATTAAAATTACATAAAGATTGACCTGCATTATTTGAAGGATCAACCCCACCTTTTGCTTTTATAAAAAACATATCTTTTGTAGTATCAGATGTCACAACTTCCCAACCAATTTTAGTAGCACTATAATGATATAGTCCTAAATTAGAGCTAGTATCATTTACTGAAAACTTAACACTTTTATGTAAAGCAGAAGTTGGAAAGTCAAATTCAAACAAACCACCAGCAACAATTGGAGTTTGACCATTTGGCCCAGCAATTGTTCCGTTAGAGTTTACAATTTTTGCTGTAAACAGTGTAGTAGTAGTCAACTCTGACCATGTAACACCAGCATCTAGAGTTAAAGTTGCCCTACCAAGAGTTTCTGTTTTTTTACCAAAAGTCACATCAGTAAATGATGCAGCTGAGAGTCTTTTCTCAATCGGTGTTATCTGTAAGTTTCTTGATTGAACTTTCCACCAGTAAGTTTTACCAGCTACTAAACCATTAACAACAACAGAAGTATCACCAATTCCAACAGCTAATGTTGTTGAGCTTGATGGAAAACTAGAATCTTGAGAATAAGTAATTAATATATCTCTAATTGTAGTTGATGTACCAGTAATTGCTGACCAACTAACAGTTGCCTGAGTAGTAAGTACTGATTGAGTAACATTAATACCCTTAACTAAAGTAGGCTGAGCATCATTTGTAATAATAATTTCAGTTGGAATAACAAAAGTCTTAGGAGCTGGTGAGCTTGTATCACCAGTTAAAGTAACCAAAACATTTGTATTTTGTTGAAATAAACCACTTAGAGTTAAGTTTGTAGCATTTTTTGTAAGCGTATAAGTTGAAGCTGATATATCAGTACCATTATCATCTTTTACAGTTACTAAAACATTAGAAGCTTCTAAACCAGCGTTCCATGAAATTGTATATACACCACCATCTTTTATTAAAGTTGTATTTGTAGTTGTAAAGTTAAGAGCCTCACCAACAGTAAATACAGAAAAGTGAGATGTTTTTGCAAAAATTTGTGCAAATTGACCTGCAGATGTTACAACTCTTGTCTTTGCAACACCATCAGAAACCCATTTGTTTGAGTCAGGACTAAAAGTTAATACATTTACTAAGTTAAACAAATCTTTCTCTGTTAAAGAAGAAGCATTTGCAAAACTAGCATAATTAAACCTTAAAGCAAACTCAAGTGGAGCATTAAATTCTAATCCATCAGGACCAAATTGTACTGGAGCGATGATTTTACCACCACCACCAACAGCTTTATCCATTGCAGCTTTAGTATTTCCGTCAATCTTAGAAACTGTTAAAGCAGTTGATGTTTTTAATACAGAAGGATCAACCAATAAAGTTGCATCTTCTGCACCAACAGCACCAATAGCAATTGTAGTTATTTTAGTTTGGTTTGCTGCAACAAATTTGTCAACAATGTCAGCTGCATTTGCAACAACACCATAAACAGAAGCTACTGCTGTACCAATTCTTGAAGCATCAGAAGAGATAGCTTCAACCCAAAACTTTACATTTTGATTTGCAGTCAGACCTGTAACAGTAAATGCAGTTGTACGCTTTAAACCAACAACACTAGTCGCAACAGTATGTGAAGCTGCACTTGGTCTTGAACCAAATGTCAATGTACTACTTATTACTGATCTAAATTCATAGTTAACAATAGAAGTTTCATCTGCTACTGGGCTAAACTCTACACTTGCTGTATAAGTACTACCAGTAGTTGGCTTAACAACAACACTAAAACCCTCAATTGCTTGAGCAACTTTAGTATCAAATGTACCAGTCACTTCAGCACTCAGTTTATTAGCTAATAAACCAGAAACTCCAGTAGTAAAAGAATAAGCATAAGTACTTTCAGCATCTAATTTGATAGATGGACTAAAGGTATGGAGGTTTCCGTTAATAGACCATGAACCATTAACATCGTTTACACCCTTTTTTAAGCTAAAACCATTTACTAAAGAACCAGCATCTAATGTTTCATTAAAATAAAATACTAATGCTTGATCTAAAGATACTTTTCTACCAACAAAACCAGCACCTTTAAAACTAGGAGCAGCAGCTGTTACACTTGCAGCGATAGTTTTAAACCAAACAACATAATTATCCATTACATTATTACTAGAATCTTTAACACCAGAAATAGTTAATTTATAACTTGTACCAGACTTTAATTGTGTTGTAGTAGCAAATTGTAAACCCTTAATGAATCTATCAACAACACTACCAGCAATAGATGCTGCCACCATATCAGTTAGAACAATAGTTGCACCTGAACTATCTACAGTTTCATTAAAACCAATTATAAACAAAGGTCTTACAGCAACCTGATCTGCAACAACAGAGTCTCTGACATCTGGAGTAATAGAAACAATAAATGGTTTTTCTGTATCTGTTGTTTCTACAATAATTTTAGCAACATCTTCTTGGGCAATAGTTGCTATTTGCAATGGAACAACAACAGTATTGTTTGAACCATCTTTAGCATCTAAAGAGAAATCTATTTTACTATTAAAAGGTAAACCATTTGCAACAATAGTAACTACTGAACCATTTCCAGTTGTAGTAACACCATTAATTACAGTTGTACCATTTTTAGTAGTAGTAACAGCTGAACCAATAAGCTCATCAAAAGTCACTACATAAGTAACTGAAGTACCAGCAGAACTCGAAACTACTGAAATATCTTTAACGATTGGAGCAAAAGTATCACCCTCAATAGTAACAGCTACTATAGTATTTGCAGGAACACCATTACTTAACATTGGTAATCCATCAGCATCTAAAAATTTAGACCCCACCAATGTTACATCAGATTTTGTATAATCCCAGTGAGTTACTGGAGTCATTTTTAAAACAGATGATGTTGTACCTGAAAAACTTGCTGAAAAAGCATTACCAATAGTTGATAAAATAGCTGTTGAATCATTAACAATTTCAGGATTAGTTACAACTTTATTTAAAGAAATCATCAAAGAATCATTAGCTTTAAAAGTTAAAGTACCATTACTTGATACAAAACCAAGTGGGTTTACAATTTTAACTCCACTAGCAGTATTTGCAGTATTGTTATTAAACAACAACTCTAAACCTACTGGTTGTAAATCTTTACCATCTGTTTCAACTCTCCATGAAATATCAAGTGAGTTTACACTTACAGTTGGAGCAACCAATGCACTATGAGCACTAAAGTCATATGTATAAGTTACCTCATTTTTATTTGTACCAGTAATTGCACCAGTAATTGCTGAAAATTCATTAGCCCCAACAACAACCTTAACAGTTGGAGCTGTTTCCATTTGCTTTGAAAAAGTAACATTTAATGTATGAGTAGAACTCAAAATTGGTAAAAAATTTGTTTTATCTGCGACTCCCCAGTTAAATACACTCCATGCAGAAGCTTGTACTGTAGGCACGACTCTGTCTGAAATAATAAAACCAACTGTTGTTGTGATACTTGGACTTGGAACGCTTCCTGCATTTGTAGCATTTAAGACTAATACAACTTGACTCCCTAAAGATTTACTTAATTTAAAAATAGTAGCACTATCTACCTCTAATAAACCAGAACCATTTGTACCATCAGTCCACTTTAAACCAACTCCTGCCAATTGAGTCGTAACTTGAGCCGTAGTGAATGACACTCCATTAAGTGTACCACTTACAATAGTTACGGTGTCTGGTGTTGCATCATTTACTGTTGACACAGTATATAAGTCATCACCGTCTGCACTCGAAGTCAATTGCTTTAGTTCAATATACCTTGTAACATCTTGCTTTGTTGAATATGTATTTGCATCAGTTAAAACTGATTGAGCAAAGTTAAATTCATGATCTTTTACCACTAATGCAAAAGTTGTTGAACCTGTTGTTAATATCTTAGAATCTACAGTTTGACCTGCTTTTGCAACATCAGCCACATCTACCACAATACTTATAGATGTACCGACAAATTCAGCATTAACATCATTTAAAGTAATTGTCAAAATATTACCACTCACAGTTACCGTACCGTTACCAGCAACCAAATCAGAAGACTTCAAGGAAAATGATGGTGTTGCCAGTACTGTATTAGAAGCAGATAAACCATTTGCACTTACCAAAGTAAATATTTGAGTAGTATTTCGCTCTTGTTGACCTAAATTTGCTGTATTTGTAATTGTAATAGCCTGAGGCTTAACAATAACATCAAAAGTACTTTGCTGAACTTCACCAGTAAAACCAGTAGCAGTCAAAGCAGCAGTCAAAGTAATTGTAGTCGCTCCAACTTCTGTTGCAACACCTGTTATTACAAACTTACCTGCATCAACACCAGTACCAGTAGTACCTGTTAAACCAGCAGGTAGAGACTTATCTAAAGTAAATGCATAAGTTGGGCTTGAAACAACTTCTGCTGTTGTAGTAACACTAAATGTTTGATTTACTGCACCATTAACATCAACTTCAAAAGCAGTTGCAGATGGAGCTGTTAAAGCAAAACCTGAACCTCTAAAGTCAGCTACTACAGCCAATGCATTTGACCAAGTACGAAATGTCTCATCAGTTGACCCAGTAAACTTTGTGTCAGCATCTGTATATGCTTGAGCAAAAGTTTTTTTTGCTAAAGCAGTTCCATTTATAAATAAATCAAAGTCGTTATCAGTTGAATTAAATCTATAATCACTATTTGTCAATGCAACTATTAAATAATTTAATTTTGATGTTGGATTTGACAAACCTGAATCAGTAAATGAAATAGTATTATCAACACCAGAAGTTAATATAACCTGAGAGGCAGTACTATCTCCAAAAACTTTTGCCCATATTGGAGAGCTAGTTGCAGCTTCATCACATTTATAAATATTATAAAATGCTCTTCCATTAATTAGGGGACCAGCCACACCACCACTTGTTCTTTCATCTAAAGTAGCTGAATCAAACTCAGCATATACACCTTTAAAAGATATTACAGCGCTAGTACTATTTTTGACTACAGACGGAGTCTGAAGCTTTAAAGCTGGAGACTGTGCTGGAAGACCTGGTGTCCCACCAGCATTTGCCACCTGTGTTTGACCATCTGAATGACCAAAAGCACTCGCCGTACATCTTGTATTATTACCTAAACCTGTGATTGTCATTGCTGAGTAAGCGCTTGAAACAAGCGAAACAAACAACAATGCCGTTAAAAATACTCTCATTTTCCCTCCTTAAATAATTGGAAAAACACTATTAAAATTACTATTACTATAATTATCATTATATTTGATGAATCATTACTTTTTTCATTTTCAGACTTATCTGAGTTTTCTTTTTGAGAATCTGAACTATCAGAAACATTAGGGGAAGAAACTATCCCATTTTTACCACTTTTTGTTTCAGAAGGTTTTTCTACTTTAACACCCATACTATCGGGGGTTAACGAACCGCTCAAAACATCAACATCAGGTCTATTTATTGGACTTGGCATACCAGGCCCTGATGCAATTTGAATTGGCATTTTAGTAAACACCCTAGCTACAGTTGCGTCAATATCGGCATCTAAAAGCAATGGAGGTACTATCTCACCTGTTTCAAGCGTTGTTTCTTGAAAAGGATTTTTTACCTGTGGATACTTTGTTGAGTAAAAACTGTGAGCGCCATTAAAATCTGGCAAAGCACTTATCGCCTCCATTTGACTTGATAAGCTCACTTTTTCAGAGTTTGGTACCACTTTATCAACCAGTTGAACTTCAACCTCATCAGAAGAGCTTTCTTTTTTTATAAATTCTTCAAATTCATAAAAGCCTATTGCCCCTGAGTTAAAAACTAAATTGCTACCAACTTTAACATAAGCCATAACCAAAAACTCTTGATGGCCAACTAAACCAAAATCTTGAACAATCAGGTCAGTTGCTTTAATACCATGCTTTAATGGGCTAAACCTGCCATCTTTACACAAGAGAACAGTATATCCATCACCAACGATAGATGCCCATGATAGAACAGCACTCGAACCCTGCTGCATTACACCTACAGGGTTTTGGAACTCGGCTGGACTTGGAGGAAAAGGAGGAAAGGGATCATGATTACATTGTTCCCCTATGACTATTGAATTGAATATTATAAAAAATAATATTGATAATTTTACTAAACTTTTCATTTTTTAAGATCTCCCGACTACGCTCGAGATAACGGTAAATATGTACACACTAAAAGATTTTTCATTTTTCAAGCTCTCTGAACCATAAATAATAAAAACTAATCAAATTAATTTTATTAGTTCAATAAATACAAAAAGCTAAATATGCCTAAAAAAGAAACATCTGATAAATACCAGATATTTCTTTTACACTAATTAATTATTAAAGCCTGGACAGCCTGGACAAACTGGAGGAAATAAACTATTTAAGTCAACCCCACCACCATCAATACTCAAAGAACCGCCCAATTTAAACCAATAACCAAAACCGGGTCTTAACGACAACAATTGATTATTTGTTGCATCAGGAACATGTTTTTGCCAACCTGCACCAGTTGGGTCATATCCCCATATTTTAGTTAAATTAGATTTAGCACCAGTAGTTATATTAGATGGTTTAAAAAAATCAGTATCATCTAACACTCTTTGAGTAGAGCTTGATGTACCTGTTAGTTTCCAACCTGAACCATTTAATGAAATGCTAAATCGTGAAACACTATCTGACAAATTTATTGTTTTTGCTGAATCCATCTTAATCCAATAACCCTGAGACGGTTTGAATTTTGTGAAACCTTGAGTTGTAGCATTAGGTACAAATTTTTTCCAACGGCTGTCAGTTTGATCAAAAACCCATATTTTACTTAGAGCCGAAAGTACATCGTTACCGAGATAAGTGACAACATCAACCTCTGTTGAAATTACTGGACTAAAAAGGTTCCAGCCCTTTACCACATTCAATTGAGACGCATACCCCTGCACATAACATAAAACAAATAAGATACACTTAAAAAAAGTCTTCATAACTCCCCCTTATAATTCAGACTAAAATATACACCATAGAACTATAGTTTAACAATAATTTTATGTACTTGGAAAGATAATTTATAATATTTCTTCCAATTTCTTTAATAATGCTAATCTTTTTGCCCCTACAAAGTAACGCCCTTCGAGTGCTTTTATCTCTCCTACAAGTTTTATTCTATCTATTCTTAGGTCTTGTTCGTTGGCCAATTTGATACGTTCTCTCTCTTTGTCCTCTTGAATTTGTTCTGGTGATCTATTGTCAGCTATAAGTAACATTTGTTGCTTTAACTGATGAATTACTTCTTGTTTTCCTATTAGTAACTCGTTTTTAGCTTCTAGAATTTTTTCTTGAGCATCTTTCACCTCATGGTACCAAAAAGGCTTCTCAACAACAGAATTTTCTGAAGGATTATGCTTTAATACCTCTATTTTTGATTTTACTTCCTGTTCATCAACAAGCTCCTCTTGCTTTACTAACTCTATCTCTAACCTTTGTTTAATCTCTTGTAAAGATGAGCCTTCTTGCTTCAGTTGTTTTACCCTATCAAACACCCTCAAACCATTATCATCAAACAATATTGAGTTATTATCTCCACGTCTAAAATACTCTACCATCAGCTCTTTACATTCACGGATTACACGCCTAACAAACGGCTCTTTCAAACCCGTAAAACTACAAATATCTGCTATTGACTTATCAAAGGCCACAAGCCCCACCTTTCTATACATTTATATACTTTAACAGCTTATATTATTTGTCATTTTTTATGTAGTTTTATTTTTTACTTAGATTTTACTTTTAGAACTCCCCACAAACTCTTTCTACCAAAAAGACATTCATATATTTATTATGTTATAATTAATACATGAGCAATACATTTTATAATCTAACCAATGATATTTTATTTAAGTCTACTTTTAGCAACCCTAAAAACAATAAAATTTTAATTTGTTTACTCAATGCCCTATTAAAATTAGAAGATGATAAAAAAATTATTAAAGTTGATGTATTAAATCCTTTTAATGATAAAAAGTTTCTTGATGACAAATTAAGTATTGTAGATATTAAAGCTAAAGATAATGAAGGCATTTTTTACAACATTGAAATGCAAGTTCAAGTTCCTAAAAACTGGGAGAAAAGAGCACTATATTATGCCTCCGAGCTTTACGCATCTCAACTTAAGCAATCTAACTCTTACAATAAATTAAAAAAAACAATTAGTATTTCAATTTTAAGTGAAACATGTTTTAAAGATAACAAAGATATACACAATATTTACACTTTTCATAATATCAAAAGTTTAAAACCCCTAGACAANTTAATAGAGTTACACTTTATTGAACTCTCTAAATTTGATAAAGACAAAAAACGGGCTTTATCTTCACCATTTGAAAAATGGCTTTATGCCCTAAAGCATGGTGATAAACACCAAAAGGAATCAGATATGCTACCCTATGAGTTAATAAATGAAAAAGAAATCAATGAAGCCTTCTGTGCTATGCGATATGCCAATGCTGATCAAGAAACACGCTATCTGATTGAAGCTAGACAAAAGTTTATACGTGACCAAGTTACCATGCAAGAAGACGCTTTAGAAGAAGGACTAGCAAAAGGTGAAGAAAAAGGTATTGAAAAAGGCATTAAAAAAGGCATTAAAAAAGGCATTAAAAAAGGGGAAGAACTAAGATCTAAAGAAATTGCGACTCAGCTAATTTTTAATTCTCAAATGACAAACCTTGAAATATCTAAGATAACTAAACTTGATATTATAACCATACAAAAACTTAGACAATCTTAAAAAGTGCAATCAATGTAAGCCTATTAATATTTAAAATAGTCCCCCTCTTATATATACAAGTCAAATCACATTAGGTATAATTACAAAAAAATAATTAATCATGTGAAATTTTCACATTTTCAAGGAGTGTATATGGACGGAATTCTTGGTTTAGTCGGCTTAGGACTTGGAGGATTTTTTTTCCTTCTTATTGTTTTTACTCAATTTATACCAGTATTTTTATGGCTTGAAGCCAAAGCCTGCGGGACAAAAGTTGGATTATTGGACTTATTTTTAATGAGATTTAAAGGTGTTCCACCAGCCAGCATCGTTAGACCATTAATTATGGGATACAAAGCAAACATTGAACAAATAACTATAGATCAACTAGAGGCACACTATTTAGCTCGTGGAAATGTACAACTTGTTATTGAAGCACTAGTTTCTGCTGATAAAGCACAACTTGATTTAGATTTTCGTACAGCAACAGCAATTGATTTAGCCGGTAGAAATGTTTTAGAAGCCGTTCAAATGTGTGTTACCCCAAAAGTCATCAATACAGAACTTGTTGAAAACATGGCTAAAGATGGTATACAAGTTGTAGCAAAAGCTCGTATTACTGTAAAAGCCAATATCCACAAGCTCATCGGTGGAGCTGGAGTTGAGACTATTTTAGCCCGAGTCGGTGAAGGCATCTGTACTCGTATTGGGTCTTGTGAAAATCACAAAGAAGTCTTAGAGAATCCCGATAGTATCTCAAAAGAGGTTGAAAGACGTAATCTTGATGAAAATACAGCTTTTGAAATTTTATCTATTGATATTGCTGATGTTAATGTTGGTAAAAATATTGGAGCACACTTAAGAGCAGAGCAAGCAGAAACAGATAAACTTATTGCAGAAGCAAAAGCAGCCCAAAGAATGGCAAATGCTAGAGCCGCCAAAGAAGAAATGAAAGCAAAAGAACAAGAAATGAGAGCTTTACTTGTTGAAGCAGAAGCACAACTGCCACTTGCACTAGCCCAAGCACTAAAAGAAGGTAAAATTGGAGCACTTGATTTTTACAAACTACAAAACTTAGAGTCTGACACAAATATGAGAAACGCTATTGCCGATGGTAACGATGCAAACGAGATTTAAATGCCACTTGATGACAATAAAATCAAGCAAATTGAAGACCTTATTGATTTAGCTTATGATCATTGTAGTTGTGATGAACTCATTACAAGCTTAAAAAATAAGCCACAAAAAGTCATAGAAAGCAAAACAAGTAAAAAGAAATACAATAAATGGCAACAAGCCTTTGTTAATTCTCAAATCTTTCAAAAAAAGTTTTAACCAAAAMAAAGMCCCTCATCAATATTAATTGATGAGGGGCTTTTTTATTTTATCCAATAAAGTCTTTAACCTTATCAAAAAAACCTTTTGTTTCTAAGTGATCTCCAGATAGTTCTGAAAACTCTTTCAATAGTTCTTTTTGCCTTGCATCAAGCTTTTTAGGAGTCATCACTTTGATTTCAACAATCTGATCTCCTTTACTCCTACCATGAACATCAGAAACTCCCTCGCCTCTTATCCTAAAGCGCTGAGCTGAGTCTGTGCCAGCAGGTACAGAAAGCTTAACATGACCTGTTAATGTAGGAATTTTTATACTACAACCTAATGCAGCCTGTGGAAAACTTATTGGTTGACTTAAATAAATATTTAAACCATCTCTTTCAAAAAACTCGTGCTCTTCAACCCGAATAATTAAATATAAGTCACCTTTTGGCCCACCATGAGCACCCGCCTCACCTTCGCCTCTTAATTTAATACGAAAACCTTCATCAACCCCAGCAGGAATAGAAACAGAAAGTTTTGAAGTTTTTCGACTTTCACCTTTTCCGTTACACTTATGACAAGGTTTTTTAATAATTTTACCGCCACCATGACAATGATGACAGGTAGTAGCTACACTAAAAATACCTTGTGATCTATGAATTTGACCTTGGCCCTTACAGATTGGGCAACCTTCAACGTCTTCACGGTTTACAGCTCCACGGCCCCCACAAGTATTACATTCTTCTATTCTTGGCAAAGAAATTTCAGTTTTATAGCCAAAAACAGCTTGCTCAAAGCTCAAGTCCATCTGATAAGGAACATCTTTTCCTCGTCTTGGCCTATTTGTCCTTTGTCCTCCGCCACCAAACATATCTCCAAAAGACCCACCAAAGAATCCTTCAAAAATATCTCCAAAGTCAGAAAATCCACTATTAAAACCTCCACCTGCACCACCATTAAAAGCCTGATGACCATATTGATCATAAGCAGCCCTTTTTTGTGGGTCAGAAAGTATTCCGTAAGCCTCTTGAACCGATTTAAATTTTTCTTCGGCCCCTTTATCACCTTGATTTCTGTCTGGGTGATATTTCATAGCAGCTTTTCTATAGGATTTTTTAATCTCTGACTCTGTTGCACCTTTGGCTACACCAAGAGTTGAATAAAAATCATCTTTTTCGCTCATTGTCTTCTCTTTTAAGTCAAAAATTCTCTCACTCAAAATTGAGTGAGAGAATTATAAATATTTTTACTCGTCTACTTTTTCAAATTCAGCATCAACAACAGTTTCTCCACCAGCTTCTGCTGATTGCTCAGTTTCTGCTTGAGGCTGACTTGCCCCTGCTTGTGCTTCCATTTGCTCTTTATAGATGATTTCACCTAATTTTTGAGCTTCTTTCATAAAAATTTCAGTTGCTTCTTTGATTTTATCAGTATCATCAGATTTAATAATTTCTTCAAACTTAGTGATACTTGCTTCAAGCTCAGTAACCTCATCAGCGCTTAGCTTTTCTTTGTGCTCCTCTAAAGATTTTTTAGTAGTGAAAAGATATTGCTCTGCATTGTTTTTAGTCTCTACAGCTTCTCTTCTTTTTTTATCTTCTTCAGCATGCTTTTCAGCATCTTTCATCATTTTTTCAACTTCGCCAGAGTCAAGCCCCGATGAATTTTGAATTGTGATTGTTTGTGATTTACCTGTTGCTTTATCTTTAGCAGAAACGTTTAACATTCCGTTAGCATCTAAATCAAAAGTTACTTCGATCTGAGGAACACCTCTTGGAGCAGGTGCGATTCCACTTAATTCAAAAGTACCAAGCACTTTATTATCTCGTGCCATTTCTCTTTCACCTTGAACAACTAAAATAGATACAGCTGGCTGATTATCTGCTGCTGTTGAAAATGTTTGAGATTCTTTACAAGGAATTGTTTTATTTCTGTCAATGATTCTGCTGTTGATTCCGCCCATTGTTTCAATACCTAAAGATAGTGGAGTAACATCTAAAAGCAATACATCTTTAACATCTCCAGATAAAACTCCAGCTTGAATCGCTGCACCAAGAGCTACAACTTCATCAGGATTTACACCTTTATGAGGGTCTTTACCAATTAAACCTTTAATGATTTCTTGAACAGCAGGCATTCTTGTTGAACCGCCAACCAAAATAACTTCATCAATTTCGCTTGTATCTAATTTAGCATCTCTTAAACAATCTCTAACAGGAGCCTTGATTCGCTCTGCTAAATCTCTTGTTAAGTCTTCAAACTTTGCTCGTGAAAGCTCCATGTCAACATGAAGAGGCCCACTTGCACCAACTGTTACATATGGTAAATTAATTGTTGTTTTTGCAACGGTTGAAAGCTCTTTTTTAGCTTTTTCTGCTGCTTCTTTGAGTCTTTGATGAGACATTGGATCAGCTTTTAAATCAATACCATGACCAGCTTTAAAATCAGCTGCGATAAACTCTATAATTTTTTGATCCCAGTCATCTCCACCTAAATGGTTATCACCTTTTGTCGCTTTAACTTCAAATACTCCATCAGATAGTTCAAGAATAGAAACATCAAATGTTCCTCCACCAAGATCAAAAACTAAAATCATTTGCTCTTCGTCTTGTTTTCCCATTCCGTAGGCTAAAGCTGCAGCTGTTGGTTCGTTGATAATTCTTTTAACATCTAAACCAGCAACTTTACCAGCATCAACTGTTGCTTTTCTTTGATCATCATTAAAGTAAGCAGGAACAGTAATCACTGCCTCTGTTACTGTTTCACCTAAATAGCTTTCTGCGTCTAACTTTAATTTTTTTAAAAGCATCGCTGAAATTTCTTGAGGAGAATATACTTGACCTTTAACTTCGATTCTAGCATCCCCTGATGAAGCTTTTACTACTTTATAAGGAACCTGATCAATCTCACCTGTTTTTACCATGTAATCATAACTATTACCCATAAAACGCTTAATTGAAAATACTGTGTTCTCAGCATTTGTAACTGCTTGACGTTTTGCTATTTCACCAATCAATCTTTCATCATTTTTTGCAAATGCTACAATTGATGGTGTTGTTCGAGCACCTTCTGTATTTGTAATTACTGTTGCATCTCCGCCTTCTAATACTGCTATACAAGAGTTTGTTGTCCCTAAATCAATACCTATACATTTTCCCATGAGAATCTCCTTAAATTTATGCTTTAAAATCTACTTTTGTTACTTTTTCATCTATTGACTCTTTTTTTGGAGCCTCTTTATCTGATTTTGCTACTTTAACCTTAGCCACTTTAATTACTTTATCTTTTAGCTTGTAGCCCTTTTCAAAAATTTCTAAAACTGTGCCATCGTACACTTCGTTGTTTTCTTCTTGAAAAACCGCCATATGACAATTGTAATCAACCAATACACCTTTTTGATCGATTGCCTCTAAGCCCTCTTTATTTAAAATATCCTTAAACAAAGCATAAACTTTTTCAAAGCCCTCTTTAACAGGCTCAACTGAATCTGCTTTTTCGTTAGATGCAATACCTCTTTCTAAGGTATCAAGAATCGGAATCATTTTTTCTAGTAAGCCTGTTACGGCATACTTATGATATTCATTCTTTTCTTTTAATGTTCTTTTTCTAAAGTTGTCATATTCTGCTGCAAGCCTAAGATGCTTATCGTATAACTCATCTTTTTCTTTTTGTAATGCTTCAAATTCGTCTACTGGCTCTAGAACTTCTAAAGCATCTTCTGTTATTTCAACAGCTGAATCTTCTTGAATTTCTTCTTGAGACTCTTTTTGCTCTTCAACAACTTTTTCATCTAATTTTTCTTTTTCAATTTCTTCTGACATTTTTAGCTAATCCTTCAGTAAGAGCCCAAGTAAAGTCTTACTCGTACAAATTACATTTTTGTTTCAATATACTATTCGCAAAGGTCTTGCCAAAATAAAAAATAATATTTTTTTTCAACAAAGATACATATAAATAGGGATACAGAGATAAATACAATAAAACCTAAAATAGAAGTGTTTCATTTTTGTAGCTTCGTTTAAATCTGAAACAAGCCCTGAAACGTGTGCCTATCCCATATAAGTAAAAAAACCTCAAGAATTTTAAACTCTTGAGGTCTTATAGGTACAACCCATAAAGGGTTAGAATCTATGGGAGATGATTTACATCATTCCGCCCATACCTCCCATTCCACCCATTCCGCCCATTCCACCTGGCATTGCTGGCATTGCAGGCTCTTCGCTTGCAGCATCAGCAATTAATACTTCAGTAGTAAGAAGAATAGAAGCAATAGAAGCAGCATTTTGAAGAGCTGATCTTGTTACTTTTGCTGGGTCAACAATTCCTGCTGGAATCATATCGCAGTAAACTTCTTTAGCAGCATCAAATCCAAATCCATCTTTTTCATTTTTAAGCTTATCAACAATAACTGCACCCTCAAGTCCAGCATTAGTGATAATTTGTCTAATTGGAGACTCTAAAGCTTTTTTAACGATTTGAACACCAACGTTTTCATCGCCTTCAAGCTTAAAATCTGAAATAGCACGAATTGCATTTAAAAGACAAGTTCCACCACCAGCAACGATACCTTCTTCAACTGCTGATCTTGTTGCAGATAAAGCATCTTCAACTCGTGTTTTTCTTTCTTTCATTTCTGTTTCTGTTGCAGCTCCAACTTTAATTACAGCTACTCCACCAGAAAGTTTTGCTAAACGCTCCTGTAGTTTTTCTCTGTCATAATCAGAAGTAGTTGCTTCAACTTCTCTTCTAATTTGCTCGATTCTACCTTTGATATCTCCTAAAACACCTTTTCCCTCAACAATTGTTGTAAGGTCTTTAGCGATAACAACCTTTTGAGCAGAACCTAACATTGATAAATCAACATCAGCCAAAGTCATACCTTTATCTTCAGTAATTTTTTGTCCACCAGTTAAAATAGCTAAATCTTCTAACATTTCTTTTCTTCTGTCACCAAAACCAGGAGCCTTGATTGCAACACAATTGAATGTTCCTCTTAATTTATTTACAACTAGAGTTGCTAATGCTTCACCATCAACATCTTCTGCTATAATTAATAGAGGTTTTCCGCTTTGAACAATTTTTTCAAGAATAGGTAAAAGATCTTTCATTGTAGAAATTTTGCTATCAGTGATTAAAATATATGGATCATCTAAATCAGCAATCATTTTTTCTGAGTTAGTTACCATATATGGAGAAATATACCCCTTATCAAATTGCATTCCTTCGACTGTTTCAAGAGTAGTATCTAAACCTTTTGACTCTTCAACAGTGATGACTCCGTCTTTACCAACTTTATCCATTGCATCAGAAATAATATCTCCGATTTCAATGTCTCTTGCTGAAATTGAAGCAACTTGACAAATTTGATCTTTAGTTTCAACTGGTACAGAAACGCTACCAATATATTTGATAACTTCTTTAACTGTTTTATCAATACCACGCTTAAGAGCCATTGGATTATGACCAGCTGTAGCATGCTTTACACCTTCTGTTACAATTGCTTCTGCAAGAATTGTAGCAGTAGTTGTACCATCACCAGCAACATCATTAGTTTTTGATGCTACTTCTTTTAGTAATTGTGCGCCCATGTTTTCAAAAGGGCACTCAAGCTCGATTTCTTTAGCGATAGTTACACCATCGTTAGTGATTTGTGGAGAACCGAATTTTTTATCTAAAACTACATTACAACCTTTTGGTCCAAGTGTAGCTTTAACAGCTTTTGCCAATTTATGAATCCCTAGCTCTAGTTTTTTACGAGCATCTTCTTCAAAAAGTAATTCTTTAGCCATTTTTAATATCCTTTATTTAAATTAATAATTTTATTTTTGTTTTCTAGCAAAGTAGAAAAATTTATATCTCAACAAGTACTAAATTAGTTGATTGCTAAAATATCATCTTCACGCATAATTAAATACTTATCATCATTTACTTTGATTTCAGTACCAGCATATTCTGTGTAGATTACGTTGTCTCCAACTTTAACTTCCATAGTTACTTTTGTTCCGTTGTCAGCTACTTTTCCTGTTCCTACTGCAACAACAACACCACTAATTGGTCTTTCTTTGTTTGCTGTTGATGGTAAAAAAATTCCAGAATTAGTTTTTTCTTCGGCTTTTTTTGGTTGAACGACTACTCGATCACCAAGTGGTTTCAGATTCAGACTCATGATCTGTTTCCTCCTACTTATATGGTTGTACCCAGTCATTGGGCTTACATTAATTTCTAATCACAATCTGTATAGAAAATATCTTGCCAAAAAAAATAAACCTTTTCTTTCATTTTGAAACAGATATCATCAAAATGAAGTACTTTATGTATTTTTATTATCTTTTTTTGAAACAATCTCTTTAAAAGTTTTCTTATGAAGCAAAAAAAGACAAAGTAAAAGCAATTTTGTATAATAACCAAAAATATTTAATTAAAGTAAACATATGAATAATATATTAAAATACATCAAAAGTTATTGTCAAAAAAACCCAATCAATAATATACAGAGTGTAGTTCTAAAAATTGAAAACCATTTACTATCTAAACACTTCAATAAAGCTAATCTAGCTTTATATAAACTAGCTTCTGAAAGTTTTCTAAATAATACCCAAGCCGAATTATCAAAAGAAATCTGTCTTTACCTAGAAAAAGAAGAACCCAAAAATATTCAAAGCCTTATTTTACTTTCTTCAATATTATTAAAAGAAAGAAGCTTCACCCTAGCAAAAATAAAACTTGATAAACTTTTATATCTAGATAAAAGTAACAAAGAAGTCTTACAATTACATATTGATTTTAATGAACGCTTAAACAACAAAACACAAACCATTTTGTATTTAGAACAGTATCTATCTTTTTTTCCAGAAAATAGAGAAAAACGAACCCAGCTTTCTCAACTCCTTATTAAATTTCAACCTCTACAAGCATTTCAAGCATTAATCAAAGACCCCAATCACAAGTATGATGAAATATATTATCATTTAGCCCAATTACTCTATCAAATCGAAATGTATGATTTAGCAATCATTTTTTATAAAGAGTACCAAATCAACAATGCCTTTTATCAACCAAATAAAAGCCTAAAAGCCAGAGTAAAAATTGAAAAACCAGAACAGATTTATAGATTTTTTATTGATCAATCTGAGATCAGGTCATACTCTGAGGTAAAGGAGTTAAACCCAAATCAATATCATTTTGAATTTGAAAGCATTCACAACTCTAAATTTGAAAAAATGGTCAATCTAGAAGCTGGATGGGATTACCTTTTTAGCTTTCAACCTCATTTAGTAGTCTCACAAACCCATTTTATTCAGAAGCCTAAGCATAAATTAAAACACGATATCTTACTACAACACAGGTCTATTAAAGAGCTATTGTCTAAGCATTACCCCCAAATTAAGTAATTTTTCCCCTAAAAAGTATATTTTTTATCATTTTTAGCTTAAAAATCAAAATATTACTTGAAACAAGGTTTAGGAAGTGATAAATTCAGTCCAAAGTACTTCAAACCTTAGTATTAATCAGTACTTTTAGAGTTGTTAGAACAAAATATGCTAAAATTAGCATTATTTTGAACAGGAGAAAATTATGAATAAAAGCGAATTAACAAAAAAAATCTCAGATGCTACACCGTTAAACCAAAAAGAAGCATCTGGTGCAATCGATGCATTTATTGACATCGTTAAGTCTGAACTACAAAACGGAGAAAAAGTTCAATTAGTAGGATTTGGTAGCTGGGAAGTTAAAGATCGTGCTGCAAGAACTGGTGTTAATCCAAAAACTGGAGAAAAAATTCAAATCGCTGCTACAAAGTTGCCTAAATTTACTCCTGGTAAAGCACTTAAAGAAATCGTTAACTCTTAAGTAAAAAAAACGATACAAAAAGATCAGATTTTATCTGGTCTTTTTTTTATTCCCAAAATAACTCTTAAAGAATGAATCGATTTTAACTCACCCAAAAACCTTTTTGATAAAAGTCTCAAAAAAGATTTTTCATCAACTTTTAAAGATGCTTTTTTTAACATATTTTTAACGAAAGCTTCTTCTAGTAAAAACTCTTGTAGAATTTTATTTATTTTAAATCTATAGTTTTTTGAGTCTCCATATACACGTAAAAAATGCATTGCAGAAAGAACATACGCTTCTAAATAATTTTCTAAGAAACTATCTACCCAAAAAGCTAAAAAATCTAACGAAATAGGGTTTCCTTCAAAATACTCTATCCAAGAATCTTTATATTTTGATATATCATTTAATAAAACAAGCTCATTATCATTAAAAGCATCAATAAATTTTGATTGAGATGAGTATACTAAGTACTTTTTATAATTATCTTTTATTAACCTAGATTTAAACAAACTCTTATGGGATAACATACTGTTTTCAAAAAATATCAAAATATTTGAATAGTTTTTTTCAAGCCAATTTAATATAGACATCAAAGATAAAATAAAATTTTTAGACTCAGGGCTTAAAACATTCATATGATATAAGTCATCCAATAAAAAACTTACATAATTTTGATTTTCAATCCAATTAAATAAGCCTAGTTGACATAGCTCTACAAAGTCTATGTCACCTAAAAATTTTGAATCTATTAATAATTGTATTCTTAGTTTTTGAACCAAGCATAAATAAAAAAAATCCTTTTTTGATGAAAAAGATAAAGGTCTATCACAAATAACCTGATGAGCTTTTTCAATAAAATTATTTTCGACAAATCGGCTTTGCCTAAAGGAATAACAAACTTTTTCATAATTTAAAGCAGATGATTCTAAAAAAGAAAATAAATCATCTAAACTTTCAAACAGTTCAAACTCTAAATAAAAACCTTTCAAGCTTGTTTGATATAACAAACGATTATTTACTGAAATTGAGGTTTGCCATGATTTAGAAAAAAGACAAAGTTTTAAATCATCAAAACTACCTATAAAAACAAATTTTTTAAGTTTATTTTTCTTTTTTAGCCAAAATGGGGAGTATAAAGTAATACCAGATACAAATAAATCTAGCTCATTTTTACAAAATAAGTCTTTATGAAATTGGTTCCAGTATGCTTTTAACTCTATATCAAATGACATCTACTGAACTTGTACTCCACTATAGTTTAAAATACTCTCTTTTTCACCTGAGTTTATCCTATCTAGGCGCTTTTGAATTTCTTCGATGTGCATTAAATTATCACACATTTGATAACATCCCATTTTTGAAAAATAAGGATGATCTTTTTTTTCATTGTAAGATAGTTGTCTAAATTCTTGGTATTTATGATTTATCCAGATTTTCTTGAATCTATCATTATTTATATTACCCATTTTATAGTCAACACCCTTACAACAAGGAGCAACAAAGCCATCAGCTGTAATACGAGCAAAATGCCAACCCATAGTACAGGGTAAAGAATCTAATTTATTACGGTCGTACTCCTTATCATTTGAAGCACTTTTTAAACGATCCTCAAAACCTTGAAAATTATCAAAGTTAATTTCTAAGTCACCATAAAAGCGTTGTTTAACCCTATAAACTTGTTTTAGTGCTTCATCCCGCTCTTCTTTATTTAATAAAAGGGAATGAGTATCTTTCATAGCATCAACAAGGGTAAAATATATTGAATCAAATCTTAAGTTTCTAGCCAAATCTGCCATTTTTTCTATTTCATGAACATTTAAGCTATTGATTACATTCAACATATGCAAAGATGGGCTCCATTCACCTGTTTTAAGGGCCTCTAAAGACTTTAAAATTCGCCAAAACTCACCATCTTTAGATTTTGGATGATTTTTTTTATAAGTTTCTCCAGTAGCAGCCCACAAAGAAATAGCAATTTCGTCTACTTTTAAATCTCTTAATAATTTAACTCTTGATTCATCTAATAAAAGACCATTTGTAGTAATTGCCAGCCAAATATTTCGTGATTTAATCTCAGAGATTAAACGATCAACCCCTTTAAAAAGTAAGGGTTCTCCACCACCAGTAAAACGTATTCTCTCTACCCCTAACTCGTGTAAGTCTTCTATTAAATACAATAAACGATCTATGTTTAGAGTTTCTTTGAACCAAGATTTATTTGGTTTATTCTCAGGTTTTAACATAGGAGAATAAGTCCAACAAGCTATACAATTAGTATTGCAACGATTTGTTAAATCAATGACTACATGACGTGGCCCTTCAAAAACCTTTTGCTGTAAAATGCCTGTTAAATCTAAGTTTTTTTTTACAAAACTCATAGTTTTTGACCAGTAGACTCCAAATAACCTTGATATATATTTAAAAAACCTTTTTCTAAGAAATTTAACTCTGAAATACGTTTATGCATATATTGATTTCTTGAAATATCATCACATGATTTATAACAACCAACCTCGACATCTGCATCATTACCAATCAATGCAAACATAGGATCTTTTTTATCATAAACCTGAGCTTTTTTACGAAAATATTTTTGACGACTCGCTGACCAAATCTCATCGAAACCTTTTTCATAGATATTACCAGTAGGCATACGATGAGACTTTAAACAGGTGTTTACATCTCCATCTGGCATAATACGAGCAAATAAGTGCCCTATATAACAAGGAAAACTCTCTACAATATTTTTATCATGATCGCCAACATTTGAGTCAACAGACGATAAACGTCTCATAAACCTTTCAAAGCCAAATAAAAGCACTTTATTTTTATATTTTTGATCGTAACAATCTTTATTTACTTTCTCACATTGCTCATACAACCATTGTCTTTCATCTTCTGTCAAAAGTAATTGGTCTGTTTTACCAGGAATCGTATCAACTAAAGTAAACTCAACCGACTCAGAGCCCGTATCAACACAAAAATCTAACATGTTCCAGAAATCTTTATAATTTAAACGTGAAATCACATGATAAACTTTTACATAAGGAGTTGACTCTTTCAATTGATTTAAAAGAGTTAGCCCTTTTTTTACCTTTTCAAAATCTTTTGGCCCTTTATTTGGGTGAGTCCTTGAGTAAGCCTCTGGAGAACCTGCCCACATAGAAATTGTAAAATGATCGATACCCAAAGAAATTGTACGTTTTATTTTCTCATGTGTACATAAGAGAACAAAGTTAGTGTTTACATATAAAACCATATCTAAAGATTTGATTTTCTCCCAAATATCAAAAATTTGTGGATGCATTGTAGGGTCTCCCCCACCTGCCATATAGATTTCTTTTGTACCAATTGAATGCATTTCATCTAAAATCCTACTGCAAACATCTAAAGGAATAGTATCACGCTTAGAAGCGGGGTCTATCATCAAGTCTTCAAGCATAGGAGAGTTTGACCAACAAGCCACACAATCATTGTTACAAAGGTTTGTAACATCTAGTTGTACTAATTGAGGTCCGATAAATGATCCTGTTACTGATTTTACTCCAGCCATTCTCTTAAAGTCATCTAATGTCGAAATCATCTTACCTTGAGGTAAGTCTTCGCATTCAAACCTTGAGTTTGATTGAAATAAAAACCTATACAGCCTCTCCCATTTCAAAAATTTGAAACGCCGAGCAATTTTTTTTTTCTTGCCCATCCCTAAATGGTAGGCACTCATAAGACTGTTAGCTGTTGTAGTCCAATTGTATTTATTTAAAGACCTTTGTCTTGCATTATGCTCTAAATGCTTTTTCAAATCCGGATCATTTAAAATCTTTTGTATGCCCGAGGCTAAAGACATAGCGTCTCCTGCTGGCACTAAAATACCAGCATTGCCATGATCAAGCATATTTGATACTTCACCCACATCACTAGCAACAATTGCCTTTTTAGCAGCCATATACTCACATATCTTTAAAGGAGACTTTGTGCGAACTTGTGGAGTATCTTCAAAAGCAGCCACACAAACATCAGAAACTTTTAAAAATTTAGGGACAGTATCATGAGGTACAGAACCCGTAAAAATAATAGAATCATTTAAACCTAAATCTTCGGCTTCTTGCATTAAGTCTAAAAATTCTGAGCCATTACCAATTACTAAAAAAGTAATATCATCTCTTTGCTTTCGTAATTTAGATGCAGCCTCTAAAAATAATGAACAATATTGAGCACCATGTAGTTGCCCCATATAAGTTACAACATGCTCTTTAAAGTCATATTGATTTAAAATATCAGAAGCATCTAAATTATCTGGATTAAAATGATCTGGATCTCCACCAACTGGTGCTTGAAAAACCAATCTATGGTCAACCCCTAAAGCTGTACATTGTTGCCATAAAGGCAAAGAAGCCACAGAAACTGTATCGACTAATTTAGGGATAATTTTTTCTATTTGATTTGTATATTGATACCAATAAGCATCCTCTGGGCAAGAGTTTCTAAATATTTCAGCCTCCCAGTCATCCCAATCATAATGAACAGGAGTACCCGTAAAAATACCAGCCAAAATTGATGGTATTGAACAATAAGCAAAACTTTTTTGAAAATGTATAACGTCAGCCCAATGAGCAAGCTCTATCAACTTTTTAGTCTTATAAAGTAAAGTTGATGAAAACCTAATCATAGGAATTGTTTGAAAAGAAAACTCTTGCCTGTGTTTCATGATTTCTGGTCGTTGATGTGGATTTTCTAAATGATACACTAAGCGTACCTTATGACCCATTTTAACAAATTGCTCTGCTAAATAAGTAATACGCACTGTCCACGGTTCAAGAGAAGAATATATATCATGAGGATGTACCATTAAAATATGCATCACTCTGTCCTTTTTATAATATTAAAAATATATTCTAACAAAGCCTTTTAAAATCTTCAATCTACTTAGATAGAATTATTCTAAAGCTTATAAAAAAGATATAAAATTATACTTTTTTATTAGGGCTTCCATCTCTTCATTAAAATTTGTATTATCACAAGATTTACAAAAGTCATCAATAATAGAGACTCCATTATAACCTTTTATATTTTTAGCACCATAATTAAAATCACGGCCACAGGTTCGGGCTCTTTTATACTCATCAGAAACCCAAAACGATTTGTAATCTTTATAATCTTTTGATTGACCAATAATTTTATCTCCACAACAAAAACTATAATCTGTACTCAAATCAACATATGAGAAATTCCACCCAACAAAACAGCGTTTTTCTTTGTGAAAATATCCAGACCAATCTCCAGTATCATTTAAATTTTCTATTTCATGATCCATATAATCATCAATTTTTATTTTTAAATTAGGAGCCACTTTTTTCAAATAATGGAAGTCTTCTTTTACTTGTTTGGCTTGCTCTTTATTTAAGCATAAATGACGAGACCAATCACTTGGATGAACCAGTTTATACCAAATGGTATCAAACCCATATTCTTGGCCTATTAAAGCCATATCAATCACTTCATGGTAATTATCAGAAGTAATCACATGTAAAAAAATACAAAATGGCTTTGAATACTCCGTTTTATTTTCTGCTATGTATTTTCGCCTCTTAGAATGTAAATACTCAAAGTTATTAAAGAGCCTATCAAAGCCTTTTTGAGACATAGATGGATGAGTTTTTTTATAAGATTCAAAGCTAACACCACTAACTGAAACCGTTAAATTATCTACTTGTTGTTCAACTACCAAATCTGCTAATTTCTTTGTTAAGTTTAAACCATTTGTACTAAAACTTAATGAAAAACCTCTTTCTTTAACAGCTTTGACGATATCAAAAAATTGAGGATGAATACTCGGTTCTCCTCCACCTACTAACAACACTTCTTCTACCATCATATCTTGAGCATCATTTAACATCAAAAGTAATTTTTCATAAGGAAAAAATTGATGCTTTCTCTCAGGTAAAGATTTTTCTTCGTCCCCTGGATTAATAGGAGAATGCCGTCTGCAATATAAACAATCAAGATTACAAGAGTAACTAATATCAAATAAAATACGCTTAGCCCCTATAAAAGTCTTTGTGCAAATAGCGCCTAAAGCCCTTAAAAAATCAGGGAAGTCATCTTTAGCTATATGCACATCTAAAACCCCAATTAAACTCTTTAAATCTTCACTTAATTGATATTTTTTTGGCAGTTTTTGATAATAAAGGCTTTTAAAAGTATCTTTTTTTGATGAAAAAAGTTTTATTAGTTTTTTAGGATCAATATCTGTTTTCAAAAACGGATTAAAAATAGAATCTCTGTTTAATATATTTATATCTTTATTCATTATTATCTACCAATAATTTTTTGTACTTTTTTCAAAACTCTATACAAAAAATTATTTTGTATTTGTTGTAACTCATTTGAAACTTGATCTCTATGTTTTGATATATTTTCGTGATCTGTTTTTAAAGACTTAGTCTCTGACTCTAAAACTTGAATATAGTCTACTAATTTTTTATGTTCAACTTTATCCACTTCATGTATATCTAAATATCTTTTATTTTCTTCTTGTAAGTTTGCTATATGCTCATTCAAGTTTTTATGTATAGTTTTTTGATCTGATAATAAATCGACTAATTTACTATGCTCAAATTGATTTTCTTTGTTAATTAATTCTAGCTCTTTTATATATTTTGATAACAAACCTAATTGAGACTCTTGCCCTAATAATATAACTTTTCTTTCGTCAAACTCATTTACAAGTTTTTTGTGGTCTTTCCATAATAATTTATATTTATCACTTTCTACTTGTATAGATGTTGATAGATGTTCAATATCATCTAATCTTAAATTAAACTCTATCTCTAATGATTTATAAGACTTTAAAAGTTTATCAAACTCCAAATGAATAGAGTCTTTTTGTTTTTCTAAGTCTTCGCACCATATACTTAACTTTGAGTGTTCAACATCAAGGTTTTTATGATTTTTTTCTAGTTCTTCACACCATATACCTAACTTTAAATGTTCTACATTAAGATTTTTATGATTTTTTTCTAGTTCTTCGCACCATATACCTAACTTTGAATGTTCTACATTAAGGTTTTTATGGGCTTTTTCTAATTCTACTATATATTTTTGTAATTTACTGTGCTCAAGCTGTAAAGATTCTATTTCATTTTTTAATATTTTTTCGTATTGTAGAAGCTCTAAATGCTCTGTCTTAATATGTCCATATTCAGACTTTACTCTTTTTACTTCTTCTTCAAGTTCTGGAATTAAAAACTCATGATTTTTTAAAAGTTTTTGTAAAATTACTAAATTTTCACTCAATTCTTTTATTTGAGATTTAAAGAAGTTTTGATTTAACTCAAGATCAATCACTCTATCACGAGATTTATGATGTTTCTCAATTAATAATTGATATCGTACTAAAACTCTATCCTGAAATTTTTGTTTTACTAAATCCATTAATTTAAACTTCTATTTAAGTAACTTTTTTGTACTTTTCTAAAAGCACAGTTTTCACACAAAGAGCCATAGGGCTTTTTTTGAAGTCTAGCCTTACGGTATTCTATCATTTTTTCTTGATTCATGAAGCTTTGAAAGTCTTCTTTTAAGTTTCCTGCAAAATATCCTAAAGAAAACCTTTCATTGCTTCCTTTAAAAATAGCAGAACAACAAGCCATTATCTCTCCATCAGATAAAATAAAAATACTATCTAAAGGTTGATTACATACTTGCTCTGCTTTTAAAAAATTTGGATGATTTATTTTTATTGAAGTTGAGTTTTTAATATCTTGGAGTTTCATATAAATATCGTGTAAATCTTTTGCTTCAAACAAACATTCGTCTTGTCTATCAAGCGAATATATCTTCTCTGGTAACAAATTAACTTGTTCAATTTGATAATCATTTAAAAAATTAACCAATTTATAGAGATTTTGGTCTGTTTTTTTGTTCCATACTACATTTACATGAATACGCTTATTTGGATATACGCTTCTAAAAATTTCTAAACCTTTATGAATTTTTGTAAACGAAATATCTCTATGATGTTCATAAACTTGATGAATGCCATCCATACTAAAAGTAACAATATCAACTTTTTTTAAAAAAGAGATTTTATCTTCTAATAAAGTACCGTTTGTTATAATTGTGACTAATTTGTTTGGATCTCTCTTACACCAATCTAAAATCTCTACAAAAGATTTATTTAATAGAGGCTCGCCATAACCTCCCAAAAGAAATTCAGAACAAGTTTTATATAAAAACTCATAACGCTTTAACAAGTCTACTGATAAAAATTTCGGTGAATTTTTCTCTTTATCCCAGTAAGAGTGCCCACAGGTCTTACAAGATAAGTTACATAAGTTTGTTAATTCGAGTTGAATTACAATAGGTAATGAAAAAAAAGAAGAACGCAAAAAAATACGTTCAATTTTATTTAAGATAAAGTTTCTATAAGGAGCTGATTTAGACAAGTTTTTTATTTGATTTAAAAACATAGTTTAAAACTTAATTGAATGTAATTTATGCCGAAACTTTTTGAATATATAAGTCTCTAAATATTTGCATTTTTGATAAAGAGAATAGTTCTTCTCTTTGCTCTTCTGAAAAAAAATCCAGTTCATTTAACAAACTTTCTCTATTTACTTTATTTAGCATAAAATCAATATATAAACTCTTAGAGTCATTATATTTCATACTAGGTTCCTCCATCCTTGGATTAAACTCCGATATATAATTTCATAAAAAAATATCAAGTTATTTTTAGTATAATGTATATTGCCACAAGTGAAAAGGGTAATTTACTATCTTTTTGTTTCTATAGACAAAAATTTAGATATATCAAGTAGACTGAATGAATTACTGGTTTTTATTTAATTCTTGTAGGCCAAGGATGTATAATATTTTTGGATCATACACATTATGAATGTTTTTCCCGACTAAAATCATACCATCTCTAGCCAAAATTTTTCTCTTTTTTAAACGATGATAGGAAACTTGTACCCCCTGTTTAAAGATTTGCCTCTTAAACTGACTCATTAAACCGTTGAGTGGTTTTTTTATAATTTTAATAACTTCTTTACCCAAAAATAAGTCTTCTTGAACTTCTATTTTTGGATATAAAGATTTATAAAAATCAAGTTTTAAACTGTAGGTTTCTTTGGGAGGAATATAGCTATAAATACCAACAGATATAGATTCTTCATTTTTTCTTATAATTAATCTTAAGGGCTCTCTTTTATTTTGATACAATTTTAAATCAAACTCTTTTGACAGGTCTGAAGAATAAGTGTTTCGTACTACATCTGCTTTAGGTAAAATATTTTTTTGATAATGCAACTCTTTTATCTTTAAATTAGCAGCTATTGACACTTGTAAAATTGTACTTGATAATAGTTCTAAACCATAAAAGTCATTATAAATATAATCTTCAAAATAAAGATATTTATCTTCATAAAACGATAAATCTAACGATTTATCGTTTATATAGCTTTTAAAAGAGAATAAGTCTCCTGGATTCAATAAAACAGAGTCTTCTAGAGGAATTAAGTCAGATATCAAATCATAAGCTCTGTCCGAGCTTAATAAAGGGGTCGAAGCCTCTGATATCAAAAATAATTTATCTTGCTCTATTATCTCTTCTGTACTCGTTTTAACAAAAGAGATTGGTACTGAATACATATTTGGAGGTTTTTTTTCTAAAGTTTTCTCTATTTTAGAAAATAACTCTTTATAATCAATGATTTTTTGAGAACGAATGAGCTGATTGTCTTCAATTCTTATAATCTCTCCCTCAAAAGATTTTAATTTTTTTTTCAAAAGAGCAGCACTTCTTTTATAATCAATTTTACTATTTAAAGGAATATCATATCGTTTATAATCTAAATATATAAAGCTTTTTAAACGTTGAACAAAAGAAACTCGATTTTTAGCTAAACGATATTGTTTTAATAATTCTTTCTTTTTTACTGAAAAAAAGATATTTCTATTATGCTCTAAATAAATCGTTCTATTTTCTATTTTACACTTAAAAATATAAGACTTAGCCTTATTAACTGATTTATTGGCTAAGAACGAAAAAGATTTAAAGTTCATAGAAGATACATCTACAGAGTTTAAGTAAGTCCCTGGTGGCATACCCTCATAAAAGAAACCATTTAAAAATAAAAACGAAACAAGAAATAAAAGAAAACATAATATGCTATATACTAAAACTAACCATCTCATAATATATTGACTCTTATTTTGAGCTTAAGGCTAAAACTTGTGATATTGCATATAAAATAAATGCTACCAACAAACAAAATATTTGAATCATTGAAGTGAAAGCATTTTTATAAAAAAACACCTGAGACCAAACATAACCCGTATTATGCGCCCATACCATAAAAAAGAGCATCGTTAAAAATGATAAAAAGAGCCCTATTAATAAGTCACCTTTAACAATTTGATAAAACCCTGGTAAAATTAAATTAAACTTTTTAGACAAAGCCTGTTCTGATTTATTTTTTAATTTATTAAAGTTTCTAAGTCCTTTTTCTCTTCGTGAAGAACTATCAAAACATTCACTACATAAAATATCGCTTCTTAGTACAGACTGGCAATTTCCACAAATAATATCTCCGCAATATTTACAATAACTAATTATAATTTGAATTTTATCTTTCATGAATAGTAAATAAGCTACAAAACCACCACCCATAAAAAACCACATAATAAATAAAAGAAGACTAAATGATAACCACGAATTATAAACAGAAGCAAAAAGAGTATTATGTTTTTCTACAGCTTTTTTTAAATAAAACGGAGCAAAAATTGGATTTGTAGCACTAGTCACAGAAATATAACGATCAATCAATGCTTTACTTTTTTTATCTCCACTCCCGCCTAACCATTTCATAAAGTTACTAGCTGTTTTTAACTCACCTTTAGCTTCATTTACACGAGATAGATTATATAAAACCTTATCATCTAGTGGATTAATTTTATAAGCCTTATTTAAGTAAGATAAAGCCGAATTATAATCACCTACTTTTGCAAAACAAACTCCAATATTACCAAGAGACTCAAAATGAGTTAAGTCTTCAGCTACAATACTTTTAAACATCGAAATCGATTTTTTAACTCCATTTTTTTTATTCATTTGAATCAAAGCTAGCTGAAACCTTGCATCAATATCTAAAGGATTTAAAGAAACTCGCTYTTGATAAATATCTTTAGCTTTTTTATATTCGCCATTTGCGATAAAAGAAAGAGCTTTTAAATGAGGCTGATTATTTACATAACCTACAGGAAACAAAAATGGAAGAAATAATAAAAAGCAAATACCTATCACAAAAGCCATTTGTTCAAAGTCATCTAAAAAGCTCCAAAGAATAATCGGAAGAAAAATAACTAGACCTGTTGGGAAAAAAATAATTAATACTCCTCCAACAAAAGTTATTAAAGGAATAGAAAGAGAACCACCACCAGCTAACTCATCAATAAGATGCTTAAATTCTTCTCTTTTTTTAAAAAATAGTGAAAAACTAAGTATCAACAAAGTAAAAAATGTCGCCCAAAATATAATAAGGCCAACATCACCTTTAAAAACTTCATAATAAATCTCGTCTTCTAGCAATTGAAAGAAAAAGTCTGCTGAATAAGCAAAAGAACCCTGTCCTGATTGCTCTAGTAGTAAAAACTTAACTGTTGCCAAACTCACAGAGTTTGGATTAAACGCAAAACCATATTTAATTAAACTAAGAGCCATAAAACTATCTTTATTTCTTAAGGCTATCTCTGCTGATTTGCTAAGCTCTTTGGAGTAGTATTCATAGACTTCCCAACCTCTTGACAATAAAATATAAGATGTTTTATCAAAAAATATTTTAGCCATAGAAGAATCATCCATTTTCACAGCTAATATCCCAAGTTTTAAATACCAATCCGAATCATACGGATAATAGCTTAAAATCTCTGTTTTAATTTCTTCTGATTTTCTACCGTCTTCTGTTACACCTGAGCGTTCATATAAGACTGATAATAAATATTTTCCTAAAATGTTTTTAGTGTTTTCTTGTAAATACGACTGTAAAAAAGCACTCTTTTCGCTTAATATTCCGAAGTCCACTTTATCTTGAAATAATCCAGATAAACCGCCCTCTACAGATAGAAGTTCTTCTTTTTCACGTTCGTATGTTTCAAATTCTTTAGATCCAAAACTTTTAGACCTTGTAATTACTCGAATACTTCTTGTTTTTTCTGTTCTTCCGTTGGTGGTTGAACTTTAGATTTCACTTCTATATCCTGAGGTGGTTTTTCGATTGGTATTGGTGCTAGATGTTTCTGGTCAATATAAATACCCACATCCTTTTCATCTACACCTGAAAATTCCTCAGATGTGATGTGTTTTAGTATATTCTCCCAATCTCTAAATTTTGTAATATGCTCGCGCCCTTTGCCGA